>NZ_SSXX01000024.1 GCF_009469615.1 Dechloromonas sp. H13
CTCCTGGTAGTAGGCATAGGGATCCTCCGAAGCTTCATCTCCCGCTTCTGATTAAGTTTATATTTGCAAGGGTGAGTACCAACCGTACTCAGCAAGCCACCACAGCAATAATGCACATGACAGAGGAATTCAAAGGATGGCTATGGTTCTTTTGCGCAAAGCAAGTTTTGTAATTCTTTTCACAAGCCTAAGACCTAGCATTGACTGATCAAATTTTAGTACCAGAGTTTGTATTAAACAACGACGGTTCTGTCCACCATCCATTGTGATCCCAAGGATAGCTTCCCGCCATTGATTCGTTATGGTTTTCTGAGGACGTCCACATTCCCGCCTCTCAGGAAGTGGCTCCATCAGCATAAAAATCATCATGCAATATCCCATCCCACACAAGTTAAGAATTTAGAGTCTAGCCAAGTGTAATACATGTCCCGGTGCTCAATAACCGCGAGCACGGCTATTCGAATAGATTTGGTTTACTCACACTGCAGTGGATGTACACTTTACCCGCACTCCGCGACTGCCCAACACATGAGCCTCGTCCCAACACATGAGACGCGTCACGGCAAAGCTTTTCGATAACCTCGCATTGGCAGTACCCGCTCCATGAACTTAAATCCTCATGCACTCTAGGCGTCCATGTTTCTAGCAGTGAGAGGAGTTCTGGCGCTCCCGGGAAAGAGAAGTCTCACACACATATTAAATTATGGTTCAAGTTAAGTTCTCTCTCTCACACACTCATGGCAGTCCTACCAATGGCGACACCGATGTAGGGCACGCCTCTCGGCCCTACCTCAACGGCTGTCCCATCGTAGCGCACCTGCCTCACTCAGGGGTGAACCATCTATGCAGGGATACTGCCTCCGCTCGGCTATCTACTCCGCTAGGTCTATACCCATACGAGAAGTGCGGTTGTACGGGGGTCGTTTCATGCTTAACTTCATGGCTCGGTCCTTAATTGACCGGGGACGGTACTAGCCTTTTCCAGATACCACCCAAGTCCTCCAGCCGCCCCAGTCGAAAACAGTTGTTTTATTTTATTTTCCTTTCACAAATCATGTCATCAACATCATGGCAATGTGGCGCTCATGTCTCCACATGCCGCATCTCAATTACCTTCCCAAAGGTAATTGCCCAAGCATATAGCATTTGATAAATATGAGTATGCATGATTCTAGAATAGCATTTCTAAGCAATTGTCATAGTTGACTAGGGACTCATACGTAAACATGGTTACAAAGATTTAAGGGTAAACAATAATCAAGGCATGGCATAATCACAAGTAGGATGTTCATCATTGCATGCAATTTTATTTGTAAACAAAACAATTTCGCAATTGGGATCAACATGTTCAAGGAATAGTGATGACTTGCCTTGCTCAAAGTCTTGCGGGTCTTGGCCTTCGCTTGGATCCGCAACTCCCTCGGGCTCTATAGTTACGTGCAAAAATTGATTTGAATTCGGTTAGAATTCAAATAAAAATCCAAATAAATCCAAATGAAAGTCGAATGCGAAAGTCGATTCCTTTTTATTAACTTTACTATCTGCGAACTACGGCAAACCCAATTTCGATTTAAACTATTTTGCGGGTATAATTATTTCGTTGTCAACAATTTACTCTCCCCGAGCATTATATCCATATATTAGGTTAGAAATTTCTTATCGCGAGCTAAATGTCGGACGGAATCCTAAAATTATCTTATAATATTATACGACTTAATTTAGTCTATGATTAAATATAATACACGGCTAACACCCTAGTAATTAAATCCGAATCGCTACCGTTGATCGATTATTTATAGAGATTACCCAGAAATAATCCACAATAATTTACGAGAATTCATACATTTGTTTAATTATTAATTACATCTAAATTAATACTCCCACTTGCTTTCCTACGGAGAGTACTAACATCATCTATAATC
>NZ_SSXX01000025.1 GCF_009469615.1 Dechloromonas sp. H13
TTAGCTGAGGTGAAGAAACAGGTGGATGATTTGCTTCAGAAAGGATACATTAGACCCAGTACTTCGCCATGGGGAGCACCAGTCATCTTTGTGGAGAAGAAAGATCATACTCAGAGAATGTGCGTGGATTATCGAGCGTTGAATGAGGTTACTATCAAGAATAAGTATCCTCTACCCAGAATTGATGACCTGTTTGATCAACTGGAAGGTGCTACAGTTTTCTCCAAGATAGATCTCCGTTCTGGATATCATCAACTTCGAATCCGTGAGGAAGATATACCAAAGACCGCCTTCACAACTCGGTATGGTTTGTTCGAGTGTACCGTTATGTCGTTTGGACTCACTAATGCCCCAGCCTTTTTCATGAATCTGATGAATAAGGTGTTTATGGAATATCTGGATAAGTTTGTCGTGGTGTTTATTGATGACATTCTCATTTACTCCAAGACGAAGGAAGAACATGAAGAGCATCTTCGTCTAGCTTTAGAGAAACTACGAGAGCATCAGCTTTATGCCAAGTTCAGTAAATGTGAATTTTGGTTGTCCGAAGTGAAGTTTCTTGGTCATGTCATCTCATCTGGAGGAGTGGCAGTAGATCCAAGCAATGTGGAGTCAGTGTTAAGTTGGAAGCAACCCAAGACGGTTTCAGAAGTTCGTAGTTTCCTTGGACTTGCGGGGTATTACCGCAGGTTTATTGAGAATTTTTCAAAGATCGCCAGACCAATGACTCGTCTGCTTCAGAAGGAAGTGAAGTATAAGTGGACAGAGAGTTGTGAGCAAAGTTTCCAAGAACTGAAGAAAAGGCTAGTGACTGCGCCTGTGTTAATTTTGCCTGATTCGAGGAAAGGTTTCCAAGTGTATTGTGATGCATCCCGACTCGGTTTGGGTTGTGTGTTGATGCAAGAAGGAAAGGTGGTTGCTTATGCATCTAGGCAATTACGTCCTCATGAGAATAACTACCCAACGCATGACCTAGAATTGGCAGCTGTGGTGCATGCATTGAAGATTTGGCGTCATTATCTTTTCGGTAACCGTACAGAGATATATACGGATCATAAAAGTTTGAAGTACATTTTCACTCAACCTGATTTGAACATGCGTCAGCGAAGATGGTTAGAGTTGATTAAGGATTATGATATGGAAATCCACTATCACCCGGGGAAAGCAAATGTTGTAGCCGATGCTCTTAGCAGGAAAAGCTACTGTAATATGTCAGAAGGTCGACGTTTACCTTGGGAGTTATGCCAAGAATTTGAAAAGTTAAACTTGGGAATAGTCAGCAAAGGTTTTGTGGCTACTTTGGAAGCTCAACCTACTCTGTTTGATCAAGTTAGAGAAGCTCAAGTGAATGATCCTGACATACAAGAAATTAAAAAGAACATGAGAAGAGGAAAAGCCATCGGTTATGTAGAAGATGAGCAAGGAACTGTGTGGTTAGGAGAAAGAATTTGCGTCCCAGAAAATAAGGAGTTGAAGGATACTATCATGAAAGAAGCTCATGAAACTTTGTATTCCATTCACCCTGGAAGCACTAAGATGTACCAAGATTTAAAGCAACAATTCTGGTGGGCCAGTATGCGACGTGAGATAGCAGAATATGTGGCTCTATGTGATGTATGTCAGCGGGTCAAGGCAGAACATCAGAAACCAGCTGGTCTGTTACAACCGTTGAAGATTCCAGAGTGGAAGTGGGAAGAAATAGGAATGGATTTTATAACCGGTCTACCCAGAACGTCGGCAGGACATGATTCTATTTGGGTAGTGGTTGATAGGTTGACAAAAGTCGCTCACTTCATACC
>NZ_SSXX01000026.1 GCF_009469615.1 Dechloromonas sp. H13
GCGGTCTAGGAGTTATTTTTACTTGAGGAGTAAAAATGAAAAAGTATATAGGGTTGTTGGTTGGTATGTATATAGAATAGAAGATAAATGTGAAGAAATTGTGCATTATTTCTTCACATTTATTAGGTTATAGTTTAAGAAAGTTTAAACATTGCGCAATTTAATTATTTTAGCTGTTTCTTTTCATAAAAAAACATGTTGTGACTCTGAGACAAATCATAGTCCATAGTGATGTCTCTAGAGTAACTACGCCTAATATTACGAGGCATCATATTAATCTATCAGCACTAGTACCTAAACTAGCATCCCTTTCGAATATTTTTTCTTATATAATAAAGTTTGCTTTCACTCCTCTAATCTCACCAAATCGACTGGCTTGCGTTGTGTGATACTAGGAACTGATTGGTTTAGAACGACTTTTCTATTGTAATCATATTTTTCGCCATCCTCGTTGTCTTCTAATCCTTCAATGAATGATCCCTAATGTGTGTATTAAATAATTTAATTTTTTTGTTCCTATTTATTTAACAACGCCGTTTGTATAATTAAGCGAGACAAATAAAAAAGCCATTTATGTTACACTCAAATTGTAATACCCGCTAAAGCATACAAGGAGAGTGAACATAAATGACTTATACCCATCTTACACCAAACGAGCTTGTAATGATAGAAGCATATTTTCATCAAGAAACTCCGGTTGCTATCGTTGCGAAGCAGCTTAAACGTGGACGCCAAACAATTTACAATGTCTATAACTTTCTCAAATGTGGTGGAACAGCACTTGAATACTTTGAACAATACAAAGAAAATAAGCGACGTTGTGGGAGAACCGAAATCATTTTTCCTGCTGAGGAAAAAGAATACATTGAAAAAAGATCAACTGAAGGTTGGACCCCAGACGTCATTATTGGCCGTGCAGAGCGAACCTTCTCTTGTTCAGTAAGTACCCTCTATCGCCGGTTTAAGACGGGAGAATTCAATGTTTTACATTTACCGATGCAAGGAAAACGAAAACCAAATGGTTATAAGGAAAAACGTGGAAAACAGGCATTCAAAAGAAATATTTCTGAACGTAAAAAAGATTATGTCGTTTTCGAAGAAGAATTTGGACATTTAGAGGGTGATACGATTGTCGGCATCCACCATAAAAGTGCCGTCATCACACTCGTTGAGCGACTTTCAAAAGCCATTATCGCCTTGAAACCAGAAGGCCGTAAGGCAGTTGATATTGAAAATTCGATTAATGAATGGCTTCAATCCGTACCCAAAAATCTTTTCAAATCAATTACCTTTGATTGTGGAAAAGAATTCTCTAATTGGAAAAGTATTAGTAATACGAATGATATTGATATTTATTTCGCAGACCCAGGAACGCCTTCCCAACGGGGATTAAATGAACATTCAAACGGACTCCTCCGAAAAGATGGACTACCAAAAGAAATGGAATTCAACCAAGTCAATCAAGGATTCATCTCATCCGTTGCGTCCAAAAGAAACCATATCCCTAGAAAATCACTAAATTACCAAACACCATTAGAAGTTTTTTTGAGTTACGTAAATGGAAAGTTTTGTCTCGCTTAATTTGACAAATAATAAATTATAAAAAAATTTTAATTTAATATTGACCGTCTTTTTTTAGGAACATGAGCATTTTATATAAACTACTCTAGCCATTTTTCCGTTCGAACTGTTAGTAAGTCTTCAAACGCTGCTTTTTATTTTTTCTCAAACTTAGCAGGAATAACTTCC
>NZ_SSXX01000027.1 GCF_009469615.1 Dechloromonas sp. H13
CTATTGTTTCTATTCAGCTATTGCATTTATTTTCAAATGTCATTGAGTGGAATTAACCTATTCTTTGTTATAGCCCTTTTGTTCTTGATTACTTTATTCCTTGATACCTTGGGTTATTATAATTTGACTAGTTGAGCTTTATTTATATTGGTTCAACTAGATATTAGATAAAATTGCTTAGCCTTGCTTAGAAACATTAGCACACTTTTGGGATAACTAATGATTCACTATTATTTCATGATGGCTTAATGATAGTTCACGATGGTCAATCGTGATTAGTTAATTAATTAATGTGCCAACTAAAACCTGGTAATGGTGGGTTGTGAGCACATGGTTTTGAAGGTCGTGCTCATGACAATTAAGGACCGGTTCACGAGTTTCGGTTGTGAAACATTAACCGTGCCAACCACAAGCCAGCGTGGGCAACGGCTTTATCTTTTGTATAGCGTGGTTCATTGCGGAGCACCAGACTGAGAAGTGGCGGAGATAAGCCCACGGGGGTCGCTGGGGAGTCCATGCCTTGTTTATAAGGGGGTGATTATGATCCAGGAAGGTGCGCTGCGGTGGATTGTGTTATGCGAGGGGTATTGTCACAACTCCTTTCCGAGGTACCGTGGTGGTATTGAGGCACATGGTGACATGATGTGGGGTTGTGTCTTGTGGGTACAGTGGTACACCTCTGATCAGAGTAAAACTATTCGAATAGCCGTGCCCGCGGTTATGGGCGGGTCTAACAATGTCTTTCGTGATTAGTCTCACCCTTCTCACCATAGTAATTGATGCTAAAACTGGTAATAATTTGATTAGCTCCTGGTTTGGAATGGAATATTCCTGGTTTGGAGATAGAACTGTGCAGCCGGGATGGTTGTTCAGAATGGTTGGGCCTATGCAACAGGGTATGTTGTATAGCGTTGGATTAATATTGTTTAATTACTTAACTGTTTTATTAAATTCTCAAATGTTTGCTAAATGCTGCTTTTGCAAATGAAACCCTATTATGCCATCCTTTGTTATCCTGTGCACTTGCATATTTGCTGCGTGGCTTGCTGAGTATGTCATATACTCACCTTGCAATCATTCATCAGAGGAAGAGTTCTACAATGATGCTGATGGTGTGGAGGATTAGGTGTAGCCTTGGTCAAGCTGCCTGTGGAGTGGAGCCGTCTGCGCCGTTTATCTTATTTTCCGCTGCTTAGATCTTTATTGATTGAGAGGAACTATCTACCTCTGTAATGACATTTTATTCGCTTATTAATTAGAGTAATAATTGTACTCTATTATCAATTTGTTATTGTGTGCCTCGGCTGATTCCTGGACGAGGGTTCACACACATGTAAGCGTTTGGAATTTTGGATAGAAATTCCGGGCGTGACAAGTTGGTATCAGAGCCCCCTTGACCCTAGGTTATGCCAAATGGTTACCCATAGAAGCCTTCTAAAAATATTGGAAAAGTAGAACTGTTCTCCTCCCTTTCTCTTTTAATTAAACCAAACTAATGGCACATGCACTTCATAATCTCTTTTAATGGTTCTCATTCAAAATTTATTTCAGTGTTATTAGTACTGTACATCTATTACTGTACTAATGGCTCATTTATCAGCAAAAGTTTTACAATATTGTTTTATTTAATCTTGCTGCAATGAAATTAATTTAACATGTTGATTTTATAACTTTCTTTTGAAACCTGTTATTCAAAAGTACAAAATTTGTAACCTTGTTTCCAACTGTTTCAACTTATCTCGC
>NZ_SSXX01000028.1 GCF_009469615.1 Dechloromonas sp. H13
GTGCGCCCCGTCCTCCCACGCCAGCTGCGCAGCCCGTTCAAGGCCGCAGGGACGCTTCAGGTCCGCAGCGTCTGTGCTTCAACTGCTTCGAGCCCGGGCACTTTGCGGATAAATGTCCAAAGCCGAGGCGTCAGCAAGGCCAAGCGCCTCCCCGCTCCAACAACGGTGGGAAGGATGTCATTCGGGGTCGTGTGAACCACGTGACGGCCGAGGAGGTGCTGACAACTCCCGACGTCATCGTTGGTACGTTCCTCATTCATTCCATCCCTGCTACAATTTTGTTCGACTCTGGAGCTTCCCACTCGTTTATATCTGTGCCATTCGTGGGGAAAAATCAGTTGGGGGTAGAAAGGCTTAGGAACCCTCTGCTCATCACCACCCCTGGAGGGGTTATGACAGCAAAGTATTATAGCCCTGCCGTTCCTATAGAAATTCAGGGGATTCCTTTTCCCTCGGATCTGATTCTGCTAGATACCAAGAACTTGGATGTGATCCTTGGGATGAATTGGTTGGCTCAATTCCAAGGAGTAGTGGATTGCGCGAGACGCACTGTCACTCTGTACCGAGGGCCAGAACAACCGGTTGTTTTCTTTGCACCTCCAACCTCTGTCAGAAGTTCAGAACTTCATCAGATAGGGCTGTCAGAAATCCCCATAGTCAGAGAGTTCGGAGACGTGTTTCCGGAAGAACTACCGGGTATGCCGCCCAAGCGAGAGATTGAGTTCCGGATAGATCTTGCTCCAGGAACCACTCCTCTGTACAAGCGACCCTACCGTATGGCAGCAAATGAACTGGCCGAAGTCAAGAAACAGTTGGAAGAGTTGAAAGAAAAGGGGTATATACGGCCGAGCACTTCCCCCTGGGGTGCTCCCGTGATTTTTGTAGAGAAGAAAGACAAGACAAAGAGGATGTGCGTCGACTACAGAGCCCTCAATGAAGTCACTATAAAGAACAAGTACCCTCTTCCCCGGATCGATGATCTGTTCGATCAGCTTAAAGGTGCCACTGTCTTCTCCAAGATCGATCTTCGTTCCGGATATCACCAGTTGCGTATCCGTGAAGAAGATATCCCTAAGACCGCATTCACCACGCGATACGGGCTGTATGAATTCACGGTGATGTCGTTCGGTCTGACCAATGCTCCTGCCTTCTTCATGAACTTAATGAACAAAGTGTTCATGGAATACCTGGACAAGTTCGTTGTGGTCTTCATCGATGACATTCTGATATACTCACAATCAGAAGAAGACCATCAGCACCATCTCCGTCTGGTGTTGGGAAAGTTGCGGGAACATCAATTGTATGCCAAGCTTAGCAAGTGTGAGTTCTGGTTGTCCGAAGTCAAATTCTTGGGACACGTGATATCTGCTAAAGGAGTTGCTGTGGATCCTGAAACAGTGACCGCCGTCACCGATTGGAAGCAACCCAAGACAGTCACGCAAGTCCGCAGTTTCTTAGGTTTGGCAGGATACTACCGGAGGTTCATCGAGAACTTCTCCAAAATCGCTCGACCCATGACACAATTGTTAAAGAAAGAAGAGAAATTTGTGTGGAGCCCGCAATGTGAGAAGGCATTCCAAACTCTCAAAGAAAAGCTGGTTTCCTCGCCAGTGTTAATCTTGCCGGATACTCGCAAGGATTTCATGGTGTACTGTGATGCTTCGCGCCAAGGATTGGGGTGCGTGCTCATGCAGGACGGTCATGTGGTAGCCTATGCCTCACGCCAGCTACGACCTCA
>NZ_SSXX01000029.1 GCF_009469615.1 Dechloromonas sp. H13
ATAATCGTGAGTAATCCGTGATGATAGAGATAAAACCTGAACAACCTTCAAAAGGAAGTTCGGGTTTTTTATAGGGCTCTTTGTCAATAAGGACTGATGAGTTGTGCAAAATCAAATCTGAGTCAGAATGAACCACATTCTGGCTCAGATTTTTTGTTATCTTACATTGATTAATTGATTGATCAAAAAGATTCTAATTCTCATGTTCTCAAATGATTTAAATCCGTAGGATACTCGTTTCATTGTCTTTATGTGGGTATTCTTCGCTTCTATTTTTCCATTGGAATAAGGATAGATCATTGCGTTGGTGATGCCTTCTTCATAGGTCAGAAGGTTTTGAAGCTTTTCCCGAAAGCTGTCATCTAACGTTTCGGGAAGTTCTGCCAATAAGGAGAAAAATAAGTCAGGGTCTTTGTCTCGAAAGGCTTCAACTAATTCATGAAAAAAGGGATACGCCTCCTTTAGGGGCGGAGAAAACTCAAGCAATCGATCAATCATCATTGCTTCAGTAAGAAATGGGTATTTTGGTGCTCGGAAACTTTTCCATGTTTTGTATTCATAATGGTTGATGTTTGCACGATTTTTTAGCAAAAAGCGCCAGTTCTTTTTCAGTTTTTCTGCCTGGCTTTTCTGTCCGGCTTTACGAAGTTCATTCATTTCACGGATACGCAACTCATTGAACGCTTGATTCATGTGTTTGACAATATGAAACCGATCAATCACGACTTTCGCATTTGGCAGAACACGTTTGGTGAGCTGGAAGTAGGCGGCGTTCATGTCTGTCACCAAGAATTCTACTTCTTCTGGATTGGTACAACCTAAGAAATAGCTTGTTAATCGAGGTAATTTACGCGTAGGCAAAACATCTATTAATTTTCCTGTTTCGCCATCCGCGCAAATAAAGCTCATCTTATCTTCTATGGAAGCATGCGAACGAAATTCGTCAACCATCAATACTCTGGGGAGGATCTTCTTAGATTGCTTTGGTAAATAGCTTTTAAACTCTTTCAATGTACGAATAACGGTGGTCAAAGATACCTGACAGCTTTTCGCAATAAAAGATAAAGATACTTTTTCAGTCAGTAAAGAAGCAATTTTATATCTAACATGATTTGCGATTGAATGTCTGGGTTGGACAAAATAACTTTGAGCCGTCCAATGGGTGCGACAGTTTTTACAGGTATAGCGTTGCTTTTTTAGGCGCATAACCAAAGGCATATGATTGTATTGTTCAAAACGGACAATCGTTTCCTTTTTTCCATTTTTCACTATAATTGCTTTCCCGTTTCCATCTACCACAGTAGAACCACAACTTCTACAAGCACGAGGAGTAGGCGAGAGAACAGCATCGACGACCAACGTCTTTTTCTTCTGAAGGGTCTCGTAAGAGACCTCTGTAATCATCAAATCTTTCTCTGTTATTCTCAGCATTTTTTTGATAGAATCATTCATATAGCGTATCGTCCTCTCAGTTGTTTATTTTGTGGTGATTTAATCATACTAGAGAACGATATGTTTTTTAATACCTAAAATGAAAATGGGGCTGAAGAATCAATTCTGATTCATCAGTCCCATAAATTATAGAGCCAAAAAACTCCGGCTATCTCTGACAGCTGGAGTTTTTATGTTTAAAAATGAATTAGTACATCGGTATTCTTAAAAGTAATTTAGTTCGTCTTTTGATTTCTCAGGAGGGATCAAAAAGGCGAAAGCA
>NZ_SSXX01000030.1 GCF_009469615.1 Dechloromonas sp. H13
TTTTAGCGTCTATCACGTTTAGTTATCGGCACAATCGTGGCAACACGTTAGAGGAGCGAAAATGGAGCCTGTAAGGCGACTGGTAGCGGAACGATCGTGTTAGATTGTGAAAGCCGATAGCTGAATGAAATAAACAGCGGGTGCGCCCTTTCCATTTCGGCAGGAGGAGGCTCAAGGGGTTCGGGGAATGAAATTCCCTGAGGTCTTTTTATTTTTTTAGGAGGAGTGCTATAATCAAAGAAAACGAGAAAAAAGAGCAAAATAAAAGCCGAGCAGTGCGCTAACACTCTCGACTATTTACGGAAACTACTTCACCTAGCTCCGTAACTCAGGTTCATTATACGAATATTTTTAGGTTTCTTCAAGCTAGAGATTTTTGGATATGAATTTTTAGGGTTACGTGAACTCTGGAAATTCTTTCCAAAAGTCTCTTTTTCTTTGAGGAGGAACAAAATTTGAGTAAACGTGGCACGATCATAAATGAGTGGGAAAATTTAACAGCCCTATCTAACAGGCGGTTAAGTGTGCAAACTTTGACCACCCCCCTTAAAATACAGTGGTCAATTGACCGAATTACCATTGTTGGAAAACTCAAAGAGAATATTTATTATCACACGCAAAATGATGTATTGATTTTAGACTTTGAACAGTTAATGCGACTGAATGAAAATAATGGTTATGTTAAATCTGTTGGTCTAAATGGTTGGCAAATTGTGGATAAGCATGATGAGAATATTGCTTACATTGAAATTTTGAAATATCAAGAAGGGCAAGGGCGAATTGACTTTAACCCAAATAAAATTAGCCAATTTTTGGCGGGTTCGATGAAGAACTTTATCCATGATTTATTTTTAGAACCACATTTCTCACGTGCTGATATTGCTTGCGACATTATCGATGTGCCTGATGATTTTATTACGCAATATCGTGTGGTTGACCCTGTTTCATTCAAACCAATCTATGGGCGGTCTGGGAAGCTGGAAACGGCATATTGGGGTAGTCGTGCCAGTGAGCGACAAATAAGGATGTACAACAAAAAATTGGAACAAGAAACCAAACGGAAAATTGTACCACCGGAAATAAAAACTTGGTGGCGACTGGAATTGCAGTTACGGCGTGGAAAAGCTACTGATTGGTATGCGATGGTTCATGAAAGTTTAGACAGTTTCGCAAGTCCTCATTTTTTGCCGACTGATACAAAGCATACTGATAGAATTATGATTGCAGGATTGATTTCAGATCAAAATTTATGGGCTGGCTTGGCTCGTCATACAAAATATAAATATCGAAATTTGTTGAAAAAAGAAAGCCAAAGTGATGAGTTAGTTAATCATTTACGAGAGACATTTTCGGAATCGGCAGATGTTTTGAAAAAAGAATTGGATACGTGGCTTTTGGGGTTGGACGTGACGGAAGAATGAGTGGATGAATTTTTGTCCACTTTTTTATTTTCAGCACAAGTCGGCATGGTGGGTCGTGCGTTTGCAGCAAGAGCGAAAAAACGCTAACGAATCCGCAAATGCCGACTTGGATAAAACAGTTGCGCAAAGAGACTTGGCTTTTTATAATAAATTTAGGGATATCCCAGTGTCACTCTTTGGGGTAATTCGGGGGAAGGAGTTACCCCTCACTCTGGAAAATTAGAGCGAAGCAGACGAGATTATCCCAATGAATATGACGGCTTACTCGGAGTGA
>NZ_SSXX01000031.1 GCF_009469615.1 Dechloromonas sp. H13
TGGCAGCAGTGGTTCATGCTTTGAAGATCTGGAGGCACTATCTGATCGGCAACCGCTGCGAAGTATATACGGACCATAAAAGTCTGAAATACATCTTCACCCAACCGGACCTAAACCTTCGACAACGAAGATGGTTGGAGCTAATCAAAGACTATGACATGAGTATTCACTACCACCCGGGTAAAGCCAATGTGGTGGCAGACGCTTTAAGCCGGAAAAGTTACTGCACTGCCCTATGCATCGAGGGCATGTGTGAGGAATTGCGGCAGGAGTTTGAACATCTCAACATGGGAATTGTTGAACACGGGTTCGTAGCCGCTCTGGAGGCACGGCCTACGCTCGTGGATCAAGTCAGAGCAGCTCAAGTAAATGATCCGGAAATAGCAGAACTGAAAAAGAACATGAGAGTCGGAAAGGCTCGGGATTTCCTTGAGGATGAGCATGGCACAATCTGGATGGGAGAAAGATTGTGTGTACCTGACGACAAGGAATTGAAGGATCTGATACTCACCGAGGCTCATCAGACCCAGTACTCCATTCATCCAGGCAGCACTAAAATGTATCAAGACCTCAAAGAAAAGTTTTGGTGGGTCAGCATGAGGAGAGAAATAGCCGAGTTCGTCGCACTCTGCGATGTTTGCCAACGAGTGAAGGCAGAGCACCAAAGACCAGCAGGTTTACTCCAACCTCTTCAAATCCCGGAATGGAAATGGGAGGAGATTGGAATGGACTTTATAACAGGACTGCCCCGGACATCATCGGGACATGATTCAATCTGGGTAGTCGTGGATCGACTCACCAAGGTGGCTCACTTTATACCAGTACATACCACCTATACGGGAAAGAGATTGGCAGAATTGTACCTCGCAAGGATCATGTGTTTGCATGGGGTACCCAGGAAGATAGTATCCGACCGAGGTAGTCAGTTCACCTCAAAGTTTTGGCAGAAACTGCAGGAAGAATTGGGGACCCGTTTAAATTTCAGCACGGCCTATCACCCGCAAACTGATGGTCAGACCGAGCGAGTCAATCAAATCTTGGAAGATATGTTGAGAGCTTGCGCTCTTGATTTTGGTGGAGCTTGGGACAAAAGCTTACCATATGCGGAATTCTCGTACAACAACAGCTACCAGGCCAGTCTACAGATGGCACCGTTTGAAGCTTTATACGGCCGGAAGTGCCGCACACCTCTCTTCTGGGATCAGACAGGCGAACGTCAACTGTTCGGAACAGAAGTATTAGCGGAAGCAGAAGAGAAAGTCAGAATCATCAGGGAAAGGTTGAGGATTGCCCAGTCTCGACAGAAGAGCTACGCGGATAACCGTCGAAGGGAGCTCACTTTTGAGGCAGGAGATTACGTGTATCTTCGTGTCACTCCGCTCCGGGGAGTACACCGTTTTCAGACGAAAGGCAAGTTGGCACCACGCTTCGTGGGACCATACAAAATCTTGGAACGAAGGGGAGAAGTTGCTTATCAGCTAGAACTTCCATCCAATATGATCGGCATCCATGACGTGTTCCACGTGTCCCAATTAAAGAAGTGCTTAAGGGTACCTGAAGAACAGGCTGATTCGGAACACATTGATATCCAGGAGGACCTAACATATGTGGAGAAGCCGGTTCGCATACTTGATACCAGCGAAAGGAGAACCAGAAACAAGGTCACCA
>NZ_SSXX01000032.1 GCF_009469615.1 Dechloromonas sp. H13
AAGTTAAATTCAAAACAAAATATATTTATAAAAAAAATAGCTTGGTATGTGTCTTTTCTTTTATTTTCTTCCTTTTTGGGTCAAAATCAGTTAAGTCTAGTCGGTGCAGCTAACTTAAAATATGCCTTAATTCTTCTCTTCCATGTTTCTTTAGATGCCTCGCCATTCACCGAGAAATTTGATCAAGGTGTTAGGATTCGTCAGGGAGCTGAGGTTGATGGCTTTTGAGGTAGGCTATGAAGTTGCTCCCGAGTATCGCCAAATTCCCCATGACCCCGACGAGGAGAAGTGTCGTGTTCGTGTGACGTTGGCTAGTGATAGTGAAGACCTTCCGTCTTTTAAGTTTGAAGCTGGAGGAAGATCGTACCGCCATGCTCGTCAAGAAGTAGCTTTGGTGGCCATTGGAGAGTTGCGACAACACTTTGAAGAAGAGTTGGATTCATCAGCTTTCCGGTATCATCCTCACAAGCCTCATGGTCAAGACTATGGATCTTATACCTGTCCTGATGGCGAAGAGAGTGCTACTCTGGTGCATGTGGTGCATATGCTTAATGCTATGGATACAGTAGGTGTGGAGCGAGAGAAAGCAGCTCATGACAGGGAAAACTGGAATCGAGACAAGATTTGCAAGTTGAAGAGCAAGGTGCATCGTCTACAGAAGGAATTAGCTGAACTTAAGGGAGAGACGCCGCCGCCAACACCCAAGCTTCGCCTCGCCGCAAGAAAGAGAACCTGTCCGCCACCTCGTCTCCAGTTAGCTTCGAAGATTCGCGTGATGGGTGAAGCTGTGCCCATTCGTGCTGAACCTGTTATCGACATCATAAGTGATGAGGAAGAAGAGGAAGATCCTGAAGAAAGAGAGCCAGCTACTTCAGAGGAAGAAGATCCATCGCTTCGTTCCGACGCAAGGTGGAAGTAGACGCTTAGTTAGAACGTTGCCTTAGTTCGTTGTGTTAGATTGCTTGTTTAAGTTTGCTTGTGAGTGTGTGGGTTTTAGTTGTTGCTTACATCATGGGTGGGATGTAACAGCATGAGTCTAGTTCTTTGCTTGTCAGAGTGGTGAGATAGTGTTAATGCAACTTAAATGTAATCATACACAGTTAAGAGCAATATAGAATTTAAATTAATTAAATAACTCTGTTCTAAGGGTGTCTCTCTGTCTTTCTTTCCTGTTTTCTCTGCTTATCGTCAGATGGTGAACACTCGCACTGGCACTGGAAGTGGAGCTAATAACAATGAGGGAGAACCCACGCTAGCTCAGATTCTGGCTCAACAAACACAACTGATCAATCTGTTAGTGCAGCAGGCACAGAATCAGCAGGGAAATAATCAGAACCAGAATCCACCCCCACCTCCCCAAAATAAGTTGGCAGATTTCTTACGTGTTAGACCCCCTACCTTTTCAAGCACAACCAATCCAGTAGAAGCAGGAGATTGGCTGCATGCGGTGGAGAAGAAGTTGGATTTGATCCAGTGTACTGAGCAGGAGAAAGTTTCTTTTGCTTCGCATCAGTTGCATGGACCTGCTGCTGAATGGTGGGATCATTTTCGCCAAGGCAGGGCTGAAGGAGAGCCTATTACGTGGCAGGAATTCACGGCCGCTTTCAAGAAGACACACATACCAGCGGGTGTTGTAGCT
>NZ_SSXX01000033.1 GCF_009469615.1 Dechloromonas sp. H13
CGTGGAAGTTGAAGCCGACGTTTGGGAAAGCGAGCAAGGCAAGTCACATCATCCTTGAGCATATTGAATCCCAGTTTATAAAATTATTTTGATTTAAATTATTGCATTATCGCTTTATTTAAATTCCCGCGTTATCACTGTTTTATCTAGCCATGCCTATTTACCTTTGTTATGACCTTATTATTGTTATTGTTATTATTTCCTTGTTCACCCTAGATTAAACAAAACCCCAACTAGTGGACACTCTACTCATGGTACCACTAGTATGAATTTAGGTAGATGCTTCGCTGGTTAATTAGGCAACATTAGGTGGTTTTACAACTCTAGACTTTGGAAATATTCATATCACCTGGACACTATGGAATGGTTGGATTATTGTGGAATTGGATTCACACCGCCCCCTCTATTCAAAATCCCCAAAATGGTTTTAGGCTGGGCTCGGGGTGCATGGTTTTGATAGTAGCACCTCGGCCATATAAGGACCGGTCTTCGGGCCTCTGTTGCAAAGCACTACCGTACTTCCACATGTCTAGTGGGTAAGGCTTAGTTTGTGGCTCAGTCTGGTTATAAACAAAAGTACACGGATGGAGATGGACGAAGTCGGGGGTCGATGGACATCTCTAGGGCAAATGAAGGCTACACGAGCTGCGGCCCGGTAGTCGAGATGTCATGGCACAGGGCCGGTGTCCTGCTGCTAGGGGCTCAGTCCTGCCTGCCTGTCCCGGGGGTTCCGGCCGTAGGTGGGATTGGGTCGGTACTCTTGTTTATGGCTAGGATGGGTTGGAAACTATGTCACGTCTTCCGTCCGTATACCGTGGTGGTATGTGGCACGTGGTTACACGTGAGGAAGATGTGTCTTGTGGGTAAAGATGTACACCTCTGATCAGAGTATAATCTATTCGAATAGCCGCGCCCTCGGTTATGGGCAAGCCGAGCAATGTACCCAAGTTAGTGTTTTAATTCTTAAAACCTGCTTAACAACTAAAATGTGGAATGGTTGGCCTGGGTTGGCTTGGGACGAGCTGGGACCCAGGGTCGGGTTGCCAGTTCGGTCTGAATCATCGTAGGCCTTGGGTTAAGGCAGGTTCGTGTGGGTTCACGGCCTTGATTAATAATATTGTATAGTTCTAGAACCGGGTTTACAAAATAGCTTTGAGCAACTAAATGTCTTTAAATGCTGTTTACTGCAAACCCTAACCCCCTATATTATGGCTCCCTTGTACTCCCTTGCATTTATCCTGCACTTGTGGGTGTGTCTTGTTGAGTACGGTGGTTGTACTCAGTCTTGCTCAATTTTTCCCAAACCCAGAAGAGGAGTTCCTGGAAGATGAAGGCTTTGGTGTCTAGCTCGTGCCTGCCGTCAAGCGCCTGTGGTCGTCGCCCTAGTCTTCCGCTGTTTTTCGTTTGTCTTCTTGTGTGCTGGGCCTTCGCCGCCCATGTAATAAATTAACTATTTACGCTTCCGCTTGATAAACTCTGAAATGTATCAACTTTTGGTGTACCTTGCCTCCTGGGACAAGGAATAATACACGCACGTAAGGAACGCCCGTTGGGTTATTTCCGGTCGTGACAATGAATCTAGAAATATATATATGTGTCTAGATTCATTAACATTTATATGAATATGGGCAA
>NZ_SSXX01000003.1 GCF_009469615.1 Dechloromonas sp. H13
CCGACGTCGCCGAACTCGTCAACAAGCTTCGCAATGAAGCGAAAGTGATCTAAGGGGAAACACCATGACCATTCTCGTCATTGCCGAACACGACCACGTCAGCCTCAAGGCCGCCACCCTCAACACCATCGCCGCCGCCACAAAGATCGGCGGCGACATCCACGTCCTCGTCGCCGGCGCCAACTGCCAGGCCGCCGCCCAACAGGCCGCCG
Organism: Dechloromonas sp. H13; assembly: GCF_009469615.1. GTDB lineage: Bacteria > Pseudomonadota > Gammaproteobacteria > Burkholderiales > Rhodocyclaceae > Azonexus. The sequence continues at coordinate 213 of NZ_SSXX01000003.1, forward strand.
GCCTGCAGGGCGTCGCCAAGATAAAAGTCGCCGACGCCGCCCACTACCAGGACCAGACCGCCGAGAACCTCACCGCCCTCGTCATCGCCCAGGCCGCCGGCTACAGCCACCTCCTCGCCCCGGCCACCACCTTCGGCAAGAACCTGCTGCCCCGGGTCGCCGCCCTGCTCGATGTCGCCCAGATCTCCGAAATCACCGGCGTCGACAGCCCCGACACCTTCGTCCGTCCGATCTACGCCGGCAACGCCCTGGCCACGGTCAAGAGCGCCGATGCCGTCAAGGTCATCACCGTGCGTACCACCGCCTTCGATGCGGTCGCTGGCGGCAACAGTGCCGCCATCGAAGCCATCGCCGCAGCAAATGACACGGCCCAGACCACCCTGACCAACCGCGAGCTGACCAAGTCGGCGCGTCCCGAACTCGGCGCCGCCAAGATCATCGTCTCCGGCGGCCGCGGCCTGGGCAGCGGGGAGAACTACCACCAGTTGCTCGAACCGCTCGCCGACAAGCTCGGCGCCGCGCTCGGCGCTTCCCGTGCTGCGGTCGATGCCGGCTTCGTGCCCAACGACTACCAGGTCGGGCAGACCGGCAAGATCGTCGCGCCACAACTCTACCTGGCGATCGGCATCTCGGGGGCGATCCAGCACCTGGCCGGGATGAAGGACTCGAAGGTGATCGTCGCCATCAACAAGGATCCCGATGCGCCGATCTTCCAGGTCGCCGACTACGGACTCGTCGCCGACCTCTTTGAAACCGTGCCGCAATTGGCCGCCGCTGTTTAAACCCAAAAATAACCAGGAGATACCCGTATGAGTACCTATATCGCTCCGATCCGCGACATGCAGTTCGTCCTCAACGAGGTCGTCGGCCTCGAAGACATCTGCGCCCTGCCAGGCAACGAGGAGTGTTCCGTCGAACTCGTCGAGTCCATTCTCGACGAAGCCGCCAAGTTTGCCACCGGCGTCCTCGATCCGATCAACAAGGTCGGCGACCGTGTCGGTCACGTTTGCAAGGACGGCGTCGTGACCACGGCCGAAGGCTTCAAGGAGGCCTACAAGCTGTTCGCCGAAACGGGCTGGATGTCCATGCCCTTCTCGCCGGAATACGGCGGTCAGGGCCTGCCGGCGCTCGTCTCGATGGCCGTCAATGAAATGTGGAAGGGCGCCAACATGGCCTTCGGCCTGTGCCCGATGCTGACCGGCGGCGCCATCGAAGCCATCGCCCACCACGCCTCGGACGAACTGAAGCAGAAGTATCTGCCGAAGATGGTCGAAGGCACGTGGACCGGCACGATGAACCTGACCGAGCCGAATGCCGGCTCCGACCTCGCCGCCATTTCCTCCAAGGCCAAGGCGGTTGGCGACGGCAGCTATCTGGTCAGCGGCACCAAGATCTTCATCACCTGGGGCGAACACGACGTCGCCGAGAACATCATCCACCTCGTCCTGGCCCGCCTGCCGGACGCGCCGCCGGGACTGAAGGGCATTTCGCTCTTCCTGGTGCCGAAGTTCCTGGTCAATGACGACGGTTCGCTGGGCAAGCGTAACGACCTGATCTGCGCCTCGATCGAACACAAGCTGGGCATCCACGGCAGCCCGACCGCCGTCATGTCCTACGGCGAGAAGGAAGGCGCCATCGGCTACCTGATCGGCGAAGAGAACAAGGGCGTCGGCTACATGTTCACGATGATGAACCACGCCCGCGTCAACGTCGGCCTGGAAGGCGTCGGCATCGCCGAGCGTGCCTATCAGCATGCCCTGTGGTACGCCCGCGAGCGTGTTCAGGGCGCCATCATCGGCGACAAGTCCGGCGCGAAGAAGACCATCCTGCACCATCCGGATGTCCGCCGCCTGCTCATGGACTGCAAGGCCCGTACCGAAGCCATGCGCACGCTGGCCTATTACGGTGCGGCCAACATCGACAAGGCGCATGCCGGCGACGCCGCCGCGCAGGCCCGCATCGACCTGCTGACGCCGGTGATCAAGGGCTGGAGCACGGAGCAGGGCGTCGAGCTATCGTCTACCGCGCTGCAGGTGTTCGGCGGTGTCGGCTTCGTCGAGGAAACCGGCGCCGCGCAGTACTACCGCGATTCGCGCATCACCACCATCTACGAAGGCACGACGGCCATCCAGGCCAACGACCTGGTCGGCCGCAAGCTGGCTCGCGAGAAGGTGCCCGGCGCCGCCATGAAGGCGCTCATCGCCGAAATGTCGGCCACCGCCCTGGAACTCGAAGGCCAGGCCGGCCTGGCCGGTATCGCCGCCAACCTCAAGAGTGCCATTGCCGCGCAGCAGAAGGCCGTCGACTGGATCCTGGCGACCTATGAAGCCAACCCGGCTGCCGTCCATGCCGGCTCGGTGCCCTTCCTCAAGCAGACCGGCATCGTCGTCGGCGGCTGGCTGATGGCCAAGTCGGCCGCGATTGCCAGCGCCAAGCTGGCTGCCGGCAGCACCGATGACTTCTACAAGGCCAAGCTGGCCACGGCGAGCTACTTCGCCGCCCACCAACTGCCGTTTGCCGCTGCCTATGCCGCGGAAGTGACGGGCGGTGCCGAGTCGGTGTTCGGCTTGCCTGAAACCCTGTTCTGAGCCCGGCCATGCGTACCGATCGCGATGCGATGGAATACGATGTCGTGATCGTCGGCGGCGGCCCTTCGGGGCTGTCTTCGGCGATCCGCATCAAGCAGCTGGCGGCCGCGGCCGGCAAGGAAGTTTCGGTCTGCCTGCTGGAAAAGGGCTCCGAGATCGGCGCCCACATCCTGTCCGGCGCCGTGCTCGAACCGCACGCGCTGGCCGAGCTGTTCCCCGATTGGCAGGACCGTGGCGCGCCGCTCAACACGCCGGCTGGCGAGGACCGCCTGCTCTACCTGAGCGAGACGGGCTCGTTCAAGCTGCCGACGCCGCCGCAGATGGGCAACCACGGCAATTACATCATCAGCCTCGGCAACCTGGCGCGCTGGCTCGGTGAGCAGGCCGAAGCGCTCGGCGTCGAGATTTACCCCGGCTTCGCCGCCGCCGAAGTGCTCTACCACGAGGACGGTTCGGTCAAGGGCGTCGCCACCGGCGACCTCGGCATCGGTAAGGACGGCCAGCCCGGCCACAACTTCCAGCCGGGCATGGAACTGCACGCCCGGCAGACGATCTTCGCCGAGGGTTGCCGCGGTTCGCTGACCAAGGAACTGTGGGCGAAATTCGACCTGCGCGACGGCGTCGATCCGCAGACCTACGGCATCGGCATCAAGGAGCTTTGGGAAATCGACCCGGCGAAGCACCAGCCGGGGCTCATCGTCCATACCGTCGGCTGGCCGCTGCAGAGCGACACCTACGGCGGTTCCTTCCTCTACCACCTGGAAAACAACCTGGTGGCGGTCGGCATGGTCGTCGGCCTCGATTACAAAAATCCGTGGCTGTCGCCCTACGAGGAATTCCAGCGTTACAAGACGCATCCGGCCATCCGCGGCACTTTCGAGGGCGGCCGGCGGATTTCCTACGGCGCCCGCGCGCTGTCGGAAGGCGGCTACCAGTCGGTCCCGAAACTGACCTTCCCGGGCGGCCTGCTGATCGGCGATACCGCCGGCTTCCTCAACGTGCCGAAGATCAAGGGCACGCATATGGCGATGAAGTCGGGCATGGTCGCCGCCGAAGCCGTGTTCCAACACCTGTTCAGGGAAGGCGCCGGTCCGGAAGCCACCGAGTATGCCGAGCAGATCAAGAAGTCGTGGCTGTGGGACGAGTTGTACAAGGTGCGCAACATCCGCCCGGCCTTCAAGTGGGGCCTTTGGGGCGCGCTGGCCTATGGCGCGATCGACACCTACGTGTTCAAGGGCAAGGCGCCGTGGACCCTGCATCACCACGAGGACCACACGCAGCTCGGCGACAAGAACAGCCATCCGAAGATCGCCTACCCGAAGCCGGACGGCAAGCTGACCTTCGACCGCCTGTCGTCGGTCTTCCTCTCGGCCACCAACCACGAGGAAAACCAGCAGTGCCACCTGCGCCTGAAGGACGAGAGCGTCGCCATCAGCGTCAATTATGCGAAGTTCGGTGCGCCGGAAACGCGCTATTGCCCGGCCGGCGTCTATGAAATCCTCGGCGAGGAGGAGGGCAAGCCGCGCCTGCAGATCAACGGCCAGAACTGCCTGCACTGCAAGACCTGCGACATCAAGGACCCGACCCAGAACATCAACTGGACGGTGCCGGAAGGCGGTGGTGGGCCGAACTATCCAAACATGTAGCGATTGACCGGGGCGACGGCGGCCTTGCTGCGGTCGACCCGGAAAAAACCCATAAAACCAAGAGAACAGCAGCGCTTTTTCAATTTATTCAACGGAGTTTCGAGGAGGTTTCATGTCCCAATCCAACATCTACGCGAAGATCCGGAGCAATCCGAAATTCGCCGAAATGGTCGGCAAGCGCACGCGCTTTGCGATCCTGCTATCGCTGATCGTGCTCGTGCCGTACTACACCTACATGCTGCTCGTCTCGCTGCAGCCGCAGCTGTTCGCGGCCAAGATCAGCGAAGGCAGCGTCATCACCATCGGCTGGCCGATCGCCGCGCTGATCGTCTTTGGCGGCTGGCTGCTGACCGGCGTCTACGTCAGCCGTGCCAACGGCGAATTCGATTCGCTGAACGAGGAAGTCCTCAAGGAGGCGCGCAAATGAAACGCTCGATCACCGCATTGATCGCCGGCAGCCTGCTGGCCGTCTCGTTCACCGTTCTTGCGGCCCCGGGCGCCATCGAGGGGGTCCAGAAGCAGCCGATCAATTTCAGCGCCATCGCCATGTTCATGGTCTTCGTCATCGCCACGCTCGGTATCACCAAGTGGGCGGCCGGCAAGACCAAGTCGACGGCTGACTTCTACACCGCCGGCGGCGGCATCACCGGCTTCCAGAACGGCCTGGCCATCGCCGGCGACTACATGTCCGCCGCGACCCTGCTCGGCCTGACCTCGATGGTCTATTTCAAGGGCTACGACGGCTTCATCTACGCCGTCTGCTTCTTCATCGGCTGGCCGATCATCCTGTTCCTGATGGCGGAGCGTCTGCGCAACCTCGGCAAGTTCACCTTCGCCGACATCGCTTCGTACCGTCTCGACCAGAACCGCATCCGCACCTTCGCGGCGATGGGCTCGCTGACCGTCGTCTGCTTCTATCTGATCGTCCAGATGGTCGGCGCCGGCCAGTTGATCCAGCTGCTCTTCGGTCTCGAGTACAACTATGCTGTTGTCGTCGTCGGCGTGCTGATGATGGTGTACGTGACCTTCGGCGGCATGACTGCGACCACCTGGGTGCAGATCATCAAGGCCTGCCTGTTGCTCGGCGGCGGCATCACGCTGATGCTGCTGACCATGGCGCAATTCGGCTGGTCCTTCGAGAACCTGTTCACCAAGGCCATCGAGTCGCACAAGATGGGCGAAAAGCTGATGGTTCCGGGTTCGCTGATGGCTGATCCGATCTCCGCGCTGTCGCTGTCGCTCGGCCTGCTGTTCGGTACCGCCGGCCTGCCGCACATCATGATGCGCTTCTTCACCGTGCCGAACGCCAAGGAAGCTCGCAAATCGGTGTTCTACGCCACCGGCTTCATTGGCCTGTTCTTCCTGGTCACGATGATTCTCGGCGCCGCGGCGATCACCATCGTCGGCACCAATCCGGCCTTCTTCGAGGGCGGCCAGGTCGGCGGCAAGCTGATCGGCGGCGGCAACATGCCGGTCATGCACCTCGCCAAGGCGGTCGGCGGCGACATCTTCCTCGGCTTCCTGTCGGCGGTCGCTTTCGCCACCATCCTCGCCGTCGTCTCCGGTCTCGCGCTGGCTGGTGCTTCCGCCATCTCGCACGACCTCTACGCCCGCGTCATCAAGAAGGGCACGGCGACCAGCGCCCAGGAAATGAAGGTGACCCGCTTCGCCTCCGTCGGTCTCGGCATCACTGCCATCCTGCTCGGCATCGCCTTCAAGGACCAGAACGTGCTGTTCCTCGTCGCGCTCGCCTTCGGCGTCGCCTCGTCGGTCAACTTCCCGGTGCTGATCCTGTCGATGTACTGGAAGGGCCTGACCACGCGCGGCGCGCTGTGGGGCGGCATCGCCGGCCTGGTGTCGTCGGTGGGTCTGGTCGTCCTGTCGCCGACCGTGTGGGTCAAGATCCTCGGCAACAAGGCCGCGATCTTCCCCTACGACCATCCGGCCATCGTCTCGATGTCGCTCGCCTTCTTCGTCACCTGGCTGCTGTCGGTCACCGACAAGAGCGCCCGCGCCGCCAAGGAGGCCGAGGCCTACGACGAGCAGTTCGTCCGTGCCCAGACCGGGCTCGGCGCTGCCGGCGCGCACGCGCACTAAGCAACTCTGCGGGAGAGACTTCGGAGAACAGCACCGTCGTCTCGTTCCTTTCGGGGGCCCTCGGGCCCCCTTTTTTTTGGTTCATCGCGCCTTCTCCGGGGAAGCGCGATGAACCTTTTTTCTCAGGCCTTTTCCGGCAGCTCGATCTTGACTTCGAGGACCTCGTAGCGGTCCTGCTTTTCCAGCGAAACGCGGATGTCGTCGGGGTTCACCTTGACGTACTTGGAGATCACGGCGATCAGTTCGCGCTGCAGGTCGGGCAGGAAGTTGGCGCGGCCGCCGCCGTCGCGCTCGTGGGCGATGATGAGCTGCAGGCGCTCCTTGGCGACCTGCGCGGTTTTCGGCTGGTTACCGAACAGTTTCTGGAGCCAGGACATCTCACTTGCCTCCGAACAGGCGCTTCAACAGGCCCGGCTTGACGTAGTCGACGAAGCGCAGCGGCTTGTCCTCGCCGAGGAAGCGGGCGATCACGTCGTGGTAGGCCTCGGCGGCGTCGGTGTCCTTCTGGTGGATGACCGGTGCGCCCTGGTTGGAGGCCTGCAGCACTTCCTCGGATTCGGGAATGACGCCGATGATCGGCACGCGCAGGATTTCCTGGATGTCCTTGTAAGAAAGCATTTCGCCAGCCTCGACACGGGCCGGGTTGTAGCGGGTGATGAGCAGGTGTTCCTTGACCGGCTCACGGCCCTCGATGGCGCGCCGCGACTTGGCCTGCAGGATGCCGAGGATGCGGTCGGAGTCGCGCACTGAGGAGACCTCGGGGTTGGTGACGACGAGCGCCTCGTCGGCGAAGGTCAGCGCCATCACGGCGCCCGATTCGATGCCGGCCGGCGAGTCGCAGACGATGTAGTCGAAGCCCTGGTGTTCCAGCTCCTTGAGCACGCGCTCGACGCCGGCCTCGTTCAGCGCGTCCTTGTCGCGCGTCTGCGAGGCGGGCAGCACCCACAGGTTCTCGCAGTGCTTGTCCTTGATCAGCGCCTGGGTCAGCGTTGCTTCGCCGTTGATGACGTTGATCAGGTCGTAGACGACGCGTCGCTCGCAGCCCATGATCAGGTCGAGGTTGCGCAGGCCGACGTCGAAGTCGATGACGGCGGTCTTGAAGCCGCGCTGCGCGAGGCCGGTGGAAAAGCTGGCGCTGGTGGTGGTCTTGCCGACCCCGCCCTTGCCGGAAGTGACGACGATGATTCGGGTCATGTGATGTTCTCGCTGGGGAAGTTGCTGGAAGTTATTGAATGTTTAGCGGAGCGCCAGGGCGGCGACGTCGAGGCGCAGTTCGCCGCCGTCGTCGCGCAGGCTGATGGTGGTCGGCTGGCGCGTCAGTTCGTCGGGCACGCCGGCCTCGAAAGTGCGGTAGATGCCGGCGACGGAAACCAGTTCGGCCTCCATGCTGGTGGTGAAGATGCGTGCTTCCTTGTCGCCGCTGGCGCCGGCCAGCGCGCGGCCGCGCAGCGGGGCGTAGACGTGGATGTTGCCGTCGGCGATGACTTCGGCACCGGCGCTGATCATGGCGGTGACGACCAGGTCGCCGCCGCGCGCATAGAAGCGCTGGCCGGAACGCAGCGGCTTGTCGAGGATGACGGTGCGCGGTGGGGGTTCGGGTGCTGCCGCCGTGGCCGGTGGCGCTGGCTCGGGCACTGGCGGGGCGGCGGGCGCGACCGATTCGGCGGCAGGGGATTCTTCGACAGTCCTGGCGCGGGGCGGGCGGCTCAGGGCGTCGGCGCCGACCGCCGGCAGGCCGGCCGCCGCGGCTTCCGCCGCCAGCGCATCCGGCAGCCCGCGCGTGGCGACGGCGGCGAGGCCCGAACTGCGCAGCAGGTCGCGGATCTGTCCCCAGTCGATGGCGTCCGGGAGATGCTCGGCCTTGCTGAAATCGAGGACCGCCAGCTCGTTCTCGAAGAAATCCGGGCTGTTGCCGGTGAGTTCGGCCAGTGCGGCGTGCAGCGTGGCGGGGTCGGTGGTGCGGAGTTGCGTCTGGATGATCTTGAGCGAGGTGCCCTTGAACTGGATCGGTGAGTCTTTTGCCATGCCTGCTGCGGTGTTGCGGGTAACGGCGGCAATTATCCCACAGGCCTGTCGCGAAAAATGAAAATTGGCTGTTTTCGGGCGTCGACCGCAACCGGCCGCGAATGATCCATTACCCCTCGCCGACTTGTGGTCATGGGCGATTCGCATCAAGGAAAGCGTCCGCCGGCCCCGGCAGAATTCGCCCATGCCATTCCGGCAAGCCACCCGAGGAGCTAAGATGCAAGCCATTCATGTCTGCAACCACACCACCCCTGAAGCCCTTTATCCCTTCGACGCGCGCGGCATCGCCAAGCGTTTCCGCCATGCCGCCATCTTCGGCGCGCTGGATGCGCTGCAGCCCGGCGAGACCATGCGCTTCTGCAACGACCACGATCCGCTGCCGCTGCTCGCCCAGCTGCAGGCCCGCTACGGAGAGCACTTGAACATCGAGTACAAGCAGCGCGAGCCGGGCGCCATCGTGATCGACTTCGCGGTCGTCAGCTGATTGCTCCAGACCGCGAGCCTGACCCTTCTCGCCTTGCTGGGCAGCGCCGTTCTGGCGCTGAGCGGGACAGGCTCGCCGCTGGCGGTGGCGCACCTGGCGTTCGCCGTTGGCATCGTGCCGCTGATCTTCGCGGCCATGAGTCATTTCGTGCCGGTGCTGACGCGCACCGGCGACCCCGGACGGTCGATCGCCCGCCTGCCCGCCGTCGCGCAGGCGGCCGGGCTGGTCGCCGTCGCCGCCATGCAGGGCTGGCTGCCGCACGGGCTGCTGCATGTGGCGGCTGCGGTTGACCTCTTCCTGACGGCCATTCTGCTCAACTGGATCGCCGGCCGGGCGCGCGCCAGCCTCGGTTCGCCGCATCCCGGCTGGCGCTGGTACGGCGTCGCCCTCGGCTGCCTGATGCTGGCCTTGCTGGCGGCGCTGCTGATCCCGCTCTGGCCGCAATACTGGAAGGCGCTGCGCATCTTCCACCTGCATCTGAACGCCCTCGGGCTGGTCGGCCTGGCGGCGCTCGGCACCTTGCCCGTGCTGCTGCCGACGGCGCTCGGCAAGCCCGACCCCGAAGCCGGCAGCTGGTTGCGCCGCCGGCTCTGGCTGGTGGCTGGCGGGGCGCTGGTGATCGCCACCGGGGCCGCGGTCATCTGGCCGTTCGCGGCGCCGGGCGCGGCCTTGCTGCTGGTCGCCGCCCTCGGCCTGGTCGGGCAGTGGGGAAGGCGCTTCGGATTCCGGGTCATGCTCGCCGACGGGGTCGCCGCGTCCCTGCTGGCGGCGGTGACCGGCCTGCTGCTGACGCTAGCGGCCGGCGTGGCGCATGGGGCCGGGCTGCTGCCGGCACATCCGACGCTGCTCGCCTGGGGCGCCGGCTTCCTGCTGCCGCTGGTGACCGGGGCGCTCAGCCAGCTGTTGCCGGTCTGGCGCTGGCCGGGGCCGGCCGTGCCGGTGCGCCGCCTGATGCGCGACAAACTGGCCGCCACCGGCGGCTGGCGGGCGCTCTTGTTCCTTGCGGCGGCGCTGGCCCTGCTGGCCGGTTTCGACGTCGTCGCCGGGCCGCTGGTGGCCGGCGGATTGCTCCTGTTCGTCGGTGGGCTGTTGCAAGCCGTGCGTGTGTCGCGGTCGACGCGGTAAAATCGCCGTTTTTCGCTTTTCAGGGCTTCGCCATGCGCTATATCTCGACCCGCGGTCACGCCGCGCCCCAGGCTTTCTGCGACATCCTCCTCGGCGGCCTGGCCCCGGATGGCGGGCTCTACCTGCCGGAAAGCTACCCGCAGGTCACGCGGGCGGAGCTGGATGCCTGGCGCAAGCTCTCCTACGCCGACCTTGCCTACGAAATCCTCTCCCGCTTCATCACCGACACTCCGGCTGCCGACCTCAGGGCGCTGGTCACCAGGACCTACACCGCCGAAGTCTATTGCCACACCCGCAACGGCGGCGATGCGCGGCAGATCACGCCGCTGACCCGACTGGAGGACGGCCTGTACACGCAGGAGCTGTCGAACGGCCCGACGCTGGCCTTCAAGGACATGGCGATGCAGCTCCTCGGCAACCTGTTCGAATACGTGCTGGACCAGCGCGGCGAGGCGATCAACATCCTCGGCGCCACCTCCGGCGACACCGGCTCGGCCGCCGAGTACGCGATGCGCGGCAAGCACAACGTCAAGGTCTTCATGCTCTCGCCGGACGGCAAAATGAGCGCCTTCCAGCGCGCCCAGATGTATTCGCTGCAGGACGCCAACATCTTCAACATCGCGGTGCGCGGAATGTTCGACGACGCCCAGGACATCGTCAAGGCCGTCTCGAACGACGCCGAATTCAAGGCCCGGTACAAGATCGGCGCCGTCAATTCGATCAACTGGGCGCGCGTCGCGGCGCAGATCGTCTATTACTTCCAGGGCTATTTCCTCGCCACGAAATCGAACGACGAGCAGGTCGCCTTCTGCGTGCCGTCGGGCAACTTCGGCAACATCTGCGCCGGCCACATTGCGCGCCAGATGGGCCTGCCGATTGCAAAGCTGGTGCTGGCCACCAACGAGAACGACGTGCTCGACGAGTTCTTCCGCACCGGCGTCTATCGCCCGCGCACCTCGGCCGAAACCAGCGTCACCTCCAGCCCGTCGATGGACATCTCCAAGGCCTCGAACTTCGAGCGCTTCGTCTTCGACCTCGTCGGCCGCGATCCGGCCATCGTCGCCGAACTGTGGGCCAAGGTCGACAAGGGGCAGGCCTTCGACCTGTCGGCTACGGTCCACTGGAAAAAAATGCCGGATTTCGGCTTCGTTTCCGGCAAGAGCACGCACAACGACCGCATCAGGACCATCCGTTTCGCGCAGGGCCGCTACAACGTCATGCTCGACACGCACACGGCGGACGGCCTCAAGGTCGCGCTGGAAAACCGCCAGCCCGGCGTGCCGATGATCGTCCTCGAAACCGCCCAGCCGGCCAAGTTCGAGGAAACCATCCGCGAGGCACTGGGCACCGAACCGGTGCGTCCGGCCGATCTGGCGGGCATCGAGGCACTACCGCAGCGCGTCGTGGTCATGGATCCGGACGTCGCCGCGATCAAGCAGTTCATCGTCGACCGCGTCTGAAGCACCGCCGCTCGGCCGGGGAGGGCGGCGGCGGCCGCCCTGCGTCGTTTCAGAAGTACCAGGCCACCGCCGCCCTGAAGCGGCCGTCCTGGATAACCGGCAGCACGACCATCGCGCCCAGCCCGGCGGCCGTGGCGGCGCGTGCGGCGGCGCCGGGCTCGAACAGCAGGTTGCTGCGCACGGCCGGCACGCCCTTTTGCCAGGCTTCGCCGAGGGCGCCTTCCCACGGTGCGATGCGGGCGTCGCCATGGCATTCGGCGAGATGCGGCTGCTGGTCGCAATCGCCGGCGCCGAAGCGCAGCGCCTTGCCCTCGTCATCCGGGACCCAGATTTCGAAGCGGCGGGCGATCGGCGTCCCCAGCGCCGAGAGGAAGGTCATGACCACGGTCTGTCTGGCGGCGTCGAAGGAGCAGGGAATGCCGACTCCCTTGCTGATGCCGATCCTGACGTCGCTGTCGCGGCGCAGGGTGCGCTTGGAACTGAGCAGGTCCTGCATGATGACCGGCATGCCGCTCTGCCAAACCGTGCCCGGGAGCCCGAAGCCGGGGCGGAACCTAGTGTGGCGGGCCGTCCATTCGAAGGTTTCGGCGGTGCCGTAGTAGCCGTCGTCCATGCCGATTTCCGGGGACTCGCCCGGGGTGTTGCTCCAGACCTCGATGCCGCCGACGTTTTCCGCGTCATCGCCGATGAAGAAGACGATCACCGCCTGCAGGTAGTCGCCGGCAAAGATCGGCAGGGCGATGGCGGCGGTCAGCCCGGCCTTGATCGCCGCGTCGATGCGCAGGAAATAGGAGTTCTCGAAGCGCGGCAGGATGACCGGCCGGCGCGCCGCCCAGGCCTTGCCCGGCAGGCCCTCGTCGTAGGCGAAAAGCATGGTCTCGCTGGCCCCCTTGAAATCGCCCAGTTCGCCGTAGAGACCGTCGAAGAATTCAAGATGGGTGCGGGCCTTGTTCGGTACCCATATTTCGGTGACCCGGATCAGTGTTTTCATGGTTTGTCGCAATCCTGACGATGGTTGTATGAATGACTGTCTTTCCGGTGTCGCCGCTGACCCCTGGATTCCTGGCTGCTGCACAATAGCGTGGTATCTGCATGCCGCCCGGGCGCCGTTGCCCGGCGAAAACCGAAGCAATTTTCAAACCGGGGAACGATGAGCACCTTCGATCACGAAGCCTTCTGGTCCGCCCGCTATCGCGACGCGGGCGACGAATACCTGTTCTGCACCGCGCCGAACAGGTTCCTGGCCGTGCCAGATAGCGGGGATGAAACAGGCGGTGAAGTCGGGCGGCCGGCTCCTGTTGCAGGGCTACATGCCGAAACAGCTGGAATACCGCACCGGCGGTCCGTCAGCCGTGGAAAACCTCTACACCGAGGTCATGTTGCGGAAAACTTTCGCCGACTGGGAGATCGTGCTGCTGCACGAACACGAGGAAGTGATTGAAGAAGGCAGCGCCCACGCGGGTCGGTCGGCGCTGATCGATCTGGTGGCGAGAAAACCTACAGGTAGATGACCGCCGGGAAAACGGCGCCGGCCAGCACCAAGACCAGCCATTCGAGGTTGTGCCGGGCGAGGAAGCCGGTGAAGTGCAGAACCAGAATGACGATGGCGATTACATAGAACAGCGCGAACAGCATGTGATACTCCCCTGGGTGATCGTTGTTTTCTACCGATGCGGAGCGATTATGACCAAAAACGCCCGCCACGCCTAGCGTCTGTCGCTAGTCCTGGAAGCGCATCGAGAGGTCGAGCGCCTTGACGTCCTTGGTCAGGGCGCCGACGGAGATCCGGTCGACGCCGGTTTCGGCGATGCCGCGTATGGTTTCCAGGCCGACGTTGCCGGAAGCTTCGAGCACGGCGCGGCCGGCGTTGATGGCCGCCGCCTCGCGCATCATCGCCAGCGTGAAGTTGTCGAGCAGGATCATCGTCGCGCCGGCGGCCAGCGCGACCTGCAGTTCTTCCAGCGATTCGACCTCGACCTGGATGAACTTGCAGCGGTCGCCGGCCGTTTCCGCAACCATGCGGGCCGCGGACAGCGCCTGCGCTATCCCGCCGGCGGCATGGATGTGGTTTTCCTTGATCAGGATGGCATCCCACAGCGCCAGGCGGTGGTTGCCGCCGCCGCCGCAGCGGACCGCGTATTTCTGCGCGATGCGCAGGCCGGGCAGGGTCTTGCGCGTGTCGACCACTTGCGCCTTCGTGCCGGTGATGGCATCGGCGTAGATGCGTGCCTTGCTGGCGACGGCGGAGAGCAGTTGCAGGAAATTCAGTGCGCTGCGTTCGGCCGAGAGCAGGGCACGGGCGTTGGCGCGGATTTCGCAAAGCACCTGGTTGGTGGCGATGAGGTCGCCGTCGGCGGCCCGCCAGACGACCTCCGCCGCCGGGTCGAGAAGCGTGACGCAGCGGTCGAACCAGGCGCGGCCGCAAAGCACCCCGGCTTCGCGCGAAATGACTGTGGCGCGGGCAGTGCGCGCGGCAGGCACGAGGCTGGCGGTGAGGTCGCCGGGACCGATGTCCTCGGCCAGGGCGGCATCGACGTTGCGGGTGATTTCGGCGGCGAGCGGGTAATCGAATTTGATGGACATGGAAGCGGCTGGCTGGGGCTAAACGAGGAATTGTACTGTCTGGGAAATCGGCATGGGCAAAACGGGCTCAACCGGCCTGAGTGGCGGCGACCCATTCATTGAATGTCCGACGGGCGGCGTCGATCACTTCGCCGGCCGTCAGGCCGATCGGACCGACGCCGGCGGCAACCAGCCGGTCGGCTGCCGCGCCATGCAGGTGAACGCCGGCGCTCAGGGCGGGGATGGCCGGCCAGCCCTGGGCCAGCAGGGCGACGACGAGGCCGCTCAGCACGTCGCCCATGCCGGCCGTGGCCATGCCGGGATTGCCGGTGGAATTGATCCACCAGCGGCCGTCGACCGCAGCGATCACGGTACCGCAACCTTTCAGCGCCACGTGGCAACGATAGCGCTCGGCGATTTCCTGCGCGGCGGCGATGCGGTCGGCCTGTACGTCGGCGGTGCCGCATTCGAGCAGGCGCGCTGCTTCGGCCGGGTGTGGCGTCATGATCGCCGGGTTGCCGCGGCTGGCCAGCGCCACCTGCAGGTTGCCTTCGCTGGCGACCAGGTTGAGCGCATCGGCGTCGAGCAGCAGCGGCAGTTCGCCGGCGATGGCCGTTTCCAGCAATTCGATCGCCTCCAGGCTGCCCCCGAGGCCGGGGCCGCAGGCGAGGGCGGTCAGGTCGGCCTGCAGCAATGCCGCCGGGCGGCGAAGCATCAATTCGGGTTGCAGCAGGTCACAGGCCGGGGGGTGCGGGTCGAGCAGGCCGAGGTAAACGCGGCCGGCGCCCAGCTTGAGGGCGGCCCGTCCGGCGAGGAAGGCGGCGCCGACCATCGACGGCGCCCCGCCGAGAATGCCGGCGCTGCCGTAGCTGCCCTTGTGGCTGTTGAGCCGGCGCGGAGCGAGGTGGGACGCGAAGCCGGCGCGCCGAACCAGCCGGCCGTCGGCCGCCACTTCGGCTTCCGGCGCGAGGGCGAGGTCGGCGACACGGACCTCGCCGCACCGGTCGGGGCCGTCGGCCGTCAGCAGGCCCGGCTTGGCGGCGATGAAGGTGAGGGTGTGGCTGGCGCTGATGCAGGGCGCGAAGGCCTGGCCGCTGTCGGCGTTCAATCCGGAGGGGCAGTCGAGCGCCAGCAGCGGGCAGGCGTCGCGGGCGGCCAGCCGGTTGGCCGACTCTATCCACGCCGCGTAGCGGCCGGCCGGCGGGCGGGCGAGGCCGATGCCGAACAGGCCGTCGACGATCAGCGCCCACTGGCGCCCTGTGGGGATGTCGTCGCAGGTGGTGCCGCCGGCGTCGGTAAAGCGCCGGTAGGCCGCCGCCGCATCGGGCGGCAGGTGGCCGGGCGCGCCGGCGAAGACGACGCAGGGTTCGAAGAACTGTTCGCGCAGCAAGCGGGCCGCCTCGAAGGCGTCGCCGCCGTTGTTGCCCGGACCGGCGAGGACGAGGATCGGCCGTTCGCGCTGGATGGCGAGTTCCGCCGCCCAGGCCGCGGCGGCGGCGCCGGCGCGCTGCATCAGCGGTTCGTCGCTGTGCGCCGCTTCGATCCGGCGCAGGCTTTGGCTGCGGTAGAGGGCGTCGTCCATGCGTTGATTCTAGCTGTTTAGCCCAGAATCTGCCGCGCCAGCCGGATGGTAGTGGCATGGATGGCGACGGTGTCGTCGATCTGCCGTGCGTAACCGCCGGCCATGGCGATGGCGACCGGAATGCCGTGCGTCCGGCAGCGGGCGAGGACGCGGCGGTCGCGTTCGGCGAGACCGGCGAAGGAGAGCGCGAGGCGGCCGAGACGGTCGTCGTGGTAAGGGTCGGCGCCGGCGAGGTAGATGACGAGGTCGGGGCGGGCGAGGTCGAAGGCGGTGGCGAGGCCGTCGTCGAGGCGGGCCAGGTAGGCGTCGTCGCCGCAGCCGTCAGGCAGCTCGATGTCGAGGTCGCTCTGTTCCTTGGCGAAGGGGAAATTGCGCGCGCCGTGGATGGAGAAGGTGAAGACACTGTCGTCGCCGGCGAGGATGCTGGCCGTGCCGTTGCCCTGATGGACGTCGCAATCGACGACCAGGATGCGCCGGGCGCGCCCTTCGGCCTGCATGGCGCGGGCGGCAACGGCGGCGTCGTTGAAGACGCAGAAGCCTTCGCCGCGGTCGCGGAAGGCATGGTGCGTGCCGCCGGCCAGGTTGGCGGCGACGCCGCCGTTACTGAGCGCCGAGCGACAGGCACAGATGGTGGCGCCGGCCGAGCGGCGCGAGCGTTCGACCATGCCGGCGCTCCACGGAAAGCCGATGGCTTTTTGGGCCTTTTCGGACAGTCGACCGCAACTGACCTGGTGAATGTACTCGGGATCGTGGGCGCGGGCCAGTTCCTCGTCGCTGGCAGCATGCGGCAGATGGAAATCGCCGGCGGCGAAGTCGCCGCTGGAGAGCAGCGCCTCACGCAGCCGTGAATACTTTTCCATCGGGAAGCGGTGTCCGGCCGGCAACGGCAGGACGAAGACATCGGTGTAGAAGAGCTGCATGGCCGATGCCTTCGGCAGCGTCTAGTTCAGCGCGGCCGACATCCTGCGGCGGAACTCGCGGATCAGGTCGTCGTGCTGCTCGCTGCCGCCGAGCGCCTCGAACAGCTGCAGCATCGCCTTGCGTCCGGCGCCTTCGCCGAAGAAGCGGTCGCGGACGACGACTTCCAGTGCCGCTTCCATGGCCTCGCGGAAACGGCTCTGCGCTGCGTAGGCGCGGGAAAGCTCCAGGCGCGCGGCGTGGTCGGCCGGGTTGGCGGCGAGGCGGGCTTCGATCGCCGCCGTGTCGGCGGCGCCGTCGGCCAGCGCCAGGCGGGCGCGCAGGGCGTTGGCGCGGTCGGGTTCGGCGGTGTATTCGCCGGCCAGCAGCTGCTTCGCTTCGTCGTTGCGGCCGAGCTGCATGAGTACGTCGATGGCATCGAGCTGGATGGCCTGGTCCTGCGGGCTGGCGTGGCTCGCCTCGACCAGCTTGGCCAGCGCTTCTTCAAGCCTGCCTTCGCCGACCAGCGCCGCGGCTTCCTCGCGCAGGTTGCCGCCGGGGCCGGCGGGCAGGGCGATGCGTTCGAGGAATTCGCGGACCTGGCCTTCGGGCAGGGCGCCATTGAATTCATCGACCAGCTGGCCCTGGAACAGCACCTTGACCGAGGGAATGCTGCGCACGCCGAAATGCTGGGCAAGTTCGGGAAATTCATCGGAATTGACCTTGGCCAGCAGGAAGCGTCCCTTGAATTCCTCGGCCAGCTTTTCCAGCATCGGCTTCAGCACCTTGCAGGGCTCGCACCACGGTGCCCAGAAGTCGACGACGACCGGCACGGTCTCGGCCGGCTGGAGCACCCTGGCTTCGAAATCTTCGATGGAAACGTCAAAAGCGAACTCGGACATGGGGAAACACCGGTGATTGGATTGAGGCGGATTATAGATGATGCCCGTTTGAGGAAATGCCCCCTTTTCGGCTATCATTCGGCTTTCCCGCAGCCTGTCTTTCCATGACCAAATACGTTTTCGTTACAGGCGGTGTCGTGTCCTCTCTGGGCAAGGGCATCGCTGCCGCGTCGCTGGGGGCCATTCTGGAATCCCGCGGCATCAAGGTTACCCACCTCAAGCTCGACCCCTACATCAACGTCGACCCCGGCACGATGAGTCCTTTCCAGCACGGCGAGGTCTTCGTCACCGAGGATGGCGCCGAGACCGATCTCGACCTCGGCCACTACGAGCGCTTCACCAGCGCCAAGATGTCGAAGCGCAACAATTTCACGACCGGCCAGATCTATGACTCGGTGCTCAAGAAGGAGCGCCGCGGCGAGTACCTCGGCAAGACGGTGCAGGTCATCCCGCACATCACCGACGAGATCAAGGGCAAGATCAAGGCCGGCGCCGAGGGCGCCGATGTGGCCATCGTCGAAGTCGGCGGCACGGTCGGCGACATCGAGTCGCTGCCTTTCCTGGAGGCCATCCGCCAGATGGGCATCGAGGAGGGGCGCAACAACGTCTGCTACATGCACCTGACGCTGCTGCCCTACATCCCGACCGCCGGCGAACTGAAGACCAAGCCGACCCAGCACTCGGTCAAGGAACTGCGCGAGATCGGCATCCAGCCCGACATCCTGCTGTGCCGCGCCGACCGTTCGATCCCGGTCGAGGAGCGGCGCAAGATCGCGCTGTTCTGCAACGTGATGCCGGAAGCGGTCATCGAGTGCCTGGACGCCGATTCGATCTACCAGATCCCGGCCATGCTGCACGAGCAGATGATCGACGAGATCGTCTGCCACAAGCTGGGCATCCTGGCCCGGGCGGCCGACCTGTCGATCTGGAACAGGCTGGTCGAGGCGCTGGCCAACCCGCAGCACAAGGTGACGGTGGCCTTCGTCGGCAAGTACGTCGACCTGACCGAGTCCTACAAGTCGCTGATCGAGGCGATGAAGCATGCCGGGATCCATACCCGATGCCAGGTCGACATCCGCTATCTCGATTCGGAAGACATCGAGAAGCATGGTTGCGGCGTGCTGAAGGGCGTCGATGCCATCCTGGTACCGGGCGGCTTCGGTCGACGTGGTACGGAAGGCAAGATCGCGGCCATCCGCTACGCCCGCGAGAACAAGGTGCCCTACCTTGGCATCTGCCTCGGCATGCAGCTCGCCGTCGTCGAGTTCGCCCGCGACGTGGCCGGCATGGCCGGCGCGCACTCCACCGAATTCGTGCGCGACACCCCGTACCCGGTGATCGGCCTGATCACTGAATGGCTCGACGCCTCCGGCAAGGTCGAGAAGCGTGGCGAGGATTCCGACCTCGGCGGCACGATGCGTCTCGGCGCCCAGGTCTGCAAGCTGGCCGAAGGCTCGCTGGCCCGTGAGATCTACGGTGCCGCCGAGATCACCGAGCGCCACCGCCATCGCTACGAAGTGAACAACACCTTGCTCGCCCAACTGGAAGAAAAGGGCCTCAAGGTCGCCGGGCGCGCGCCGGGCACCGATCTCTGTGAAATGGTCGAATTGCCGGCCGAGGTCCATCCGTGGTTCGTCGGCTGCCAGTTCCACCCGGAATTCACCTCCAATCCGCGCCAGGGTCACCCGCTGTTTACCTCCTACGTCAAGGCGGCGCTGGCCAATCAACAGGCCAAGGGCAAATGAGGCTCTGCGGTTTCGAGGCTGGTCTTGACCAGCCTTTTTTCCTGATCGCCGGCCCTTGTACCGCCGAATCCGAGCAACTGTGCCTCGATGTGGCCGGCTACATGAAGGAAGTCTGCGGTCGACTGGGCATCAACTACATTTTCAAGGCCTCCTACGACAAGGCCAACCGCAGTTCCGGCAAGTCGGTACGCGGACTGGGCCTCGACGAAGGGATGCGGATATTTTCCGAAGTGCAACGCCAGATCGGCGTGCCGGTGCTGACCGATGTCCACGACATCCCCGACGTGGCGGTCGTCGCCGCGGTGGTCGATGTGCTGCAGACGCCGGCCTTCCTGTGCCGGCAGACTGATTTCATCCATGCCGTGGCGTCCTGCGGCAAGCCGGTCAACATCAAGAAGGGGCAGTTCTTGGCGCCCGGCGACATGAAGAACGTCGTCGACAAGGCGCGCGAGGTGAACAACGGCGCCGACAACCTGATGGTCTGCGAGCGCGGCGCCTCCTTCGGCTACAACAATCTCGTCTCCGACATGCGCAGCCTGGCCATCATGCGCGAAACCGGTTGCCCGGTGGTGTTCGATGCCACCCACAGCGTCCAGTTGCCGGGCGGGCAGGGCACGACGTCCGGCGGCCAGCGCGAATTCGTCCCGGTGCTGGCGCGGGCGGCGGTGGCCGTGGGGATTTCCGGCCTCTTCATGGAAACCCATCCGTGCCCGGAGAAGGCCTGGTCTGACGGCCCCAACAGCTGGCCGCTGGTGCGCATGGAAGCGCTGCTGACGACGCTGGTGGCACTCGACCGGGCGGTCAAGGCGGCCGGTTTCGAGGAATTGAAATAACAACAAGCAGGCTACGGCCTGTAGTAATAATCTGGTTTAAGTAGTTCGTTCAATCTGTTGAAAACAAGGAATAAATATGAGTTCCATCGTTGATGTTGTTGCACGAGAGATTCTGGATTCCCGTGGCAATCCCACGGTCGAAGCCGATGTGCTGCTGGAGAGCGGCGTCATGGGCCGGGCGGCGGTTCCCTCCGGTGCGTCCACCGGCTCGCGCGAGGCGATCGAGCTGCGCGACGGCGATGCCGGCCGCTATCTCGGCAAGGGCGTCATGCAGGCAGTCGAGAACGTCAATACCGAAATCTCCGAGGCGATCATCGGCCTCGACGCCCAGGAACAGGCCTTCATCGACCAGACCATGATCGACCTCGACGGGACCGACAACAAGTCGCGTCTCGGCGCCAACGCCATCCTCGCCGTCTCGATGGCCGTCGCCAAGGCCGCTGCCGAGGAATCCGGCCTGCCGCTCTACCGTTATTTCGGCGGCATGGGCCCGATGCAGATGCCGGTGCCGATGATGAACATCATCAACGGCGGCGAGCACGCCAACAACAGCCTCGACATCCAGGAATTCATGGTCATGCCGGTCGGTGCCTCCTCCTTCCGCGAGGCCCTGCGCTGCGGCGCCGAGATCTTCCACGCGCTGAAGAAGCTGCTCGACAAGGCCGGCCATTCGACCGCCGTCGGCGACGAAGGCGGCTTCGCCCCCAACCTCGGCAGCCATGCCGAAGCCCTGCAGATCATCATGCAGGCGATCGAGAACGCCGGCTACGTGCCGGGCCAGGACGTGCTGCTGGCGCTCGACTGCGCGGCGTCCGAGTTCTACCGGGACGGCAAGTACCACCTGTCCGGCGAAGGTCTGCAGCTGACCTCGGCCCAGTTCACCGACTACCTCGCCAACCTGGCCGACCAGTTCCCGATCGTCTCGATCGAGGACGGCATGTCCGAAGCCGACTGGGACGGCTGGAAGCTGCTCACCGACCGCCTCGGCGACAAGGTGCAGATCGTCGGCGACGACGTCTTCGTGACCAACACCAAGATCTTCAAGGAAGGCATCAGGCGCGGCATCGGCAATTCGATCCTGATCAAGATCAACCAGATCGGCACCCTGTCGGAAACCTTCGCCGCCGTCGAGATGGCCAAGCGCGCCGGCTACACCGCCGTAATCTCGCACCGCTCCGGCGAGACCGAGGACAGCACCATCGCCGACATTGCCGTCGGCCTCAACGCCGGCCAGATCAAGACCGGCTCGCTGTCGCGCTCGGACCGCATCGCCAAGTACAACCAACTGCTGCGGATCGAGGAGGATCTCGGCGACACCGCGTCCTACCCGGGCCGCGAAACCTTCTACAACCTGCGCTGATAGCGGGCCATGCGCTGGCTGACGGTCGGCCTCGTCGCCCTCATCGCCCTGCTGCAATACCCGTTGTGGCTGGGCAAGGGCGGCTGGCTGAAGGTCTGGGAGTACGACCGTCAGCTCCAGCAGCAGAAGGAAGTCACGCGCAAGCTGGAAATCAGGAACGCGGGCCTCGATGCCGAAGTCCGCGACCTGAAACAGGGCTACGACGCCATCGAGGAGCGGGCCCGCTTCGAACTGGGGATGATCCGCCAGGACGAAACCTTCGTGCAGATTCCCGAAAAAGTTCCCGGAAAATAGGCCAAATAAAGGCGTCGACCGCAGCAGATGCCTCCGCTAGAATCGCTCACAGCAGGACCCACGCAGAGCGCTTCAGGAGAACAACATGCTGCTCAAGGTTGGAGAAAAGGCCCCCGCGTTTTCATTGCCCGATGCCGACATGGAGACTGTCGAGCTGGCGACTTACCAAGGCGCGAAACACGTCGTTCTGTTCTTTTACCCGAAGGATGGAACGCCCTGCTGCACCAAAGAAGCGACCGATTTTTCGGATCATGAAGAGGATTTTCTCGAGCAGGACTGCGTCCTGTTCGGCATCAGCCGCGACGAGTGCCTGAAACACGCGGAATTCCGCGACAAGGAGGGCATCGGCACCGAGCTGCTGTCGGATACCGAGGGTGTCGTCTGCAAGCAGTACGGGGTCTGGCAGGCCAAGGAGGTCGATGGTCACCGGAAATTCGGCATCGCCCGCTCCACCTTCGTCATCGACAAATCGGGTGTGATCCGTCATGCCCTCTACAACGTCAATTACAAGGGCCACGCACTCGAAGTGCTGCGCCTGGTCAAGGAGCTGAATTCGTAACCTGCTCCCCCAAACCTGGCGCTCCCTTCAGATGGTGGCGCCAGCGCCGGGGACTGTCGGATCGCTTCGCGACTTCTGCGTGTTACTCGGTCGCCCCATAACGAAGCAGCATCGCGATCATGGCGTCGCTATTGCCAAGTCGGGCCCACTGGAGTGCCGTCTTGCCGGTACTGTCCCGCAGATTCACGTCTGCGCCGCGCCTCAGGAGAACCTCCGCAACGCCCACATTGTGTGACACTACGGCTGTTTTGAGGGGTGTCGCACCGGTCGAGAGCGGGGCATTCGGCGACGCCCCCTTGTCAAGATAGTACTCGACGCTCGCCCTGTCGCCCCGCGTGATTGCACTCAGAAGCGATAGACTGGCCGGACGTGCCTCGATCACCACGGGGCGTGGCTGATCGTAGTCCGGGGACTGCTCGGTGGTTTGGCGACGCTCCGGCGGCTTGCGCGGCTTTTCCGGTTCGAGCCGGCCGGATGTGGTTGAAGTGTTCGCTGTCAAAACCGGTTTGGGGGCTGGCGTTCGTGCCACAACATCATTGCTTGTGCTTTGCGAGGAAGCCACGCGTTGCGCATCGGCTATCAGTTGATGTGCCTCGGCGACCGCCGCATCAGCCAAACCCGCTTTGCGGGTTGCGAAGTAATCCAGGACCTTGGCCAGATCCTCTCGCTCATATCGGTATTTTTCACAGCGGGCCGTGTAATCCTCGAGCGATGCCTGGAATAAAGCCGGGGCTTTTACCTGCTCCTTTTCCAGAACTTCATTGATGACGTCAATCCGGTGGCTTTTGGCGATGCACCAGTAAATTTCGCCGGGCGACAAGGGCTTCCGCTCTTCACCCCCAACGTCCGGCATCCTTTCGGCGATCGCCGTCTCCGGATTGGTCCGTGGCTGCACGACCGCTTGCCGAGGTGCGTCCGGGGGCATCTGCCGAGCAACCTGCCGGGGCGGATCGTCGTTGGTTGATAGAAGATATACCAGTATCGACACGATGGCGCCGGCAGCCAGATATTTGAGAAGCTCGCTTCCCCGGCGGCCAGGCTTTGCCGGGGCTGGCAGGCTATCCGCAGGGGGGCTTGCCGGTGGTGGGCTGACCGTTGCTTGTGTCGTTTCGACTTTGGCCTCGACTGCCGTGGCTGGCGCCCGAATTTCCTTCTGCACCTTGATGCGGCGCTCGAGTTCACATCTGCTGCAGGGCAAGCCGTCGAAATGAATGTGCTCGGCGTCGTCTGGATAGGCAGGACAGGGGGCCCATCTGATGGCTTTCTTGAGCGAGAAGAGGGCAATGGTCCATTCCTTGGCCGTTGGCCTGGAGTTTCCCGCGACAAAAGCCCGATCAAACAGCTGCCGTAGCTTGATCGGCAGGAGGTCATGTACCGATTGCGGCAGCGGCGCGATCGCAGGGTTCTGATTCAGTCCGTATGGGTAATAACCCCGCTTGGCCCGGTCGTCTGCATCGTCCGCCTGGGGATGCCCAGGTCGGATAACGCCCGAATACGGGTAGATGCCGAAATTGAAAATCTGGAATAGCGCAACCGCCAGTGCAAAGCAGTCTTGAGCTTCCCCGAGATTACCCGGTTTGGCACCGCGTTTTAGTGCCTCCGGTGCAACGTAGCCTTTTGAATACTGCGTGGCAGGATATGGCGTGCCATTTTTCGAGACGACGGAATAGCCGTCGCAATTCTGAAAAGTTACGAGACCGTGCGCCCGCTGTATGAGGATGTTTTTCGGATTGAAGTCGATGCAATGGATGTTTTTTGAATGAAGGTCGGCGAGCAATCCGCAAAGACCGATCGCCACATCCAGACGACGTTGCAGCGAGAGGCTTTCAGGGGGAAGGTTGTATGTTTCGGCAAGCTTCTGATGAAAATATGCGTCCAACGTCACCGCCGCCCGCGGATCGACTTTGGGCATCAAGTAGCCAATTGGCGCCAATTCACCTGAAACCTTGTCTTGCGTATGGACAATGACCTGTGGCCACGCAAAATGGGGGTAGCGTGATGCGGAATTGGCTTCGAACCAGACTTTCGACGGTGCATCATCGATCAGTGCCTGAAGCTTCTCGGCATGGCACGAACGTGGGTCAAGATAGATTTTCGCGGTGCTGTCGCTGAACTGCCCGGGGCCGAGAACTGCGAAAACGGTTGCACTGGCACCTGCCTCGATGGCTGGTCCAAGGTCCATTTCCTCGGTCGCGGATCCGGATTTAATGTAGTAAATCGTCATGTTTCAATAACCGGAATTTCGATGTGGCGGCCGATGATGACTAGCAGAATTCACGGTTTGTCCAAACGAACAGCGAGCGGGTTCCGCACCGGGGTCAATTTCTTAGCGGGTTCGTTTGCCAGACAGCATTTGCCTGGCCAGAACTAAACGGCCAACGGCCCTCATGGGGATCCGGCAATTGCTGTAAAAGTAACCAAGAACAAGATTGATGACGCCGAACTTTAACATTCTCCGGCGAGGATTTCTCGCGATGTTTCCTGTGGCAGGCTAAGTGCTCCGCTTCAGTTCGGTGTCGCAATTCGCAGATGGTAGAATCTTCCCGTCCGTCCGGGCACCAAACCTTGACTGGCGCGCCCAAATGCACTCACGATGCGCCGGGAATGCCGACCAATACCAGGAACTCCAGATATGAACATGCAGGTTGCCAAGAATACCGTCATCACCCTCGACTACCATGTGACCGACCCGGATGGCGAGGTGGTGGACGAAGGCCGCGAGCCGCTCGTTTACCTGCACGGCGGCTACGAGGACATCTTCCCGAAGATCGAAGAGGCCCTGCAGGGCAAGAAGATCGGCGAGTCGGTGCAGGTCAAGCTGCAGCCGGACGAGGCTTTCGGCGACTACGATGCGCAACTGGTCCAGGTCGAGCCGCGCAAGGATTTCCCCAAGGAACTCCAGGTCGGCATGCAGTTCGAGGGCGGGCCGGAAGAAGGCGGCGACGACGAGGATTTCATCATCTACCGCGTGACCGAGATCGCCGACGACAAGGTGGTCCTCGACGGCAACCACCCGCTGTCAGGCATGGCGCTGATCTTCACCTGCACGGTGACGGCGATTCGCCCGGCCAGCGCCGAGGAACTCGAGCATGGCCATGTCCATGCCGGCGACGAAGGCGACGAGCACCATCACTGAGCGGCCGGCGGCCAGGGGTGGGTTTCGAACCTGAACAGCGTGGGTGAATCGGTATCGAAGATCCCGCGCGTCCATCCCATCTGCGGGTAGCCGTGGGTTTCGACGCGCGTGAAATTCCCGATCCTTTTCCCGTTGCCATCGCGCAACGGCTGATCGATGCGGCTGATGTGGGAGTCGCCATGAACCGCGACGACCTGCCCGGGAAAGCGCAGGGTTTCCCGGCGCAGGGTTTCGAGAAATTCCCGGAAGCCGCGATGCGGCAGCCCCTCTGAGAAATTCCTGAAGCCGGGGTTGGCTTGGAACATCAGGACGATTCCCGCCAGGTGCTCGCGCCGGGCGAGGGCGAAACTGTCGGTCAGCCAGGCGAGCACGGCCGGGTTGCGCTCCGTGAATTCCGGCCGCGGTTCGTCGCGCCTGCCGTAGTTGTTGTCGTCGCCCGGGAGGTTGAGGGTGACGAACAACACCGGGCCGAGACGAAAGCGCGAGTGCTCGCGGTAGGCGCCGGCCTGGCGTTCCAGCGCGATGGCTTTGCGGCCGAGCGACTTCGGCTGCAGCCAGAACAGCGTGCGCAGGTAATCCAGCCGTTCGAGCGGATCGTAGGCGCCGTTCGACACGCGCCGGCAATCAGTCCACTCGTTGTCGCCGGGAACGAAGATGAACGGCTGCGGGGTGGCGTCGAAGAGCTTTTGGCGGTCGATGAACACCGCGTCGTCGCAGCGGCTCTGGCCGTTCTTGATGTCCCCGATGTGGACGATGAAGTCGACATGGTGTTCGGCGATGGCATCAAGCATGCGCGGCAGCTCGCGCCGCTGGCTGTCCGAGTAGGGGGTGTCGCCGATCACCGCGAAACGCCAGGTTTCGCCGGCGGCCAGCGAGCCCCAGCCGGCGAGTGTTACGGTCAACACGATTTTCAGGGCAAAAATGCCGTTGACCGCAGCACGTGCCAGGGCATCCTTCAACGCAACAGTCCCTTTAGCGCGTAGAGGGCATCAAGCGCCTCGCGCGGGGTCAGGCTGTCCGGGTCGAGGGCGGCCAGGCGCTCGATGGCCGGATGCGGCTCGGGCTCGGCCGGTTCGGAGGCGCCCTGGGCGAACAGGTCGGGTTGCAGCGGATCGACCGCGGCGCGCTGCTCGAATTCGCGCAACTGCTTGCGCGCCGCGCGCACCACGGCGCCGGGAATCCCCGCCAGCGCCGCAACCTGGATGCCGTAGCTCTGGTTGGCCGGGCCTTCCTCGACCGCGTGCATGAAAACGATGCGGTCGTTGTGCTCGACAGCGCCGAGATGGACGTTGGCGAGCTCCGGATATTCGTGCGAGAGCCGCGTCAGCTCGAAGTAATGCGTGGCGAACAGCGTCAGGCTGCGGTTCTTTTCGATCAGGTGACGGAGGATGGCGAAGGCCAGGGCCATGCCGTCGAAGGTCGAGGTGCCGCGGCCGATCTCGTCCATCAACACGAGACTTTGCGCCGTCGCATGGTGCAGGATGGCCGCCGCTTCGGTCATCTCGACCATGAAGGTCGACCGGCCGGAAGCGAGGTCGTCGGAGGCGCCGATGCGGGTGAAGATGCGGTCGAGCGGCCCGAGCACGCAGCGGTCGGCAGGCACGTAGCTGCCGATGTGGGCGAGAAGGGCGATCAGCGCCACCTGGCGCATGTAGGTCGATTTGCCGCCCATGTTCGGGCCGGTGATCAGCAGCAGGCGGCGCTCGTCGGCGAGCAGGCAGTCGTTGGCGATGAAGGTTTCGGCGCTCTGCGCCAGTTCGTTCTCGACCACCGGATGGCGGCCGCTGGCCACGGTCAACTGCGTTTCGGGGGCAAATTCCGGCTTGCACCAGTTGCGCTTCAAGGCGGACTCGGCGAAGCCGGCCAGCAGGTCGAGCTGGGCGACGGCACGGGCGATGGTCTGCAGCGTCGGCACGGCCGGCAGCAGGGCGTCGAGGATTTGCTCGTAGAGCAGCTTCTCGCGCGCCAGCGAGCGTTCCTGCGCCGACAGCGCCTTGTCCTCGAAGGCCTTCAGCTCCGGCGTGATGTAGCGCTCGGCGTTCTTCAGCGTCTGGCGGCGGCGGTAGTCGTCGGGAATTTTGTCGACATTGGCGTGCGTGACCTCGATGTAGAAGCCATGCACCTTGTTGTACTCGACCTTGAGGCTGGCGATGCCGGTGCGCTCGCGCTCGCGGATTTCCATGTCGACCAGGAAGGCGCCGCAGTTGTCGTTGAGCGACCTGAGTTCGTCGAGATCGGCGTCGAAGCCCGGCGCGATGACGCCGCCGTCGCGTACCTGCGCCCCCGGTTCGGCGGCGATGGCGCGTACCAGCAGGTCGAGCGCCGTGGCCGGGGTGTCGAGTTCGGCGAAGGCCTGCGTCAGCAGGTTGGATGTCGTGCCGGCCAGCGGCGCGCGCAGTTCCGGCAGCCGGGCCAGAGATTCGCGCAGGCTGGTGAGGTCGCGCGGGCGAGCGTTGCGCAAGGCGATGCGGCCGGCGATGCGCTCGATGTCGGCGATGCCGCGCAAGGCTTTTCTGGCTTCGCCGGCCAGTCGACCGTAATCGTCGAGCAGCGCCTCGACGGCGCCGTGGCGGGCGGCCGGAATCGCCCGGTCGCGCAGCGGATGGTGCAGCGTGTGGCGCAACAGGCGCGAGCCCATGCTGGTGACGCAGTTGTCGAGAAGCGAGAAGAGGGTCGGCGACGGCTGGCCGCGCAGCGTTTCGGTCAATTCCAGGTTGCGCCGGGTGGCGAGGTCGAGGCCCAGGTAGGCGCCCTCGATTTCCACGGTCAACCCGCGCAGATGCGGCAACTTGCCCGTTTGCGTCGCCTGCGCGTACTGCAGCAGCGCGCCGGCAGCGGCAATCGCCGGTTTCAGGCCCTCGGCGCCGAAACCGGCCAGCGAGGCGACCTCGAACTGGTCGCAGAGCAGGCGCCGGGCCGAATCGAAGTCGAAATACCAGTCCGGCTGGCGGGTGCAGGCGGCCGAATTTGCGTTACCCGCGCCGAAATTGGGCGTCCAGCTTTCCGGATAGAGGATTTCCGCCGGGCGGATGCGCTCCAGCGTCGCCGGAATCTGCTCGGCCGGCACCTCGATCAGGATGAATTCGCCGCTGGCGAGGTTGAGGCGGGCGATGCCGGCCGTGTTGCGCAGCGTCGTCACGGCGAGCAGCCAGAGATCCTGCTTGTCGTCGATCAGCGCCGCGTCGGTCAGCGTGCCCGGCGTGACGATGCGCGACACCGCGCGCTCGACCGGCCCCTTGCTGGTCGCCGGGTCGCCGATCTGCTCGCAGATCACGGCCGACTCGCCCAGCTTGACCAGCCGCGCCAGGTAGGGCTCCAGCGAATGGAAGGGCACGCCGGCCATCTTGATCGGCACCCCGGCCGACTGCCCGCGCGTGGTCAACGTGATGTCCAGCAGCCGCGCCGCCTTCTCGGCATCCTCGTAGAACAGCTCGTAGAAATCGCCCATCCGGTAAAAAAGCAGGGTGCCGGGATGCTGCGCTTTCAGCCCGAGGTATTGAACCATCATCGGAGTGTGCTTGGGGTTGTCGGCAGACTTGCTCATCGGTTTCAGGGCGGCCAAAAGGGACGAATTCTAGCAGTGCTCGGGCGGAGAGGCCGAAGCCAAGCGGCTTCGATCGGGGCATGTCAAGCAAACCGGCAGATGTAGTTGGTCGGACTCATATTGCAGTGTTGATCGACTACGCCGGGAAGGTCGAACAGTCGGGGACTGCGGCGGAAATCGAATAGCCGGTAGAGATGGAACTGCGCTGCGTTTTCCTTGGCAAAACTGACTTCGTTCTGGCTAATGAAGAAAGGAGTTTCCTTGCCAAACGCTGTCGTTTTTACCTCGATGAATCTCTCGCAGCCATCGGTGTCGAATGAAAGCACATCGAAACCGAGACCATCGCCCCGGCTCCGAGAAACATGCTCGACTTTGTCGGCCAGCTTGGGTTGGCCATGGGCGCGTAACCGCAGATGTTCGAAGTTGACTACGAACACTTCTCCGGCATGCCCCAGCGAGATGTTGCGCGCTTCCCGTTCAAGGTAGTCCCGTTGCTGCGGCAGCCGATAAACGGCGGTTGCTTCTCTCGCCACCCAATGCCGTTCCGGGGGATTGACCAGCGTTTTCGCATAGTCTTGCAGCAGGGGCGTCGTGGCCGGTGAAACGGTTGCCTGGATCGCGGCTTCGTCGAGCAGTCGGTCGTTGCGCAGTCGCGTTTCGACAATCTTCCTGAGCATGCCCTGATAGTTGCCCAAGGGTTTGTAGCCGTTGATGTAGGGCCAGCCATTCTCCAGAAGAATGGCGCTGATGTTCTGGTGCTTGCGCTCAATTGCGCCTTCCGACCTGTCGTTCAGCCTGCCCAGCAGTTGCTTTCGGTGAGCCGACTTGTTGTAGCTTTGTCCTGACAGCTCCATGAATAGCATGTGCAGATAGTCGGCGACCGTAGCTTCAACTTCTGCTTGGCTCCATTCCATGGGTTTCGAGACCTCGTAGGTGGGTGGCGACGCAGACGGTCAAACCTTGGGAATGAACAGCGCGGGGCTGACGCCAAAGAATTCGCCAAGCTTTCCGGCCAGCGTTGCAGATATTTTGCGGCGACCGGCAAGGATATTGGACAGGTTGCCTTGTGCGACGATACCCGAAAGGTCTTCCTGTTTCAGGCCCTTGGCCTCGATCAGGAAGCGCAGGGCATCTTTCGGCTCGGAAGCTTCGATGGCGAGGTGTTCGCGCTCGTAGTTGGAAACCAGATCGCCGACAAGCTCCAGAAGGCCAGCCAGCTTGTGGTCCTCATCGTCGCCAACCACTTCGAGCAGGTCATTCATGAGGGCAACCATGCGGTCATAGTCAGCTTCGTCATGGATCGGACGAATATGAGCCATGGCATCGAACTTGGCCCAGGTAGTCTGGATAGCACGGATGTCAAAACGGCTTTGTGTGGCTTGCATGATTACACCTTTCCTTTTCTGTATCGCTTGTTCCAGTTGTCGTATTCCCGATGCGTCATCACTTCGCGGACATAGACCTTCTTGAACTTGTAATGCACGACGACAATCACTCGATAGTTGTTACCGCCCACATCAAACACCGTGTAGGGAGGGACATAGTCGGCCGAGTTGAATGTGTTCTTCAGTTCGTTGAAATCTTTGGCGGTGGATTTCTCCAGAACTGAATGCCAGTCCTTCAGCACTTGCTCAGCCTCTGGGTGTTTCTCCCAGAACTCCCTCAACATCTTCAGTGAAATGATGTGCATGCCAATAAGTATATCAATTTGATATAAATTTGTTGATTGTTTTTGTAATGGCCATCATCGCTTCCTGCTAAGCCTGAACTTCGAGCAGATGCGGGCCGGCGGCGGCGATGGCCTGCTGGAGGCATTGCCGGAATGCCGCGGCATTGTCGGCGCGCGCGTAGCTCAGGCCGAAGGCGGCGGCCGCGTGTTCAAAGCTGATCTGCTGCGGCGTGCGCCAGCCGCGTTCGAATTCCGGCAGGGCGGCTTGTGGCAGGTGGTCGAAAATGCCGCCGCCGTGGTTGTTGACCGCAACGATCACGGCGTCGCGTCCGGTGGCCAGGGCGAGGCCACCGAGGTCGTGCTGGCAGGTCAGGTCGCCGAGCAGCGCGACGATGCGGCCGTGGATTTCGCCCAGGCCGAGCGCCGTCGAGATGTTGCCGTCGATGCCGCTGGCGCCCCGGTTGCCGTAGCAGTGGATGGTGCGCCTGGCGCTGCCGGAATGCGTGTCGAACTGGCGGATGGCCAGCGAGTTGCCGATGAACAGCGCGCTGGCCTCCGGAATTGCGTCGACCAGCACAGGGATGTGCCAGGCGTCGCCCATATCCGGTGGTTGTGCGTCGCGTTCGACCAGCGCGTCGTGCCATCCGCCCGGGCAGGGTTGCGGCCGGGCGGCGAGCAGGGCCTGGCAGGCGGCCAGCGGTTGGGCGCGCAACAGGTGGGTCAGGCGGTGCATCGGGTCGCTATGGCGCGGCCAGGGATCGACCAGTGCCTGGATAGGCGCGGCGGCGACGAAGTTCTGCAGATTGCGGGTTACCGGGAAAGCGCCGAAGCGCAGGATCCAGTCGGGACGATGGCTGGCGGCGAATTCGCGGTCGGCGAGCCAGGCGTTGTAACGAGTCAGCAGCCGGTGCCGCGGGTGAGGACCGAAGCGCAGGCCGGACAGGGGTTCGGCGAGGATCGGACAGGCCAGGTGCTCGGCCAGCGCGGTCAACGCCGAAAAGAGGCCGTTTTTCGCCGGCAACTCGCCGCAGACGATCAAACCCGGGCGGCCGCCGATGGATTCGGCCAGCCGGGCGATCGCAGTCGGGTCGGCCGGCAGTTCGGAATGGGCGAAGGCAATGCCTGCCGGCAGCACCGGTGCAGGCACCTCGCCAGCGGGCAGCAGCGGCTCGCGAAAGGGCTGGTTCACATGCACCGGCCCGGGGTACGGCCAGTTTGCCTGTTCGGCGACGCGGGCCGCCAGCCGGTGCAGCCAGCAGGGATCGAAACCGGGGTGCGGCGCCTCCAGCGGATGGCTGGCGCGCACGTGGCTGCCGAACAGACCGACCTGGTCGATGGTCTGGTTAGCGCCACAATTCTGGAGTTCCGGCGGTCGGTCGGCGGAAATCGCGATCAGCGGCACGCCGGCCTGGCTGGTTTCGATAATGGCGGGCAGCCAGTTGGCTGGTGCCGTGCCGGAGGTTGCCAGCAGCAGCACAGGGCGGCGGCTTGCCTTGGCGACGCCGAGGGCGAAAAATGCCGCGCTGCGCTCGTCGACCGCAACCGTGCATTGCAGGCCGGGCTGGCGCAGCATGGCGAGCGCCAGCGGCGTCGACCGCGAACCGGGAGAGATCACCGCATGTCCTGCCCCGGCGGCGACAAAGCCGGCGACAAGCGCCTGCGACCAGACGAAATTGAGTGTGCCGGTGTCGATCATTTTTGCCGATTGCGAACGAAACACCGGATTGTAGTGGCAAGCGAACGCCATGCCGGACGGAATTGCGCGCACTGTGCTATAGTCCGCGCCGTTCTGCGTCGCCCCGTTCCCTCGGGGCGACCGACCGCGGAGTGGTAGTTCAGTTGGTTAGAATACCGGCCTGTCACGCCGGGGGTCGCGGGTTCGAGTCCCGTCCACTCCGCCAGCTACGGCAAAGCCCTTGATCGTCGATGGACGGCCAGGGCTTTTTGCTTTGTGGAGCTGGATATTGAGCGCCAGCGTCGCGCTCAGCAGGCAGGCGGCGCCGAGGTTGTGGGCGACGGCGAGTGCCAGCGGCAGCGCCAGCAGGACGTTGGCGATACCCAGCCCGATCTGGAGCAGCAGCAGCCCGAGCAACGCGATGCCCCAGGCGCGCCAGTGACCGTCATGGCTGCGGACTAGGCCCAGCCCCAGCGTACCGACCGCGAAAAGAACCGCCAGCGCGCCCAGGCGGTGGCTCCAGTGGATTGCGGTCAGGGCAGCGCCGGAGAGCAGTCCGCCATCCCCGTCGAAACCGAGCTCGCGCCGCAGGGTGAACGCCTGCGCGAAATCCGCGGCAGGCTGCCACTGCCCCTGGCACAGGGGAAAATCCGGGCAGGCGAGCGCCGCGTAGTTGCTGCTGACCCAGCCGCCGAGGGCGATCTGGCCGATGACGACGAGCAGGGCGCCGGCCGCCGGCAGGCGCAACCCTGCACCGGCCTCGCAGGCGGACGGCGCGAGAAAGCGGTCGCGGAAAGCCATGGCGATGAGCAGGGCCAGGGTGGTCATGCCGCCGAGCAGGTGGAGGGTGACGATCAGTGGCTTGAGCAGCAGGGTGACGGTCCACATGCCGAGCGCCCCCTGCAGGGCGACGACCCCGAGCAGCGCGGTCGGCAGGGCGGGTGACTGTCGTTCGCGGCATGCCGGACGCCAGGCGAGCGCGCAGATGGCCAGGATCAGCAGGCCGAGCGTGCCGGCGAAATAGCGATGGATCATTTCCTTCCATGCCTTGGCGGTTTCGACCGGGCGTGCCGGATAAGCCGCCTGTGCCGCCAGCTGCTCGTGCATTTCGTCGGGAACGCCCAGCCAGTGGCCGTAGCAGCCGGGCCAGTCGGGGCAGCCGAGGCCGGCGTCTGAGAGTCGCACGTAGGCGCCCAGCGCGATGACGGCGAACGCCAGTACGGTGGCGGCGAGCAGCAGGCGGCGGTAGAGGCGCATTTTTGCGGAGCGCTTAGAAGGCGATCAGGCGGTCGGCGAACAGGGCGGCGAAGAGCAGGGTCAGGTAGAGGATCGAGTAGCGGAAGGTGCGGCGGGCCAGGGCGTCGCTGTAGGTGCGGCAGAGCGCAACGGCAAGGCCCAGGAAGACAAGGTCGAGCAGGGCGATGGCGGCCAGGTAGAAGTTGCCGCTCATGCCCAGCGAGACCGGAATCAGGCTGGCGGCGGCCAGCATCACGGTGTACCAGAGGATGTGCTGGCAGGTGAAGGGAATGCCGTGGGTGACCGGCAGCATCGGCAGGCCGGAGCGCGAATAGTCGTCGCGCCGGTAGCAGGCCAGCGACCAGAAATGCGGCGGCGTCCACAGGAAGATGATCAGGAAGAGCACCAGCGGCTCGGCCGAAATCTGCCCTGTCATCGCCGTCCACCCCAGCAGCGGCGGCATGGCCCCGGAAGCGCCGCCGATGACGATGTTCATCGGCGTCGCCGGCTTCAGGATCAGCGTGTAGATGACGGTATAGCCGACGAAGGTGGCCAGCGTAAGCCACATCGTCAGGTCGTTGATGAAGGTGTGCAGCAGCCAGAGGCCGGCGGCGCCGAGAAGGGTCGCCAGGGTGACGGTTTCCAGCGCCGATATGTCGCCGCGCGCCGTGGCGCGCCAGCTGGTTCGCGCCATCTTGGCGTCGACGGTGCGTTCGACCAGGCAATTGAGGGCGGCGGCGGCGAAGGAGACTAGGGCGATGCCGAGCGAGGCGACCAGGAAGCGCAGCAGCGGCGGAAAACCCGGGGTCGCGAGAAACATGCCGATCATCGCGGTAAACACGATCAGGCTGTTCACCCGCGGCTTGCACAGATGCGTGAAAGCGGTAAGACGCTGGCCGAGGGATAGCGTGGATGCGGCAACGGTTTGCATTTGTGGTCTCCTAACCGGTCCAGGCGAATTTGAGCAGGCGTTCGAGGTCGGCGCGCACGTCCCTGGCGGCGACCTCGGGGGGGTAATCCATGATCCGCCGGCCCTGCGGGTCGACGATGTGCAGGCGGTAGCCGGCAGTACCGGTTGCGCCGGTGAGCCAGCCGTCCGGCACCGTGGCGATGACCAGATCGGGTTGAAGGCTGCGGGCGGTCGCCAGGGCGGCATCGTTCGGATGGTCGCTGAGGACGACGCGGCGCAGGCGACCCATGTCCTTGTTGAGCGCAACCTGGATGCGGCGCATCTCGTCGACCCGGTCGCCGCAGCCGGCGTCGCAGGGACCGCTGCCATTCAACAGCAACAGCCATTTGCCGCCCAGGTCCGCCGTCGCCAGCGCCTGTCCCTCGGGTGTCAGCAGGCCGCTGGCCGGCAGCGGGCGCGGGGGATCGACCAATTGGCCGTGATTGGCGGTGCGCGCCGGCTGCCAGCCGAAAAGGTAAAGGCCGGCGGCGACCGCGAAGGGCAGCGCGAGCAGGCCGGCGACCAGCGCCAGCATGGTGAGGCCGTTGCGGGGGCGCGGCGCGGGCAGGGTGTGGGCGGTGGTCATGGCCGGCGCACCAGGAAATAGGCCCAGATGCCGAGGCTGGCGACGGCGAAGCCGAACCACTGCAGGGCGTAGCTGCGGTGACGGTCGGCGCGTTCGTCGGGGCGCGGCCAGTCACGCAGGTAGCCGCCGGGCGCCGTCGCATCGAGCTGGACGACGACGGGCTGCAGCGGGTAGGGCAAGGTCTGGCGGAATCGTTCGAGGTCGAGGTTTTGCCAGACCGGTTCCCAGCCGTTCGCCGGCTGCGCGGCGAGGTTGAAGAAGCGTTGCCCGGGAACGACGGCGATACCCGTCACTTCGACCGTTCCGGCCGGTGCATCGGCGACTGGAAGAATGCGGTGATCGGCGGCGGCCGGCAGCCAGCCGCGATTGACCAGAACGTGCATCGTCGAGCCTTCGAGGCGCAACGGGGTGATCACATGGTAGCCGGCCTGTTCGCGGTACGTGCGGTTGTCGATCAGGACCTGGCGCGGCGCATCGTAGGTGCCGCGCAGGACGATCCGCCGGTAGCGCAGCGACTCGCCATCGGCGGGAGCGGTCGGCATCGCGACCGGCGCGTCGCCGCTGCGCTGGTCGAGTTCCAGTTGCATGCTCGTTTTGGCTTCGGCCTTGCGCCATTGCCACAGCCCCAGCGACATGAAGGCGGGCAGCAGCACGGCCAGCAGCAAGCCGCCGAGCAGCGCCACCTGCCGCCGGCTGCTCCTTGCCGGTGCCGCGGTCCGGCGCGCATACTGGCGAGCGACAAGTCGCTCGGGAGGTTCGCCGATGATCAGGTTGCTGGTGGTGCTGCTCTTGTTGGCCATCGTGGTCAGCCTGTTTTCCGGGCTCTTCTTTCTCTACCGCGACCGGGGCAGCGGCGTGCGCACAGCGAAGTTGCTGACTTGGCGCATCGGATTGTCCATCCTTCTTTTCCTCCTGCTGTTGATCGGATTCCGTTTCGGGTTCATTCCCGGCTACAGCCAGTAGACGAACACGAAGAGGATCAGCCACACCACGTCGACGAAGTGCCAGTACCAGGCGACGCCCTCGAAGGCGAAATGGCGCTCGGCGGTGAAATGGCCGCTCAGGCAGCGCAGCAGGATGACCAGCAGCATCACCGTGCCGAGCGTGACGTGGAAGCCGTGGAAGCCGGTGAGCATGAAGAAGGTGGCGCCGTAGACGCCGGCACCCATGGTCAAGCCGAGTTCGCTGTAGGCGTGGTGGTATTCCCAGGCCTGGAAGCCGAGGAAGGTCGCGCCGAGCAGGATCGTGGCGGCCAGCCCGAGATTGAGCTGTGTCCGCCTGCCGCGCAGCAGCGCCCAGTGCGCCCAGGTGACCGTCGCGCCGGAGCTGAGCAGCAGGGCGGTGTTGAGCGCCGGGATGCCCCACGCGCCCATCGGCGTGAAGGGCGTGCCCTTCGGCCCGCTGGTCGGCCAGGTGCCGCTGAAATCCGGCCACAGGCTGGTGCCGTGGGTTTCTGCCATGCCGCCGAGCACGGGAACCGAGATTATCCGCACGTAGAACAGGGCGCCGAAGAAGGCGGCAAAGAACATGACTTCGGTGGCGATGAACCAGATCATGCCGTAACGGAAGGAGCGGTCTTCCCAGTCGCGGTAGGCGCCGCTCTGCGATTCGCCGATGACCTTGCCGAACCAGCCGAAAAGCACGTAGAGAATGACCGCGAAGCCGCCGAGCATGACCCAGCGCCCGAGCAGGAAACCATTGATCGACTGGATGAAGCCGAGCGCCAGCAGGAACATTCCGCCGGACAGGATGACCGGGTAGAGGCTGGGCTGGGGAACGAAATAGTGGTCGCGGGGCGCGCCATGGGCAGCACTGGTTTTCATTGGACCTCCCGGGCGGTCAGCGTCTGGCGCTGGCCGTCGATGCTGAAAAAGGCGTAGGACAGCGTGATGTGGGCGATGTCGCGGTCGACCTCCGGTTTGACGATAAAAGCGAGCGGCATCTCGCGCGCTTCGCCGGGTCCCAGCGTCTGCTGCGAAAAGCAGAAGCATTCGATCTTGTCGAAATGCTGGGCGGCCTGGCCGGGCGTCACGCTGGGAACGGCCTGCCCGGTCACCTCGCGGTCCGAGGTGTTGCGCACCAGGTAGCTGACCTGCTGCAGTTCGCCCGGATGAATGTCGAGGCTCAGGGTGAGGGGGCGCATGTCCCACGGCAGCCCCGGCATCACGGTGCCGGTGAATTCGACGCGGACCGTGCGCGTGACGTCTACGACCATGGCCGGCGCCGTGCCGGCCTTCAGGCCGCCGACCGAGAAGCCGTCGCGCGCCGGCCCCGGGGCGCCGGTCTTGCCGTTGAAGCCGGTGACTTCGCACAGCACGTTGTAGAGCGGCACCATGGCGAAGGCGAAGACGAATGCCGCGGCTACCAGCAGAAGCAGGCGGCGTATCAGTCGCGCATTGTCCTGCGGTGCCGGGTGAGCCTGTTCCATGGCTTCAACGCTTGATGAACAGGCCGGCCACGTAAAGCAGCAGGGCGATGGCGGCGATCAGCCAGCCGAGCCGGCGGGAAGCGGTTCGGCGTTTTGCCAGGTCTTCGCTGTCGAACGGTTGTTCCATGGGCGCCTCCGGGGCTATTTGATCTGCGGCTGAACTTCCCAGCTATGGTGCGGCGGGGGCGACGACAGTTCCCATTCCAGCCCGTCGGCCCCTTCCCAGACCCGGCCGTCGGCCTTGGCGCCGCCGCGCACGCAGGACCAGACGTTCCAGGCGAAGATCAGCTGACTGAAGCCCAGGATGAAGGCGCCGACCGTCGAGATGGCGTTGAACTCCGCGAACTGCAGTGCGTAGTCGGGGATGCGCCGTGGCATGCCGGCCAGGCCGAGGAAGAACTGCGGCATGAAGGTCAGGTTGAAGGACACGACGGTCAGCCAGAAATGCAGCTTGCCCAGCTTCTCGTTGTACATGTGGCCGGTCCATTTCGGCAGCCAGTAATAAACGCCGGTCATCACCCCCATGATGCCGCCGGCGAACAGCGCGTAATGGAAGTGGGCGACGACGAAGTAGCTGTGGTGGTACTGGGCGTCGGCCGCCACGTCGGCGAGGATCAGCCCGGTCAGCCCGGCGATCCCGAAGAGGACGATGAAGCCGACGGCGAACAGCATCGGCGTCTCGAAGCTCATCGCCCCCTTCCACATGGTGGCGATCCAGCAGAAAAAGAGTACGGCCAGCGGTAGCGAGATGGCCATGGTGCTGAACATGAAGTAGATCAGCGCCGGCACCGGCATGCCGGCGGTGAAGAAATGGTGCGCCCATACCACCACCGAGAGCACGCCGATGGCGATGAAGGCATAGACCTGCGCCGTGTAGCCATAGACCGGTTTGTGCGAGAAGGTGGACAGCACGTGCGGCATCAGCCCCCACACCGGCAACAGCAGGATATACACCTCGGGGTGCCCGAAGAACCAGAACAGATGCTGGAAGAGAATGGGGTCGCCACCGCCGGCTGCATTGAAGAAATGCGTGCCGAAATGGCGGTCGGTGAGCAGCATGGTCACCGCGCCGGCCAGCACCGGCAGCGTGGCGATCAGCAGGAAGGCGGTGATCAGCCAACCCCAGGCGAAGAGCGGAAGCTTCATCATGGTCATGCCCGGCGCCCGCATGTTGAAGATGGTGACGATGATGTTGATCGAGCCCATGATCGACGAGATGCCCAGGATATGCACGGCGAGAATGGCGAAATCGACCCCCATGCCGCCCTGCACCGAGAGCGGCGCGTAGAAGGTCCAGCCGGTGGCGATGGCGCCGTCGCCGATGCCGAACAGGGCCAGCGTGAAGGGCAGGGTGAGCAGGATGGCGGCCGGCGGCAGCAGCCAGAAGCCCCAGTTGTTGAGCCGGGGCAGGGCCATGTCGGGGGCGCCGATCATGAGCGGGATCATCCAGTTGGCGAAGCCGGTGGCGGCCGGCATCAGCGCCGCGAAGATCATCACCAGCGCGTGCACGCCGATCAGCTGGTTGAAAAACTCCGGCCGCATGAGTTGCAGGCCGGGCTGGAAGAGTTCGGCGCGCACGGCGAGGATCATGATGCCGCCGACGAAGAACATGACCAGCGCGAACGTCATGTACATCGTGCCGATGTCCTTGTGGTTGG
Organism: Dechloromonas sp. H13; assembly: GCF_009469615.1. GTDB lineage: Bacteria > Pseudomonadota > Gammaproteobacteria > Burkholderiales > Rhodocyclaceae > Azonexus. The sequence goes on from NZ_SSXX01000003.1 coordinate 39,253, forward strand.
TCGTCGTCAGCCAGCGCAGCAGGCCGGACGGATAGTGTTCGTGGGGTGCTTCGGCGGGATGGGTAGTGGCAATGCTCATGTCCGTCCTCCTAGCGCAGGGCCTTGATCTGGGCAGGCTGGATCATGTCGCCCATCTTGTTGCCGAAACTGTTGCGTTCGTAGGTGATCACCGCCGCCAGCTCGACATCCGACAGCGAATTGCGGAACGCCTGCATCGCCGTGCCGGCCTTGCCGTTGAACACGCGATCCACGTGGCCGTCCTTTGCCGCTTTGCCGTTCATGTCGAGCAGCGGCCCGTTGACGATCTTGCTGCCGGCCAGCGCCGGGAAGGCGGGGGGCAGGCCCTGACCTTCGTTCTGGTGACAGGCGGCGCACTGCTTCTCGTAGACCGTCTTGCCTTCGGCGATCAATTCATCCTTGCTCCACGTCCGGTCGCTGCTGCCGGCGGCGGCCTGGGCCTCGGCTTTCCGGGCCTCAAGCCAGGCCAGGTATTCCGCTTCCGGCACGGCGTGCACGACCACCGGCATGAAGCCGTGATCCTTGCCGCACAACTCGGCGCACTGGCCGCGATAGATCCCTGGTTTTTCGATGTTGACCCAGGTTTCGCGCAGGAAGCCCGGAATGGTGTCGCGCTTGACGCCGAACTGCGGTACCCACCAGGTGTGGATGACATCCGTCGACGTCAGCAGGATGCGGACCTTCTTGCCGACCGGGAGAACCACCGGCTTGTCCACTTCCAGCAGGTAGTGTTCGCCCTTGGCTTCGGCGTTGGCGATCTGGTCGCGCGGCGTCGCCAGTGTGCTGATGAACCTGACACCCGCCTCCGGGTATTCGTACTGCCATTTCCACTGCATGCCGGTCACCTTGAGCACCATGTCGGCACGTGTCTTGGTGTCCTCCATCGTGATGATGGCCTTGACTGCGGGAATGCCCATCAGCACGAAGTCGATGAAGAGCAGGATGGCGAAGGGAATCAGCACCCACAACCATTGCAGTGCGCTGCGCGGGCCGGTGAAGCTGGCGGCCTGGTGGCCGACGCTCTTCCGGTGCTTGATCATCGAGTAGATCATGATCGCGAACACCACCACGAACAGGATGGTGATGATAAGCATGAACTCGTTGTGGATGTGGAGGGTTTCCCGCGCGATCGGCGTGACCGGTTCCGGGAAATTGAAGTTGTAGGCGGCACCGGCAAGATTGGGGAGCAGCGCCAGGGCGAGACAGCCAAGGGGGTGTCGCAAAATTCTGCGGAGGAGATTCATCGCCGTGTTTCCGGCGGGTCGACTGTCTGGCGCAGGTCTTTTCATCCCGTTCCCTCCCCTTGTGAGAACTGATCTTTGCCATCAGAATCGGTCGTCCGGAAATAGTTCAGAAAATTTCGCGATGGATCGCCGCCTGTTTCTCGCGTATTCCTGCTGGCTGCTGCTGGCCTCCTGCGAGCGGCCGCCGGTCGCGTTCCGCAACACCGACCTGACCGGCGCCACCTTCGCCACTGAACTGGAACTGAGCGACCACAACGGGCAGCGGCGCGCGCTTGCGAATTTTCGCGGCCGCGTGGTGATCCTGTTCTTCGGCTATACGTCGTGTCCCGATATCTGCCCGACGATGCTGGCGCGCCTGGCGGCGGTGATGAAAGCGCTGGGGCCGGCGGCGGATAAGGTGCAGGTGTTGTTCGTCACGCTCGATCCGGAGCGCGACAGCGCGGCGCGCCTGAAGGATTTCGTCCCTTGGTTCCACCAGTCGTTTCTCGGCCTGCGCGGCGATGCCGACGAAACCCGGAAGGTGACCGAGGCGTTCCGCATCTTCAGCGCCCGCAAAACTGTCGACAGCGACCTCGGCTACGTGCTCGACCACTCGGCCGGTGCCTATATATACGATCCGGCCGGGCGCCTGCGCCTTTACGTCAGGGATACCGCCAGCGTCGACGACATCGTCGCCGACGTCGGCCAGTTGCTGGCCGGGCGTTGAGCGTGCCGAATCAGGACGGCTTCTGTTGCCCGAAGGCGGGCAGGGTGATGTGGAAGCGCATGGCCAGCAGGCGCAGGCCGAGCACGATGGCCATGCCGGCCCAGGCCGCGGCGACCGGCGGGATGCCGATTTCCTGCAGGCCGATCAGCGACAGCGCACCGATCCAGGCCGCTGTCGCGTAAAGCTCCCCCTGCAGGAAGACAAGCGGCACGTCGTTGCACAGGATGTCGCGCAGGACGCCGCCGACCACGCCGGTGATGACGCCCATCAGGCTGGCGGCCAGCCACGGCACATGCCATTGCAGGGCGATCTGGGTGCCGAGAATGGTGAATAGCGCCAGCCCGATGGCATCCGGGATCAGGAACAGCTTCGGCGGCACCGGCAGCGAGCGGGCGACGAAAAACGTGGCGAGGCCGGCGCCCAGCGCCGTCATCAGATAGGCCTGGTCGACCACCCAGAAGATGTTGCGGTCGAGCAGCAGGTCGCGGATGGTGCCGCCGCCCAGCGCCGTCGCCACGCCGACCAGCAGGGCGCCGATCAGGTCCATCTGCTTGCGGCCGGAATCGAGGACGCCGGTCAGTGCGTTGACCGCCACCGCGGCCATGCCGACCCAGTAGAGCAGGGTGTCGATGCTCACCTCAGTGCAGACGTTCCTTCATCGCGCGCTGGGCTTCGCGCTTCGCATCCTTCTCCTGCGCGTCGCTGCGCTTGTCGTGCTGCTTCTTGCCCTTGGCCAGGCCGACCTCGAGCTTGATGCGGCCGCGCGTGTAATGCAGGTCGAGCGGGACGAGGGTGTAGCCGGCGCGTTCCACCTTGCCGATCAGCTTCATGATCTCCCGGTCGTGCAGCAAAAGCTTGCGGGTACGGGTCGGGTCGGGGTTGACGTGGGTCGAGGCGGTCGCCAGCGGAGTGATGTGCATGCCGATCAGGAATATCTCACCATTCCGGATGATGACGTAGGATTCCTTGATGTTCATCCGGCCGGCGCGGATGGCCTTGACCTCCCATCCTTCGAGGGCAATGCCAGCCTCGTACTTCTCCTCGACGGAGAAGTCGTGAAAGGCTTTTTTGTTGACCGTGATGCTCATGCCGCCGGGTGATCCTTTAAAATCGCGCATTCTACAGGATTCAGGAACCCTCTCGACGCATGGCACTGGTCGAAAAATCCGTACTGATCGGGCAATCCGCCGGACGCATGTTCGAGCTGGTGGATCGTTGCGAGGACTACCCGGCCTTCCTGCCGTGGTGCAGCCAGACCGAGGTCAAGTATCGCGATGCGCAACGCACGGTGGCGACGCTGCACATCAACTATCACAGCGTCAAATCCTGCTTCACCACCGAGAACGACAAGGAATTTCCCGGCGCCATGAAGATTCTCCTGGTCGATGGACCTTTCCGTCGTCTCGAAGGCTCCTGGCATTTCCGGGCGCTGGCCGAGCATGCGTGCAAGATCGAGTTCCAGCTGCACTACGAGTTTTCCAGCAAGGTTTTCGAGAAGGTCATCGGTCCGGTCTTCAGCCACATCGCGAATACCTTCGTCGATGCCTTCGTGCGCCGTGCCGCGCAGGTCTATGGAGAAAGCAATGGCTGAAATGCTGAATGTCGAAGTCTGCTACGCCCTGCCCGAGAAGCAGCTGCTGGTTCCCGTCAAGCTGCCGGCTGGCGCGACCCTGCAGCAAGCCCTGGAGGCCTCGGGCATTCTTGAGAAGCATCGGGAAATCGATCTCAAGAAGAACAAGTTCGGCATCTTCGCCAAGCTGTCCAAGCTCGACAGCCCGCTGCGCGAAGGCGATCGCGTCGAAATCTACCGGCCGCTGATCGCCGATCCCAAGGAAGTGCGCAAGCAGCGCGCGGCCGAGGGCAAGGTCATGAAAAAAGGCGCCGGCGATGCCGACGCCTCCGAGGCGTAGAAAGGGTCGCCCTTTATTACTTGCAGGACTCGGCGATCACCTGCCGGGCGCGTTCCATCTCCTGTTCCTTGACTTCGCCCTCGACGAACACCTCGCCGCCCTTGCCGTCGGGCACGACCATCCGGTGGTTGCCCGATTCGAGGATCGCCAATTGCTGGCGCGCGCGTTCGCAGGCTTCCCGCTTCTGGGCCGTGGCGGCGGCATCCTTGGCCTCGCGCTCGCTCCGTTCACGGGCTTCCTGCTGACGCTTCCTGAAATCCATTTCCCTTTCCGCGGTCGTCCGCGGCGCGCTTTCCTGCGCCGCGCCGCTTGCGGCCGCTGGTGCCGGCGCGGGCGAGGTGTCCATCTTGCGCACTTCGCGAATGCCGGGCGGGGGCGGCCGGTCGGAAATCACCAGTCGGCCGTTGCTGTCGCGCCACTGGTAGGTCTGGGCATGGCTGGTCACGACGGTTGCGGTCAACGCGATTCCGAGGGCAAAAACCAAGGCGTTTTTCATGGTCATCCAGAGTTTTGTTCGATTTCTGTATAATACGTTTTTGTGACCTTGGATCAAAGGCCATGCGCATTCTGCAAAAAGCCCTAACTTTTGACGACGTCCTGCTCGTCCCCGCCCATTCCCAGATTTTGCCGCGCGATGTCAGTCTGTCCACCCGGCTGACGCGCAACATCACCCTGAACCTGCCGCTGCTCTCCGCGGCAATGGATACCGTGACGGAAGGCCGTCTCGCCATCGCACTGGCCCAGGAAGGCGGCATCGGCATCATCCACAAGAACCTGTCGCCGAAGCAGCAGGCCGCCGAAGTGGCCAAGGTCAAGCGTTTCGAGTCCGGCATCCTGAAGGACCCGATCACGGTTTCGCCGTCGATGACGGTGCGTGACGTGATCGAGATCACCCGCCAGTACAAGATTTCCGGCCTGCCGGTGATCGACAGGGCGGGCAAGGTCGTCGGCATCGTCACCAACCGCGACCTGCGCTTCGAAACCAATCTCGACCAGCCGGTCAAGGCCATCATGACGCCGCGCAAGCGCCTGGTGACTGTGAAGGAGGGCGCCAGCGTCGAGGATGCCCAGGAACTGATCCGCAAGCACCGCCTGGAGCGCGTGCTGGTTGTCGACGATGACTTCCGCATGCGCGGCCTGATCACCGTCAAGGATATTCTCAAATCGACCGAGCACCCGCTGGCGAACAAGGACGCTTCAGGTCGCCTGCGTGCCGGCGCCGCGGTCGGCGTCGGCGCGGGAACCGAGGAGCGCGTCGCCTTGCTGGCCGAGGCCGGCGTCGACGTCATCGTCGTCGATACGGCGCATGGCCACTCGCAGGGCGTCCTCGACCGCGTCAACTGGGTCAAGAAGAATTTTCCGCAGATCGAAGTCATCGGCGGCAACATCGCGACGCCCGATGCGGCCCGCGCACTGGTCGACAGTGGCGCCGACGCGGTCAAGGTCGGCATCGGCCCCGGTTCCATCTGCACCACGCGTATCGTCGCCGGCGTCGGCGTGCCGCAGATCACGGCCATCCAGAACGTTTCCGAATCCCTCAAGGGCAGCGGCGTGCCGATGATCGCCGACGGCGGCATCCGCTACTCCGGCGACATTGCCAAGGCGATCGCCGCCGGTGCCGACACCGTCATGCTCGGCGGCCTGTTCGCCGGTACCGAGGAAGCGCCGGGCGAAGTCGAACTGTTCCAGGGGCGCTCCTACAAGTCGTACCGCGGCATGGGGTCGCTCGGCGCCATGCAGGCGGGGTCGTCCGACCGTTATTTCCAGGAAGCCACGGCCAATGTCGACAAGTTCGTTCCGGAAGGCATCGAGGGGCGGGTTCCCTACAAGGGCTCGGTGCTGGCCGTGATTCACCAGTTGATGGGCGGCGTGCGCTCCTCGATGGGCTACCTGGGCTGTGCGACGATCGCCGAAATGCACGAGCGCGCCACTTTCGTGGAGATTACGTCAGCCGGCGTGCGCGAATCGCACGTTCATGACGTTCAGATCACCAAGGAAGCGCCGAACTACCACGTCGAATAACGCGATGAGCAAGTGGCCAATCTGGCTCAAGGTGCTCGTCGTTGTCGTCGGCATCGGCGGTGTCATCGCCTTTTCCCAGCTGCTGCTCTATCTCGACCGGATGGGCGCCAGCAAGTTCGATCTCTGACAGGTGCCGGATTTTCCGGCACTTTTTTCTTTTATCGCTGAACCGGTACATTCCACCATGTCCCACCAGAAAATCCTCATTCTCGATTTCGGTTCCCAGGTCACCCAGCTGATCGCCCGCCGCGTCCGCGAGCAGCAGGTCTATTGCGAACTGCACCCGTTCGACGTTTCCGACGACTTCATCCGCGACTTCAAGCCGAATGGCATCATCCTCTCGGGCGGCCCGAATTCGGTCTACGAGTCGCTCGACTGGAAGGCGCCGCCGGCGGTGTTCGAACTGGGCGTCCCGGTGCTCGGCATCTGCTACGGCATGCAGACCATGGCGCAGCAGCTGGGCGGCAAGGTCGAAAGTTCGGGCAAGCGCGAGTTCGGTTTCGCCGAGGTGCGGGCCCGCGGCCATTCCCGGCTGTTCAAGGGCATCCAGGACCGGACCAACGCTGAAGGCCACGGCCTGCTCGAAGTGTGGATGAGCCACGGCGACAAGGTCACCGAACTGCCGGCCGGCTTCAAGGTCATCGGCAGCAGCGAATCCTGCCCGGTGGCGGCGATGGCCGACGAGGCGCGCGGCTTCTACGCCGTCCAGTTCCACCCGGAGGTGACCCACACCATCCAGGGCAAGGCGATGATCGCCCGCTTCGTGCACGAAATCTGTGGTTGCGGCCACGACTGGAACATGCCGGACTACGTTAACGAGGCGATCGCCAGGGTGCGTGCCCAGGTCGGCAGCGACGAGGTCATCCTCGGCCTGTCGGGCGGCGTCGATTCCTCGGTCGTCGCGGCGCTGCTGCACAAGGCGATCGGCGAGCAGCTGACCTGCGTCTTCGTCGACAACGGCCTGTTGCGCCTCAACGAGGGCGAGCAGGTCATGCAGACCTTCGCCCGCAACCTAGGCGTCAGGGTCGTCCATGTCGATGCCAGCGAGCAGTTCATGGGCCATCTGAAGGGCGTTTCCGACCCGGAAGCCAAGCGCAAGATCATCGGCCGCGAATTCGTCGAGGTCTTCCAGGCCGAGGCGGCCAGATTGCCCAACGCCAGGTGGCTGGCGCAAGGAACAATTTACCCGGATGTCATCGAGTCGGCCGGCGCCAAGACCGGCAAGGCGCACGCGATCAAGAGCCACCACAACGTCGGCGGTCTGCCGGAAACGCTGAGCCTGAAGCTGCTCGAACCGCTGCGCGAGCTGTTCAAGGACGAAGTCCGCGAGCTCGGCATCGCCCTCGGCCTGCCGCACGAAATGGTCTATCGCCATCCCTTCCCTGGTCCCGGCCTCGGGGTGCGCATCCTCGGCGAGGTGAAGAAGGAATATGCCGACCTGCTGCGCCGCGCCGACGCCATCTTCATCGACGAACTGCGCGCGGCCGACTGGTACGACAAGACCAGCCAGGCCTTCGCCGTCTTCCTGCCGGTCCGTAGCGTCGGCGTGATGGGCGACGGCCGCACCTACGAATTCGTGGTCGCCCTGCGCGCCGTGCAGACCCAGGATTTCATGACCGCGCACTGGGCCGAGCTGCCGCACAGCCTGCTCGGCAAGGTGTCGAACCGCATCATCAACGAGGTGCGCGGCATCAACCGGGTGGTCTACGACATTTCCGGCAAGCCGCCGGCGACCATCGAGTGGGAATAAAATATCATCCTTTCAAGTCGTCTCACGCCGTCCGGATTTTCTGCAATTTACCCGCTATAACAACCAGTTAGCGTCTCATGGCGTCTCACGCCGTTCTAGTAAAGCCCGACTAAAGTGTCGGTATTGCTGACGGTATCGAGATCTGGTCCTTGAACGACCCAAGTTGATACCGTCAACTGCGTTGACGGTATCGGTTGACGGTATCAGTTTACGGAGGATCAGATGCTCACTGACATGCAATTAAGGGCGTTGAAGCCCACTGGGAAGATTTACAAGGTTGTTGACCAGCAGGGGCTCTATGCCGCTGTTACGCGGACTGGGGTTGTCAGTTTTCGGTTTGACTACCGGGTGAATGGACGCCGCGAGACCCTGGTGATAGGCAAGTACGACCCGACGGTCGGCGCCAAGAAGCCGCGCGAACTGGACGAGTTGGACTATGGCATGTCCGTGTCTCTGGCAGAGGCGCGCCTATTGATGACACGGGCGCACCGATCCGTCGAGCAGGGCGAGAGCCCCTCACGTTCCAAGGTTGAGAAGCGGACCGAAGCTGCTGACGCGCTCACGTTTGGTAGTTGGGCAGAAAAGTACTTCGCGGAGGCTGATCTGGCCGAGTCCACAAAGGCCATGCGTAAGTCGGTCTATGATCGCAACCTGGCAGATGAGTTTGGCCGTCTGAAACTGGAAGAAATTACCCCGGTACGTCTGATGGCCAGATGCGAGAAGATCAAAGAGCGTGGCGCGGCAGCGCCGGCCGTCCACGCTCGCGAGATCGTGTTGCAGGTATTTCGATTCATTCAGGCTCGCGGATTGAAGATCGATAATCCCGCCGCGTCGATTCGACCCAGTGCCATTGCCACATTCAAAGCTCGCGACAGAGCGCTGACGCCAGCCGAGATTCATACCTTTTTCAACGCGCTTGAGCACACAGCGACGATGTCCACGTTGCGCCTAGCGGTCAAGTTCATGTTGCTGACACTGGTGCGCAAGACCGAGTTCATCGAGGCTAAATGGGACGAGGTGAACTTCGAGACGGCAATCTGGACGATCCCGAAGGACCGTATGAAGGCAGGGCGCCCGCACAACGTGTACCTGAGCCAGCAGGCGCTCGATATTCTGGTGGCCTTCAAAACTTGCTTCAGTGCCAGTTCGTACCTGCATCCGGGACGGTACGAGACCGAGTTGCCTATCAGCTCGGCCACGCTGAACCGGGTGATCGACGCCACCGTGAAAGTGGTCCATGATCGGGGCGAGGACTTTGAGCCCTTCACCGTGCATGATTTGCGCCGCACGGCCAGCACGCTACTGCATGAGGCAGGCTTTAACAGCGACTGGATCGAGAAGTGCCTTGCACATGAACAGCGCGGTGTACGTGCTATCTACAACAAGGCTGAGTACGCCGAGCAGCGCCGAGCAATGCTTCAGGCCTGGGCTGACATGTTGGATGCCTGGATCAAGAATAGCGCGAGCGTGGTGCCCATTAGACGCGGTGCCGCCAGCGTTGCTTAACGATATCAGTTGCCGTTTGATGGTTATCTGATGGGGCGTGCCGAGGATCATATTGGCATAGTGGTCTAAACTTGCCATATGGATATCCTGAGTCAGTAGGAGTCGATCGGAATGCGAAAACTCATCTTCATAGTTTTCATCGCGCTGGGCGCGCTAATCGGCTTGATCGCTGCTGCGAATACCGATTGGGGAACCCGCCTTGTAATGATGGGCGTCGGCGCACTTTTCGGAGCGCCCATTGGCGGGGCGCTGGCTAGCATTGGTTGGAAGGGGCGGCAGCCCCTTGAATGGGACGAGAATCCGCTCCCCGGGATGGGCACCACGCCGAAGGATCTAGCTGCGAACTACTGGCGTGACAAAGGCCATCCTCCATTCATGAAGCCATCTGAAGCTGAACCCGGCAAGCACATGTTCGACCCGGATAGGCTCGGCTGACTACTTTCGCAACAAGTCCTTCACTACATCCTTTGCGTTGTCGAGTGTCGCTCCAGCGTCCTTACCGACCTGCTTACCTGACTGCACCAGCAGCGATTTCTTCGATGCAAGCGTTCCGTCATCAGTCTTGATGATCTCAGCCTTGGCGTCAAAGCTTGTGCGGCTCGATTCTGCATCCGATCGTATTTTATTGCCTTTGGTACGAACCTCCTCTCGGACAGGCGACACCATTGGGGCAGTTTCCTGCGACGGCTTGGCGTTTCCAAACCGTGATGTTTGTTCCCGGTTGGATTGGTGCAGCCTGGCTATATCGGGCGTCAGGGCACCATCGCCTCGCTGATGCGCATGCTGGTCCCGGATATCGCCAAAGGAGGCCGGTAATGCGGCCCCGTCGGAGAACACTCGATTCGGGCGAAGAGATTGTCGCGCCAATTCGGATTCCATCAGGGTATGGGCTGCGGCGCTGTTGCCGCCGTACTGGTCAGCATAGCGCATGAACATCTCCAGGTTGTGCGGGTCCTGAGCGATGTCGATGGAAATGGTTTCTCCCTTCTCGTGGGCGGCAGACATGCGCTCCGCGAAGGCCGTACGCTCAGCGAGACTCGCCTCAGCGCGCTCCGATCGTGCATGCGTGAAAGCAAGGCGAGCAGTCATGTCGCGCGCTTCGCGCGAATCATTGGCTATCGTGCTCATGAAGCTCGCGTCGCGCGACACCCTGTCGCCGAACTGTTTGAACTCTGCCAACTGTTCGTTGCTCATGCTGCCCAGGACCTTTTGTTCCTGTGCCGATAAGCCAGACAGGTAACTTTTGTCCGCGCTGGCGTTCAGCCGACCCCCAACTGCGCCGGCGTTTAATCCCAGGTGGCCGGCTGCTCCAAACGCGATACTGGCAACTTGAGACTGCGACAGTCCTGTGCTATCGGCCACACTCTTTGATATCTGATCCAGCCTGTTCAGTGTTTCGCCCACCTGCTCGAAACTGCTGGACGTGGAGCCACTGCTCCTGCGCGATGAGTGCAAGTTGGTCAGCCCGCGCGATAATGCTTCCGATAGCACGGCCGCGCGCTCAGTGCTGGCTGCGACAGCCTCGTTTCGTGCGGAGTCGGCTTGCCGACTTGCCTGCACCACATCCTGCTCGGACACCCGCATCGACACCACCCTCGACGCAAACCCCTGGTTGCGCAGCAGGCTGACGGCGGTTCGCCCGGTCAGCGCATTCGACGAGAACGTGTTCCCGCTCAGATCGTTTTGCCAACTGCCCATGAAAGCCGAGGTGCGGTTGGGCGCCAGTTGCATCTGATCCATCCCCACATTCCCCATGGAAACGTTGCCGACGGTGGATGCCGAGGTGCCACCCGAGATCATCGCCTGCAGGCCCGATAGCCCACCGACCAGCGCCGTCCCGAAATTCTCCATGCGCTTCAAGGCCGCCCAGGCGATGAAGGGGATGCTGATGGCGAGGTAACCCACGACGGCCTCGCCCGAGATCGCCCGCGAGTAGATCGTTGAGGCGGTCTGTAGGGCCAGCGCCTTGGTGCCGGTGCCCAGGTCCGCCGCGGCCGCCAGATCGTAGGCCGCGTAGATCGAGGCCATGTAGTTGAGGATGGCGTAGAGCGGCGGCCAAAGCTGGATCCAGATGAGCACGGCCGCATAGCCCTTGAAGGCCAGCATCGTCTCGCGTCCGCTGGTGAGCAGGAGCAGCAGTACGAAGAGCGGGAACATCGCGTAGGTCACCGCCTCGACCACATTGCGGAAAACCGGCAGGGCCTGCTCGGCCACCTTGCCGTAGTTGAGCCAGGTCGCGTTCTGCTGGGCCACCGCCTGGGCCCGGCCGACCGCCAGCACCATGGCCGCTGGATCATTGACCTTCTGGCCGACGATCTTGCTGGTGTCCTCGAGTGCGTTGAGCACCGCGTTCTGCCGGATGAGGTCGGCAGCCGTGGCGGCGGCGGTGGCGATGCTGTTCTTGAGATAGGCCTGCTGAATTTGCCCGGCGATGACGGCCGCGGCAGCGGCACCGGGCAGCGTCGGGTTGAGCTGGAAGGCCAGGCGCCCCTGAATGCGGGTGATCTGCGCCGGCAGTCGCCCATTGAGACTCTGGTACACGTTCGGGCAGGTGTCGACGCCGACGCTGCCGCCCGCGGCGGTCAACGTGCTGAACCGTGCCGGATTGGGCGAGGCCATCAGCGGCCAGACATCGTCGGACGCGGAGAAGGTGGCCGGATCGAGGGTGCCGTCGATGAGGTCGTAGGTCGTGCAGTTGTGGATGAAGTTGATGAGGTCGGTGCGGAACGCCGGGTCCTGGAACACCACGTTGCCGGTTTCGCGGATCAGGCGATTGCCGAACATCAGGCCGTTCTGCTGGTAGCTCAGCTCGGCGGGCAGGGCGCCGATGCCCGGAATGACCTGGAACGCCGTCTCGAAAAGCCCGGTCAGCGTGTTGCCGATGGTGCTCGTGAGGCTGCCCAGGACGGCCACGCCGAAGGGCACGTTGTCGACCACCTTGACCGCGGAGCCGCCCGTCTTGTCTATGATGCCCACGGTCACCTTGGGTACGATCAGCACCGAAAAAACCAGCACCACCGTGCCCAACCATTTCCAGCCCTGCAGTTTCTCGGGGGCGAAGGCGTAGGCGATGAGCGCCGCAACGAAGCCGCAGAAGGCGACAGCGGCTACAGCCGACAGGTAGTCCCCCGATGCATGGATTGCGGCGGCGGCGTTGAAGACACCGAACAGGCTGTCGGCATTCTGATAGGCGTAGATTTCCCACATGGCGCTCCCTCTCCTCGCGCAATTCCGTCTGCGCTACTGCGACAGATAGGCGGCCTGCTGGCCGAGCATGTCCATCACGTGCTGCGGCATGCTGGAACGCAGTTGGCGCTCGAGCTGTTCCAGGTGGCTAGCCACCGCCCGGAAGGAACCCACCTTCTGGTAGAGCAGGTTCTTTTCTTGCGACAGTTGCAGGAGCATCGCCTGGGCACGCTGGCGGATCTGGTTGGCCTGGTCACGTTGCGTCTGCTGCAACGTGTAGTTCTTGTCCAGGGCGGCCATGCCCAGACGCAGGTTGCGCTCCAGAAAAACGTAGGCATAGTCGGCGGCGATGACGTCGCGGTACTGGGCGATCAGGCTGTCGGAGAGGCCGGAGCCCGGGATGCTGGTGCCGATGGACAGCATCTTGTAGACCGGCTCGGTGGTCTGGTTCACGAAGCCGACCTCGGTCGAATTGTTGGGGATGGCAGTGCGCGTGGCGATCTTCTCGGCGATGGAACGCATCAAGGCCTCGACCTTGGCAGTGAAGGGCGTGTGGGTGTAACCGGTGTTCAGCGTCACCACATCGCAGTTGGTGTAGTCGTTGCACTTCAGCATGTGCTGGATGACATCCGTGCCGCCCGCCGCGCTCTGGCCGTACAGCAACTGGCTGATCGACGTGAGGGTGGGCGCAATCGGCTCGGGGTCGCGGGCCGATTCTTCCGGGTAATAGATGATCGTGCCGACCAGGCTCATGATCAGCTCGCGCTCCTGATCGTCGAGGTAGGAACCCGTGTACTGCAGCGCCTTCCAGGTCAGGTTGCCGACAAAGGGGGCCTTGTTCTTCACATTCGGATCGCTGGAGGAACGTGCCGATGCCAGGATGCCGGGCCGGTCGGAGCCACAACGCCGGCGCGCCGCATCCCGGTCGCTCTCCAGGCCCATCTCGACGGCGAGGTCGGCGCAGGTTTCCTGCGAGCTGTAGCCGACGGACTCGGCGGCCGTGCTGACGATGGCTTTGGCCGTCTCGCACGAGTTGATGCGCGCGTTGTTGATCCAGGTCTCCAGCCCCTTGGCCCACTTGGTGAGTCCGCCCAAGAGGGGTGAAACCGCTTCGAGCGCCAACTGGAAGGCAATGCCGGGCAGGGCGGCCGTGATGTTTCTCAGCATGTTCTTGAACTCGGTGGCCGAGATGTGGCTGAAGCTGCCGCCGAAGACGTCGATGCCGCCGCAGCCGGCCTTGGCGCTGGGGAACTGGATGGCTGCGAGCTGATAGACCTTGTTGGGCGAGCGCATCATCAGGTTGCCGCCGGTGTAGGTATTGAAGGTCTGGCCGCGGAAGGCCCCCGGGGCCGTGTAGTTGCCGATGGCGCCCAGGTTGTTGAACATGTCATTCACTTCCGTGTTCAGGTCGCCGGCGCGCAGCGGCAGCGGCGAGATCACCAGCAGCAACGCCAGCAGCGCGGCGGAGGGTCGCCACAACGGGTGATGGTCGGGGTGGTTCATGGGGCCTCCTGGGGCAGGGCAAGACGTTGCGTCGTTCCGGGCAGCATGGCCTCGGTCTGCGGGCCGGACACGGCGGCGATGCGTTCCAGCAACTGGGATTCCGAGAGCACGCCGAAACCGATGGGCGTAATCTTTCCGGTGAAGGGCTGGGCCAGGAAGACGGCGGGCACCTGGGCGACCTTCAGGGCGGTGGCGATGCCGTTGTCGGTACGCGCCTGGGGGAAGCCCGGCATCGGGCCGCCATCGACGCTGATGGCCACGACCTGGATGCCGTGGCGCGCCTGGAAGGCCGCCAAGGTAGGCGCAAATGCATGGCAATACGGACAATCCGAGCGGTAGAAGAAGAACAGCACGTGGTCCTTGCCCAGTTCGGCAATCGAACGGGATCGATCCACCAACTCGGTCTGCTCGAATACCTCCAGCGCCTTGGCGTTGACCGGCCGACCTTGCAGCGTCGGATCGAGGGCCGGCGTGGCCCAGGCGACCCGCTGCGCCACGTCGGCGAAATAGGAGGCACGCGCGACCACTTGGGACTCGAGTTCCATGTAGCGGCGTACGTTCGCCTCGGTCGGCCGCATGATGGCGATGTTGCGGGTGTTTTCCAGCGTCTTCTGCATGCGTTCGAACTCGACCAATTCCGGGGCTTTCGAGGGCAGAGCCGGTGGTGCCGCGGGCACCACCTTGTCCGGCAGCGGCTGACGTTCCCGTTCCTCGGGCATGGGATCCTCGTAGAAATGCCAGCCGCGCCAACTCTCGGACCAGTAGCGCGCAGCAGCATCCTGGGCCGACGCGGCGCTGGCGCCCAGCATCGAGGCCAGCGCGAGCGCCAAGCGGACGGGTATGGGGAACGCGAAGCGCTTCATACAGGCTCTACTTCAGGGATTGCGGCGGCCGGCCGTCGAGGCAGTAGTTGATGCCGAAGGCCATCGTCTGCCGGCGCGGGGTCGTCGCGCCGGGCAGGAGAACGCCGTCTTGCCAGAACGTGACCTTTAGCCGGCTGCAACCCGGTTGGGCATAGCGCTTCTCGGTCGTCACGTCGATGAAGATCGGCGAGGTGGCACCGAAGCGCCTCGTGATCGCATCCGCCATCTCGCCGGTGAGAACGCCGTGGGCCTGCCCGTCGGTCGCCTGGAGGGCGGCCAGCATCACCGGGCGCGCATCGGGCACCGGCGTGCGGAGCACGTCGTCGGCGAAGACGGGCAACGCGAATGCGGCGAGCAGCGCAGCGGCATAGACAGGCTTCATTGGCATTTCCCCTGTCCGTAGTAGCAGGTGGTGAGGCGCGAGGCGTTGCTGCCCTGGATCGTTCCGACACTGGGCAGCGTCGGGACGATGGAGGCATAGAACTCAGAGAGGTCCATCGCCGCAAAGTCCAGGCTCTGCAGTTGCGCGATGGTGAAGCCCGAGCAGTCGGGGTTCTTGCCGGAGCCCCAGCCCTTGCCCACCTGGACGCGGCCCTGCTCGTTGACGATGCGCGCGAGCTTGCTGTTGAAGCAGCACTTGCCGGTGGTGTGCTCGATGCAGGCGACACAGGCGCCGAGGATGCGGATGCACGACGAACAATAGGTTCCGATGCTATGGCACAGGCCGGCCCCTTCCTTCATCGCGAGCTTGCCTTCGTCCTCGTTGCAGGACGACATCGACACGACGATGTAGATCACGACCGCGATCGCCAGGGACCAGGGATCGAAGGCGATCACCAAGTTCTCACCGGAGTAGACAACGGCCGAGCCTGCTGGCAGTGCCGTGCCATTGACGGCGACGGTGACGCCATAGGTGGTGAAGCTGCCGCTGAATCCGCCGCTGAACAACAGGGCTTGCATGCCCTGGTAGAGGAACTCGCGGTTGTCGGCGTTCATCAGGACGTCGTACACCAGTCGCGAGCCCGTACCGAACAGACTCTGGTTGGTCATGCCGGCCCCGGCCGAGTCGGAATAGCAGCAGTTCTTGAAAAGCCGGTCCCGGCATTTGTTTGACTCGCCCTTGAACACCTGCATGTTGTCCGTATCGAGGTACACGCCGGCTTCGCGTGCCGCTTCCATCAAGGACATCGAGCGCGCGAAGTCGGCGTCGTTGGTGTAGCTTGTGTTGAAGCAGTTCGAGCCCAGGCAATAGACGTTGGCAGGGCAGTTCGAGGCGGTGGTAGCGGTCTCTGCGCTGACCGGGCAGGTGTAGGTGGCCTGGGTGATTTCGCATAAGCCCGTTGCGGCATTCATCTGCTTGCAGGTGCTGGTGGCTGGCGTGCAACCGCTGCTCGCCATCGGGGCGCACTCGTCCACCGGGGCGCCGGCGGCGCAGGTCAAAGTGCGCTCATAGGACCAGCAGGCGCGCGTGACGGCTCGGCCGTCGATGGTCTTGGTGGCGGGGCCGTCGACGCAGCGGTCGGCAGTGGTCACGGTGCAGCGGCCGCCCGCCGTCAGCACGGCACTTTGGTCGACCCAGACGTCCGTCTCGTGCTGCTCCATGGTCGGCTGGACGAAGGACAAGGGCAGGCTCCAGCCCGAGGCGCCGGTGAGCGTGGCGGCCCCGGCGGGTACGGCGCACTGCATCCCGCTGTCGTCGTAGATCGCCGTGCTCCCGACGGGGCAGCCGGTATTGGCATCGGGGACGGTGAGGGTGAAGCACTGGTCGGCCGCACCAGCGGTGAGGAATATGCCGGCCCAGTAGGTGCTCAGCGTATCGCCGCGCACCGTCCCGGCGGGGCAGGCATAGACCGGCGTGCCAAACTGGAAGGTGTAGTTGCAAGTCCCGCTCGCGCAGCCCGATCCCGGCATCATCACGACCTTGAATGGGTGCCAGCAGTAGCCCTGCCAATGCGGCGACAGGTCGGTGACATAGGCCGCCTGGGTAGCCGGTGCAATCGGCAGATCGAGGGCCTGCCAGCCGATGCAGGCGCCCATGCCGCCGGCGGCGTAGAAGCGGAAACGCTGCAACCCATCGGCGCGGATGCGGCATTGCGCCTCGGCCACCATGTAGTCGGCACCGTTGCGGTTGACCTGGCCGTGGGCGAACCACGTGCCTTCGGCACAACTGGGCAGCAGTTCGACCTGGACCGTCAGATCGCGCCGGGTGGTGTAGTTGCCGACGCCGCTGTAACGGTTGCAGACCTTGGTGGTGGTACCCACGGGCGTGGTGATCTCGGCGGTGGTGCAACCCGAGTAATAGTTGGCGAGACTGCCCAGCACGCTCGACGGATTGCCTGCAATATCGCGGGCGGCGGCGACGGCGGGGTCGTAGGCCGAGACCGGGGTGCGCGGCGTGTTGGCCGAAGTCACGGCACCGCGCTGCGCCTGGCAGACGGGATCATCGATACTGGTGGCGCAGGCGGCCAGGCGGGCATTGGCCGCCCCCGACAGGCTGGGCTGGCCGTAGTACGTGGTTTCCGGTGGCGTCGTGGTGTAGCCCGGCACGGCACTCGATGCACTCGGCGTATTCACCGTCCCCCGGATGACGGGATTGGCCGCCTGCCCGGCGGCGGTGCCTTCCTCGAACGGACTGGCGACGGCGGCAGTCTGCGTCGTGACAAAGCAGACGAGCGTGATCCAGGTGACCCAGCGGCGCATCGTGGCCTCCTATCCCTTAATCCGTTTCAGGAAGGTGTCGGCGGGCGGGCCGAACCCGGGTGCCGAGCGCCGCATGTGTTCCAGCGCGTAGTCCAGGCTCACGTCGCCGGAGGTCCGCAGGAAACTGTCGGCCGGCGCGCAACTGCCGCTGGCGCAGGCAACCGGGCGGGTGCCGTCGCGCACCAGCACGAAGGACGGTACCCGGGTGACGGCATAGCGGTCGAAGGCCTGGGGATCGATCTGAACGGCCACCTGGCGGGAACCGATCAGGCCCTGCACCTGGGCGACGGTGTCGCGCAGCGAGCCGTTGGCGAAGCCCCGGAGGACGATCGATGCCTTGGCCCGCGCGGCCTGGTCGATGAGGCTTTGCAGCGTGGGCCGGGGCATGGACAGGCTGACGAACACCAACAGCCCGGGCCCGGTCGCCAGCCCCTGCGACTGAGTCATCGCCTCCGCTCGCAATGCATAGCCCCGCGCCAGCGCTTCGAGGTCGATCGGGGGGCGGCTGAGGGGCTGGGGCAGCGCCTCGACGTTGGGGGGCGGCACCGGTGCATATCGGAGTTCGGCATCGCTGGGTGTTGCGTACTTCCGCCGCGCCGCGTCGATGTCCTGGTCGGTGACGGTCGGCATTTCCCGGCGGACCCGTTCGATGTCCGCGTCGGTGATGGCCGGCGGGTTTTGCGCCAGGGCCTGCGCGCTCGCCACGAGTGCGGCGGTGAGGCCGAGGGCCCAGGCAGAAGGACGGAGATCAGAAGCCCACACAGCAGTTCCTCTTGCGAAATAACATGAAGGCGAAGTCCTCGCCGCGCACCGGGTATTCCTTGCCGGCGCCCCAGAGCACCGTGGTGCGCCCGAAGGGCTGGCAGCAGCGGCCGGCCTCCTTGTCGGTGTTGGGGATCGGATAGGTGAGTTGGGTCTTGTAGGCGGTCTTGTCCATGACCGGCTCGAAATACGGTCCACACAGGCCGGGCGTGCCGTGCCAGCCCCAGGCGATCAGTTCGCGGTGCATTTTGGCGGTCAGGCGCTGGGCCATCAGCGCGGCCGTGCGCACGCCGCCCAGGTGGTAGGGCACGTGGCCGTCGAGTGGGTAAATGCCACCCTGGCAGCCGGCGCACCAGAAGAGCTCCTTGAGGCCGAAGCCCACCGAAGCGGCGACGCAGTCGGCGGCGCAGGCGGCGATGGCGACCGGATTGGCGAAGAGCACGGCGTCCGGATTGAGGATCAACGTGAGTTCGTCGTCGGTCCACAGGGGATCGACCTCGGTGAGGTAGGCGAGATCGAAGGAGCCCTTTTCCAGGCAGGGGAAGTCGGTCACCACGTCCAGCCAGTACATCACCGGGTTCACGTAGAAGTGCGCCTGGTAGAAGCTGCCGCCGTCGCCATCGCCTTCGGGGCGCGTGAAGCGCGCCGCTTCCGGCGCCGGAATGCCCGGGTCGAGATCGATGCCGCCGAGCGATACCAGGCAGAATGGTTTGCGCACTGCCTCGACATGCCGTGCGGGCTCCCAGAAGCCAATAGAGAGTCCGATGACCGGATTGACGCCACAACTGCAGACGGGGCTCGATGGGTTGTCGGTGTCCTCCTGGTCGCCGAAGTTGGCGATGCGCGCACTGCCGATGCTGATCGGCAGGATGCAGGACCAGCAGATATCGGTGATCGGATTGGGAAACTTGCCAGTGCAGGTGGCCGCACCGGCGGCGAGGCTGGGGCCGGCGGCGCAGGCGAGGACGGCGGCGAACAGGAAACGAACGAGGCCGCGATGGGCATTCATGGGGACACCGCCAGTTCGTCGATACGCAACCGCAGCCCGTCCTGCGACACCAGGGCCGGCACTTGGGTGATGCCCAGGCGGCGGGTGAGCAGTCCCTGCTGGTCGTAGTAGACCGGGACGTGCCAGGACTGCATGAGGTCCAGGTAGGAGCCGCCGACCAGGATCGGCTTCACTCGGCCCTGGTAGAGGGCGATCAACTGCCGGGCGCGGCCGACCTGACGCGGGTCGCGGGCATCGAAGAACAGCAGGTGCCGGGACAGCGACACCACCTCCAGCGGGTTCTTGCGCGTCCCGGCGGCAAACAGCAATTCGCCCTGGGGGCCGAAGATGTTGCGATCCAGGGTGAAGCTCGGGTCGAAGTAGAAGGTCCGCACCGTGTCGGTCGGCCGCAGGCCGGTGACGGGCGGCGGATTCTTCACGGTCGCGATGCCCCGTTTCCGGGCTTCTGCTTCCAGGCGCCCGAGTTCGCCGCTTCGTTCCTTCTCGCGCAGGCGCTGCTCGATCATCTGGAGCAGATGGGGTTCGCTGATCTCGTAGGTCGGACCGATGACGCCCAGATCCATGGCCCGCGCGCCAGCCGCGCCCAGCATCAGGCCGAGCACGAGGGGAGCGGACACGATGCAGCGTTTCATCGCGCCCCCCTGGCCGGGCAACGGATCTGTCCGGCGAGTTGTTCGCGGGCGGCGGTATCGCGCCGGTGGCTGGCGCGGATCAGCCCCATCAGCACCGGATCGCCGTCACCGTCCGACATCGCTTGGCGCAACTCGGTCGTGGTGAGTGCCCGGCCACAACGTTGCTCGAAATCGGCGAGATAGTCCTTGGCCCCCGCCTCGGCGGCGGGGGCGATTTGCCGCAGGAGGCCGAGATAGTCGGCCAGCGGCATGTCATTGATCCCTGGCGTCGTCGGCGCCCCGTGGATCGGCCCGCGGGCCGGACTGGACTGGCCCCGGGCGGCCGGCTGGGTCAAGAGGCCGAGCAGCGCGAGGAGCAGAAGGGCCTTGGTCATGGCGCGCCTTTCAATACAGCGGAACCACGACACCGACCACCTGCTCGGCCCGTACCAGGCCGCTGTCCTGGTAGCGCGAGTCGAAGGAGTCGGGGCTGGTGCCCTGCACGTAGTAGTGCCCGGGCGGGATGACGGTGGGCGTAATCGGTACCAGCGGACTATGGTCGTAGGCCTGCAGCTTGGCCACGCCGACCTCCTCGCCGTTGATCGCCACGTGCCGACCGGCGACGGTCACGGCATCGCCCGGTAAGCCCCGCACGATCTTGAAGAAGGGCTGGCCGCGCAGCCCTGGGTAACGCGCCTGCGCCTCACCGTCGAACGAGTAGACGATGAAGTCGCCGCGCCGCAGGGGGTGGGCTCCGCGCACCAGCCAGGCGATGCGATACGGCAGACTTGGCGTCCAGTTGAAGAGCACGGGCAGCCGTGGCGTCGCGTCGATGAAGAGCCGGCCATAGGCCAAGCCCCAGATCGCGAAGATCGGCAGGTAGAGAACCCAGCGGCGGCGCACATGGCGCAGGAAATCGGCAAAATGCTTGACGACTCGCCGCCCTCTGCCAGGGTTCGACGCGGTACGCGGCAGTGCCTGTTGGACCGGTTCGGGGTTCATGGCGCGGCCACCTTTCTGCGCAGCTGCGCCGTCAGGTCGACGGTATTCGGCGTCGGTCCTGCCACGGCGGTCCTGAGGATCACCAGGCAGTTGCATTCCCGCGGCAACTCATCGAGGGCGAGCGGCAGGCGCTGGGCGAAGGCCCGGGCCATGAACAGCGCCTTCTGGCGGTCTTCTTCCGAACTTGCCTTGGTGAGGATCTGGGTGAACTCGGCTTCCTTGGCGCGGTACACTTCGGCCACATCGACCACGCCGATGACCAGAGCCGGCCGTAGCACCAGGCGGTCGTAGGCCGTGAGCGAGGCGGCCACCACGAACAGGGTGACCAGGCCCTGTGCCAGCCATTGGGCAACGGTGGTCTTCATACCGCGTGCCCCCGGCGGCGCAGCAGTTCGCCGATCGCCTCGTCGATGGACAGGCCCTGGGCACGCAGTTCATCGATGGGCGCGTTGTCTTCCAACTTGTTGGAGAAGAGCAGATGGGTGGCCGGATCGAGGATGTTGCGGGCCACGCCTTCGCCCACGGGGGAGGAGATGTACACCTCGGAGAACACGCCGGCCTCGGTGCGCAGGGAGTTCAACAGCCGCTTCTTCGGCTCGTCCATGGTGAGCCGGCCTTTGCGGTCGAGCATTTCGATGGATTCCGGCTTCTGGCGCAGCAGGAAGACCCAGTCGGAGCAGTTGAAGGCCGCTTCCATCTGCGCCGAGCCGTAGTAGTCGTCGGCGCTCTGGGTCGCGGTGCCGAGTGCGCCGCCATACTTGCGGGCACGCCGGGCGGCTTCCTCGATCACGGCGGCCTTGACCGGATCGTCGGCGCCGATGTCGCCGAGTTGCTGTTTCAGTTCGTCGACGAACAGCACCTTGCGCCGGTTGCGGGTCAGGTACATCTCGCCGGTGATCCGGTGCAGCAGCAGGATGTTGACCACCGCGTGCAGGTCCGGGCGGCGCTTCAACTCCTCATTCTCGATGACGATGAAGTCGTTGGAGAAGTCGACGTTGTTCTTGCCCTCGAAGAAGCGCTCGTACTGCCCGCCCTTGGCATAAGGGTTGAGCATGATGGCGAGGTCCTTGATGCGCTGGTCGCCCACCACGCCCAGTTCCTCGATGGTTCCGCCCTTGAAGGCGTCGCGCAGCCCCGTGATGCGCAACTCGTTTCCGTACTCCCGCCAGAGCTTGAGGACCATGGCCGAGATGGCCTTGTACTGGACCTCTTCGAGCGCGTGCTGCATCGAGCACATCTTGGCGATGCCGGGCACCAGCATGTCGATGTCCTCGTTGATGTCGACGATGTGGGTGAAGGGATTGAGGCAGAGGTCAACGTCGGGGCGGAACTCGATATAGGTGCCCTGGGCCTTGCGGCACAGCTTCTCGAAACTGCGGCCGAGGTCGAGCATCCAGACCTTGGCCCCGATCGCTCGATAGGACCAGGCCATCTCGTTCATCAGCACCGACTTGCCTGAGCCCGGCGCGCCGATGATGGCGAAGTTGTAGTTGCCCAGGTCGTTGTCGAAGATGTCCAGCGTCATCAACTGGCCGCGGCGGCCGCCGAAGACCAGGGCCGGGGTGCGCGTGCCGCGCCACTCGGCGATCAGCGGCGCCATGTGGATGGCGTTGGCCATGGTCTTGCGCGTGACCCGCCGCATCTTGACCAGGTCCCGGTGGAACCTCTCGGTCAGCGTCATGGGGAGGCTCGCCAGCAGCGCCTGGCGGTGCATGTAGGCGTCGGCATTGAGCTGGAAGCCGCGGCCGCGCCAGATGGCGTTGGCCGCTTCGTGGGCGGCGACCGCCTTGTTCGGGGCGGTGAACAGCGCCAACTGGTGATACAGGCTCACCAGGCTGCCGCCGGTGTCGATGGCATCCGCTGCCGCCGTCCAGTCCTGGAGCTTCTTATTCACGTCCGGCATCACGTCGGCCATCTTCGACTTGGCGTTCTGGGTGGCCCGCACATGGTTGGCGGTGACCACCGACTTGGTGACGTTGGGGTCCAGCACCTGCACGCCCAGGGTGAGCAGAAAAGGCGCGCTGTATTGCAAGGCCGGCTGCATCAGGTCGCCGATGAGGGAGCCCATCTGCCACAGCGCGAAGCGTTCCGGAAAACTCTTGATCGAGAAGAAGCGTGCCTCCAGTACCTCGGGGCTGGCTTCCTTCCACAGGGTGAGGCCGCTGGGGTGCGGGTCCTGGATGGTGTCGAAGTCCACGATCTGGTCGCGCAACTCGCGGCCATCGTCGTAGTGCAGGTCCGGCGCATCGGTCTGGGAGATGCGGTCGGGGTTGGTGAAGAGGGCGCACCAGTTGATCAGGTCGGCGGCATCGCAGACGCGGTTGGGGAGCGAGGCCGAGCGCAGGGTGGACGAGATCGAATCGCGCAGCGCCATCAACTCGTCGCGCTTGTTGAGATCCTCGGGGTCGCCGGGAAAAGCGACGGAAAGCATCAGCCGGAAATCCCGGATCGTGTAGTGGAAGCCAGCGGTGAGCGACTTCTGCGCGCCCTGCAGCAGGTGGCCGACGCGCTGGCGGGCGAGTTTCCTGAACAGGTTCCCGTTGCGGGCGGGCCGGCCCCACTGCTTGGCCTGCTCCGCCTGATCCTCGTCCTCGACCCGCAGGTTGGCGTAATGCCGCAACTGGGTGCGCACCTGGGGCGAGCCGAACAGGTGGAACTGGATGCCGGTGCCCGGCGGGCAGTTGGCATAGAGCGAGACCAGGACTTCCGCCATGCGCTCGTCGGCGCCCGACTGCGGCATGAGCTCGAGCATGACGCCCATGCTGTCGCGGTTGACGAAGATTTTTTCGGGGGCGAGATAGGCGGAGTAGGGCAGCCAGTTGGCGAACTGCTCGGCCGGCGTATCCACCGGCTGGGCGAAGGGGAAGCGCTGCGCCTGCCGGCGGTCGCGATGGGGGGCGATCGGGGAATTGCTGTGGGGGGCGTTCATGGCGACCTCACTGCGCACGGTTGGCATTGGGCCCGGCGAACGGAGGCCGTTGCGGCAAGATCGGCGCGGCCGGCGCGTTGGTGCCGGCGTTCGGCTCGGTGGTGGCTTCCGTTGCCGACTTCGGAGGCGCCTTGAGTGGCGCATAGGCGTCGCGGATCTGGCGCTGGACGTGGTCGATCAGCCACTGGCCGTTGTCCACCTGGACATAGACGTAGCCCTGGTCGTAGAGATCGCCGTCGGCGTCTTCCCAGGGCTTGATCCACAAGCGCAGCAGGCGGGCCTGGGAACGCAAGGGGCTGGGCGTGACGGCCGTGTCGGCATCGCCGGTGGCGACGGACGATGGGGCGGGCCGGGCCGATTCGGGAGGGTTCGCTTCGGATGCCTCTTTTCGCGGGGCGGCCGACCGTTTGGCCCGTTGGCTGGGCAGGTTGTTGTGGACGGCGTTGGCGTAGGTGCCCGACACCGAGTCGCAGGCGACACCCTCCGGGGCCTTGCAGGCGTACTTCGAGTCGCCGCCCAAACCGGACATGTTCATGCAGGCGCCCAAGGGGAGCAGCAGGCAGAGGGCGCCCATGCGCAGCACGAGCGTCTTCATGGCTGCTGCTCCGCGGTGGCTTGCGGGGTCGTTGGTGAAGCGATCTGCGCGAGGCGTCCTTCCAGCAGCGCACGCCCCACGAAGCCCTCGGTGCGGCTGCCGTCCGCCCAGATCAGGGTGGGCGTGCCCTGGACGCCGAGTTGGTGGGCCAGTGCCAGGTTGCGGGCGATCGGGTGGTCGCAGGCGGCATCAGTCTTGAGCGCACTGTCGTCGCCGTGGAGCATCAGGCGCTGCCAGGCTGCTGCGCGATCCCCAGCGCACCAGATGGCGATCGGCTTGGCCTCGCCCTGGAAGGGGACGAGGAAGGTGTAGAGGGTGACGTTGTCGAGGCCCGCCAGTTCGGGCTCCAGTTGTTTGCAGTAGGGGCAGTTGGGATCACTGAAGACGGCCACCTTGCGCTGGCCATTGCCGCGGACCGTCTTGATCGCATCACTAAGCGGCAGTTGATCGAAGGCGACGGGGGGCGCTGCCGTGCGCTCGGTTTCCGGGGCCGATCCTTGGGCGCCATTCACGCTGTTGGCCTGCGCCAGTTTCGGGCCGGTGATGTCGCGCAGGGTCGCGGTATCGAACAGGTGGCCGAAGAGGAAGTAGCGCGGGTTGCTGGCCGAGACGTAGGCCACGTTGCCGTTCATCCAGACTTCATAGAGGCCGCCGATGGGCGAGCGGGTGACCTCGGTGAAGTGTGTGCCCGGATGGCCTTTCTGCAAGGCCGCCAGCAGGCGCTTCTCGTCCGGCGTGGCGGCGTCGGCGCAGACGCACGCACCAAGCAGTGTCGCGCTCAAGGCCGCGACGACCACGCGCCGGGGACGGCACAGGGGTTCAGTAGTTGCCATCGTCGGAGGTCTCCAGATAGCGGGTTTCGGGGGAGTTGGGGGAGTGGGCGAGGCGTGCGGAAGACGGGTCGCTCGCCGTCATGGGGACGTCGATGCGCACGCCCTTGGTGATCACCACGTCGACTTCGCGGCCGGCATCCACCTCGATGACCGGGAAGGTGTTCTCGGCGAGCTTGATGTAGTACTGGGCCAGCCGGTCCAGCGCCTTGCCGACGCCGCTGCCGAGACCGGCGCGGTAGGCTTCGGCGCCGGTGGCGCTCGCGACCGTGCCCAGCGCCGAGGTGCTGTATTCCGTCGACGAGGTGGCCAGGCCCTGGCCGATGCCGCTGACCACGCCGGCCAGCAGCGCATTGGCGAGCATCTGGCCCTGCTTGGTGACCAGGCGCCCGCGCATGCCGACCTTGCCGTCCTCGCCATAGACGCTGCCCTGGATCTTGACTTCCAGCGTGGCGCCGTCGGTACGTACGCAGGACAGGCTCTCGGTGCGCAGGTAGGCGCGCTCGGAACTGATGTCGCCGTAGCCGGCCGCGATCACGAAGCACTCGCGGTATTCGGCGCGAAAGCGGTTGGGCAGGACCGAGTTGTCCGAAAGGCGGATCAGGACCGGGTGGGGATTGGACTGGGACTGGCCGCCGGTCGGCGCATCCAGCCCGCCCAGCAGCGTGCCGCGGGTAAAACTCACCGGCAGGAAGGTGGAGACGGTCCGGGCGACAGCTTGCGAAGTGCCGCCCGAGGCCGGGTCCGCATTGACACCGGTGTTCGCGACCGGAGCGCCGGTGCCGGTGCGGGATCGGTCTGCGACGGTGATGCGCGTGATCGCGGGCTGCGGCGCTGCCAGCGGCGTCGAGAGCAAGGCGTCGCCTGGGGTGCCGCTTGGCATCACGCCGGGGGGCGACCCTTTGGAAGGCGGCGGGGCGGGGGGCAGGCTCGCCGCCGGCGGCAGAGCGGTCGGCGTGGTCGCGACGGGGGTGGGCGCCGCCGGGGTGGCGGCGGCTTGCTGTGCCGAGGTCAGCCGCTGTTCCAGGTCCGCGAAGCGCTGCATGGTCTTCGCTTCGAAGGCTTGGACGTTCTTGTTGAGCCGTCCTTGCTCTTCACGTTCGTTCTCGTACTGGGCGAGCTTGCGTCCGGCCGTGCCGACCCACTGATCCACTGGATTGACCTGGCCGCCGGGTGGCATCACGCCGATGTTGGTGACCGCACTCGGTTGCCCGGCGGACGCTTGGGCGGCGCCGGTCTTCGGGCTGTTGCCGGTGAAGGCGAAGATCAGCCAGAGCAGCCCGACGCCGCCGGCCAACAAAGCGCTGAGCATGGCGTATTGGCGCTGCCGGGGGGAGAGGTGCTGCAACACGTGCTGCGACAGGCGTTGCGGCAGGCCGCGCAGGGACAGGAAGGGCTGCTGCGGCGTAGTCATGGCGCCTCTCCTCGGCGGATCACGTAGACGCTGGTGCTCTCGCCGGGGCGCAGGTTGTGCTGCTCGATACTGACGCCGGCGACGCCGCCGGCCTCGCGATCGAACTCCGGTTCGGCCAGCACCATGGGGGCATTGCTGACGTTCTGCAGCAGGTACTTCTCGCCGATCAGGCCGCGCCCTTCGTACTGACGCACCAGTGAAAAGCGCGCCTCGATCCACAGGGGGACCGAGCGATGGGTCTCTTCGACGCGGACGTCGGGCGGCACCCGGTCCGAAGCCATCGCAACCAGCAGCGCCTTCATTGCGCGGACCGGGTTGGGTGACGGCCCGGCCACCTGGGCTGCTGTGGCTGGCTTCAACGCCCTGGGCGTCTTGTCGCGGATGACGATGGTGTCGGCTGGGGTATCCGCGCGGCGCAACAGCAGTGTGTAGGTGGTGCTCGCCGATGAGACGAACAGGTTGATCGGTTTCACGGAATCGCCGACCGGGCGAACGTAGATTTCGCCCTTGTCGCGGTCGCACTCGAGCACGACCTCGCCGGCCGGATTGATCGCCGAACTGACACCGCCGCCGGGGGCTGTGCTGCTCATACCCGGCGTGGCGGGCAGGGGCGTCGCCGCGCCGCAATGACTCGAATGGATGTTGCCGAACACGTCGGTGATTGGTGTTCCGTCGATGCGGATGCGGGTCGGCTCCTTGATCGACACGATGGCTTCGACCGACACGCCGTCGCTGGCCTCGACGATCTGCAGCGCGTGGGCGGGCACAGGCGTCAAGGCGAAGACGGCGGCCGTTGCGGCGATTGCGGCACTCATCGCCCATCCGTGCCGAAGCACAAGGATGAACCGATGCGGGGATCGGGCTTGGGTTGGTTCAGTTGCCGGCATTGGGCACCTCCTTGAAACTTTTCAAATGCATGCGCGCACCGGCGTAGCTGAACTCGACCCGGTAGGCCTTGAGGTCGTTGGCAGTCTCGAAGCCGTTGACCAGGGTGCGCAGGCGA
Organism: Dechloromonas sp. H13; assembly: GCF_009469615.1. Lineage (GTDB taxonomy): Bacteria > Pseudomonadota > Gammaproteobacteria > Burkholderiales > Rhodocyclaceae > Azonexus. Next base: position 66,816 of record NZ_SSXX01000003.1, read on the forward strand.
CCGCGGATGACGATGCTCTGGCCTTCTTCGCTGGGTACGAGTTGCTGGGGCGCGAACACGGTGGAGGCGTTGATGCGCTTCAAGCGTTCGGCCTCCACTTCCTGCCGCGTCTTGAGCGGGCCGTACTGGTCGGGTTCGACGTAGCCGAGCAGGATGTCCTTCTTCCAGTCGATCGAGGCCGGCGTCACGTCGAGCACCAGCCAGGCGATGAAACTGCCCATCTGCTCGAGGTATTCGTTGCTGGCTTGGTCGCGGGTTACCCAGAAGGTTTTGTTGAGCGAGGGCGGCACGACCACGGTGCGCACCGTCCCGAGCAGGTTGAGGATCACCACCAGGGCGAGAATCTGGCCGGCAGCGAGCGCGCCGACCGCCAGGCCCAGCCCGCGATTGCGGCGTCGCATCTCTTTGATGTCGCCATTGAGCCGTTCGAAGTCCATGGGCTTTCTCCGGGCTCAGCCGACCATGCGGCGGATGTGCGACGGCGGCGTGGCGCGCATGGCGGTCATCGGACTGGCGGGTAGATGCCAGTACAGCCAGTGGATGGCGAAGGCCGGGTGCTTGTCTGCCTTGAGGCGCGAAATCCAGCGCGAGACGAAGATGCCCATCGCCATGCAGACGGCGAAGGACAGCCTGCTGCCGGACAGGTAGCCGACGAAGAACATGAACAGGATCGGCGCGGCGACATCGACATCCCAGAAGCCGATCTTCCATTGGTCATCGAGACGTCGCGGGATGTAGGTGTCCGCTTGCATATCGGTCTCCTGGGTGTCGATGCCGCTGGTTCAGACCACCGCGCCCATGATCGCGCCGGCGATCACGAGACCCACGGCGGCGAAGATGGCGAGGCCCACGTAAAAGAGGACGGGGCCGAAGTTGCGCAGCGCGGAGAGCGAAATGAGCGCGACCACGAAACCGACGAATCCGACCAGGGCCTTGATTCCCGGTCCGAGCGCGGCGATCTGGGTCAGTGCCGAGGTGAGTGGTCCAGTGATGCCGGTGAAGGCGACCAGGTCCAAGGCATAGCCGGGAAAAGCGGTGCCAAGGCCGACGACGATCATCGCCAGCAGCATCGCGACGGTCATCGGTTTGCGTGTGGTGACGCGGGGGGAAGAAACAAGATCTGCAGTGTTCATGAAAACCTCCGGGCATGGATGGAGCGTTGAAAGTGGGATAGGGGTGGGAAGGCGGGTGAGCGTAGGGATGCGCCTGCGGGTGGGAGCGCAAGCGCTCGACGGGTGAAGGACTGGGATGTGAGCGGGCGACCGGTGCGGTGTCATGGCAGGTGCTCGTCGGTCATCTGAAAGACCACCTCGGCCCGCCGGTTCTGCGTGCGGCCGGCCACGGTGTCGTTCGAGGCGATGAAGCAGCACGCCCCGCGAGCCTGCAGCGTCAGCGTGGCGGCCAGCGTCGGATGCGTCTTGCGCAGGTGGTCGCGAACCCCGATGGCGCGGGCGAGGGCCAGCGATTCATTGAAGGCCAACGGCCCGGTACTGTCGGTGCGGCCGACGATCTTGATGCGGCGCACGTGGAGCGGGTCGCCCATGGCTCGGTTCAGTTGGGAGCGCGCGGCGGAGCTCAGCTTGGCGCTGCCCAGGCCGAACTGCACGATGACCGTGCGCGAGCTTTCCGCCTCCGTCGCAGGGTCTTGCGCCAAGGGCGCGGGGGCGACGGATTCGGCCGGGGTGACTGCGGCTTCGCGCGCGATCGGCTGGCTGGGCGTTTCCGGCGCGAGCGTCTTGGGTGTGCGGGTGGGGCATGCCGGGGGCACGCACTTCGCGAACCTGGCCTGGCGGCCGAAGTCGAGTTGGGCCACCTGCGCAGGCGTCGCCGCGTGCATCCCCAATGTGACCTCGGCCGGCACCGATGTGCGGAACAGGCTGCACGACGATGCGAGGGCGGTACAACTGGCGACGAGACTGAGCGCAGCGACGCGGCGCAGGAACTGGGCTGTCATGGCGAGACCCTCACCGACATCAGGGCGGGAATCGTCGTCGCCGTCGCTACCAAGTGTTTGCCCAACTGCGCGCTGCGTTGCGTGGGTAACTGGCGGTACACCCGCCAGGCGTATTGAGCGCGGGCCTCGACGCAGTCCTTGCCCTTGAGTTGCGAGCAGGCCGCGTTGTAGGCGCCGACGGCATCCCACGTTGCACCCCGCCGAGAAAAGCTGTCGGCCAGCAGCCATGCGCCGACCCGGATGTTGGTGCACGGATCGAAGAGATCGGCTTCCGTGATGCCGTGCCGGGACAGGGTCCGCAGGTGACCGCTGTTGATTTGCATGAGGCCGATGTCGTAGGACCCGGTGCGCTGGAGGTGCGAGCGGTTGACGGCCTGGGGGTTCAGGTTCGATTCGACCCGGGCAACGGCATAAAGCAGGTCGGCCGAGATGCCGTAGCGCTGGGCTGCCTCCTCCCAGCAGGCCCGAGCCCGGGCGGGCGCGGTCGCCAGGACGGCCAGGGCAGTCAGGCCAGCAAAGTGCAGCGGCAGACGCATGAGTCACCTCTCCAACGAAACCGGAACGACCCGCCAGCCGGCGGGCAGTGAGGTCAGGGCCGTCGGCGGTGCGCGGACGGTCTGGGTCGGGTTCGGGTAAGTCCGGCGTCTAGCCCGGGCAGGGTGACGGTGAGCAAGCGGGTGAGGAGCGGGTGGATGCCAGTAAGGGGCAAGAGTTGAGGCGATGCAGACCTCAGCCGGGTGGCGCTTCCCGCCCGCGATGGGAGCGTTCGGCCATGTTGCGGCGTGCCTGTCGCAGGACGGCGGCACCCAAGCCATCCTCTGTCCGGCACAGGGCAACGCAGGCGGTCGTCAGTTGGTCGAGTTGAAACTTTGGATTGGGGTGCCGATTGGCCGGTGAGCGTTGCAGGTCGAGCAGCAACTGGTATTGGCTTCGCCACATCGATTCGCGGCGGCGCGGTGTCTGGGGCGGGCGCAGTACCAATTCGGTACCCAGGAACTGGAAGATACGAACCGGCGCATCGTAGTGAGCGAAGACCAGGGAGACGCTGGCGCTAATGAGATCGGGGAAGCGGAAAGTTGGCGACACATTGTCGTCACTACGCAGCAGGCCGTATAGCCAGTCGTGTTCTTCGAGCCACAAGCGAGTCTCGATGACGTCCTGCAGTTCCGCATCTCTTGTGCGGACCCTAGCGTTGTCCTGTCGCAGCGTCTGCGTAGTGATGGTCATGGCGCTTACCTCGGTTCATTGGCGGCGTAGTGCGCGTGCGAGCGCATGACTGAAGAGTAGGCAGTCGTGGTCCTGGTGTCTCCCGGGAATGGCGTTCTTAGGCGGGGGATTTCGGCATCAGATCACCCGGAATTCGATGTCGAGAGCTGCGCGATCCCTGGTGCCCTCGTTGTGCTCCGTGCCCACGGAAAATCATTACCTGAAACTGCTAGACTGATGATGATCATCAAAACAATATACGTCAGTCGGAGAATTGATTATGATGGTGCGGACTGCCCTTGAACCCTCATCCATGCCTTCTTCATCGCCAACGATTCATCTTGAGACGCTGAGCCAAGCGCAGCGCGAGCGACTGGCCTTTATTGAAGTGAAGGTCTATTTCTGTGGCGAGGTTCGGCGTGCCGATATCGAAAATCGGTTTGGAATTGCACCCGCAGCTGCAACTCGCGACCTGACGACGTATCGGACTTTTGCGCCGCGCAATTTGAGTTACGACGTGAGCGCCAAGTTGTATGCGCTCGGTGACCACTTTAGCCCGCTATTCGAACTGTCAGCCGAGCGCGCGCTTACCTGGCTCCGCCAAGGAATTGGGGATGGCGTCTATCAACCAGGAAAGGGATTTTTGCCCACAGATGGTGCTGGTTTGTTGGCGCCGCCACCCATCGACAAACTCGCCTCGTTAGCGCGCGCTGTTCATCAAGGGCAAGCGACCCGTGTTTCCTATCTTTCCCTGTCGTCGGGATCTTCTCAGCGCGTGATTGTGCCGCTCGCGTTGGTCGATAACGGTACTCGTTGGCATGTGCGTGCTTATGACCGAAAGAATGCTCGCTTCGGGGACTTCGTGGCCAATCGGATTGGCAAGGTTCAGCCTTTGTCCAATCCTGTTGAGGAACATGAAACGCTTATCTCGGATATCCAATGGAATCGAATAGTCGAACTGGAATTGGTCCCCCACCCTGGCATTGCGCACCCAGAGGCTGTTGTCGCCGACTATGGCATGGTCGACGGCGTACTTCGTGCCAAGGTTCGCGCTGCTGTTGCGGGATATGCGCTTCATCGATGGCAGGTTGACTGCTCGGCGGATCATTCCTTGCCAGCGAACTCTCATCATCTTTGGCTACGCAACACGCCAACGTTGTATGCGGTCGAGAGTGCCATGCTTGCGCCAGGCTACCACGGCGTTGTATGACAGCCATTTCGCCGCACTTCGGAGCTTCCAACGCGTCCACGCCAGAAGTGCTGACCACGGGCAATTCCATGAGGTCTCGGTATGAAGCATCTTGATCTTCTCAACGAGTTCAATACCTCGCTGGCTCAGCTCGCAGTTGAGATCGAAACGTCGTCTGCGATGCAGCTATATGACATAAACAAGGTTTCCGAGAACCTCGTTCTTGGGTTGATGCGCGAACTCTTTGGTTGGAACCAGTTGCGCAATCTGAATATGGACGAGAAGACCAATTTCCCAGGGATTGATCTTGCGGATGACAACGCAAGAGTCGCGATTCAAGTTACGTCCACTTCTGGGTTGGATAAGATCAAGAATTCGATCGAGACATTTCGATCATATCGACTCAATGAGCGGTACGACCGCTTGATTGTTTACGTGCTTACGCGCAAACAGGGGAGCTATTCACAAGCGGCCCTGAACCGCGCGACGGAGGGAGCCATCGATTTCATCGCTGACCGCGATGTGATGGATTATCGAGACCTTGCATCTCGGGCTGCGAACGCAAATCCAAGACAACTCCTCGCCGTTCTGGAAGTTCTTCGCAGCTACCAACGCGGCGGCGTATCGAGTGGGCTTGCCGAGGCTGATTTCGATCCGCCGACCTCTGTGTTCGAAAAGGTGAATCTCAACCTCCTGGAAGTTTATTTTCCTTCGACGATTTATGTAGCCGATCTTCGAGCCGATGACGGGAAGCGGCAAGGAAAACGCCATAGAAACGAACGTAAGGTGGTCCGTGAGATTTTGACCAGCCTGAATCTTCGTGCCCCGTCCGATTACGAAGTCAATGCCAATCGGCTCATTACATTTCACGCCCTCGATGACGAGCATGGGCCATTCGCGAAACTCATCGAATGCGGCACGGTCACGCCGCTCGGTTCGAGGGAGTTCTACGGTATTGATGACGATCACGAGCGCATATTCAAATCGTTGCTAAGGTTCTCTCTGCAGCAGAAGCTCTTCAAGCACGGGGTGCATTGGAAGCATGAGGACGGCCTCTTTGTCTTTATGCCGCTCAAAGACAACGACCTGCTCCGCGAGGAAACTTGGGTAGGGCAGAAGACTTCGACTCGACGCGTATTCGAGAGGAAGCTGAATAAGAATGATCCGAACAAACTCTTCGTCTGCAAGCATTTTGCATTTGGCGCTGACTTTGTGCGTGCCGACGACGGTTGGTATATAGCGCTTACCCCTGACTGGTTTTTTAGTTACGGCGACGACTTCCGTCGCTCCGCTTACGCCGATGAAAGTATCAGTTGGCTAAAGCGTAAGGAAGTCAACCGAACGGTATCGGACCACTTTAGATTTTTGACGTCGTGGCTAGGTGCACTGGACCAGGATGATCTCTTTTCGGTCACGGCCGGTCCTGCATCGACCATGACATTCGGTAACGCTGTGAGCTTTGCCAATCATCCTGCACTGGATGACGATGCTTGGCTTCCTTTGCGCGATCTGGTTGAGGACGAGGACACGTCCCCCATCAAGGGCCTTTTTGATACCCCATGAAGCTTGAACACATTAGCGAACCGCGATTGCAGTTCGCCACCGGTGAACATGTCTGCCCGCGACGTGGTGTGGACGCCTACGGTGTTTTTGACTTATCAATGGGAACACGGCGTACAGACGTGATCGTTGGTGGGGTTGGAACGACTAACTGCAACGAAGCCTTGGGGAAGTGGATCGAACGCTGCGCCAGTCGGATTGCTGCTCCAGAGGATGCGCGGCAGCCCAACTTGCGTGTGCCATTCTGCGGATTCAATCCTGAGAGTGGGTACGGCGCCAGATTCGTGTTCGGACAAGATCTTGTCCGATCAATCAGGAAAGGCGATATCGACGATGTGCTCGCAATTACGGACTGGCGTCAGCGCGTATTGAAGGCTATCGAGATTTACTACGAACACATCAAGTTCTTGGCGCAGAATCGGCCCGTAGATGTGATCGTATGTGTTATTCCGGAAATTCTTTTCAAGAAAATTGCAATTGAGGAACGCGCGCCGTTGGAGGAGAGTCTGGAGGCGAGCGTCGAGGTTCCCTCGGAACTGAATTTCCGGCGTGCGCTAAAGGCGAAAGCCATGCATCTCGGTAAGCCGCTTCAATTGATCCGCGCAGTATCGCTGGAAAGCAATAAGAAGGGTCAGCAGGATGATGCAACGAAAGCATGGAATTTCAGTACGGCTCTGTATTACAAAGCGGGCCCGCGGGTGCCATGGAAACTCAAGGCTGATGATGCACGACCTTCTTCATGCGCTGTCGGAATCGCGTTTTACAGGAGTAGAGACCGCCAAGTCCTGAATACAAGCTTGGCTCAAATATTTGATGAGTTGGGCAACGGGTTGATCCTTAGGGGAACGCCCGTGGATATGACGAGGGATGACCGTGTGCCACATCTTTCTGTCAATCAAGCCTATGATCTTCTCACGGCAGCGCTGAACGAGTACCGAGTGGCACTGCGGACGTATCCGGCGCGGGTGGTGATTCATAAATCGTCCAACTTCTCGCCCGAGGAAATTGATGGACTCACCAGTGCCGCGCGTGATTTGCGGATTGATACGGTTGATTTCGTCACCATTCTTGACTCAACGCTGCGCTTGTTCCGCGAAGGAAACTACCCGCCATTCAGGGGAACGCTCGTTGGGATCGATGACCATCGCCACTTGCTCTATACACGGGGTTCTGTGTGGTACTACCAGACCTACACAGGTCTCTACATTCCTCAGCCGATTGAGTTGCGAATTGTGCGATCCGAAGAGTCTCCCGCGTTTCTCGCACGCGAGATACTGGGTTTGACCAAGATGAACTGGAACAACACCCAGTTTGACGGCAAATATCCTGTGACCCTGGGGTGCGCCCGCAAGGTTGGCGAGATCATGAAGTACCTGGAAGAATCCGATAGCCCGCAGATTCGCTACGGTTTCTATATGTAATGTAATCGAATCCGCTCACAGATCGACTTGGCCGCTATCCCCGACGATGAAAACACCCCAGCGCCCGCCCGGCCAGCACGCCGACCGCTAATGGGACGCACGGCAGCAGCAGCGGATGCAGCATCGCCGGCAGCACGAAGCCGATGACCGTCGCGCAGAGGATCACGATCCCCAGGCTGGCGTACAGCGCGAACATTTCCGGATCGTGCTGAAGGAATTCCTTGGCCTTGATGAGCCGCTCGAATCCGCCGTCGACGACTGCAGCCAACACGAATACCGCCAGCCAGGGCAGCCATTCGAGCAGCGTTGACAGCCGATAACTGGCCAGCAGGAGCAGCGCGTCGACGGCGCGGAAGTAGGCGTTGTTGAAGAGGCGCTGGTTGACCGAGGACATCTCCCGGGACACCACGCCGTTCACGCCGGCTGGCGAAGGCGCATCCTTCGCGGCAGGAATTGGCGTGACTTCGGCCGTCGAATCTTGCATGCGCATCGCCCGATCCAGCATGCGGGTGGCGGGCTCGGCCCCCCAGTAGGCGGCGGCCGCCTCATGCTCGGCGCGTAACTGCGCGAGGAAGCGCTCCGGGGGATGGGCCGACGGCACGTACAGCACCAGGACCAGCAGGACGAGCAACGACAACACGGCGACGGCGCGGATCATGCGGTCGCCTTTCCCGGGGCGCGGCACGTATCCGCATCGGGATCGAGGATCGGAAACCGTCCCTTGATGATCCGGCCGCCCGACACCGAGGCGAAGTACTGTAGGTTGGGCAGCTTGCCCAGCACATCGGCCGGCACCATCTCCTCAAAGCTCTCGGTGAGTTGGGTGGAATAGCTCGACGAGAAGTCGCCCAGGTGGGCATCCGACCCGTGGCTCAAGCCTACCCGCACCGTATGGATCGCCGTCTTGCCGAAGGTCTCGACCACGAAGTCTTGGGTCGGCCGATCCTTGGTACGCAGGGCGATCAGATTGTTGAGGTTACCCAGCGCCATGCGCGCCGCGTCCTCGCTGCCCAGTCGCTTGGCCAAGTCCGCCAGGGTTTGCATCGCGCAGGTGGTGAAGATGCCGCCCTCGGCGCCCTTGTTGAGGATCTCGATCAGCGGCTGGTTGATGACGTTCGAGACCTCGTCGACAAAGAGCGCGATGCGTCGGTAGCCGCCTAGGTTGTAGCGCATGCCGGCGCGCGCCGCCTGGTCGGCGAGCGCCAGGGCGCCAATGGCCGAGGCGACCGAGGGGTCCGGCAGGGAGTCCAAGCACATGTAGAGCACGTGGCCGGCGCGCTCGATTTTCTCGAAGTTCATGATGGGCCGCCTGTCGTCGGCGTCGAAGGGGTCCGGCGAGAGGCTGCGCCCCAGGTCGCCCGACGTCAGCATCGACAGGATGGGTAACAGGTTGGCGGTGATCTTCTGGTAGTGTTCGCGGTTGTGGCGGAAGGTGCGCACCTGGGCATCAATCACCTTGTTGCGCTGGTTCTGGGCGATGAAGTGCTCGTAGTAGGCGACGAAGGCCATCAGGTCGGCGCTGGCCGCCTCCGACGGCCGTTTAATGTTGCCGCGCTGGGCATCGTGCAGCAGCTTCTTCATGTCTGGCAGTTCGCGCCAGCCGACGCCCAGGGTCTGATCGTAGTAGCGGCGCAGCGAGTTCTCCAGCACCGGCTCGATGCCGCCCTCGATGTACTTGGTCAGTTTCATCAGGTTCGGCCGTTCCTCGATTTCGACCAGGCCCTGCACCACGACGTTGACGGCATCCCAGCCGAAGGCCGAGAAGGCGCCGGCTGTGTCCGGCGGCATGATGGACTGGATACGCGAGGCGATCTCGGTGGGCTTCTGCCAGTTGAAGGTGAAATCCAGCCGTACCCCCCGCTCCGGAAAGGCAGGGTGGAATTCCATGAAGGTATCCGGCTCGCGGTAGTCGGCGCAGGCGCGCTCCACGACCCGCTTCAGGCGCCGGCTGTTCTTCGGATCGATGACGATCACCACGTCGCCGCGCCGGATCGCCTGGGTGATCAGGTTGGCGAGTGCCACTCCCTTGCCGGACTGGGTGGTGCCCACCAGCAACGTACCGCCCTCGAAGTTCTGCAGCGGCCGGTGCAACGGGCCTTCCTTCGGCTCGACGCCATGAATATAGGGCAGACCGATCTCGGCGTCCGGCTGGGGTTTGCTGTCGTAGCCCAAAAGTTGCAGCAGGCGCGGCGATACGGCGAACTCCCGATAGTCGATCTTGGCCAGTTCGTAGAGCCGCTGCGAATGCACCGGCTGCCATTCGAAGCCGAAGCCCAGGAACACTAAGGCCGGATCCTGGCACCATCGAGCCAGGTCGTCGGTACCGACGACCTCGATGCCCCGTCCACCGAGGGAAGCGCGCAACACCAACATGCGCAGGGCCTGGGTCACCCGCAGCACGCCCTTCGCGAAGCAGACGAGTGCCAGCGGCAGGGCCAATTGAAGGGGGAGAGCGCCGGCTACGCCTACCCCCAGGAAATAGAGCAGCGCCAGCCACCAATTGATGCCGGCATAGATCTCGTAGGCCCGGCGCCAGGGCATCTCGTAGCGGCGTACCAGCATCTCAGCTTCCCTCCGCCGGTGGTGCTGCAAAGCCCGCCAGATCGAGTCCGCTTACGCACCGCGGATCGAGCACGATGCCGACGGTGGGGTTGCCGTTGAATTCACGCGACAGCGTCGGCGGGCCATTGCGGTTGGGTTTCACCAGCAGGTTCGCCTCGGTGAGGGCACGCATGGCGAGGGATGGCTGGACGCCGCGCCGCCCGAATTCCTCCAGCGGTACGAATACTCCCTGGGCGACGGTGCACACGGTGGGCGGACCCATGCCATCGTTCAGGGTGCGAACGGCCTCGGCCAGGGCGTCGCGAACGACCGGGTTCAGACGCATCGGGGCTTGCAATGCGAATGTCGCCGAAGGCGGTGTTGTCGCCGGTTCCAGCGAGAGTGATTCGGGTGTTTCCTCGACCGACGTCACGCGGACGTCACTCTCGGCGGGCGGCTCGGACGGCGGAATGAGCGACAACTGGGTGCCGCTCTTCACCGGTGCCGCCGGTGGTATGGATGGAGGCGTTTGCGGCGCAACTGGCGCAGACGCCGGCTTGAATTCCAGTGCCTGGGGTAAGGCGACGGGTGGCGGATCGATTCCGGCGAGGAGAATGGCCGGGGCCGAGAGCTTGACGGCTTCCAGCGGGGCCTTGGCGCCGGGCGGCTGGATGGACCAAGTCGCGCGGCCCGCTGCTGCCGCTTCGAACACGCCAGCGGCCAGTAGCAGTTCCAGCATTGTCTCGGGCGCCTTGGGGATGCCGGCCAGTTGGTCGGCTTCGAGTAGTTGGTGGACATCCTCGGCGGCGCCGGGCCAGACCAGGAACAGACCGTCCTGTCCGAACCACAGGCGCGACTTCTCGCGATTGGCGATCCAGGCCGAGTTGCCGCTTGTGAGCCGCCGCAGGGCGTCGACCAGGTAGCGCTCCAGGTGCGAGCCGTATTGTGGCGAACCGTAGCGGTCGGCGCTGGCGACCAGGTTGCGGTCGATGACCAGCGCCAGCGAGCGGCGGACGAGTTCGTCGAGGATATTGTGATCGCGATAGACCGGGATGCCGCCGATGCTGGCCAGCAGGTACGGCACGATGACCGCGTTGCCCTCGGACAGGTCGGCCATCACCGCGGGCGGCACCACATGGGGCAGGGCGAACAGGCCCAGGCCGCGCGCCTCGACGGCTTGGGGCCGCCAGCGCAGGAAATAGCGCTCGCTGCCGCGGGTTGCCAGCCAGTCGGCCAGCGGCCGCAGGAAGGCCGGCCACGCCTCGCCGGCGGCATCGGTGACGATGATATGGCTCATCAGCCGGTGCAATTCGCAACACAGCCCCGCGATGAAGGTTGCATGGCGCCAGCGCGGTTCCAGTTGGCGGCGTGCCGAGATGCTCATCCGCCCCGAAAAAATGTGTGCGTCGGTGCCTTGCAGGCTGAAGAAAGCGGTCTCCAGGCCGAGCCGCAAGAGACCACCCGGCTTGCTGAAGTAGTTGTCGGCGGTCGCCGGCAGCAGATGCACGCAGGCGGCGTAGCGGCGCACCAGCATTAGGACATCGCGCTCGAAGCTGTCCCGGTCGATGCCGTAGCAGAGCTTGATGCGTGCGATCAGGTCCGCTTCGCCGGCGAGCAGATCCTCGACCGGCACGGCGGCGAAACCCGGGTCGGAGGCGGGGTAAGAAGTTGCGGACGTTGGTGTGGCGGCCATGGCGGCACAGCGATACCGGAAAGAATGCGAAGTGGCCATTCTTCGGCCGGCTATCTCGCTTGTCGCGCTGAAACGCGACCTATTCCGAGGGGCTATCGCCTTCGGCCTCGGGGCTAAGTTTGTGAAAAAGCGCGAGCATGCCCAGTTGGCGCTCGGTCATGTCGAGGGCGGGGCGAGCCGGGTATGAGGCTTGGATGCGATGGTCCAGGTGAAATCGTTCCAGCAGCTTGCAGAAGGGGCAAGGTTCACCGCGGTGTGCCACGGTGCCGACCGCAACAATGAACTCGCAGCCGCACCCGGGGCAGGTCAGCACGGACAGCGTCGGTGCGCTGGCCAGCCAGATGCCATCGATATAGGAGACGAGGTTGAAGGCCCGGTCCAGGCTAATGCGGTAAGGCGGGAGCGTGGCGGCCTGGTAGGCGCGGTAGGCGAAGACCAGGGCTTCGCCGGCCGCGAGTCCCTGGTTGCGCAACTGGCGGTATCTGGCGCCAATGAGGCAGGCGTCGCTACGCAGAATGAGGTTGGCGCCGTGGTACCAGTCGGCCGAATCGGGGGCGCGTCCACGGGGGATGGATCGGGCATCGGGGAAGAAGAGAGACTGCACCTGGCGCGGCGGGATGCCGGTGATGAGGTGGATCGTCTTCAGCCGTGCGCCGAGCGCCGCCAACTGCTTCGCCAGTTGTATGGCGCGCAGGTGCCGGTCGCCGCGGGTCGGCATGGATAACGGTTCCTACCGCCGCCCTTCCAAGGGCTTGGGTGGATGAACGAGTGCCATGGGGCCTGCCAGCGGCCGCGGCGCGCTCAAGAGCGTCACCAGGTCGGCGCGCGGCGGGAACAGGGTCGTGTCGCCGACGTGGATCACCAGGGACCACAGATCGTCGAGGCTCAAGCTCCGGAGATAGTTGGCTTGCTCCGTGTTGAGCCCGTATCTGCAGCAGGTCGAAGCCATGTCATACTGAAGACCGGCGCGTATGACGACGAGCACGTTCAGGTTGATCCATTCGGCATCGGTAAGCGTCACGTGGCTCATGGTCCTGGTCTCCGGTTAGCCCTCGTGCGATCGGTGCCTCAGGCGTCGACGTCGGAAAGCCTCGTGGGCGATCCGGCGCGATGGCTTGCAGTGCGGGCGGAATGGATCAGAATAGTTACCCTGAACACTGTATGGCAATAGCACTTACAGGGTAGCGAGGGGTATCGGTCTTCTTGCCACACGCAAGGTCCGATCGAAGCCGTCGCTTGGGGAATCGCGCCGCCGCCGAGCGGATTCTGGCGACCACGCCGGGCGGGATGCAACGGTCGAATTCAGTGTCATGACGACATCGTGGAATGGCTGAAGGCCGGGCCGGGGCAATCGCCCCGACCCGGCTTTCAACGATCTATGGGATCAGGCCGCTTCCGCCAACCCTTTCCACTCATGGGCCGGCAAGTCGATCAGCCGGCCGCCCAATGCTTCGAACTCCGTCGCGCGGTCGTAGTCTTCGACCTCCTGACTGTAATGCGTCACCGCATTGACTAGGCCGTAGCCGGACAACTGGCCTTCGGCGATCAGATGGCGCAGCACGCCGGCACGCTCGTTGTCGTTCAGCGTGTAGCGCTGGGCCAGCACCTCGACCGTCTTCACCGGGTCGCCCACCAGCGGAATGGCGAGCGTCTTCTGCATCTTCTGTGCCGTCTGGCGGAAGGTCGCCTCCGACACTGCCGCCTGCACCACGTCGCGCACCTTGAGGAAGAAGGCCTTGTCGTCGGCGCGCAAGGTGTCGTCCTGGTAGACCTGGATGCGTTCATCCTCGCCACCGAGCGCGCGTCCCACGTGGGTCTTGCGCAGCGAGCGGTCGGCAGCGATCAAGCCATTGCTGCACACCAGCCGGAACAGCAGCGGCTGCACCGACAGCGTCCCCTGGCCGACCTCCGAGTTCGAGATCACGACTCCGGCCTGAACCACATCGCCGGGCGCCATCTCGTACTTCAGGCGTGGCGTGATGCACTTCAGGTACATCTTCGTCTCGGTCAGTTCGACCGACTCGAAGCGTACCTCGGGCAGTTGCTGCAGGATGGGGAGCACGCTCTCGGCCAGGTCGAAGTTGTCCAGGCGGCGGTAGCGATCCGACAACACGGCGCGCACCTGACCGTCCAGGGTACGCAGCATTCGCCGCTCTTCCTCGCTCTGCAGCCAGGTGTTCACATTGCGATCGAGCAGGGCCGGCTGGTCTTCGCGCATGCGCTCGAAATAGGCATACGGGATTTTCAGCTTGTCCGCCAGTTGGCGACGTGCCAGGGGTGTGACGCCGTAGTGCACCGGGCTGCCGCCTTCCTCGATGACGAGTCGGGTGCCCCCCAGATCGTCGGTGGCATGACGCACCAGCGTCGAGGGCACGATCAGGTCCTTCTTCGAATGCAGCTGGCGCTCCAGTTCCTGGGCCAGGCTGACGAGAGAACGTCCGTTTTTCATAGCAATCTCCTTGTCGGAAAAGAAAAGCGGAGACGGCATCACCCCTCGGGGGAAGCGCATCCCCGCCAGGGTCGATGACGGACCGGCGGTTGCCGGTCCAAAAAGGGCGCGAGAAATCGCGCCGGAACTCCAGGGCTGTCTTCGCGGTGCCGTGGGGGCGCCGCCTGGTGTGACAACTACCAGTGGGGCAAACAAATGGGCCTTTTCACCGTCACCGCCTGATGCAGTGCCGCTGAAAAGGCGGGTGCAGCCGACTGGCCGCACCCTTCATCAAATGTTCATGCCGCACGCGGCGCCTGGGCTTCCAGGCGTTGGCGCCAGACGTCGGCCCAATCGGTGCCGGCGTGCTTGGGCAGGAACACCCGCACCTGCCGCCGACCGGTCGTTTTCTCTTCCCGCTTCAACCGGCGCGCCAGCGCGAAGGCGAAGGCCTGGCCGGCGAAGTCGCCATCGGCGTCGTTGTCGGCATAGATACAGACCTTACGCACCGTGTCGGGCAGCCACAGCTTCTCCAGGTTGCCGGCGTTGAGGCCAGCCCAGACAGGTTTGCCGGTCGCCAGATGCAGGGCGAGGCCGGTCTCGATACCTTCGCTGATCGCCAGTTCCTCGGTCGCATCGAACAAGCGGACCGCGGCGCCGTTGATCCCGGCCGAGAGCACCTTCTTCGCATCGAGCGCCGCGAGCTTGCCGCCATCCCGCAGATAGGTCCGGTGCAGCGTCACGGCGTGGCCGTCGGCACCCTGAATGCAGGCCAGCATCGCCGGGTACTCGGCCACCTTGCGTGACTTGCCGGCGGCTTCCTTCTGGTAATAGCCGAGGGCAGGGTGGAAGCGCAGCACCTTCGGATACACCGGCAGGGCGAGACCCCGTCCGCTCAGGTAGCGATCGACTTCGTCGCCCACCGTCACCGGCCGGGCTTCAGTCCAGATGCGCTGGGCCAGCTTCTTCATGCGCTCGGCCGAAGGCTCGCAGCTTCGGGGCGGTGCCGTCACCGGCATCATTCCCAGGCAGCGCTCGACGTCACGCAGCGCGGTGTTGAAGTCCACGCCCATGGCGGCTTGCAGCAACTTGAAGCCACCACCCGGGCCGCACTGACGGCAGTGGTAGTTCCCCTCGCCGAACTTGTCGGTGTACTGGAACCGATCCGTGCCACCGCACAACGGGCAAGGCAGGTTGCGCCGCTTGAGGATGCGTTCATCCACGCCCAAGCTCGCCAGGATTTCCGTCCACCGGCCATGGGCACGCTGCTTGACCGCTTCGATGCGGGCCGCGTACTCACGATCCTGCATGGCAAGCTCCATTGTTGGCGGAACCCGCTTCGGCGACCAGGGCCACCGAATGGCCCGGCGCAGCACCCACCCCCACGGTGACCTGGAAGGCCTTGCCGTGCAGCAGGGGATACCTGCCCAGCCGCAATTCCTGCAGCAGCGAGTCCAGCGTCTGCACCGGATCGACCGAACGCAGGCGACGGATGAGGTCCGCCAGCGCGTCGCGGTCCGCGTCCAGGTCCGAAGCGAGGAACTGGTCGTTTTCGTCGATAAAGGACGAGGCCTGCCGCAGCGGTTCACCGGAGGTCTCGCCGGCCGGGATGTACAAGACACCATGGTGGCAGATACCCTTGTCGGTGACTTCGACGACCTTGCTGCCGGTGCGCAGGCGCACGGCCTCGCACAGGATCACGGTGGGCCACACCCAGCGTCCTTCCAACTGGACGCGGACCTGTTCGGACACCGCCTCGACCTGCACCGTCTCCTGATCCAGAAAGCGCACATGGCGCCACGCCCAGTGCTCGGAATTCAGGCCGATCCAGTCGAAAACCAGATAGCCCTTGGCCCGGGCAAACATCCAGCGCGCCGCGTTGTCGTCGTCCAACCAGTCGAGGGAGACCAGAGTCACCGCGCCGCTTTCGACGGCTTGGCGGGTGGGGGCTACGGCAACTTGCCGGACATAGCTTCGGTCGTCATCCTGGATCGGATAGTCGACGATCTCATCGAACAATTCGTCGGGCAGCACGTCGAGATCGTTCAGTAGATCCACATGACCCCAGGCGCGCATCGCCGCGTAATAGATTGCGACGAAGCGTTCGGGCGAAAGCTGGGTCTTGGCGACCTCCAGAGTCTGGCGCCAGCAGGCCTTCAACTCGGTATCGATCCGCTTTCTTTGTACGTCCTCGTCGATCAGCTTGTCGCGATCCGGCAGGCGCGCCATGAACTGGCGCGAATCCAGGTGCACGACATTGACCTCGTCGAACTGGCAGTAGTTGGGCTTCATGACACAGAAGCCCTGGAGGAAGACCATGGTGTTGTAGCTGAACTTGCCGTCTCGCGTACCGGTGAGGTGGACCGTACCCATCGGGCTGGCCATCGTCGCCAGATGCGCGGCGGCAAAGCGCCGCGTGAGCGGCTTGCCGTTGAACAGCACGTCCACCGGAAAACCCAGGCACAAGCTCTCGATGCGATTGCCCAGGTCGGGCAGGTCAACGCCGTGCAACTCGATCCGGGTACCGGCAACGGCTTCGGTGATGGGCTCCACCTCGATGGACGCCTTGGCCAGTGCCGCCGCGGTGTCGATATCGACCCGCTGATGCTTTGAGGCGACGATGCAGCGCGTGGCGGCGTACAGGCACTTAGAGAAGCCCACCCCGAAAGGGCGCTCCTCGGCACTGGTGGCCGCATCCCAACCCGACTCGTGAAAGCTCAAGAGCTTCTGAAAGTCATCGAGGCCTCGGCCATCGTCTTCCACCCGCAGCACCTGCGCCGTGGCGTCGTAATGGATCTCGATGCGCATCGCCCCGGCGCGGCGGGCGTTCTGCAACAGCTCGGAGACGAGCGTGAAGCGATCGGTGAAGGCATAGCGCTGGTTACTGAGCGCACCTTCCTCATTGATTCGAACCTGTATCTGCATGACATGCTCCATGAGTGCAGGCGGAACCCGATCCTGGCGGGACGGGCCCGCCAAGGGGGAAGAACACCTAGTCAGCCGACGGGGCGGACCGGTGGCGTGAACAACTGGCCGGCGGCCAGGGCCTCGATCAGGCTGTGCCCGAGGAACTCACGGGGCAGCAGGTGCTGGGCGCTCAGGACCCGGCCCTCGGCATCGAGCCGTTCGACCTTCAGACCTATCGGATGCCAATGCACCCGGTAGGCCAGCCAGTCGGCGCCGGCGATGACGAAGGTGCGGCCGGCCCGGCCAGTGAGGACTTCGCTTTCCTTGACCAGGAACTCGATGTCTTCCGGCGCCTGGACGGTCAGCAGGGACGGGGCGTCGTTCGTCATGCGCGTTTGGGTATGCATGGCGGCCTCCTCACAAGATGCGCGGCGTACAGGGCTGCTCGTCCTCGGGCGCGCGCCCGTCCGTGCGGCGGGTGGATGGATCGAAGGGCAGATCGTTGATCCGCGCCAGCGCCTCGCGGTCCGTCGGCGTCGCCGTCAGGCAATCGGCGTGCAGCCGTTCCCGCCGGATCTGTTCCATCCGTACCGCGTCTTCATAATCCAGGCGTCCGACGATGCCGTAGGCGACGAAGATCGCCATCAGGCACAGGACATCCTTGATAGTGGTCATGACGACTCCTTGAAAGGGGTGGGGCTTTCGCGTTGGCGACAAACCCAAGAAATGGAAGACGGCGTCAGGCAAACAGGTCGCCCTGCACCGCCATCCGCTTGATTTGCTCGTTGATCCACTGGGGGTTCTTGGCGAGCCGTGCCTCGACCCATTCAGGGTTGTGGACGACGGCCTCGCACACCCAGTCGGGGTAGCGCTCGAGCGTGGCGTTGAACCAGGCCTTCAGGCTGTGGCGGATGCGATCGCGCACTTCCTCCGCGTCGACCAGACCGCAGTAAGCGATCGGCGACAGCGGACTGCAGCCGACGACACGCAAGCAACTCACGAAGGAGAAGGGCATGCCGTCCTTCTCGCGCTCGCTGAACACCCAGCGCAGGGTGTCGAACTTCTCTTCCAGCGGCGTTGCGGGGTCGGCCAGATGGCTGACCTCCTGCAGCAAGCGCCAATGCAGGAAGACGATGTCTTCCTCGCTCCATTCGACGGGGACATCCTCGCCGTCGAGCAAAGCGTCCAGGGCTGCACGATCGGGGATCGCCGCCGGACGGTGACGCGAGGCGGCCGCCATGGGCGGCAAAACAGGGCCCACGGGCGTGGGACGGGGAACTCGGGGGGATACGCTCTGATTCAGCATCGTTGGCTCCAGGAAAAGATTGGAGGCAACGCGCACCACGACTGGGGGCATATGCCCCCGTGGGGTGAGAAACTGCCGGCCCGCTACGGGCGGAACGGCGCCATGGGAAGAAGCTCCAGGGCTGGCTTGAACGGGCGGTGAGAACCGCGGTGATCGGTATGCCAGCTACCGATCGAGGAAGGCTTTCGGGGGAGGGGCGCTTACGGAAGCTCGGAAGCGCCGCGCCCCTGCCTCGAAAACTTGCCTCGATGGCACGGGTGGACGGGCACCCTAATCGGTGCCGGCAAGATCGGCGCACGCGGCAGCGGCAAAGCCGATGGCATACGCGACAGACAGAAAACTCCAGGGCTTGCCTTGTTTGAATGCAGGGCCAGCTACTGCATGACATCAAGGTAGTGCGACCGGATGGCCAGGTCAATCCCGAAAAACAGTCCAAATCGGCCCCGATGCCGAAAGCCCCCTCAGGCCACGGCCATTTCCAGTGGCGAATGCGTATGCCGGCACGGATGATCGGCCCGAACGCGGTATTTCGAGGAGCACAGCATGTCGGAGATCCAGATCGTCAAGGTAGACCAGGGGGCCGTCAACGCCCGCATTCTCGCCAAGGAGGCCAAGGCCGATTTCCGACGCGTCGAGGCGGCCAGCCTGAAGATGCCGACGCGTTTCACCAGCGCCGAGGGCAAGCGTTTCTTTGCGCGGCTGTTCAACACGCTGCAGCTCAATACCCACTTCATCTCGGTGATCGCCCGCACGCGGCTCGAACACGAGGACGTCGCCAAGATCGAGGACACCATTCGAGCCCAAATGGACGCCGTGACCGCAAACCTCAACCACGCTATCGACGGCGCCGAAGCGCTATTCAAAGCGCATGGCATCACCAGCACGGCAACCTACGACACCGTGCCCCTGGATGTGGACGTCCATGTGCTGTCATCGATCGGGCGCCGGTTCCTGGAGGTGCTGGGCAAACTCGACCAACTGATGCCCTTGCTGCAGACCCTGGAGATTCACGAAGTGATCACCACCCAGGCGGTGGACGTCCAGCGTGCCACTCTCAAACGGGAGGTGCGCGACGTCGCCAATGGCGCACGGAATTTTGCAATGGGGCTGCGGCGGCGGATGAACGCCATGGACGCGCGCAGTGGCGACAGCCGTAGCGAAGGAAGCCGGCAAGATGCCGTCGCAGTGGGCGTAGTGAGTGGCGCGGACAAGCCCGGGTCGGACGGCGACCCGGCCGTCGTTTCGACGGAGGTGGAGGCCGCTGTACGGCTAGTGGAAGCCCTGGAAAGCACGGTGCCTTCAGTTGGTGATTAGCGTTGATTGCCGCAATCCCATCGGACCCGTTTGTCATGCGCCCCCGGTATCAACAACGATGATGATAACCAAAACCACATAAGAACCCCTGTTTCGATAGTCCAGTGACCGTCATTCTTGTTGAGTGAAAGGACAACACGATGGCGGTCAAGAAAAAAGAATCCGCCCGTCTGGCGAAGCGACTGGGGGGAAACCTATCCGGGCGGCGCAAACAGCTGGGATGGACACAGGAGATAGTCGCGGAGCGGGTCGGCGTCGATGCCGAAACCATCTCACGCATCGAGCGCGGAGCTCATTTGCCGTCCCTGCCGACGCTGGACAGGCTTGCGGTGGCGCTCCAATGCTCTGCGGGCGACCTGTTATCGAAGGAAGTGCCCGAAGAGGCCAGCGAAGCGGCGACCTTTGGCGCATGGATTTCCGAACTGGGGTCTGACGATCGGGCATTCGTCATGACGGTCGTGCGGAACTGTTGTGATTACTTGGGCAGCCGCTCGAAATAGCACGTATTCCCACCCATTGCGGGCGAAATGGACCGCCCGGCCAAAGTTCGTGCGCGAAACCCTCCGGACACTCTTCCCGCGGTCGGATACCCTGGCGCCCCTCGAAACCTTGGCTCACATCATGGCCCTATTCGCCATGGCGGGTTCGAGCCGGATCGGCTTCGTCAGCGATCCGACTTCTGGACCGCGACCTTGATCACGGCGTGCTGGAATGGTTTCGGCACCCGTGCCATCTCCAATCGCTGGCGGACGCGGCCTATTGAGGCAAGCACGTCCCGGAACGTCTTGCGTCGGCCCACGGGCCTCAATATCGTATCGACAGGTTCCACGTCGTCAGGCTGACCTGACCCCATGGGTACCCGCACCGCTCTCGTGGCGGCGTCGCAGTCGATACCTGCCTGTTGCCCGACGATCCGCCGTCGCGCGTGCTGCGCGGTGCCGGTGCGGATCGGCTGATCTTTCCCGACCCGGATGTCCTTGGCCGTCATGCGGTGGGAGTCACTTTCTTGCGCATCCTTCCATGCCGCGCGACCGGGGCGCCGGCGGCATGTCGTCGAGTTCTGCGTTCCCTATCGGCCCGCGCCATCCTGACCTAGCGCGGCCGCAACAGAGCAGGTCATGTCCTTTATCGGCACCCGCCGTGACGAGGCCCGATCATGCCCAACATCCGTACCAGTACCGCCGCGAAGGTGGCGGCTTCCAGCGCTCTTCCAACTACGCCTGTCGCTCCGGTTTTGACCCTGACGTTGCCCGAGACCGGCTTCCTGCGCCAGCCCCAGGTGCTGGCCTTCGTTCCCATCTCCAAATCAACGCTCTGGCGGCGCATCCAGGCGCGCACCTTTCCCGAGCCGGTCAAGCTCTCAGAGCGGGTGACCGTCTGGCGTGCGGAAGACATCCGCCGATGGATCGCGCAGCAAGGCCAGCCCGGGTGAAGGGCATGGGGATGAGCGGGGACCGGCTCGGCTCGCAACGGCGGCGTCGTTCGCGTATCGATCGGGTCGGCGCCGACCCGCCACATGCGTCGCGCGTGCGCTCATCGGTCCGGCCGGCCATTTCTTCGGCGACGGCGGCGCGCTCGGCCTGATGACGAAATCCCGCGCCTTTCCCGGCGTTTTCGCCTGGCTAAGGGTGCGTCGGCGCTCGAACATTCGAGCTCATGACGATCGAGAGATGATGGGAGAAGCAAGTCATGCAGGACAACGAGGAGATCAGCAAGCACTTCGAGAACGCATTGCAATCGGTCGAGATGCTCCGTGCCGTCATTGCCGGTGAGACCTACGAGGCGGTGGCCGTGCGCTTCGGCGTCTCACGCACGGCGGTCGAGCGGCGCATCAAATCCGTCGCGGTCCAACTTACCCAGGTGGTGGGCGTGGATGGTCTCAAGGAGGAAGGCGCGGCTTTCGTGCGGCGGCTGCGCCTGCATCGGGACGCCATCCTGGTCGCGCTGGAGGGCTTCGAGCCCCAGCCGCCGGTCGGCGCCCGTCCGGCGCGGGTATTGTCGGCGCCGGAGGTGGCCCAGGGCGCGGTGCGCATCAAGGGACGCACCAGTCGCACCTGGCATGACCTGGCCCTGTACTACATGCTGTTCGCCACGGGCCTGCGCCCCCTCGAGATCGCACGGATCGAGGTGCGCGACTACCTGCATGCCGATGGCAGCGTGTGCAGGGAATCGGAGCTGCGCGCCGACGCGGCGATCAACGGCAAACTCCGGCCACTGTACTTCAGCAGCAGCCGGCTCGACGATGCGCTGGCCGCCTATTTCCGCGAGCGTCTCGCCGGCGGGCATGGCCTGGGTGGGCCGGATATCTACCGTGGCTTGGACCCGGGTAGCCGATTATTCCTTTCCCCGAGCGGCGAGCCCTACAAGATCACGCCCAACAATGGCGAGCCGGGGCAGAACCGCTACGTCTGCCGGGCGCTGCTGGAGATCTACCGCAAGTTGTTCCGTTACGCCGAACTCAAGGGGTTGAGCACCCAGTCGGCGCGCCTCACCGTGATATCGCGGATGTATGAGCGCGGGGCCGACGAGGATCAGGTGGGCGCGATCCTGGGCATCGGCGAGCGCAGCGCGGTGCGGGAGCTGTTGCCCCGGCCCAAGCCGACGCTGGCGGAACTGCTCGATGAGTTGATTTGAGCTCGCCATGGACTCCCAACGCTTCGCCATCAAGGGCCGCGTGATCGGCGCGGACGATCCACAATTGCAGGAGGCGCTCGCCCATGTCTACGAGACACCCGAGCGGCCGAGATGCCTATGCGTGCCCGGCGGCGTGGAGATGTACGTGGCGCGGCATCGCCAGTTCGTGGTCAAGCGCATGCCGGACAGCGGCAGCGCCCACCATCCGGGCTGCCCCTCCTACGAGCCGGAGGTCCTGCAGTCCGGGCTGGGCGAACTGGTCGGTGAAGCGGTGCTGGAGTCGGAACCGGGCCGGGTCGAATTGCGGGTGGATTTTCCCTGGACACGGGTGCTAGGGCGCGGCTTGCCGCGCGGCGAACCCCAGGAGGTGGCGGAGATCGGCGTGCCGCGGCGGCAGATGACGTTGCGGGCGTTGATGCATTTCCTGTTCGAGCGCGCGGGCTTCAACCGCTGGAGCCCGGCGATGGCGGGCAAACGCAACCAGGGCGTGTTGCGCAAGTACCTGCTGGAGGCCGCCGAGGAGATCGTGGTCAAGGGCGTGCCGCTGGCCGAGCGTCTGTATGTGCCCGAACCCTTCAGCGAAAGCGCCAAGGCCGAGGCGGCACAGCGCCGGCGCGAGAAACTGGCCGTGCTGCGCCCCAAGGACGGGCAGACGCCGCTGGCCATCGTGATCGGCGAGTTCAAGGCAAGCGAGGCGACGAGTCAGGGCTGTCGAGTCTGGATTCGCCACATGCCGGATGCGCCGCTGTTGATCGCCGGCCGGAGTTGGGAGCGGATCGAGCGGGCGTTCGCTCCGCTGTTCGAGGCGCGCGATGCCGATACCGGCCACCCCGTCCGAGTGGTCATGGCCGCCCTGATCCGCGCCCGCCGTGAATACACCTACGAAATCGATGCGGCGAGTCTGATGCTGACCAGCGAGCACTGGATTCCCGTCGAGGGCGTGCATGAACTCCCCCTGGTCGACGCACTGATCGCCCAGCACCGCCGCTTCGTCAAGCCGCTGCGCTATGACGCCCGGAGTGCGGCGGCCTTTCCGAATGCCTTGCTGCTGGATGCCGGGGCGGCGCCGGTTCCGTTGCATGTGGTGAGCGCTTTCACGGACCCGAAAGAGCGGCTTTCCAAAGAAAAGGCAATTGCGGGAATCGGTGCGCAGGGCGCCTGGGTCTGGAGAACAGAGGAGCAAATGCCACCCTTCAGCCAAGCTGTAGAGTGGCGCTGCTGTCTTGGTCCGCGCTATTGAAGCTTCGCCTTGCACAAGCGCAACAACTGCGATCGGATATCAGCCGGCGAGGCCGACAGATCCACAGTAGCAAACCGGATGTCCTGACCCTGGATGACAACCGTCTCGTCGACCGCTTGGCCGATAGCGGGATGCAGCAACAATCCGCTCGCGCAATCTGCAAGCGAATCGCCGCGCCCGACCTGAGAACGCAGATAGGCGTAAATCTGGTACACATAGCCGCTGCGCAGAGTTTCCTCGCGATACCAACCATTCGTCACGATCGATGTGAACTTCGTATCGATCACGATCCGCCGCCCGGCTGCTGGGTGGTCGAGCACCACGTCGGTTCGCATTGTCGGCAGGATCTTGTCGATCCCAGCTGTCCTCTGCTCAATTTGCCACCCCAGCGTCCCACCGCACTGCACACGCCATCCTTGTGGGCTCAATACCACGTCGTAGAACCCGCCCACCGCCTGCTCGAATAGTCGACGCACCCACGTGACCTCGCGATCCGGCAAAGAGAGCACATTCGATCCAGATGCCTCAGTAGGTAGCGCGAGATCAAAAGCCAGCTTCGCGGCCGTCACCATGAACCTGTCGTCTGCGTCGTTTCGGCCAAAACGATCAGCGCTCATTTGGGCTCGCGTGGGCGCATCGCCAGACACGCCCATGGCCTTCATGCCACTCGCAAGTGAGCGGCAGCGATGGGCTATGTCCTTCCTCCGCACGATTCTGGAGATGGTTTCCAGGGCGGCTCGGACAAAGCGATTGCGCGGTGTGTCGATGGTCAGTTCGTCAAACCTACACGCCACCAATCCGCGATCCAGCAACTGATGGCGTTCGGTGGTCAGTACATCGATGCGGCCACGCACTCGATTCAGTACGGCATCCCAAGAACGATAGCCAAGGCTAAGACGCCGACGCTGCCGCACCTCAACCGCGTGGGCAAGGATCTCGGCGACCAGGTCTGGCAGATCGTCCGGGCTGTCTTCCAGACCGACCTTGCCGATACCGCGAGTGCGGAACAGGTCCGAGGCATAGAGCATCAGCAGCCAAAGGTTGCGCACCGGAATGCGTCCGATGAATCCCTCTGCGCTCGCGGATGTCCTCTTTGCCTGTTCTGCGACGGCGTTCATCACCAACCCTGCGTCAGCCGTGCAATCGCCTTCTGTGCCTCGTCGGGCGCGTCGAACCAGTATTCATCCAGCAGCGGGCCGATCTCCGTCTCCACAACCTGCTGGAACCACTTCTTGGTGTCGCCCGCTTCAAGGCGATGCGCTGGTGTCACGTAGCTGTGGCCAATTCGAAACTGCTTGCCAAGACGAGCATCAGCCGCAATCTGGTCGTTCAGCTCGGCGATCCGATGCTCGATATCCGCCACCATAGCTGGATCAACAGCACTCTCTTTGACCACCCAATCCCGCCACGCAGGGCCTAACCTTGGCTCCAGACCAACGAATGCGAAACGGCGACGCAGCGCGAGATCGACCAGCGCCAGAGATCGGTCAGCGATGTTCATGGTGCCGACAACATAGAGATTTTCCGGAATGTGGACGGGACGTCGTTTACCGTCTGCATCGGGATAGCAGAGCTCTAAAGCCTCATTGGGCGTGCGCTTCCCAGCCTCCAGTAGCGTGAGCAGCTCACCAAAGATTTGCGCAGGGTTGCCACGGTTGATCTCCTCGATCACCACGACAACCCTTGAAGAAGGATCTTTGGACGCAGCTTTGATCGCTTCCATGAAGATACCGTCCGCCAGCGACAACTTGCCGTCGCCAGTCGGGCGCCACCCTCGCACGAAGTCCTCGTAGGAAAGGTTGGGATGGAACTGAACCGCGCGGACCTTGCTGTCGTCCTTCTGCCCCATTAACGCGAAGGCCAGCCGCTTGGCCAGCCAAGTCTTGCCGGTACCCGGAGGACCCTGCAGGATCAGGTTCTTCTTGGTACGCAGCCGATCGAGCAGAAGATCGATCTCGGCCCGCTCAAGAAAGCACCCATCCTTGAGAATATCTTCAACAGAGTACGGAACGATCGGGGCTGCAGCTCGTACGGCCTCCTGTGCGACGTCATCGGCATCATCCTCGCCGTCATTCTCTGTGCCCGCGTCGGAAGTTGTTGCCTCGCTGGTGGGGTCCTTGTAGACCCACGCTTCCAGCGACAGCTCAGGGTAGGAGTGAACTGGGTAAGACGCTTCTTGGAAGCGTGGCTCCAGTGCGTCCATCACAGCAAGATAATCGGCCGAGTTGCAGCGTCTTTTCGGGCCGTGAAGGCCAATCGGCACGCCGAGCTTCTTACTGACGTAGACCTGAGAGTTGTGATCAAGGCTCAGGAATGCCCAAGGCCTGATCCAGTAAAGGCCGAACGTCAAGTTCCATGCGACGCCTCGGCGCCCGTTCGCGCTGTCGAAAGCCTTGGCGAACTCCTCGCGGGCAAGGTCATCGTCGGTATCTGCATACGCGATGCCCGCTGCGAAGACGCCCCAAAGCGAGTCGATGTGGTCGGTGGCGCGATTGATCTCGAATGGAAAGTACCAGGACTTCAAGTTGTTCAGCAGCGGGATGCCTTCGAACGTCTCTGGAACAGGCTCGTCGACGCCCAGGAATTTGGCCAACTCGGTCGCGATGATCTTGCGGTTGGAATCCTTGATGCCCCGATTGAACAGACCCATCGTCGTGAACGGGCAAATGTCCTTCACGAAGCCCGTGGTGCCATCCGCATACTTGTCCTCTGCCAGGTGACCGAGTCCGTCGACACGTACGGAGATATCCCGGATACCTTCCACGAGGGCGGCCCTGTTGGCGCGATACGTGAGCAGCTTGTCGGCGATCGCTTCGTAGAACTTTGTCCAGCCGAAGCGATGCGTGTCGGGTGCCGCTGTCCCGAAGCGTTCCCGCCAGTAGGGCGCGTTTCGGAAACGCTCGACGTCCTGTGGCTTGTTGTCGAATGCGAATGCGATCAATGCATCCGTCTTCCACTCACCAGGCAGAACACGCCAAACCGTCCCCCGGTGCGTGTAGAAGTACCACTCACGAACCGGCTCGACCTTTGTCCAGTCAACCTTGACGCGTTGGCCATCATTCAGGTTCTCGGTGATCGTGCCGATCGCCTTGATGGCCATCACCGACACCGCTTGTCCACGGCTTTCAAAGGGCAGCCCATTCTTGCGCGTGTACGACGACTTGACCGCGATCCGATCGCCTGGCCGCATTGATCGCACCACGTCCAGATGCTTGTCCTCGTAGCCGTTCTCCCAAATCCCCTCGGACAAAAAGCGTGGCAACTGGTCGTCGGTGCCCCCGTAGCTTGCGCCAACAAACCAGCTCGCTTGTGCGCTCGAGTTATCTGTTTTTGTGTTCATCGATGTCCTCAGATCGTGGTGCGCAAGGCGGCAAACTGACTGCTCGGCCCCTCTGAACGCAGGTCCAGGTCCGGGCTGTTCGAAATCACATAGGCCAACGGCCGTGTCAGCGTGAACGGGAACAGCACCGGCAGCGATTGCAAGGTAGGCACCGACACGGGCTTGCCGGTGTAGCGCACAGCGGCTTCAATGAGCCAGGCCGTCAGTTCGTCGTTGTCGATGGTCGTGGGTGCCAGGCGGATCACGCGCTTGCCTTTTTCCACCCGTTCCACGGCGCCCCAGCTCGCCTGACTTTGGATGACCATGTTGGTCATACGCCGGGTGCCTTCACGTTCGCCGTAGATTTCACTCATCCGGCGATGCACTTCGGCCGAAGCGCAGTCACCTTGCAGGGCGGACAAACGGCCGACCAGTTCGGCCACTTTTCCGAAGAAGGGGTAGGTCGCAATCGCCACTCCCCAACACAGCGCGGCAATCGGAATGTCCGTTTGCACCTTGTAGAGGGATACGCCGCGATCGGCGAACTCGACGAGACTGGCGCGCGGCTCAAGCCACAGTCGATTCAGTACGGTGCGAGTCTTCTTCTTGGCTTCAACGCTAAGACCGGCTTCGGCGAGCAGTGCATTCAGATCATCCAGTCCGGCTGTGCCTGCACGAATGTTCAGTGCCGCAGCCGCCCAATCAAGCTGAATGAACCGATCAAAGCCGATTTGAGGGGATGATGAATTCATTCGGTACCAATCACATAACTGACGTTCACAAAGGGGACGATCAGCTCCTCAATCGAGACACCTCCGTGGACCACCACCTGGTCACCCTCGGGAACAAAGGCTGTTCGCCCGCCTGCGAATAGGGGCATGAAGTTCGCGGGTAGTCCAGCGATATCCAGCCTCACCGTGCTGGGGTACGCGGCGGCGGAGTCGGCCAACAGCGATTCACTTCGATAGACCCTGACGCGCTCCCCGCGCGTCTCCGCGATGACGCCCTGGTTGGGCCTGCCAACGCCCGTGGACTCCACGTTGCCGTGATCGGCGGTGAGGTAGATGTGATACCCCTTGTCCAGCAGCATCGAGAACAAGCGATCGACGAAGCCGGTCGCCAGCCAGTTCCCGATCCATAGGGCCACGTCCTTCTTGGAGCGTTCCTTGTGGAGCCGGTCGTCGACCTCGTCAATGATCAAACCCAACACCTTCGGCCGACGATCCGTCAGGTCCGATTCCAGCGCGTCGAGCTGATCCACCTGTCGCAGAGCACGGCGGTACAGGACCTCATTCGGGTTCACGCCTTCGTTCTGCCAGAAGGTCTTCCACAGCGTTTCCTCCTTGTCGGTCCGGTCGATGGAGTCATCGAACTCACGTGGCTTGAGACCCGAGAACAGCGCCTGGCGCGAAACCGATGTCACTGTGGGAAGCCACGCGAAGGACGTGCCTTCATCGAAGGCAAAGCGCTTCGTGCTGGCGATCAGCCGTTCCCTGATCTGCACCCATTGATCGAATGCCAGGCCATCGAAGACCAGCAAGGCCACCTTCGTCTCACCCGCTGCCCGTCGATGCCGCAAGAAGCGCGGAATGTGGTGCACCATGACCGGCCCCTTGGTGACCGGCTGAAGCATCAGGTCGGCATAGTGCTTGGCTGCAACCCATGCCTGCAGTCGCCCGTCAGTCTGCGCATGCAGCGCATTGATTGTCGAGCGCACCTTCGAGAGTTGCTCGCTACCCTCAGCGCCCGGCAGCCCATGAGCGCGGGCCAGGATCTCGCCGTAGCGCTTAGCAAACTCGCTCCAGTCCTTGTGCGACGCCGCTTCCGATGGGATCGATGCAATCAGACCATCGACGCCCTTGAGCACCAGGGCCTGCAATGCAGCCGGGTCTTGAACGATTCCCGCCTTGATCCAGCTTGGCATGGCAGCCGGGACGCTGTGGACAGCCATCGGATGCAGGGTGCCGTCGAGGAACATCGAGTCGACCAGCACCTGCACATCGGAGTGGTCAAACGGGATCTCGATCTTGGCGACGTAGTCTGGCGGCGGGGGTTCGCCCGTGCGGGAGCCATCCAGACCCTGACCGGTGAGGTAGCGGTACCACGCATCCTGCACAACACGCAGCAGCACGCTCTTTGAGGAGAGCCACGCCGCGACGGGTTGATCTGCGAACAATCCCTTGCCTTGCAAGATGCCGGCGGCATGCTTGGCAAAAAGTGGCGGCAATGAGCGGTTGGCGAAGTGCATTCGCAGCAACTCGCGCCAGAAATCGACGGGCGTGCGGATGGATCGCGGCGTGAGCTGGTAGACGTGTTCCAGGATGAAGTCCTTGGACTCGTTCTCGCCGCGAGCCGACTGCAATTCGGCTTCGTGGGCATCGAACAGCACTGCCAGGTGCTCCGGCTCCACCTGCTTGACCGTGCTGTAGGCCAGCCGAGGGAACAACTCGGCCAAGCTGAGCCGCGCCACACGGCCGTGGTGCACGATGTCCCAAGGCAATACGTTCTGGTCAGCGCCACGCAAGTGCAGAACCAGCGACGGCGCCGGGCCAGCCTCTCTACGATCCCAGGCACCGCGATACCGCTCTTCAAACTCGGCACGGAAGGAGAACGGATCCTCATAGAGCATCACTTCGAAGCCACGGCTGCGCAGCTCGGCCAGCAGCTTCTCGTCGAGCAGCACTTCGTCCGGGTCACACGCTACCCAAAGCCGGGTCAGGTCTGCGGTGAACTGGCTGAGGATTCGATCCGTCCAGTGGCTCATGACTGCAGCCCTCCGGGCAACACATCTCCGGAGACGCGCACCAACATCACTGCGTTCAGGTCCGGCACACTGGCCTCGGCGTCATCAAGGGATGCCATGCGCGCATCGTGTTCCTGTTGCAGCCGCTTGCGCCGGTGCTCCCGCACTGCCGGCAAGCCGATACGGCCAATCGCCTGACTCCGGGCTTCGAAGGCGTAGCTGGCGCGCTCGCGCTCTTCTTTGAGCCGGGTGCGGTGTTCGTCCAGCAGCTCTTTGAAGATCCGTTCACCTTGCGTCCGCGCAGCGGCTTGCGAAGCATCGAACCATCTCACCGCATCTTCAGCGCCGCTCACCGCATGCACATCGACGGTCTCGGTCAGCAGTAGATCCCAGACCCGCTTGGCTGTGGGAACAAAGGTGCGCCCGTCCTCAGTCACGAACACCGGTAGGAAGCGCTTGCGGCTGAGCCCCTCGGCGACGAGGCTGATCTCCCACAGCGACCAGATGCCGCGCACGGAATCGGGCAAGCCCGTCACGCGAATCACAGGCAGCTGTTGGCCGGCGACGAATCGAGGCAGCTCACTGATGACAGCCCGTGCCCGTGGGTCTTCCAGCGTCACCCAATCCAGTTCGGGGTTTTCGTCCGCCGTCCGGGCGTCGAAGCATGCCTGTGCCGATTCGCTGCCGTCCGCCCACTTCACCTTCCATGCCTTGCCAACCTTGGTCGCCGAGCCCCCGCGTGCTGCCAAGCCACTGGTGATCGCCCGCTCCAACCAAAACTGCGCGGGGTGGTCCCGCCACTTGCGTGCATCGTCTGCGTCCAGATCGTGCGCTTCCGACAGCAAATCGCTGCTCTTCTTTGACTCGGCGAGGGTCGTACGGAGCTGCGACACCACCGCATCGCACTCTTGCTCGATCGCGTCCGGGTTCTGGAGGCTGTGCACAAACAGTTCGTCGAACATCGGGTCGGCTTCCACCGAGTCCATCACGTCCGACGCCTTGTCCACGCCGAATTCCTGGGCGATGACCTCGAGCTTTTCCTCCAGCACCTGGCGCACGCGGTGTTCCACCGTGTCTTCCAGGACGAAGTTGATGGCGCGCACCACATGGTGCTGGCCGATACGGTCCACACGACCGATGCGCTGCTCGATGCGCATCGGGTTCCATGGCATGTCGAAGTTGACGATGACGTGGCAGAACTGCAAGTTCAGGCCTTCGCCGCCAGCATCCGTGGAGATCAGGATGCGCACGTCTTTGGAGAAGACCTGCTGCGCCCGCGAGCGTGCATCCAGATCCATGCCGCCGTTCAGCGTGGCCACCGAGAAGCCCCGGCTCTCCAGGTAGTGCGCCAGCATCGCCTGTGTCGGCACGAACTCGGTGAAGATCAGCACCTTCAACGCCGGGTCGTTTTCTTCTTGCTGCAGCTTGTAGATCAGCTCCAGCAGAGCCTCGGCCTTGGCATCGGTGCCCGAACCCTCGGTCTCGCGCGCCAACGCCAGCAAGGTTTCAACCTCGGACTTCTCCAGCTCCCACCCGCTGGCTTGCACGGCCAGATCAACCTGCGATTGCCCGTCCAGGTCAGCCCACTCATCGGGGCTGGTGCTCTCGAACAGGTTGCCTTGGGGCTGTGGTGCTTCCAGCAAGGCCTGGCGCTTTTCCAGCGTGGTTCGGATGGCCGCCGTGCTGGATGTCACCAGGCGCTGCATCAGGATCATCAAGAAGCCGATGTGGCGCTGCTTGGCGGCCATTGCCTGGTTATAGCCGTGGCGCACATAGTCGGTCACTGCTTCGTACAGGCGCTGCTGGGCGTTGTGACGCGCCTGCCAGGCCACAGCCTGCAGTCGGGTGACCCGGGGCTTGAACAGGGGCTGGCCTTCGGCGTTGATCGACGCACGCTTCTCGGTGCGGATCACGAAGGGACGCACCCGGTCCCGGTTGACGCTGCTTTCGTCCGGAAACGCTTCGCGGTCCAGCAACTGCATCAAACGCATGAACTGGTCGGTCTTGCCCTGGTGTGGCGTGGCCGACAGCAGCAACAAGTATGGGGATGCCTCGGCCAATGCTGCTCCGAGCTTGTAGCGGGCCACCTGCTCGGTGCTGCCGCCCATGCGATGGGCTTCGTCGATGATGACCAGATCCCACGAGGCCGAGATCAGGTCCTCGAAGCGCTCGCGGTTGTAGGTGTTGAGTTGTTCCAGGCTCCAGCCGCGCCGTGCCTCCAGAGGCTTGACCGAGTCCAGCGAGCAGATCACCTGGTCATGCATGCGCCACAGGTTGTCTTCGTCGCCCACGGCGCCGCTGCGCCACTGGCGGAAGGCCGCCAGCTCCGAAGGCTCGATGAACTGGAACTTCTCGCCGAAGTGCAGCCGCATTTCCGCCTGCCACTGGCGAACCAGCCCCTTGGGCGCCACCACCAGAATCCGCTTCACCCGGCCACGCAACTTCAGCTCGCGCAGCACCAGGCCTGCCTCAATCGTTTTGCCCAGGCCCACCTCATCGGCGAGCAGGTAGCGAATGCGGTCGCGGCTGATGGCCCGGTTCAGTGCATAGAGCTGGTGCGGCAGCGGCACCACGCTGGACTGAATCGGCGCCAGCAGCAGGTTGTCTTCCAGCGCATCCAGCAGCTTGGCCGCCGCCGTAGTGTGCAGAATCTGCTCCACGGTCGGCCGGATGCTTGCCAACGGCGCAAGATCCTGCGCCCGGGTACGCACCACGGCGTCTTTGGCCGGCAGCCAGACGCGGTAGGCGCTTTCGCCCCACACATCCTGGCGCTCGATCACCCGGCAGGGCGATGCCTGCCGGGTCAGCCAGCACCAGTCACCCACGCTGAAGCCGATTTCTGCCACGCTCAGGCACCTGACTCGGTACGGGTCAGCGCCAGGTCATACAAGGTGAGCAGCTTCTCGTCCTCTTGCAGCGTCTCCTCGGGCAGCTTGTTGGCGACGCTGATGATCGTTCCGTAGTCCTTGCTGGCCCATGCCGCACGGAAGCCGGTGCGCAGCACCTCAAGCCGCGACTCCTTGATCTTGCGGCCGGCGAATGCCTTGTAGGTCTCGAACTCCTTGAGTAGTGTCTTCTCGCGCTTCTTCTCCAAGTCCTGGGCCTTGTTCGGGTCGGGCACGTACCAGCGGTCCTTGGCCTTGGCCACCAGCGCCGGGTTGCTCTTGTCGAGGCTGCGCAGATCCTTGTGGTTAGTGGAGAGGTAGCTGTGGATCTGGCTCGGCACATCGCCGGTGCCGTCGTACTGGATGAAGTTGTCTTCCAGCAGCTGGTCCAGCTCCGGGATGATCTCGCCCTTGCGCTTGGCCGAGCCGATCTGCGGGATGTACTCCGGGTGGATTTCTGAGCGAGTGGATGGACGCTTTAGCAAGAAGTTGGTCAGCCAGTCGATGGCACTGCGCTCGTCGGAGACAAACAACTCCGCTTGCGCGACTTGCGGGATACGCGCACGCGCCTTTTCGTACTCGACCAATTGCTCGGGCAGGAACACCATGCCATCCGTCTCACGGAACCGAACCGGCAGCTCTGCCAGGAACTCGGGCGTTGAGATCGGCACCATCGTGCCGTGGCGGATGAACCAAGACGCCATGCGGTCGTAGACGCGCCGCGGGTCGCGTTCCACGATGTTCAGCAGCTCCTGCGGATAGCCAGACGTGACTTTGACTGCCGGCAACTGTTTCAAGTGCGTCTGCACGAAGTCCCACGCCGAGTCGACGGTCGGGCCGTGCTGATTGAACCGATCCTCAAGGCCGCCGTTTGGCTTGTAGGCCGAGATCACCAAGTCCTGCTTCACTGCTGTTGTGGAGGTGACTTGGCGATAGCTACCTTGCACCTTGTCGAGCGCAGTGACTTCGGCCACCACAAAGCCCGCTTGCTGCAACGCCACTTGAATCGCGTTCCAGACCGCCGCCTTGCTGTTTGAGAAGACCACTGTCATCCAGCGGCCGGGCTTGAGCACGCGGAAGTACTCCGCGAAGCAGCGCTGCATCAGGTGCTGGTACTCCGGAAGCGCCTTCTTCTTGAACTTGTCGACGATTGCTTCCGGCGTTGCGTCGGTGATCACGCCATGCCATGCCTCAACGAGAAAGTTGAGGTCTGCATAGTAGATGTTCTCGCCGAACGGTGGGTCGGTAAAGACGTAGTCAATGCTGCCGTCACGCAGAGGTAGTGAGGCAGCAGTTCCAGTGTTGACGACTGCTGCGTTTGGGTTAGTTCGGAATTCGCCAAACGCCTTGATGAGTCGTCCCAATTTTCCATCAAGGATGTACCAAGGACTGCACTCTGCCAGTTGAGAGCCAACGTAGTAAACGCCGTTCAGATACTGGTTAACCTGAGAAAAGTGGGTCGGTGCATACCGTGCCAGCACAGACATCCCCCAAATTCCCTGCTCGACAAAGAACAACAGCATTTCACGGATTCGCGCATCTGGTTGTGCCTTGGCCTTTTTCCACAAAGCTGCAAGTGCGTGCCCCGCGCGGGGTAAGAAGAAGTGATGAACACTCGAAAAGCCTTTCGGCTCGATACGTGAGCCGTGGTACATCTGCTCGATTGGAAAGCGGACCGTAGGCATGCCCAGCGGCAGTGCCATTGCATCGATCTTCGCCAGAACAGCTAGATCACTTTGGTCGAGTTGCTTTTCGCGCCGCACACCGCCAGCGACGTAGGACATTACTGAGGGGCGAAACTTGACGCGCTTCCAGGTCTCACCACTTGCAGGATCGACTCGGGACTCAAGGACCCGATCGAGGTTGTCCTTGTTCAGATCTGCACCACAATGTGGGCATGGGAAGGTGTCCCTAACTCTTTTGCTGTCCTCGTCAAGCGCTTCATCAATGAAGTTGACCTCGCCCGCGCAATGCGGGCACGTGAACACCTCACTCCAGACTGTGAATTCAACCCTACCTTTGGTCTTGCCGTCCGTATGGGTCGTTTCATACATCCAGCCAAGTTCCTGCTCGACTTCCTTGAGGAGTTGCTTAGCCGCCTTTGCAAAGCACTCCACGTCGAATGGCAGGTTGTAGTTGGCTGCGATGAACGTAGCAGCAGGCGACAGATCGTTGAGGATGACGCGACGCGAGCCCCACCTGGGCGCGGCCTTGTCTTGTTTCTTCCACTCCATTTCCAACTCATGCCGGTATGCCGCCGGCGCCGATCCGCACCACTGCGCCGCGACGCCTGTCATGCCAGAGCCGCCAAAGCCGTCGAGCACGATGTCGCCTGGTTCGGTGTAGTGCAGGATAGACGGCACGATGGCCAGATGCGGCACCTTGGTGTGATATGCGTGTGCCTTGTAGAGCGCGTCGGTTTTACCCACTGACACGTCGATGGTTTGCGGCTCTCGGCTATACTTCGCGCTGGGGTCGTAGGGCTTGCCGTAGTGGCGCACGAATTCTTCGAGGAACGGATTCGGGCACGCGGTGTAGTACGGCGGGTCGGACATCGCCAGGATGGCTTCATCGGTGCCCTGCGGGAACCCTTCCGTCTTGCGAAATGCCGGGTCTTTCAGCTTCTCGGCCAGCAGCGTCAGGAAGTGATCGCGCCGGGCCTGCTCGCTCGGAAAGCTCTGACCGAGGCAATCCACCGGGCCTTGCTGTTGTGCTCTGGTAAGCAGGTCCATCAGGCACCCATCTTCTTTTTCAATTCATCGATAAAGCGCTTGGCCCATGGCGAAGCAGAAGTCACGCTCACGGGGGATATTTCCGCCAGAAGCTTGAACGAATGCTCGCCTTTCCCGTATTGCGCCTTGGTCTTGCAGTCCTTGGTAGCGTTGGCCAGCGAGTCGTAGACCTGGGTCTTAGCCACCTGCTCAACTGAATTGGTGGCAGCTGGCAACTGGTTCTCTTTGAAACCTTGTCCAAAGAAAGTTCTAAGCGTTGCACGATCGGCGAGGAACCAACTTTCCATGCACTGCACCATCAAGTGGCAATCGGTATCGGGTTCGTCCTCGGGCTTATCCCACCCATCACCCGGACGATTTTTGAGGTGCGGCCATGGTTGCCATTTATCGGCATCCGCACCTTGTTGATGTAGGGCCGCAATTGGTGCTTCGCTGTCTACCAGAAGCACAGCCTCTTCCCCACTGGCTATAGCAATGCAATAAGACTCAAAGGCATCACGGCGGCTACCACAAGCAACGATTCGAGGGCGCTTGGTTATTCCCGCTTTAGTGATGAAGGCTGTGAAGCCTTCACGGCAAGCGGTTTTGAGTGCAGCCGTATCCCCGCCTCCCTCGACATACAGCTTCACCATCTCGTGCCCCCAATCTCACCGCGCGTCCAGAGTTGCCCCAGCCGATATTTCTCCAGCCATGGCTTGAGCTTCTCTTTGCTTAGTCGAGTAAGCGTAGTTCCCTTATCACCTTTATCTGCCACCAAAACGGCATCGGGTTGATCTGTTAACGCGTCAACCAACACGTCGGAATGCGTTGTGACAATTAACTGGGTACGCTCAGACGCATCCTTGAGAAGTTGGGCGAGTCTTGGCAATACGTCGGGGTGTAGCCCCAACTCAGGCTCCTCGATGCACACCAACGGCGGTGGATTGGGATGACAGAGAATGGCGAGCAGGCACAAGTAACGCAGCGTGCCGTCAGATAGCCTCGTGGCTGGCATTGGAACAATCCGGGCATTGATCCGTTCTTGAAAAAACACCTGAACCGTGCCCCCGTCAATTTTGACGTAGTAGTCCTGAATGCCTTCGTACAAGGCTCGCAACTCTTTGATGAGTCGCTGTTTAAGCTCATGGTTTTCTTGAAGGCGGTTCAGAACCAAGCCAAGATTGCTACAGTCAGGCTCAAGAAAGTCGTTTGGCAAGTCGGCTTTCTGTGCCGTTCGCGGGACAGTAAACCGACCAAAGCTCCACTCACGATAGAGCCGAATCTTGGTCAATGTGTTGCCAAGAAATGTAAGCTCTGGATACTGATCAGGGTCTTTCCGCTGGGAAAGAATGGACTGGTTCGGCTCAATGTCTTCTCGCTGTAGCTTACGGTTCTTCCCCTTAACGTTAAGCACGCCGTGCCCATTTTCGAATTTGTAATAGAGATAGGGCGCCTGATGGCCAGTATCCGGCCTGGCATTTTCAACACGCTCATCAAGAATTTCAAAACCTTGGGATACCTCGGTAAAGCTCAAGGAATAGCGCAGGCCGGATGGCCCTTTGGGGTAATCAATTACTACATCCAACGAGGCAGGCATTGGTTTTGCGGCACCTTTCCATAGCCAGTCACGCACGCCACCACCATCTCTAATGGGTGCAATCAAATCCTTTGGCGCGGACTTAATCAGTTCAATTGCCTCAAGCAAATTCGATTTGCCTGCGCCATTTGAACCAATGATCACATTTAGTGGCTCAAGCTGTATGGCTTCAGAATGATCTCCATAACTTAAGAAGTTGGTAAGCTTGATAGATGTTAATAGCATAGGATTTACTCCATTATTCGATCACGAAGCGCAGCTTGGTCGAGTCCTTGCCCTTGCAGCGATCGTTCAGGAACGTGTCGAAGCGGCTGCGCAACTCGTCTGGCTTGGCAGGCGAGCCTCCCTGAAGCAAGGCCTGCTTGAGCTCATCACTCTTGACACTAATCTTCTCCAGCCCCGACAGCGCTTCCTGCGCGGCATTGGCGAACTCGGTGGTCATCGGTTCGGGCAGCTTGCGTGATGTCAGGAAGTCGTCGATCAGCTTCTTGCTGGCCGCCGGCAACAAGCCGAGGCTGTCTTGGGTGAACGGGTCTTCGAGGTTCTCCAGCAGGGTTTGCTGCCAGTTGGCCTGCAACTGGTCCAGGTCTTCGTCCAGCTTGTGCAGGCGGTTGGCGGCCGGGATCAGCTCCATCTGCTCTGCGGATGGGCGGAACTGGCAGTGCGGGCAGACCGCTGCGGTCATCAGCGTGGGCTCGTCCAGCGACGAACAGCTCTTCAAGCCGTTCAGCGACTCTTCAAACGCGGTGAGCTGGCTTGTGGGCATCAACGACACGCCGGCCAGAATGCGCAGGCCCAGCAGGCGGTCGTCCTTGCGCAGCCCATTGCGGGCCTTGTCTTCGGCCACCCCCAACCGCGCTTTGCTGTGGCTGGCGATGTAAGCAGTGATGTAGTCCTTCTTGAGCTGGTTGAGCGTCTGCCGGTACTCGGCGGCATGCTCGGCCGAGCGGTCCAGGCTGAGCTTGGCTTGCAAGGCTTTGCGGGCAGCCTCGGCTTGCTTCACCCAGGCGTGCTCGGGCGGCAGCACCATCTCGGCCTGGGAAAGGTAGGAGGCCGTGCCACCAAGCTCGACCACCAGTTCGAGCAGGCGCTCGACGGCTGCCAGGACTTCCAGATTCTTCTTCTGGCCGTCGATGTCTTCTTGCGTGACGCGCAGGTTCTTGAGCTTGCCGACGGTGTTGTAGGGCGTGAGCGACTCGGTGAACTTCTTCAGCGCGTCCAGCCGGACGTGCCAGTCCTTGGCTTCTTCCTCGCGCAAGAGGTTCTGGCCCCAGAAGCTGAGCTTGCCCTGCTGCAGGTCGGACCCCGCCTTCAGCACGCGCGGCACCAGCGCGCTGACCTTGTCTTGCAGCTTGATTACCGGCTCGGTGTCGCCCTGGCTGGCCTTCTGCGCCAGGCCGGAAGGCAGATCGAACAGTTCGAACAGGGAGCGCAGCACCGCAAGGTTGATCTCCTTCGGTGCCTCGACGTGCTTGAACTGCTTGAGCTCTTCGATTGAACGTTCGGCGAGCTGCACCAACTTGCCGGAGTCGATCTTGTCGCCAGTGATCGACATCACCAGGTCGCCGGAATAGACCAGACCACCCAGCACCGTGATCAGCAGATCCGGCTCCAGGCGGTACTTGACGGGCGCGAAGTACTCGACGTCCGAGGTGCCCGAGAGCAATTCGCTGCGGTTGAGAACCTGGCCGTGGCCCTTGGCCTTGAGGCGGGTCAGCACCTCCAGCGCGTAGCGGGACTTGGCCGGGTCCACCCGGTCGCCATCCAGAAGCTCCAGGGCGTCCAGCACCGCGACGGCGTCCTTGGTACGGGTGCCACCAGCGAGCGCACGCAGTGCATTGCCAACAAGCTGCTTGCGGTTGGCTTCGGTGACCAGCACCGAGAACGTGGGGTATTCGGGCGACAAGTCCACAAAGCGCTGGCCGAGCACCAGGCCCGAGATGACGTTCACGACGTCGCGGAAGTTGATGCGCTCATCCGGGCCCAGCCGCGCACGGTCACGCAGCGACACGCCCTTGGACCACTCCTGCAGGTTCTTTTTCTTGCCCTGGTAGGTGACTTCGAAGGCGGTCATCTGCTTTTCCTGCAGCCACTTGCTCATGGCGCGCAGGAAGTCTTGGGCCTTGGAGAGGTAGATGGCTTTGGCACCGCCGCTGGCGGTTGACGCCAGATCCAGCGCTGCGGCGTATGAGGACAGATGGCGCTTGAGGTCGTCGTCCAGGCCCGTGAGCCGGAAGAAGACTTCGTCCGACAGGCTGTTGTCTGTGAACTTGGGCTTGTCGAAGGGCTGGATGAAGTAGACGTAGAAGTCGCGTTCGGGCTGCGCCGTGGGACGGTCGTTCGGGGCGCCAAAGAACAGGTAGCCCATGCGTTCGACACGACGCTCCTGCCATTCGAGCTGGTACTGCCAGATCTGAAAGCCGGGGTACCGCAGGTCGTCGCTGCATTCCATCAGTGCCTTGACGGCGCTGTAGTAGGCCCGGTCCAGCGCATCGTCCGACAGGGCTTCGGCGCGCTTTTCGATCTGCGCGTCGTAGTCGATGTCCTTCTTGAGGTCGAGGTAGTACTGCTCCGTGTCCGGTGCCTTGGAGATGAACTGCCCGTTGACGGTCTTGAGCACTTCCCGCATGACGGTCTGCACCATCGACAGCAGGTTCTCGGCAGGTTCGCCCGGCATGTCTTCCACACCCGGCTGGAACAGGCACAGGGCGTCGCGCAGCTCGGCGGCGGTGGGGCCGATGGGAATGTGGATGTCGCCACCCGTGGTCAGGCGGTGAACGGCCAGCGCGTTGATGACGCGCAGCGCCATCGGCTTGTAGGCTGGGCGCGTGAAAGCCTGCTGCACGCGCGACTCCAGCACCTCGGAGACGCGCATGACTTCCTTGATGTTCGGGTCGGCGCGTAGGACCGAGTTGGTCTTGATGGTCTGCCAGAAGCTCTCGTAACTGATGAACAGTGGCCGGTCGGTGGGAACGTCCTGGTCTAGGATCGCCAGCATGGCGGCTTCGATGGTCTTGAGTGCGCCGCGCTTTTCGGTGAAGTGGATCTGCTCGAAGGTCTTGAGGTAGTCGGGGTGAACCGGGAACAGCCGAACGTATTCGTCCATGCGCTCGTTCATGGAGCCATAGAACTTGGCGAACGGCGTCAGGTACTCGCGGATCTTGTTCTGCTGGTCGGCCGTCTTCTTGAGCAGGCGTGCGGAGACGACAAAGCTCACGTCCTGCCGGTCGATCAGGATCTGCGTAAAGCGCTCGTTGACGCGGCGCATGCTGTCGGCAACGTGCTGGAAGCGCACGCTATCGAAGATGGCTTCCTGCACGCCGGCCACGAAGCGGAACTTCAGGTGCTTGGTCACTTCGCCTATCTGGCGCAGGATGGCCAGGTCGCGCACCAGCTCGTGGTCGCGGCGCGACTGCAGGTATTCCAGGAACTCGTCGACGACCAGTAGCACGCCTTGGTTCGGGAATTTCTCGCCGAACGCGGCCATCATCTCCTCGAACGATTCCTTGTTGTTCAGCTCCTGGTCCGCTGCCGGGAAGGTGTAGCTGACGCCGAGCTTTTCCAGGAAGCGTTCGAGCTGCTGCGTGATGATCTGGCGCAGCGGCATTTCCAGGCCGCCCACCTCGATGCGCAACACCTTGAAGCGACCAGCGATCGGGGCGACAGCCTCGGCGACCTTGGCGTGGCGGATCATCGGTGCGTAGGCGGCATCCTCGGCCACCAGCGACAGCACCGACATCAAGTGCGACTTACCGGTGCCGTAGTTGCCGACGATCAGCACGCCCTTGTGGTCGACAGAGTCGTCGAAGCTGAGCTGGGGAACCATGAGCTTGGAGATCCGCTCGGCCATGTCGTCGGAGATGACGTAGGTCGAGACGAGCTTCTTGGCTTCGTCCGGGCGCCCCGCATCGAGCAGCTGAATGACTGACTCGATCTGCTCGAACTGGATCAGATCTCCGTATTTCATGTTTAGGGCCATATGGTTCTCTCTTCCCCTGTACGTCAAATTTCTAGAACGACCACGCCGTCACGGCTGTAGTCGCGATGTTCTGGGTGGCTGATGTCGGCATAGATCAGCCGATCACCCCGCAGCTCGCCCGGCCACACCGCCACGACGCACTTGGAGTGGGCCAGCCGCTTGACGAGATCA
This sequence comes from Dechloromonas sp. H13, assembly GCF_009469615.1. Classification (GTDB taxonomy): domain Bacteria; phylum Pseudomonadota; class Gammaproteobacteria; order Burkholderiales; family Rhodocyclaceae; genus Azonexus. The sequence goes on from NZ_SSXX01000003.1 coordinate 107,614, forward strand.
AGCGGGTTGATTTGCAAGCCCCTCTCGAACAACAGTTCGAGGTTGTCCAGCAGCAGCGGATCGTCGGTGCGTTCCTTGTCAGCGATCTCACGCAGCAACTCACCGGCTGAGAAGCCCCGCTTGTTGATCGGCGTCGCAGCCAACCGGCGGCCCAGCTCCAGGCCCACATTCAGGGGCTCGATGTTGAGCTTGGTGCCCAGCTCGCGCAGCAGCTTGGTCTTGCCGCTGCGGCTTGCACCGACCAGCAGAACCAGCTTGCTGTTGAGGTCGCCGATTTCGCCGATGAGTCGTTCGAGTTTTGCCAGCACGCAGTGCCCCTCAGTCCGACGCGGCTTCGAGCCGCTGTTGGTCAGGAGACCGGTAGCCGGGTGCCAGCACGGCGTTCTTGACGCCATAGATCGCCAGCGGATCTTTCAGCCACAGCCGGTACTCGTGGCCACGTAGACTGTGGTCGGGCGAGCAGTCCACGCTCCACTTGCGCAAGATGTACCCAGCGGTGGCTGCACGCAGCTTCAACCGCAAAGAGCCATCCTCCATCCGGTAGTCCATCTCGGTTATCTCAGGGCGCGGCTGATCGGGGTGGGGTACCAATTCCAGCTCCACGATGCGGGTCCACTGTATGTCCTGGTCGCTGAGTTCGTGCGGCGCTGGTTTCTCGCCCTTCAACACCTGCGGCTGCTTGATGCGCGTGATCACGAAGTCACGGAATTCCTTCGACTTGCGGTCGAAGGCGCGAACGTGCCACCGAAGACCGTTGTCGATCAGCGCGAACGGCACGATCTGGCGCTCGGCCTTGCCATTCGAGATGGAGTGGTACTCGATGGCAAGCGGGCATTCCTGGTGGATCGCCCGCGTCACGCTCGCCAGCACATCCAGATCGGGGTGCGTCAACCTTGAAGGACTCTCGCTGGCGACCCATGCCTTGAGCCGCACGGGCTCGCCGTCGCCGAAACCTTGGGTCAGCCAAGACAGCACACGCTCTGGCGGGAAGTCGAAGACCGGGCGGAAGTCCGGGCCCAGGATGTACGACTTGCCCTTGGAGTCGTAGTCGATATTGCCGGGGGCAAGGTCTTTGTAGAGCGCCAGATCCCGGCTGGCCGCCGCCGACTGGATGCCAAAACGCGAAACCAGGTCCTGGCGGCGGATCTCCCCGATGAAGCGCACGCGCAACTCCACGAACGCGAGGCGGTCGCGCTGTGGCTGGGTGAGTTCTGCTAGCTGTTCGTTCGACATCCTGGGGTGCTCGTTCAGGTTAGCGAAGGCATGTACGGGTCATTGCGGGAAGTATATAAGCTGCTCTAGAATGTGTCTATCGTATTAAATTAGACGTTTATCCGTCGCATAGTGATTATGAAGTGATGTACTGAAGACACTGGAGGCCAAGCATGAACGGTAATCGTTGGGATCAGCCGGGCGTGCCCCACAAGGGGTGGCACTGTGTGGACGTCGTCGACCTTCGGGCCGACGGCGAGCCTGCTGACGACACCGACTACGCGACATGCCAGATGTGCGGAAACGAGAAGATCCGCTATGTCCACATCATGGAGCACCCCGATGTGGAAGAAGCGTTGGACGTTGGCTGCGTGTGCGCGGAGAAGATGAGCGATGACTACGACGGTCCCAAGCGCCGCGAGGCGCGACTCAGGAATCGCGCATCGCGTCGCACTCGCTGGCTCCACCGCAAGTGGCGAGTCTCGGCTAAAGGCAACAGCTTCCTGAACGTCGATGGTCGCAACCTGGTGGTGTACCCGACCAAGACGGGGCGATGGGGATACAAGATTGGCGACTGGTTTGGCGCGAAGGCGTACCCGACGGTGCGTGAAGCCAAGCTGGCGCTGTTTGACGACTTCTGGGCCGCGACGCAGGACAACGACCAGCTTTGGGCGACGGACTGAACAAGAACAATGCAAGAACAATGCAAGAATAATGCGCTTGAAATAGAACGGCCCAGTCAGGGGAAAGGCTCGGAACAAAAATGGATCAGCAGACCCAACCCCGCAGAAGCGGCTCGTACACCGCGAACCTGCTTGGAAACATACGGAGCCACCTTGCCGGGCTGCAGGGCTACGACGTCATGGCTCTTGAGCTCATCCAAAACGCGGATGACGCCAAAGCAGAATCGGTTGTCTTCGACATCACTGACCGGGGCCTGCTTGTCGTCAATAGTGGCAAGTTCACCTACTGTGGTGATCTGCACACGCGGCCTTGCAGCTTCATTGCCAGCGACAACTACAGCTGCGACTACCACCGAATCGCGGATGTCGGCAGCGGGGGGAAGCTTTCTCGTGGCGAAAACATCGGTCGCTTCGGCATCGGCTTCGTCTCGACTTATCAGGTCACGGACCACCCGGAGATCCTGTCCTCTGGGATCAAGCTGACACTTCACCCGGAAGAAGGACAGTGGTTCATCGAGCCATTCGAGCAACCCGAAGGCACCACGTTCTTCTTGCCTTGGGCAGACGACCCCAATACCGAAGCTCGACTTGCGCTTGGGGTGTCGCACGTCAGCACCGCTCACATCGATCAGCTCGTCGAAGATTTTCAGAAGGTCCTTCGCAAGAGCTTGTTGTTCCTCCGGCATGTCCGGACAGCGGAAGTTCGGCGAAACGGCGAACTGCTGTTGGCATGCGACCTGGACCGAGGTGATGGGTCTGATTTGATCGTCAGTTTCCGCCCGAGTGGCGAGGTGGAGCAATGGCACATCTTGCGGGCCGATGTTGCAGAGTCTGCTGCGCTGCTGTATGCCTCGCATCCCCGCCTTGAGTCTCTCGGTCGCGGCACCAAGATCAGCATCGGGTTGCGAATCGATCCCGAGCCCCTGGCCGAGGGGGTGCTTTACGCGTTCTTGCCCACCGAGCAGTCGACCGGATTGCCGATGCACATCAATGCGGACTTCTTTCCAGAGTCCGATCGAAAGGCAGTCATCTTCGCTGGGCACCAACACGAGCAGGCGTGGAACGAGATGCTCATCGATGCCGCCGCTACCGAACTTGCCAGAGACCCTGATGGCCTGCTGAAGATGCTGGGAGACGTTCAGCTCTGGCAGATCCTGGCGCGGGCGTTTGAGCTATCGAAACCATCGAACCACCCGACTTGCTTCAAGCGATTTTGGGAACGATTGAAGGTCACTGGAACCCAGGCAAACATTGCGCTGGCCCAAGACGGTAGTGTTCAGCGCCCCAGCGGGGTCTTCCTGCCGCGCGGCCCACTGACAAGCCATCAGGCGAAGACGCTACTGGAGGTCGGTGGAAGGTTGGTCGCCGAAGATCTGCGGCCGTTCCAGACCGCGATAAACCAGCTGGGCGCGCCAATCCTCACTTTCGACCGGTTGGTGACCCTGCTTGAGCAAGCGATGGCGCAGCAGGTTCCTGGTCAGGTGCAAGTCGAAGCGGCAAGGCTGGAGAGCTTCTACCGTCCGCTTTGGAGCATCGTCAACGATCTGTTGCCGGAGACTGCGAATCAGACCCCCCCCACGAACCCGGCCATTCAGCGATTGCTGGCTATCCCCTTTGTCGTCACAGAAGATCTGTACGCCGTCACGATCAGCCAATCCTTTGTGGTGCCTGCCGCGCTGGAGGCTGGGCGCTTCGCTTCCCTTCTGCCCAGGCTGGCGATTGCAGCGCATCACATTCTCGGATTCCCAAAGATTGCGCGACTGATGCGACAGCTTGAGCTCGGTGCGGTCGTCGATCATATCGGCTCGATGTGCGCCACCGAGCCCGTCGAAGATGTCATCGGCGTTGAACAGCAAGAGTTGCGCGACCTGTATGCGATGTTCGCGGATCTGGACCGTCCGGATAATGTCGAGAAGGCGGTGTACCAGGCGCTTCGCAACCTGCCGATCTGGCTATCAAGTCGAGGTCTGATCAAGGCAACCCAAGCGCTCCTGCCTGGCAACTTCACCGATCCCACTGGGCAGGCCGACCTACTTGAAACGTCCGTCCTGACTGATTCCGCCAGAGAGTTCGTGTCGAGCAAGCTTGGCGTTCAGACGCAGACGATCGAGGCATTCGTACAGAACGTGCTGCCGAGGTTCTTCAATGATGACGGGCCGCTGGATGCGCAGAAGTACACCCGCCTGATCAGTGAACTGGCCAGCCATCCGGCGCTCGTGAATGACGAGAACATCCGCCGGCTGTTGGGTGCACTGCCGATCGTGCCGACGCAGGACGGGCGTTGGTCGCGCCCTACCAACACCTACAGGCGCACCGATGACTTGGTGAAGGTGCTTGGCGATGCGACGCACCTTTGGCTCGATGCCAGTCGGGTGCCCAACGCCCGGTCGGTCCACACTTTCATCGACAGCCTCGGAATACGCCGGTCACCACTTGCGCAGCACCTGGTGGAGCGGATGCTCTTCATCGCAGAGAAGTACCTGCCGACGGAAGATGCAAAGCGCGCCAGCGGCGATGCCTTCTACGTCCTGTGTGAGCACTACGAGGAATGGAGTGAGAAGCCGTTCTTCCAGGGTGCGATCGACAGCCTCCGTGGGGTGGCGTGCTTCCCAGCTGAAAGCGATACGGAGAACTGGCACTCTGGTGGCGATCTGTACGCGCCATACCGCGCCGAGGCATTCAGGTCGCAGGCCAACATTCTCGATTTCAGAAACACGGCACGCCTGAAAACGGAGCTACTGGAAGATCTGGACGTCACCATCAATCCGGAAACGAGGCTGGTCATCGACCATTTGCAGTACTGCGTGAAGACCGGCGCTCAGCCTCACGTTTCGACCTACCAGGTGCTGAACGAGCGGGCACAGCGTTCCGATCCGCTGATCTCGACATTGGCTGGCTCTCGGTGCATCTATGTCGAGAGTCAGAAGAGCTTTGTCCGCCCGAATCAGCTTTACTGGTCGCCCCAGCAGCTCGGGCGCTGCGCCTTCACCATTCCTGGCAATCTTGAGGCGTTCAAGCCGCTGTTCACCGCAATCGGAGTGAAGAACGCACCCGAGGGCCGAGACTACGTCGACATCCTGCTGGACATCGTCGGCGAGTACTTCGAGCAGTCGAAGCCCGTCGCAGGGGCGGATCGATCGGTGTACGACACCTGCTTGATGGGCGTGGCGGCAGCAGACGAGCGTGAGGAGATTGGTGCCCCGGACATTCGAAGGTTGCAAGAGGCACCAACGATATTGAACCTCATGGGGCAGCCCACGCATCCTGACGAAGTGCTTCTTCAGGACAGCGAGTGGCACGCAGGTTTCTTCAATGCGGAGCTTGACCGGGCGCTGTGCAAACCTGCCCCCGAGCTGTGGCCGTTCATTGAGAAGGTCGGGGTCAGGCGGCTCAGTGAGAGCGCTGAGGTTGCGCTTGAGTTCGTTGATGGACAGAAGACTGAGGAACCGCAGCTTGCCGACAAGCTGATGGAGCGGATCGACATCCTTGCGCGATTGCTCCACGACAAACCGACGCCAGTCAAACAAAAGGTGCGGAACTCGCTTTCAGAGCTGACCGCCATTAGCTACGAGCTCGTGCGCATCCAAGCGTCCGTGCACGTTGGCGGGGATTGGGCTTCGGCTCCACCCTCGGCAGCGCATACCTTCTATGACATCGACAAACGCCAGCTGATCTTGGCGCGACCGGTGGGGAATCGCAGCTGGCCCCACGTCCTGAATGCCATCTTCCACCAGTTGATGCCGGAAGAGTCTGGAAGCGAGATATCGAAACTGACCCTCAGCGTTCGACCGCTGATGAGCATACCTGTTGAGGAGGCTCACCGAGAACTGACCGATGCAGGTATCCCGTACTTGGATGCTGAAAGCGCAAGCGGACAGGCAGATGACTTGACCTCGTCGGCTTTGGACGACATGGGGAGCACGACCGACCCCGGCTACCAGCCAGAGAGCAAGCCGGATACCGCGCCAGCCGACGCGCCCAAAGGCGGAGAACGCACAGCGGATCGGCCTGGTACGAGTCGGCCGACAGGTGAGCCGAAAGCTCCTCCCAAGGATGTGCCGCCGCCCGATCAAGGGCAACCTGGAACCGGGTCTAAGGGCGCACGAGAAAAGGATGCGCCAGATGGTGACCAGGCTACTGGGCACGGCCACAGCACAGGTTCGTCGACTGGCGACAAGCGCGCCAAGAAGCCACGTCCAAAGCACAAGGAGCAGTGGGATCGACGACTACTTTCCTATGTTCGGAAGAAGCAAGAGGAATCTGCCGATGCCGACGAGCAGGAAGGCCCATCCGAGCACAACCTGGCTGTTGAGGTGGTGGCCCGCGCCACCGTATGCGCCTATGAAAAGGCTCGGGGGCGCGTCGCGGAACAGATGGCCCAAACCCATCCTGGTTACGACATCATCAGCCGAAACCCGCTGACAGGCGAAGACCGGTTCATCGAGGTGAAGGGTGTCAACGGCGAGTGGAACCAGACGGGCGTGGGGCTGTCCAGGCTGCAGTTCAGCAATGCCCAAGACTACGGCGATCGCTACTGGCTATACGTGGTCGAGTTTGTTTCTGATCCTGAACACATACGTGTTCATCCTATTCGCAGTCCTGCCACGCAGGTGACGTCTTTCATGTTCGACGGCAACTGGCGCGATGCTGTTGCCGATGAACGTGCCGACCCTGCACTTGCCTTCATCGCGGGCGCCAGGGTAAAGCACCAGCATTTCGGTTTCGGAAGGATCGAATCAATGGAGCTGCGAGGCTCGACGCGCGTTATGTCCATCGCGTTTGTGACCAGCGGTCGTCGCACGGTCACGTTGAATCTGCAGACGATGACCGTGGTTGAGGAAGACGATGACAACGATCATTCCTGAACTGACCGATGCCCAGCTGGCGGACTTGCCATCCCAGGCGGAGGCAAAGGTCTACAGGGCGTTGAGGGATGGGCTTCCCCGCGACTTTGTCGTCTTCTTCCAGGTCGGATGGATATTGCGTCGGGAGGAAGAACAAGCCAAGGATGGCGAAACTGATTTCGTCGTCTGTCATCCGAATCTCGGGTACTGATTGACACGATCCAGCGCTTCAAGGGCCTCGAATCGCCGATCGTGATCTTGTGGGGCCTGGATACCATTGATCTTGCTCGGAATCTGGAGCTGCGTTATGTCGGCATGAGCCGAGCGAAGTCTTTGCTTGTAGTCGTCGGAAAGGCTGATACCTGTGCGGCCTTCAGATTGGACGCTGTTCGGAAGGAATGAAAGGAGAGATTGCAGGGAGGTGTGCGTTGCCCCAAGGCGTAGCCAACTTGGGATGCGGGTTCGGCTGCTAAACCGCCGTCCGGCGCCGGGGTTGAAGTGCGGCGAAGTCGCGAGAGCATGAATCGTCGGAATCTCCCGACGTTCATGGAGGAGCGCCGTCATGGCCCATCCCAACGTACACCCCGTCATCGCCGTGCAGGGCGGCGGCGCTACTGCTGCACCGACCCTGCTGGGGCAAGGCCCCGCCCGCATTCCTACCGGTGGAAAGATCCGCGCCGGCATCAAAGTGCTCACCAAGAAGGCCGCCGGAGAGCCCAAGGCGAAGGCAATCTACGACCAGGGCGTGGCCGCGGGCCAGTCGTTCGAGCAGATCGAGCGCGCCATCGCCGAAGCCCTGCCCAATCTCAAGACGCCGCTAGTGCCGCGCAACGTGCCGTGGTTCACCGTGCGGGCGCAGGACTTTCCCAATCCCGAAATCGCCCGGGAAATTCTGGATGCCTATGGCGAGGATCGGGGCGAAGGCCGGCGCTTGTACCGCTTCCCGGTGGTGTTTCCCTCCGACTACTGGCAGACCGTGATGCCGCACGAACTGGCGGCTTGGGGCACGCATGAGAAGCACTACTGGTCGCAATACTCGGCAGATGGCCGGGTGCGCCACTGCATGTGTCATGCCCCTGTGCCGGTCGACGGTACGGGGCGGCGCACGATCCGCCTCTTCGGCGGGCGCAAGACCGTGATCCGCGAGGACAACGGCGGCCTGTGCGACCCCGAGACCTGCCGCGAGTATCAGCAGCGCCAGTGCAACCTGACCGGACGCTTCCTGTTCTTCATTCCCGGCATCCGTTCGATCAGTGCCTTCGAACTGCCTACCAACAGCTTCTATGCGATGAACGCGGCGATCCAGAAGTTCGAGACCGTGGGCTTCCTGCGCGGCGGGCGCATCTCGGGTTTCCTCGACCGTCAACGCACACCGTTCTACCTCACCAAGCAACTGATGGAGGTGGCCCACATCGACGAGCAGGGGAGGGCGGTGCGCGTCCCGCAGTGGATCATCGACCTCGAGGCGCCGGTGGATGTGACGGCCTTGCTGCGCGAGAACGAAGACACCGAGACGGCCTTGGTCCAGGCCCAACTGGCGACGCAGGTGCTTCAGGGCAATCCGGCCGCGGCGAACGCCGAGCCGCTGCAGCCGGGGGCGGCCGACATCCAGGCAGTGACGATGGCCGACGCGGCATCCGTCGAGGCGCCGCCGCTGCGGGAGGGTGGACCGAGCTTCGAGCAACTCATGGCGCGCGTGCAGGCATATGGGATCGTGCCGGAACGCTACCAGGCGTATGCCGATCGGCGCTGGGGAAGGGGCTGGAAGATCAACCCGAACGGCCGTGCCCGGGCCTGGGACGAACTGGAGCGCTACGGCAACGACCCGCAGGGCTATCTCGACAAGATCGAGAGCGAACTGCACCTCGCCTCAGGCGGGAGAGCATCATGATCCGAGTCGCTCATTTCTCCGATCTCCACTACGGCACGAAGAACCTGATCGAAGCTGATCGCTGCTTCGGCGCCGCCGTCGACGGGGCCATCGCGTTGGGTGTAGAGGCGGCGGTCCTGTCGGGCGATGCCACCGACCATGGCCTGGACTTGCACGCACCGGCCGCCGAACGGCTACTCGCGCAGGTGCGGCGCCTGGCCGACCATTGCCCGGTGCTGATGCTGCAAGGCACGTTCTCGCATGAGCCACCGGGCACCCTGGCGATCTTCCGGCTGCTGGGCGGACGGCATCCGGTGCATGTGGCCGACCGGATCGAGCAGGTCACCCTCACGGCCCAGGGCGAATGGCTGGCTTCGACGGGCTGGTGCTTCGATCGGCTACCGGGCAATGCCCACGCGCTGTTTTCCTGCATTCCCACGGTAAACAAGGCTGCGGTCGCCGCGGCGGTCGGTGCAACGGATGCCGCCCAGGCGGTCGGCGAGCAGCTGGCCCTGTTGCTGCGCGGCTACGCACCCGCCCACCGCGCCGCCCGCCGGCAGGGCGTGCCCACCATCGGCGTCTCCCATGGCACGGTGTTCGGCTGCGTGAGCGAGCACGGCGTGCCGATGGCTGGCTTCGATCACGAGTTCACCACCGGCGCGCTCTTCGGCGCCGAGGCCCAGGCCTTCATGCTCGGGCACATCCATCGGCATCAGGCATGGGAACAGGAAAGCAGGGTAGGGCGGCAGTGCATCGCCTATCCCGGCTCGATCGGTCGTTTTCACTACGGCGAGGAAGGGGAAAAGGGGTTCTTGTTGTGGGAGGTCGACACCGACCAGGTGCGCTTCACCCTGAAGCCCACGCCAGCACGTCGAACCGTCGATATCGTGTTCGACGGCAAGCCCGACCTCGACGCCCTGCGGGCCGCCGTCGCGCGGCAGGACGTCGCCGGCGCGTTTGTGCGCGTGCGCTGGACCGTCGCCGACGAAGATCGCCACGAGGTCGACCGTGCGGCGATCGAGCGGGTGCTCGCAGAGGCGGCGGAGACCAAGTTGGAGGGGCGGATCGTACCGGTGGTGCGCACGCGGGCGTCGGGAATCTCGCAACTAGCGAATCTGGCGGACAAGGTGCGGGTATGGGCGCAGGTGACCGAGGCGCGGGCCGAGCCGTTGCTCGAGTGCCTTGAGGCGCTCGCAACGCAGACCCCGGAGCAGATTGCGGACGGTTTGCTTCGCAGGGCCGGGGATACGATGCCACGGCTTGGATGCGGTTGGGATGTAAATGCGCGAGGTCTTGGGCCTCTGGAACGGAGTGGGCAAGAATAAGCACGAGCCGGTGACCTTGCAGTTGTTCTGAGCCACCGGCAGGGTGCTGCGCCTAATTAGGCTTACGTCGTCGACGTCGCGTATCCCAGAAACTCCTTGACGGGCGATCGGGCTTCATCCCAGCGACGCACGGCTGCCCGTGGTCTTTCCCGGTTTTCAGCAACGGTCAGATACAGCCGTCGCTTTGCGCGAGAGATTCCCACGAAGAACGCTGACCGCTCATCGGCGCGCTTGCCAAAGAACGCTTGTTCCTCGATGCCGAGCAAGATGACGCTATCGAATTCCAGGCCTTTGCTCTTGTGGATTGTCATGATCCGAACGGCGCTGTCCTCGGAGAACCGTGACAAGGCACCCACCGCATCAGAATCGAGGGCAAAGAGTTCGGTAATGCGATCCAGAGTTTGCGCGATGATTTCGTCCAGCCGGCCGCCGCGTTCGTAGTCAGCTGACAGCGCTGCGATAGCTTCCCGGCCCAGCAGGCTGAGGAACTCAGTGGCGAGCTTGCTCAGGGCGACGGGGTCGTACGTGGCGAAGCCCCCTCGGCGCACCTGATCGCGGGTGCAATCGATATGGCGGTTCCACTGGGCTCGCTGCTCGTAGGCAGCATCCTCGTCCAGCCCCGTCGCCAAAAGCACCTCCATCAGCCGACCATAGGCATCCGGCTCCCGTTCGCTCACTACCACGGCAAGAAAATCGACGATAAGACGTGCCGCCGGTTCGACAGACAGATCCTGCAGGTTCTGCTCGTCACGGAACGGGACATTGCGGCGGCTCAGCTCCGCCATCAAGCGATCAGCATAGAGGTTCGGTTGCTTGGATACCAACACGGCGATCTCCGAGGGCGGCAGGCCCTCGTTGTCGATCCATCCCTGAATCATCTCGGCCAGAGCTTCCGCTTCATCCTGGCTGTCCTGGAATTCGAGGATGTCGACGGAGCCGCCTGGCCCTGCCAGTTCAGCGTCGGGTACTGCGGCATTGAGGTCCATGACTTTGACCATGGCGTTCTGCATGCGCCGCAGGCGTGGCCGCGAACGAAAGTTCTGGTAAAGGTTCAGGGGAAGGGCGTTGAAATCTTCGGCAAAGGTCTGGAATACCCCCTCCAGCGCGCCGGCCCAGCCCATGATTCGTTGCTTGGTGTCGCCGACCGCGGTCAGCGGAATGCCGGTGCCGAAGAAGACAGTCCGGATGAGCTGGTATTGCGTATCGGTGCAGTCCTGGAATTCGTCGAGGAAACCGTGGCTGTAGGTCTGTCGTACAGCGTGGCGTGCCACGGAACTGGTCTGCAGGATCTGGACGGCCAGGGGCACCATGTCTTCGAACTCGATCTGGCGTCGCTGGACCCTCGGCGAACCGACCGTGTAGTCCGCATCGAGTGCGTCCCTACCGGTCAGCACCGGACGGAAGCGGTCGATCAGACGCTTGGCGAAGGCGTGAAAAGTGTGGCTGTCCAACCGGGCCGCGAGTGCCGAGCCACAACGCCGGCGCACCCGATCCTTGAGGTTGCGGGCAGCGTCGACTTTGAAGGAGATCGCGAGGATGCGCTGCGGGTAGCGGCAAGTTCCGGTACGCAGCAGGAAATCAGCATGCTGTGCGAGCATCTCGGTTTTGCCGGCGCCGGGCCCGGCGGTCAGCGCCAAGCTCCGCGCAGTCTCACTGGCGGCGGCGAGCGCGTTGGGTTCCAGGGTCAGGCCGTCGGACGGATGCCAGCGGTCGGGCTTGATCATTCCGGCAGTTCCGCCAGTTTGGCCGTGACCATGTCCAACAGGCGATCGATCGATTCCGGCATGTCGACGTTCAATACCGCATCGTCCAGTGCTGCCAGCGCTTCGAGATGAGCGGCCGGTTTGCTGCTCAGTTTGAAGCGGTGATGGTAGGCGTCGAAGTAACGCTGCTCTTCTTCGCTGTACTGGTCGGCGTCCCCGTGGCTCTTGCCGAGCACCGCAACAATGGTTTCGTCATCCGGATCTTCCAAGTCTTGCTCTTCGACTTCGTATGCGGCTGAGAATTGCCGCAGCATTGCGAAGTCGAGGTCAAGCGGCGAGGAGAAGAAGACGCCGCGGCCTTCGAGCCACTCCAACCATTCTTTTCCGAATTTTGATGTCATTACGTGATCCTCGCCATTCCATTTGGGCAAGGCCTTAATCGTTGCGTCCGTGAGCCCCTTTATTGGCTTACCGAGGGCAAGGATCTGCTTAGCGGCATACCGCACACGTCCCCATCCACCCTGGTAGCGTCCCAAGTCGAGATCCAGCAGAGTCACATAGGGAATTCCCAGGCCATCAAGGAGTCGCCAGAAATGATTGACGTGGCGTCCCCCCAGCGGGGCGACGGAAATTGAGGCGTCGTCTTCGGCGAGTCCGTTGGCTTGCAGCAAACGCGGCAAGACGATCTCTTCACTGTCCCCTTCCCCGAGGATGACCAACCGGGAAAAGTACAGCTCGGGGAAAGCCTGGACCGCTTCGCGCACGAACTTGTGAGCCTCATCGGTGGCCTCCGGCAGGATGATCGACTTGACCACGGTCTGCCGGTCCGCATTGAGGCGCAGGTAGCGGATGTTCTCCGGCGGCATGCGTTTGAGCAGCGACGGCGCGTGGGTGGCGACGAGGGCCTGCGCGTCGTGGTGGCCCGCGAAGGCGGTCAATGCCTTGATCACGCGGCCGAGGTAATGGGGCGACAGGCTGTTCTCGGGCTCTTCCATCGCCACCAGGGTGAAGACGGCGGGCCTGAGCTTATCGACGTCGAATGCATCGAGCTTGCCGGCCAGTACTTGGCGGCCGATTTCCTGGATGGACAGCACCAGCGAGACATAGAGCAAGGATTGCTGACCGTCGCTCAGGCGCGAAAAGTCGACCATCGGCTCGCCATGTCCCGGGGTAAATCCGACCGTCAGATGGCGCAGTAGGTTGTCGATCTCGTTGCGCTCGAACGAAACGCACGGGCTCGCGTAATAGCTTCCTTTGTGCAGGACTTGCCATTGGGCGGACAACTGTTTTCCGAGGCCGCCGACCGCCGCATTTCCAGCCAATGCCTCGCTGATGTCCTGGGTGAGACCGGCGATTTCGTCGCGTTCGGCCTGCCAGTGGGCGGCGCGTAAAGCGCGGCCCAATAGCGAATTGGCCGCGTAGGAGATATGGTCGGTTGGATCCCGTCGGGCGGGGAGGTAATGCACCTGGATTGCGTTGCGGTCATGCTTTTGCACCGCCACCGTTTTGGTCGGAACGCCGTCGTCGTCGACCTGAAGCACATAGTGCATGGTCTCTTCGATATCTCCATCCTCGTCCATCTCGGCGGCCAGCCGGAATCTTATCCGCGGAACCCCATCGGCGGACTCCAATTGCATGTGCGCGAAATGGGCGGGTATGGTGGCATGTTTGCCCTTTGGCTCGATGAGTTCTGGAAACTCGAATTGCGCTTCGATCCACAGCGTCAGCAATCCAAGGGCGCCATCAGCAAGGTCGGCCGAGGTGACGTGGAAATCGCTTCGCCGTATCCGCCGCAAGGCTGGATCTAAACCGAAGAGACGGGCGAGTGCCTGCAGTACAGCCGTCTTGCCACTCCCATTGGGACCGAGCAGAAAGTTCATGGCCGCCAAATCGATAACGGTTGACGTCGGGCCGAAGGATTGGAAATTGCAGATCCGCAGTTGTGTGAGCTTCACGTTGTCCCCGTGCTGATCAAATATTTTGATTGCATTGTAATCAGCGATGTCACCAGGACCAAAATGCTCCTTTCCGGGTAGGGGCTGCCGGACGGGGTTGAAGCGGGGCAGGGCGCGAGGAGACTAGGTTGTCGTCATCTCTCAGTGGAATAACACCATGCAACCTCTTTCCCTCACTCTCAAAGGCTTTCGCGGCATCCGCGATGGCCTGGGACGCGATGTCCTGACCCTGGATTTCGAGCGACTGGCTGACGGCGCCGAACTGGTCGCCATCGTCGGCGCGAACGGGCGCGGCAAGACCACCGTGATGGACAACATGCACCCGTACCTCACGATGCCCTCACGTGCCGGCGTGGCCGGTCCGGGCGGGTTCTCCTATTACGACCACGTCTGCCTGCCCGACAACGAGAAAGACCTGATCTGGGCCCACGACGGCCGCAGTTACCGATCACAGGTTGTGATCCGCCTCAACGGCCGGCGCAAGACCGAAACCTTCCTGTTCGTCCTCACCGACGATGGCGCCTGGAAACCCGTGGCACTGGACAACGGCATCGTGTCCGACGGCAAGGTGGATACCTATACCCGCTGCGTCGAGGCCATCTGCGGCAGCGCCGATACCTTCTTTACCTCGGTGTTCTCGGCGCAGGGCAAGCGGCAGCTGAGCGCCTACCGCAATGCCGAGATCAAGACCCTGCTCGCCGATCTGCTCGGGCAGGAGAAAATCCGGGCGCTCGGCCAGAAGGCGGCCGAGACGGCACGGCTGTTCAAGGCGGGCCTCGCGGCGATCCGGCAGGAACAGGCTGGGCTGGACGAGGAAGCGCAGCGGATCGAGGGCGAGCGGCGGCGTCTTGATGGCGCCCAGCCTCGCGTCGCGCAGAGCCTGTCCAGCCGACAGGCGGCCCAAGCCGCGCAGGAGTCGGCGCGAAACCGGCATGCCCAGTTGTTGGCCGAGCGCGAGCAGGCGCAAGGCGTAGAAGCGCGCCGGCGGCAACTTCAGGGAGAATGCCAAGCGGTAGTCCAGGCCGGCAAAGACGCCATCGATGCCTTGCAGGCCCAGGATCGGGGCGAGCAACAGCGGCTACAACGGCTGGAGCAGCGCATCGCCCAGCGTCTCAGCCAGGAGCGCAACCGCCGGCAAGCCTTGCAGAACCAGCGCCGGCAGTGCCTCACCTTGCTGGCAGGGGCGCCAGCCGTGCGGCGTGGAGAGCACCGTCTGCCGCTGGCCGAGCGAGTCTCGTCGCTACGATCGGCGCAGATCGGAACATGGCGGGAGCACGTTCAACGCCTGAGCCAGTGCGAGGCCGCGGCGCGGATGGCCCACCAGAAATTGTCTGGGATCGAGCGCGAGGCCGGACAGGCGGTGCTCAAGGCCGAGGAGCTGGCCCGGCGCTTTGGGCTGACCGGCGAGGTGCCGTGTGCGGGTACCGACCTGCAGGGGCAATGCAAGCTCTTGGGCGATGCGCGGGAAGCCCAGGTCCTGATGCCCAGTGCCGAGGGGGCGATCCAGCGCCTGGGGCGCGAGAAGGCAACGGTGCAGAAGGAACTGGACGGCTTGCGCGAACAGCATGAGGCCCTAGCCGCTGCACCGCAGGCATTGGCCCGGGCCGAGCTCTTGGCCGAGCGTGCCCGGGCGCATGCCTCGCGGTTTGCGCTGCTGGCCGCCCAGGGCGGGGAAATGGCACGGGCGCGAGCCACGCTGGCGGAGATCGAGGAGGAGTTGACTGTACTGCGGACGGCGCAGGGCCCAGATGCCGCGGCTGATCAGTCGCCGGCGGAGATGCCCGAGGAGGCCGCCGAGCGCCAGCAGATCGATGCGGCGCGGCAGGCGATCGCCCACCAGCGCGAACAGCAGGCGAAGCACTACCGTGCCGCCCTCGACCGGCTCCAGCAGGCGCTGGCGGCCTTACCTGCGCCTTATGACGAGCGGTGCCTGATCGATGCGCAGACGAGGATGGAACAGGCGGCACAGTCGGTGACTGCCGCCGAGCAGGCCCATCTTAACGCAGTGGGGGATGCCGAAACCTTGGGTGTCCTGGTGCAGCAGGCTGCGTCCCTAGCCGGCCGCCAGGCACTGGTGGCGAACCGCATCGCTCACGTCGAAACCGAGTTGGGTAACTGGAACCTGTTTGCCAAATGCATGAGCAACGATGGTCTGATCGCGCTGGCCATCGATGACGCCGGCCCGGCCTTGTCGGCGCTCGCCAATGACCTCCTGCTCGCCTGCTACGGTCCCCGCTTTACGGTGTCCATCCAGACGCTGGTGGAAACGGGCAAGGGCGAGCAGAAGGAGGGCTTCGACATCCTAGTGCACGACGCCGAGTCGGGGGAGAGCAAAAGTGTCGGCCTGATGAGCGGCGGCGAACGAGTCTGGATCAACGAGTGCCTGATCCGGGCGGTGGCGCTGTACCTCGCCCAGCACACGGGGCGACGCTACGGCGCACTGTTCTCGGACGAGGCCGATGGGCCGCTGGACCCCGAGCGCAAGCGCATGTTCATGGCGATGAAGCGGGAGGTGCTGCGGCTGGGGGGATATCAGCAGGAGTTCTTCGTGTCCCAGACGCCGGAACTGGCCGCCATGGCGGATGCGGTGATTGATATGGATCTCCACAAGGAGTCGCACGAAGCCCCGGCCGGAGCGTAGTTGGATCGTGTGGATTGAATGTGACATAGATGCGTTGCCTGTCGCTGCGGCCTAGGGTCGCTGGGGGCGCTGTGCTGATAGATGTCGAGCATGAACGAGTGGCCGGTTGGAACGAGGCCTAGGGCGCGCTTCCCCTACTGGGCGCCGCCTCTGTTCCTGCCGCTTGCCACCATACAAGCGGCCCTGAAGGCAGCCGGGCGGCTATGATTAGGGTGGCGGCCTTCCTTTGAGTGAAACTCGGCATGACGGAGCTATCGTAGGTCGTCAAACTTTTCGGCCATCCACCCAAACACAAGACTCAGGATCTGTTCCGCTGTTTGGCCGCCGTCGATTGCCATGGCTTGTTGGGCGCCCCGCCGCTAAAATGCCTGCATGTCGAAAATCCCCGAACCCACGCCTGCGTTGAACAGGCTGCGCGCAGCTGCCGGCTTAATCCCCCTTATTGAGGATGGCCTCCGCCATTCGAAAATCACCACCGAGAAGGCTTCTTTGATGGCGGAGTTTTGCAGTTGGGCGGCTCAGCAAGCAATGGAAGGCGGCCCGGAGGCCTTACGCCTTGGCGACGACATCAAAGCGGGCTTGGAACGGCTTAAAACGCTGCTGGCATAGCGGTGGCCAGACATGTCCGGCCACCGCCACTAACGTGTGGCCCCGTTGTGAGAGCTGGATTGCCGACTCACGCCTCGGGCTCCTGCAAATCAAAGACCGGCAGACCGTCAATCACGGCCGCTTCGCTATCGAACTTCAGCCAGGCAATACCGGCTTGCTCCGCGACTTCGAAGATCGTGGCCAGATCGGTTTCCGTCGGCACCCGGTAACGGGGTACGCCGACATAGATGATGCCGCCGCAGTCGGTCGGGTAGGCGTTGACCGACAACTCGTCATCGGCCAATTTCAGGCGGGTGCTTGAACTCAGATGCGAGATCGATAACGAGGCCAAGGGTTCAGCCTGCGCTTGCAAGCTTGCCACGGCGGGCGTTTCCATGCGGTTCTCCTTCCTCGTGATGAGATGTCGACTTGGTCTTGGGGCGCGTGCCAGCCTGACGACTGAAGTTCATGCCGCAGTCGCGACAACGGAACCAGCGCAGGCGGCCCAACGTACCCAGCGGCACGCCGTCGCCCGCGCAAACAGGACAATGGGGTGGGATTCTCGTCGACATGATGATGTCCTCATGCGACCGAAAAGGCAGCCCGACCGGATGAGGTGGGCATGGCTTTGAGCATCGGACGCGACGCGGTTGATCGGCGGCGCATGGCGCTACATCAGCCCGCGTTCGGCAAACGACACTACCGTGTCGCCGGCGACGACGAAATGGTCGATCACCCGCACGTCCACCAGGCTCAGCGCGTGCTTCAGGTTCTGGGTCAGCAGCTCATCGGCCCGCGAGGGCTCGGCTTCCCCCGAGGGATGGTTGTGGGCCACAGCCAGCGCGGCGGCATTACGGGCGAGTGCTCCCTTGACCAGTTCCCGAGGATAGACGGAG
Source organism: Dechloromonas sp. H13 (assembly GCF_009469615.1). Classification (GTDB taxonomy): domain Bacteria; phylum Pseudomonadota; class Gammaproteobacteria; order Burkholderiales; family Rhodocyclaceae; genus Azonexus. The sequence goes on from NZ_SSXX01000003.1 coordinate 125,331, forward strand.
GTCTGGGTCAGGGTTCCCCGAAACAACTCCTCGGCTTCGATCAGGCGATGTTGGGCGTCCAGGTAGAGCGCCAGGAACACCTCATGCTCCAGGCCAGCGCAATACAGCCGTAGCCAGTCGCGCAGGACCTGCGGCGAAGTCATCAGCGGGCCGCTGCGCATCTGCTCACGCAGGTCGCGCAGCAGCAGTTCGCGGGCAATGCCCAAACGATGGGCGAGAACGGTATCGGTGGTGCCGAGCATGCCCATTTGCGCTACGGCATCGCTGACGTGTAGAGGGTTGGTACTCGACGCGCAAACCAGGGGCGAGAGTAATTCGCGGACCAGATCGGCGCGGGACAAGGCAGATAGATTCATGGCGTTCTCCTCGAGTAAACAAGAAAAGCGGGAACGCCGATCCCAAAGGGGACGAGGTCCCCGCTTGGGATGAAGGTGCGGACGAATGTACGTAACATCGGTCGGCACGATGAATGAGGCAGGTATCGACTGCGACGCCGGCCAGGGGCCGGACTACATTCCACGATGGAATGCATGTAAGCCCAGTCAGTTTCCGGCATCAGTGGGGTGGATTCAAGGGGATGCAAAGGACGCAACGTTCAAGCGGCCGGAATCCGACGGGCTTGCGAATGGCGTTGGTGATGAGGGCGTGCCGATGGCTTCTGCGGCGCAACGGTGCCGCCAGCTTGGTCAAAGGGCCTACTTGCACTCCAGTGTGACTGGGATGTCAGCCTATTGGCACTGCATAAATTTTTTGCATGACCGCCGCAAAACCCGCGACAAGCCTGGAAAATTTGATCAAGATGAAGGCTCAACCCTTCACGTAGAACGACGATGATCCGCCTCGGCTCGCAAATTCGACTCACTCGCCGGGAGGTCGAGCGCTTCCGGAAGATCACCGACATCGAGCCGGTGGACATCCGCACACTCGACGACCTGGACGCCTACATCGCCCGATGCAAGGCGCACTACTGGGGCGTCTCCAAGGACACCCAGTTCCTGCACTGGCTCATCGACCGCGAATACACCCAGTGCCGCCTGGCGGCGTAGCACGGTTGGTTTTCTGCGGGCGACCCCCTCCCCAGCGTTTCTGCCGGGGAGACGTCGCTCCAACGGGTACGGCCCTCGAAGTCACTGGAAGACACGCGGCTCGATCGTCGCGCCGCGCATGAAGGCGAGGTAGGCGCCGGCCTTGCCGATGTCCCGGAAACTGGCGACGACTTCTTCGCGCCGCAGAACGTTCCAGGACGGGTCGGGGTCGCCCGAAGGCTTGATGCTCAAGTCGGCTTCGCGGTAGGCGGCATGGCGATACAGGAAGTCGCCCGATTCCCAATCCACGATGGCAAGGAGGCAAGCGCACAGAATGGCGCAGCCGCCATGCTCGCCGGGCTCGATCAGCAAGGGGACCTTCAAACTCCCCGTCGAGCGGCCAATACGGCCGATGACATCGTGTTCCTCCAGCCAGGGTTCCCCGGTGCTGGTATCACCGAGGATCAGGCGGACCTTCCGTTCGCGGGTGCGGGAGGTTTCCAGGACCCTGGCGGCCTTGGCATCCGTGCCGGGATCGAAGTAAGTCGTGCGCGTCAGCGGAGACTGGCTCCAGGCCTGGACGGCTCGGCCGTATTTTTCGTAGCCGGCGAGGGTCGCGTAGTCCTCCTCTGTAAACGCCAGGTCGGGTCGGCCCAGCCTGCAGGCGATCTGGTTGGCGTGATCCCGGGCGTTGGCGAAGCCCAGACAGGTATAGCCCTCGCCGCAATCGATCACGTAGCGCAGTTGCGCCGCATTGATACTCACCTTGTTCATCTCGGGTTCCTTTCGAATCATCGTGGAACTCCACCCCGCAGGGCGTGAGCCCCACGGGGTTGTTGGGTGTCTGGCGAGCCGACGGGCGGCTAACCGGTGGTGTCGCTGCGGCTCAGGCCGCCTGAGCCACTGCCTGGAATCCTTGCGCCAACGCGCCGGCCTCGGTGACGACGACCTGGTCGGACAGCAGGCGGTCCAGCTTCAGCAGCAGGGCGTCGGCGTGCTCCTGGTCATCCGGGTAGAGGGACGGGCGCAGTTTCTCGACCTCCTTCTTGATGAGGCGAAGCTCTGGGACGATGGCGCTCTCAGCGTGCGCTTCGATGGCGTTCAGGATGGCGGTGATAGTGATCATCAAAGGCTTCCTTTCATTGCTAGAAAAATGGGGCCGGCATGCCGGGGGCAGATCGGCGGGCGGGGTTTGGCCCGACGCGCGCAGACGGCATAGCGGGCGGGTGTGGGCGCCCCGTGAAGTCGCTTTGCCTGCGTTCACGGGCACTCGATGGGGTGGTGGGGGATCGGGGCGAGCACCGCACGCACCGCTGGGGGAACAGCGGGCGTGGGCGATCGGCGATCCGGATGCGACGGCCGGTGCCGCCGCATCACAGGCCGGGCCGGTGAAGGCCCGGCGCTTCTCGGGTCAGGCGGCCGCGCGCGGTGTTTTTGCGCTGGGCGAGGCCTGGGCTTCAGTGGATGCGGGTAACGGGTCGGCCGCAGACTGGGCCGCCTGTTGCTCGAAGGCCGTGTGTGCCGTCGTGAACTCGGTTTCCCTAGCCAGGCGGCGCACCTGGGCCACAGCCGGCTCCTTGACCACTTCGGGCAAGCATTCGACGGCGATGTCGCTGCCGTGACGCAGACCCTTCTGCAGACTGCGCAGCGGCCGGACGAACAGGCCGTGGCACAGCCAGCGGACGAACTGACCGATCCGCTTGTTGCGCGCCTGGCGGGCCTTGTGCTGACGCAGCGATTCCTTGCAGCACAGGTATAACGCCAGATGGGTACGCTTCATTTCGGGATCGGACTCGAGCTGGGCCATGACTTCCGTCGCGATGGCCGAATCACGGCCGACGCGTTGGTAGAAGCCGACCCAGGCACGCTCTTCCTCGGACTCGATGCCGGAGCGCCGGGGACGAGGACGGGATTTCTCAAGGGACATGGTGTTTTCTCCAATGACGAACAGAGGGAACACCTGTCCCTGAGCGGGGAGGCGGTGGACTCCCCGGGGTTGCACGGACATGCGGCGCTGCTAAGCTGAACGCTCACAGGTCAAGAGGTGCCCACACATGCTGCGTGCAGGCGATGCACTACGGTTCACGCCCGACGAAATCGAGGCCTTCCGAAAACTCGGTCTCGACTTCGACGGGGCGCGAACACAGAACGACATCGACCAGGCATTGGCCCGATGGGCCGATACGCTGAACGATGAACGTCCCGATCTGCTGGAAAAGATCGCTGCGGCAATGGCGAAGGCCAGGGGCATCCCGCTACCCGCGCGCTTGACGCGGATACGTTGATGCGGCGTGCCTGCCGTTGTCCTCGGCAATCCTCATCCAGCGGTCGGCGATCCGGTCCAGGTAGACCAGATCGTCGGCTTCGATCTCACCCGACTCTCGCAAGCGGGCGATCACCTCCCTGACCAGAGACGGATCGTCCTTGGCCAGTTGGATCACAGTGGCGGCAATGCGCCGGCGGTAGAGGCTGATCGGCATGATCAGCCTCCTGACGCGCGGTACTCGGAAGCGCAGCCGGAGCGCCCGGGGGCGTTGGGCTGCAGCTTCAGCAGCGCCGGCACGGCGGGCGTGCGAACAGCGGGCGTCCGGGCATGTCCGGAGCCTCCCAGCAGCACGGCGACCGGGCGCGACTCTCTCGTTACAGGGATTGCGAACATGGTGTTCTCCTTCAGGAATGGAAGGGAACACCCATCCCTGGCGGGGAACTTGGGGTTCCCCGTTCGGGATGCTCCGCCGTGGACGGCAGAGCGGCTCGGCGACGTGCCAGGCGGCACGTGCAGGATGAAGGCCCACGGTTCTTGCGAACGGGGCCTTCGCTCGATGCCGATCGACCCGAAGGTCGCGCGGCAGGACACAGCATTCAGCCGGGTGGCTGAACAAGACACACGGCCATGGACATGGCCGGACCCGATCGACGCCGGGTATCCTTGAGGCAGGTAACGACTGCGACGCCAGCAGGGCTGGACTTCAAGGCGACCGGGGTCGCCGATGAAGGCTGTGCAGACACGATGTCCACAGAAAGCCCTTGCAGTATTGCGCAGGGCTTATCCAGGCTCAAGCCAGCGATCTGAATTGCCACCCGCAAGCGCCAGGGAAGTCAGGGGGTGTACTTGATGAATGCGCCGCGGACTTGAGACGTCCGCAGACCACACGCCGCCTCGAGTCAGACCCCGTTGTACCGAATCGGTCGTTCGAGAAGATGCCTGAGGGCGAGATGCCATGTGAGATGAAGCGTACGTCGGACACTTTCGAGCGCAGGCTGCCGCTCCACATCGTTCCGCAGTCGAAGGAGCCGGGCGCGGCCAGTATCTGGTGCGGCGGCGCGGCTACTGGTAGTCGTCGCCGTCGATCCGCTCGACCGAGGCGTTGTGGATGAGGCTGACGATCCCCTCAGAGATTTCCTCGATCTGCTCCTCCGGCACGTTCAGCGCCTCGCAAAGGCGGTTCATGGCCCCGAAGTGGCGCGCCAGCGCCCGCTCCATCTGATCGAGGTCGATGGACGCAACGCCCGGGATCACCTCGATGGTGTCGCACAGGCAGCTCTCCAGCAGCTTGATCGAGTCGTCGGCCTGGGACAGGAAGAAGAACCAGTAGGGCCACTGCGCGTCGAGGCCTTTGAGGAAGGCCCGGACCTCCGAGATCTCGAAGATTTCGCGCGGGTCGTCGTTGTATCCGTCGACCATCAGGCTGATTCGACCGCAGTAGTCGAGGGCTGCCCGCGGGTCGGCCGTCAAGCCCCGCAAGAATTCAAGGGGCTCACCGATGTCGCCGGTTTCTATCTGCTGGCGGGAGAACATCAGAAACACGGGCTCGGCGATGCCCGGACGAAGCCGCTGGGTCATGTCGGCTCGACCAGCATTGGGGCATCGGTACGGGATGAATTGACTGCCCGGCTCACCGGGTAAGCGATCATGTCATCGGCCTCGGCAGCGCAAAGCAATACGCGCAACATCTCCGCATTCACGTTGGCGGGGTCCAACCAGGCGTCGTAATCGCCGGGGGCCAAGATGACCGGCATTCTGTCGTGGATCGGCATCATCAACGCGTTGGCGTCGGTCGTGACGATGCAGCACGAGTGAATTTCCTCGCCGTCGGGCGATACCCACCGCTCGCTGAGCCCCGCGAACCCGAACAGTTCGTTTTCATCCCGGGGGCGGATGAAATAGGGCTGCTTTACCGTGCGGCCGTCTTCCTGAACGGCCTTCCATTCGAAAAAACCGCTGGCTGGCACAATGCATCGCCAGCGACGAAACGCGGTGCGGAATGCGGGCTTCTCGGACACCGTCTCCGCGCGGGCATTGCTGAGCTTCGCGCCCATGGTGCCGTCCTTCGCCCACCCGGGAATCAGCCCCCAGCGGTAGAGGCTGCCCACCCTCCGGCCGCTCGAGCCGGGGCGAACGACCAACACGTTCGTCGTTGGCGCAATGTTGTAGCGGGGACCGAAGTCGAAGCCATCGTCGAGGTCGAATCGGTCCCGAATCCGGGATCGCGGGCCGTAGAGCGCATAACGACCGCACATCTCAATGCACCTTCGGGGTCGCTTCCCGCAAGCGCCGCCACAGGGCTTCGATGATCACGACAGAGGCATCGTCAGGGTTTTGCGCGCGGGCCGATTGCAGCAGGGCACTGTTCTCCGACCACAGCCCCAAGTTGTTCCGAATCCACATGCCCATGCCCAAGTGCAATGCGACCAAGTCGTCCTGCGACATGGCGGCGATCTTGGCCTTTTCACCATCTGGCAGCAGGCCCAGCAACACGCCGACCGCTTGATCGACGGTTTCCGGCCATTGCAGCTTGTGACTCATCGCGCCGCCTTTCGCCAATCCCACGGCGGCATAGGCTGTCCGTCCGACCACAGGCCGGCACGATGGGAACGTGCCTCCTGCTCAGCGAGCTCGTAGCGCTGCGCATCCTCGGCGGATTGTTCCTTGGCGTACTTTCGGTACCACCACGCAAGCCCGGCGGTCACTTGCGTGTCACTGACCGCCACAATAGAGCCACCGCTGACCGGCATATAGGAGCCAGTTTGAATCGTCTCTGAGGGACGTCTTCGGGGGTTCAAGAGTGGTTGTTTTTCGGGGTGCTGGCAAGCGTCGTTTTGGCCTTGTTCGGCCCCTGCCGCGGCGCCCGGTAGGACGCCCCGTCGAGGGTCAGGCAATAAGCGTTGTGGCGCAGCCGATCGACGGTGGCGGAAGCCAGCAGGCGGTTGCCCGGGAAGGCCTGGTCCCACTCGGTGAAGTCGAGGTTGCTGGTGACGACGGTGGCGGCCTGCTCGTAGCGCTCGGCGATCAGGTCGTGCAGATCCTCGTCGGCCGGGGCGCGCAGCGGCTTCAGGCCAAAGTCGTCGATGATCAGCAGCGGCACGCGGGCCAGCTGCTGGAGCTTTCTCTCGTAGTTGCCGATGGCCCGGGCCGCGTTGAGGCTCGCGAGCAGCTGGGCGCAGGACGCAAAGACCACGTCCTGCCCCTGGCGCACCGCGCAGTGCCCGAGCGCCTGCGCCAGGTGGCTCTTGCCGGTGCCGCAGGGGCCCACGATGAGCACCGGGGCCTTCTCGTGGATGTAGCGGCCGGTAGCGAGGTCATGGACCAGCGCCCGGTTGGTCGAGGGCAGCCGGTCGAACTCGAAGCCCTCCAGCGTCTTGGTGGCGCGGAAGGCCGCGCGGCGCAGCCGGGTGGCGAACTTCTTCTGCTCGCGCCGGGCCAGCTCGTCCTGAACCAGTAGGGCGAGGAACTCGGTGTAGGCGAGCTTGGCGTCGATCGCCTGGCGGTTGCGCGCATCGAGCGAGTCGAGGATGCCCGAGAGGCGCAGCTGCTTGAGCTGCGGGGCCAGTTCGGTGGCGGGGTTCATGGTGAAGCTCCTTGGTAGGTAAAGACGCCGGGATGGCGTCTTGGGGGTCAGTGAATCGAAGGGGGTTCGTCGGCGAAGAGATCGGCGGCGCCGCGGACGAAGCGGGCCCCGCCGGCGTAGGGCGCGCTGCTGACCGGCCCCGCGGCGGGCGCCAGATCGTGCCCCCCGGCGAGGATGGTCTTGACGGTGCGGTAGTGCGGGCTGTCGTGCGCCAGGGCCCGCTCGCAGGCCGCCTCGAGCCGCTCGGCGCCGTACTTGGCCTTCAGGTGCAGCACCCCCTGGGCCGCCCGCAGGCGCTCGGAGACGCGGTCCGAGAGGAGCCGCTCGATCAGCCGGGCACAGGCCGGCCCGACCCCGGCGGCCTGCTGCAGACACCAGGCGCGGTCATGGGCGAAGAAGGCTCGGGCCTCCGGCGGCAGGTGGTCGGTGACGGTGCGCCGCTCACCGGCCCGGCGGCTACGGGCATGGACGGCCACCGGCTGGAAGTCCTGATACACCGTCACCACGCTGTCGGTGGCGCGCAGCCACAGGCGCTTGCCCACCAGCGTGAAGGGCACCGAGTAGAGCCCGCGCTCGAAACTCACGTGGCAGTCCCGATGCACCGTCACCTGCTGCCAGCTGCCCAGATCCGGCGGCACCGCCGGCAGCGGCAGGAGCAATGCGCGTTCCACCGCAAAGCTCTCCAGCGGCCTCACCCGCGTCGTGCCGTGCGTCCGCTGCCCGGCCACCTGCAAGACCCACTCGCGCACCTGGGCGTTGAGATCCGCCAGATCGCGAAAGCGGCGGGTGGGCAGGAAGTTGCCCTTCACGTACTTCACCCCGGCCTCGACGATGCCTTTCTTCTGCGGGTCCCGCGGCGGGCAGGCATCGATCCGGAAGCCGTAGCCCTCCGCGCACTCGGCGTAGGCCCGCTGCACCTCGGGGTCGCGGGCGCAGGCGCGGGTGATGGCGCACTTGGCGTTGTCGATGATCAGCCGCGCCGGCACCGCACCGAACCACTCGAAAGCGCGCTGGTGGCAGCCGAGCCAGGTGCGCACGCTCTGGTCCCACACGAACTCCACGTACTGGTGGCGCGAGAAGGCGAGGGTCATCACGAAGGCCCAGGTGCGGCGAAGTTCGCCGGTGGCGGCATCGACCAGCTCGGGGCCGGCGCCGAAGTCCACCTGGGCCGCCTCGCCGGGATCGAAGGAGAGGCGCACCGTGGTGTCGGGCGGAAGGTCCCGCCCGATGGCGCCGATCAGGCGGCGGACGCTGGAGTAGTGGCCGGTGAAGCCGTGCTCGCGCACCAGCGCGGCGTGGATCGCCACCCCCGAGACACCCTGGCCGAGCCAGCGCCCGACAAGGGGGCGGTAGGCGCTGAGGGCCGACTGGGCCGAGGCCGGCAGGCGCGGGGGCGCCAGCACGGCGGCGATCTCGGCGTCCGGCGGCAAGGGGCGGCTGGGCTCAAGCCAGCCCTGGGCCTGGGCCAGCGTTCGGAAGCGGGCCGCCTTGGCGCGGCCCATCAAACCGGAGCGGGCAATCTCGCGCTCCGAATCGCCCTGACGCAAACGCATCAGGGCCTGGCGGTACTCGTGCATCTCGATGCTCCTGCGGGCCACCGGCTTCCTCCTGCCAAACCCGGCAGGGTAGCGGTGGGCCGCGAAAGGTCGAGACGTCCGTCAGAGTGAGACTGGCTCCATTACGCCGATCCGGCGCTGGCGCCAATGTGCCGATCCGTGGGTGGCTCCATTACGCCGATCACGGGGTGGCTCCAATGTGCCGGTCACGCCCTGGCTCCATTGTGCCGATCATCAAGTGGCTCCTATGTGCCGGTCGGTGACACTTGCGCGAGGCCGGCATCTAGCGTCTTCGGACACTGCCTCTGGCAGGTCGGATCGGTAACCAGCACCTTGCCGACGATCCTTCGGTAGCGGTCCCGCTTGCTCCACTGGACGTCGACATCCTTGCCGAACACGAGCGTCGACAGGGACCTCTTCGAGCGCTGCCCAAATGGCTGCGCCTTCTCGGGCGCATCGATACCGGCAACCCGGATCTTGTGTTGTTCGCGGTTGGCATCCAGCACGGTGATCGTGTCCCCGTCGGAAACGCCCACCACGGTGCCGCTGAGTGTCGCTGCGTGGACGGAGACGCTCGCGACCAGCATCGTGGACATCAGCAGTTTTCTCGCCTGAATCTTTGTTCTCCTCGCACCTGTGATGCCAAGACGGGCAACTTCCATCAACATGTGGTCATTTTATCCCTGACGATCTGAACGACGTCATGGATGCTCGAAATGAGTTGAAACTTGTGGATTCTGATGGTGTTGGGCGGGCAGTCCCGCGAGGTGATTATGCTGACTGACGACAATGATCACCTGCCGCAGCCGGCAGCATCCGGCCATTAGCTGTCCGTGGCGGTTACATTTGAAAATTCTGCGTCCGACCCCGCTGAACGGCTGCTTTTAGGCGTCCAAATTGATGGGGAGAATTTCAGTACCCGGCCAGAAGCGGTAGTTTGTCCTCGGCAGTAAGCTGCCGGTCAAAGGGCTGCTCAACTCTGAAACCTGCCGGATACCCTATTCACACATATCGGCCAGGGCGGTCATTGGGCCTGTGGCCAAACTTGGGCAGCAATGTGCCAGTTACCTGAAGTATGGCCGATCTTACGTAAATAGTCGGCGCCGGCGGGACGGCAGGTTGTCGCGTCCCGCCCCGGCTTTCAGTGCGCGATTGGCTGGAAACCTGGGTCGTCGAAATACTTGCCGTAGTTGTCGAGCGCACCGATAACCTTGACCGCACCGTCCATGCGCTTGGCCTGCTTCACCTTGCCCGCCATTTGTTCGGCGCCGGCGAGCAGGTCGGCGATGATGAGGTGCAACTGCTCATCGGCCTGGGTGCCGAGCTTGCAGTTGGCAACCATATTGCCAACTGCATCCTCCACTTTTTTCGCCAACGCCCCGTAGCCCTTGGACGACAGCTTGTTCTCATGAATCGCGTGCAGTGAGGATGCCATCGACTGGCGAATTTCGCCCATGGACTTGCGCAGCGGGGCGTCCGTTTCCCATTTCTTGCCGGCGTTGAGTTGCAAGGTGGCGGACGTCGTGCCGTGGCCATGGTCGTGGGCTTCGTTCGCTGCGAAGGATGGGCCGGTAGCGGCAAGGGTCAGCACAGTCAGGGCGGTCAGAAGGTAGGGTTTCATGGGTGTGATTCTCCAGAACAGATGATGGTTGATGGGAGCACTCAATTGGCAATGATTCCGACGATATCGCTTCTTCAGCTTGGCCAATTATGCTCATCGAAGCTGAACGCCGGATGAACAAACAACCCAGTGTGTGCAACAACAAAATGCTGGTTCACTTCTACCGAAAACTACCGTGTTGCCTGGGGTGATAAGCAAACCCCACGGCGCCATCTTCAGTCTGGCGAGTGCAATGGTGAGAGTCAAACTGCCGGCAGTATCAACGAGACTTGAAGCCCGCCCAATGAGGATTTAGCCAACACCAAATCACCACCGTACATTCGCGCCAAGTCGGCGGTTATGGCAAGCCCCAGACCCGTACCGGGAACCTGCTCATCCGCGCGAACCCCTCGTTTGAGTACATGATCGCATTCGGTCTCGGCTATGCCCTTGCCGTCGTCATCGATGCTCACCCGGAGTTTGCCAGACTCGTCCGAGACTTGAATCTCGATCCGTGATCTGGCCCACTTCGACGCGTTATCGATCAGATTCCCCAGCATTTCCTGTAAATCCTGTTCTTCACCACGGAATGCCAGATTGGCTTGATCAGGATGCACGACAAACTCAAGCTGGCGGTCTGCATGCACCCGCTGCATGACCCGCACCAGTCCCTGGATGACAGGCTCAACGGCGGTGCGTATGCCAGGAACTTGTACCGATGCGGCAGCCTGTGCCCGGCTCAGGTGGTAATCGACCTGCTTGCGCACGGCATCGACTTGCGATGCGACCAGACGTGCCAAGTCGTCATCTCCCTTCTTGGGAGCATTGGCGGCATTGGCGAGGACGCTCAGCGGCGTTTTAAGCGCATGGGCAAGGTTGCCGGCTTGCGTTCGGGCACGCTCGACCACTTCAGCGTTTTGCGCCAGCACCGTGTTGAACTCATTCACCAGCGGCATGATCTCGTTCGGGAAGGTGCCTTCCATGTTTCGGGCATCTCCGTGCCGGACACGCCCTAGGGCGTTTTGCATGCTACGTAGTGGAGCAAGCCCGACGAATACCTGCATCAAAGCGGCGAGCGTCAATCCCATTCCAAGTATGCCCAGCGCCATCCAAAGATGGCCTTTGAAGTCCTCGACAGGCACTGTCATCAGACTTTCATTGGCCGCAGTCATCAACCTCAGGGAGTGAGTGTCAATGGTGACGGTGCGTTCCACCACTCTTAGAGCAACTCCTTGGGGGCCTTCAATCCGATGCTGATGAATCTCTCCGTCCGCCGGGGTATCGGCCGGGACCGTCAATGTTTCATCCCACAGTGAGCGGGAACGCAAAACAGCCTTGACGGGTTGCTCATCCGCAGCGGGGATGCGATCGATCTGCCAATACAGGCCGGACAGGGGCTTGTTAAGGCGCGGGTCACTCGGAAGCAATCGAACCTGGGCCTGATTCTGCTCATCGAGAATTAGTTGGGCTGTTAGCTGATCCAGATGATTCTTCAGTTCCACATCGAACTGGGCTTCGACATGCTGATGAAAGAGTTGGCCAAGCCCCCAGCCCGCAACCAGAATCGAAATGACGATCCAGACGAGCGTGCCCGCCAAGAGACGTATACGCAGGGAGTTGCGTAAGAAGGCAAAGTTCATTGTGCTTTGTTGAGCCGGTAGCCCAATCCGCGCACGGTTTCGATCAGGCCCGGTGGCAGTTTCTTGCGCAAGCGCGCGATAAATACCTCGACCGTATTCGAATCACGATCGAAATCCTGCGCGTAAATATGTTCGGTCAGCTCCGCACGGGAGACGATTTCACCCGGATGGTGCATCAGGTAAGCGAGAACGCGGTATTCATGGCTCGTCAGCGTCAGGGCAGTTCCATCCACACTGACACGGCTAGTACGGGTATCCAGTGTCAGCGGACCGCAAACCAACTCGGTACTGGCATGGCCGCCCGCACGGCGAATCAGGGCCCGGAGCCTCGCCAGGAGCTCTTCCATGTGAAAAGGCTTGGTCAGGTAGTCGTCCGCGCCGGCATCGATGCCGGCCACTTTCTCCCGCCAGGTATCGCGTGCCGTCAGGATCAACACCGGTAAAGTACGACCTGCCGTACGCCATTTCTTGAGAACCGTGATGCCATCCATCTGCGGCAGGCCGATGTCGAGGACGATGGCATCGTAGGGTTCGGTCTCCCCCATGAAATGACCATCGACTCCGTTGTGGGCGACATCCACGACATAGCCGACCGATTGGATGCCTTCGACCAGCTGTGCCGCCAGCGTCGGCTCATCTTCGACGACCAGAATGCGCATTAGCGGGGCTCTCCTTGCTCGTGTGGTTTATGCGGTTTGCCCGGCTTCTCCTTGAAACCGAGGATGGTGCCATCTCGAGCCTGAATTTTCAGCTTCATCAAGGCGCCTCCCTTGCGCAATAACTTGATTTCATAAACCCACTCACCCTTTTCGCGGTCGAGTTCAACTTCCATGACCTTGCCGGGATAGTCGCGTTCGACCCGATCAAGAATCGTGCGCAAGGGCAGCACGTCCCCCGCCTCGACGGCTTGGCGGGCACGTTCATGGTCAGCGTTATCTGCTGCGTAACTGACTCCCGTACCCAACATTGCCACCATTATCCAAATGAACAAGCCTGTCAGTGTGCGGCGCGATTGGGTGGTGATTCTCGACGACATACTCAACTCCGCAGTTTTCCAGTCTGATCTTTTAGCGCTTTGAATATGAACGCAGGATGAACAAGCGATTCAGCCTTCATTCAGACAGGGAGGCGCAAAGTGCGCTCCACAGTCCGATAACCGCAAGGAGAAACGCATGAAGAACATGTTGTTCGTCACCTCAGGAATTGTCGCCATGATACTCAGCACCGCGACACTCGCCGGTCCGCGCGAAGATTTGCTAACCCAGTATGCCGCAGCCGCCAAGGCAACGAGCTTTTCAGCAGCACGTGGGCAAACCTTACATACCCAGAGCTTTTCTGGTGGGAAGCCTGACACGCCTTCATGTACAACCTGTCACGGCAAGGACACCCGGGGGGCCGGCCGGGCGCTGACCGGCAAGACCATCGAACCGGTTGCCGTGTCGGTGATGCCAATGCGTTATACCGATCCGGCCAAGGTCGAAAAGTGGTTCAAGCGCAATTGCACCGAAGTATTGGGGCGCGAATGTACCCCGCAGGAGAAGGGTGACTGGCTCACCTTCGTGATTGGTCAGTAATCCCATTCAAAGGAGACTCCCGTGCGCATTCCCTATCGCCCACTTGCCATCGGCCTCGTGACCTTGGCTTTTTCTGCCCTTGTATTAGCCCGTGCCCTGGCCGGTGACCGCCATTACTTTGCCCCGGTGGCCAATCCAGTCGTCAAAGAAGAGTGTGGAAGTTGCCATCTGGCCTTTGCACCCTCGATGCTCCCGGCGCGATCCTGGCAGCGCATGATGGGCGAGTTGGACAAGCATTTCGGAGATAACGCCAGCCTCGATCCGGCCGCCGCCGAGAAGATTACGAACTATCTCGTTGCCAATGCAGGTGATGCGGGGGGCCAGCGCTACAGCAGCAAATTGCTCAAGGGCGTGGCCACCGGGGCTGCTCCACAGCGCATCACGGAATTGCCCAAATGGGTGAGCGAACATCGCAAAGTGCCCGACTGGGAGTGGCGCCACAAGGAGGTACGCACCAAAGCGAACTGTGTCGCCTGCCATACCGCAGCAGAACAAGGCTATTACGAAGAATGACTATTTCAGACGCTTTCCTGAGTAGGAGGATTTCACCATGCGACCATTAACCATCACTGCACTGCTTGCCACAGTTTTCGTCTCAGTTTCGAGTCATGCCCAGGATGTCCGCTCTGCCAAAAACGACACGGCGAGATGGCTATCGATTCCCGAAGTGGCCGCCAGATTGGAATCTGCCGGTTATCGAAATATCGAGAAGATCGAACGTGAAGGCGGCAGCTATGAGGTCAAGGCCGCCGACCAGGCGGGCCGGCGGATCAAGCTGTATGTGCATCCCCAAACTGGCGAGGTCATCGACCAGCGGCAGCGTGACAAATACGACGGTGGCCATGCGAAGAGCAATCAGCGCAGTTCTGCTGACTGCAACGAGCGACGCTGCCGTGATGACTTGCCCCAACCGGGAACCATTCAACCTGCCGCTGGAAAATGATCCATCAGGAGTTCTGACATGAAATTCTTGCTCGGCTCGCTACTCGCCATCGTCTCACTGGCTTGGGGAATGGATGTGCTTGCCACAGGTGGAAGCAGTGGCGGCACTCTGCCATGGGTAATCCGGCAGGAAGCGCTCTATCTGAGTGGGCTGCTATCGATCGCTTTGATGTCGCTGGCGATGTTTTTGTCCACACGTCCCGCTTGGCTCGAAACCCCGCTGGGCGGTATGGATCGAGTCTATCGGACCCATAAATGGGCCGGCATACTCGCGGTGAGCTTCGCCGTAGTGCATTGGCTGGTAGAGGAAATCGTCGGAGACATTCTGAAAGCGATGGTCGGACGCGAAGGCCGCATACCCAAGGAGCAATTCACCGGCTTCCTGGAAGTGATGCGCGACCTAGCGAAGGACATGGGGGAGTGGGCGTTTTATCTTGTACTGGCAATGCTGGTCATCACCTTATGGAAGCGGTTTCCCTATAAAACCTGGCGGGTAGTGCATCAGGCAATGCCTGTGCTTTATCTGATGCTGGCGCTGCATGCAGCTATGCTCGCTCCGACAGATTACTGGACCCAACCAGTCGGCATTCTCATCGCGTTGCTTGGCGTTGCCGGAATTTATGGCGCCCTGTACTCGCTGGTGGGTCGCATCGGGAGAGCACGCCGCGCCAGCGGGACAGTGACGGCCATCGAGCAACCTTCCCCGGATGTGCTTGCCGTCAAGTGCCAACTCGACAATAACTGGCGAGGTCATCGCCCTGGTCAGTTCGCATTCATTTCCTTCGACGAAAAGGAGGGGGCTCACCCATTCACGATCGCCAGTGCTGATCGGGGTGATCGAAGCATCAGTTTCCAGATCAAGGCGCTCGGTGATTACACCCGCACCCTGGGCAAGCGACTGAAGGTCGGTCATGCCGTCAAGGTTGAGGGGCCTTATGGTCGCTTCGACATGGCCCGGCAGGATTCGAGCGCCCAACAAATCTGGATTGCCGGTGGGATCGGGGTGACGCCGTTTCTGGCCTGGCTGGACTCCTTGCAACAGACACCGAGCCAGGTTTCAGCGGACCTCCACTACTGCACCCGTGATCGAACCAATGATCCCTTTGTCGCCCGCCTCGAGGCAAGCTGCGCCGCCTTGCCCGGAATCCGTCTGCACATTCATGGCGCCCAACAGGGCGAAGCATTAAGCGCAGCCGATGTGGCGGATACGCTAAATGGCTCGCGCCGTTTGGAAATCTGGTTCTGCGGGCCACAAGGCTTGGCCGAAAAACTCAAACAAGAACTCGGACGAATCGGACAAGGCCGGTTCAGTTTTCATCAAGAAGCATTTGAAATGCGGTGACCCCTCTAATCGGTCTGTACGACTGCTCGACTCAGTAACCCGTCGTTCACAGGCGAGCCAATTTTTACCAGCCAAGGACAACAGTCGCTGCGAAGGCGACGTTGGGTTGAAAGACCGACCGTCTCTTCAGGGTCGCCAGCGCTCAGTGACGAATGGCTGCTTCCAGGAAGCGAAACTTCAACGGCGGCTTTACGGCGATGAGCTCGGAGAGGGCAAGTTCGCGTCCCGACCCTCAGCGGCCGGTCGATCCGTCAGAGATTCAACAACAGCTATCAGAGTGGAGTGGTCGCACCGGGCGTCAGCCCAGTGTCATCACCTCGGCCAAAACAGCCGTTCCTATGCGGTGAAGTATCAGTCCGCTCTGTCCTATAGAGCAGCCATTGATACTTGGCTGCACACTGACCCGGCCATCGGGGCGGCAAGCGCCTCTATAGAGAGGACTACGCCGACACTTGTTCGACAACCCGTGCCAATTTAGGTCGGCCTTTGGGGAAGAACCCCTCATTCGGAAAGAACCGTCTCAGCAGTCCGAAAGGCGTCGGCCGCCAGCGGCACACCACAATAGACGGCAGCGTGCAGGAGGATTTCCCGAATTTCCACAGCGGAAGCGCCATTATTGAGCGCCCCCCGGACATGCCCGCGCAATTCGTGTTGGCGCCCCAACGCTGCGAGCATGGCTAACGTGATCAGGCTGCGTGTTTTCAAATCTATACCGTCGCGGCACCAGACGGACCCCCAGGCATTAGCGGTAATGAAATCCTGTAAGGGTCGGGTGAATTCCGTAGCATTTGCAAAGGCCGTGTCGACGAACTTGTCACCCATGACCTTTCGGCGCACTTCAAGCCCTTCGATATACGCATCGGTCATCGATCTTTCTCCTTGAGTTGGCAGTTGGCGAGCGCCTTTTTGCCAAGTCGCCGTGCAGCACTTCAACAGCGCGCCGGCACTCGACCCGAGTCAGATACCTGAGCGAATGGCGATACTGAATATCCGACAGCTTACCGCCCTGATCTGAAGTTACAGGCCAATTGCCAAGCATAGCCAAACCAGCGCCAACCCTGACCAGATCGGTGTTCATGAGACGGCATCCAACTCCGTGAGATGGCGTGCGCTGAGGCCTGGCGAAACAAAGAAGGGGCATGCTGTTTTCGCCCTAACCTCATCCACCGAGACACCGGGTTGCAATTCGATCAGGGTCAGTCCACCGCCGCCATTGACGATAAATACACAGAGGTCAGTGATGATCATATCCACGACCTCCTTGCCGGTCAGCGGCAAACTGCACTTAGGCAGGATCTTGGGGGAACCGTCCTTAGCAGTGTGTTCCATCAGGACAATGACCCGCCCGACACCGGAGACCAGGTCCATGGCGCCGCCCGGTCCCTTGACCATCTTGCCTGGCACCATCCAGTTGGCCAGATCGCCGTTTTCCGACACTTCCAGTCCGCCGAGAATCGACAGGTCGACATGGCCGCCGCGGATCATCGCGAAGGAATCGGCGCTGGAGAAAAAGCTACTGCCGGGAATGCTGGTGATGGTCTGCTTGCCGGCATTGATCAGATCGGGGTCGACGTGCTCGCTGGAGGGAAAGGGACCGATGCCGAGCAAACCGTTTTCCGATTGCAGCGTGACATGAATCCCCTCGGGGATGTAGTTGGCGACCAGCGTCGGGATGCCGATGCCGAGGTTGACGTAGTAGCCGTTGCGTAGTTCCTGTGCCGCCCGGCGGGCCATTCGGTCGCGCACCGGATCGTGCTTGCCCGGCGTGGCGGCATCGGCGGTGGTGCGGAACTCGATGCGCTTCTGATAGCCACTGCCCTGGATGATCCGGTCGACGTAGATGCCCGGCGTGTGGATCTGATCCGGGTCAAGTTCGCCAACGTCGACCAGTTCCTCGACCTCGGCCACCGTGATGCACCCGCAGGTGGCGATCATCGGATTGAAGTTGCGTGCCGTCTTGCGGAAGACGAGGTTACCGGCCCGGTCGCCCTTCCATGCCTTGACGATCGCCAGGTCGGCCTGGATGGCCGGTTCCAGCACGTAGTCCTTGCCGTCGAATTGACGGGTTTCCTTGCCTTCGGCCAGGCGCGTACCGTAGGCCGTTCGCGTGTAGAAACCGGGAATGCCGGCGCCGCCGGCGCGTAGACGTTCGGCCAGAGTGCCTTGCGGCACCAGTTCCAGTTCCAGTTCGCCAGCCAGAACCTGGCGTTCGAACTCCTTGTTTTCGCCAACATAGGACGCAACGACCTTGCTGACCTGCCGCATCTTGAGCAGCGGCCCCATGCCGAAATCGTCGACCCCGGCATTGTTGCCGACAATGGTCAGATCGCGGGTGCCGGCCTGCAGCAGGCCCTCGATCAGGTTTTCCGGAATGCCGCACAGGCCGAAGCCGCCGGCAGCGACGGTCATGCCGTCGAAAAGCAGGCCGTCGAGGGCGGCCTGGCTGGTTGCATACACCTTGTTCATCTTGCGCAGTCCCCTGATGATTTTTGTTGTACCGAGCGAAGACAGGCGAGCGCCGGAGAAACCGGCCCTCGCCTGTTTCAGGTCTTAGTCAGCCCGTTCGGGAACCGGCAGGTTGACCCATTCCTTGTAGAAGGCTTCGATATCCGGCTCGAAATCGTGGATCACCGGATACCACGGGGTCGGCGCCTCGACATCGTGCATGGCGCCGCACTCGGGGCAGTAGTACTCGCGGTAGACCTGCCACTCAGTGTCGGGGGCCATCAACTTGGGATAGACCTCGGTCATCGCCTCTTCCGTCCGGCGAACATAGACTAGGGCGTTCAGCTTCCAGTTTTCACGGTAATCGCCAAAGACGTGACCGCAATCGCACTGGTTGACCCACTGCTTGGTCTTGGCTTGCTGCACGATGTAGAGGTGCGGCCCGAGCGGCAGGATGATCTTGTCGCTGAACTTGACCTTGGACTGCAGGGCCGCCAGATACTGCTCGAAGCGGCCATGGTCCTTGGGCATGGACAGCATGCGGAAGGTGGTTTCCCAGTCGAGGCTGCCCTCGACGAGGTGGGCGACCTGGTCATTGGTATAGGTAGACATGTTCAAGCTCCTGATAAGGGTGATTATTCTTCGACCTGGACGACGGTAGTGACGTCCGGCAGCAATGACAGATCCATGCGGTGCTTGGAGCCGTAGGTGGGTACGCCCAATTCGTCTTCCAGCAATTGCCAGCTGTCCGGCAGACTCCAGAACTCCTTGAACTCCTGGGTAAACTTCTTGGACAGGGCGAAGCTGGTCGCGAACATATGCTTGACCTGAATGGAGGCGTGCTTGTTGAGGATGCGTTCGCGTTCTGCTTTCATCCACTCCCTGGTTGGCAGGGCGCGGGCCAGACGTTCCTTGCGGATTTCGCCTCGCCGGGCCTGAGTCTTGGCCGCATCGACCGTGAATACGCCCTTGGCATCCTGCGTTAAGACCGCGCCATAAACCTTTTGCGCATATTCCGGCAGCAGGAATTTCTGGTTCAGGTCGTTCTCGATCGCCTTGGGGTCACGATCGATCGGATCGCCAAAGCCGGGACCGCCGCGCAGGTAGTTCAGGTAGAGATCATGATTGGCGTAGCAATCCTCCGTCGTCATGCACTGCTTGTCCCGCTTGACGGTCGACGTGGCATCGAGGTGACGCTCATAGTCGGGGCTGCTCGGGTCGAGATCGCCGCCCAGCGGCAGCGAGTCACCGATCGCGATACGTTGCTCAAGACCGGTATTGTGCGCTTCGAAACGGTAGCCGGTGGCGGATGGGTAGCCGCCCATCATGCCCCAGTCGCTGTTCATGTAACCGTTGCCCATGAAGAACATCGTCCAGTCCTGGGCATTCCACACCATGCGCAACGTCTCGAAGCCGCAGCCGCCACGATACTTGCCGTAGCCGCCGGAATTGGCCTTCACGTTGCGGCCGAGGTACAACAGCGGCTCTGCCATTTCCCAGATCTCGATGTCGCCCATGTCGCCTTCCGGATTCCAGATGGCAGCGGCGTGATTCAGGCCGTCCTTGACGGCGCAGGCGCCGGTCCCGCAGCTCGATGCTTCGAAGCTGTTGACCGCGTGAATATCGCCGTCCTGATTGATGCCGCCGCCCTGCAGCCAGTTGGAGGTATTGGCGTTGCCGGCATTGACCTCCTCCAGGTAGCCGCGGCTGAAGTAGGACTGGCTCAAACCGCGCCACAAGGCCGCCCAACCGGAGACCAGGAAGTGCCAGGCGTAGGCGTGGCCGGTGCGGCGGTCATCCGGATTGCACCAGCTGCCCTTGGGCAGGTGGAACTCGGTGGCATAGTAGGCCCCATCGTTGATGCGCTGGGTCGGCACCAGGGTCTGGCACATCATCACCCAGATGCCCGAGGTGAAGGCCACCTGGTGGGCATTGAAGGTATGCCAGCCCCAGCGGCTGGCGCCTTCGAAATCGAGCCGCCATTTGCCGTCTGGTTTGATGGTCATCTCGCAGGGCGAGTGCATGATTGAATCCAGCTTGGCAAAGGCGTTCGAAACCTGCACGTCTTCGTGCTTGTAGGGAACGTCGACAAAGGACACCTTGCGATACTTGCCGGGCAGAGTCATCGCCTTGATGCGGCCCATCAGGCCGCGGCGGCCTTCTTCGATGACTTCGTGCGAGAACTTCTCGTAGGCTTCCAGACCGTCGGCCCGGATGACGTCCTCGACCAGCTCGCGAATCATGTGGCAGCCGGCGATGCGGGTTTTCTCGTCGAGAATCCAGTATTTCGGCGTGCGTACCGAGCGTTGCGATTCGTGCAGCCAGTCGCGCAACGGCTCGTCGTTCACACCGGTCTTGCGGCAAGTGATCATGTAGCCGTCGCCGAAACGCTGGGTCTGTCCCGTTGACATCGACCCCGGGGTGACTGCGCCGGTATCGATGACGTGGGTGACGCCGCCAACCCAGCCAATCAACTTGCCGTCCCAGAAGATTGGCACGATGGTGGCGATGTCACAGGGGTGCACGTTGCCGATGGCGCAGTCGTTGGTGGTGAACATGTCGCCGGGATTGATCGTCGGATTGGCTTCCCAGTTGTTCTCGATCATGTACTTGATCGCCGCGCCCATGGTGCCGACGTGAATGATGATCCCGGTCGAGGTCAGGACGCAGTCGCCAGCTGCGTTGTAGAGCGTGAAGCAGAGTTCGCCTTCTTGCTCGACGATTGGGCTGGCGGCGATTTTTTTCGCCGTCTCGCGGGCATGGACAAGGCCGCCACGCAGTTTGGAGAACAGCTTTTCGTAGCCGATCGGGTCGTGGTCACGGAATTCGAGTTTTTCCAGGCCGTTGTAGTAACCGGTGGTCTTGGTGCGCTCGATGATCGCATCACGATGTTCCTTGAGTGTCAGGCCACTTTTCAGCAGATTGCCGATACCGATTTCTTTTTTGCTCATCATATTCATGGTGGGTCTCCTCACTTGACTTCTTTGAGATGGAACAGGCGATGCTTGTCGATGGTGGTTTCGAAGCCATCCGGGACAACGAAGGTCGTTGCGTCGGATTCGATAATGGCCGGACCGACGATGTGGTTGCCGGCCTTGAGACCTTCCATCTTCCACAGCGCCGCTTCCACCCATTTCTTGTGGCGATAGAACGGGCGGGTACCGAGATAGGCTTCCTGGGGCGGCGTCGGGCCGGCGTCCGGATCTTCCGGCAGGACCGGCTTTTGCGTTACGACCATGCCGCGCAGGATGGCGCCGGTAACCGAGAAGCCGAGTTCCGGCGAGCGTGCCGAATTGGCGTAAACGCGGCCATAAGTGTTCTCGAAGGCCTCGATGATCTGCTGCCAGTCGGCGGCAGTTGCCGCTGTCGTTACCGGCGAGACGATTTCGAGGTCATTGAGTTGGCCCATGTACTGCATCTTGTAGCCAGGGATCAGCAGTACGTCTTCGGCCTTGTAGCCATTGATGACGAACTCGTCGATTACCTTGGTCGCGAGTTCTTCCCAGGCTTGCTGCAGGGTCGTGCAGGCGGCAATCTTCTGCTCGTCGCTGGCAAACTGGGCGACGCCCAGATCGACCGATTTGTCATAGCGGTACTCAAAATCGGCACAGGCGCAGCCAAAAGCCGAAAAACCGGCAGCCCAAGCCGGCACCACGACATCCTTGAAACCCACGCCTTCGGTATAGCCGTAGGTATGAACCGGACCTGCACCACCGTAGGAGAAGCACGTGAATTCAGCCGGGTTGTAACCCTTGGCACTGATGTTGGCACGCAAGTATTCCGATAGCGTCAGGTCGAGCAGTTCGATGACGCCCGAGGCGGCATCCTCGACCGACAGACCGAGCGGGTCGGCGATCTGCGCCTTGATGTGATCGCGGGCGCGCTGGACGTCTAGCTTGATGGCGCCGCCTAGGAAGTTATCCGGATTCAGGTAGCCGAGGACGACGTGGCAGTCGGACACCGACACGGTATCCAGGCCGCTTTCCGGCCAGCAGGTGCCGACACGATAACCGGCACTGTCCGGGCCAAGCTTGATCGACTTGCTGTAGGGGTCGAGACGGACGAAGCTGCCGGCGCCGGCGCCGACCGAATCCATGGCGACCAGCGGCAGGGAGAGAACCAGGCGGGCCATGTCCGGGTCGGACTTGATGGCGAAATTGCCCTTGGTGATCAGCGCCACGTCGAAGCTGGTGCCGCCGATGTCCGAGCAGGCGATGTTTTCGTCGCCGAGATATTCGCCGAGGAGCTTGGAGCCGATCACCCCGCCGATCGGGCCGGAGACGATGGTACGGGCCAGTTCCTTGGCCTTCCAGCTGATTGTGCCGCCGTGCGTCGCCATGACCCGCAGGTCGAACTTGGCACCATGCTTCTTGAAGCGGTCGCTGACCTTCTTCAGTGTCTGGCGCGAGGGTTCGGCACCGTAGGCTTCGAGGATGGTGGTGTTCATCCGGTGACTTTCCTTGCGCGACGGGTAGTAATCGACCGAGGCGAAAACCGGGATATCGGATTTGAGCTTTTTCAGTTCGTCGCGGACGATATCGCGTGCCCGTTGCTCGCTGCTCTCGTTCTTGTGCGATTGCAACAGGCAAATGACGATGGCTTGGGAGCCAGCTTCGACCAGTTCGCGGGTGGCCTGGCGTACTTCATCCGCGCGAAGCGGAATGACGATCTTGCCTTGCACGTCGGTCCGTTCCGTGACCCCACGCGTCCGGGAGACAGGGACCAGAGGATCATCGTAGCGGTGAGTGTTGAGGTGGATGCGGTCTTCCAGGGCGTAGCCGAGATAGCTCTGCAGGGCGCGACCCATGGAATGAATCTGCTCGAAGCCCTTGTTGCAGATCAGGCCGACGTTGAGGCCCTTGCGCATCAGGATGCGGTTGAGCATGGCGGTGCCGGAATAAACGCAGGTGGCGAGCTCCGGATAGACATCGTCGACCTTGCGCCCCCAGTGGGCCAGGGCATCGACCGATGAGTTGTAGATGGCGAGGGATTCATCGCCCGGGTTACTTTGCGCCTTGCCGACGACGAAGCGACCGTCGGCCCGGACAAAGAAGGTATCGGTCATCGTGCCGCCGGCATCGATGCCCATCACCTGTACGTTTGACTGCTCGATTTGCATGTTTGTCTCCTGTCATTGGTGTGTGTGTGAGATGTCCCACGCTGACTTAATGGCAAGGGGCGGGCCAGCAGACAAAAAAATCATCGAATGCCAAATGTTTTCCAATAAAACAGTGATTTGGCGAAATGTCTGACAAAACGATAGTTGTCCGGAGAATGGCGTGAAAACGTCCGGAATATCGACGTTGAAATCACACTGTCCGGAATCCGGACACTTTTTCTTGGTTTTATTGCGCCGCACAACCAATTGATTTGCAAAGACTTTTATTGACTTCTCGGCTGTTGGTGGCTAGGGTTATGATTAGGTAAATTTGTTGTTCCGTCGCCATTTTTCCGGAGCCCCCAGCGAGCCTGATGTGTGTCCTCATCGCAATCTTCTAATTCCACGAACCGTCGATGAGTCTGTGGTCGCCAGCTCCTGGGAAAGCTTCCTTCAGGGGCGGCCGCTAAGCGGCCATGGCGTACGTAAAGTCGTGCTCAACTCCTGGCTACGCAGCCGCTCCGGTGCGGTCGATCCGGCCATTGGCAGCGCGCCTACTACGAATGGCGACAAGATTCTCCAACTACGCGCGCGATCCCAAGATCTGTTTGAGGCGGCTAAACCGGTACTCGAAACGCTGCGAGAAATCCTGCGTGAGTCCGGTACCCTGATCATGCTGAGCGATCCCAGCGGGACCATTCTCGACCTGAATGGCGAGACCCGAGCGCGCGACGCGGGTGAGCAAATCAATCTGGCGCCCGGTGGCTGCTGGAGCGAAGAACTGATCGGCACCAACGCCATCGGTACCACTATTGCCACGCATCAGCCGGTGCAAATCTACGCTAGTGAGCATTACTGCATTGACGTCAAGCACTGGACCTGCGCCGCTGCACCCATCCTCGACCCTTTGGGCAGGAATCTGCTCGGCGTCGTGGACGTGTCCGGCGTCAAGGAAACCTTCCATGGCCATACGTTGGGCCTGGTTATTTCGGCGGCCAAGCAGATTGAGGGTATTCTGGCCCGGCGCGATGCCGAATTGCACAGCCGTTTGCTCGAGCAGGCAATGGATGGATTTACCCGATATGCCAACGATTGTGTCGTGCTGTTCGACCAGCGTGGCCGTATAGTCAAAACCAGCGGCAGCATGCAGCAGGCCCGCGAGATGTATGGCGTGCGCCTGCCCTTCGAAATTGGCAGTCAGCTGACCGTTCTCGATTTTTCCGTCCATCCCGATGAACGCCTTCGCCAGATGCCGGTCTGGTTGCGTTCGGAATGGCTGCACCCCGTGCGTTCCCGCGATGGCGACCTGGGCACCTTGCTGGTTATCCCGATCGGTGCGCCGGGTCGGCCAGCATCGGCCATTTCCACCCCGGCCAGCAAGGCAACCGACGAAATCTTTGCCGAGATTATCGGTACCAGCCAAGCCATTACGACGGCAAAGAACCGGGCACGCCGGATTGCCCCGCTTGATTTGCCGGTTCTGCTGCTCGGTGAAACCGGTGCAGGCAAGGAGATCTTTGCGCGCTCGATCCACAAGGCGAGTAACAAGCCGGACGGACCTTTCATTGCCGTCAATTGTGGTGCTTTAACCCGCGAGTTGCTGGCCAGCGAATTGTTCGGTTACAGCGAAGGAGCCTTTACCGGCGCTCGCCGCAGCGGGCTGCCAGGCAAATTCGAACAAGCCAATGGCGGCACCCTTTTTCTTGATGAGATCGGCGAGATGCCGCTCGATATGCAGCCCCATCTCTTGCGTGTGCTTCAGGATGGCGTGGTCGTTCGGCTTGGCGATACCAAGGAACGCAAAGTGTCCGTGCGGATTATTGCTGCAACCAATCGAGATCTAAAAACGGATGCCGGTACCGGCCGCTTCCGTGAAGATCTTTTCCACCGACTCTGCGTCATCAGTCTGCACCTGCCACCCTTGCGCGAGCGCCCCGAGGATACCGAAGCGATCATCGGCAATCTCAACCAGCGTCTGGCCCGCAAATACGGCTGCCCACCGAAAAGCCTGGCTCCGGATGTTTTGCACCATCTGTTGCGTTATCGCTGGCCGGGAAATATCCGTGAATTGCAGAATGTCTTTGAAGCCATGTTTGCGCTAAGCGATGGGAATCGTATCGACAGCAGCCAGCTCCCACCGCATATTGTCGGTGCTACGATCGATGCGGTGCTGACCCTAGGTGAACGTACACCTGCCATGGTAGCCGGCCGCTTGGCTGAAATGGAGCGCACGGCAATCAATGCTGCAATTGCCAACTGCCACGGCAACCTGTCAATGGCCGCGAGAACACTGGGGATTTCGCGTAGCACGCTCTACGTGAAGTTGGCAGCAATGCGCGACCTACCGACAGCTGGGTCATTGTCGTAAAGATAGTAGGGCTTTTTGAGTTTCGGTCATTGAAATATATTTTTCGTTCAAAGATCTGCATGACTGCCTATGATCGCAGTTGGGCCTTACGTCCACCTCCGCATTTGGGTACAAGCTTATATATCCGGACACCAATTGCGGGCACTACTCCACACGAAATGCAAATGACCGGTCTGTAATCAGCATCGCCCATTGCCATTTTGAGACGGAGAATGTCCGTTCATACATCTTGGTTACGTCGGCTCCGGGTCGGGAGTACGTATTCGCTAAATGAGAAAGCTGCCGCTCGCCATGATGTAGGGCCCAACGGCAACTTACTGCCGGACTGCTGACCGACATTTAGCGATCAGCCAACGGCGGCAAAGGCCGATTTGTGTGAATCAGCCCGACGGCAGGTTACGGAGTACTGCGGTAGCCCAGATGGCCGGTTTGGGGAAACGACGAGCGGCAGCAGTTGGCCGAACGTGTGAGTCCGCGAACGGCGGCTTCGTAGAAGCGAAACGCGAAAATCCGTAGCTCGGCGTGCGGCAGCTTTGGAGAATGCTGTAGGTCGGCTGAGGGTCGGTGGCAGCCCTTCAGCGAGTAACCAAGCGGCATCAGGCTGTTACCGGCCAGAAGCCGACGGTAATGACGCGTATCAGCAAGCCGACATTCACCATGTAATGGGGTATTCTTAACAAGTTTTTTGCCCCTAGCTTTGCCACTATATTGGTGAAGTGGAGATACTGATTTGAAAATTGCGCATAGAACTTGCTGGCGCAAAACTTCGCGGCGCGTCGCAGAGTCAATCAAAAATTAAATATGGCTTACGTGACTTACTCACTTCTGGTTCCGCTCGGCGCACGGATTCCACTTGCACTTCGCAATGCTTCTCTCTACGACTGACACGGGATGCGCTTGATGAGCCAACACTTGCTTTTCGCTAGTTTTAGCGATGCCAATAGTTTTCTAAAGAAAATACGAATCGGGAAGATTCAACGAAAACCAAATACAGATTTGTACATCTGGGACTCAGAGTATGCCAGCCTCACCGAAGAGCATAAAAACATGATCGAAGAGGCGGACGGGTCGATATTTGTGTGGACAGACACCGACACTGGGCTAACGTGGCTATTTGAAGACCATATGATGTGGTTGGACTTAAAACGGTTGAATGCAACTAGCTACGGTGGTCACGATGACTGGCGAGTGCCTACCCTGCGCGAGTTGAAGACTCTAAGCTCTAACGTAAAAAACAAGTTTGGTTGCTATGTCAAAGAGGGTCTCAAGAACAGGCTTAGAGGTAATTACGAGTCCTGCACGCCTTACCGTCACTGGACGGAAAGAGCATGGTGGAACTTTGACATTGGACAATCAACAACGGAAGAATACTCGGAGGGAAAAATCAGGTGGGGATCAGAGGGCAATTATGCCGGGTTCGAGAAAGACACAATCCACAACTCTGCGCAATTAATCCTCGTCCGTGGGATCGACACCCAGTTTCTCTGCGACTGGGCAATATGTTTGCGCGACTGGGCCGAGAGCAATGAACTTTTCGAATTTCCTGTAACGCAGAAAAACATTGAAGAGCTAGAGAGATTACATCTGGGTTTGGCGAGGCCCACCGCTGAAATATCCCGGCTGCCGAACCTTAAATTCCTTAGCTGCAAAGCAAATCTGGGAATTGAAGATGTACTGTTTTCTATTACTGGTCTTGAGGAACTAGTGCTTGACGCTCCTTACAAAAAACCGTGTCTAGAAGAAATTCCTGCGTCAGTCCGGAACTTACGTCATCTTGTGTCGTTCAGGGCTAACCTATTCGGCCTCAAAAAGATCCATGAGGCAATAGGATCACTCGAACGACTTCAGAGTCTCGATCTAAAAATAAACAAACTCGAATCTATCCCGAACTCTATTGGTGATCTTGGCGAGCTACGATCCCTCGATCTTTCCAGCAATGAAATCACCGTAATTCCGAACTCGATTGGACAGCTTCAACAACTTGAGAAATTCTTCATCGGCGGACATTTCGATCATCTTCCCGAATCTATTGGCAATCTCGCTCAGCTGCTGGAAATTAATATTCGATCAGACAAACTTACAGAGATTTCAAATGGCGTTTACAACCTTTCCAAGCTAAAAAGTCTGGTATGTAAAGCGCCGCTCAGGGAAGTTTCGCACCGTCTAGTTGAGCTAAAAAGCCTTAAAATTCTTATAATTGAAAATGCGCTTTTAGAGTCTATGCCGAATGACGTGTTTGCAATGTCGTGGCTGCATAGCCTAAGTATCATCGGAGCACCAATGAAGCGAATTCCAGACGAAATATCTGGTATGTCCAACCTTGAGCTACTTGACCTGAGCAGAACTCAAATCACAGAGCTACCGAGATCACTGTTACGCTTGGAAAATCTGCGGTTCTTGAACGTATCCGCTACACAGATTAATTCGCTACCAGAATGGCTCAGCGAAATGAAATCTCTTTCAATAATTTGTGGGCAGGGAGTTAAATTCCCGGAAGTTTTGCGAAACAAAAGGGCAATTCACGCTCCCTATTTGATTTGTTGACATGATTGACTACAACACAATCCTGCAAACCGTCGCCGCAATCAGTTCTGCCATAGCTGCCATCCTTGCTCTGTGCGTAGTAAAGAGCACCTTCACCTTCCAAAAGAATTCACTGCTGAAGAGAGCGAGCATTGAGCAGATTCTGAAACTGTTGCACCAGTTTCACTACCTGAAGTCGCTCACAGGCCAAGCAGTGCTTGGTATGGCCGATGAGGAAGTTACCGGTCTAAAGCAGCGAATTTCAGAAATAAGGGAGAGCGTCATGGCTCTCGAATCCATGATCTCCGATCATGCAAGAGCCGACGTGAAAACGGTTAGTGATGTCGCGCATCACCTACGTGAAGAAAACGTCTTAGCGCGCGATGAGAGCACGCCAAATGCCGCCCTCGGCCAGCTACTGGATGACGCCATCAGTGCCTTACAAAACATCTATCGCTTGGAGATCAAATGAACATGAAAAAACTTCCAATTAATCGGAAAAAAGCACTTTTATAAATGGATCATTTCACCAGGAAACTGGACGATAGCGCCCCGCCGAGTCGGTGGTCAAATCGTTAAACGACAGCTTTTCTCAAGCGTCAACTTCCGCTTTGGGTCGTCTGCCGTCCGCCGGCTTTGAGAGCGCATGACCGTTTCGTCGTCTCCTGCCGTTCGCTCGGTCATGCCTTTGGCGCGATCCACCAAGTCGAACCGGAATCACTGATCACGTCGGATTGAACCCTATGCCCACGGGTGACTGGAATCCGCAAACCTTCCGCCCCAGCGGCTGTCGCCTTGACGGCGCTGCCACGAGGCCGCATCCGTCGTCGCAACGGAGGCAGGGCTGGCCCATCGGCAGAAAAGAAAAAGACCTGAGCAGAGTCTGGCCTTTAAATGGGTGTGGAACGTGGCGACGATTACCGCTACCCCCACAGCCTTTCGGCCGTGGGGGTGAAATCAGCTCAAGCGGCCTGTCGTACTTCTTCGGCGTCGACCTTCGCGCTACCGGCTTCGTCCTTGTCCAGGTCGAGCTGCTTGAGCAACTCGCGTTGCCGGACCAGCAGATCGGTCAGCCGGCCTTCATGCTCGAAGGATCGGGCCAGTTCCAGCCGGAGGTCTTCCAGGCGCTTGCGGCGTGTTTCCAACTGGATCTCGGCATCGGCGTGATGCTTGCCCACCGATTCCAGCACACCCAGCAAGGCGGCCACGAGGGCCGGACCGGTTTGATAAGGTTCGGCGTTGTACAGGCAGTGTCCCGCCAGGTACAGGTTGGGCGGCTGGTCGCCACGGGCCGCCAGCATGCCGAGGTCGAAGCCGCCAAACCGGCCGACGATCCGTTCGATCATCCGGCTGGCCGTGCGCACCTCTTCCCTGGCTGTCTTCACCAACCCGCGTAGCGCTTCGCCAACCGCATCGGGGCCGACGATCTTGCGCCCCGCCAGTTCCATGGCGATGCCCTGCAGGGTCTGCGGCTCGATCCGGGCCGCATCCTGCGCGTACAGCGCGACCTTCTTCTCCAGCGCCTCGATCATCATCGGCAGCCGGCCCACTTCGCTTTCGTTGGCATAGCGCTGGTTGCGCCATACCGAGAACAGCGTCGAGAGCTTGGCCACCTCCGCGTCCACGCCGGCCTTCTCGATCACCAGCGGATTGCCCGAGGCCAAGGCCTTCACCTCGGCATAGGACAGTGCCGCCAATTCCACATCCTCCAGCGACCGGATGCCCTGGTCGCCCTTCATCACCTGGGCGATGAAGCGCGCCTTGGTCTCCAGCGTTTGCCACATGTAACTGTCAAAACTGCCTTCCGTGACATACCGGAAGACTTCCACCTCCTCGCACTCATTGCCCTGGCGCAGGATGCGCCCCTCGCGCTGCTCGACGTCACAGGGACGCCAGGGCGCATCGAGGTGATGCAAGGCCGTGAGACGCGTCTGCACATTGGTGCCCACCCCCATCTTGGCGGTGGAGCCCAGCAGCACCCGGACCCGGCCCTCGCGCACCGCCTTGAATAGCGTCGCCTTCTGGACATCGGTCTCGGCATCATGGACGAAGGCGATCTCCTTCTCGGGGATGCCCGCACCGATGAGCCGGTCACGCAGATCGTCATAGACGCTGAAGCTCTTGCCGCCCTTGGGGGACGACAAGTCGCAGAACACCAACTGGGCGCCGCGGAAGTCCGTCGTGCGTTGCCAGATGGCATGGACCTCCCGCACGCAGGCGGCCACCTTGCCGTTTTCGTCGAAACGCGCCAGCGGCGCCACCAGCCGGAAATCCAGCGCGGCCTTGCGGCCGTCGGTGGTGATCGCCAGCATGTTGTCTTCGTTCGGCTTGACGTCGCCGTTGCGGATGGCTTCCGCCCGCTGGACCAGCGTCTGCACGAAGGCTTTCAGCGATGGGCTCGCCGGGCAGGCGACGATGCGCGGCTTGCCGCCGCGCAGCTTCGGCACCGGCAGGTCCAGCATCTCCGCCGTGCGGATGTCGGCCACTTCGCCGAACACCGCCATCAGCTCGGGCACGTTGATGAACCGGGCGAAGCGCGTGTGCATCCGATAGCCGCTGCCGTCCGGCGCGATCTCCAGCGCCGTGACGCTCTCGCCGAAGGTGGCGGCCCAGGCATCGAACTGCTGCAGCCCGAGCTCCTCCAGCCGGTTGGGCTGCAGATAGCGCATCATGGTGTGGATCTCGGCCATGGTGTTGGCCACCGGCGTCGCCGTCGCGAATACCACCCCCCGCTGCGCATGCCCATGGAGCTGCATCGTGTAGCGCGTCTTCAGGAACAG
The DNA here is from genome assembly GCF_009469615.1 of Dechloromonas sp. H13. GTDB lineage: Bacteria > Pseudomonadota > Gammaproteobacteria > Burkholderiales > Rhodocyclaceae > Azonexus. The sequence goes on from NZ_SSXX01000003.1 coordinate 156,073, forward strand.
ATCGAAGGCGCGCTCCGAACTGGTCAGCGGCAGGCCTGCCACCCGCGTCATCTTGGTGAACCGGTAGAGGTTCTTGTGCAGGTGGGCTTCGTCCACGAACAGGGCGTCGATACCCAGCAGTTCCCAGCTGAGCAGGTCGTCCTTCTTCTGGTCGGCCGACAGCTTTTCCAGCCGCACCGCCCAGTTCTTCTTCATCGCCTCGAGTTGCTTGACGATCCGGTTGGACCGGTCGTTGCTCTTCTCGGCGCGTACCGCCATCTCTATTTCATGGATGATCTCCTTGATGAATCGCTCGCTGAATCGCGGCGACATCCTGATGCGCTCGAAGCTCGAGTGCGTGATGACTACCGCGTCCCAATCGCCCGTGGCGATGCGCGACACCAACTCGCGCCGGCGGTCGCCTTCCAGGTCTTCCTTGCTCGCCATTAGCACCGACGCGTTCGGATAGAGCCGGACGAATTCCGCCGTGTACTGGGCCAGCATGTGGTTGGGGACCACATGGCAAGGCTTGTTGATGAAACCCAGCCGGCGCAACTCCATGCTGGCGATGACGCATACCGCCGTCTTGCCCGCACCGACTACATGGAACAGCCCGGTGTTGCCGGATTGCACGATGCGCCACACCGAATCCAACTGGTGTGGATGCAGCACGAAGCAGCGGGAAAATCCCGGCAGCTTCAGGTGCGAGCCATCGAAGCGCCTGGGCCGCGTGGCGTTGAACAGGTCGTTGTAGATCCTGCACAGCTTCTCGCGGCGTTCGGTTTCTTCGAAGGCCCAGCCGGCGAACCGCTCCTTGATGAGGCCCAGCTTCTCCCGCGCCGCCAGCGTCTCGTCGGGATTGACGAAATACTTGTCGGTCAGCGGATCGCGGTCGCGCACGGTCGGCACCTGCACATTGAGCGCGCACTGCACGAGCTCGATCGCGTTCATGCGCGAGGTGCCGAATTCCTGGGTCACCTTCACGTTCTGCCGCGCTTCCCACTCGCCGTACTTCACCGACCAGGCGCCGGCTTCGGCCGAGTAGCCCACCTGGCAGTCCTTGAGTTCCAGGACCTGCTGGATGAACGCCTCGACGTCGAGGGCCGGAATCCACACCGCGCCCAGGCGCGGCTCGATGGCCGCCGGTGGCAGGTCTTCCGGTTGCACCTGTTCCAGCGCGTCGATGTTGCGCTGGTAGGTACTCCCGGATAGCACCGCCTGCTTGAGCTTCGCTTTCACGTTGCCTGACAGGTAGTCGTCGGCGGTCTTCCATTCCCCGTCGGCCGGGTCGAGGAAAACCTGCCCCGCTCCGGCCAGTGCCTCCAGCACCGCAGCTTCGGGTGCCCCAAGCAGTTCGGCCATGTAGGCCGGATCGACCCGGCCGCGCCACTGGATGGACGCCGCCAGCGCTTCGGCCGGCTCGCCCGCGGTGCTCGGTTCGACGACCCGGGTCAGCGTGCGCCGGGTGAATAGCGCAGCCTTCCGGGCCGTGTCGGCCTCTTCGTCGTAATGCTCCAGCGACAGCAACAGCGGATAGTCCGGGTCGCGCCGGAACGCCAGCGCATTGGCGCGCGTGGACAGGCAGCCATAGCGCGATACAAAGCGCTCGTAGGTCCCATTGAGCATGGCTCGCAGGTGACCCAGCCGACCGTCGCCCTCATCCGCCAACTGCGCATCGAGCAGGGCCCTGGCGTGGTCGCGGATGGCACACAGGCCGGTGACGCGGGCCCGCTGCGTGGCATTGAGCTGGTCATGGACGTCGACCATCTCGCTGCCCTCGACCCGATGCACCCGCCCTTGGTGGAGACGGTAGCTGCCAGGACGGGCACCGGCCTCGGCCGGGACCACCACTCGCAGCGGGGCTGCCTTGTGCGCCACCGGCCGGTAAGCACCGGCCGGCAGCAAGGCGATGCGCTCGGCCAGGGCCGCCTCCAGGTCGCCCTCGAACACGGCGACCGGTACTTCCTCGTAGCCATTGCTCTCGCGGCGGATGCGGCCAATGCAGAAATGCGGGTGCTCGGCGTACCAGGCGTTGATCGGCAGGTAACGCTCGTAGCACTGGGAGTGCCGGAGACTATCGGGCACCGTGCCCAGCTTCAACCATTTGGCCTCGACCGCCTCGGCCCGCTGCCGCTTGCGCAGGAACAGGATGTCGGTCTGTACCTCCGTGGAGGCGATCCCGGCGAAGGTGCCCTTGGGGAGTCGGATGGCACCCAGCAGGTGAGCCTGGGCGGCGATGTACTCGCGCACTGCGTCGTACTGGGCATCCATCGTGTGACTGCTGGTGATGAAGCACACCAGCCCACCGGGGCGCACCAGGTCGAGGGCGCGGCCGAAGAAATAGTTGTGGATGCTGAAACGGGCATAGGCCCGGTTGCTCACGTCGGCGACCTTGTACTTGCCGAACGGGACGTTGCCGATCACCAGGTCGAACCAGTGGTCGGGCAGGGGAGTTTTCTCGAAAGGGGAAATCCGCACGTCCACGCCGCCGGGCGCGTAGAGCGCGTTGAGGATACGGCCCGAGACCCGGTCGATCTCGACGGCGGTGATGCTGCTGCGCTCGGCCAGATTCCGCGGCATGGCACCGATGAAATGGCCGATGCCAGCCGCGGGTTCCAGGATGCGCCCGCCGGTGAAACCGAAGCGCTCCACCGCCTGCCATATCGCCTCGATCACGGGGACCTCGGTGTAGTGGCTGTTGTTGACGGAGGCGCGCGCCGATTCGTAGTCCTCAGCGGGAAGCAATTCCTGCAAGCGACGGGCGCGTTCGGCCCAGGCGCTGTCGGCGGCTTCGAGATTGAAGCTGGCGGGGAGGCCGCCCCAGCCGGTGTAGCGCTGAAGAACTTGGCGATCATCCGCAGTGGCCGGCCGGCCTTCGGCTTCGATCTGGCGCAGGAGCGTGATTGCCGCCAGGTTGGCCTCGAACTTCGCGGTCGGGCCGGTCAAGTGCTCCAGGTCGGTGCCGGTCAGCTGCGGCCAGAGGATGCGCCGGGCGGCCTCGGTCGCGGTGGCCACCACCCGCCAGTTGGCGCGGCCGGTGTCCACAAACTGCTCTTGCTCGACGTCGACGAGGTTCTCGACGTGGATGGCCTCGACAGGCTCGGCGGGCACGCAAGAAACGGAAAGGAAAACCTGCTCTGCAGGGTGGGGCAGGGTCGGGGCCGCCGGGTCGAACCCGGGCAGCCACAGGGAAGGCGCGGTAGGACGGGCCATCGGTGTGTTCTCCAAGGAAAACGGGGAACACAACGCCCCATCGGGGAGGCGGGCTCCCCGGGTGGGATGGGCAAGAAAACGGTCGTAGACGACCGGTTGGCAAAGGCCAGACGTACGCGACCGGGCCGGGCTTCATGGCGAAGCCGGCATATCGGGTACGAGGCGGCGAGCGCCAGGGCTTGGAAACCAGCCGACGAGCGTCGGCCGGCGCAGGGCTCAGTTCAGCGTAGTGCGCGGAACCAGGGGCAGCCATCGAGCGCTGCCACGACAAGAATGCGGGTAACGACCGCAACGCCCGAGGCGACTCGGGAGCGCTCGAACGAGCGCGCGTTGGCCGAAGCCAGATGCCCTAATAGTGTGCCGTCCGGCGAGTGGCCGTGCGCACCGATCGGCCATTCGCCTGCGAAATCCCTGGTGGAGCAGGCGGATTGCGGGTGGCAATGGGTTGAGCGGCCATGGGCCACCAGCAGTGAGGGGTTTGATGCGCGTCCAATCGGGTGGAGTCCAACGACGCCGGCATTTGGTGCGGCACGCGGTCGAGGATTCGACTACTCGTCGCTTTCCCATTCATCGATGGCGATGGGAACGCACGCTGAAGCGGTCTGTCGGTCGCCCGCGCTCGCCGTGGCCGCCCGCGCAGACCGCGCCGGTGGAACGTTCAGGCGAACCATCGCCTTGCCCAGTTGCTTCGCATCGAGCAAGGCGGCATCGGCACGCTCCAACACCTGCCCCAGCGATTCAGCCGCATGAAGCTCGGCGACCCCGGCAGAGAACCGCAGCGGCACGGCGCCACCCGGCACTGACAGGGGTGATCCGGCGAGTGCCTGCTGCAGGCGTTCCAGCAGCAGGCACGCATCGCCGCCGCTGCAATTCATCAGGATCAGGGCGAACTCGTCGCCACCCAGCCGCGCGATGGTGTCGGCGGGACGCAGATGCCGGCGCAGCGTGGCGGCGAAGTGAACCAGCGCGGCGTCGCCGACCGGATGGCCGTGCCGGTCGTTGATGGCCTTGAAGCCATCCAGGTCGATCATCGCGCAGCAGGCCGACATAGCCATCGGGCCGTTGCCGGACCACCGGTCGCAGGCGCGCCGGAATCCGCGACGGTTCAGGAGCGGTGTGAGATCGTCCTGGTGGAGCAGGTGCTGCGCCTGTTCCAGCGCCCGCTCCAGACCCGCGATGCGCTGCATGACGACCGACCGCCGATGTCGCCGCTGGGAATTGGAATGCATGAAGGCCTGTGCTGGGTGCGGAAGAGGGCCTCAGCGTAGTGGTCGGCGGCAGGGGCGCCCAGCAGGAACGGCCGGTTTGGCGGCACCGTTTCGAGGTTAGGCGCGACACCGGCGGGCCGATGGATCGAGTCGAATGCCATTTGACTTACACGGGCTCTGCCGTCCGTGTTTGCGCATCCCTTCTGACAGCGACGCCCGGAGGCTTGAAGGGCGGGGTTGGGATGAGATTCTGAACGCATGGACATGCCCCTCGGCATGCCTCCTTCAACCGTTCAGGAGCACTCTGTATGAAATTCACGAAAGCCGAAATCGACGCCATCATCGAAGCGTCACCCCGTACCTTCGTTCCCTTCAACAAGTTGGTCCTCTCGCAGGACTATCAGGCGCGCGCCGGTGGCAACACCCCGAAGATGAGCATCGTCGAACTCGCGGCCTCGATCAAGGAATGCGGCGTGTTGCAGAACCTCGTCGTCGTGCAGGGCGCACGCGGCCGCTACGAGGTCTGCGCGGGTGGTCGCCGGCTCGACGCGCTGACCCTGCTGGTGGGCAACGGCGACCTCGCCGACAACTACCCCGTGCCCGTGCTGATCGTGCCGGCCGACCGGGCGCTAATCGCCAGCCTGTCGGAGAACGTCTTCCACATCCCCATGCATCCCGCCGACGAATTCGCGGCCTTTGCGAAGCTGATTGGGCAGGGCAAGTCGGTCGAGGACGTGGCGGCTGCCTTCGGCGTCACGCCGTTGGTGGTTAAGCGCCGCATGAAGCTCGCCACCGTCTCGCCCAAGCTGATGGCCCTTTTTCGCGAAGATCAGATCGGCTTGGACTGCCTGATGGTGCTGGCCTCGGTGGATGATCACCAGAAGCAGGAGCAGACCTGGGCCGCGCTGCCGTCGTGGAACCGCCGTCCCGACTACCTGCGCCAACTGCTGACCCAAGGCGAGATCGAGTCCGACCGCGATACCGTCGCCAAGTACGTGACCCTCAAGACCTATGAGAAGGCCGGCGGTGCGCTACGGCGCGACCTCTTCAGCGACGACGACAAGAAGGTCTACCTCCTCGATGCGGCCCTATTGGAAAAGTTGGCGACCGACAAGCTGCAAAAGCGGGCCAAGCAGATCGCGGCCGAAGGCTGGAAATGGGTCGATGTCCGAGTCCGCTATGCCTTCGACGAGTACGTCAAGTACGGCGAACTGCGCAAGACGAAGCGCCAACCGGATGCCGATGAAGCGGCCACCCTGGCGGACCTGGATGATCGCATCGCGGCGCTGCACGCGCAGATGGAAAGGCTGGCCGACGAAGACGGCGACGAGGAGACCTTCTATCAGCTCGAAGGCGAAGCCGAAGGCCTGGAGGAGCAACGCAAGGCGCTCGACGAAGCCCTCAGCGTGTGGCCGGCGGACCTGATGGCCCAGGCCGGCTGCGTCGTCCATGTCGCCAACAACGGCGCCGTCGCGGTGAAGTACGGCTTGATCCGCCCCGACGACCGCAACGACATGGTCCAGGCCGCCCGCCAAGCCGCTGAAAACGGCACCGACGACCCACTGGTGTCGCTGCCGTCGCCCAAGACCCGCCCGGTGCATTCCGAGAAGCTGGTGCGTTGCCTCACCGCCCACCGGGTCGCCGCCGTCCAGGCCGAATTGCTCGACCGCCCCGACGTGGCGCTGGCCGCGATCACCGCACATCTGGCGCAAAAGATTTTCCGGGGCAACGATCTCTACTATTGCCGCTCGGAGAACGTCTTCGCCATCAGCGCGACCGACAGCCAATCCGAACTCCGATCCGCCGCCGAGGACATGGAGGCCAGTGCCGCCTGGGCGAAGCTTCAGGCCGAGCGCACGGCCTGGGCCGAGCGGCTACCGGAGAACCTGGAGGACATCTTCCCGTGGCTGCTCGCCCAGGAGCAGGCGACGGCGCTGCACCTGCTGACCTTTGTCGTTGCGGTCACCGTCACCGGTATCTATGGCACCGAGCCCGAGCGGCAAAGCAACGAGGCGTTGGCGCGGGCCTTGGGGCTGGACATGACCCAATGGTGGACGGCCACGGGGGCTTCCTACTTTAACCTCGTCTCCAAGGCACGTGTCCTCGAGGTCGTCACCGAGGCCGTCGATGCCAATGCTGCCAGTCCGCTGGCCGCGCTCAAAAAGGATGCCGTGGTGACGGGGGCGGAACAGACGGTGGCCGGCGCGGGCTGGTTGCCCGCCTGCTTGCGCATCAACACCGCTCAGACCAGGCAGACCGAAGCGGCAGCGGATGACACGCGCAGGGTGCCCGGCGAGCCAGCCGTGACGGCGTGAGGCACGCCAAGGCGGTGCCGGGCGGCGCAATCGTTCCCGCCCAGCACCGCTTTGTCCGGACGCCGCTCACACCGGCATGGCCGCCCCGTCGTTATCGTCGCCCTTCGGCTCGGGCGAGCCAACCGGCTGGCCTCCTGGCTTAATGATCGTGCCGATGTTTGGAATATGTGCAGCTACACATATGGTATATTGTGGTCAGTCCGCGGTTATGCGCAGAAAGGCCCGCAAAGCCCCGTCTTCCGGGGAGCCTGGTGACCCTGTCTCCGCATAACACCCCGCAGCCCCGGACCGGCCGAGGCTGCGAAGCTGGGCTGGCGCCGGCCTACAACGAGCGCAGCCAGTCCAGCAGCGACTTGCTCTGCTGCCAGGACGGCAGCGCTACCGATGGCGACTCTCCGGCCACCTTCTCCAGCGCGCGCCGCTTCATCTCCAGGTTCGCCCGGGCGTAGATCTGCGTCGTCTTGACGTCCACGTGCCCGAGGAAGTCGCGGATGATCTCCAGCGACACGCCGCTTTGCAGAAGGTGCATGCCCTTGGTGTGCCGCAGGCTGTGGGGGCTGATCTTCTGCGTGAAGCCGGGTACCGCCGACCGGGCTGCCTGCACGTGACAGTGCAGCAGGTAACGCAGGCCAGACCTCGACAAGCGCCCACCGTGGCGGTTCTGGAACAGTGGCAGGTGGCCGCGCTCAGGCCGGTCGAGATCGTTCTCTCGCAGGTGGTCACGCAGCAACTGCGCCGTGGCGTCCATCAACGGCACCACGCGCACCTTGCGCCCCTTGCCCAGCAGCCTGACCTGGGCCGGCGTCGTCAGGCGCACATCGTGGGCGTTCAGGTCGATCAACTCCTGTGCCCGGCCGCCGGTGTCGTACAGCACGCTGAGCATCACCGCGTCGCGCCGCCCGGCCGGTGTGGCCGGATCGGGGTGCGCCAGCACCTGGGTCAGTTCGTCCTTGGACAGGTAGGCCACCGGCACCTGGACATGGCGTCGCAACGGCATCGCCATGATCTTCTGGCACTGCAGCATCCGCTCCGGCACCTCCGATTGCACGTAGCGGAAGAACGCGTGCAGCACAGCCAGCCGCTGGTTCTGGGTGCGGATCGAGCACTGCCTCTCCTGCGCCAGGTGATCGAGGAAGGCCTCCACGAAGGCCACGTCGATGTCGGCCAGGCCCAGGCGCTCGACCGCGATGCCGCGCCCGTCGCGCCCGAAGCGCAGCAGCAGCGTGAACACATCGCGGTAGGCCTTGATCGTGTTCGGGCTCAGATTGCGCTGGCCAGCGAGGTAGCGCGTAAGGAAGTTGGTCACGTGCACGGACAGGTCGGTCGGCTTCATGACGGCCTCCTGCGCGGAATGACGTCGCCGAAGGCCGCGTCTGATCGCGAGACGATCTCCGGGTACAGATCGGCCGTCATCTGTAGGTAGTCCTGCGTGCCGTCGATCGAGGCGTGGCCAAGGTAGGTGGCCAGTACCGGCAACCTGGCCTGCAGATCGGCGCCCTCGCGGTACCAGCGCAGCAGGGTGTGCACCGCGAAGGTGTGGCGCAGGTCGTGAAGGCGAGGCCCTTCTCCTCGACCACCGTGGCCGATGTGACATCGCTGCAGCAGGTCCCTGTAGTTGCGGTACACACCGCTGCCGTGAAGCGGGCCGCCGCGCGGTGACGGGAAGAAATAGGCATCCGCCGGTCGCGGACCCAACGTGGCGGCGTACTTCTGCAGACGAACGACCAGTGGTTGGGCGGGCGGCACCAGACGATCCTTGCGGAACTTGGTGTCATTGATGTGCAGCACGCCTTGGATCAGATCAACGTCCCGAATGCGCAGGCTCAGTGCCTCTTCGAGGCGAAGGCCGCATCCGTACAGCACGCGCAGCAGCTCTGGCAAGACGAGGTGGCGCAGGTGTGTAGACGCCCTCGGCTCAATCTGGTCCGCGGCATCGAGCAGGCGGCGGACTTCGTCGTGCGTCAGGACGCGCGCCAGGAATGACTTGGACTGCTTGGCGCCGGTCCCCTGATCGGGCACATCGGCGGGAAGGCCGAGCCGGCGCATGTACAGAGCGAACTGGCGAACCATGTTGATCCGCACGCGTTGGGTCTTCCCGGATTCGTGCGGCTGCTTGGCCAGCCACGATGAAATCACAGCCCTCGGCAACTCGACTTGCTGCAAGCCCTGGCGGCACAGATAGGCGTCGAAGCGCCGCAAGCTCGACGCGCATTCGTCGTAGCGGTAGCCGCAGGCCCGCTTCTCCTGAACGAACTGCGCCATCAGAGGTGCCAAGGGGCTGTTGCCGGTGAGCGTTACGGGCTTACGAGGCATGGCCATGGCGTACCTCCTCCGGATCGATGGCGGCGATGCGCAGCGTCTCCACATCGGCCTTGGCGTAGATGAAGGTCGTTGCCGGCGAGGCGTGCCCCAGCACGGCGGAGATGACCGGGAACGGCGTCTGTGCACCGAGCAGCCGGGTGGCCAGGGTGTGGCGCAGCGAGTGCAGGCCCTGCCGCTGCGGCGTCCTGAACGTGATGCCGGCCAGCTCTCGCCAATAGGCGACGACACGGTGAAGTCGATCGCGCTCGCAGATGGGGTCGAACGGCGGCGTCAGGTTGGTGAACAGGTGCCGGTGCTCCACCGGGGGGCGGCCTGCTCGCAGGTAGTCGATGAGTGCGTTGCCGACCTCCTCGATCAGAGGCAGGACCAGCGGTTCACCCGTCTTGTTCTGGACGATCTCGATCGTGGACGTGGTCCAGTACAGGTGGTCGAGCGTGAGGCGCTTGATGTCGCCCAGGCGCAGGCCCAGGCGTGCGGCGAGCAGCAAGATGGCGTAGTCACGCTTGCCCTTGGGTGAACTGCGATCGACCACGGCGAGCAGCCGCTCGACCAGCTCCGGCTCCCACACCGAAGGCACCGTGGCATTGCTGGCCAGCCGGATCGTCGGTATCTCGGTGCTGAGGTCACGGGGCAGGATGTCGCGCAGGAACAGGTACTGCAGGAACTGCCGCAGGCCGGACGACACACACGAGACGGTTCTCGGCTTCCAGGCAGTTCGGGTCCGAATGAAAGCGCTGAGGTCTTCGGCCTGCAGCATGTCCAGTGACTCCAGGCCTCGGGTGCGCAGGAAGTCCAGGAAGACTGCGATGTTGTGCATGCGCTCGGCCAGGCTGGTCGACCGCAGATGCCGGCGCTCTCTGGCGTACTGCTCGTACTCGCGCAGCACCTTGTGCATGCCCACCGGCACGCGCAGCCCGGTGGTCTCGACCGTGAAACGGGTGATGGTGCCGGTGCGGGCGAAGTCATCGAGCACCTTGATGCCGTAGACGAGGTGCCGGCGCCACCGCTGGCCAAGCTTGAGCACCTCGCCGTCGCGCAAGCCGTAGACCTGCTCGAAGCGAAGGGCCAGCTCACGCGTGTACTCGGCAGGCAGGCCCTGGGCACGGGCGAAGTCGGCCAGTTGCTCCCACACCCGCTTGTAGCGGTTTACGGTGCGGATGGTGTAGCTGCGCATCCGCAGTTCGTGCGCAGCGGCCTGACACAACGGCTCCAGCGCCAGCGCGCCGGCTCCATCAGAGTTGAGCGAATCCATGATCGTCTCCTCGTTGAAGGCGGCCCCGATGGCCGCCGGGGAAGACAATCATGAAACTTTTATGCTGAGTCCGGCCCGCTGGATTCCGCTCCTGCTGGGCAACGGGGTGCCTTTCTGCGCATAACCGCGGACTGACCACAATAGGCACCTGCGGCCCTTGCGCGCGCATGCCCCGCCAACTGCGACACCGCCAGCCGCGCCGCTCGATCCAGTTCCGGTGATACCGGCCCGCCACCCCGGACCGGGGACGGCACCCCGGTGATGTCTTCATAGGCATCATTCAACACCTCGTGGCGCAGGCCATGACCTGTCGCGCCCCGCTTGCGCAGGGTGATGCCGAATTTCTCCAGGACGTAGTCCAGCCGCCGCAGGTTACGCTTCAGGTCCCGACGCGGATCACCCATGTGGGCGTCGCGACTGGCGACCACGCCCTGGGCAAACTCCAGCGCTGCCAGATGAAGCGGACTGTCCAGGGGAATCCAGCGCACCCGGCCGCCCTTGCCCTTGACCCAGGCATACCGATCCGCCTGCTGCTGGTTCTCTGGCAGCCCGGTCTCGCTGTACGGCATGACATGCTGGAACGGCCGGAACTGTACCGACTCCTTGCGCCGCAGCCCCAGGGCCGACATCAGCCGTAGCGACGCGCCGACACGGAGGTCGAACTTGCATACCTCGGCGATCACCGCCTCGGCATCGATCCCTTGGGCGGTCCAGCTCTTGTCGCGCTGGGCGGACTCGTGGCGCTGGTACTCCTCCAGGCTCAAACCGTAGTGGCCCGGCTTGCGCACGAAGCCGTGCTTGCCCATCCACATCGCCAGCCCCCGCAGGAAGCTCAGGTAGGTCTGGATCGTCGCCGGCGCCAGATGCGCTTGCTGCCAGACATGCACCATGGCGTGGATGTGCTTCTGCCCGAGATTGCGCGGGTCCGGCACGGTTTTGAAGCCCGCCTTCTGCTTCAGGTCGCGGAAGAAGCGCCGCAAGAACTGCGCACGCTCCTGCCGCGTCTTGTGCGAGACGGTTTTCTCCAGCGCCGTATGCTGGGTGTTGAAGAGTTTGATCAGGACCTCCAGCACCTTGAGCGGCGGCGCCTTGCCCGGCTGGTAGCGGGCGAGGATTTCCTGGGGAGTCTTGCCCGCCCAACCCTGGGGGCGAGCCGGTTGCTGCTGGCTCGAACGCCCGGGGCTGGCGGGGTCCTGCAGTCGGCGGCGAGAGGTACGGCGAACGGTATTGCTGGGGATTGCGTCCGACATGGCGATGGCTCCTGGGTCTGAGGCCCGCCGCCCGAACGGCGAGCCGATGTTCGTATGGAATCCATAGAGGCCACCGGCAGGACGGATTCCGTTGCCCGCGCCGGTCAGTGGTCAAGAACTTTGGTACCGCGCGCGACCACGGCGTCGCGGCACCTACCCAGTGGGTTCGTCGGCCAGCGCGTCCGCGCTCGCCAACTCGGTCGGTCTTAAAAACGAAACGGGTTGATCCGGCCCATCCGTGCATTTCTGCAGCCATGGGGGTGGTGATGCCGGCCGGCCTCTGGGGCGTGGCTTGGGCATCGGCGGCGAGGTCTGGCCTCGCGCCATCTGGTGGATCGGTTCTGGAGTCGTATCGCCATCCACTCGCATGGGTCCGCCCCTGACCGAAAGTCCAGGGCGGTGTCGAGGGTGTGAGCGAAGGCGCGCGGGGAGCCCAACAGGGCAAACACGACCGCGCGCTGCGTGGAACGCGTGCTCAAAGGATGGCGGGAACAGGGACACGGCATCGGGTGCCGGCCGGGTGCTCTGCTGGCCGTGGTGCGCTTCAGGGAGCGCCAAGCGATAAACGCTGGCCAAGCCAGGGACATGCACTACGAGAAAGGCCTCGGGACCGCCGCCTCAAGGGCGACGGCATTGCCGGTTCGAGACCGGCGCTTCAAGGGCAGGTAACGACTGCGACGCCTTTTGCTCCGCGATGGAGCGGGGCCAGGATGGCCCTCGGGAAACCGTAGTTGACGCCAAGCGGGTAGGGCGGTCAAGCGGGCGGCTCGAAAGCGCGGCGATTTGCGGAGGATTGCGGGTGGCACTTGCACGCCCGGGAGAGTGCGGTAAGGCGCATTTATTGTCGCAAAGCTGCGGGCAACGAGGCGGCGGGCGGGCTTGACGGGGGAAATCTCTGCCTCTGGTCCTGAGCGGGGCAACTCGGGGCGATGCTCGCGCGCGGACCGCTCCGGCGGCAACCGCCGCGCATGGGGTTGATGCCCGCCATTTGAATGAGAGCGTAGTGACACACACGCAGCCCCGCCGGGGGATGACGCTTTCAAGTGTCAGCGAAATGTCCGTGCATCGCCGGTTCGCTGACAGCGGGCCGAGCCCGATGCCGAAATCGGCCTCTTTGAGTGGGGATTTCGTGTGGCGGGATCAGGTCGCCCTGTCGATGCTGATCGACCTCAACCCTGCCTCGGAGCCTTGTCATGGAATTGATCGTCAGAGCGGTGGATGTCGGATCCGGCAACACCAAGTTCGTCACGGCCGCAGCCGGTACCGATATCCGCTGCGCCAGTTTCCCGTCCGTCGCCTATCCGTCGAGCGACGACTCGCCGTCGTGGCCGGCGAGCGAGCGCAAGAAGACGGTGTGCATCCCCATCGGCCCGCTGTTCTACGAAGTCGGGCCAGACGTGAGCCTCGCCGCCGATACCTTCCGTGCTAAGCAGTTGCACGACGAATACACCGAGACGCCCGAATACATGGCGCTGCTGCGGGGGGCGCTCTCCATGATGAAGGTGAGCCGCATCGACTTGCTGGTGGTCGGCCTGCCGGTGGCGCTCTTCGCGGTCAAGAAGGCGGCGCTGGAGAAGGCCATGACCGGCCGGCACGACATCGGCGGCGGCAAGGCCGTGACCGTGGGTAAGGCCCTGGCCGTGCCCCAGCCGCAAGGGGCGCTGGTGCACTACGCTTCCGAGCACCAGAAGATGGCGATCATCGGCAACGAGCAGAGCCTGATCATTGATCCGGGCTCGCGCACCTTCGACTGGCTGGTGGCCCGGGGTATGCGTTTCGTGCAGAAGCAGAGCTACTCCTTCAACCGCGGCATGTCCGATGTGTTGCGCCTGCTGGCGGCCGAGATCACCAAGGATATCGGCTCGCCGTACCGGGACTACGACGCGATCGATCTGGCGCTGCGCACGAGCAAGCAGCCGGTGATCTTCCAGAAGCCCTACGACATGAAGCGCCTGCTGCCCCTGGCCGAAACCGTCGCCGAGCAAGCCGTCTCGACGATGAAGGAGTGGATCGAGGCGCCGCACAGCCTGCAGAACATCATCCTGGTCGGCGGCGGGGCGTTTCTGTTCCGCAAGGCGGTGAAGGCGGCGTTTCCGAAGCACCGCATCCATGAAGTGAGGGAACCGATGTTCGCCAATGTGCGGGGCTTTCAACTGGCGGGGCAGAACCACGCGCGCAGCGTGATGGCCGCCACCGGGAAGGAGCGGGGCCAGGATGGTCCGGGAGAAGTCGAATGAGTATCGAAACCGGAAAGGACCCCATGCCCATTCGTCTCGTCTTCGAACTGGCGCGGGCCGACCATCCGCGCCTGTATGACGACCTGATCCAGTTTCACAAGGGCACGAAACGGGTCAATCGCCTGCGCGTGCTGGCCTACGATGGCTTGTTGGCGCAGAAGGGTGTGTTCGCCGGGATGAGGCCCGGCTTGCCCTATCAGCCTTCCGCAAGTGGGGCGCAGGAGGGCAATGGCGACATCACCAACGACATCTTCGCGCCAGCGATCGACGGGTGAGGCGGCCATGGGCAAGCGATCGCTCCAGTCAGCGGATGATCGGATGGTCAATGCTTCGGACCTGGCGCAGATGGGCCGCTGCGAACGGCTGGTGATGTTCGAGCATATGCATGGCAGCCGGCGCACGGCCTGGCAGCGGGAAGCCCGGGCGCGCGGGCTGGTCGAGCACGAGCAGTTCTATCGGGAAGGACGGGTGGCTTCCGGGCTGGCCGATCGGAAGGGGCGCTGTTTCATCGCCACCTGCGTGTTCGGCGAGGCTTGGCAGACAAAGATGCTGCGCCGGTTCAGGGACGAGGTGCTACGACCCAGCGCTTGGGGACGCCGGGTGATCCGCCTTTACTATCGCGGGGCGCCCGGCCTCTGCGTCGTTCTGCGCCGATGGCCTGCCTTGCAAGTTCCTATGCGCATGGTGTTGGGGGCGATAGCGACGGCGCTTCGGTGGTGGTCAGGCTTGCGTGGGGGCGGCAAGTGTCGGCACTAACATGGGGCGTCGGTTGCGCCGTTGCTATCGTGTGCCTCGCGCTTGTCATTGCGCGGAGACAATCAGTTGAGACCCATGCCGCTCAGGCTGAGCGGGCCTCACGACCGGCAGCGCTGCGGGATGCCGAGTTGGTCTATATGGAAAGACTGTTCCGGATTTCCACGCCCGTCGGACTGGTGGCGAGACTTGACCGAGCATACCGGATGCCCTCCGGTCTGCTCGTGTTGGTGGAGTTCAAGACTCGCTGGAGCAACCAGCCCTTCCTGTCGGACGTGATCCAGTTGTCCGCCCAGAGGATGGCGGTGATGGGGCAGACGGGGCAGTCGGTGGCCTCCTACGGGTATGTGATGGTGAAGGCGCCGACCCGGCGAGCCTTACCGATCGCGCATTTCGTCAAATTGATGACTGGCGAGCAGGTGGTTGCGTTGGTCAGGAGGCGGGAAGAAATTCTCGCGGGACGTGGTGTTTTGCCTCGCAAGTCCTCATCCCTGAAAACGTGCGATGCCTGTGCGTTCCGGGCGGATTGCAATTCGGGCGACAAATAACCGTATGCCCGACTGTAGTGCGAACTGCTGAAGAAGACTTGCTTGCCGAGGGCTGTCGATCACCGATCATCGAAGCGTGCGCGTAGGGGATGGAGGAATTGGATAACTTTATTTTGCACGATAACATTGCATGTGTTATCGTGCGTAATATTGGTTACCTTGGTCGTTTATCCATGTTGGCCCTCGCTACCGCCGTTCGACACTACCTCCACGACGTCTTGGGTATTCCCTCGTCCATCGTGAAGCCGTGGGCGCGAGAAAACGAGTTGCCGTACTTCCTGCGGGACACCTTTCAGTTCGGGGAGATTGAACTGCTGGGACACTCCATTGTGCTGGCAATGGGACGTGCTGAACAAAAACAGTCTCTCAGCGAGGTTCGAACGTGGTTGGACAAGGTCAGGGCGTTGGCCGGACAGCCAGCGGTTTACGTCACAGATGCCTTGGCCTCCTACGAACGTCGACGGCTGATCGAGCAAAAAATCCCGTTCATCGTTCCAGGCAATCAACTCTATTTGCCGGACTTAGGCCTCGACCTTCGTGAATACTTCCGGCAGCGCTCGCCAACGGCGGAGTCGGCACTGAGTCCATCCGCGCAGGCCATGCTGATCACGGCCCTGCTGCACCAGCCTTGGCAGGCCGAATGGCAACCTTCGACGGTTGCGGTCGCCTTGGGCTACACGCCGATGACCGTGTCGCGCGTGGTCAAGGAACTGACTGCGGCCGGACTTGCCGCCGCGTACACCGTGGGCCGGTCTCGCTGGCTGCGCATGGAGCAGCCTCCACAGCAGACATGGGAGCGGGCAAAACCTGCGTTGCGAACTCCGGTCAAGCGGACCGTCTGGGCGCTTGCTGAAGACCCCATGGTCAAGCAGTTGGGCCGATTGGCCGGCTTGAGCGCGCTGGCGCACTATTCAATGCTGACCGAGCCCAGGTGGCCGGTGTACGCCCTAAGCGCCACGGAATGGAAGACGGCGACAGACGCAGGTCTTCAGGCGTTGCCCGAACCTGTTGCCGGTGCGCGCGAATGGCAGGTGTGGAGCTACAGCCCGGCGTTGTTGCTTGGCGCTGCCACGGTTGACCCGCTCTCGCTGACACTCAGCCTGCAAGACAACGCGGATGATCGCATCCAACTCGCGCTGGACGAACTGAAAGGGCAACTGCCATGGTGAGAGGCCTGGATGTTTTCCAGGGCTGGTTCGCGGACTACGCCGACCAATACGTTCTGATCGGTGGCACGGCCGCCAGCTTGGCCATGGAAGAGGCCGGGCTGGCGTTCCGCGCCACCAAAGACCTCGATATCGTCCTGCACGTCGAGGCGCTGACCGCAGCCTTCGGCCTGGCCTTCTGGAAGTTTGTGGACGCCGGCGGATACGAGATTCGCCAAGCCAGCGATACGGGAAAACCGATCTTCTATCGATTCCAGAAACCCGCTGATGACCGCTACCCGGCGATGCTCGAACTGTTCGCGCGAGCACCCCACGGATTGCAGCCGGCCGAAGGCAGTCGACTCACACCGATACCACTGGACGAAGCCGTCTCCAGCCTGTCCGCCATCCTGTTGGACGAGTCTTATTACGCATTCATCATGGCTGGGCGCCGTGAAGTCGGTGGTCTGCCGTGGGTGGGCGAAGACCGCTTGATTCCGTTGAAAGCGATCGCGTGGCTAGACCTCAACACGCGGAAAGAGCAGGGCGCCAAGGTGGACGCCAAGGACGTGCGCAAGCATCTCAACGATGTGCTGCGCCTGTCGCAACTGCTGGCGCCCGCGACGCGCATTCCGCTCGACAAGAAAATCGGCGATGACATGACCCAGTTCCTTACCGTGGTGGCGTCTGATACCTCGATCGAACCGAAAGCGCTGCAACTCGGCGATGTCACTGTCGCCGAGTTGGTGGCCCGCATCGCCCAAGCGTATGAACTCGATGCGCCGGGGCAGGTGAAGGGATGAGTCAGATACGACCGATGCCAGAGCAGGTGAAGAAAGGCGAATTCGTGACTATGACTTTAGTTGTAGCGAGTATCTGAAGTTGTTCCAGGAACATCATCAGTGCATAATTTGTGGGCTTTTCACCGAAAAGCAAAAGCACCAACAACAAGACGTGGCGGCATCTTCGTCAGGCGGTCTACAAGGGACGGAAAATGGGGGATGAAAGCAGCAACCCGACAGCCGAGGGGCTGGAAAAGGCTCTCCTCGACCTCGTAATTGAGAGCTGGCGCTTCACCAAGCTCTTCCAGCGTCTTCTGACGAAGGTTGATGCCGGCGAAGGCACCCGTTACATCAACCAATACCGCTACTACCTCAAGCGCCTGGACGATTGCCTGAGCCAGGCCGGATTTCACGTTGCAAACATCGAAGGTCACCCCTACGACGCAGGCATGGCTGCCAGCGCGCTCAATATTGGTGATTTCGGACCCGATGACGTGCTTCTCGTCGATCAGATGGTTGAGCCCATCATCATGGGGCCTGACGGCCTTGTACGCTCAGGAACGGTAATGCTTCGGAAGGTAGCAGAATGAAGAACTACGTAGGGATTGATCTCGGAACGACCAACAGCGCCATCTGCTCCTACGACGGCGAGAACGTCAAGCTCTACAAGAGCCCTGAGCAGCACGATGTCACGCCTTCCGCGATCTTCATCGACAAGCGCGGCAACAAGTACGTCGGCGCACGGGCCTACAACAACTCGGCCCGAAATCCCGACAACGCCGCTGTGCTCTTCAAGCGCCTGATGGGCACAAGCACCCCGATCAAGCTGCCGGCGATCAACCTGACGATGCGCCCCGAGGAATGCTCGGCGGAGATTTTGCGGGTACTGTTCGGCTTTCTGCCCGAGGAAATCCGCAACGATCCTGAGACGGGAACGGTGATCACTGTTCCGGCGGCCTTCAATCAGATGCAGAAGGACTCCACCATGTCGGCCGCCGAAGCGGCGGGCCTCGGCAAGGTCGCTCTGATGCAAGAGCCGGTCGCGGCGGTGATGAGCGTCATGCGCCATCGCAAGGGCGACGGTGTGTTCCTCGTCTATGACCTCGGCGGCGGAACACTGGATATCGCCATCGCCGAAAGCATCGCCGGGAGAGTGAATCTGCTGGCCCACGGCGGCATAGCCATGTGCGGCGGACGCGACTTCGACCGCATCCTGCTCGACAATGTAGTCAAGCCCTGGTTGTTGAATAACTTCGATCTCCCTGAGGATTTCACCGTCAATCCGCAATATAAGTCGCTCGTCAGGATGGCGACGTGGGCGGCGGAGAAGGCCAAGATTGAGCTGTCCTCGAAAGAGGAAGCCGTCATTGGCCTGTCCGAAACCGAACTGGGAGCCAAGGACGCGTCGGGCGAGGAAATGTACCTCGACATCCCGTTCCCGCGTTCTTTGCTCGACGAGTTGATCGAGCCCAAGATTAGTGAATCGATCCAGGCAGCTCGGGAGACGATGGAGAAGGCGGGTCTGACACCGCACGACATCGAGCGTGTAGTCTTCGTTGGCGGCCCAACCCACTACAAGCCACTGCGCGACAAGGTGGCCTTCGAGCTTGGCATCGCGCCGTCGACCGACGTGAATCCGATGACCGCTGTTGCCGAAGGTGCTGCCGTATTCGCGGAATCCATCGACTGGAATTCGATGACGCGCGGACGCAAGAGCACCCGTGGCGCCATCAGTGCCGGCGGTCGGCTCGATCTGGCGTTCAATTACATCGCCCGTACCCCGGATTCGCGCGCCAAGATCGCCGTCAAGCTTGGCGGTACCGCATTGGCTGGTGCTGCCTTCCAGGTCGATAGCCTGGACACCGGGTGGTCATCAGGCCGCGTCGCCTTGAAGGATGGGGCCACGGTCGAAGTTACCCTCTCCAAGCCTGGCGAAAACACCTTCAAGATTTTCGTCTTCGATTCGACTGGTGGGCCGATCTCGCTGGAGAACAGCAAGATCGTTATCACCAGAACGGCTGCCACCATCGATGGCATTCCGTCTTCGTCATCCATTGGTATCGAGGTCCTCGACAAGCTCGGTGGCCGCGCGGTGCTCGACTTCATCGTCAAGGAAGGTGATTCATTACCAAAGAAAGGCCAGAAGACCTACAAGGCCGGTGAATCCTTGAAGGCAGGCAGTAACGGCGTCATCAACTTCAAGCTGTGGGAAGGGGACATTGATGACCCAGTGACCGACAACCGGCCGATTGGTCTCTTTACGATCCGTGGCCACGACTTCGAAAGCGGCGTGATCTCGGCCGGTGCTGACCTGATCTGCGAGTACGAAGCATCCGACTCCGGCAACATCTGGTTGTCTGTCACCGTGCCCAGCATCGGTGGCACGTTCAACAGCACTCACAACTTCTATTCGCGTGATGGCGGGTTGATCGATTACACCAGCGCCTCATTGCAGGTTCGCGAGGATGCGGAAACGGTTCGGTCCCGTGTCCAGGCCGTATCCCAGAAGGTCGACAACCCGAAGTTGGATCAAGCCATGGAGAAGCTCCACCAGGCCGCCAACCTTAAGGACGGTGAGAGCGACCCGGAAACTGCCAAGCAAGCCATGGACAGCGTTCTCGAAGCCAAAAAGCTGCTGGCGCAGGTCAGGAAGGAACACATCAAGGAAATTCGACAGCTCGACTTGGATCGGTGCGTCAATTTCTTCAATGAAAGCGTTCGCCAATACGCGAGACCAACGGAAGTTTCTGCATTCGATAACCTGTCTCGCACCGCTCAGCGTTCCATCGACAGCAACAGCTCAGACTTTGAGAGCCACCTTGGGCAGCTCAGAGGAAAGAACTTCGAAATCCTCTGGCGCCAGGACTGGTTCGTGGTCGACTGGTTTAAGAACCTTGCCGAGGAAACATACCTTTTCCCGGACAAGCGCAAGCACGCCGAACTGGTAGCAATCGGACAGGAAGCGATCAAGGCCGACGAGATCGACAAGCTCCGGCGCGTCGTCTGGGAACTCGACAACATGAAGGTTGGCACGGCTGCGGAAGACGAGATGTTCGCGACTGCCAATATCGTTCGGGGATGATCCATGCCCCTTGATGCTTGGTTGCCGGTAGGACTCTCGCTGCCTGATGGGGCAAAGGTGCGACTCGTTTTGCATGAGGGCGTCGACTGGCAAATCTTCGAGGCGCAGGGTGGCGGTCATGCCTTGGTGGTCAAAGAATCTCTGCACCAGCACTGGGTTGACTCGAAGCTCATCGAACCAGGCGTCTTTGTACCGTTCTCCTTTGGTGGCGATAGCCTCTTCGAGGCGTCCTGCGGAAGCGGGCATGTTCTTTCTCCGATCACGGCCTGCAAGTCCCCTGACTCTAAGAACGAGGCGCTGGCCTTTGCCGATGCCCTTCTTGCCACGAGGCAACTCGATCCCGAAAGCCCTTTCCAGGATGCGATCTATGTCGAGAAGCTCTCCAGGCTTCTGCCGACCTACAGCCTTACAGCCCGAGTTCCCGACGATGTGGTATTCGGCTCCTGGATCACCGGAGGCGTGCCGGTTTCGGTCACGGCCTTCCGGCGGCTCCGGACACTCGTTAGCTGGTTGGGTGAGCAACACCTGCGTGAAGTTGTGCAGCGGGCTGGCTTCACGGCGCCGGCAACTTCAGGAAGAACACGTGCTGCGGCGAAGGTAGCCGACGCAAAGGCACAACCAGGGGAAGAACCGAAGGAACCGGTACCCGAGACATTCTCATTGGCCGGCAGGCCGGAACTCGAAAATTTCCTGATTGAGCACGTCATCGACATCATCGAGAACAAGGAGCGCTACAAGGCCCTTGGTATCGAATTTCCTTCGGCGATCATTCTTCATGGACCCCCTGGCTGCGGCAAGACGTTCGCGATTGAACGCCTCGTCGAGTATCTGGGTTGGCCAAGCTTCCAGATCGAAGCCTCCAGTGTTGCCAGCCCATTCATTCACGAGACGAGCAAGAAGGTTGCAGAGGTCTTCGACAAGGCCATCAAAAACTCGCCATCGGTTCTCGTCATCGACGAAATGGAAGCGTTCCTCGCAGATCGGCAGATGGGCGCCGGGTCAAGCCACCACAGGGTAGAAGAGGTGGCTGAGTTCCTTCGCCGTATTCCAGAGGCGATCAAGAACGAGGTCCTGATCGTCGCGATGACCAACCGAATCGAGATGATCGATCCGGCGATTCTGAGACGAGGCCGGTTCGATCACGTCGTGAAGGTCGATATGGCATCGGAATACGAAGTGCTGTCGTTACTTCAAAACCTGGTGGGCCAGTTGCCACAGGAGGGCGAGATCGACCTGTCGTCGCTGGCCAAGAAGCTTTCTGGGCGTCCCCTATCGGATGTCGCCTTCGTGGTCAGGGAAGGGGCTCGGATCGCCGCACGATCCGGCAAGGACAAGTTGAACCAGGAGAGTCTGGCTAAGGCGCTTGAAGCTTCCCCTGCCAGGGATGAGGACGGCGGACATCGGAAGATCGGGTTCGTTTGAAGTGAGTCAGCCATGTCAGATAGAAAGAACGACGGAAAAGGATTTGCTGGGCTCGATTCGCTGGTGTCCGACGTTTCGGACGATGTTCGGAACGTAAGCAGCAAACCTGCACAGCCCCGCCAGGAAACACCCCGAACAACGCCCCCTAGTCCGCCCTCGGTTCAGGCGGAGCCGGTACAGCCGCAGCCCACGCCACAATCGAGACCAACTCCGATTGCTTCAGGCAAGCAACCTTCAGGAGGGAAGAATTGGCTCGTATGGGGCGGCATCATCCTCTTCTTGATCTGGGTCTTCGGAAACTCTGGCAAGTCGAACAACAACACGTCTTACTCGCCGTCGCCGTCCTATTCTTCCTCGCCTGCACCTGCACCTGCACCTGCTCCTGCGCCAGCGGCTGCACCCGCTCCGGCAGTTGTTTCCTCAAATGGTGAGAAACCGCCGGCGGGGAACGGCCTGTCCTTCAATCGGGAGCAAATTCGCTATTGCCTGACTGAGAAATATCGCGTCTCAGCCATTGAAAGCATTGTCGATAACACACGCAGCAACGAGGTCGCAGCGTACAACGCGATGGTCGATGACTACAACAGCCGTTGCAGTCATTTCCGCTATCGGAGAGGGATGCTGGAAGGCGTTCGGTCTGAAGTTGATGCAAGGGCCGATGAGATACGGAACGCAGCTCAAAGCACGTGGGTTAGGCAGGTACTAGGCATCAGTTCGTTGGCCGCACCATCATCGGGTGCGAATGCGCAACGAGCCGCTGTTCAACCCTCACCGCCGCCATTAGCAAATTCCGTGGCGGCAGCACCGTTAGCACCTTCGACACCACAGTCTTCCGCGAGTAGCGTGCAAGACTTGACCTCCGCCGAAAGGGAATCGCTTGAAGCCGCGTGCTCTCAGGACAAGTACCTCAATGGACCAGCAGCGTACAACCGATGCATTACGAATCAAATCGCCTTGCTCAGCCGAGGGAATCGGAGGCCGAACTTGTCGGCACTAAGTTCGGCTGAGAGGGAATCGATTGAGGCAGCCTGCTCACAGGACAAATACCTCAACGGCCCAGCCGCTTACAACCAATGTCTGACGAATCAGCTTGCGGCGGTGAATAGACAATCCGGCAGACCAAACCTATCAGGCCTGAATTCTGCCGAGCACGAATCAATTGAGGCTGCGTGCTCGCAAGACAAGTATCTGAATGGTCCGGCAGCCTACAACTCGTGCCTTAACCGGCAGCTAGCCGCCCTGAGCCAAAGCGGGAGTCGCCCGTCTTTGGCTGGACTTTCTTCAAACGACAGAAATTCGATAGAGCTGGCTTGCTCCCAGGACAAGTACCTGAACGGGCCTGCGGCGTACAACTCGTGTGTATCGCGGCAACTCATGAGATCGCGATAATGACTAAGGCAATTTGCTTCAATTGCGGAGCTGAGAAGTTCGGGGCATTTACCCAGTGCTCCGCATGCAAGGCGGCCCCAAGCAACCAGGAACAGCTCGAAACCTCAATGGCTCTGTGCGAGCACATGCATTCGAGCCAACAACTGGTCGTCTTCGCCGAGGACATCCGTCGGCATCGGAGATTGGTGTTTGGACCTGGCGTTCTTGATCAAGCTCGCGAGGCGCTCAAAGACCCGCAATTGGTATCGATGCTGGGTCTGGTGGTCAAGAACGTAAGCCAGGAGTCTCAAAGACCCTCATCGTCGCCGCCTCGGCCAAGTCCAGCCGAGGCCACAAGCTTCAAGGTCCGGCGCGACGCTCCTGAGAACACCGACCTTCACAAGACAGCGTTCGCAATCCTGGATGTAACGACCAGGGACAACCGTCGAAGGATCGTCGAGCAGGCGGAAGAACGTAGCCTTTCGATGGATCACGAGCTTTGCACGAAGGCTCGCTCGGACTTAACCAATCCGCGCAATCGCCTTTCCGTGGAAATTTCCTGGCTTCCGGGTATTTCGCCAAAGCGGGCATCAGCCTACTGCACGCTCATCAAGCACGACCTGGACAAGTTCATGTCAGTAGCCGAGGATGAGTCGCCGCTGGTTAAGTCGAACCTGATCGCGGCGGCGCTGGATCTGTTCGATGCCGACATGGACGCCGACGACTGGGCAACATGGATTTGCCAATTGGCCTCGGAGTCCGACCAGATTGACGCCGAGGATGTCTTCCGGCTCATCAACGAAGATCGTGCTGTTGCTGGATTTCCTCTCGTCTCAGCTCCTGAACTCGTTGAGGAGGAGGTCTCGAACCGCCGCCGGTACTTCAAGGATTCGATCAAGAACGCGATTGATCGCCTACCGACCAAGCGCATGATTGATGTCATGACTGATGTCGTTGATACGGCAACGGTGTCGGGGGAGGATGCAGCGCCATTATTGATCGACGAATTGATCGATAGCTATGAGCTGGGTGTTCGCTCGTTCCTTGATCGCGAGGCTGAGAACGTCGAGAAGCTAATCGGATCGATCAGAAATTGCGCGAGCGGTGGGGTTAGGGCGGTGGCGCCTCTGATCGACAAGCTCGATTCGGTTATCCGCAACTGGGATCGGGTGGCTCAGCCGATACAGGTCAGCATGAAATCGCGTGGGCTTGAGCATGACCAAAGCCGACGTATGGCACTCGATGTGAGAAGCCTCGGGATTGATCTGTTCAATGAGCACCAAATGCTGGATCAGGCAGAGCGGATCACGCATCTCCTGAAAGATGTGTTTGCCGAACTGCCAGAGGTGGCTAATCGTCTCGAAGAGGATTCGGTCGCCATTTCGAACATCCACAGGGATCGCCAGAGAGAACAGAAGCGAGCCGACGACTGGGTAAGGGAAATCACCTTCGAGGCCCAGATTGGGCTGGTCTTCAAGGACACTCTGAAAATTTCACCGAACGGTGTCGAGTGGAAGGGCTCCCGAGTTGCACTCGACGACGTCACCGGAGTCGGTTGGGGGGCGACCCGGAATTCGGTCAATGGGGTACCGACCGGTACCGACTACTTCATCTATTGGTGCGACCAGCATAACGTCACGCGGGTCCAGCTCAACCGAGAAAACGTCTATTCGACTTTCATCGACAAGCTCTGGAAGGCGGTTGGTGTTCGGCTCTTGACCGACATGGTAAGTGGCCTGCGTGAAGGCGAGCGATATCGCTTTGGCGATGCAGTTCTCGACGATTCCGGTTTTGAACTGACCAAGAGCCATCTGTTCAGTGCTGATGAGAAGATCAAGGCGACTTGGGCTGAGCTGCAAATCTGGAGCGCCAATGGCTCGCTTTGTATCGGCAAGACCAACGACAAGAAGGCCGTTCTGACACTGCCGTATCAGGGTGCCAACAACGCGCACGTTCTGGAGGCCGCGATTCGGACGCTATTCAAGACCGGCAATCCCAAGCTGAGCAGCATCCTCGAAGACTAAACAACAACCGACAACAAACCAGGGAGCAGGAATCATGGGATTCTTTTCCAAGCTACTCGGCAAGGAAGAAGAGGGCAACAAGGCCCTCAGGGAAGCCATGCAGATGATCTGGAAAATCGTCGACGACGAGAAGTTCCAGAACACGCTTCTCGGCGATGATATGGAGGCTTTGCTGAAGAACACCCCGGCCATCGACGAGCGCCCCGATGGGGAAGGTGCCTTCGGGCTGGATGAGCGCAACCCAATTCCCGTCAATGGTGCGATTGGCGAACTATCCTACCTATCCAGGCTGGAGACAACCAATGGCGAGAGGGTGATGTTCCATCGGATTGGTGCGATAAACACCGTCGATGTCTTCGAGGCCGTGACGTACTCTGGCAGTGGGTGGTACATCTTCTTCGTCGATCTCTACCATCCGAGACGTTCCAGGAAGGCTCCTCCGGGGTTCCGTATAGCAAATGAGCCACGCCAGTTCAGCGGCTTCCACAATTACTGCTACAACTTCCCCTACGACTTCGCCGAGGCAAAGCAGGCGTCCGCTGAATTGCTTCGTATGGCCTACATCCCCCTTGGGAACGTCATGCCTCAGATTGAAAAGAAGGTCTTCTCCCGACCGATGTCCCACAAGGCCAAGCTCGACATCGTAAAGAGCAAGATGTCCAGCCGGTCGGATATGTGAGAGGTCGATGTCTTCTGACAAGAAGGGGTTCAGCGGGCTGGATGATCTGGTTTCCGATATTTCGGGTGCCCTTTCTCCTCAGCCCTCAAAGCAGCCTGTAAAGACCGAGCCAGCGCCTCGTTCGGAGCCTACACCTGAGCCTCGGCCAGTTCCTCACGCCAGTTCTTCTGCTACTGCGCAACAAAGTTCAGTGCAACCCACGCTGCCCAATTCCAGCGGAGGAGGGACGTGGGTCATCGGCATTGTGGTTGTGGTCGTTTTCTTGGTCATTGTGTTCGCCTCCGGTGGTCGCAATGACAGTGGCTCATCTCAAAGGCAGTACGCAGTTCCCTCGGCGCCACCACCGTCCGTCTACGCTATTGGTATTCCGGACATCAGCAGCGAACAGGATCGATTGATCAATGCCTTGTTACAAGCCAGCCAGTCGGGTGACGCAACCGCAATCGAGAATGCAGCCTCTGCCATCGAAGCCTTGTCATCGAAGCCGACTATCGACAAGGCCGTGTACAAGGATTCACGCGCAAAGAACAAGACTGCCCTTCAATACCACAAGGAAGGTCACGACGATCTCGCCGCCAAGGAGTTTTTCGCTGCCTACAAGCTGAATCCGTACGACCCGGAGATTGCGGACAACCTTGGCTACGTTCTGTTCAACGTTGGGGACTCCGTTGCCGCCAAAAAGGCCTATTTGGCAGCCCTGATGCGCAGTGCGCGCCGGGCATCGGCCTGGGGTGGCTTGGCTAAGGTATTTGCCTTGAACAGCGCCTCCGACAAGGCCAGTAACGCATTTGCGCTGGCCTTCCAGTTCTCGAAGGCGCCCAAGACGCTCAGGCAGACACTGCTGACATCCTACCGGGAGGAGAAGATTCCAGCCGTCAAGAGCGCGGTCGGGGCGGCGCTGGCGGCAAACTACTCATCGGTGGTGGCTCAATTCCTGAAACCTGCCTTAGGGAATCTCGCCAACGTCGAAATTCCGGTCTTCTTGCCAACCACGTTCGCTCCGTTGGGTTACGAGGGCAATCCGATTGTGGCATACGCCCTGAACAACGGAACGTTCGGTATCCAAGCCACGGCTGACAGCTACCACATCCCTGTCGGATCAGAACCGGACTGCGTGTCCATGGCATGCGGTGCCGGCGCTATTTCAGCCAGAAAAGCACTGCAAACGGATGCTGACGACGGTGAGCCGGTTGAGTTACAGGGTGGCATCAAAGGTGTCATCGTCAAAGGTGTCTATCGGGACACTGACCACCTCGTGTTCCGCATAGGAGATATTCGATACTCATTCAATGTCGGCTCAGCACCAGCAGCCGATATCGAGGCGGCCAACTCTGCCTTGAAACTGGGGGCGATCCCGACCGACATACTGGGCGTCCTGCCGAAGATGGCGATGGCGGCGCCACCTCCCCCAGAACCTGTAGCGCAGTTTCCGGTTGCACCACCACCTGCTCCAGCTCCCGCGCCGTTGCCAGCTCCTGCCAACGTTCGGCCGCCTGCGAATCCGTATTGCACATCTACCTACGACATATCGCTGGAGACCTTTGGCGAGGGGGTCTTAGTTGAGCTGAGAAGGGGCTACCCAGGAAGTTCCACCATCGTCGATGTCGCGCAATCTTCAGGTGGCAACGTCCATTTCACGGGACTATGCGCAGGTTCCTATTTCCTGGCGATTGGTAACAGCGAGAGCGTCAGCGTAACGCCCGCCCGGAACTTCGAAAATGACGTGGCCTACCGCAGCTCTATCCAGAT
This sequence comes from Dechloromonas sp. H13, assembly GCF_009469615.1. Lineage (GTDB taxonomy): Bacteria > Pseudomonadota > Gammaproteobacteria > Burkholderiales > Rhodocyclaceae > Azonexus. The sequence goes on from NZ_SSXX01000003.1 coordinate 183,401, forward strand.
GCAACGCGGGGCTGGGAATGTGAGTTCGAAGCGGCGCAACGAACTGTAAGGTCGCAGGGTAGAGATAACCTCGACGGACGTATCCTCGGCCGAAACAGGTTGCTGCACTACAATGCGATGAGGGCGAGATTCTCGGCCGGCACGTGACGCTGCGCCAACTCAACCAAATGCCTATGGTGTGTAAACACCAGCACTTGGTTCTCGCCCGCGAAATCAGCCAACGCTTCCAGAATGGCGCCGGAGCGATCCTCGTCCGAGGTCATCAGAACATCGTCAAGGATGACCGGCAGGTCGACGCCGGCAGCGCGCCGAAGATCCAAGGCAGCTAGGCGTAGCGCCAAGTAGAGCTGGTCAAGGGTACCCTCGCTCATCTCTTCGACGCGGATTCTCGAGCCACTAGTGCGTTCGGCAATCAGGGCCGGCTCCTTGTCGGAGTCGTCGCTGATCAGCCGGACAAATTCGCCGCGCGTCATCCGGCTAAAGTAACTCGACGCTGCAGTCAGCATGGGCCCCTGAGCCCGATCGCGGAACCGTTTGAGCGCTTCGGCGAGAAGCGCATGCGCGAGCCGTGAACGAATCCAAGGGGACATATTGGCGCGTATGCTGGCAGCCGCTCGTTCCATATCCTCACGCGCCGCGACGGCCGTGTCGGAGCCGTCGATGGCCTCCAGGGCGCGCCGGGCCAACTCCTCACACTCGCGGGCGGACCGCAGGCGCAGTTCGAGTTGGTTCAGCTCTTCCGAGAAGTTCGTCTCGTCGGCATCCATACGCGCCGCATCATAGTCGGCCAGTAGGGTGCGCAGTTCGTCTACCGAGCGCCGTGATGCCTGCGCCAAGTGTGAGCTCGAGCGATCGACCTCGCTCTGTGTATCCCGTTTGCGCCGTGACTGCTCTTCGGCTTCCGGAAGGTGATTTGCTGAGTCGACGCCGGCAGCGAGGCACAGGGTTGACAAGACTTGCTGGTGACGCGCACCCGTGTCCTCGTGTTCGCGCTGCGTTTTCTGGGCAGCCTCCAGCGCTTGCTGCGCCAGCGTGCGCTTTGTCTGGACCTCCTCGGCAGCGATTAGACGCGCGGAGACCTGCTCGATGTACAAACGAAGATCGAGAGGCTCGGAGCCACCAAGCGCCTGCAAGATCGCCTTGGCGGCGTCGTCCAGGAGGGCGAGCGCCTGGTTCGCCCGGCGCTCCTTGGCTTGAGCCGAAGCGAGCCTGTCCTTGGCGTCCATGAGATCTTCAAATTCGCGCATGCGCGCCCGGGCGACCGCGACCGTCGTATCCTCGGGCAGGAGCAGTCCGGCGAATGCTGGCTTTAAGGCATCCCTCGTATTGCGCAGGGCGCTAGTTAACTCGTCTTCGTGGGCGGCCCGCTGCTGGAACTGCCGTTCGCGTTCGAGGCGCTTGCCAGCGGCCTGGTTAATCGCCGTTTCGCGCTGCTTGATTTCTGCATCGACTTCCGACGCCGTCGCCGCCAGCGTACTGAGCCGTGCCTCTCCCGCAGGCATGGCGCGGCCGGTAGCGACGATCGCTGCGCGCAATTGGCTGGCGAGCGCCTGCTCGGTGGCTTGAACCTGCTCGAACTCGTCGAGCTTCGACTGCAGCGTCTCGCACGCCGTCCGAGCAACTGGCAACAGGGCCTGCCAGTCGCGCAACGCTGCCGGCGACAGGGCAGGCAGATTTGCCGCAGCAAGCGTCTGATGCCAAATCGCTTGCCGGGTCTCTTCGTCCCGGTCGAGTTCTTCGAGTTGGTGCTTGAGTTCGCTGCAATCCGTCTCCAAGGTCTCGATTGCCCGCTTGCTCGACTGCAGTGCTGCCGCGCGCTCGGTGTCACTGGCCAACTCGTCGACCAGGCGATCGGCCTGAATTACCGCGTCCTCGTAAGCCGCCGGGAGCGGCTTGTCGCTGGCGCGCGCATCGGTGGGAGAACTCGTGCCGTCAATGTAGATTCCGCGCAGCAGTGTCCACTCGGCGTCCCGATGCGAGCGTGCCGTCTCGACATCGTCCCGCGTCGGGACCTCACCTTTGGCAAGCAGACGATCGCGCTGGCTGAGTTCATTGCGCAGCGCCTCGGAAATCTGGTCGATTCGTTTTTCGAGCGCATCGCGCCGTGTCGCGGAGGCATTTTCTTGCTTCATCGCGACGTCGATCTGCGCGTCCAGCAGTGGTTGCACCCTGCGTAGGGCCGCTTCATCCACCAAACCGACGGCTTCCAACCCGTTGGCCACCGCGCGTCGCGCGGCCTTGATTTCACCGGGTAGCGAAGCCAGACGCTTGAGATCTGAATCGCTGCGCGCGAGTTCGGCCTGGGCGATGCGCAGCATCGTTCGCGATTCCGGCGAGGGCAGTGCCTCGGCCGTAGATTCCTCGGCGTCCATGCTCTGGCGCCCGGATTCCTGGTGCTGCTTAAGCGCCTGCTCGGCGAGTTCTAAGGCATGCAGAAGCTGCTCGATGCTGACCCGTGCTGTTCTCGCAGGTGCGTGTTCGCCGACCGCCTCAGCGGATCGCGACGCGTCGATTCTGGCTGCGAGCCGGACGACCTGTTCCGTTTCCGTAGCCACGTCGACAGTGGCGTCAGCCAAATCGCGGCGATGCTGATCGATCGCCTCCGCGGAGGCCGCGAGTCGCTTGACCGCCGGTGCTACGTCCAGGATCGCAACATCCAGTTTGAGTTCGTCGAGCCGCTGTTGCTGGCCCACAGCCTCTGCCGAGGCTAGCTTGGCATTATGCTGCGCATCAGACAGGCCGGACTCGGCGGCGGCCCGCTCGGTGGCTGCGGTTAGCGACAGGAGTGGCACCGACTTCAGGTCATCCAGGATCCGCGACGCATGCTGCAGCGTGCTGATTACCGGTGCCACGGCGCGCAGTTCCTTGATTAGAAGCAACTTGGTATTCAGCTCCCCGCGGCGCGCCTCAAGCTCGGCAACATCGGCAGCCGCCGCCTGATGTTTCTTGAAGACATCGGCCCAGTGCGCCGGTCTCACCAGGGCCTGCTTGTACTCACCATGGCGTTCTTCGTACGCCTTCATCGCTTCGTTGATGCGTGCGTTTTTTCCACGCGCGCCGGGCATGAAGAACCTGCGCGCTGAAGCATCCAGACGCTCAAGGATTTGTGGGATGCTGCGAATACCAGCACTCGCTTCGAACAGGGCTGCCCCGACGTCACCTTCGCCTTTCAGGAGTGCCTGACCACCTTCTCGCAGCTGGCGGTGGTCGAGTCCGAACATTGACTCGTACTCTTCCTTGCGAAGCCCGCCGTTCAGCAGAATCTCGACATCTGGTGGAACGGGCGTTTCCAAGGCGAAGCCCCCAAGTTCGAAGTCGGCGAAGCAGAGCGTTGTACCGCGACCCTTGCGGCGTATCAGCGAATACTCGTTGCCCTGCCGATCAACGAACTCACCACCCACCCGCATGTCCGGGTGAGCGTGTATGAAGTTGTCCTTGCTTTGCAATGGGATCCCGAATCGCAAATCCGAGATGGCGCGCAAGGTGGATGACTTGCCTGCCTCATTGGCGCCATGCACGAGCACGAGTCTTTGCGCGGCCCTGCCAAAGTCAAGCACGCGGTCGGTGAAAGGGCCGAAAGCCTTCAGGTGCAGGCGGCGCAGCTTCATTGGACGCCCCCTTCGGTCGTGATACCGGAAATCTGAGCAAGCACCGTTGCTTCGGCGTCCGCGAGAAACGCGCGCATAGTGGCGAAGTCGAATGTCATCGGGTCGACGTCAGCGAGCGCGCCCGGAAGGTCCTTCATCTCGGCCAGCTGCTGTGAGAACCACGCCTTGAGTTGTCCCTCGTCAGTGCTGACCACGTCAACCAGCCTCACGACTTCGCCAACCGCATCGGCACGCGCGGCCATGGCAGTGCGATCCATGGGCGACTGCAGGTCGAGGCGGATTTGCTCGATCCAGATGTCCGTATCTTCCAGGTCCTGGGTTGCCGCCTGGATCGCCGCGGCGATCGAACCGGGCTCCTCAGCCTCCAGCCTGTGCAGCGCCGACTCCCCCTGGATGAGGAGGCGCACAGCGTGGAGACGGTCCCGGGCATCGGCGACGAGTTCGCGCGCTTGGCCCACGAAGTGCCGCGCCAAAGCGTCGAGGGAACTTAGCCCCGATACATCGAGGCGAAACTGATGCCAACGCACTACCTCCAGGGGAACAAACTCGGCCGCGGTGATGACGCCGCCCTCGACCGTGACCAACTCGCACCCCTTCGGGCCGGTCTCTTTGGCGTGGCGCCCCTGCAGGTTACCCGGAAACACGATGCGGGGATCAGACGGCCGGACCACCTCGCGCGTATGCACGTGGCCTAGCGCGAAATAGTCGTAGCCCTTTTCGCACAGCGCCTCGACGGAAGTAGGCGCATACGAGTCGTGGCCCTCGCGTCCAGTCAGGCTCGTATGTAGAAGGCCGATGTTGAAGCGCCCCGGCAGCGGATCTGGATAGAGGGGCACCAAGTCCTCCGGCACCGCGCGATGCGGGAAGCTGCGCCCGTGTACAGCTACGCCGAGTGCCTCCAGGTCGATCGTTTCGCTCTTGTAAGCGCTAAAGACGTGGACGCCTTCGACTTCGGGTAGCTGTTTCGTGATCTGGCTTTCCGCGTCGTGGTTCCCCTTGACCATGAAGACGAGGATGCCGGCGCGCCGCAGCCGCAGCATCTGTTCGCGGAAGAACAGGCCCGTTCGAAAGTCGGCCCAGTTGCCATCGTAGATATCGCCGGCCAGTAGCACGATCGCCACACGTTGCTCGAGGGCGAGTTCGACTAAGGCCACCAGCGCCTGGCGCGAGGCGCCGCGCAGGCGCGCCACGGGAGCACCATCATAGCTGTCCAGGCCGCGTAGCGGACTATCGACATGCAGATCTGCAGCATGGATGAATTTCACGTGGACTGACTCCCGGTTGCGCTATGGCCGACTTGACCGAGCACGATATCGGCATGTACCGCTAAGGAGTTTACATGACCATCTTGGGTGGCCCAAGGCTTCGATGTAGACAAACGCTCTATGCGCTGCCTGGCTGGGGTTTCAAGTAAGTAGAGTCTTCCGATTTCGGTGCTTGGCCGTGGGCAAGCTCTGCCGACCCCAATAAACCCATGATGCAGGAACCCGCTCGGTTGCCACCTGAGGTGGGTTGCGAACAATGCGCTGGACATACGGAATTGGTGTTCGCCGAGACGCAGCCCTTCCTGTCGGATGTCATCCAGTTGTCCGCACAGAGGATGGCGTTGACGGGCCAGACACAGCAGGCCGTGGCGGCCTACGCGTATGTAAGGGTGAAGGGCTGAGCCGGCAAGCCTTGCCGATCACGCATCAAGTCAACTTGATGACCGACCAACAGGTGGTTGCCTTGGTCAGGAGGTGGGAAGACATTCTCGCGGGGTGCATTTTGCCGCGGCGGGCTCGGTCCAAGAAATCGTACGCTATGTGTGCGTTCCCGGCGCGATGCAACGACAAAATCGGTACAGGGCTCGCTGCGGGCGGGCAAGCGGATGATCGCGATTGTTAGCCTGCGGCAGTCCGTTCGCATGACGAGGCATGATTCTAATGCCCACCTGAAGAATATCCGAACATGCCTGCTGATAGCACAGGCGAGCTGAGAAGCTACTACCTCATCGTGAGGTCCGCGAAGGTAATTGATTTTCAGGTACTTTCATCCTACATTGCTATAACATACAAAGGACAGTGTTGGAGAAGTGTGCCTCGGAGAGATCACGAGCATACCGTTCCGCTTCCAGGTACGAGCAATATATTGAAAAGTCATTGGGGTATGCATGAATACTACGACACTAAGGTGGTTACTCGTCCTCCTAGCACTGTTTGCCTATTGGTTCACCGCGTTCGAAACGGGGAGGGCTTCAAAGTTTACTATTTCAATGGTACAGCGCATTGCTGAGGCTAAAACAGGAGATGAACCGGCAAAGGTAGAAGCGCTGGCCAAAGAACTCGGCCAGGGACTTCGTGAATTAAATGATGCCACAGTAAGCACGTTCTATGGCTTGCATGCTGCAATCTCGGCTGTACTCGCAGCTCTGCTAGCCATCGAGGTGGTACAGAACCCCAACGGCGCGAAGCCCTTTTTGAGATTGACTACGTTTGCCGACAGCCGATGGCTTGCTTTGGGAATAGTCCTTCTATTCGTCTCTTGGGCTATCGTTTCCGGGTGGATGTCCCTTCAAGCCTTCACAGCCCCGGACGATTTTTCCAACGTCCTGAGCGAGAACTCGAAATTCATTGCAGAGACGCAACGCAACGTCGCGACGAAGCTTAAGGGGGTGTGGGATGGCATTCGAACAGCGACGGTAGGGACGCTCGTTGGTGCCCTTTATGCTGCGTTCGCCGTGAAGCCGAAGCAATAGGGAGTTCTTACGTCCGGTTTAAAGGAGCGGGCCGTGGCTCTGGCATACATGGCTGGCGGCGGGGTAGGGTAGATCCTGGTTTACGTAAGGTGTCGACGAATCGATATGCATAGCTCAACTTGGTACAATGCTGATGTGATATCGAGTAAACGTAATTCAAAAGAATAGTCATCGGGACGACGATATGAAGTGACATTGGCAATTTAGTAGTGGGAAATCGTCGGGTAGGAGGCGGTCGCTGATCCTTAGGGGAGGGGAGTTGTGAATAGCTTTCTTGGCAACTTCGGGCGCGCAGCTGTTCTCGCCCAATACATATTTCTTGCGGCGATAGCGGCAGGTGCCAGTGGGTGTGCGAGCTATGGGACGGGAAACTACTCCGTCACCATAGGCACCAAGTCTACACAAGCTCTACTAGTTCCACCGGGAGTTTCCACATCGCAGAACCTCTCAATTGTCCTGCCGATGCCATGGGTCGCGAAGTGCGATGGATTCGAAATCCCATTTGCAGCACGCGAAGGTTCCGACGAGGATGTTCGACTACAGCCAGCCTGGGGATTTAGGTCGTCGGCGCACACAAGAGTGCGGATGGCATCGCCGGATCGAATCGATCCGAGACGGTTGGAGGAATCGATCAACGCTGGGTTGGCGCAATCCGGGACATGCTTTGTGGAAGTGCCAGAAGAAGCGCGGAGCACATTTCGGTCTAACTTAATCGAATTGGTATCCACGCTGATACCACGAACATTTACCGAGGACTTGTGGCACAACTATCTCTTTGACCCTGACTCAAACGAAAAGCTAGTTGCGCTGCGTCCTGGAATGCGATTGCGGCTTGTCTTCAGTCATTTCTATTCGGCCGCCAATCTCTCAGAGTTGCGCGAAGGTTGGGCAAGTGCGGGAACATCCAGCGTGGTCTACGACGTGGTGAAACGCGGTGGATGCACCACCCTATCAGCATGGCGGCCAACGATCTATGGATCCGACATCGCCGACTTCAATTCCACAGACCTGTCACAGGTGCTGGAGATGAACGCTAGCAGTCCGGAACCGGACTTCGTCGTCAAGAATTTCAGGCTGATCAACGGTTCGTGGGATTTTGTTAACCCCGCTTGTACTGGCAAGAGCGGTGTCCTAGTCCTACGCTATCCATCTCTGGTGGTGGGCCAGAAGGACATGGCTTCAAAGACCAGGATCAAGGTGCTTGCTCTACCGATGATCTTCGCGGCCGACAATTACGCAGGTGCCATCAATCTCTCGCATAATGCAAACTTAGTGGACGGTGATTCACCAGAAGGAACAGAGGCGCGTGACACCCTACGCAAGAGCTGCGTCGACGGGCGCTGCTTCTTGATCAGTGCTAGGGCATTACCCATTCCAGAGATCAGAATTTCAATCAATGGTGCGCTGAGCTGGGTCGAAATGGGCACCCGAATCCGCGATGTGGTTCAAGCCGATCGTGGAACCCTGGGCGCTGTCGCCTACGAGAGAAGCGGTTCCAATTCCAACCGAAGCATAACAAGCCCAAAGCCCAGATCAGTCGAAATTCGACGCATCGCGCCGCTTTTCCGCTATGCATCGCTCGACTATCGCAGCTTCGAGGAGATCGGCGATCTGATTCTGGCGCCTGACGATGAGGTATCGTGGAAATGACTACTCTAAGCAGGGTTTCGGGCGGGCGGTTATTCATTCCAGAGCTAGTGAGCTTTAGCGCGGAGCCAGGATGTGGGTTTATTGCCTTTCTGGCTGATGCAGATCTCGGCGCTTCGCTCCCCTCATCGATTTCTCTGGCGCAGGGCCTCGGCAGGGGACGTTTCCTGCTCTGCGATGGCGGGTTTTGGACTCCGCCGACGTGGAGACTGCTCCAGATGGCCGTCGACGATTCGGAATCGAGCTCAGCGTTCTCGAGCAACGTGCTGATTGTTCTTGCGCTGGATGCGACTGGTCGACCTAGCATCAAGGACGGCATTCTTGGCGATGTGGCGGCCGCCACTGTTCGAACGGACACTGTCTCAATCGAGGATTGGCGCATCTCCATTGTTGTGGGCGCGGGTCGGATGTGCGTACTGGAGGCATCGGCTGACAACGAGTTGCGTATTCGCGGCGCGCAGTCGATCACGCTCGCGGGCGGCAGCGGCAACACCATCAATACCAGCCTGACATTCATTCAGGCAACAAAGGACGCGAGCCAGAGGGGAGGGTGGAACTCGGCCCGGATGGTGTTGGACGGGGATGTCAATCAAGGCTCCTTTGCGCAGCTATGGAATCCCGGCATCAGCTACTACTTCGGCGAAGCGCAGACCATAAGGTTGCCACTACTCGCGCCGTGGGTCAGGGACGTGCGCGTGGGCCTGCGGGCTCGACTCAACCCGTTTCGACATTGGCATGGCGATAATCCAGGCGATCCATTCTGCTCGTCGGTCCGCATCATTACGCTAACCACTCCGGGACCAACCCCGAACCCGCAACGCGCGTTTCTCTCGACGTTGCGGATCGCCGACGGCACTGCCGTATACCTCCAGCCCGACCTGGGTGAGTTCGTAGTCGAGCAGCAACTGCACGGACAGTCTGATCTCGTTCCTTCGGGACGTTTCGGGATACAGGTTGGCACTAAAGTTGGGCGCCCCGGGGCGGTGGCGCCATTGCTCCTTGGGGGGGCGGCCACAGAGTTCATGCATATATCGAACGATCCAGAACGCCGGGAGTACATCGATTTTGTGCCAGGCATGAACGCCTATTCGCCCATCGAGATGCCCGCGAGCCTGAATAAGTCTCTGCAACTGCCCTCTTGGCTCGCGCGGTCCTTCAAAGGCGGTCTCGGCCAGAATCTCGAGCCTTACCGCAAGACTTCTTGGGCGAAACTGGTGCCGCGGAGTGGTGACCTGGTCGAGTTCGTGCTTCAACCACATGAAGCCCCGGCGTACTCGCCCACGGCACCAAAGCCACCCAACGGCAAGTCGCCGGAGGCCGCCTGGGGCTTCGCGAAGAACCCAATACGAAAAGACCCAGTGTTAATTCCGTTGTCGCCCGCAGGAGGCGTCGACTATTCCAAGCCAGCGGCGCGCGACGCCTACGCGTTCTTCGAGCAGAGCGTGCTTTCGCCAGTTCGTGTCCGGACGATCGGGGATGCACCCGCGAGGCTTCTCTCACAGGCGAGGCTAACAACGGATGGATGGATCACTACGCCGCAAGGCTTTCTGGTCCGCATCGAGAACGAGACTTGGCAGGAAATCAGGATCGCCTCCAGCCTCGACGAGGACGCAAAGACCAACCTAGAGCTGACGTTTCACCGACCCAAGGGATCGCCGCGCTGGGTCATTGAAGATGCACTCCGGCACGCGGAAGTTTTTCTCGTCATCAGCTTCCCACTTGATCCAAGCCAGTATGGCGATGTGGGCCGCGTCGAAGCAACGGTCCACGTGCGTGGCTGGAAGTTCGACCTGCTGCTGCCTGTGCCGCCGAGCGGACTCTCTACGAACGTGCCGAGCAAGCCGCCGATACTCGTGGTGAAGTTCGGCAAGAAGTCGACCGAAAGCTTGGTAAGCGAGTTCACCTCCTGGCTGTTTCCGGACGTGTTCAACAAGCCCGGGTCGGCCCGGGGCGTGCAGCAGCGTTTGCAGAATGACATAGCAGAGTACAAGAGGCGGGCGACTTCGGGAAACGCCGACCAGAAGGAGATGTACCGCGGCTTTAAGGAGCGAATCGTGGCCGACAACTGGAACGGCGTCATGGTCTTCGACGCGCTTCCAGTGGGGTTTCCCGAGCAAGCAGCGGGCATGGAGGCTGGGATCGCCAAATCGAACTTCTCCGCTCCCTACTTCGGTATCGACACAAACAGGATCGAGGCACAATCGGATGCCTCTCTGAAGATCACGCGTAGTTCCTTCTTTGGACTAGTCGATTACGAATACAAGAATCCAGCTTCACAGGGCACCCGGCGCAAGAGCGCTTCGAAACTGCTCAATGAAACTGATCCGATCCTGCGCGGCCACGACGAAAACCGATACGGCATGCGGGTCGATCGTCTTGCGGTGCAGTTCGAGGACTCGGCGATTCGGCGCTTTGATGCTTTGCTCACACTCAGGCTCGGCTCGATCGCCGGTGGTTCGTTCGAGGAAAAGCCGAAGAGCAGGACCTCGGATGCGTTCGCACACGACCTGAAGATCCAAGGTCGCTACGAGGTGCGAGTGCGCGATGGCCATTCGGAAGACATCTACACCTTCGTTAACGAAGACATCAAGACGTTGCCGTTTGGAACGGACAATCCCATCCTCGAGTCCGTCACGGTCGAACGCGTCGAGCTACGCAGTACTGTCACGAAGGGAGCGCCGGAGCACGTCCACACCCGCTTTGCAGTCACAGGCAAGCTCGCATTCAAGAAAACACAGGGCGATCTGCTGTCTCTCGATGAGTTAGCGTTCTCCAATACGGCGGTCACTCTTGAATTCGATCGGGCTGATGGCGATGTGAGCCCGAAATTCGGATTCGAGGCCGGTGCAATGCAAGCTGAAATAAAGACGTCTCGTCCCGGTGGACTGCTCGAGCGAATCGGAGCCCAACTCCGAGGTTTCGTCTGGTCAGGCCGGACTCGTGCGGACGCGAGCGGGACCGTAGCCGCGAAACTGCCGAAGTTCCCCAGCGACTTCGGCTATTTCAACCTCAAGTTCCCGGGTATTGAAATCAAGGATGGCTTCGACTTCGCGCTCGAGGTGGAAGTTGCACTCGGTGGCCTTGGCAAACTCCTTGGGCTGCAGAACAAACTTACGGGGCGCGTCCTGCTCGGCTGGCAGTGGAATGTCGGCAGTGTCCAGATGCCAGCGCTGGGGTTCAAACTATCGGGGGTCGAGGGCAAGCTTGAGATCGGTATCCAGGGCGTCGTGCGTTTCATTGCCCAAGAGGTCGCGCTGCTAACGGCAGGTGATTTGCCGCCAAACCAGGGGCTCACGGCGGCACTTGCGCTTGCCGGGGCCTTCGTCGAGGTACTCGGAAAAGCCGTTCCCGAGAAGAAGAATGTCACGCTAATGGTCGTGTTCGCTGAGGGTGGGCCCGCCGGATGGCTGGTCGGCGGTAGCGATTACAAGATTGTTGGTGGATTCGAGATCCCAGTCCTCATACTAGGGCAACGCCTCAAATGGCTGGCTCAATCCGGTGCAGCGTGGAATGCGCGCGCACTGGTTGTGGAGGCGCGAAAGAACCTACTAAATGGAAAATTAAACGAAGACGGCGACAGCGCCACGTTTAATCCGCAAACCGATGGCCCAAAGTTCAAGCAGCGCCTCAAGAAACTGTTCTCGGAAAGTGGGATCCTCTACGACAGAGGTACCGACTGGACCGTTGCGACGGAGGTGAAACTCGGCGACGCCGCCAATGTGCATTTCGTCATGAGCGACGAGCAGCAGGCACTGTACGGTGTACATGTCGCCGTGCCCGCGACGGCGAGTTTCATCGACATCGACGTTCTGTATCGCAAGATCTCTGACGAGATCGGGCTCTACGCCATCGAGATCGCACCGCCGGCCGCTTTCCGTCGCATGGACCTCGGCGCTGTGACGGTGGTGCTTGGCAACCTCGGCCTTGACATCTACACAAACGGTAACTGGCGCCTTGACCTTGGCTTCCCGCGCGGTCGCGACTATTCGAGGTCCTTCAGTGCGGAACTGTTTCCGTTCATCGGCTTCGGCGGCGTCTATTTTGGGGAGAAGGGCGCTGAGGTATTGAGCCTAGTTCCTCGCGAATGGAATCCTAGCTACAACGGCCACTATGCATATTCACCAGTCATCGAATTCGGCCTCGCCGGGCGCTTCGGACTGGGAAAAACGATCGAGGCGGGAATCTTCCGCGCGGGTATTTCGCTTACGCTTTACGCCACTCTGGAAGGTGCTTTTGGCCGGCTGGCAAAACTTGATCCCCCCTATCCAACCCCGGAGCCATCGGCCGTCCATTGGCGCATAGTTGGCACTGCGGGACTTCTCCTCGAGGGTTACGCAGTCGTTGATTTCGCCATCATCAAGTTCGGGTTCATGCTGGCTGCCTGGGCAGAGGCTGGACTTGCCCTTGAGCCCAGGGCGCCGATCACTCTCAGCATCGACCTCGGCGTCAGCGTGTCGCTCAGGTTGGTCATTGCACGCATCGGCATTCCGTTCGACGGAACGCTCGAGATTGCAGTCGACCTGCATTTCGAGACCGTGATTCACCAGGATTGGAGCCTGGGCACGCTCAACATTCGGGCGGCTGGGCTGCCGGGAGCGATGCTGAGGCTCGCCAACCCCTGGACGGCATTCGAGTACTTCGCGCACCCGCAGCCGTTCAAACTTTTCCTCATTATCGACTATTCGCTCGAGACCAGCAGCAACGCGGGACGTGAAGAGGCTGAAGCCAAGCTTCAAGTCGGTTTGCTGTGCGACACAGAAGCTAGGACTACAGGTGATTTCCCGGCGGCTAGCCTCCTAGTGGTGGCCATGGCGTGGGCGCTGAAGCCTGTGCTGGACCAACTCTATGGGGGTGACTGGAACAAGTTCATCGTTCGGCCGAATGACGTGCAAACGGTTCTGGATTCTCTCGAAGAAAAGGGCGCAAAGAGCGGACCGGCCTATTCACAGATCGCATCGTTTCTCGCGAAGAATCTGCAGTTCGTCATCTCACATCCGGCCAGCGCGCGGCCGCAGGTTGGCAGCGGTACGCCCCCCAAGGCTCTTGATGCTGCCTACTTCCCGACATTCCCCGAACTCAGCTTCGCATTGAACGACCGCGATGACTTCACTGGACATACGGTCGGCATTCCAGGAGCAGAGGTTGTCAATGCGGGCTATGAAGACGCGTTACGCAAGTACTTTGAGGACGCGGTCGAGCAGTTGAAGGAACGCGACACCAGGATCGCACGGAAGAAGAGTGCTGCGACAAGACCGGCAACTCAGCTGATCTTCGAGGATTGGTTCTTGTCGGTACTGCGGGCCGGGCTCAGATTTGTGATCCGCTCGGTTCAACAGAAGCCGATCGGCTGGCGAGACCTCGAGCTCGCAATGATGACCCCGTCCTCTGAGACCTTGGACAGCCTCCATAAGGTCTATGCCGAGGCCAGCACGCTGCATCTAGCCGGATTGAGAGTTCCCGCCCCAGGTGCCCGCTTGCAGTCGTGGGCGGAAGCGCACGTTGCGGGCAAGCGCCCGCGCTCCCGCAGCGTGGATACATCCGCGATGCCGCTTGTTGCTCTAACCGGCCAGCAAGTCGGCCTGGCATGGTTGGACTCGCATTGGCCGGACAAGGGCACGCTGTACCTAAAGGCGCAGTCGGGCACTCCATGGGTCTTGATCGATACATCGCCAGCTGTTGATCCCGCGAGTGGCACGACCCTACCCTACCAGTGGCCAGTCGACAGAGACATCATGGCTGCGTTGGCGGCCGATGCCCCGTCTATCGGCAATCAGATTCAACTTGCAAGGATGGACCAGCTTCCGCCCGCTGCAGAGAGCCCCGTCGAGATCCCGTTTGGACCACGATACGAGGTCGGCGGCACCGATAAGGGAGCGCTGTGGCTACTGCCGGACGACCAGGCGCCGAGAGCCAGCGACCGCGGCGCCCCACCGCTTGCTGCAACCTTGTTGCTGAGGGAGCGTCGGGAAAGCCTGACTGTATCGGGTTCGATACACACCGCGGATGTGGAGGTTGACTTCGCTCCGGCGTCGGTCGTGGAAATTATCCTGCGGCAAGCCCAAGAAAGTTCCGGCAACCGGACGGGGTTCGAAATCGTTGGTGGCAACTACCGCGCTCAGCGTCACCTCGAGATGCTTGCCTTGGCGATTCAGTCTGGAAGCGTGGAATTCGAATTGCCTGCGCAGTTCTTGCGGCCGTTTTCGAAAAACAGCTATGTCAAGCACGTCGACGCGCAAGGCATCGGCAAAGTACTCGGACTCGAGCCAAACGAGCCTGGCATCTATCTGCGTCCGCAGCAATCTCTTCAATTGCAGCAGGACGAAGGGCCGTGGATCTACCGCTCGAACCTAGCACGGATCACGCAGCCACCGGTTAGTTTGCTAAGCTCAGCGCCCGACGAGGCGCCCTATCTGGCTAGCCTTGCTCTGGAGCAGGACTTACCGCGTGCGCTGACCATGCTGAAGGATGCGAGCGTGCTTAGCTCGGGGGGATACTGGCTAATCTGCAGTAGGCCCCTCGGCGACGAACTCAGTCAGCTGTTTGGCGATAGAGCTGAGTTGGCCGTTACGCTCCTCTTGAAATCGAAGCGAGCGCCGATTGCCAGCCACCAGCACGCCTGGTCCGATGCATTCAATGCTGCCTTCGTCAAGGAGGCCACCCTGCAGGGGGCCGATGAACCTCCGCGTGTCGCAGTGATGCGGTTCAATCGTTCCGTGCTGCGGCCGGTGCAGCCGCATGGTTGGATCCGGTTTCGCCCGCAGCGCATCGAAGGAGTCCGGTCCCCAATTGTTCGCCTCGCTGCCTCAGGCCCTCGGGCCGTGCAGAAGCAGGAGATTCATGACGGATTGCTGGGATCGCTGGCAGACAAGTTCGACCTGCTGGAGATTTCCACCGAGGCATCCGCCGCCTTCCAGGCGGTGTCGCCAAACAAGATCGTGCCTTACACCCGCGCTGACCCAAACGACAAGGATCGCTATAACGTCGCGCTGCCAATCAAGAATTTTCATAAGGGATCAACTGCAGCCGAGCCGAACCCGTACGCCGGGGTCGGAGACCGTATCACGGTCAAGTTCGGGTTGCGAGACGTCTATGGCAACAGATTGCCGGGCTATGAGAAGCGCAGTCAGGGCGACCTCAAGTACTTTGATCGCTTGATTCCCCTTGGGGAACTGCCCGGAGTTCGGATGAGCTACTCGTTCGCGCAAGCGGGCCGTGGTGTGGAGGTCGCGCTGCGATTCGAGACTGCTGTCCTGCGCCGCATGCTGCAGGACTCCTACAAGACGCGCGATCCCGGGCAGCCGCACAATCCGGCAGCAATGATCGAGGAGCGCCTAAAGGAGTTCAGAAAACGCTTTGTCCAGTGTTTATGCCAGCTTGATCCGAGTAACAAGGTTTATGCCGAGGTGAGAATCCATGGCCCTTTGACCGGTGGCGTGAATTCGATAAATGCGGAGATCATACGCTTCCTTACGGATGTACGTGACCTGATTGATAGTGTGCTGGCCAAGACAGAACCCGCGCTCGGACTGTGGTGCGACGAAGGTAGCGTCGAGAAACCCGACCGCGTAAAGGATGCGCTTTGGCTGATCCAGCCCCAGTCGAACCTCAATCTGACCAAGCCCCGCGCTGGTCTTTCGCCATCTGAACTCGCACTTCGCCTCAACCTCGTTGTCTTTCGAGACAGCAGTCTGGTGTGGACCGACCCCACGACCGGAGCAGCTGTTGAAGGCTGCGGGCAGGCGGAATCAAAAATCTATCCAACTTTGGACCATCGGGACCAGCTTTCCACCGATGCTGTCTGGGGCGAGTTCTCGGCACGCGTTGAGGCCCAATACAACCAGTTCAAGGTAGCAAGGCTGGTTGACCGACGCGCATCTGGAATTGCGACCGAATCGACCGAGGTCTACCTTGTACCTGAGGCCCTTGTGCGCATAGAGAGTCCGACGGACCCGTCGCAGGTGCTGAGTTGCGCGACCAAACCCCTCAGGCAGTCCTTGGCTTCGGGTCAAGCGCTGGTCTTGCGACCGGGCAGCCAAACCCAGGTCGAGATGTTCGTGAAGGACGTGGACTTCGACGAAACGATGTACCGCTTCACGGAGTTGCTCGAGCGCACCCTTGTGCCGATCTCCGGGCGCAGCGATGCGTTGGAGACGCTTGCGCGGGCGGTTCATATGAAGAGCGAGTTGGCGCAGATCTTCAAGCTCCGGATCGAGTGGGTAACACGCATGCAGAGCAGTGCAGTGAACGATCGAACGAGGTTTGTCGCCCACGACGAGTTCCTGCGCAATCTCGCGGTTGCCTTTGCACCTGGCGCGTTCCTTCAGGTGCCGATGAATATCGCCCCCAAGCTCTACGGCTTGGACACGGTGTCGGCGTTTGGCCGTATCGAGATCCGTGAGGCTCGCGCGAAGATGGACGGTGTGGCGCCTCAAGTCGTTTTCTCGACCATGGCGAAGGTTCCGCTCGACCGACGCGGTAACTACATGGCAGACGTAGCGTTCTACGTGCCCCGAAATAGCTATGCGGACGGAAGGCGAGGCGAAATAGATGGCACCCTCGCATTCGAGCCGCGCTACCTCCAGATTCGTGACGATGAGGGGCTCGCACTGGCATCAGACCTTGACGTCGGACGCAGCAAGTGGCTTGAGCTGATCCGACCCAGCAGTCAATCCTGGGTCCAGAACGAGTTCAAGGCAAGGTTGCCATCACGTTTGGTCCCTCGACCGCCGAAGATCGATGAGCAGAGGGCGAAGTTCACGGGCAACCTAGCCGCGACTCCTTCTCCCAGCCTCTCGTGGGAATACTCCGTTGCGCTGACGCCTGCGGAGAGCACGGTGGACGGGGACATGATTTCGTGGACCATAGAGTATCCAGCACCTATCGTCGGACGCAGCGAGATGGCTAGTCAAGTCGGGGCAACACTCTTCGATTGCATGGCCAGCATCCGGCAGAACCTCGAATCCGGGGCACTTTCAACCAAGCCCGAGGCTCTCGACCTTCTTATCCGCGAAGGCTACAGGTTGGTTGATGTGCTTCAGTCTCGAGTCATGACGTTGTCGGCGCTCCCGGACGTCGAGACTGAACTCCTAGTCTTCACCAACACGAAATGGGAGTTCGAGAAGACTCCTCCGCCCGCTGATTTCAGCTTAACGAACAGTCCGCTGGTGCTGACGCGGACGCGGTTGCCCGTTCTTGAGCGGCAGGCGGCGGTATCGAAGTTCAAGGCATACAGGAACCTAAAGGAACTGGGGGGCGGCGTCGATTCCAACAGGGAATTCGTCTATGAGTCGCAGGAGATCGGAGCCGGAGAGCCGGTCTCACCGAGCACTGCTCAGTCGAATGTGGTGCTTCCGAGAGCGGCCTCGCAGTTGCCTGCCAATGCGATTGAGCGTTACCTGACGTCTTTGCTGGCTACGATATCGGAGTCGGCCCCACTCAACCTCACTCTCCAAGGCCGACTCTGTGTTCCTAAGGGCGGGGGGCCAAGACCCATCACCGACCCCACTAAGGATGTACCAGACCGTTACTGGTACTTCCATCCGTTGGTGCTGCAGCCAAACCTGACTCTGCGCACCGTTGCGGAAGTGCAGGCTTTCGCCCGACAAGTGGCACGAGACGTCGTGGACGCGCTCAACGAGGCGACCATCGATCTGACGCCGGGCCAGCGTAGAGCGATCTCCCTCGATATCAACGTTCGCGGTGGGCCATTCGAGAAGATCGGGCGTGTATCTCTGGTACAACTTGATAACGCTTTTGTCCCCATTTAGCCAGCTCTCATTTCCCACCGCTAGCGCTGAGGTGCTCGCGACGATGACATTCCGGAAAAGGGTACGCCTCAACGGGCCGGCATGGTTCGTGACTGACTTTACATAGGAGTTAAGCCATGGTCGACAGGAAGAAAACCACTCCGCGCCAAGCGGGTTTGTCCAAGGATCCCAATCGCGTAGGTATTTCGAAAGCTAATAGAGTCGTTCAGGGCGAAGAAGATAGTGTTTACCTGAGTTTGCTACGGGAACTGCTCGCTCAACACGTAGCATTTTTTCCGCAGGGACTGACACGGATCTCTACTTCAATTTCACACGAAGGGATGTCACTTACAGTAGAAGGGCCCGCACACTCAATTCTTCCATTCGGTGAGTCTCGTTGGGATTCCGAGAACTTCGCTCCTCCGGCTCCTAAGAGTGTGCCGGGCGCACCTGCGCCGGCACTCAGCACAGCAGAGGTTGTGGAACTTCAACTAGCTCCAGGCGAAGTTCCCACCCTTTCAGGCATCGCAGGAGTCTGGAGCGGCGTCTGCCGAGATTGCGGTGGTGCGCAGCCTGTCTCATGCTGCAAAGGACTTCAAAAGTTCGATAACAATTGCGCGCACTTTCTTTCCGACGCGTTGATTCGGTGTGGCTTTGCCGAATTGCTCACCGATACGTCCTTCTATCGCTGCGACAAGGGAAACTGTAAATGTCCAATGGAACGCCGCCCGATCCGAGCACGGGAAATGTGGGACTGGTTCAAGAGAAAAGCGGTCAGGAAGCATGAGAAAGTGCGCTGGGACCAGATTCCGAAGAACAGCGGGTGGTGGGGAGTATTCCAACTTGATGACTCTGCCTATTGGGGCGGACACGTCATTGTTCTCGATACGAAGGCTTGGGAATACTATGGTACTTGTTCATATCCCGCGTGGGATCAATATGCATATCAATGGTAGTTTGGTTTGCTGCGATAACGGTGTGTAAAGTGCGCATAAAGAGGCTTGCCAGCTTGAGGAGACACGCTCATGAAGGGCGCGGTTTCTTGTCACTGGGCGCGGTCCGAGACGGAATGAAGCCGCAAGAGGACTGCCTACGGGCAGCGTTCCCAAGGCAAGTGGTTTTGACGGTATCGGTGACGGTATCAACAAGTCATAATCCACGGAAAGTGGCGTAAACACTGAAGATGGATGGTGCTATTGACAATCGAATGGGAGTGAATGAAGAAACGGTCGTCGTTCTCGGCGACGATTTCTTCATGCGCGAGGCCATTTCGCTGGCCCGCGCCGCCGAATGCCTGGGCGAGGTGCCGGTCGGCGCCGTCGTCGTCAAGGCGGGCAAGATCGTCGGGCGGGGATTCAACAGCCCGATCGGCGAAAGCGATCCGACGGCGCATGCCGAAATTGCCGCACTGCGCGATGCCGCGCGCAATCTCGGCAACTACCGGTTGCCTGGCTGTGAGCTGTTCGTGACCCTCGAACCCTGCGCGATGTGCGCCGGGGCCATCCTGCATTCGCGCATCGCACGCGTGGTTTATGGCGCGCGCGATCCCAAAACCGGCGTGCACGGCAGCGTCGTCGATCTCTTCGGCGTCGAGCGTCTCAATCACCACACGACGGTGACCGGCGGCATCCTTGCCGAGGAGTGCAGCGCGGTGCTGACCGCCTTCTTTGCCGAACGCAGGCGCAAGACGCCATGAAAATCCACATCTCGGTCGCCCGCCAGCTGTTGACCCTGTTCGACGATGCCGGCAAGGTCGTGCGCGAGTATCCGGTATCCACAGGCAAGGCCGGTGTGGGTGAGGTCTTCGGCAGTTTCCAGACGCCGCGCGGTCGACACCTGATCCGGGCCAAAATCGGCGCCGGGGCGGTGGAGAACACGGTTTTCGTCCGGCGCCGGGCGACCGGCGAACAGTGGTCGGCAGCTTTTGATCAGCACCATCCCGGGCGCGACTGGATCCTGACGCGCATCCTGTGGCTTTCCGGCTGCGAGCCCGGGCGGAACCGTCTCGGCAGGGTCGATACGATGCGCCGTTTCATCTACATCCACGGGGCACCGGAACGGGCGGAAATGGGCAAGCCGGGATCGCACGGCTGCATCCGCATGCGCAATGCCGACATCGTCGAGTTGTTCGACCTGGTCCCGGTCTATACGCCGGTCGACATCACCGAGGCTTGAAGCGGCCGGCCCAGCGGGCCGAAACTGCGTTCGTCGAAGGCGAAGCTGCCGTCGGCGGACTGGATAAGGACGGTCGAGGCGCGCGTTCCGTATTCTTCCGAACGGACGAAGATCGCCGACAGGCGCCGCTCCCAGTCGAGCGGAACGCCGGTATTCGGCAACTCGGTGTCGGGCACGATCTCGTCGTCGGCCAGCACCTCGAACAGGGGGGCGCGGTCGGGCAGGCGGCCGATGGCTCGCGCAAAGCCCTCGCGCGCGGTCAGCAGCTTCGGCCATGGGCTGTCGAGCAGGTGATTCGACAATCCGTAGATGCCCGGCGCGAGTTGCCGCGGGGGGGCGCCACGGTTGCTGCAGTACCAGAGCGAGCGGCCATCGCCGACCACGAGGTTAAAGCCTGAATAGGCGGCCATGTCGATTTGGTCCATGTAGTCGGCCGCCGTCTTCCGGCCGGCGAGGAAATCCTGCGTCAGCCGGCCACGCGATTGCCGTCCCTTGCCGGCTCCCGGCTCACGAACATTGGTGACGGCGGCGAAACGCCCGCTGCGGGTAATTCCCAGCCAGGTGCCACCGGCTTCTAGGTCCCGGCCTCCGAAGACTTCGGGCGAGGGCGCCCAGAAATCGGCAAAGGCGGTCGGGCGCGCATAGAACTCGTCGCGGTTGGCGGCAACGATCAGCGGATAATCCGGGTGAGCCTGCCAGCCGACGACGATCAGGCACATTTTTGCCCTTTTTCAGGGGTTGACCGCAACAGCCTCGATCCGGGGGCCTTCGCGCGAACCGAGATGCAGGTTGTCGGCAAAATTCGACTGCACCACCGCCAGCGCCTCGTAACCGCCGGTCGGCGAGGGCGCGCCGCTGACGATCATGCCGCAGGTCTGGTCCGGATTGTCCGGCGAATGCAGGTCGGTGCCGGCCGCCAGCGCCTGGTCGCTCCTGACGCGGTACAGGTGGCGTTTCACCTTTCCGAGATACTGGGTGCGCGCGACGATTTCCTGGCCGGGATAGCAGCCCTTGTGAAAACTCACGCCGCCGAGCTTTTCGAAATCGGCCATTTGCGGCACGAATTCTTCCTTGGTCGCTGCCGTCACCAGCGGAAAGCCGGCCTGGATGTCGAGCCAGCGCCAGGCCGGCAGGCCGGCCGCCCTGGCCTTGGGCGCAAGCTGCTGCCATAGCGCGGGAAGCGCATCGACGGCCGCGGAAACGATATAGCGGTCCGCTTCGAGCCGGATCACCGTCGCCTGTTCGCTGCTCGCCGTGGTCATCGCGGCTGACGGCGCCGGCAACGCCGCATCGGCGAGCGCCGCGGCGGCCTGCGGGCCGGCGAGGCCGAGCAGGGCGCGGCGGTCGCCTAGCGAGGCGAACTTGACCTTGGCGCGCAGCACGAACATCTGCAGGCGTTTCAGCGAGGCGGCTTCGAGATCCGCCGCCAGGGCCAGCTGGTAGGCATCGGTCGTGCGCCAGGCGAGGAAGCTGGCCTGCATGCGTCCCTTGGCCGTACACCAGGCCGAATGCTGCACCTGATCGGCGCCCAGGTGGTTGATGTCGCTGGTGAACTGGCCGTGCAGAAACGCCTTGGCATCCTCGCCGGTGGCTTCGATCAGGGCCAGGTGCGCCAGCGGCACCATAACGGTCTGCTCGCGGGCTGCCTGAAGCTCGCCGGCAGCATCGCCGAAGCTCTGAATTTCGTCGGATCCATCGCCGAATACGGCTCCCTTGGATTCCAGAAAGCTGCGCCAGTTGGGGTTCATGAGGGCTCCTGTTGGGGTTTGGGATATTATAGCGTCCGTTCGATTATGCCCGTTTCTGGTGGGCGTGACCCGGTTGCCGCCTGCGAGTTCCCTTGCGTTCATTCCTCAAGTTGTTATTTTTTCTGGGCATTTTGCTCGCCGCGCTGATCGTGGCAGGCGCCTGGTGGGCGAATTCGCCCATCGCGCTGCGCGACGCCACGGTGGATTTCCGCGTCGCGCCAAAAAGCACGCTGCGTTCGGCGGTGGCACAAATGCAGGAGGCGGGGGTCGGCGTCAATGCCGATCTGCTGGCGCTGCTCGCCCGCTGGCGCGGTGTCGCCACCGGCATCAAGGCCGGCAGTTATTCGGTCAGGCAAGGCGTGACGCCGGAAGAACTGCTGGCCAAGCTGGCGCGCGGCGACGTCACCCAGGGCGAATCGCTCCTCGTCGAAGGCTGGACCTTCCGCCAGTGGCGCGCGCGGCTCGACCAGCATCCGGATCTGAAACACGACACGGCAGGACTCCCGGAAGCCGAAATCGCCTCCCGCCTGGGGATCGATGGCGCCCACATCGACGGCTGGCTGCTTCCCGATACCTATCTTTTCGACAAGCAATCGAGCGATCTGGAGTTGCTCGCCCGCGCCCACCGGGCCATGCGCAAGAAACTGGACGTCGCATGGAGCGGCCGGGAGGCCAATCTGCCCTACAAGACCCCGTACGAAGCGCTGATCATGGCATCGATCGTGGAAAAGGAAACCGGGCGCAGCGAGGATCGCGAAATGGTTGCCGCGGTGTTCGTCAATCGCCTGCGGAGGGGCATGCTGCTGCAGACCGATCCGACGGTGATCTACGGGCTCGGCGAGGCTTTCGATGGCAATCTGCGCAAGCGGGACCTGCAAACCGACACTCCGTACAATACCTACACGCGCAGCGGACTGCCGCCGTCGCCGATCGCCATGCCGGGGCTGGCGGCCATCCAGGCGGCACTCCATCCGGCGTCCAGCGATGCCCTCTATTTCGTGGCCCGCGGCGATGGCAGCAGCCAGTTTTCGCGCACGCTCGATGAACACAACAAGGCGGTCGGCAAATACCAGAAAGGCGGCAAGTGAGAGGAAAATTCATTACCTTCGAAGGCATCGACGGCGCCGGCAAGAGCAGCCATGTCGAATGGCTGGCCGAGCTGCTGCGCCAGAAGGGGCTGGTGGTCCGCGTCACGCGCGAGCCGGG
Source organism: Dechloromonas sp. H13 (assembly GCF_009469615.1). Classification (GTDB taxonomy): domain Bacteria; phylum Pseudomonadota; class Gammaproteobacteria; order Burkholderiales; family Rhodocyclaceae; genus Azonexus. Next base: position 206,268 of record NZ_SSXX01000003.1, read on the forward strand.
CGGCACCGAACTGGGCGAAAAGCTGCGGGAATTGCTGCTCCATTCGTCGATGCATCTGGAAACCGAAACCCTGCTGATGTTTGCCGCGCGGCGGGAGCACCTGGCGAAAGTGATCGAACCGGCGCTCGCCAGGGGGGAGTGGGTGGTCTGCGACCGCTTCAGCGATGCGACCTATGCCTATCAGGGCGGCGGGCGCGGGCTCGACCGGGCGAAGTTCCAGCAGCTCGAACACTGGGTGCATGGGCATCTGCAGCCGGACCTGACCCTGCTCTTCGACCTGCCGCTCGACGTGGCGCGCGAGCGCATCGTGCTGGCGAGCCGGGTCCTCGATCGCTTCGAGCAGGAACGCGCCGATTTCCATGAGCGTGTCCGTCAGGCCTATCTCGAACGCGCCCACTCGGCACCCTCGCGGATGCGCGTCATCGATGCCCAGCAGAGCATAGAAGATATTCGCAAATTACTTGAAAAAATCGTTTCAAGTATTTGTTTATGAACTTTATAAGCCTTCATTCATCCACCTGGGGAAAACTCCAGGCCCAACGTGCGCGACTGCCGCACGCGCTTCTGCTGATCGGCCAGCGCGGGCTCGGAAAATTCGCGCTGGCCCAGGCATTCGCTCAGGGCCTGTTGTGCGAAAGCCCGGCGGACGATGGTACGGCCTGCGGCCGCTGCCTCGCCTGCAACTGGTTCGAGCAGGGTAACCACCCGGATTATCGTCTGCTGCAACCTCAGGCGCTTGGCGAAGAGGCTGACGCGGAAGACGGGAAGAAGAAGGCCAGCCAGCAGATAACCATCGACCAGGTGCGCGGACTCGACGACTTTCTGAATGTCGGAGCGCATCGCGCCGGGCTGAAGGTCGTTGTCATCAGCCCGGCCGATGCGATGAACCGCAATACCGCAAACGCGCTTCTTAAAACGCTTGAAGAACCGGCGCCAAGTACCCTATTTTTACTTGTTTCAAATGAGCCGCTACGCTTGCTGCCAACGATCCGCAGCCGTTGCCAGGTCGTTCCGGTCAGCGTGCCGCCGGCGGCCGTCGCGGAATCCGCCCTGGCGGCCGACGGGCTCGATCAGCCGGGGCGCTGGCTGGCGCTCGCCGGAGGATCGCCCTGCCTGGCGAGCGAACTTGCCGCCGCCGGCGATGGCGGCTGGCTGGATCTCCTGACCCGCCGCCTTGCCGCGGGGGAGGAACTGGATCCACTCGGTCTGGCGGCCGAGCTGGAAAAGTTCGTCAAGGAAAGCAAGGGCAGGCTGATGCTGCGTTCCGTGGTCGAAGCCATGCAGAAATGGCTGGTCGATCTGACCCTGGCCGGCAACGGGCTGCCCGTTCGATATTTTCTGCCGCAACAGGCCACAATTTCAGGGCTGGCTGATATGATTCCCCCCGCACGAATCGTGCGCGCCTACCGGCTCCTGCTGACGCGCCGCCGCGAGGCCGAGCAACCGCTTAATGCCCGCCTGTTCCTGGAGGGCCTGTTCATGGACTATCGAGGTCTGTTGAGGACCGAACGACAATGAGTGACGCCAAACCCGCCGCAGCGCAACGCCCGAGCGTTCTCTCGCTGAACATCAATTCGAAATCGGCGCTCTATGCCGCGTTCATGCCGCATCTGCGCAATGCCGGCATCTTCATCCCGACGACGCGCAACTACAACATCGGCGACGAGGTCTTCATGCTGCTGTCGCTGATGGACGACCCGGCCAAGCTGCCGATCGCCGGGACGGTGGTCTGGATAACCCCGGCGGGGGCGCAAAACGGCCGGGCCCAGGGGATCGGCGTGCATTTCAACAACGACGAAAGCGGCCAGGAAGCGCGGCGCAAGATAGAGGGCCTGCTCGGCGGCGTGCTGCAGTCCACCCGCCCGACGCATACCCTCTGACCCCCTCGGGAATGCTGGTCGATTCGCACTGCCATCTCGATTTTCCCGATCTGGCCGGGCGCCTGCCCGAGATTCTCGAGCGCATGCGGCTCAACGACGTGGGTTGTGCGGTCTGCATCGGCGTCAATCTCGAGGATTTTCCGCGCGTTCTGGCGCTGGCCGAAGCCCATCCGCATCTCTACGCCACGGTCGGCGTGCATCCCGAATACACCGATGCCGAAGAGCCCGACGAAGCGAAGCTGGTCGCGCTGGCTGCTCATCCCAAGGTGATCGCCATCGGCGAAACCGGCCTTGATTACTACTGGCAGAAGGACCGTCCGGAATGGCAGCGTGACCGCTTCCGGCGGCACATTCGCGCGGCGGTCGCCAGCGGCAAGCCGCTGGTCGTCCACATGCGCGATGCCGCCGAGGATACGCTGCGCATCCTGGCCGAGGAGGGGGCGCCGTCGGTCGGCGGCGTCATGCACTGCTTTACCGAAACCTGGGAGGTCGCCAGGCAGGCCCTCGATCTTGGCTTCTACATCTCGTTTTCCGGCATCGTCACCTTCAAGAGCGCGCTCGCCATCAAGGAAGCAGCGCAAAGGACGCCGCTCGACCGCATCCTGATCGAGACCGATTCACCCTATCTGGCCCCAGTTCCCCACCGCGGCAAGACCAACGAACCGGCCTACGTCCGCCACGTCGCCGAGGAAATCGCGCGCCTGCGCCAGCTTTCTCCGGAAGAGGTCGGCGCGGCGACGACCGCCAATTTCTTCAGTCTTTTCAAACACGCAATTCGCCCCCAACAATCATGAAAAAGAACATTCTTGCGCTCCTGCTGGCCGCCAGCATGCCTTTCATCGCGTCCGCGGCCACCTACGACGATCTGATCAGCGCCGCCAAGCTGGGCGACACAAGCGATATCGCCCAGATGGTCAAACGCGGCGCCTCGGTCGATACGACCGACATCGAGGGCAATACGCTGCTGATGCTGGCGGCGCGCGACGGCCACGAGGATCTGGTCGATTACCTGATCAAGCAGCGCGCCAAGGTCAATGCCCGCAACGCCGCCGGCGATACGGCCCTGCGCCTGGCCGCGTTTCGCGGCCACCTGAAAGTCGCCGAACTGCTGATCGCCGGTGGGGCCAACGTCAACATGTCGGGCTGGACCCCGCTGATCTACGCTGCCTTCAACGGTCACCTGGATATCGCGAAGCTGCTCGTCAAATCCGGTGCCGACGTCAATGCGGCCAGCGAAAACGGCAGCACCGCCTTGATCGTCGCGGCGCGCGGCGGTCACATCGAGATCGTCAAGCTGTTGCTCGCCAACCGGGCCGATCCGAACAAGAATCTCGAATCGGGTGAAACCGCATTCGACATCGCCCTGAAGAATTCCAATACGGACATTGCCGAGCTGCTGCGCCGGGCCGGCGGCAAATCGGGAAAGACGATCACGATCGAGGTCAGGTAGGCTTCCGGCAGATCCTGCCCGCCGACAGATCAGGAAGGCCGAAGGGAATGCTCCCTTCGGCCTTTTGTCCTTTTGGTGGCCCGCGGTGGACGCCGAGTCACCAACGGGCGAACTCCGGCAACATTGAATACGCCTTGTCGCACTGCATTTCCCAGCCGCGCGCCTCTTCGACGTTCCCTTCGCGCCGGCAAACGATGGCCTTGCGCTTGCAATCCGCATAAACCGCGAGGAGATCGGTCGCCGACTGGGCGGCGGTGCCCGCCTTCCGGAACAGCAGCTGGGGGTTGAAGCCGCCGTGATGCGTCAGATGGAAGGAAAGCAGTTCCTCCTCGCCCATGACGTCGAGGTTTGGCGGCCGGCGCTTGCCGGTGTCGAGCATCCGGGAAAGACGGTAGTGGTCCATTGTGTGCATGGTGGTCTCCTTGTGAGTCGGTGAAATGCTTCGGGAATCGTCGGCAGGCATTCCCGAAGCCTAATGCGAACAACGCGCACCGCTCCCGCCCGGATGTCATTCGGAATGTAATGAAGTGTTACAGCGTGTTAATCGGCCCCGAGGGGGCATCGCCGGAACGCGGAAGGGGCAGGGATGAAACCTTGCACTTTCTACTTTCCGTGAAGGTCGACCGCGCAATCTCAGGCGGCGCTCCTGATGCGTATGGCATTGCTGGCGGTCGCCACCGGCACCGCGTGGAGCAGGCGGCGGAGCGGGGCGTGCGCCTGCAGCAGATCAATGTTGCCGGCCTGTGCGCCCTTGCGCATGGCCGCGGTGTCGATGCCTTCGATCAGGACCCGTGCCGGCAGCTGGTGCAGCACCTCGATGATCCGCTTCAGCGGACGGGCGGACGAGAGCAGCAGGCCGTCGAGCTTGACGATATCCGGGCGCAGCTCGCGGAGGATGCCGAAATCGATCCGGCGGCGGCCGAAATGGCTGACGGCGATGCCATAACCGCGCGAACGGTAGCTGGCGACGGCCCTGATCAGATGCGGCGTGTCCTCGACGCCCTCGATGTCGATTTCCAGCGTGATCTGCTCGGGGAACAGGCCGCATGGCCGCAGGATTTCCTCGAACGCCAGGCCGTGGTCGGCGGGAACACTCATCACGTGGCGGGCGTGGACCTGCAGCAGCAGGTTGCCGCGGGTCGGTCGCGTCAGGTAGTTGAGGGCGTGCAGGGTGCGCACCAGGCGGTCGAGATAGACAAATTCGGCGTCGTCGGTCGGCAGCACGAAGACGGCTTCGGGCGCGATCGGCTGCCGGCTGGAAAGCCCGAAGGCCTGCAGCGAGGCGGCATGACCGTGCGTCCTGCCGCTGTGGCTTTCGACGATGGGCAGGAAGTGCGATTCGAGACGAATGTTGGCGTAATGCAGGAATACCCGGCCGTAGACCGCAACGAACGGCTGATCCAGCCCGGAGCGGGCATAGCGGCCGGGCAGGGCGCCCGATGGCGCATTGAGCGTTCGGATCAGATCGCTGAGGGGCATGGCAGGTCTCCTTGAGGTTCACGCGTTTGGGTGCCGCGATTCGGGCTGGGCGGGAATTTAAGCCATGAGACTTTCGTGGCGAACGATTCTGTTTTTCGGTATTTATTCGGCGCCGTTTATATCCATATGAAAGATACGTCGTTTCCCGAATTGCCGCGCGGTTGCTATGGTCCCAGGCTCTTTTCAAGGGAGCGCGCATGATTATCGACTGGAGCAATTTCACGCCGTGGTCGGCCCTGGCCGGCGGCAGCCTGATCGGGCTGGTGGCCGCTCTGTTGTTCCTGAGCCTCGGCCGGATCGCCGGCATCAGCGGCATACTCGGCAGCGTGCTGCAGGGCGAAATGGCGGAGGCGGGTTGGCGCCTCGCATTTCTCGGGGGGCTGCTGATCGCCCCCGCCGTCTGGTCGGTCGTGACGCCTGGGGCGCTGTCGCTGTCCACGCCAGCCGTCGATGCGCCTGGCGGCTGGGCAATTCTCGTGGTGGCGGGCTTGCTGGTCGGCTTCGGCACCAGGTTGGCCAACGGTTGCACCAGCGGCCACGGCGTATGCGGCCTGGCGAGGTTCTCGCGGCGCTCGCTGATCGCCGTCCTGTGCTTCATGGGCAGCGGCATGGCGACCGTCTTCGTTAGCCGTCACCTGATCGGCGCCTGAGATGGCCTGGCTCCTTGCATTGCTGCTCGGCACCACCTTCGGCATCGGCCTGATTGTGGCGGGCATGACCGAACCAGTGAAAGTGCTGGCTTTTCTCGATATCGCGGGCCGCTGGGACCCATCGCTGGCGCTGGTGATGGGCGGCGCCATCGGCGTTGCGGCACCGGCCTATGCGCTGGCGCGCCGCCGCACGACGACCTGGCTGGGAACGCCGGTCGCGCCGGAAGCGAATGCGGCGATCGATGCGCCCTTGCTCCTCGGCAGCGTCATTTTCGGCATCGGCTGGGGGCTGTCGGGATTTTGCCCCGGTTCGGCGTTGGTCGGTCTGGGCGCCGGCAAGCTGCCGGCGGCGGCGTTCGTCATCGCGATGGCGTTCGGGATGGAAGCGTACGAATGGCTCGTGGCGGCACGGATGCGGCGGCTCGGGACGCTGTGAATGCGGCCGCTTCCGTTGATGATTGCGACGAACCGGCGCTTACCGCCAGATCAGCCAGCCGCAGAGAACGATGCCGAGAATGACGCCGACCTGAACGACCTGGTCCCGTAATCGGACTTCCGGCAGACGTCTTTCCCTGAGGTTACGCAGGAGTTCCGGGTCGCCCATGCTTTCGTTCCCGTTCTGAAATGAGTCGGCACGATAGGTCGCCGCGTGTCGTCGCGGAACGAATTTATCGGCATAAGGATATGCAGCTGCCGCAGGCACGAAATGCTTATGGCGCGTGCCCTTATTTGCTTCGATCAACTCCGTCGTTTCCGGCGCGCTTTCCCGCGATTAGATTTTCACCGTCGATATTGCAGGAGAACGTCATGGCAGCGTTGATCGTCGGTGGTGACCGCGTGGGGCCGTATCGGGATTTTCTGGCCGGACAGTGCTTCACGCCGGTACGCCACTGGAGCGGGCGCAACCAGAGCGAGGCGCATCGCCCGATTCCGCTCGATACCCGGGTCGTCGTCGTCATGGTCGACCAGGTCAGTCACGGGCTGGCCAGGAAGATTCGCCGGGTGGCCGACCAGATGGCCGTGCCCGTCGTCTTCAGCCGGCGCAGCGTCGGCCAGCTGAGCAGCGCGCTGGCCTGCCTCCGCGCCTGAGCACCGTCACGACAGGTGGTCGGCGGGGCACAGCGGCGCCCCGCGGCGCAAGGCCTGGCGGACCAGCGCGCTCGCCTCGGCGGCGCCGATCTCGTCGAGCCAGCCGGGCAGGGCGCCGAAGCGGCTTTCGTAATCGGAAAAAGGGTCGGTCCGCGTATGGCGGATCGGCAGTTCGAGGGTCAGAACCATGGTGTCGCTCCTTGCTTCCCAGTCGGTCCGGCGCGGCCGGCTCCCGGGAAGGATGGAGCGAGCGACGCTTTAGCCAGTACTTGTCGTCCGCGCTGGCAAGTTATCGATTAAATCCGGCGGGGTTCGGCCATTCTGCGTCGCCCTGCTGCGGTCGACAAATATTTTTTGGCTATTTCGATATGTCGACCGCAGCTGGGTAGCCCCAGGCCTGCCCGTAATAAGCATCGAAGAAGCGATTCGTTCGGATAGCCGGAAGCCGTCATTAACGTGACGCCTCCATGTCAACAGGATTCGCTTCGGAGATTTTTCATGCAGATTCGCCCGCTCATTCACACTGCCGTGCTGCCGCTGCTGTTGGGGCCCGGCCTGGCACTCGCCACCAACGGCTATTTTTCGCACGGCTATGGCGTCAAGTCGCAGGGCCTTGCCGGCACCGCCATCGCCCTGCCGCAGGACGGTCTTGCCGCCGCGACGAATCCGGCCGGCACGGCGTTCGTCGGCAACCGCTTCGATGTCGGCCTGACCTGGTTTCGCCCGGCGCGCGGCAGCGAGATCAGCGGCAACGGCGCCGGGCTGAACGGCAGCTACGACGCCAACGACACGCAGAACTTCTTCATTCCGGAACTCGGCTTCGTCCGGCAGGTGTCGCCGGAAGTCGCGCTCGGCGTGGCGATTTACGGCAACGGGGGCATGAACACCGATTACGGCAACAATCCGTTCCGCGCTTTCGGCGCGACCGGGTCGGCCGGCGTCAATCTCGAACAGCTGTACGTTTCGCCGTCGGTCGCCTACAAGCTGACCGAAAACCATGCCCTCGGGCTCGCGCTCAACTTTGCCTACCAGCGCTTCAAGGCCGAGGGCATCGGTCCCTTCGGCGCCTACTCGGCCAGCCCGGGCAATTTCACCAACCAGGGCACCGATTCGGCAACCGGCTGGGGCGTGCGCCTCGGCTACACCGGCCGCATCACCCCGGAGGTGACCATCGGCGCTACCTGGGCGTCGAAGACGAAGAGCGGCAACTTCGACAAGTACAAGGGCCTGTTCGCTGAAGACGGCGGTTTCGACATCCCGGCCAATTTCGGCGCCGGCGTGGCGTGGAAGGCGAGCGACCGGCTGACGCTGGCCGCGGACGTGCAGCGCATCCAGTACAGCGACGTCAGATCGGTCGGCAACCAGCTGTCCGAGCTGTTCTCGGGCAACCTGTTCGGCACCGCGAACGGCCCCGGTTTCGGCTGGAAGGACGTGACGGTCGGCAAGGTCGGCGTCGAGTACGCGCTGTCCGACTGGATCCTGCGTGCCGGCTACAGCCATGCCACGCAGCCGATCCCGCAGAGCCAGACGCTGCTCAACATCCTGGCGCCGGGCGTCGTCCAGAACCACCTCAGCCTCGGTGCGACGTGGAACATCGGCCAGGCCGGCGAACTCAGCTTCGCCTACACCCACGCGTTCAAGAAAACGGTCAACGGTTCCGGCTCGATTCCCGCTGCTTACGGCGGCGGAGAGGCCGACATCGATCTTTCCGAAGACATTCTCGGGATTGCCTACGGCTGGAAATTCTGAGCGCTACCTTGATGGCGATCGCCATCAAGGCTTCTTCAAGGATTGTTATATCGATCGGAATTTTTATTCGTTCTTGGCATGACTAGCGAGGAATAAATTGCCATTTACCGCGCTGCCGAAAGCGATTTCCCGGCGCTTCTGCCAACCCGACGGCCGGCCGCTACTGCTGCCGACTGCCCGATGCGAAAGGAAGATGCAAATGTCCGAAGCCGTTGCCGATATCAAACAAGCTGCCGACGCGATCGCCGTGCCGGACGGGGCCGGGATCGCCAGCCCGCTCTCGCCGATCCTGGCCAACGCCCGCCATCGCGCCGAGCGCGACCAGTTGCCCTATGCCGGCAGCGTGACGCCGCAGGATGCGTGGACCCTGTTCCAGGCCGGCGAGGCGGTTCTCATCGACGTACGCACCGCCGAGGAGCGCAAGTTCGTCGGCCACGTACCGGAAACGAAGCACGTCGCCTGGATGACTGGCCTGTCGCTGTCGCGCAATCCGCGCTTCACCCGGGAACTGGAAGGCAAGGCCGGCAAGGACGACGTGATCCTGCTGCTCTGCCGTTCCGGCAAGCGCTCGGCGGCTGCTGCCGAGGCGGCGACCAAGGCAGGGTTCCGCAACGTCTTCAACATCCTCGAAGGCTTCGAGGGCGATCTCGACGAACAGCAGCGACGCGGCGCCTTCAATGGCTGGCGGCACGCCGCCTTGCCGTGGGTGCAGGACTGAATTCACGAACGACTCAGGGAGAACAGCATGTCCAAATGGTTCAAAGACAACGCCGATTCCATCGGCCACACGCCGCTCGTCAAACTCAACCGCATCATCGACGGTGCACCGGCCACGGTGCTGGCCAAGATCGAGGGGCGCAACCCGGCCTATTCGGTGAAGTGCCGGATCGGCGCCGCGCTGATATGGGATGCCGAGCAGAAGGGCCTGCTCGGCCCAGGCAAGGAACTGGTCGAGCCGACCTCCGGCAATACCGGCATCGCGCTGGCGTTCGTGGCTGCCGCCAAGGGCATCCCGCTGACGCTGACCATGCCGGAAACGATGAGCGTCGAGCGTCGCAAGCTGCTGACCGCCTACGGCGCCAAGCTGGTGCTGACCGAAGGTGCCAAGGGCATGAGCGGCGCGGTCGCCAAGGCCGAGGAGATTGCCGCCGCCGATCCCGGCAAGTATGTGCTGCTGCAGCAGTTCAAGAACCCGGCCAACCCTGCGATTCATGAAGCGACGACCGGCCCGGAAATCTGGGACGACACCGAGGGCGCCATCGATATCCTGGTCTCGGGCGTCGGCACCGGCGGCACGATCACCGGTGTTTCGCGCTACATCAAGCAGACGAAGGGCAAGGCCATCCAGTCGGTCGCCGTCGAGCCGAGCGCCAGTCCGGTGCTGACCCAGACGCGCGCCGGGGAACCGGTCAAGCCGGGGCCGCACAAGATCCAGGGGATTGGCGCCGGCTTCGTGCCGGGGGTACTCGACCTGTCGCTGGTCGATGCCGTCGAGCAGGTTAGCAACGAAGACGCGGTGGCCTACGCGCGCCGCCTGGCGAAGGAGGAGGGCATTATCTCCGGCATTTCCAGCGGTGCCGCTGTCGCGGTCGCCGCCCGCCTGGCGCAGAAACCAGAGAACGCCGGCAAGACCATCGTCGTCGTGCTGCCCGATTCCGGCGAGCGCTACCTGAGCTCGGTGCTTTTCGAAGGGCAGTTCAACGAAGCGGGGCTGCCAGCATGAGTTTCCTCCCGGCAGCCGGCGCAATTCCCGCCTACGAGCAAATCGGGGGCTGGGGCGTCCGGGAGATCGTCGGCGAGCTGCGCGGCGCCCGCGAACGCTGGCGGGCCGCGCAGCATCGCAGCCTCGAGTTCGCCGTGCGCGAATTCCCGTCGCGCGAAGCGCTGCGCGACATTGCCGGGGCGCTGTGCGGCGTACTCTTCCCGATGCGCCTCGGGCCGCCCGAACTGCACCAGGAGGGCGAGGATTTCTATGTCGGGAACACGCTGGATACGGCGCTCAACGCGCTGTTCCAGCAGGTACAGCTGGAACTCGGCTACAACCGCCGCCTGCAGTGCGAGGAGAAGGAGGGCGTCGAGCAGCACGCCGCCGAAATCGTCCGTGCCTTCGCCCAGCAGCTGCCGGCCCTGCGCGCTCTGCTCGACACCGACGTGATCGCCGCCTACCAGGGCGACCCGGCGGCGCGCAGCGTCGATGAGGTGCTACTCTGCTATCCCGGCATCCTGGCGGTGATCCATTACCGGCTGGCGCATGCCCTGTATTCGCAGGGCGTGCCGCTGATCGCGCGCATCCTGTCCGAGATCGCGCATTCGGCCACCGGCATCGACATTCATCCAGGCGCCCGGATCGGCGAGGGCTTCTTCATCGATCACGGGACCGGCGTAGTGATCGGCGAAACGACCATCATCGGCAGGCATGTCCGGCTCTACCAGGCCGTGACGCTGGGCGCCAAGCGCTTCACGCAGGACGAAAGCGGGGCGCTGGAGAAGGGCGCGCCGCGCCATCCCGTCCTCGAGGACGAGGTGGTGGTTTATGCCGGCGCGACCATTCTTGGACGCATTACCATCGGCCGCGGGTCGAGCATCGGCGGAAACGTCTGGCTGACCCGCAGCGTCCCGCCGGGGAGCCACGTCTCGCAGGCAAGCCTGCAGCACGAGCCGGGTGGTGCCGGCCGGGTCGCGCAATGACCGGGTTCATCCACAGCTTCGGCCGGGCGGTGCGCGAACTGCGCGAGGCGCAGGGCTGGTCGCAGGAACTGCTGGCCGAGAAGGCCGACCTCAACCGTTCCTATATCGGCGAGGTCGAGCGCGGCAGGGCGATTCCGTCGCTGGCGACGGCCGCCAAGCTGGCTTCGGCGCTGGAATTGCCGCTCTCCGGGCTGCTCGCGCATTGCGAGCGGCGCGCCGCCTAGGCGGCGAGGGCATTTGATGGCTATAGCATGTTGAAGCCGGCAGCCCCCGTTTCGACAATGCTTATCTGATTTTTTCATAACCATTTAATTTATTCATCTGAGGAGAATGCTGCATGGCACAACATCCCGAAGCGACCGCCCTCGGCGACATCGCCGCACGGCAACTGGCGAATGCGACCAAGACGACGGCCCAGCTGTCGACCATCACCCCGCGCTGGCTGGTGCATCTGCTGCAATGGCTGCCGGTCGAGGCCGGCATCTACCGGCTGAACCAGGTCAAGAACCCGCGCGACGTCCGCGTCGCCTGCTCGCAGCGCGACGAATCCGAACTGCCGCAGACCTACGTCGATTACGACGAGGCGCCGCGAGAGTATTTCCTCAACGCGGTCACCACCATCCTCGACGTCCATACCCGCGTCTCCGACCTTTATTCCAGCCCGCACGACCAGATCAAGGAACAGCTGCGCCTGACCATCGAGACCATCAAGGAGCGCCAGGAGTCGGAACTGATCAACAACCCGGACTACGGCCTGCTCGCCAACGTCCATGACGACCAGATCCTCTCGACGCTGACCGGCGCCCCGACCCCGGACGACCTCGACGAACTGCTGACCAAAGTCTGGAAGGAGCCGGCCTTCTTCCTGACTCATCCGCTGGCGATCGCCGCTTTCGGCCGCGAATGCACCCGCCGTGGCGTGCCGCCGCCGACCGTTTCGCTGTTCGGCGCGCAGTTCCTGACCTGGCGCGGTATCCCGCTGATCCCGTCGGACAAGGTGCCGGTCGACGGCGGCAAGACCAAGATTCTGCTGCTGCGCGTCGGCGACAAGCGCCAGGGCGTCGTCGGCCTGTTCCAGCCCGGTCTGGCCGGCGAGCAGTCGCCGGGCCTGTCGGTGCGCTTCATGGGCATCAACCGCAACGCTATCGCGTCCTACCTGATTTCGCTTTACTGCTCGCTGGCCGTGCTGGTTCCGGACGCGCTGGCGGTTCTCGAAGACGTGGAGATCGGCAAGTACCATGACTATCCCGACACCTACAAGTAACGGCGTCGCGCGGCTGGCGGGCACACCCTTGCCCGGCATCCCGGACGAAGCCACGCTTGGACGGCTTGCCTCGGAATTCTTCCGCACCTTGCCCGGTGCGGCGCTGCCTGCGTTCGACGGACTGCCGACTTCGCTCGGCGCCGGTAGCGCACCGGCACCGGAGCCGAGTCTGGTGCAATCCGGCCCGAGCATCGTACCGGTGCCGGTAGCGCCCGATCCGGTCGACCCGATCGGCAGTGGTGGCGCCGAGTTTGGTGTGCCGGAGGCTTACGCGGCTTCACTGCCGAGCGTGACGCCGCCGCAGCCGCCCAGCCAGTTTTCCGACCAGTTGCCGGTTTCGCCTCCAGGCTCGCCTTACTATTTCCTGGGCGACGCTAGTCCCTACACCCAGTCGGGTGGGGCGCCGTCGGTGCCGGAAAACCGGGTCGTCGCACAGAGTTTCGGCCTGCCGGGGCAGGGCGAGTTACTGGCGCTACTGGCCGATATCGGCGGCGAACGGAAATCGGCCGATTTGGACGGTCGACCGCAGCAGACGGGGAATTTCTATTTCCTTGACGCGGCGCGTGTTCCGGATGCCGGCCCGACGGCAAGACCCGCCTTCGACGTCAGTGCCGTGCGCCGCGATTTCCCGATCCTCAACGAACGGGTGAACGGCAAGCCGCTGGTCTGGTTCGACAACGCCGCGACGACGCAAAAGCCGCAGTCGGTGATCGACCGCCTGTCCTACTTCTACGCCCACGAGAATTCCAACATTCACCGTGCGGCGCATGAGCTGGCGGCGCGGGCGACCGATGCCTACGAGGCGGCGCGCAACAAGGTGCAGCGTTTTCTCGGCGCCGGTTCGGCCGACGAAATCATCTTCGTGCGCGGTGCGACGGAGGCGATCAACCTCGTGGCGAAGACCTGGGGCGTGCAGAACATCGGCGAGGGCGACGAGATCATCGTCTCGCTGCTCGAACACCACGCCAACATCGTGCCCTGGCAGCAGCTGGCGGCGCAGGTCGGGGCGAAGATTCGTGTCATCCCGGTCGACGACTCCGGCCAACTGCTGCTCGACGAGTACCAGAAGCTGCTCAATCCGAAGACCAAGCTGGTTTCGGTGACGCAGGTCTCGAACGCGCTGGGCACGGTGACGCCGATCAAGAAGGTGATCGACATGGCCCACGCAGCCGGCGCGAAAGTGCTGGTCGACGGGGCGCAATCGGTGTCGCACCTGCGCGTGAATGTGCAGGCGCTCGATGCCGACTTCTTCGTCTTCTCCGGCCACAAGATCTTCGGGCCGACCGGCATCGGTGTGGTCTACGGCAAGCAGGCGCTCTTGGAGCAGATGCCGCCCTGGCAGGGCGGCGGCAACATGATCGCCGACGTCACCTTCGAGCGCACGCTGTTCCAGCCGGCCCCGAACAAGTTCGAAGCCGGTACCGGCAACATCGCCGACGCGGTGGGCCTCGGTGCGGCTTTGGACTACGTCGAACGCATCGGCATCGAGAACATTGCCCGCTACGAGCACGACCTGCTGGTCTATGCGACGCGCGGCCTGTCCTCGATTCCCGGCGTACGCCTGATCGGCACGGCGGCGGACAAGGCGAGCGTGGCCTCCTTCGTGCTGGCCGGCTACTCGACCGAGGAAGTCGGGCGGGCGCTGAACGAGGAAGGTATCGCGGTGCGCTCCGGCCACCACTGCGCCCAGCCCATCCTGCGCCGCTTCGGCGTCGAGGCGACGGTGCGTCCTTCGCTGGCGTTCTACAACACCTGCGAGGAAATCGACCGCATGCTGGCCGTCATCCGCCGCCTGGCGCGCGGCAAGGGCAAGGTCGCCGCTTAGGCATCGCCGCCGGAAACGAAACGGGCCCGCCAAGCGGGCCCGTTTTCATTGGCCGGGATGTCTGGTTGCGAAATTTCGATTGAGTCGACCACCTGGTCTCATTACTGCTGACCACGAAATATTGTCATCCTGGCTAGGGGTTGTCAGACAGCAGTCGGCCAACTGCGGACGTAGCGACTGTGAAGAATCGAGCCACGCGAACGGTAGGTAACTCATCCGATACCGGTCGCTGGTTTGAGTTATGCGTTTGCGCGTAAGCTATCAGCATCTAAAAATGGAAATGGCGGGGCAAACAATGGGACACTCATCGATCGCTAGGTGCTCATGCGGATTTCAGTCCGATGAACTCTTTTGTGCCGGGGGCATGGCGAATTTCGCCACCGTCTGCAATGCCGTCGTGATCTGCAATGATTGTGGTCACATTGGAACCACAAACGTTCTGGAGGAAGGCAAACTCGCGCCATGGGTACTCGGGATGTGGCATCCATCTGAGAGCCAGGGGAGCGGTTTGAATACAGAGGATTCGCCCCGTTGTTCATCCTGTGGTTCTAAGAATATCGAGTTGGCACTGGGGTCGACCGAGCCAGCCGGGCCGATGAGGCAGGTTGCTGAATGGTTTATAGGAGATGAGTTTGTCTACTTCTTGCCCGGACCGTATATATGCCCCAATTGCGGTGAAGCAAAGCTCATTATTCGGAAGTATAGTCTCTACGATTGAACGCATCGTCGACGCGGTTCCGGGCGCATGTGCAACCCCATGGCAAGTTGAATAATTTACGCAGAACCTTGGACGTCGTGCGGCGCTGCCCGCTCCAGAAACCCGACATTGATCCTAGTGGCCAAATTGATATGGAATACGCACTGAGCCAGAAGGACGGAGTTGAGCACCGCGCAGTGGCCGTCACTTACGACAAGGCAAAAGCACTTAACTTGATCTGTCCTGTTTGCGGCGGAAAGGTATTCAAACGGGTTCGCCATACGCCTGAGGAGAATCACTGTTTCGTCCATCACAAGGGAAGCTCTCTAGATTGTGAGCTTTACCATGCCGGCACAGTCACCCTGACTAGAGCGGCTTTTGACTCGATGGCGCGTGGTCAAGATTTCCAACTGTTCATCAAGCAGGTTGAACACAGCATTGAAGGCCTACTCACGAAAACACGTATCGTGACCAGTGTTGATCACACTGTATTGGAGCAACTGAGAAGAACCATTGCTTCAAGAAATTTTGAGATGGATGATGAGTCCTTTGAGCACGTCGAAGAGTGTGCCATTGCCCATCTCGGAGAAGCCGGGTTAATCCAAAACGTAAGGGTGAGCCGTATTCTGGATGCCAAGCTTCGCTTCTATCGTCATCCGCAAGCGCGATTTATTGACAAGAGCATTACTAGTTGGACGCTGTACGCAATTGAGACCATGCATCCGCAGGCCAACCTGGATAAGCTTGCAGATGTAATGACGTTGAACACTGTTGATCTTGAGAAAACCGCTGGATTGATCTTTGCAGGTCTAGCAGCAAGAGATGCCAGGGTTGGGTTAAGTTGGTTTTCGTGGGATTTTGACAAGCTCCTAAGTGCCCAAGCACGAGGGGTTCCCAAGTCGATTCTCAATCCCAAGAGTGCGCGTTCCAAGTCAGAGAGCCATGGGCAGTCACATGAAGACGCCACGATTACCAATAAAAAGCTAGGCAACATACGCCCTGAGGCATTCGCACAAAGCAATACTCCACCTAATCCAGTTGACGAACGATTTGAATCCCGCAAACAAAGGCTTATCGAGGCCGGATACAAATTTCAACCCTTTGGATTGGGCATCATTGATGTAGCTATTGCACCAGATGGTGCGCATACAAAAATATACTCGAGACTTGACCTTGACAGACTTCTTAATACAGCAGCGATAGAGAAACGAGCAGACGTTCTATCAAGGAAGGATGGGGACGGGGCATCCAATCATTTGCAGCCGGCGACCTCACAATCAATGCAAGCTCTTGCATCTTCTAGACCCGAACTAGTCTCCCTGCCAAGCGACCCTGAAAAAGAAAAATTGCTTCGCGATTTTCAAGATCGCGGATGGAGTGTTAGCCATGATGGATTTAAATGGGCTATTTGGAAAAACGGAGTAGGTTCGGTCTCCGCATATACCGCTGACGAAATAAGAAGGTTTTGGTATTCAAATAGAAAGAATTGATTCGCCGTCGTATTGATTCGCCCTAATTCTCATAGACACTTTGCGACCGCTCCCCTCGGATACCTGCCGCTGAACCCTTGACGTCGCGACGGGCCGCTGAGGGTCGATCTGAGCCGGTCAGGTCGGATGCGATTCGTTGGTCAGCGGAATGCTTTTCCGTATCCGGTCACGGACAGTAGATCTGCCGCAGCAGTTCGATGGCGGGAACCATCCTGCGGTTGGCCAGCGCGTAGAGGACGCGGTTGGCGTCCTTCCTGGCCGTCAGCAGCCGGCGGTTGGCGAGCAGCGACAGGTGGTGCGAGATGTTCGGCTGCGAGGTGCCGAGCGCCTGGCAGATGTCGCCGACCGACAGTTCGCCGTCGGCCAGCAGGCACAGCATGCCCAGGCGCAGCGGATGGGCGACGGACTTCAGTCCCCTGGCGATCGATTCGGTCTCGGTGTCGGCGATGGTTGCGGGCATGGGGTTGGCGATGGACGGTTCGGAGCTGCAGGTGCCGCCGGGGCAGCCTGCTGCGGTCGACGCCCGAAAATGGGCAAAATTGCAGAGGGCGATGGCACGCGACAGCGGTGATCCGCACAGTCTACGGCTTGCCGGCGACCTGGCAAAAGAACGGATATTCAGTTGCTTATATGAAATTCATCTAATGCCGCGCCGGACAGCGTCAGGCGGTGTCGGCGGCCGGCAGCCTGCCGGTGCGCAGCTGCTCGAAGAATTGCAGCCCCTGCGGCCAGGGGCCGTGGCCGGAGTCGACGTTGATGTGTCCCGCCGCGCCGATATTGACGAAGCTGCTGCCCCAGTGCTCGGCCCATTGCGCGGCGACGCCGCTTTTCATCCACGGGTCGTTGGCGCTGGCGACGACGAGGCTCGGGAAGGGCAGCTTCCGGGCCAGCGGCGCCACCGGCTCGCCGAAGCGCGCCGGGTCGGCCGGGGCGACGAGGAGGGCGCCGCGTATCCGCGTGCCGCGCGTCAGCCCGGCGCTGGCCGTCGCCAGGCAGCCGAAGCTGTGGGCGACCAGCCAGGGCGGCTTAGCACAGGCGTCGATGGCGGCGCCGACGCGGGCGGCCCACGCGTCCAGGCGGGGCCGCTCCCAGTCGGCCTGCTCGACGCGGCGGGTTTCCGGGAGCAGGGCCTCGAACCAGCTCTGCCAGTGCGCCGGGCCGCTGTTGCGCAGGCCGGGAACGATGAGCACCTTGGTCATGGCCTTGCGCTCAGGGCAGGGTGTCGGACCGGAGGTTCCCGGCCCGGGCCTGCGTAAACAGGCCTTCCTCGACCGACGGACCCGGCGACACACCGCTCGCTCCAGCACCGAGCAGCGGCACTTTCTTCTCGGCGTCGTAGCGGTGCACCGCGGCGACATGGATGCCGCGGCGGTCGTCGATCAGCGAGTAGCAGGTGTTGGCCATGTGGCCGGGCTCGGGCATCAGCGGCGCCGACAGCGTGGGCAGGATGGATCTCATGGGTATTTCCTGTCTATGGGGGGCCAGGATCGAACTCATTCCCAGCCGGGAGCGGTTGCAAACGCTTCGACTGTGCGGCAGGGGCGGCGCGCGGCCAACGAAAATATTTGCATAAGCAAAGAACGACGACGCGCGCCAAGCGCCCGGGGAAAGGGCAGCTTTCAGGCATATCGATATCAGCAAATTGTCGTTCGGGAGCGCCGGCCGCGGTTTTATGCTTCGCGCCTGTTTCCTTGCATGGCCAACCGGCGCCCGAAATATTCCCTATGGTCGATGACTTGTGTGCCTGTCCGGACGACCCGCCCGGCGCCCCGCAGCGGGTGCCGCCGGCGACGCTCGATGCCGGCGCCCTGCGCCGCCTGCCGACGCTGCAGCGCAACGCGCTGCGCAAGATCTTCGACCGCCCGGAGTTCACGCCGGCCGAGGTGGCGGCGCTGGGGTATCGCCGCCTGCAGCAGGCCGAAGGCATCGGCCAGAAGGGCCTGCAGGTGATCGCCGCCTGGCTGCAGGGCTGCGGCTGCGAGTTGAAGCCGCCGGAGGCGGCGGCCGGCGTATCGGTCAGGCAGAAAGGGAGCCGCCGCAACATCGAGCAGGCTGTCCGCCTGCTGCGCACCCACGGCTACCTGATCCGCCTCGCCGGCGATGATCCCGGCACCTGAGCCGCTTATCAGCGCCCGGCACAAGCTATTTGCCGATCGGCGTATAAGCAAATGAAGAATGATTCGTTCTGGCGCCGTTTCGTTGTTTTTAGACTCCGCTCCACCTCAACGCAACGGAGTCACCATGAAACTCAAATCCCTCGTCGCCGGCCTGATCGCCGCTTCGCTTGTCGCCGGCAATGCGCTGGCGGCGGATGTTTCCCTGCTCAACGTGTCCTACGACCCGACGCGCGAGCTCTACCAGGACTACAACGCGGCGTTCGCCAAATACTGGAAGGGCAAGGCCGGCGACAACGTGACGATCAACCAGTCGCACGGCGGCTCCGGCAAGCAGGCGCGCTCGGTGATCGATGGCATCGAGGCCGACGTCGTGACGCTGGCGCTGGCCTACGACATCGACGCCATCGCCGACAAGGGCATCCTGCCGCAGGAGTGGCAGAAGCGCCTGCCGCAGAACGCTTCGCCCTACACCTCGTCCATCGTCTTCCTGGTGCGCAAGGGCAACCCGAAGGGTATCAAGGACTGGAACGACCTGGTCAAGCCGGGCGTTTCGATCATCACGCCCAACCCCAAGACCTCCGGCGGCGCCCGCTGGAACTACCTGGCGGCCTGGGCCTACGCGCTCAAGCAGCCGGGCGGCAACGAGGCCAAGGCGAAGGAGTTCGTCGGCCAGGTTTTCGGCAACGTCAAGGTGCTCGATTCCGGGGCGCGCGGCTCGACCACCACCTTCGTCGAGCGCGGCATTGGCGATGTCCTGCTGGCCTGGGAAAACGAGGCGCACCTGGCGGTCAAGGAGCTCGGACCCGACAAGTTCGAGATCGTCACGCCGTCGCTGTCCATCCTCGCCGAGCCGCCGGTTTCCGTGGTCGACAAGATCGTCGATAAGCGCGGCACGCGCAACGTGGCGCAGGCTTACCTCGAATATCTTTATTCGGGCGAGGGCCAGGAAATCGCTGCCAAGCACTATTACCGCCCGCGCGATGCCAAGGTGGCGGCCAAGTACGGCAAGCAGTTCGCCAAGGTCAATCTGGTGACCATCGACGAAGTCTTCGGTGGCTGGCGCAATGCCCAGAAGGTGCACTTCTCGGATGGCGGCGTCTTCGACCAGATCTACGCCCCGGGCGCCAAGCGCTGATTCGGAATTGAAGCGGGAAGGGCGGGCGGCCGGCATGGCGCCCGCCCTTCTTTATTCAAAATATGAATTTACATTTTTGAATTAAGTATTTCTGCTTATAAATAGCGCCCCCTACACTGCAGTCATCGATGCTGCATTGCAACAGCGGTGCGCACAAGAAAATCCATCGGGAGCTTGTTCATGGGAAAACTGAAACGTTTCAGTCCGCTGCCGGGCTTCGGCCTGACCCTGGGCTACACGTTGTTCTATCTGCTGCTGATCGTCCTCATTCCGCTCGCCGCCGTCGCCGGCAAGACCTTCGGCATGGGCTGGGAGGCGTTCTGGGCTGCGATCAGCAACCCGCGCGTCGTCGCCTCCTACCAGCTCAGTTTCGGCGCCTCGCTGCTGGCTGCTGCGGTCAACGTCGTTTTCGGGCTGATTTTCGCCTGGGTGCTGGTGCGCTACCGCTTCCCCGGCAAGGGGCTGGTCGACGCCCTGGTCGATCTGCCGTTCGCCCTGCCGACGGCGGTGGCGGGCATCGCCCTGGCCACCATCTATGCCCCGAACGGGCCAATCGGCAGCCTGCTGGCGCCGTTCGGCATCGAGATCGCCTACACGCCCAACGGCGTGCTGCTGGCGCTCGTCTTCATCGGCCTGCCTTTCGTCGTGCGTACCGTGCAGCCGGTCCTCGCCGATCTCGAAAAGGAGGTCGAGGAAGCCGCCGCCGGGCTCGGCGCCTCGCGCTGGCATACCTTCCTGAAAATCATCCTGCCGCACGTGA
Source organism: Dechloromonas sp. H13 (assembly GCF_009469615.1). GTDB lineage: Bacteria > Pseudomonadota > Gammaproteobacteria > Burkholderiales > Rhodocyclaceae > Azonexus. The sequence continues at coordinate 226,541 of NZ_SSXX01000003.1, forward strand.
CGCCGGCGCTGCTGACCGGTTTCGCGATGGCCTTCGCACGGGCGGTCGGCGAATACGGCTCGGTCATCTTCATCGCCGGCAACGTGCCGATGGTTTCCGAAATCACCCCGCTGATGATCATCACCAAGCTCGAACAGTACGACTACCAGGGTGCCACCGCCATCGCGTCGGTGATGCTGGTCATTTCCTTCGTCCTGCTGCTGGTCATCAACGGCCTGCAGGGCTGGATGCAGAACCGCTACACCAAGGGAGCCTGAGATGAGCGCCAGCATCGCATTGCAACCGGGCGCCCTCGAGCGCTACGAGACGCCCAGTACCTGCGAACCGGCGTGGGTCAGGGTGGTCCTGATCACCATTGCTTTGACCTTCTTCGCCGTCTTCCTGCTGCTGCCGCTCGGCACGGTCTTTGCCGAAGCGCTGCGCAAGGGCTGGGGAACCTACCTCGCCTCGCTGTCGTCGCCCGACGCCTGGGCAGCGATCCGGCTGACGCTGCTGACGGCGGCCATCGCGGTACCGCTCAACCTGGTGTTCGGCGTTGCCGCCGCGTGGGCCATCGCCAAGTTCGAGTTCCCCGGCAAGCGCCTGCTGATCACCCTGATCGACCTGCCGTTTTCGGTGTCGCCGGTCATTTCCGGCCTCATCTACGTCCTGATGTTCGGCGCCCAGGGCTGGTTCGGGCCGTGGCTCGCCGAGCACGATATCCGCATCATCTTCGCCGTGCCGGGCATCGTGCTGGCGACCATTTTCGTCACCTTTCCCTTCGTCGCGCGTGAACTGATTCCGCTGATGGAGGCGCAGGGCGCGGAAGAGGAGGAGGCCGCCGTCGTCCTCGGTGCCTCCGGCTGGCAGGTCTTCTGGCATACCACGCTGCCAAACATCAAATGGGGCCTGCTGTACGGGGTGATCCTCTGCAACGCCCGCGCCATGGGTGAGTTTGGTGCCGTGTCGGTGGTTTCCGGGCACATTCGCGGCAAGACCAACACCATGCCGCTGCACGTCGAGATCCTCTACAACGAATACAACTACGCGGCCGCCTTCGCCGTCGCCTCGCTACTTGCCCTGCTGGCCATCGTCACCCTCGGCCTGAAGACCCTGGTCGAACGGCAGACCCGCCGCCAGCGGCAGGAATCCATCAAAGCTTCGGAGATCGAATCATGAGCATCGCCATCCGCAACGTCAGCAAGAAGTTCGGCGCCTTCAAGGCCCTCGACGACGTGTCGATCGACATCCCGTCCGGCCAGCTGGTCGCCCTGCTCGGACCCTCCGGCTGCGGCAAGACCACGCTGCTGCGCATCATCGCCGGTCTCGAGTACGCCGACCGCGGGCAGATCCTGCTCGAAGGCGACGACGCTTCCGACCGCCATGTGCGCGAGCGCCAGGTCGGCTTCGTCTTCCAGCACTACGCGCTGTTCCGCCACATGACCGTCTTCGACAACGTGGCTTTCGGGCTGCGTGTCCGGCCGCGCCGACATCGCCCGAGCGAAGCCGAGATTCGCAAGCGCGTCAGCCGCCTGCTCGACCTCGTCCAGCTCGGCTGGCTGGCCGACCGCTACCCGTCGCAACTTTCCGGCGGCCAGCGCCAGCGCATCGCGCTGGCCCGGGCGCTGGCCGTCGAACCCAAGGTCCTGCTGCTCGACGAGCCGTTCGGCGCCCTCGACGCCAAGGTGCGCAAGGAGTTGCGCCGCTGGCTGCGCCAGTTGCACGACGAGATCCACGTGACCAGCGTGTTCGTGACCCACGACCAGGAGGAGGCGCTGGAAGTCTCCGACAGCGTGGTCCTGATGAACAAGGGCAGGGTGGAGCAGACCGGTTCGCCGGACGCGGTTTACGATCACCCGGCGACGCCCTTCGTCGCCAGTTTCCTCGGTTCGGTCAACCTCTTCCACGGCCGTGTCGAGGACGGCCACCTGCACGTCGGCGAACACGCGCTGGCGCTCGGCGATGGCCATGCGCCGGCCGAGCAGGCTGTCGGCTTCGTCCGGCCGCACGAATTCGACCTGCTGCCGGCAGCTGCCAATGCCGGCGGCCTGCCGGCCAGGATCGCCCGGGTGATCGCCATCGGCCCGATGGCCCAGGTCGAGCTGACGCGCGTGGACGGCGAACTGATCGAGGTCTCGGTTTCCCGCGCCATTTTCGACACCCTCGGCCTGCGCGAAGGCGACCACGTTTCGCTGCGGCCGCGCGCCATCCGGGTGTTCCACAACGACCGCCTGGCGGCCTGAGGAAGCGACCATGAATTTCCAGCAACTGCGCATCGTGCGCGAAACCGTGCGCCAGGACTTCAACCTGACAGAAGTGGCGAACGCCCTGTACACCTCGCAGCCGGGCGTCAGCAAGCACATCAAGGATCTCGAGGACGAACTCGGCATCGAGATTTTCGTGCGGCGCGGCAAGCGCCTGCTCGGCCTCACCGAACCGGGCAAGGAACTGGCCCAGGTCGTCGAGCGCATCCTGCTCGACACCCACAACCTGCGCCGCATCGCCGACCAGTTCGCCAGCCGCGAAACCGGGCATTTCGTCATCGCCACCACGCATACCCAGGCGCGCTATGCGCTGCCGGCGATCATCAAGTGGTTCAAGAGCGATTACCCGAAGGTGCACCTGACCCTGCTGCAGGGCAGCCCGAGCGAAATTGCCGATCTGGTGGTGTCCGGGCAGGCTGATGTCGGGATCGCCACCGAAAGCGTCGACCGGGTCCCGGAGCTGGCCTCCTTCCCGTTCTATTCGTGGCACCACGCCATCATCGTGCCGCACGGCCATCCGCTACTGGCGGCCGGCGAGATCTCGCTGGAAACGCTCAGCGAATACCCGATCATCACCTATCACGAAGGTTTCACCGGGCGGGCGCACGTCGACAAGGCCTTCGCCGATGCTGGCATCGTTCCCGACATCGTGCTCTCGGCGATCGACGCCGACGTCATCAAGACCTACGTCGGCCTCGGTCTCGGTGTCGGGGTGGTGGCCTCGGTCGCCTACGATCCGGAGCAGGATCGCAACCTGGCGCTGATCCCGGTGCCGTCGCTCTTTCCCGCCAACACGACGCGCCTGGCGGTGCGCCGCGGCACCTACCTGCGCAGCTATGCGCACGCCTTCATCGAGAAGGTCTGCCCCGATGTCGGCGAGGAGGCGATCAAGGCGGCGATCAAGTCGCAGAACGGGAGCGACTGAGGGCAGGGCGGTCGCACATTTCGCACTGTCGCCGTCCTGCGCCGAACGGGCGGTACGGCCTAGCCGCCGTTCCGCCGCAGATCGGCGACGTCGCTCGCCGGCGGCCGGCCGAACTGGCGCCGGTATTCGCGGCTGAACTGCGAGGCGCTTTCGTAGCCGACGCGGTGCGCGGCGGTGGCGGCATCGCGATCCTCGACCAGCATCAGCCGGCGCGCTTCCTGCAGGCGCAGTTGCTTCTGGTACTGCACCGGGGTCATCGCCGTCAGGGCCTTGAAGTGGTGGTGCAGCGAGGAGCGGCTCATGTTGGCGAGGTCGGCCAGGTGATCGATGTTCGTCGCCTGGTCGAGGTTGCTGCGCAGCCAGTCGATGGCCCGCGCGATCTGCTGGCTGTGACTGCCGGCGATCACCGCCTGGCGTAGACGCGCCCCGAGCGGGCCGGTGAGCAGGCGGTAGAGCAGCTCCTTTTCGATGATCGGCGCCAGCACCGGGATGTCGCCCAGCGCGTCGAGCAGCCGGGCGAGGCGCAGCGCGGCGTTCTGGATGTCGACCGAGAGTTCGCCGATGGCGATGCCGCGGTCGACCGTCAAGATGGCACGTTTTTGCGGCAGCGCCGCGGTGAGTTCGGCGAGCTTGAGCGGGTCGAGGGCGAGTGCGAAGCCGAGGTAGGGCTCGTTGGCCGAGGCGCAGGTGATGCACGAGGACATCGGCAGGTCGACCGACGAGATCATGTAGTGACGAGCGTCGTATTCAAGGACGTCGTCGCCGACCTGCAGGCGCTTGGCACCCTGGGCCATGATCGCGAACACCGAGGGAACGACGGTACAGGTCGGCGCCGCCGTGGTCGAACCGCGGAACAGGGCGAGGCCGGGGATGGCGGTCTCGCTCGGTCCGTCCGTCCGGCAATGGCGGCCGATGATCGCTGCCAGTTCGGCGCGCTGGCGGGCCAGCGTTGCGGCGACGGAATCATTTTCCCGGAGGCGGGTCAGAACGGCGTTATCCATGGCCGCAAGCGTAGCGTTTTTGCTTGCCGGGGACGAGAGGCAGGGGCCGATTTCCGGAGGATCAGGCAACAAGTTCGTATTTTTGGGTTATCGGCCGCGCTTCCGTCGCGCGCACACTGCTCGCATTCTGCGGCGCCTTCCGGCGTTGCTGTCCCAACCCTGAACAGGAGACAGAGATGATCCGACTTAACGTGAACGGCAAGGCGGTGACGCTCGATGTCGAGCCGGATACCCCGCTGCTGTGGGCCTTGCGCGATACGCTGCAGCTTACCGGCACCAAGTACGGCTGCGGCCAGGCGCTGTGCGGCGCATGCACAGTGCATCTTAACGGCACGCCGGTGCGCTCGTGCTCGCTGCCGGTATCGGCGGCGGTCGGGCAGAAGATCACGACGATCGAGGCGGTCGATGCCGGAAAAGTAGGCAAGGCGGTGCAGGAGGCCTGGCGCCGGCTTGACGTGGTGCAGTGCGGCTACTGCCAGTCCGGCCAGATCATGAGCGCGGTGGCGCTGCTGAGCGCGAACCGCAAGCCGACCGACGAGGACATCGACAACGCGATGGCCGGCAACCTGTGCCGCTGCGCGACCTACGTGCGCATCCGCGCGGCGATCCATGAAGCCGCCAAGGCGCTGGCGTGAGGAGGGCGACGATGAACACGAATCCTGGAATCACCAACCTGAGCGTTGAACAGGGCGCCGATCTCGGTCGCCGCCGTTTCCTGCAGGCCGGCGCCGGCCTGACGCTGGGCTTCTGCCTGCCTGCCATCGCCGCCGAAAAGCTGCCGGCCGCGGGGCCGGGCAAGGCCGGCGAAGGCCTTGCCGCCGCGGTCAACTTCGAGCCGAACGCCTTTTTGCGCATCGGCGCCGACAACAGCGTGACGGTAATCTCGAAACACTTCGAGATGGGGCAGGGCACCTACACCGGGCTCGCCACCATCCTGGCCGAGGAGCTCGACGCCGACTGGAAACAGGTGCGCGTCGAAGGCGCGCCGGCCGACGCGAAGCGCTACAACAACCTGTTCTGGGGCCCGGCGCAGGGCACCGGCGGCAGTACCGCGATGGCCAATTCCTGGGAGCAGCTGCGCAAGGCGGGCGGCGCCGGGCGGGCGATGCTGGTGGCGGCGGCCGCACGCAAATGGCAGGTCGGCGAGGCCGAGATCGTTGTCCGCGACGGGGTGGTCGGCCACCCGGCGAGCGGCCGCAAGGCGACCTTCGGCGAGCTGGCGGCAGAGGCCGCGAAGTCGCCGGTGCCGGCCGAGGTGAAGCTGAAGGACCCGAAGGATTTCCGCCTGATCGGCAAGCAGGCTAGGCGCAAGGATTCGGCGGCGAAGACCAACGGCAGCGCGAAGTTTACGCAGGACGTTTTCCTGCCCGGCATGCTGGTTGCCGTCGTCGCCCACCCGCCGCTGTTCGGCGCCAGGGTGAAATCCTTCGATGCCGGCAAGGCGAAGGCGGTGAAGGGCGTCGTCGATGTCGTGCAGATCCCGCAGGGCGTCGCCGTGCTGGCGAAGGATACCTGGAGCGCGAAGAAGGGCCGTGACGCGCTGACGGTGTCGTGGGACGAGAGCGCCGCGTTCCGGCTCGGCAGCGCCGAGATTCTCGCGCGCTATAAGGAACTGGCGAAAACGCCGGGGCTGGTCGCCAAACAGGTTGGCGACAGCGACAAGGCCTTCGCCGGCGCAGCGAAGGTGGTGCGTGCCGCCTACGACTTCCCGTATCTGGCGCATGCCGCGATGGAACCGCTGAACTGTGTCATCCGCCTCGCCGCCAACGGCTGCGAGGTGTGGAACGGCGAGCAACTGCACACTGGCGACCAGCACGCGCTGGCGCAGCTGTTCGGGCTGCAGCCGGAGCAGGTGAAGATCAATATGCTCTACGCCGGCGGCAGCTTCGGCCGTCGCGCCAACAAGGATTCGGACTACGTGCTGGAGGCGGGACAGATCGTCAAGGCGATCGGCGGCCGCGCCCCGGTGAAGCTGGTCTGGCTGCGCGAGGATGACATGCGCGGCGGCTACTACCGGCCGCTCTTCCACCACGCGCTGGAAGCGGCGATCGACCAGGACGGCAAGCTCGCCGGCTGGCGGCACCGGCTGGTCGGGCAGTCGATCCTGATCGGTTCGCCGTTCGAGTCGGCTTTGGTCAAGGACGGCATCGACGCGGTTTCGGTCGAGGGCGCCGCCAACCTGCCTTATGCCATCCCCGCGCTGACCGTGGATCTGCATACGCCGCGCGACATCGGCGTGCCGGTGCTGTGGTGGCGCTCGGTCGGCTCCTCGCATACCGCGTTCTCGACGGAGGCTTTCTTCGACGAGGTGGCGGCGGCGATGGGCAAGGACCCGGTCGCGCTGCGCAAGGAACTGCTCGCGGCCCATCCACGCCACGCCGGCGTACTCGAACTGGCAGCGGCGAAAGCCGGCTGGGGCACGCCGTTGCCAGCCAGATCCGGCGAGCGGCGCGGGCGCGGCATCGCGGTGCACGAGTCGTTCGGCTCCTACGTCGCGCAGGTCGCCGAAGTCACGGTGAAAAAGGACGGCTCGTTCCGCGTCGACCGCATCGTCAGCGCGGTCGACTGCGGGACGGCGATCAATCCGGACAACATCCGCTCACAGGTCGAGGGTGGCATCGGCTTCGCGCTCAGTTCTCTCGCGGAGGAGATCACCCTGCAAGGCGGTCGCGTGGAGCAGGGCAATTTCGACGGCTTCCCGCTGCTGCGCCTGCCCGACATGCCGAAGGTGGAAGTGCATATCGTTGCCTCCGCCGCGGCGCCGACTGGCATCGGCGAGCCAGGCGTGCCGCCGGTGGCCCCGGCGGTGGCCAACGCGCTGGCGGCAGCGACCGGCAAGCGCCTGTATCGGCTGCCTTTCGACACGCGCGAGCTGGCCGCCTGACATGGACAGCCTCGACCAACAAGTGCTCGCCGCCGCCCGCCGCTGGGCGACTGAAGGTCATCGTTTCGCGCTGGTCACCGTCGCCCGCACCTGGGGATCGGCACCGCGCCCGCCCGGGGCATGGATGATCCTGCGCGACGACGGGCAGGTGCAGGGCTCGGTTTCTGGCGGCTGTATCGAGGACGATCTGATCCGCCGCGCGCAGGGTGGCGAGTTCACCGCCGGCGGCCCGCGCGTGCTGCGCTATGGTGTCACCGCCGACGAGGCGCACCGTTTTGGCTTGCCCTGCGGCGGCACGCTGGAACTGGTGCTCGAACCGGCGCCCGACACCGGCCTGCTGGAGGAGCTTGCTGCACGCATCGAAAGCGGGCAACTGGCGCAACGGCGGCTCTCCCTTCCTAATGGCAGAGTTACTGTCGAGGGCGCCAGCACTGGTGATGCGCCGCAGTGGGACGGCGAAACGCTGGTGACGCTGCACGGCCCGGCCTGGCGGCTGCTGATCATCGGCGCCGGCCAGATTTCGCGCTACCTGGCGCCGATGGCGCAGGCGCTCGGCTACCGTGTCTTCGTCTGCGACCCTCGGGATGAATATGCTGACGGCTGGGAGGTACCAGGTACCGAGCGCGTCCTGACGATGCCGGACGACGCGGTGAACGAACTTGCGCTCGATCCGCGCAGCGCAGTCGTCGCGCTGACGCATGACCCGAAGCTCGACGATCTCGCATTGCTCGAAGCGCTGAAGTCGCCGGCGTTCTACGTCGGCGCGCTCGGCTCGCGCGCCAACAACGCCAAACGCCGCGAGCGGCTGCGCCTGTACTTCGACCTGACACAGGCTGAAATCGACCGCCTGCACGGCCCGGTCGGCCTGCCGATCGGCAGCCGGACCCCACCGGAGATCGCCGTTGCCATCCTGGCCGAGATGACGGCCGTGAAGAATGGCGTGCTTGGGCGCAATGCGGCGGTGACCCATGCGCCGGGCTGTGCGGTGAGGTGAGCGCCGGGTGAGGGAAGTTACCGGACTTTTGCTTGCTGCCGGCCGCAGCCGCCGCTTCGGCAGCGACAAGCGCTGGCACCGGCTGGCCGACGGTACGCCGATGGTGCTTCAGGCGGCACGGCGGCTGGCAGCGGCGTGCCCGCGCATGGTGGTTGTCGTGCGCCCGGAGGACGAAGAACTCGTAGCGCTGCTGTCGACTGAAGGATTGCGCTGTGTGGCCTGTGTGCAGGCCGCGGCGGGCATGGGGCATAGTCTTGCTGCAGGCGTCGCGGCGACGGCAGATGGAGCAGCAGGCGGCTGGCTGGTTGCGCTCGCCGACATGCCGTTCATCGCGCCGGCGAGCTATACGGCGGTGCTCAGTGCGCTGGCTCAGGGCGCATGCATCGCGCGCCCAACGTTCGAGGGGCAGATGGGACATCCGGTCGGATTCGCCGCCGATTACCGGGCGGCATTGCTGGCGCTGCGCGGCGACGAGGGTGGCAAGGCAATCATTTCAGGTGATCCGGCCGCCTTGGTGACGTGCGCGGTAAACGATCCTGGCGTGCTGAATGACGTCGACCAGCCGGGTTGATCGTGTAGTACCGTTAGTGCGCATAATTTGTATTATGTAAAATAATATCAACCACAGGAAAATGGATCAGTTCAGATCCTCTTCCCTGATGTTCGGCAGATGCATGACGGGAATCCCCTCGTCGGCAAGAGAGTCGAGATCCTGCGCCGTGGCATTTCCCCGTATCGCGCGACTTGGCGCTTGGTTGTAATGGATTTTTCGCGCCTCGACAGCGAATGCGTTGCCGACGTCTTCGCTGTGTTCGATCATCACCCTGACCAACTGCCGATAAGCAGCCATGATCTGCGTTCCGGCTGGCATCGCTGCCATGCTGCCGGTTTTGGACGCGCTTGGAGCCGGCCCTGCCGGTTCGGGGGCGTTGTGCCCTGCTATCGCTACTGCGGACGGCACGCGACGAACCTGATGGCTGTCACACTGCGGACAACTGACGAGATGGCGACTGGTCTGGGCGTCGAAATCGGCGGCGCTGTGGAACCACCCCTCGAATTGATGCTCATTGTCGCAGCGAAGATCGTAAATGATCATGGGCTTACCGTTGGTGCCCGGGACGGGGGTCGAACCCGTACAGCCAGAGGCCGAGAGATTTTAAGTCTCTTGTGTCTACCAATTTCACCACCCGGGCCATGCGTCGATTATATCGGTGCCCCGATACGAAAAAGGGAAAGCGATCATCGCTTTCCCTTTTGATTTGGAGCGGCAGAAGAGTCTCGAACTCTCGACCTCAACCTTGGCAAGGTTGCGCTCTACCAACTGAGCTACTGCCGCAAATTCCTGGAGGCGCGAGCCGGAGTCGAACCGACCTACACGGATTTGCAATCCGGTGCATAACCGCTTTGCTATCGCGCCCTGCCGAAAATCGTTGCTTGTACAACTAAAAAGGGAAAGCTGTGCTTTCCCCCGGAAAACTGGAGCGGCAGAAGAGTCTCGAACTCTCGACCTCAACCTTGGCAAGGTTGCGCTCTACCAACTGAGCTACTGCCGCGCTGAAACAGAGCGCGCATTATAGGCGCTGCAAGGGATATGTCAACATTGGGTACATCATTTTTCATGACTGCGGGCTGCGATTTCCGGCCATGCCATCCGCAGGTAGTACCCCATGGACCACAGGGTCAGCAGCGCCGCGATCCAGATCAGCCAGTTGCCCAGCTGCTGCGAGTCGTATCCGAGCAATTCGGCATGAAAGAGCAGCAGCGGGATTGCCGTCATCTGGGCTGCAGTCTTGATCTTGCCGAGCAGGGACACGGCGACGCTCTTGGTCGCCCCGATCCTGGCCATCCACTCGCGCAGGGCCGAAATGGTGATTTCCCGCCCGATGATGATCGCGGCGACGATCGCGTCGGTGCGACCGAGCTGGACGAGAACGATGAGCGCTGCGGCGACCATCAGCTTGTCGGCGACCGGGTCCAGGAAGGCGCCAAAAGCCGAGGTCTGGTTCAGCTTGCGGGCCAGGTAGCCGTCGGCCCAGTCGGTAAGCGCGGCGGCGATGAAGATCGCCGTTGCCGCCAGGTCGCGTTCATGTGCAGTTGCCCAGTCGGCGGGCAGGTAGTACAGCGCGACCAGCAGCGGAATGGCGACGATACGTAACCAGGTCAGCAGGATGGGCAGATTGAAAGGCATCGACTCAATGTAGGGCTGCGTAAATCTTTTCGGCCTGCTCCCGGCTTATTCCGGGCACTTCGGCCAGTTGGTCCGGCGTTGCTGCAAGAACGCCGGCCAGACCGCCGAAGCGCGCGACCAGCGCCTTGCGGCGGGCCGGACCGATGCCCGGGAGATCCTCGAGCCGTGAGGTCTTGCGCGCCTTGCCGCGGCGGGCACGGTGGCCGGTAATGGCAAAGCGGTGCGCTTCGTCGCGAATCTCCTGGATAAGGTGCAAAGCCGAGTGTTCCGGCGGCAATTGTAGCGGCTCGCGCCCGTCCGGGAAAATCAGCGTTTCCAGGCCGGGCTTGCGTTCTTCGCCCTTGGCGACGCCGACCATCGCGAGTTCTCCCAATCCAAGGTCGGCAAGTGCCGCGTAGGCGGCACTCACCTGCCCCTTGCCGCCGTCGATCAGGATCAGGTCGGGGGCAATGCCCTCGCCGGTGGCGACGCGGTCGTAGCGCCGGGTCACGGCCTGCCGCATGGCGGCGTAGTCGTCGCCGGGAGTGATGTCGCGGATATTGAAGCGGCGGTAGTCCGATTTCTTCATGCCGTTTCCGTGGTAGACCACGCACGATGCCACGGCCGCCTCGCCCTGCGTATGGCTGATGTCGAAACACTCGATGCGCTGTAAGGATTCGGGAAACGCCAGCACCTGCTGCAGGGCCTGCAGGCGCTGTTCCTGTTGCGCCGACGCCTGGTTTCTCGCGAGGATCGCCAGGCGGCCGTTTTGCAAGGCCATTTCCGCCCAGGCCCGATGCAGGACCGAGCGCGCCTCGATCACCGGGACCGGCCGGCCCGCCATCTCGGCCAGCAGGGCGCCGAGGTCGCTCCCCTCCTCTTCCTCGGGCAGCGGCGAGGCGATCAGGCGGGCCGGTGCCGGGTGCGCCGCGTAATGCTGGCGGATGAACGCGGCCACCGCTTCGGCGGCGGAGGATTCCCCGGCATTGACCGGAAACCGCGGGCGGTCCCCGAGGTGGCGGCCGCCCCTGACCATCGCCAGGTTGACGCAGAGCTGCCCCGCCTCGCGCAGGCCGACGACGATGTCGATGTCTTCGCCCTTGCTGCTTGAAACGTACTGCTTTTCCTGGACCTGGCGCAGGGACTGGATCTGGTCTCGGTAGACCGCCGCTTGCTCGAAAGCGAGGCGCTGCGACGCGGCCTCCATCGCATCGCTCAGGCGCTTCGTGACCTCCTGCTGCCGGCCGAGCAGGAACATCGAGGCCAGCTGAACGTCGGCGGCGTAGTCGTCCGCCGCGATGTGCCCGACGCACGGACCGCTGCAGCGCTTGATCTGATAGAGCAGACAGGGACGCGAGCGGTTGGCGAACACCGTGTCCTCGCAGGTGCGCAGGCGGAACATCTTTTGCAACAGGTGAATGCTGTCGCGTACCGCCCACGACGACGGATAGGGGCCGAAATAGTCCGCCTTGCGGTCCGGGTTGCCGCGAAAGAAGCCGAGCCGCGGGAATTCGTCCCGCGTGAGGACGATGTAGGGATAGGACTTGTCGTCGCGGAACAGGATGTTGTAGCGCGGCGACAGCGATTTGATCAGGTTGTTTTCCAGCAGCAGCGCTTCTGCCTCGGTGCGCGTCGATGTCGTCTCGATCGCCTCGATCTGGCTCACCATGTGCGCTATGCGCGGGCTTGCCAGGTTGTCGCGGAAGTAGGAGGCGACCCGCTTCTTGAGATTCTTGGCCTTGCCGACGTAGAGCACGGCACCGCCGGCCCCCAGCATCCTGTAGACGCCGGGCAGTTCGGTCAGCGAGGCGAGGAATGACTTGGCGTCGAAACTCATTGCTTCGCGGATTTACTCCAGGCGGGCTCGCACGCCGGCGAAGACGGCCTCGAAGCTCTCCCGCGACAATCGCCCGGTGCGCCAGTTGTAGCCACTGCAATGGTAGCTGTCGACCAGCAGGCGCCCGTCCGGAAGGGCGTGGCTGGCATTGTGGCCGAAGGCGTAATGCCGGGGCTTGAGATCGTAGCTCCACAGCAGTGCCTGGTGGGCGATGGCGCCGAGCGCGACGATGACCTTCAGGCGAGGCATGGCTGCCAGTTCCGCACGTAGATGGCCGTTGCACTGGCGGATCTCGGCGGTGGTCGGCTTGTTGGCTGGCGGCAGGCAACGCACTGCATTGGTGATGCGGCAGTTGCTCAGGTGCATGGCCGGGTTGGCCAGGCCGTCCGGCCCGAGCGGCTCGGCGGCGCTGGCGAAGCCGAAGCGATGCAGGGCCGGATAGAGCAGTTCGCCGGCGACGTCGCCGGTGAACGGACGGCCGGTGCGATTGGCGCCCTTCTCTCCCGGGCCGAGGCCGACCACCAGCAGTTCGGCGCCGAGCGGGCCGAAGGCGGGCACGGGCAGCGCGTGCCAGTGCGGGTCGCGCCGACGAATGGCGGCGAGGTGCCCGGCCAGGCGCGGGCAGGCGATGCAGTCTTGCGGGTCGTGGAATGAAGGCATGGCGGCGATGTTAGCATGGCGCCCATGCAGCCGAATTGGGACATCTTTTGCCGCGTCATCGACAACTACGGCGACATTGGCGTCTGCTGGCGCCTGGCGCGGCAACTGGCAAACGAACATGGGCGGCGGGTCAGGCTGTGGGTCGACGACCTGCACAGCCTGCAGCCGTTGTGCCCGGAAACCGACGTCGCGCTGGCCGTCCAGGCGTGCCGTGGCGTTGAAATCCGCCATTGGGTCGAGCCGGTTGCGGTCGACCGCGTTGGGGAGGTCATTATCGAGGCCTTCGGCTGCGACCTCCCGGCGTCTGTCGTCGCAGGGATGGCCCGAAAGTCGCCCAGGCCGTGCTGGATCAATCTCGAATACCTGACGGCGGAAGCCTGGGCCGAGGGCTGTCATGGCATGGCTTCGCCCCACCCTTCCCTGCCGCTGGTCAAATATTTCTACTTTCCGGGCTTTTCGCCCGCCAGCGGCGGCCTGTTGCGGGAGAGAGGACTGCTGGCGGCACGCGATGCCGAAATGGCGCGACTTCCTCGCAGCGAGGGGCTCGACGTCAGCATGTTCTGTTACGAAAGCGCCCCGGTCGGCGAATTGCTCGACCTTCTCGCCAGGTCGCCGACGGCGGTTCGCCTGCATGTCGCGCCCGGCCAGCCGCTCGCCGCGGTCGCTGCGCGGTTTGGCGGCAGCGGACCGTGGCGACGCGGCGAACTGACGGTGATCCCTTTCGACTTCTTGCCGCAGGATGATTTCGACCGTCTCCTGTGGCGCTGCGACATCAACTTCGTCCGCGGCGAGGATTCCTTCGTCCGCGCGCAATGGGCGGCCAGGCCCTTCGTGTGGCAGGCGTACCGGCAGGCGGACGAAGCGCACATGGCCAAGCTGCGGGCCTTTCTGGCGCAATACGTGGCCGGGCTGGGCGCCGCCGGCGCGGCGGCTGCGGTCGACCTGTTCCAGGCGTGGAATTCCGGCCACGGTCTGGGCCGGGCATGGGAAAGCTTTCTGGCGGCGAGACCGGAGATCGCCCAGCACAACCGCCACTGGGCGGAGCGCCTGGCTGGCCATCCCGATCTTGCGGCGGCACTCGTCAAGTTCTGCGCGGGCAAGGTATAATTTAACGTTTTTCTTTTTCAGATCGTTGGGAATCCCGAATGAAGACCGCACAGGAACTCCGCTCCGGCAACGTCATTATGGTCGGTGCCGACCCGCTCGTCGTCCAGAAGACCGAGTACAACAAGTCCGGCCGCAACGCCGCCGTCGTCAAGATGAAGCTCAAGAACCTGCTGTCGGGCGCCGCTTCCGAAGCGGTTTACAAGGCTGACGACAAGTTCGAGCAGATCGTCCTCGACAAGAAGGAAGTGAGCTATTCCTACTTCGCCGATCCGATGTACGTGTTCATGGATGCCGACTACAACCAGTACGAAGTCGAAGCCGAAAACATGGTCGACGCGCTGAAGTACCTGGAAGACGGCCTCGCCTGCGAAGTCGTTTTCTACAACGGCAAGGCCATTTCGGTCGAACTGCCGAACAGCGTCGTCCGCGAGGTGATCTACACCGAACCCGCTGTCAAGGGCGACACGTCGGGCAAGGTCATGAAGCCGGCCAAGCTGGCAACCGGCTTCGAGCTGCCGGTTCCCGCCTTCGTCAATATCGGCGACAAGATCGAAATCGACACCCGTACCGACGAATACCGGAACCGCGTCAAGTAATTTGCGAGGACTCCGCAGGAAGAACGGGCAGCTTCGGCTGCCCGTTTTTATTTCAGGCCGTCAGTTGCGCGATGCTGTCGAGTGCTGCCCGATATGCTGGGTCGGCCCGGAGCGCAGCCCAATCGGCAGCGGGCTGCCGCGGCAGCAGGTTCTCGACGCGCGCCGCTCTGGCGGGATCGATTTCCGGCCGCCAGCCGGCGAGCACCTCGGCGACGGCATCCGGTGCGTTGCAGACGAGCAGCATGTCGCAACCGGCGCGATAGGCGGTAGCGACGCGCTGGAGCATGCCGCCGACGATACCGGCGCCGGCCATCGAGAGATCATCCGTGAAAACGACGCCTTCAAATTTAACGTCGTTTCTCAGGTAGTCGATCCATTTATCTGAAAAAACAGCAGTATTGCAGTCCATGCAGCCATAGATGACATGCGCGGCCATCACCGCGTCGAGCGACAGCTGGCGGTAGGGCAGCAGGTCTTCCTGCATTGCGTCGAGACTGCGTTCATCGACCGGCAACTCGACGTGCGAGTCCGGAATCACATACCCGTGTCCAGGGAAATGCTTGCCGCAGGAGGCCATGCCGCCGGCGCGCAAACCGGCGACCAGGGCGCCGGCCAGCGCGACGACCGCCTGCGGCTGGCGATGGAAGGCGCGATCGCCGATGACCCGCGACGGACCGTAGTCGAGGTCGAGCACCGGAGTGAAGGAGTAGTCGACGCCGAACGCGCGCAATTCGGCCGCCAGCACGTAGCCGACGTCATGGGCGGCAGCGGTCGCGGCGGCCGGCTGGCTATTCCAGAGCCGCCCGAGGGCGGCCATCGGCGGCAGGCGGGTGAAGCCTTCCCGGAAGCGCTGCACCCTGCCCCCTTCGTGATCGACG
This sequence comes from Dechloromonas sp. H13, assembly GCF_009469615.1. GTDB lineage: Bacteria > Pseudomonadota > Gammaproteobacteria > Burkholderiales > Rhodocyclaceae > Azonexus. The sequence goes on from NZ_SSXX01000003.1 coordinate 241,833, forward strand.
GCGATCAGCAGGGCCGGCGCACGCAGGGCGTGGATTTCGGCGGTCAGCGCCGCCAGTTGCTGCGGATCGGTGTAGTTGCGCGTGAACAGGATGATGCCGCCGACCAGCGGATGGCACAGACGTTCGCGATCGAGGTCGGTCAGCCGGGTGCCGGCGATGTCGATCATCAGCGGCCCGAGAGGGAGTTGCTTCATGCGCGCTCCAGGATGACGTAGGCGATGGCGTAGTCGGCTTCATCGCTGAGGGAGAGGTGGGCCTTGAGGCCCTGGTTTTCGACCATTTCCGCCAGTCGACCGCAGAAGGTCAAGCACGGCTTGCCCAGTTCGTCGTGAGCGACCGCGATGGCCGGCAGCACGGCGGGCGGGCGGACGCCGGTGCCGAGGGCCTTGCTGAAGGCTTCCTTGGCGGCGAAACGCTTGGCGAGGAAACGTCCCTTGTCGGCTGCCGCGGCGAAATCGGCCCGTTCCTGCGGCGCCAGCAGCTTGTCGAGCGCCTTTTCGCCATGGCGCTCCCACATGCCCTGCAGGCGCCTGACGGCGACGATGTCGGTGCCGATGCCGTGGATCATGCCTGGTGCGGATTCGCCGCTTCGCGCATCAGCTGCTTCATCTCGCGCACCGCTTCGCGCAGGCCGACGAAGATGGAACGGCTGACGATGGAGTGGCCGATGTGCAGTTCACGGATGCCGGGCAGGCTGGCGACCGGTTGCACGTTGTAGTAGTTGAGCGCGTGACCGGCGTTGAAACGCATCCCGAGTTCGCGGATACGCTGGCCGGCGGCGCGAATCTTGGCGAGTTCGGCGACGACCGCCGGTGCTTCGGCATCCCGTCCACGTGCATGAAAAGCGTGGGCATAGGGACCGGTGTGAATTTCGCAGACGCTGGCACCGATCCGCGCGGCCGCCTTGATCTGCGGAATCTCGGCGTCGATGAAGACGCTGGTGACGATGCCGGCGTCGGCGAGACGGGCGATCACATCCTTGAGGCGGGCTTCCTGGGCGACGATGTCAAGGCCGCCCTCGGTCGTCACCTCATGCCGGCCTTCCGGCACCAGCATGGCCATTTCGGGCTTGAGGCCGCAAGCAATGGAGATCATTTCGTCGGTTGCCGCCATTTCCAGATTGAGCTTGACCTGGGTCAGCTCGCGCAGGCGACGCACATCGGAATCCTGAATGTGGCGCCGATCTTCCCGCAAATGGACGGTGATGCCGTCGGCCCCGCCGAGATGGGCCTCTACCGCGCCCCAGACCGGATCGGGTTCGTAGGTGCGGCGCGCCTGGCGCAGCGTGGCGATATGGTCGATATTGACGCCGAGTTCGATCATAGTTCCTGCAACTCTATGGTTATACGGCGCTAGGCCGTGTATTTATTGGATATGTAAGACTTAAACGTTTTATAGCTACTCATCTGGCTACTCGCCACGGCCTTGCTAGGCTGCCACCAGGTGGTCATCGCCAGTGGTTGTATGCAGTTTGATCTTCAGTGCCTTGATGACTTTCAGGATCGTCGAGAACTCCGGATTACCGGCCGGCGACAATGCCCGGTAGAGCCCTTCGCGGGTCAGTCCGGTAGCACGGGCAAGCTGCATCATCCCCTGCATCCGGGCAACGTCATTCAGCGCAGCGCGAACCACGCTGCCATCGCCGGGGTCTTGGTCGAGGCAGGCGTCGAGATACAAGGCCATGTCCGCGTCGCTCTGAAGGTGAGCGGCTGGGGCCCAGCGGGTGAACTTTTCAGTCATGGCTTCCACTCCTTAGAAAGGTCAATAGCGCGCTTGAGGTTCGCATTCTTGATTACTCTTGTCTCCGCCGGCCAGCAGTCAAACGATTTGTAGCCTTTTCACCGAGTTCGATGGGATCACGCTGTGTTATCCATTGACACAAATTTTGCACACGCCGTCGCTATCCGGCCCTTAACGATCCGTCACGAACTGATCGACGTGATCAAACTCATCAGAGTACCAGATCGAAAAGCGTTTTTCGAACTCACTCTTGGGGACTCTGATATCAATAACGCGTGGCGGACGCTCTGCATCCTCAACACCGTGCAAGCTTACGGTTCCGTCTTTGCTGTGTGCAACATCCAAAATTCAGGATGAAAACACAAATCAGCTACTGTAAACCGACCCTAGCTCGGCAGGCCAATCTAAGCGTCGTTCCGGCAATAAGGTTCAGATACCGATCGGCTTAAGAGCGGGTGGGAGGCACCCCACCTTTTCCCTTACGTCCACATTTGGCCACAGCAGCCATTGGCCTGAGCCATTCAATCGGGGGGGCAATTCGCTGCTTACCTGGCGTTCCACCTTGAGTGGTTACGAGCGGCAGCTTCCATTTCTGGCGAATGCGTACTCCCGACCCCGAGTAGCCGAACAAGCAGCCCAAGGCTCAGCGGCAGGTTTCGGCGTGGAGCGGTCGCGAAGGGTGCCGACCCACCGACAACAACTCGGGATGAGCATTCATCGGGGCGATGCAGCTCCTGGCAAGGGGCGGGAAGATTCAATCTGTTGTTTCCGATTCTGTCTTGGCCGCGAGCCAAACATTTCGATGATCTCGCGACACAAGCTGTCACCGTGGCTGAGAACATCCATCCGCGATAGAAAAAGTAGCGGGGCCGGCCAGCCAGAAATTTGGCGCCTCCTCATGAATCACGCCGCAGCATTTTCCGGCGGCATCAGTCGGTAACTTCAACATCATCACAGGGGATGCATATGTTCGATTTGCCCGTAGCCATCTGCAAGACCAGGTCAGCGCTGCCAAAATCGGCCGAGAACCTCGCCAAGTTGTGGCTCTACCGTGCCATGGTCAAACTCGACGGCAAATCACGCATGATCGGCGCCTTCGGCTGGGAGAGCCTTGGACTGGTTCATTATCTGGGGGTCGATGGGTGCGTCGATGAAAAAAGCGAACCGGTTTTCGCGCTGCTGGAGTCGCGTTTAGGCGAACTGCTCGCACAGTTCGAGCACAAGCGGATGCGCAAGGCCCCGCCAGCGGCCCTCGAGAAAAATGTCGAGCGCCTCGGCAAGGCGCTGCGTCTCTCTCCGACCGCACGAAAGCTCCTTTGCTTCACGCTGATGATGCAAAATGTCCGCAGAATTGCTAATGGCATGGAAATGCTCGCCAATTTATCGACCAGCGATCTCTATCACTCACTTTCGATGATCCTTGGTGTGCGGGAAGGCACTGTGCGCCGGGAGCTGAGTCATACGAGCCCGCTTGTCGTCAGCGGATTGCTGACCATCAAACGGCGCGAACATGTCAATCTGAAGGAGAAATTGAATACGCTTCCAGGCGACTTCGCCGAACGGATGATGATTGAAGCCGGCAGCACGCAGGATCTTTTTGAAGACGTATTTTTCAGTTCCCCCCCGGCGACACTGGACAAGAAGGACTTTGCCCACATGCAGGCGCAAATCGACATCCTCTTTCCGCTGTTGCAAAGTGCGCGTAAAAGCCGCCTGACGGGAATCAACATTCTGATCTATGGCCCCCCGGGCGTTGGCAAGACCGAGTTCGCGCGGATCCTGGCTCGCGAAACCGCCTCAGTCCTGCATGAAGTCGCCAGCGCGGACCGTGAGGGCGAGCCGATCGATGGCGAGGCACGCCTCGGCGCATACCGTGTGGCCTTGAACCTGCTGGGATCGTCTAAAAACCTGCTGGTTTTCGATGAAGCGGAAGACATCTTTGGCCGCGGCGATACGTTGTTCGCGCCACCCAGTGTGGCCCAGTCGTGCAAGGCATGGATGAACCAGACGCTCGAGAACAACCAAGTACCGACGATCTGGCTGACCAATGCGATCAAGGGAATCGATCCTGCATTTATCCGCCGCTTCACGATGGTATTTGCGATGCCGCCCCCGCCGCGCAACCGAATGCGCAGCCTGGTCCGGGAGATTGCCGATGACATGGTGCCCGAAGCAGCGATTGCCCGGATTGCCGATGCCGAACATCTCACCCCGGCCGTTGTCACCCGGGCCGCCAACGTGTTGCGGACCGTGCATGACGAATTCCTGCCGGCCCAACGGGCAAATGCGTTGCGCCTGCTGATCGATGGCGTGCTCGTTGCGCAAGGGCATGCTGGACTGCCCACGCTGGCAGCAAACGACACGCTGGCGGCCTACGCACCGGAATTCGTGGCAGCGGACGCCAACCTGAACGACATCGCCGCTGGCATTCGCCGCTCCCGGCGTGGCCGGCTCTGTCTGTATGGCCCCCCGGGCACCGGCAAGACGGCCTTCGGCCGCTGGCTGGCCGAGGAAATCGGCGCCCCCCTGCACGTCAAGCGCATCTCGGACATCCTCTCCCCGTATGTCGGCATGAGCGAACAGGGGCTGGCCGAAGCGTTTCGCAGCGCGTCGGAGGATCGCGCCGTCTTGATGCTCGACGAGGTGGACAGCTTCCTTCAGGATCGCAACGGGGCTCGCCACTCCTGGGAAGTAACACAGGTCAATGAAATGCTGACCCAGATGGAAGCATTCGAAGGCGTTTTCATTGCCTCGACAAACCTGATGGACAATCTCGATCCGGCGGCAATCCGCCGCTTCGACCTCAAAATCCGCTTCGGTTACCTGCATCCGGCCCAAGCCTGTGGTCTGCTGGAAAGCTTCTGCCGCGCGCTTGGCCTGGCCACTCCGGGTGCGCCTCACAAGGCGCGCCTGTCGGGCATCGGCAACCTCACGCCGGGCGACTTTGCAACCGTTGCGCGCCGGCACTGCTTCAGCCCGATTGCCGGCCCCGGAGAATTCATCGAGGCTTTGCTTGCCGAGGCGCGCCTCAAGAAGGACGGTCGCATCCAGTCCATCGGTTTCGTGGCCAATGGGTGAAAATATGCCGACAGAAATTAAAGGAAGAAAATTGCACGGACTCTCCAAATCTAAAATCATGGCCTACCGCCAGTGTCCAAAGCGCTTGTGGCTGCAGACCTTCCGGCCGGAACTGGCGACCGAGTCGCCCTTGGCCCGCCTGGCAATGCAGAGTGGCAACCGCATCGGCGAGGCCGCGCGAAGACTCTATCCTGACGGCATCCTGATCGACACGAACGACCTGCGCGCCGCCCTTGAGCAGACCCGCGCGGCGCTTGCCGATCATCCCGAAAAACCGCTGTTCGAAGCCACCTTCGAGCATGACGGGGTTCTGATACGCGCCGACGTCCTCGTCCCCGGCAGGAACGGAGCCCAACTGATCGAAGTCAAGGGATCGTCTTCCGTCAAGGACTACCACGTCGAGGATGCGGCGATCCAGGCATGGGTCGTACGGGCAACCGGCTTGCCGCTCACGTCGGTTCAGGTTGCCCATGCTGACAGGAATTTTCGTTACGCTGGTGGTGGTGACTACACAGGGTTGATCAAGCCGCAGGAGGTGACCCGAGCGGTCGACAGCTTTACACCTCAGATCGCGGGCTGGGTCACGGCAGCGCGTGCAACGCTGACTGGCGCTGAACCAGGTATCGTCTGCGGGCCACAATGCAGGGATCCGTATGAATGCCCTTTCCTCAAACATTGTGCCGCCACTGAAACAGATCCCACCGAGTTCCCCATCGACGAGCTATACCGTGCGCACCCGAAGCACAAGGCTGCCCTGCGCGCCGCCGGCTACTCGGACATTCGCCAGATCCCCCAGCATCTCCTGAAATCGGAGAAGCATTTGCGTATTCGCGAGGCAGCGATCACCGGCCGAGCCTACCTGGACGACGTAGCCGGCTCGCAATTGCGGGCAGCGCCCTACCCCCGCCATTACTTCGACTTCGAGACGATCGCGGTCGGCTGCCCAGTCTGGCCGGACACGGGGCCACATCTTGTAATTCCCTTCCAGTGGTCCTGCCATACGGAAACTGCGCCCGGCGTGCTTGAGCACCGCGAGTTCCTCGCGACGGGCACTGAGGATCCGCGGCGAGAATGCGCCGAAACGCTGATCGCGGCACTTGGCGACGAGGGGCCGATCTATGCCTACCACGCGCAATTCGAAGCATTGCGGCTCCGCGAACTGGCCAAACAGATTCCCGACTTCGCGGATGCGCTGACCGGAATCGCGAACCGTCTGAGCTGCCTTGAGAAGATGACTTTGGCAAGTTACTATCACCCTGACATGCACGGCTCCTGGTCGCTCAAGCGCGTCCTGCCGACCGTTGCCCCACACCTTGATTACGCGAACCTTGCCGTCCGTGACGGCGTCCTTGCCCAGGAGGCCTTTCTGGAAGTGATGGAACCGCAGACCGGCGCCGAGCGGCGCAGCGAACTGCGCCGCCACCTGCTCGACTACTGCGGGCGAGATACCGAGGCGCTGGTGCATCTGGCGCGCTTTCTGGAGAGTGCCAATGCCGGCTAACTCGACAGATGGCGCCATCGCGCGCCAATGGGAAGTGCTGAAGATCATCCCTTCAGCCCGTTCCCCGGGCCTGAAGCCATCGGAGTTCCAGAATGAGTTGAGCGAGCGCGGTTACATTGTCAGTTTGCGCACCGTACAGCGCGATCTCAAGGCGCTTGCCGAGGTCTTCGACATCGACTGCGAAGCCGGCGAAAAAAACGAAACCCTGTGGCGTTGGCAAAGTGGCGCCAAGCTCGATATCCAGAGCCTGGAACTGACCGATGCGTTGACGCTCCGTTTGATCGAGACCTCCCTGCGCCCACTGTTGCCGGCCAGTGTACTCAAGGCGCTCGAACCACGCCTCCAAAACGCCGCCGAGAAGCTCGACGCCGTGAACCCGCGTAACGCAGTCAGCGGCTGGGCCAACAAGGTGGCCAGCGTACTGCCGATGGTGCCCTTCATCCCGCCAAAAATCGACCCGGCGGTGCTCGAAACGGTCCAGGACTGCCTGCTCAAGGACTTCGTCATCACCTGCCGCTACCGCAGCGTGGCAGCGGATAAGCCCAAGGAGTTGAAGTTGCATCCGCTCGGACTAGTTCAGCGCGGGCCGGTTACCTACCTGATCGCCACCGCCTTCCACTACGAGGAACCGCGCCCGTTTGCCCTGCACCGCATGAGCGGTGTCATGAACACCTACGAAGACGTGAAGCGTCCGAAGGGGTTTTCTTTGAAACAGTTCATCGACGACGGCGGGATGGGATTTGGTGAGGCAAAGCCAATCAATCTTGTGGCGAGAATCTCACCGATGCTGGCGCGGGAACTCGAGGAGACCAAGTTATCGGCACATCAGAAAATCCGGCCGGACGGGGACTGGTTCCGGATCGAGGCGACTGTTCAGGATACCTGGCAATTGCGGTGGTGGCTTGTAGGTAAGCTGGAAGACTTAATTGTTCATGAGCCGACAGATCTTCGAGAAGAAATATGTAATAAATTGCTTGTTGCAAAAAATAACTATAAATATGAGCCTTAGGCGAATCTGGGTAGTCATGAACGACAACATCTAAATATAAGATGCTGCTATACACATTCAATTTGTCCACCCAATTCTGAAATCAATAAATGCACTCTCTAGAAAGAAACCATGTCTAATTTGCGCGATGTTATTCAAGAAGCTATCAGAAGCAGGGAACTGGGTGAAATATTCACATCTGATCAAGTAAAGGGGTACATTTCGTCGAAAGAGCATCTTAATGATCGCTATACGCTTAAGCATATTGGAACTATTTTAGCCAACTTCTCAGTAGGTCCCGGCGAAAGACGTGGTAATTCTGTCACTACCCCTAACGACGCCCTGTTTATCAGACTCAATCGCGGACACTACTCGTTGAATTGTGATGACTATGAGGATGATGGTGATGAATTGGCATCGGCTCTCCTAGAGGGACGGGAATTTAGGTCATCTAAACAACCGAATGCCAACTCGACAGCAAGGGATATTGCCTTAAAAATGGTCGATTACCTCAGAAATCGGCCTTTTCGATACCTTAAGAAAGGGCTTGGCCGATCATCCGATTATTGGGTACCTAGCATTCCAGTTGTTGGCTGGCAGCCCCGTTTAGATGCATATGAATGGAATGGAGATAATTGGAACGAAACAAAGTCAATCCTGAAGGATTTCGAGGATAGGCTTGAATCAATGCTAGCGTCCACAGTGATCTCTGCTGATAGCGCCCTCAAAATATATGATGACATACGAAAATGGGGAAACCCAAACGGGACAAGACGAAATGGTGACGAGATAGTCGCACACCTTGAAGCATTGCGAAATGGAGAGATTACAGAGGTCGATAGCACTCTCACGAAAGTTTACGCCCTTGCCAGACCTGAGGAATATGTAATTTACGATTCGCGAGTTGCGGCTGCCATACTGACCGCCGCTGAGTATATGTATCCAATGCGAACCAAAGACAAGACAAGCGTTGATACGGTAGAAGTTTTCCGGAATGAATTTAGCGCGCTGGGCGTATATGGCGGCATGGGGGGAACAAGACCCAGAGGTTATCGATACAAAAATTGGCCTGTCGCCTATCGGGTAATCCAAGCTCAGATCGACGCTAACCGCCTATGCAAGGAGATAAAAACAATATTGAATGATAAAAAGGAGGGGGGGAGAGACACCTGGACCCTTAGGGAGGTTGAAGCCGTTCTATTTATGGAGGGTTATTAAATCCTTCTGCTATTCAACGGCAGATTGTGGGATTTTATAATCATAATTAATTTCGTTGAGCAAACCCAATAAGAGCGATATCTTGTTAGGACAACTTCCCAAGGTGACCTGCCCAATTTGGCTGTCTGATGTTTCAACTGGCACGATGCATCGCTCCGAATTTCCACTGATGAAATTGCTCGGAAGTTCTTTTTATTACCCGTCATCGGCCTTTGACGGCGATCCCGTGAAGTTCCTCGCGGGAAATATCCACAGTTTCATCTACGCGGACTATGGACGCTCCGAGGCAGAATTTCTGCAAGCATTGGCTAATCCAGGATTTCTCGGATACGAAGCTATCGCAGCGCGCTCAGTCTCCGCTCAGGAACTGAATTGGCCTGAATTTCCGACACACCTTGACGGAAGTTCCACCCGTGGAGAATTTGGATTGATCAAAGAACTCGGGTGGATAGAGCAGCCATTCTGTGCATGGATAATTTTTCAACGTTGTAGTGACCGGCCTCCCAGCCATGGGCCATCACGTTTCAGCCTGCTCTACCTTTGTGCCGACGGCGCTGCCGCCTATCAGGCTCTATATGTTGCAAACTCAGTTGCTCCGAAGGCCATCGCCGTGATTCAACCGGGGCATGGCTTTGGGGGTAACTGGAGCAATTTTGAAGACCCGAACCAGATTCTCGCCCGAACTGTCGAAAACAACCCCGCCGGGAAACCAAAATTTCTGCTCTATGGAGGAATCGGCTCGCGTGACCGCTATCGCGAGCCATGTTGGCCGGAATACGGAAAACACATCTGTTTTCTCGAAAAGCACGATCGCGGCACCATCGGCGTCTGGGGCTTGAGCGCCGGGGAGAGGAGGCGCTAAGGCTATTGCTGTAGCGCTGCATCAATCGGGGTGACGGCTGGGTATCGGGCTCCAGCGCTACCGCCAGTGCTCGGTCGGCCAGGCAGACTATCAATCCCGACTAGACCAGAACAATCAAGCCGACTCTTGCCCGGCGTTCAGGTGCCGCCTCGCGCCAGCGGCGCTCAAGGCAGCGCAAACCAATTCGTATTCCCTGATCATCGCGTTTCTCTCTTTTGCTGAAGACAACGCGATGATCCAGGCTCCCGCGACAATACACGTCGCGCTACACCCCCTGCTGCTCGTTTGCCAGTTCCTCCCGGATCTTCATCCACAGCTTGCCCAGCTCATTGCGCCCAACCCAGCCCATCGACCGGGTTCCATCGGGCAATTCATTCTCGACTTTCGCCATCCCCCAGAACATCCCGCTGCCACCCTTGCGTCGCGAGCAGTCCTCAATGATCAGCGCATCCTTGGTGCCGAGGAGTCGCCGCTTCAGGTCAGGATGGGCACTCAGCTTGAGCAGGAGGCACTCCCGCATACGCTCCAGATCCTTGACCTCCTCTTCCTCCTTGGAACACCTGCCTGCAATCAGCTTCTTGTACTTTTTGGCGGCCATCTTTGCCGACATGGGTGATTTCTGATCCCTGATTTCCTGCTGCACTTCCGGGAAACCCTCATAACGCATGCACTGGAACAGGGCTTCAGCTGTCTTGTACCACTGGTTCTGGTACTTCACGATGTGTGGGCTCATATTGCCCAGCCAGCCGTAGGGCAAGTCGACCTTGGTGAATGCAATTTCACTCATTCCATTCCTTTCTTTCGTGGAAACGTTGTTTGAAGGGTATCAGTATCTCAGACAAGACGACAGCATACGTCGCGTGCCAGCAAACGCATTGAAATGCCTCGAATCGGCAGCTGCCTAGGGCGAAGTCGGCAGCAGCTGCTACCTGTTACGTGGGGCAATGTCCTCCGGCGCCACTCCGCGCAAACATCCGCGCAGCCAGACCAGGCAATAGCCGCGCTGCACATTGGTTTTCGCGGCCCAGACGGCCTGTTCGTCGGTGAGGAGTCCGCGGCGGCGGGCGTCATCGACGGAGTCGATCAGGTTGCAGAGTTCGCCGTCGGGAATGACGACTACCTCACCGCGTTCCGGGTCGTTGAACAGGAGCGGCTTGACCGTGATCCAGCGACAGGTTTCTTTGTTCATTGCTTCACTCTTTGACCGGTAACGAATTGCGATGCCTCAATCTGCGCACACCGGGGATGCCTTCCGGCGGTCATGCGACAAATCCGATGGGGCGAGACCCGCCGGCCGGCTTGATCCGACATTCGGCCTCGAGTTCTGCCAGAAACTGCTCGGGGTCGGGATCGATACCGATCAAGGCCGCCTGGCGCCTGACGACGGCGAAGTCACCGGGCACCAGGGTTGCAAGGGCGTTCAGGCGATCACGCAAACGCTGGTCAAGGCTTGACTCATTACCGGCAAGTGCTTCGTGCACGAACATGCGCACCCGTTGTTCCGGGCGCATGGCCTTGAAGGCAATCTTGAAAGCGAAGCGGCGCAGCGCGGCGACGTCTATCTGGCCGAACAGGTTAGTGGCGCAAATGAAGACCCCATTGAAGCGCTCCATCTGCTGGAGCAGTTCATTGACCTGGCTGACCTCCCAGCCCTTCTGAGCCTGCTCGCGGTTCCTGAGCAGGCTGTCGGCCTCGTCGAGGAAGAGAATGGCTTGCTGGGCATCCGCCTCTTCGAACATTGCTGCGATATTCTTTTCAGACTGACCGAGCCATTTGCTAAGCAGGTCGGAAGCGCGCTTTGCAAGCAGCGGTTTGCCAAGCGCTACGGCAATGTGTTCGGCCAGCGCCGTCTTGCCGGTACCGGGCAGTCCGTAGAAACAAAGGCTGGAGGAAGGTCGGCGAGCCAGGCTGGAGACGATCTGTTCAACGCTGTAGCGGCTGTCGATATTGAGATAGTCGAGCGAGTAGTGCGTGACACCGGACCGGATCTCGTTGCGTGGGCTTTGGCCCGTTGCAGCCTGATATTGACGGATGACCCGGGACGCCAGGCGCTCGGCACTTTCACCGTCAAGCCCCCCTGACAGCGAAACCACCTTCGCTGCGCTTTCGAGAAGGGCCGGCGTCAGCCCGGATTCATGGGCCATCTGCTCGATGAAGCCGTTGCTGACCGGGGTGTTTTCAAGATAGCGCTGGGCAATGCGGCGGCGCACCGCGACGGGCGGGGTGCGAATTTCCAGGTGGTACGAAAAGCGCCGCAGGTACGCCCCGTCCAGTTGATCGATACGGTTGGAGACCCAGATCACCGGCACCTCATTGGTTTCAAGCGCCCGGTTCATCCAGGCCTTGCCGGCTGGCGGCAGGCGCCGCCGTGATCCGCCGGATTCTGTCGCACCCCGCCCGGAAAACACATCCTCGATCTCGTCGAAGAGAATGATCGCGCCCCCCTGCCGGGCCAGGAAGCTCTGCGATATCTTCAACGATTCGATCCGTTCTTCCGGCGCGACCGGGAAGCCTTCCGGCGTACTGCTGGCGACTTCGTAGAGTCTCGCCCCCACGGTGTTCGCCAACAACTTGGAGAACTCGGTCTTGCCGGTTCCCGATTTCCCGTAGATCAGGATATTGACGCCGCGAGTGCCAGCCTCTCTAGCGCCGCTCACGTATCGCTTCAGTGCGGCAAGGTCGTCCGCCAGATGCGGGTAGTCCGCTTCACCAAGTACGCCATGGCTGGCCGGGACAATGAAATTGCGCATCATCTCTTCCATGGAATCATGTGGTTCACACAGGTATTGCTTGAACCAATCCTCAAGGACGATGGTGTCACCGATGGTCATGGCCACCCGGTCAATGCCGACCAATCGGAAATACGACAACGGAGCGCCTGCCTTGAGTGCCTTGGCAACCTCGTTTTCCGGCGCCTGGATCAGCATGCCGATGAGACAAATGGCGTCGCAACTACTGGCGATCCTGATGCCGTGGAGTGCGCTCTGAACGAGGGCGTTCTGGGCCGAGCAGGCGGCGAGGTGAAGGAGTTTGCATTCCGTTTCCGTAAGATCGAGCAGGGAACGGAGCATCCCGATATTCTTGGCGATCGGATCAACACTGGAGGCAAGTCGCAGTTCGAGGGCCGAAAGTGACGACCGCAGCATCCGGTGGAATTTACGCGGGTCGGCCATCCGGAATGCCCTGAGGAGACGCATTGCCTCCGGGTCGTACTCGCAGGCGAGTTGCCGCCATGCGTCCGAGGGTCTCATGGCTTCCAGGGTGGCACGGCGCTCGGGGTCGCTATCGAAGCATGCGAGATAGCCTGTCATGGCGGCTCTAGACCAGCGCATGAAGGGTCCGGCCAGTTTCAAGAAGAGTTCGTCGTCCTGGCTGAGCAGGTCGCCCCGGATTTCCCCCGCGGCCATGCGCATCGCCCAGATGGCGGCATGGAGGGCTTGCGCGGAATCAGTGGCGACGGCCCCGTCAATATAGAGGGATGCCCTAAGGCGGCGGTAGTTTTTCAAGATGATTCTCCCTGGATTGTTTCGGGTGGAGAATCATTGCGTCGGACCGCGACAATTTATGTCGCCATGGAAATTGCGTGTCATTCCTGGAGCCGGGGCAAGGAAGCCTTGCCCCGGTCAGGCCAGATTCAAGGAAGGCTCAAACTGCCTCGCACCCTCCGCACTCCCTCAGGAAGAGGATGTACTGCCTGGTCCAGTCGAGCATAGTTTCGACATACTCGGCAGCTGCCGCCTCGCTCTCGCCATCCGAGTCACCGGCCTTGTCGAAACTTCTCGCCGCATCGAGCTCGAAATAGGCCTTGACGATTCCGAACTCCAGGCGACGCTCTAGCATCTCCGCAAGATACTCCGCGTCTTCGGCCTCCATCGAGGGGTATGACGGAAAGCCTTCATGACAGATCATGCGAATGCATTCACACAGGCCGATCCAGTAATCGAGGCTGTAGAAAAAGATCGACTCGCCGGACGGCGATTTCGGGTTAAGCCCATTGAATTGCTGATCAGACATACACGCTCCTTTGTTAAAAATGGTTGCGGGGATAGATGGTGGCCAGTCCTCAGATTCTGGACAACAGGTCAAACTGCACGTTGGTCGCCTTTCCGATGGTTGCTGTCCGCTCCGAAAAGGTGTGCTGAAAGGTCGCCTTTCCCTTCTCGAAGAGAACGATCCCGGGGTTAAGGAATTTCCGCTCCTTTCCATTCTTGGAAAAGTAAATTCTCTGCCCGACCTGCACGTTGAGGAGCATCTGCCATCCGGAATCGACATTCAACCGACCTAACCCCATTTCTCCGTCATCCAGGACAAGTTTTCCTGCCAATGGAAGTCGGTGGCCGCCCATGATTCTCGGCATCGGGTGCCGGATCTCGTAGCATTCATCGACGTCCCAGCCATTGTCCTTCCCGAAGCAGGCCATGTATTCCTCACTGGCTTTGGGTGTTACCTGAGCCGCGCGTGCTATGGAAAATGCCGTGCCCGTGATAAGTGGATTGACGATCGCCGTCAGTGCGGCCAATCCCCACAACGCCTCCCGCCAGGCAGAGCCGATATCGACCGGGCGACCGATGGTCCTGGCCATCAAGCGCACGTCGTCATACCATTTTGGATTGAAGACGACCTCTCCGTCGACCTCGACGTCAGTCATTTCACCCCGGTTCCGGTAGCGCACTTTCGTCACGCGCACAGCAAAGGCCTGGGCCGGCTCGTCCAATGCGGCTACGATGCGCCTGGTCTTCTCGAAATCGTCCCGGGCCTTTTCAAGTTGATCGGCCACCGTTTCGGTGATTTCGGCTCCCGTCGAGGAAATCACTGTATTGACCTTGTCCGTATCGACATCAGCCTTGATCAACATGATGATCAAGCCATCTTCCTCAGCAACAGAAATGACCTGGTGCGTCCTGATCAGTCCACCGTTGTACTGGTCGGTCCTTGAGTGGTGGCGGTCGCCCTCCAAGGTTGCCTGAGCGGTAACGAAAGTGCCGGTCACCTGCTCAAGCGCGGCGGTCTTGGCGTTTTGCAGCGCGTCATCGACGGTCTTGCCAAACCCGGTAGCCATGACTTCAGCTGACTGGGCGCTGGTCACTGCCAAGGACAACATGAGCCAGAGCCATTTCATTGCAGTGCCCCTCCCATCATTCTGGAGACTTGGCGCGCCGCGCCGATCGACTCACGGCTCGCCGTCAGCTCGACGCTAACGCTAGCATCGTCGAAACTGCGCCGGGTGACATAGATACCCTTGAGGATTGCCGAACTGCTGTCATGAATGCGCTCGGTCAGCACCGACGCGATGCGATGCGCCTGCCGCGCCTTTTCCGAACGAACGGAGTTGCCTTCGCTACCGCCATCCGCAGCTTCACCATCTTCGGCGCCCGTGCCGTCGGCAGACTGGGCTTCTGAAGACTGAAAGGTCTTACCGTAGCTCCTGGCAATCCGCGTGAGCGTTTTGGAGGTCCGGACATCGCTGCTCAGGAACTCGGCGACCGTCCGCTTGGCGCGCATGCTGGCAATCATCAACGCGGTCTCGCGGGCACCCGGCGAGTCCTCCGTGAGGCTCGCGGTACCCAGGGCAGTGATCCGTACCCAGTTGCCCTTGGCATCGAACATCAGATTCAGGGTTCCGCTTGATTCCTGAAATGCCGACTCAGCCAGCGGAATCGCGCCTCCATCCTGCCTTCCGGATCTTTCCGGGGCAGCGGGCGGTTGCTTGCCGCCGGTACTTGAACACGCTGTCAGAGCAACGGCCAGAATCAATGCAAACAGTAACTTCATGATGGTTTCTCCAAAGAATTGATCGCAAGAACGTGAACTGAGAAGCAGCGTGGAGCACGACGAGAAGTGGCACTACGACAAGATAGTGCCGCCATGCGCGACATTTTGTGTCGCGTTAAACGCCGCCAGCGTTAGCCTCGCCCGCTCTTCCAGGAGTGATGCTGCTCAACAATTTGTAGAGTGGCAGTCGCTGTTGTCCTTTCGGGCAATCGGAGGTGTGTCGGGAGTGATAGACACGCCATTGCGACAGCAGATCGTTCCAGTGGAACGGGTCATACCAGAGTGGTGACATGATTCAACCTCCATGTGGTCTGGGTTGGGCGTTACTGGATTCATTTGGTGAAGCCATCCTTCAACCCATGGCAGCAACGGATTGATGCCGATGTTCCGGCGACGATTTTGCGGACACCGGCTTCGATCAGATTTGGGCGTAGGGCCCTGTAGGATGTGAGCCAGCTCCCGCCTTTACGGCCTCAGGGCATTAACCATCTCCGTCGTCCGAATACCTACCTGGCGGACGTGATCACGACGATCTTTCGCCTGGATCGGCTGGCCCAGGAATTTGAGATCAAGATGCTGCGGGGGCGTCAAAGTCCTGAGGTGCTCATTGTTGTCACTCAACAATTCGTCCCTCAACTTCATCAACAACTGGCCCATATGGTTTTTACCAACAAAACCATCGTTGCACGCCAGCACACCCCAATACTCGTTTCTGGTTGAGAGCATGTAGATCGTCTTGCCCTCGGTGGATCGGAGCAACCTTCCGAATTTGACCCAATTCCACAGCAACTTGGTTTTGAGGCAAAACTCCATTATTTCCAGCTGATTCTGCCGCCAGCGCTCGCAGGTCTGATCACGAAAAGCCTTGCTTGCAGCGAAACGCCGGGCAGATATTGGGTGCTCCACCGAGATCGTGGCCGCCTGGATCATTGCAGAGCGATAGCGCAACCCTTGGAAGAGGTGTTCTGCGGTTGGCATGCGGACGCCATTGACCGCAATCGGATAATCAAGATTGAGATTTGACAGGCCACCCAGATTTTCATCGGGGTGATTGAAAGTGACGTAATTAGAGTTCATGCGATTGCCTCCAAAGAAAACGGACATTGAAAGTATTTGAGCGGTAGAGATCGAGTTGTTAAAGAACAGCGTTGCAGTAACGCCATTCAAAAGCATGGCGCGACGTTTTATGTCGCACCAACAACCACAACCCGCACAAAGCAATCGCTTCAATCGAGTTTGCCGTGATAAATGAAGAGCCATATCAATCTCTGCAATGTGAGAGCGCAGAGAACCAATCGCCCTACCCGATTCGGCTGACCAGGCGGACGAGTTCGATTGTGGGCATCCCTTTCTCGAACGACTGCTCGACAAGGCCGACCAGATCCGGCCGGGTCACCAAGGTCCAATTGACCCATGCAGCGTGGAGCGACCAGCTCGGGGAAATCAGGAGATATTCGGCTGACACAGCGACCGCAAAGCGATCCGGAACGCGGCCAGCGAAACGTTTCACCACCTCAAGGAAAAAGTGAAACGCGTTTCCGTCGTTCTCGACTGAAACAACCCGAACCAGGACGAGGCACCCCCTTTCCTTGTATATGCAACAGCGCCCGCGCAGTGCGCCGATCATCCGCTGGCGCCTTCGCTCACGCTTTCCGATTCGCTGGCTGTTTGTTCCGGCAGCAGGATCTACTTCGGGTTCATGCATGACGTCTCCCACAGAGACAACCACCTGGGAGCCATCGGCTGCCGGGCAGGTATCTGCCAGCGTGTACCCCGGTGTGCCGTTATCCCCCAATTCAGGTCGCAGCCAATGGCCGTTGCGCACGACGGTCGCAGTTTCAAAAATATCCATAGCATTTCCATCCATCAAAAAAAATGACGAAAAAAGCTGATCGCTGATTTGTCGAGCAGCGAAAATTCAGCGGACCCAGGATAGAAGTCATGGACGACATTTTGTGTCGCCTAGGTCCTTCAGAATGCTTTCAATCGCCCCAAATGCAGTAGGAAAGCAATGGCAGACACGCAATGCCCAAAGAGAAATGCCAGGAGATTTTCCCCACATGTCGAGATTTCGCCCCGATGGCTGATGCCGATCTTTTGCGTCACCTTTCGGGTGCCGGTTGCTACCCCGTATATATCGAGAAATCGCAGACGACGCATCTTGTCGCATAGCTGAGCCATAGTGTTCCCAAACGCTACAAACCAGAGAATGCTTCGTGAAAACAACCTACAAAAACAGCCGAGTTCGCCCACGCTACCAAAAGGACTTTCTACAGTGGTTCCGAAAAAGCCGGGCCCTTTTTGACATACCTGTTCGTCTTGTCCGGCGCACTGACCAGCGTATCGAAATGATTTTCCCAAGACTGACCCCTGACATTTCTGTTCAACTCACCCGTAATGAGTTGATGGTTCTCGCCCAATCTAAAGGCGAGCACTTCGATATGTTGGCTGACTTCGGGATTGCCCCGGAACGTCGAAATGGGGGCTATATCTGTAATTTTTGCCCGCCGAAGTATCAGGTGCTTCACACAACTCTCTCCAGCATGAGGCTGACGGAGATATATGAACCGTTTCTCAAGTGGGTCAACGAAATGCTTATGACCGCCGGTTGGATAAGGTTCTATAAGAGCGCTGGATGCTTTGGTGCCGATCTGATCCACAAGGAAGCAAGAATGGAGCTCCCCACGCCGGGCGTACAACTGCTCACACAACTCAAGAATCTATCCGGTGAGCCCATGTTCAACCCAGAAAGCGATGAAATGACAACTTGGGCAATCCCGCTCACTCCAAGCAAAGTAAAAGCCAGTTCCTCCAAAAACTTGAACTCCGTAGTCCATAGAAGCCAATGAATGAGACTGAATTTTTCCGCGCAGCCGAATACATCGCACATGCCGATGCATTGCTGATTACGGCTGGCGCCGGAATGGGCGTTGACTCCGGATTGCCCGACTTTCGTAGCAGAGAAGGTTTCTGGAAGGCATATCCGGCGCTTGGGCAGGCACGGATTGCCTTCGAAGAAATTGCCAATCCCAATTATTTCCATACGAACCCAGCGCTTGCCTGGGGGTTCTATGGTCACCGACTGACACTGTACCGCCACACCGAGCCACATTCTGGGTTTGCTCAATTGCGCGCAATAGCCGCCGGCTTACCTCACGGCGCATTCGTCTTTACCAGCAACGTGGATGGCCAATTCCAGAAAGCGGGATTTAAAGATGCGCAGGTACTTGAATGCCACGGTTCAATTCATTGGTTGCAATGCCTATCTCCAGCCTGCAACGAGAACATCTGGCTGGCAGATGGGTTCAAGCCGCAGGTTGATACAAGCGTTTGTCGCCTGATAAACCGCCCACCAAGCTGTCCAATGTGCGGTGGCGTTGCGCGACCCAACATCCTGATGTTCAACGACTGGCACTGGATCGAAGAATTGGCTGTTATCCGCCAAGAACGCCTGAGCGCTTGGTTATCCAAGGTCGAGCGGTTGGTCACCATTGAACTTGGCGCAGGCAAAGCAATTCCAACCGTTCGGCGCTTTGGTGCATCAATGAAAGGCCCGCTCATCCGCATCAACCCGACCGATGAAGCGATTGGTTCCAGTCGAGAAGGTGTTGCTATTCGCTTGGGTGCCCTGGATGCTCTGAACGGAATTGCCGACGCCTTAATTGAACGTGGGTTTCTGAGCGCAACCTGAGAACGGGTGTTGGAGTTGCTGGTCGCTTGCCTTCCGAGACACGCCCCGGACAAATGGAACAAACCAGCAGGTGCCTACCAGTGGCCGCGGAGCCAACATCGACGGTGATCTGCCAGTCACCACTATCGCTCAGGATTGCGCCTAAAGCCGCCAACTAAGTTGCCGGGATAGCGATCGACCCAATAGGCCCACTCGCCAAGCCTCGCTGGATCATCGGGCCGGCGATCACCGATCGTCCACTGCGGCCAGCTCAGCAGATCGTCGGCCACCGCCGTGATGACCTCGCGAAGCTCCAGCGGCTCCAGCCAGCGCGGCGGAATGGCTTCCACCCCATAGAGCGCACCGAGCAGATTGCCGGCAATTGCTCCAGTTGAATCGCTGTCGCCGGTCAGGTTGACCGCGAGCCTCACCCCTTCCTCGAAACTGTTGCTGCGCAACGCGCAATAGATGGCGATGGCCAGCGCCTCCTCGGCAACCCAGCCCTGCCCCAACTGGCGCAGGTGGTTGTCGCAGTCGCCGGAATCCTCTACCAGGCGCACAGCCAGATTGATGGCCGCCAGGGTTTCCTCATGGTCGTTTCGTGTTTTCAGGATGGTCCTGGCCTCGTCGAGTGCAGCCGGCAGCGATGCGCCTTGAATTACGCGGACGATGAGTACTGCCAGCACCCCGGCCGCATGCTGCCCGGCCGGATGGCCGTGGGTAATCCCTGCCAACTGGCAGCCGAGATCGAACGCCGTTTGGGCATGATCCGTAGCAGCTTCCTCCTTGCCGCTGACAAACAACCCGACCGGAGCCATGCGCATCACGCCGCCGCAGCCCTTGCTGTCATTGCGGGCCTGTTCATCGTGTCGCACCATCTTGCACAGGGTAGTCAGGCAGGTGATTCCCGGCGCCCGGCGGGCAAACAGCGGCCCATGGCGGATCAGCCAGCCAGACTGAACATCCGGCGTCAGCCGCGATTTGTCGCCCTGCGTGACTAGCCAACGCTGATAGGCTTGTGCCACGCCGGTCTGGAAATCGGGATCGCCGCCCGACAGTCGCGCCCGGTTAGCGGAACGTAGCAGGCCTTCCGCAGTGAACAAGGTCATCTGGGTATCGTCGGTGATGGCCCCCAACTTGTTAGCATACGGCACAAAGTCGCGGATGCCGGCAGCGCCGAATTGCTTGAGGATCGCCGTGACATCCATGAACTCGACGGGCGCGCCCAATGCGTCGCCGACGGCACCGCCCAGCAAGCATCCCCGATAGCGGGACAGGAGCAATGGATCGACCGGGTACTGAGGTCGCGGGAGGATGGATTCAAGCGGTTTCTGGCGCAGCACGTACTCCTCCTGGCGGCGGTTTTCGATGGCGCCCGGACGTGCCGCGCGAACCCGGCGCATTGCCGTCGCCGGCACTTCGCCAAACTCGACCAGCAGGCGGGCCGCGACCATGCCGGTACGGCCTAGGCCACCCCGGCAATGGATGACGATGCGCTCGCCGAGCGCCAGCCGCTCGCGCACCTGCGGCCCGATGTTTGCCCAGGCCCGCTCCCAGGTGCCGCTGGGCACCGCCCCATCGACAATCGGCAGGATGTAATGCGTGATGCCGGCCGGCAAGCCCTGCTTCATGCGCGCGACGCCCAGATTCTCGAACTCGTGCGGCTCGATCAGGCTGAGCAGCGCAGTGGCACCCCACTCGCCGATGACTGCCAGGTCAGCGTCGAGATCGCGCGCCCATTCGCCGGAAACGCTGCTGATGACCTGTTTGCCCGGACACAGAGTCATGCCAATTTTCCCGCCGAGAGAATTGACCTGGATGCTGTCAATGCGCAGGGTATCGGTCTGGCTGGTTTGTTTCATGGTGAACTCCCGATTTGTTTTTCTTTTGAGTACGGAAGTCTGCCGGATCTCAGGCTCAGGAAATGCGCCTGACGCGAGAATGCATTAAGCTGCCTGTCATTCGACCCATGCAGGATTTCCCATGGCCCGTATCATCCCCGACGGCTGGCGCGAACTGTCCGTCACCGGCGCCGCACAGCGCGAGATCGAGACCCTCGGCGTCCTTGCCGACGGCCTGCCCGACGACTATGTCGTCTATCACGCCGTGCACTGGACCAGCATGGACGGTCGTTTCGCGATCTACGGGGAGATCGACTTCGCCGTAGTCAATCGTGCCGGCGACCTGCTGCTGATCGAACAGAAGAGCGGCTTTCTCGACGAAACCCCCGAGGGCCTGGTCAAGCAGTATCCCGGCCGGTCGAAGAGCGTGCCGGTGCAGATGTCGCGCATGGTCAGCAACCTGCGCGGCAAATTGGCGGTGCGCGGCGACAATCCTTCCGTACACACCGACGCCCTGCTCTATTGCCCGGACTACACGGTCCGGAACCCGGAGACGGCCGGGCTCGTTCCCGAACGCATTGTCGATGCATCCCGCCGGGAGCAGCTCTGCCAGACCATCCAGCGCCTGCTGCCAGCCCGCGAAGAAACGCCTGCCACCGCGAAGATTCATGCCTTCCTGCGCGACCTGATTCAGCTCGATACCGATGTCAGCGCCCTGATGGGCCATGCCCGGGATCTGGTGACTAGGGTTTCCGGTGGGCTGGCGCACTGGGCACGGCGCCTGGAGTTCGAGCCCTTCCGCCTGCGCATCACCGGCACCGCCGGTTCGGGCAAGACCCAGCTGGCGCTGGCCGAGTACCGCGCCACGCTGGAGGCCGGCAAGCGTCCGCTCTATGTCTGCTTCAATCGCCCGTTGGCCGATCACTTCAACCGAATCGCACCTAGTGGCGGACTGGTCTGCACCTATCACCAGCTCTGCGACCAGCGCGTGCGCCATGCCGGCGAGACCCCGGACTTCGCGCTGCCCGATGCCTTCGAGCGCCTGCAGAAACGGGCGGCCGAACTGCCGATCGGGGCAGCCTTCCTGTTCGACACCGTGATCGTCGACGAAGGCCAGGACATCTCGGAGAAGTGGCGCGACTTCATTTTCCGCCACGCGCGGGCCGATGCGCGCCTGCTGTGGCTGGAAGATCCGCTGCAAAACCTCTACATGCGCCCGCCGACACCCCTGCCCGGCTGGGTCACGCTACACGCGAAGAGCAACTACCGCAGCCCGCGGCCGATTGTCGACCTGCTGCGCCGCCTGCTGCCCGGCGACCTCGACATCGAGGCGGCCTCGCCGATCGCCGCAGAGAGGATCGAGATCCTCGACTATGCCGATACCGCCGGCATGTTCGCCCGCGTCAAGGAAGCCATCCGGCTCTGCTACTCGGCCGGTTTCAAGAAGCACGATCTGGCGATCGTCAGCTACCACGGGCGCGAACAGTCGCATCTGATGACCCTCGACAAGCTGGGCCAGACCAGCCTGCGTCACTTCACCGGCAACTACGACCTGTTCGGGCAGCCGGTCTATACCGAGGGCGACGTACTGGTCGAGTCGGTCTACCGCTTCAAGGGCCAAGCCGCCCCGGCGGTGATCCTGACCGAGATCGATTTCGAGGTGCTGGATGAGAAGGCGGTACGCAAGCTCTTTGTCGGCGCCACGCGCAGTTCGATGAAGCTGATCCTCGTCATTCACGAGCGATCTGCTGCAAGACTGCTCGAACGCTTGGGCTAAACAGCCCCCGGTAGCTCAGCCTGTGAGCCTGCCGGTGGTTATGCTGATCTCACTCGCCGGCAATGGTGCCGGAGGAACAGGAGATCACATGCCCAATAACAACATTCCCCAGATCCTCATTCAGCCGCTCAAGCCGGCGCTCATCGCCGGTGTCGCCCAGAAGTTGCCGGTCCTCATACGTGTCCAGGCCCCCGACGCGGTGGCAACCGAGAAGAAGGTGCGCAAGCCCTTCCACCTCGCCCTGGTCATCGACCGTTCCGGATCGATGTCCGGGCCGCCGTTGGCCGAAGCCGTGCGCTGCGCGAAACACATTACCGATCAGCTGGCGCCGACCGATACCGCCTCCCTAGTTGTCTTCGATGACCGTGTGCAGACCCTCGTCCCGGCCCGCCCGGTCGGTGACCGCAGGGCTCTGCACCTGGCGCTGTCGCGGGTGCACAGCGGTGGCTCGACCAATCTGCATGGCGGCTGGCAGACCGGTGCTGATGGTCTGTTGCCGGGTGCTGCCGAAGCGGCGCTGGCGCGCGTCATCCTGCTTTCGGACGGTAACGCCAACGTGGGGGATATCACCGACACGGCCGGCATCGCGGCGCTTTGCGCCCAGGCGGCCGAACGCGGCGTCACCACCTCGACTTACGGCCTCGGACGCGATTTCAACGAGGAACTGATGGTCGAGATGGCCAAGCGGGGCAGCGGAAATCATTATTATGGGGATACCGCCGCCGACCTTTTCGAGCCGTTCGCGGAGGAATTCGATTTCATCTCGGCGCTCTGTGCGCGGCATGTTCGTCTTTCTCTGGTTGGCGCGCCCGGGGTCAATGTCCGTCTGCTCAACGACTATCCGGTCGAGGGTGACGCTGGCATTCCGGTGATCCGTCTGCCGGACATCGCCTTCGGGGCGGAAGCCTGGGCGCTGGTCGAACTGGAGATTACGGCGGGACTCGCCGTTGAGGGTTCAGGACAACTGCTGCAGGCGGCCGTGACCGCTTCGACGCCCGAAGGCGAGCCGCTGTCCTTTGCCGATGCGCTGCTGACGCTGCCGGCCATGCCGGTCTCGGCCTGGGAAGCACTGCTCAACGATCCGCTGGTGGTCACCCGTCAGGCCGAACTGGCGGCCGGCAAGTTGCTTGAACAGGCACGTACCGCTGCCGAGCATGGTGACTGGACTACCGTAGAGCGCCTGCTCAGCGAGGCACGCCAGCGCTTTGCCGAACAGCCGTGGGTGATCGAGGTGTTGGAAAGCATGGCGGAACTCGCGCGCTCGATGGACACGGCGCGCTTCCGCAAGGAGGCGCTGTACTCGTCCCGCAAGATGAGTTCGCGGATATCGGCGAAGGAGGAACTTAACTTTGACAGTCTCGATGCGGAAGCGGCCAGCATCAGCTTCCTGCGGCGCAAGATAGCCCAAGGCAAGGCGCAGTTCGACAAGCCGGACGATTCGCAGAAATAAGCAGTTTTGGGTGGTCGACCGCAGCCTCCCTATGGATGCTGCCGGTCGTCAGCTCGATTCACACCGTCGCTTGAGAAACAAGCGCATTTCAAGGTGGGGGGGGAAGATCCGTTCCCTTACCCTCTGAAAAATTTAATCTAGCGCTCAATGGCAACCGAACGCGAAGGGATGGTTCGCGTTGAACTCTTGGCCTCCACTTTCTCGGTCAATTCCTCCATTAAGGATAGCTCTCGTAGCTGATCCGCCAGAATTTTGTGCATCCCGGTTGTCATGATATGAGGGCATTCAAAGCCTTCTGCCACTGCGCGAATATTCTCAATTAGCCGGCTCGTATCAAGGTCCTTATTTCCGATCAAGTCTTCTAGGCGGTCTACTCGGTTACTGATTCCTGTCATGTCTCAACCCCTGCTGTAGTAGTCACATTTCCACATGATGCCGCGTTGGTGGTTTTTTCAGTCGCCATCCAATCGCCCGATTAAGGCATCTCATTTTTTTAGAATTTTCTCGAGCGTTCCGATTCGCTCACTCAACTGCTGCGTCTCGAGAGCCTTTCGACGTGCCTCAACAATCGCAGACAAGGTCGCCGCCTCACCCGGTGTCAGTTCTCCACTGGCTACCGATTCGAGAATGATTTGCGATACCCGGTTGATTCCAGCAATGCAGTTCGTATCTGGGAAGTCAGGCAGATTAACCGGACGTTCTCTCAGTGGCGGCGCCAGGCGATCAATCACCATTTTCGCGGCCGCCAGATCGCCGGCCTGGGCTGCCCTGATCACAGACTGCACGATCTGCTCGCCTGCCCCTTCCATCAATGCGATTACGGTCTGCGTCGCCTTATTCCGGCACCCCTTTGGGCGCCCGGCTGGGTTGCCGGATTGCCCCGGCTTGAATGCGGTTGAAGGCAACCTTCTCATTTCTGTTCTCCATCTGCGAAATCAGGCATCTCGTCACATCGTGCGACATCAATCCCACTACCCGCCAAGCCAGTCGTGGCAATCGTGGCGGTCCTGAGTAAATTGGCAACCGGCTGCATCATTACGCAATTCGGTCTTGGCTCCCCATGCAGAATCTCGACATGCGGCCGCCCTCCTCGCTTCACCGCAACGCTGATCAAGCCAGCGTCCCCAAGGTTCCGGAGCGCTGCATAGACTGCCTTTCTACCGCATCCTGCAATTCGTTCGACTTCTCCAGTCAGTCTGACAATGTGCGAACGTTGTATTCCGACCAGAAACCACAAGGCCAAAGCCACCGGGCCCGTCTTGCCGGGTAGCGCATTGGCCTGGCTGATCCATGCAAGCGGGATCGGCCCCTTAATGAACTTCTCGGAAGAACACGGTGCCTGGTGCTTACCGGTGACAACGTTGTAGGTCAAACGCTTAACCGAACCGATTCCTGGCTCGACTAGTTTGGGGGTACGGTTTCTGGAAGTATTCATATAAGCAATAGATAAGACTGTACGGGTGTCCCTAATGGGGACAGGTTAGTGTCCCGACACGGGACAGCTTGCCGCCTATTCATGGGCCACTTTCCGGTCATGGAGAGCAAGTTGCTCCATCACCGTGTTCCACATCATCACGCCGCGCCCATCCATGTAGCGCTCTGGTGAGCGAACGATCTTGGCATCACTGCTCAGCTCAAAGCCCCCCAGCACGGCCGCGCTGGCCGCCCGCATGACAGCCTGTGTATGAGCCACCACAGCGTCGAGATCTGCCAACCGAGCCTCAATCAGGATCGCGTCATGAACCGGCGCACAGACGCGAACGCCATCAGCTACCAGACGGCAACAGGCGAGGCGTAACATTTCGGCGCCATTTGCCTGCATCGGGAAGTTACAAAGACTGCGCCCATTCGGCGTGTCGTCGATGAACAGCTGCCAGCCGTACGTTGTGAAGACACGGCCGCCGAGCAGAGCCTCGTGCAATATGCCGTCGGACCAAACCCAGAAGCGCCGGTAGGTGCGCCGGTGCAATTCGAGCAACTCCCGCGCCCGGGCGACCGGCTGGTTAATCCGGTAAGCCAGACTCTCGGCCCCCATACCGTACTGCACGGCCAGCACACACTGCTTGAATTGGTCGCGTTCCGCTTTGTGGCTGTGCTTGGTTGCATTCGGCGGCACTGCGCCGGCCTGGATGGCAAAGGCAAGATAGGGGTCGCCTGAATCATAGGCTGCCATCATGGCTAGGTCGCCAGACAAAGCAGCAGCGATACCGAACTCCTGCTGGCTCCAATCCACATAAGCCAGGCCATAACCGTCCGCCGGCCGAATCAGGCCACGCAACCAAACCGAAGGGCCGAAAATGAAACGGGTATTCGACGGCTGGTTGCGCCCGGTTTTCGAACGATACATGGAGAGCATGCAACGGTTGCGGCCATCATCACCGACGGTGAGGTCGGACAATCGCATCTGCGACAGCGCGCTGCGAAGTTCCCGGAGCGGCGACAACTGCGGGTGTGCCCTCGCCATGTCCTTGAACGTGTTGTCCCGTAAATCCAGCCCCCCGGACGTCAGGCTCGGCCAGGCAATGCCGGTCGTTGCCAGGTAGCGCTCGAAGCGCTCCAGCTTGAAGGTGGTTCCATCATAGACACCAAAGTCAGCGTCAACAGCCGCGATCAGATTCTGCTGAATGCCGTGCCAGCCCGTTTTAAGGGCCGCCAACGCCTCGGTGTCGATTGGCACACCATTGTGTTCCATATGTGCCATGGCTGAAGTGTAGCGGCCATGCAACGTTGCGCGCGGCCAGTCGATTTCATCCCGCATCACCGGTAGCAGCTTTGCCAGTGCCACGACGTCTGATTCGCAGTAATCGAGAATTGCGCGTTGCTCGGTGGCATTCCAGGGGCCACCTTGCAACACCAGGTCGCGCATGGCGTCTTTTTCGTCGGCAGCAAGTGCGTCGAGGCCGAAATAGGCGAGTGCACCGAGCAGTCCATTACCTGCGGGAACACGTTTCCCGTTGGTATGTCGGCGAAAGGCGATGAACAGGTCCAGCACGTTTTTCGGAAACGGCCAGCCCAGGGCAAGGAAGCACCCCATTTCCGCCGACGCATAATAGGCAACGAAAAGTGCCGATTCGTCAGTCGGAAATGGCGCCCCACCCAGCCGCGCCATTTCGTCCTGCCAGAGCCTCAAGGTACGTCCGGTCGTCAATTCGCGCGCCACCATGCAGACCGGTACGGGAGGATTCCCCTCCCGTCCGGCTGCCGGGTGAAATTCAAAGTCCACCAGCCAAATTCCGCCTGGAAAGTGCGGCATCCCCATTACGAACGCCCGCGCAGCTGGGTGATGACGGGGTGTTCCGGGCTGTCGATCAGACGCTCGCGGAAGGCAATCTGTACGAGTTCCGGGAAGGTGATATCAGGCCATTCCGGTTCAGCCAGCTCCGCTTCGGCGACGAACATGTCGTAACCGCCGACCTGCATGTTCGCGACGCTGCGGACCCAGTTGCTCTCGGCCATCGCCACAACCTCGGCGAGGGACTGATGCCACGGGTTGCGACGCCCGTCAGATCCTGGTAACGGCACGGGGATCAGAAAGACGTTGTTGCGGCGATCGATGGCCGTATACAGCATGGCCGTACGCAATAATTCGGGAACGGCTTCCCAGACAGCTGGCGCCAGCAGGAAGGTTTCCCTCTCCTCCTTCAACTCCAGGATCATCGTCTGAAAGCGCCACGCCTCTCCAGGGCGGACACGGAAGAATTCGGTCTTCAGCGGTTTGCGCACCGGCACGCGGGTGATGAGGCGCTTGACGGCCAGCGCTTCGCCAAAGTTCTGTGGCAGACGCAAAGCATTGAGGTCGAAACCGGGAATCAGGGGATTGATGTTGTTGCTCATGATCACTCCCCCCCTCACGCCGCTTTGCCGGCCGGTCGGCGGCTTTCTTCCACACGGGAAGCAAGCCACTCCTCGACGTCCGACTCCAGCCAGCCGATAGCGCGCGGTCCCAAGCTGACCGGTTTCGGGAACGAACCCTTAGCGACGTGGCTGTAGATGGTGGAACGGGAAAGACCGATGCGTGAACGGACCGTGGGTAGCCTCAGAATTGTACTGGTCATGATGGATGCTCCTTGGCGCCTAACGGCGCTTGTTGATCGAGTCGCCAGTTCAGCAGGGAGATCACAGACTGAAAATTGGGGAAATAGGGGAAGTTTCCTGGATGCCCCTAGTCGTCAGGGTTTCCGGATGACCAACTTCCCCTATTTGAAATACTCGGGGAAGAGATTTTTGTAATACGTGCCCGATCGGCTGCCTCGTTTGAACCCGATGAACGGCTTGATATAGGTCTCGAAGGTTCCAAACGAACAGTCCAGCCTCGGGTTGCTCTTGATTGCGACTTCGAAAAGATTTTTCTTGATCCCCGGCATCTCGTTGAGATTTAGCATGTGATCCCTTTTTGCAATCTCAACCAGCAGTTGCATCAAGGCTTTGACAAAATCGTCGGGTGCCCTTCTTTGCAAAACAGCGCGAATGTCCGTCGCTTCGATCTGAACGTGCGAAACGCTCTCAAAGTCCGGCTCGCAACCGGGCGGCCACCCATAATGACCAAACGGCCCATCAAAGTCGTCCTCAGAGAGCTCGAGTGGCGAGCGCGGGTCCTCCCTGAGTTTTCTTTCCGGATCATCTGCCCAAGCTTGCTGCTTGGCCAGCAATCGCAGTGCAGAAGCCTTCTGGTCCTCATTCGCGGCGACCCAGCGCCCAAACTCGTCCCACGCCCAGATTTCATGTTTCTCGATCGCCGTCGCCAGGCTGGCAACCGATATCTTCTTCCTGAGCAATTCACCCAGCGTTACGAGGGGCGGTTCGTCTTCACCATCTGGCACTTCACGGGCATCAGTTTCCATCGTCCTTCCTCCATCAACAGGTTCCGATAAATCTCATACATGGCGAGTCCGCATGTTCCGGGGACAGGGCGAAGTCGCCACGCGAACCGGACCGCACAAGATATTTTGGAGCCATGCTGGACATTCTGGACGCGCACAGCCGGTACCGCTTTACCAGATCACGCATTACCGGGGCGCGGCGCCCGTAATTGGTCGGAATTAGTGTCGCCCAGTCATCAAGGAGTCACTGGCAAAGAAAATGCAGCTTATGTCAGGAAGAGATTGCTGCGGTGCCAGGCCAGGTATCGGCGGTGTGCCGTCGTCAGCTCCCGAAGCCGCCATGTGGCCGCCAGGCCAAGCAAGGCACGCTGCTCACCGGACAGATCGATACACACCAGCATCCCGCCGTCGTCGTCGAAGCTGATCCAGCCGCCGTCGAACAGCGCATCCAGATGCGGCGCCAGCAGCAGGCCGTTGAAGACATCAAGGCGTTCGGCGTCGGTCTCGCACCGCGCCCACGGCTTGATGTGCGAAGCGCGCAGGAGCGGCACGACATCCAGAGCAGTAACCGCGCAACGCCCCTGCCAGTAATCGATCAACGACTGGCGGAAAATATCCTGCCCAACCCGCTGAACCACCAGGCGTTCGGCCTCGGTCGTCGACGGCAGACGTTGTACCTCGCCGGCAAACTGGCCTGCTCCCTCCCCCGCCAGCAGGTGCGCGACGCGCCCGGCGCGCAGAACCAGCGCATACAGTGCATCGTATCCGGCCAATGACTCGACAATGGCAGCCCACGGCCCGTCCTCGTCACGGACATCGACACTGCAGTCGTACGCCACCTTGTGCCCCCAGCCGGCATCCGAAAAACCGACCCGGTACGTCTCTACCGACCGCAAAACAACACCCAGTACCAAAGGGAACGCAGACGAGCGGAAGATCATCCACTGACCTTCGCGCGCTGGCGTCAGATCGAAACCGGCGTCCTCGGCGGCCTTCTCGACACGGGTGGCGGCCAGCGACCCGCCGCCAGGCTTCGACACGAACTCGCGCCAGGCCATGAGAAAAGCATCCAGTTCCCGTCGCGAGCCAAGCGCCAGCCCTGGATACGACCCGCGCGCGCCGGAAACCACCCGCTCCCGGCCGGTGACCGCCGCTTGCGACGTCACCCAATCCCGGATATCCGACTCTGGTCGGCCAAGGATCGGTGCCAGTGCCTTTGGCGACAAGCCGATCTCGACCGCGTTGCCGGGTGCATTGCTAGAAAAATAGACCGCACAAGTCTGTCCGGTCGGCACCTGCAAGCGAAAGCCGTTGGCCAGCTTCGAGTAACCGCCCAGGCCGGCGAACGCCTCGCGCAACTGGGTTTCATATTCGCTGCTCATGCACACACCTCATCGGCCAACATGACACCTGCCCCTTCCAGAAGTCCGAGCAGCCGATCATCGACACCCGACAAATCCTGCAGCGACACCTCGCCAATCGTCACGGTCGACTGCTTCCCGCCCTCGAAAACCAGGCGCTTGCGCACGCTCAGGTGATCGCCGCCGGCCGGATCCCACGGGTAGATCAGCAGCACCGCGCTGCTGGCGTAGCCCTCGGCATACGCCAGCATCTGGTACAGGTCGCCCTGCGAAATCCCGAGCTTGCGCTCCTCGGGCGAAAGGCGCTTCCACTTCGTGTCCACGACACATAGCGACGCGCCGTCCTTGCGCACCACGATATCCGGCCGCAACCTGAACAGCTGCTGCTTCGACTTCAGATCGCGCACCAGGTGGTGGCACGAATCCTGGATAGAGACCTCGAAGCCGGAACCGCGCAAGCGCCGCCGCAATGTCCGGGCCACGAAACGTTCGAACAGGTCGTTCATGTCAAACAGCAGCGCGAACGAATTCTGGTCGCCGGCATAGAGCCCGGTCGTTGCACCGCGCAGGAAGAGTCGGGCCATGCCCAGGCACAAACCGAAACGCTCGCTGACCCGGTCGAGCGTCACCCGATCCAGCCAGTCCGCCGTCGGCACCACGTCGGAAACCCCCTCGAACGCCGGCAACAGCTCGCGCAGTGCCTGCTGCGTCGTGTTGTTCGAGGCGACACGTAGCATCCGCCGGATCGCCACCCGGAACAGCTGGTTCAGCGCGTGGTCCTCATCGAACTCGTCGTAAGCGCAGGCGCTGCGTTCCCGATGCACGAGATTGCGGCGCACCTGCTCCTCGATCTGCAAGCGGCCGCGCACCGTCGGCAGATCATCCGCCTCCTCGCGATAGCGGCGGATCAGGCCGCGCCGCAACTGGTCAGCCAGCGCCCGACTGAACAGGCGCATCAGGATATCGAGCCAGCCGTCGCTCGATTGTTCGAGCGCCGCCTTGCCCGGCGTCGCCCCTTCCAGGTCGTAGGCCACCAGCAACATCTGCAGCAGGTTGTGGCGTACCGCCGGCAGATCGACCTCGGCTTCCGTCTGCTCGATCTTGGGCAGAAACTCGACCGTGCGCCCACCGAGCTGCACCGCCCCGACATACTGCGCGGGGCGCACCCGGCTGCGCGAAAGATGCTCGATGACCGGGATCTTCAGGCGCGCGGCGAGCGCATCCAGCTGATCGATTTCAGCAACCGCGAGCGCGCGCTCCACCGGCGACGACAATTTCCCGACCACCGGAATTCGCTCGTACTCCCGGAAGCTGACGACGCTCATTCGTAGATGGCTTTCACCATCTCCGGCTTCAACCCGTCCGCGACTGCAAACATCGCCCGGCCGTCGCCGACCTCGACATCGCTGCCAAAGAGCGCGGTCGCGTCGAGCTGCTTCTTGGAGATAATCGGCGCTACATCCGTTTTCTTGCCATACCCCAGCACAAGGCCGATCTTCGACCAATCCTCGAAGAAATACTCCTGTAGCAGTGGAATCACCTTGCGCAGCAAGCATTGTTCGAGATCGGCAAAGGTCTTGATGCCCATGAAGTAGGCATGGCCCAGCGTGTGGTCGCGGTCGAACAGGTAAGCGATGCGCTCGTTCAGCTTCTCCACCAATTTCGGCAATTCCACGCCGTCGACCGCAACAGGCGGCAACGCTTTGATGTCCGGCATCAGTTCATCGAACACGAAGCGGCGGCGCAAGGCCGTGTCGAGCAAGGCAATCGAACGGTCAGCCGTATTCATCGTCCCGACGATATACAGATTGGGCGGCAGGCCGAAGGCCGGTTCCTCCTCCGGGTCGACGTAGGGCAGGCTGCAGGTCAGCTCGTTCACCGCCCCGAGCCGCTTGTCGTCCT
Organism: Dechloromonas sp. H13; assembly: GCF_009469615.1. Taxonomy (GTDB): domain Bacteria; phylum Pseudomonadota; class Gammaproteobacteria; order Burkholderiales; family Rhodocyclaceae; genus Azonexus. The sequence goes on from NZ_SSXX01000003.1 coordinate 273,813, forward strand.
CGATCAAGGTAATCAGCTCGCCGAAAATCTTGGCGATGTTGCCGCGGTTGATCTCGTCGATGACCAGCACGTAGTTTTTCAGAGGCTCCGGCGCCTTCTCTTCCGGTGCACCGAGGTTGCTGTCGATGGCTGCCAGGTGCTTGAGCACCGCAAAGAAGAATGAATGGTTGTACGTGCAGGGCTCCAGGTCACCGGGTGTATTGAACTTGTCGCGACCCTCCCACAGCGCGGCCAGCCCCTTGCGCGCGACGTTGTAAGGAATGCTCCCCTCCTCCTTGCTCAGAATCACGCCCTTGCCCTGCTTGCCCGCGCGCGCCTGCGTCTTCTTGCCGCCGTGCAGCGTCATCTCGACGTACTGCTCCGGCGCGTTCGAGATGTCCTTGAGCAGCTTGCCAAAGGCCCGGTCGAAGCGCTGCATGTCGCTCAGCGCACTGCCCGCCTTCAGCCGTGATGCGCGCCAATTTTCCTCGGCAAGATCTGCCAAGCGCTTCAACGGCCCGGGTTCGACCGAATAGACTACATTCACACCCTCGGTCGATGGGCGAATGCCGATGACAAAATCCTGGTAAGTGTAGGACGGGTGGAAGGTGACGAACTCGATCTGTCCGTCCGCACGATAGGCGTCGAATTTCTGCTTGGCAGCCACATAAGCGTCTTGGGTGGTCATCAGCGCCTGCACCGGCTGCCCATCGATAATCGACACCGCCTCCGCCACCGAGCGATAGGTCTTGCCGGTACCCGGCGGGCCGTAGAGGATGCGGTTCAAAGGGCCATTGCTACCCGACCCCGTGTCGCCCTTAGAGTCAGCAGCCCCATTTCCGTTCGGCATATCGCTCATGAGGTTTTCCAGTTTCAATCCAAAATAGGGGGTCAGGAGGCTTTCCTCGAACTCAAAGAGGTCATCATTCGGAACCCTGGAGAAAGTCGACGAATAGCGAGGCGTCCAGCCCTTTGCCGGGCCATCGTAGGGTGTACTATGCAACCCAGTCTTCACAACCTTATAGGGGCGCTGGATCCATTCGCCGTTCATTGGCGAAGCCACCACCGGCCCCGTGAAGCGCCCCAGCAACTGGATGGAATTGCCGTGGCAGAGATAGAACAGGGTGCCGTTGGGCGCTTTCCGGAACTTGTCTGGCTGACTCTTCTTCGTGTCCTTGTGCATCACAACGAGTCCGTCCGCAAGCAACTGCTCGCGCTCGCCGGCATTGAACGTCCCGTCATTGCCGTGCGAAAGCTTCCAGACTGCCACGGCTTTGCTCATCCAGACTGACCAGACGCGGGCACCGAATTCGAGAATGCCCTCGCCGGCCCTTTTCTTTGCCACGCTGTCCCGCTGCAACTGAAGCAGAGAAACGTCGGCGTCGCTGACCCCGACGAATGCCATCAATGCTGCCTTGATGAAGACATCCACCGCGCCCGGCTCATCACGGTTCTGATAGTGGAAGGCAATCTTCCATTTGGTAGCGGGACCGAGATCCGCATCCTCGACAGCCTTCCAGTCGCCCTGCTGCGCCGCCTCCGCGACGTTGACAACGATATCGCGCACAACTCCAAACGCTGCTTGCGGGGTGTCGCCATATCGGGAGTGCCACGCGTACTCCTGCGTATAGCTCGCGCCGCTTTCACTGGACTTTTGCGACTGATCCTTCCGCGAAAAGATCCCGAACTTGAAAGATGAACCTCCCCCGACGTTTCCCAGATTCTTCAATTTGACTTCTAGCCAATAGGTGAAGGTGTCCTTGTCGCCAGCTTTTGTATACTCGTCGAGCGTCATCTCGCGCAGCGTGGCAATCGGCCAGTGCTCGAGGAATTGGTCCCAAAGCGCGTATTGGGCCTTGTAATCGGCGGCAGTCATGTCAGTTTTCATGCTTTGCTCACTTTGTTATTTGTATAGCACGCCGTTATCGTGCGGAATTGATGGCACTTAATCCTCCCGAACCATCAGCTATGCCGCAAAGCAATTATGGAATCATTCCGCTGTAGGAAATGCCACCAACGCACCCTCGCACTCCTTGACGAACTTGCGGAACGAACGGCTGCCGGCGCAGGCCAGATCGATATCTAGCACAGCAGTCAACGCGGGCTGATCGCTCACCTCGTGGTAGCGCCCAGACTGAATATGATTGCTCAGCCATCCCTTGGCATCCCGGATCGCCTCGCCATCAGCCGGCGCCTCAAGGTCAGCCGACAAGCCACGCTTGCCGGCCAGGGAATTCGCACCGGCAAGAAGCCAGGCTTCGTACTCATGCCGAGCGATAACCACCGCCAGCCGTACGTGAGGAACGATATTGCCTGCCCGCGCAGCAATATCGCGGGCGAGGTCCACCGGGCAATCATCATCGGCATCCAGCAAGACGATGACCTGACCATCCCCAGCCTTGGCGGCGGCGAGCAGCAGCTTTCGCCGAAACTCATCCTCACGCCGGAGGAACTGATCCCGATGAACACGGATAGGCATTCCTACATTCAGATCAAAAATTCCTCTCGCCTCTGCGATGCGACGCAACAGGACGGGCACGGCCTTCACCTCGCCATCGCCCTCGACGATACAGACGATGCTCCTCACGATTCGGCCCCAAACAGCTTCAACTGACGCCCCTCCGGATCACCGAAGCAATTCGGGTCCGGCTCCAACTGATTCAGCGTCAGCAATTCACCGGCGGTGAATAATCCCCCGCGGATAGCCTGCCGCGATGCCTCGTCGACCGGCGCGATCCGCGTCACCCCGGCATTCGCCGAAACCGCCAGCAAAGTTTCCACGGCAACCGAGGCATCGTCCAGCAGTTCCGGGCTGTGGCTGGTTACCAGAATCTGGCTGCGTGTCGCGGCGCGTGCCAGCGCGTCGCGCACGACGGCCGCCGCGGCGGGATGCAGCGCCACCTCGGGTTCCTCGATGCCGACCAGGCTTGGACGCCCGGTCTCGCCGCCCTGATACAGCGCCACCAGGATACCCAACGCCCGCAGCGTTCCGTCCGACATGCTGTTGGCGGGGAAGCGCCACGGGTGCTTGGCGCCCGCAATTTCCTGACGGAATTCCAGCGTTTCCATGTGGCCGACGCCGGTGCGTTCCACGCCATGCACCGACGGCACCACCAGCTTCAAGTATTCCTCAACCAGCAACTTGTCGCTCGGAGCGTATCGTTCCATGAAGGACAACACGCTGGCGATGTTCTCACCCAAGGACTTTAATTCGGAGCCATCCTGGGGCTTTTGCAGATCGCGAATCACCCGTGGATTAAGGTTGTAAAAGCTCATCTGGCTCAAGGAGTCAAAAACCGGCCGAAATACCGGCAGGCCACCCGCGTTGACCAGCGCCAACCGGTCGGGTGTGCTGACCGGGAACACTTCCTCGCTGGTCCTTTCAGGTCGGCCCTGCACGACCAGATAGCTCGGCCCGCCGCCAGCGCCGCCGATAACGCATTCCTCGCGTTGCACCTCGAATCCGCCGGCCGGCCGTGCACCGATGTTGAAAGCGTAGTAGCCCTCTCGCCCATCGGGCAACCGGAAATCGAGTCGCACGCCGAAATGGGTAGGATGCCCGCCGGAGCGACGGCGCACTTCCGAAAGGCCACCGCGCAACTGCAAGGCATTCTCGAGCGACCCCTGCAGTGCATCCTTGACGAAGTGGAGAACGTCCAGAAAGTTGCTTTTGCCCGACCCGTTCGGGCCGACGAGATAGGTCAGCGGCCCAAGCTCCACATCGCAGGCGGCGATGCTCTTGAAATTCTTGACCCTGACCCTGCGGATAAAAACGGTCGTGTCCATCGGAAATCCCTTTACGTCATTCATTGATGTGCACCTTATCAGCCGCCGCCGGCCTGCGCATCCCAGGCTTCGAGCACCAGGCGGCGGGTGCGGTATTCGCCGTGTTCGCGGGTCTCGTTGTTCTTGAGGACGCGGAAGGTCTCGCTGGGGTAGTCGGCGCCCATGATGTCGGCGGGGTCGAGGATGTAGCGCAGCTCGTCGCGGGTCAGGCTGTAGAGGCGGGCGTAATAGGCGTCGAGTTCGGCGCGCAGGATGGCGCGGCGATCGGGCTCCCAGGCGAAGGGCGGGCCGGCGTGGCCGAGGTCGGCGGCCCAAGGCGCGAGGTCGTGGGCGGTGTAGGTCAGTTCGAGGACGCGCGGGACGATGAAGGCGAGGTCAGTTTCGCTATAGCGGTCGGGCGGGAGGATCGGGAACTGCTTGAGATAGCCGTAAGTCAGGTGCGTGCCGCCAACCTTTTGGCGAGCCACGAAATCGAGTACCAACGCGCTGAGATTGGCGAGCAACGCCGCCGCCTCGCGCGGCTCGCGAACGGTCATCATCAGCGGAAGCGTATGCCCCACCCCCACCCGCGCCACCACTGACGCAATCACCGTGCGCTCGTTGGTCGCATTCGTAATGTCCCGCCAGCCCATCAGCCAGCCGCGCGTCCAGCCCCTGACGGCGAGGCGGGATTCGACCTCGGCGGCGTCGACCCAGTAGCGCGGCGTGACCGTGAAATTCGGGTCTTTTTTGGCGTCGACCGCAACATCGCCGCTCGTCCCGTCGGCGGCATAGGTCGCCCAGCGGTGGTCGATCTGGTGGATCATCTTGGCTTCGTAGAGCGGCAGACGGCCGGGCGCCGGAGCGTCGCGGAAGAGGCCGCTGTCGCTGGCCATGTGGAACACAGTCATGAAGCGAATGCCCCACGGGTTGCGCTCGGGCGGCCCTTCGGCGAAGAGCACCGGCGCGGAGCGATAGAGCTTCTTGGTCAGCTCGGCATCGCGCTCGCTGCGGAAGACCGGGCAGGTCAGCGTGTTGGGGTTGATCAGGCGGAAGTCATCCGAACATAGCGTAAAGCGCCTCCTCGGATCACCAAGCGCCGTCACTTGGCGAGCAAAATGCACAAATTCCGACGTAAGCGAATTCGTGCATACGCCACCTACAATTACCAAGCAAAACTTCATCGCGTGATGAACCGCAGGGAATACGAACTCCTCGTTCTCAAACGAGTAAAGAGCAATTAGTTGCCGACCCTGTGTAACTGCCTCGAAATAACGCTTCGTGCTGTCGTCGGTCGCGATGCCGGTTGGCACAATGAACCCCGCCCGGCCAGTTTCCGCGACCAATTGTGTAAAGGTTTCAGCGAATAGCGCGTAGGTATTCACGTCGCCGACGCCGGTCAGCGGGTAGCGCCCGGCATCGTGGGCGAACAGGCTGGCGGCTTCGGCAATGCGGCGGGCGACGATGAAGTCGGCGTACAGTTTCTGCTCGGCCAGGTTGGGCGGCACCAGCCCCTGCGCCGCCTCGACTTCCGGATAGAGCGCGTGCAGCAGCATGCCTTCGCACAGCAGTTCGATGCGCCGGCCGCGCTCGGCCTGATGCGGCGCTTCGGCGATCAGGGGGCTGCGGCTGGCGAAGTATTCCTCCTCCTGCAACTTGATGCGCTCCCACGGCGGGTTGCCGAGCAGCACGGCGAAGCCGCCTTTCGCCCGCACCTGCGGGAAGGCCTGCCACCAGTGAAAGGCCTGCGCCGTTTGCGCGGCGCGGGCGGCAGCGGCGGCGACACCGGGGCGCGGATCGCCGCCGTTGAGCACCAGCCAGAGATCCTGCGAGGTCGGCACCGTCTTTTCCGTTTCCGGCGTCTTGGGCAGGACGAAGGCGGCGACAAAAATGTCGGCGGCCAGCCGGGCGCGCGAGGCGGCGCTCCTGGCCTCGGCCTCGGCAAAGGCGGCGCGCTTGGCGTCGAGCGCGGCCAGGGTGTCGTCAGGCAACGCATCGAGCGCGGCGGCCGCGGGCGCGGCGTCGAGGCCGAGCGCGAGGTTGAAGGCGGCGTGCGCCTTGGCCTTTTCGATGGATTTCAGGGCGTCGCGGTTGGCTTTCTTGATCGCCTTGACGACGTCCTTGTCGTCGCCCGAGAGCGCGTTGAAGGCTTTGTCGGGGATGCCGGCTTCGAGGATGGCCGGGTCGAGGATGCCGAGCAGCGCATCGCCGCAGCGCAGGTGGTGGTCGAGGAAGGTGAGCGGCCGGTCGGGCGTGTAGGCTTCGAGCCAGAGCGCGGTGCGCGCCAGTTCGACGGCCATCGGGTTGCGGTCCACGCCGTAAATGCAGCGGGCGACGACGTCGCGCAGGGCGTGGCGGTAGTCGGCCGGCAGCGGGTTGCCGTCGGCGGCGGTGAGCCGGGCGACTTCCTCGGCGATGCGGCGGGCGGCGGCAAGCAGGAAGTGGCCGGAGCCGCAGGCGGGGTCGCAGACGGTGAGGCCGAGCAGCGCGGCGACCGGTTCGTGCGGGTGGTCGGCGAGCGTGCGGGCGATGACGGGGTCGAGCGCGCTCTTGACCAGTTCCTGCACCAGGCTGTCGGGGGTGTAGTAGGAGCCGGTGAGCTTGCGCGCGTTGCCCTTGGTGCTGCCGGCCTCTTCGTCGCCGATGAAGCCGAAGCGGCGGACGGTTGCGGTCAACGTCATTTCCGGCACCAATTCCAGCAGGCTTTCGTAGACGCTGCCAAGTTCCTCGGAATCCATGTCGCGGTAATTGACGCGCGAGAGCGCGGCACCGTCGCGGAAGAAGCAGAGGCCGTAGAGCGCGGTGAGCAGCGCCTGGTTGTCGAGCTGGGCAGCGTCGAGATCGGGACACTGGCCGGTGTGGAACAGGCCGCCGAGCGCCGGCAGGCCAAGTGCCGGCTGACCGCCGGCGAGGCCGGCGAAGGTGATGGTGAGCGCCTGCCAGAGGTCGGCATGGCGGTCGTAGCTGCGCCGCCGGGCAGCCAGGCGGCGCAGACGGGCGAGGCTGTAGCCGGCCTGATAGCGGGCGCGGGCTTCGGCGCTGGCGTCGGGCGCGAAGACGAGTTCGCGGTCTTCGATAGTGGCGAGGAAGATGAAGCGGTAGACGAGGCGCAGGAGTTGCTCGAAGTAGTCCTGCGTCGCCAGTTCGCCGCTTTCGATGCGGCGGCGCAGTTCACCGTTGGCGGGATGAGCGAGAAAGCCAGTGCCGAGCACGCGCAGGGCGCCGGCGACACCGTCGCGCAGGCGGTCGCGGACGCGGATGCCGTCTTCCTGTGCGGTGTTACGCCAGTGTTCCAGCGGGCAATCGGCGGGCTCGGCGCCGGCCTGGCCGAAGCGGCTGGCGTGGGCGAAGAGCCAGAGGGCGGCGAAGTCGGGATAGAGGCCTTCGCTGAAGATGGCTTCGAGGTCGGCTTCGACGTAGGCCGGGCGGGTGAGGCTCGGGTTGTCGCGCAGGACGCGCAGCTTGAGGCCGTTGCTGACGACGGCCCAGAGCGCGGCGTGGTTGGCGTTGAGGACTTCCTGGGCGAGCAGGAAGGGCGAGCGGCGGCGGGTGCCGTCGCCGTGGCGGGTGCCGGGTTTGTCGAGCGGCTGGTCGTGGCCGGCGAAGACGAGCGGCACGCGGCCGTCGGACGCGGCCCAGCCGATGGGGAAACTGCGCTCGCCGATAGCGACCTGGCCGATGCGCCGGATGTCGGCAAAGCCGAGCACCTGGCGGCAGAAGGGTTCGAGGAATTCGTGGGCAGTGGCCTTGATCGGGTCGCGGTCGGCACGTTCGCGGCGGGCGGCGAAATCCTGCCAGAGGTTCTGGGCGATCTTCCAGTAGCGGCCGATCTCATCGCGCAGCTTGAGGCCGCGCGGCACATCGTAGTCGGCTTCGCCCTGCGCGGCGGCTTCGAGGTGGGCGATCTTGTTGAGGAAATCAGGCGCCAGCAGGCCGCCCTCGATGGTCAGGGCGGTGAAGGCGAGTTCGGTGCTGGAGCGGCGGGCCATTAAAGTTCAGTTCAGGTTGGGCGCGGTAAGCCAGCGCTGGTAATCGTTGAGGTCGACGCAGCGGTAGCCCGCGGCTTGCAGCGACTGGCGCTCGTCGGCCGGAAAGTCCGGCGAGTAGAGCGCGCGTTCCTGGTGCCAGCCCTTGAAGCGGCGCCCGCTGGCGGTGGCGAGGAAATCGCCGACGTGCTGCTCGAAGGTGGCCAGCGCCTCGCGGGTGTGCTTGCCGGACGAACGCTTGCAACTGCCGAAGCGGACACGCTGTTCGGTTTCATTGATGGCGACGATGTCGATCTCGATCAGCCGTGCGGCGTCGCGGGGACGGTTCCAGTAGCCGTGGACAAGATCGGTCAGCGGGAAATCGGCAACGCCGCGGCGCGAGGCTTCGGCCATCAGCTTGCGCACCATGCGTTCGAAGGTGGGGCCTTCGTGATTTTCGAGGCGGATTTCGCCGATGCGCAGCGCCTGCGCCGGGGGCTGGACGCGCGCCGCCTGCACCGCCGGCTCGATGGCCGCGAGCCAGGCAGCGAGGAAATTGTCGCCGATCTGGTAGCGCGCCTGGCGACTGCCGGGCTGGGCAAAAATCGGGTTGAGACGCTCGACGAGGCGGTAGCGGTCGATCAGCGTCGCCAGGTAGGTGGCGAAGGAGCGACTGTCGCCGAGGCTTTCGTAGGCCGCCGAGAGCTGTTGTTGCGCGCAGGGCTGCTGCCGGGCGAGCAGGCGCAACAGCGAGACACCAGCGCCGCGCAGCTCGCGCAGAAACCAGGTGCCTGCCTCCTCGATCAGCGGCGCGCGCGCCGAGAGAAACAGGGTGTCGATGATGCGGTCCGCCGCGCTGCGGCCATCGGCCGAGAAAGTGCCCTGATAGGCGCAGTCGCGATAGAACTTGGGGACGCCCTCGAAGACCGACCAGAAGGTCAGCCAGTCGCGCGGGCTATCCAGGCCCTGGTCCGCAAAGACCTGGAAGAGCGTGGCAAAGTCCCAGTGGTCGAGGGTCAAGCGGTCGGTCACGCGGGCGTAGAGCGGCGAGCCGCGATCTTCAAGGAGCGCCGTCATCTCGGTGTGGATCGAACCGAGAACGAAGATGCCGCCGCTGGCGGAACCGGTTAACGTGTCGACTTCGGCCTGCAGCAGCGAGGTGAAGGCCGACAGCGCCTTGCGGTTGAAATACTGGAATTCGTCGATGACGACGACGATGCCGGCGCGGCACAACGCGCCGATGCAGCGTGCCATGTCGGAGAAGCGGCGCAGCTTGTCGGCCGTGACACCGACCGGCAGGCGCCCCGGGTTGGCGGCGGCAAAGGCGGCGAGCGCATCCGTGAACACGGCAACGACATCGCGCTCGTCGCTGTCGGGAATCTGCACATAGAGCGCTGCGGCCGGTCCGCTGCCACCCCGGGCTTCGAGCAGCGCCTCGCGGATCAGCGAGGTCTTGCCGATGCGCCGGCGGCCGCTGATCGCGCAGAAAAACCAGCGCTCGCGGGTCAGAAGCAACTTGATCGCCTCCAGCTCGTCGCGGCGGCCGTAGAACTTCCAGGATGTCATAAAAACCTTTTGTGTAACTTTTTTTACACTATCTAGTCTAGCGCGAAAATTTCATTAAAAACATCCGGTTGCAACAACGCTTCAGAAAGAAAACGGGCCCAAACCTACGCTGTCGGATTAGGCATGGCGATCGGCGCTTAAGGTGACATCCGGGAAAATTTTCAATCAATTCATGTCGTTGCAGAGCAGGAATAACAGGTCTCCCTAGGCCGGAACGAGCACGAAGATGCCCATCACGTCGACCGGCAGGCTCGGGGTAACGCGGTATTCACCGCTGCCCCGGGCAGCCTCGCGGACGCGGCGGTGGTCTTCAAGGAGCGCCAGGGCGCGGTCGCGGGCAAGCTGCTCAAGGGTCGGCTGTAACGCCGGCAGGCGGTCGAGCTGCTGTCGCAGGTGATGGTCGCGCAGCGGCGGCGGCATGTTGCGGTCCGGTTCGGTAGTGAGCAGGTCGCGCACGGCATCGCCCGCGAGCAGCGCATCGCCCTGCCCTTCGGCGACGGCGACGGTGACCGTTTCCTCGCACAACAGCAGGCGTGAGTGGTTACGGTGGGTGACGGTGAGCTGGTGGCGCAGGCGCAGCAGCAGAACGGCAGTGCGCGTCGTCACGGCCGAGGTGAAGATGGCCCCGGCGCGGGCAACGTCGGCGGTGTCGGCATCGATACCGTCGTCGAGCGCCTGTTCGAGCAGGTGGTCGGCCAGGCAGCCAACCAGCGGGTGGGTGCGGTGGATAAACAGCGTGCCCGGCGCCGGAGGCTGGTGAAAATCGATGCGCAGCGTGCCCGTCAGCCCCTCCCCGGCCAAGCGCTCGCGCAGGGCGGCGGAACCTAGGCTGCCGGCGTGTAGTTTCCAGTGGCCGGTCTGGGCGCCGGTGGTGGCTTCGAGCGGCGCGCCAAGGCGGGCGGCGGCGCGGCGGACGAAGCGCTCGACGTCTTCTTCGCCGCCAAGCACGGCGAGCGTCTTGCGCCATTCGGGCAGGACGTCCTCGGGCTTGAGGCGGCGCTGGGCGAACAGGGTGCGGTTGCGCGCGGCTTTGTCACGGGCGGATTGCCAGGCGGTTTCGATCTCGATCGCCGGCTGGCCGAAATCCAGGGTCTGCTGCGGCGAGACGGTGGCGATGCTGCCCTTGCGCAACAGCACGGCGCCGACCAGCGCCTGGGTGAGTTTGCCTTCGTCGTCCGGCATCGGCACGAGCACGCCGAGTTCCTTGCGGATGCTTTCTGCTTTCCTGAGGATGACGTGAAGCACGGCGCCGTCGACCGGGTTGTCACGGCCGTAGAGCATGGTAGTGCGAACCTCGCGGGCCTTCTGGCCGAAACGGTCGACGCGGCCTTCACGCTGCTCGTGGCGGGTGGGATTCCACGATAAATCGTAGTGCACGACTGCGGTGAACAGGTTCTGCAGGTTGATGCCTTCGGACAGGCAGTCGGTGGCGACGAGAATGCGCTTTTCTGCCTCACCCATGGCGTCGACCGCAGCTTCGCGTTCGGCTGCGGCGAATTCGCCGGTAACGGCCTGCACCAGATGGTTCTTGAACGCCTTGCGCAGCGCCTCGGCAACATAGTGGGCGGTGGCGATGTAGCGGCAGAAAACTACCGGCTGGAAGCCGGCGGCGGTGAGTTCATCGAGGTGTTCGAGCAGGCGCTTGAGCTTGGGATCCTGGCCGGGGCCGGCGAGTCCTTCCGCCTTGGCGACGAGTTCGGTAAGCAACTGGCTGTCCTCGGTGCAGGCGGCGGGCTCGATATCCTGGGTGGTCAGGTCGTCCTCGGCGCCGTCGAGCACGCGCTCGCGGCCCTGAGCTTCTGCTTCGGCGAGGCTTTGGGTTTCATCTTCGGAGGCATTCAACGAACCGCCAGCAAGCCGGGTGCGCAAGGCATTGACGGCGGCGGCCGGCGACGAGGAAATGCAGCGCAGCAGTGCCAGCGCAGCCCACCAGCTCATGCGCTGGTGAAGGGCGCCCTGCCCTTCAGCGCGCTCGACCAGCGTGCGGGCGTAGGTCAGCACTTCATCGAACAGCCGGCCCCAGGCGCCGGTGAGCTGATAGGTGATCTCGGCGGTGAGGCGCTCGGGGAAGAGCTGATGATCCTGCCATTCCTCGATATCGGGCCGGCGGCGCTGGACGAAGTGGCGGGCCAGCTGCTCACGCAGCGGCTGGCGGCTGTCGGCGGCGGCATCCTTGAGTTCGCGGAAGGTCGGATGCAGGAGGCCGAGCAGGTTGAAGAAGGATTCCTCATCGCCAGAGTGCGGGGTGGCGGTGAGCATGATCATGTGCCGCTCGGGGTTTTCGGCAAGCCCCTTGAGCAAGGTGTAGCGCTGCTGGCGCCCCTGACCGCTGAAAGTGCAGGTGTGCGCCTCGTCGACGATCACGCATTCCGGGCAGGCGCGCTGAAATTCGTCGCGCCTGCGGTCGGACTTGATGTAGTCGAGGCTGACCACGGTGTACGGGTAGGCCTCGAACACGGACTGGTTGGCGGGCAACCCGCGCTCCAGCCGGGCGGCCGTGCTGCTGCGCACGACGACGGCGTGGATGTGGAAGCGTTCCTTCAATTCGCGCTGCCACTGCTCGCACAGGTGCGGCGGGCAAAGCACGGTCAGGCGACCAATTTCGCCACGGTCGATCAACTCACGGACGATCAGCGCCGCCTCGATGGTCTTGCCGATGCCGACGTCGTCAGCGATCAGCAGGCGCACAACCTCCTGCTTGAGCGCCATGAGCAGCGGCACGAGCTGGTAAGCGCGCGGCTCGACGGCGATGTTGCCGAAGCTGCGAAACGGCCCGGCGCCAGTGCGCAGCTTGAGCTGGAGCGCATCGCGCAGGAGTTGCCCGGCGGCATGATTGGACGCCTCGGCGACGGTCGGCCACGGAAAGCTGGCCGGCGTCACCGGCTGCCGCTCGATGGGCAGGTAGATCAGGGTCGCATCGTCTTCGGCGGCGCCGAGCGGGCGCAGATGCAGGGTTTCGTTGTCCGATTGCGGCATGACGATCCATTCGCGTCCGCGGGCGGACACGAGGCTGCCGGGTTGAAAACTGACTTGGGCACTCATTGGTTAATCTCGGTGATCGGTTCCGGGGCCGAAAAGACCCGCATGGGCAGCAAAGATTTCCGGCCAGCGCCCCTGCTCCTTTGGAAAGCGCACGACATAGTGGCCGGAGGCTTCGAGCGCCCGGGTGATGGCCTCGTCCTGCTCGCGCTGCACCGGCTCGTCGTGGTGCGGACCATCGACATAGATGGCGGCCTTCCAGTCCTCGTAGAAGAAATCAGCGCAGGTGTTGCACTCGGGAATGCTTTCCTGTCCGCGATCGGGTCGGCGGTGGCCGTGCTGGTCGACGTAGGCAAGCCAGGCCTGTTCCACGCTGCTGCCCGAGATGCGGGCGAGTTCGCCTGCCTGCTGCTCCGGCGAACGGCCGAAGGTACCCGTCCTGCCCTGCGCCCGCGTGAGCCGGCAGAGTATGTCGAGCACCTTGCCGTCGTTCTCGGCATCCTGGCGGTCGATGACGTTGTGGTCAGGCTGGTTGTAGTAAGACAGCAGGCATTTGTAGCAGCCGGCTTCACAGATCGGGTTCCCTGCCTCGTCGACGTCCTGGGTAAGCGATTCGGGGTTCCAGACACCGTCGGCCGGACGCTGGTAGTGCATGATGCGCAGCGCTTCGTCAGCTACCCTGACCAGCGCTTCAGGCTCGGTGGCGAGACGGGTCAGCACCCCGGCCCCGCCCTCCGCCGATTCGTAAAGCAGGATCGCCTGGCGGTTGTCGCGGCTTGGCAGCGGCTCGGCCATCAGTTCGCTTTCCTCGAGCTGATAGACCGCCTCGATGCCGCGCTTGAGGGCGTACTGGAGCGTGGCCATGGTGGCCATTTCGAAGGTTTCAGGCGGCCGGACGATCAGCACGTTGCGGCGGTCTTCCACATAGGGAACGATGCGCTGCGGCGGCGTGCGGTCGGGCGGCGCATCCGGATCGGGTTCGCCGCTTTCCTCGGCACCGCCGACCCAGTGGCCGGTAACCGGGTTGATCATGAAGCCGAGGACGCTCTTTTCCTTCCGCCGGCGCCAGCCGAAATTCATGCGCCACACCGTGGCGGCCGGGCCGTATTGCAGGGTGAGGACGATGCCGGCATCGTCGGCAAGCTGGCTGTCGAGACGCTGCAGCCGGCCTTCCTGCTCGCCAAACTGGATGGTGGTCTGCATCTCGTAGCCCTGGCGCACCCGCTCTTCCTCATTGGCGGTGATGCGCTCGGCGCGACGGGTCGAGACGTTTTCAATCCGGTAAAGGTTCTGCACCTCCTTGGCGTCGGCCAGCGGCGCATTGCACGAAACGCAGCGGTCGGCGTCGCGCTGGCCACGGAAATGGCCATAGCCACAGACCGGGCAGATCCGTGCAACCTCGGTGGTGAGCCGGGCACCCAGGGCAACCTGATCGTCACCGGAAACCGAGAGCATCGCCCGGATGACGCGGTATTGGCTGCCTTCGTGGTAGATCAGGCTGTAGGGACCGAATTCGCTGAGGGCGAGAAAACGCGGCCGGCTCAGGAAGTTCTCGCGCCCGATCTTGCCTTTGCGCGCCGGGATGTAGGCCATCAGCGGCAGACGCGGGAAGTTGTAGCCCGGGAGAAAGCCCTGACTGGCTAGGTAGCGGTAAGTATAGAAATCGGAGTTGGCACTACCCGACTCCTGCAGGAGCAATGACTGCTGGCGGAAGGCCTCGTCGTGCCGCTGCTTGGCATCCTTCCGTTCTCGCTCGCTGGCGGCGGGGTTGTTCATCACCCGCTGGTTGATCTCCATCTGCCGCTTGGTCGCCGCAAACAGGTCACGCCAGCGATTGAGCGCCCCGTCGAATGAAGCAAAAGCGCGCGCAAAGACGCGCTCGGCGAAGTGTTCGTCGTACCAGGGCGCCTTTTGGGCCGTGAGCTCGCTGGCCAGCATATTGAGGATAGTCAGGCCGCGGGCGTGGGCCCGGCGTTGCGGCGCATCGGTATCGAGCGCCTGGCGCAAATGCTCGGCCAGGGGCGCCTGTTCGGCGTTCATGTCGAGCAGGCCGCGAATGCTCTTGTCCAGCTTGACACCAGTTTCCGCCAGCCAGACTGCTTGCAGGTGACTCTGGATCAGTTCGCGGTTCGCCAGATCGAGCGTCGGTGGATTGACCTGGCCATGCACCATGCGCACCGGGTCGCGGAAGAAATACTGGTCGTGCGGCGATTGTGCGGCGCAGTAGGTAATGACCAGGGCCGGCTGGCCGGCGCGCCCGGCCCGGCCGCTGCGCTGGGCATAGTTTGCCGGCGTCGGCGGCACGTTACGTAGATAGACTGTATTAAGCGAAGAGATGTCGACACCGAGTTCCATGGTCGGCGAACAGAACAGCACGGGAAGCCATTCGAGTTGCTTGCCGGTCTTCGTTAGCCACTCGTCGCGATCCTTGCGGGTGAAGCGGAAGCGGGCCTCGCGTTCGAGGCGATCATCCTGCTCGACCTGTGCCGTGTGCTCCCTGGCCTCGAAGTCGAAGAGGCGATGGGCGGGATTGGCAAGGAGCCCGGCGACATTGGCGTATAAGCCCCGGAAAAAGGGATTGTCGCTCGCGCCGCGCGCACTCTCGCCGTCGCTCAGGCGCCAGACGATGCCGCTGCCGTTGAGCTGGTAGCCGGTCATGCCGAATTCGGTTTCTTCGGCGACGACCAGGCCGTAGGTCTTGGCAGCCCTGAGTAGCGCACCGATGATTTCCTGATAATGCTCGTCCTTGATGCGCACGGCGTGCGGGTTGTCCGCTTCGTTCTTTTCACGCCAGGTGGCCGGCTGCTTGAGCAGACGGCCGAGCTTGGAGCGCGCACTGCCGGAGACGAGATATTCGACGTTGCGGCGATCTTCATCGCGCGGCCGGGCAACTGTGATGAACCAACTGGCGGCGACCGGGTTTTCGTCTTCGGTGAAGCCCCAAGGCTCTCGCAGGTTGGCATAGCTGGCGGTTTTCAGGCGATCGAGCTCTGACCTGTCGAGATAGCGCGACGCCAGACACAGCCCCTGGCGCATCGACTCGAAGACCATCTCGAGCACCCGCTGGCGAACTGCCGGCGAGGCTGCCTGCAGGATGAGCGGCGCCTGCTGCCACATGTCGGCTGCAGCCGACAGCTCCTCGAGGTCGCGATAGGCGATCCGGACCAAGCCAAGCTGCTCGAGGTTCGGATTGTTGAACCGCCAGCCTCGGCGCAGGTCGTAATAGACACGGTAGCCGAGGATGCTGCGCATCGTGTCCTGGACCTGGCGGCGGGCGTTGCCGCGCACCTCCGGATCCTGCATGTACTCAGCGCGAACACCGGGATCGTCGCGGTCGAAGCCCAACGCCGAGAAAACAGCGCCGGCGATGCCGTTCTCGTCGACCTCCCCATTCGGGGTGCCCTGCACCGCCGCAAGCAGTGCAGCCCGCTGCAGGAGGATCTGCAGGAAATCGTTGAAATGACCAACCTGCAATGCGGCATCCTGCCGGTTGTCGGAGAAGCCAAGTACCTTCTTGGCCTCGGCACTCAGCTGATCATCCTGCTCGTAAAGGTAGCGCAGCGAGGTGAGTGTCAGCATGGTGGTTGCTGAACTGCGGCCTTCGCCTGACAACGCCGTCAGACGCAGCGAATCGCGGCCTGCTGTGTGATGGGTGACCCCACAACCGAGGCAGAAGCCGAAGCTGCCCGGGATGTACCAGCCCGGGGCCCCGGCATTGTCCAGCGCCCCCTCGCCGTTAAGCCGGACATGGGCGGGCTGTCGACGACGGTAGGTGGACTTGAGGCGATAGTCATCTCCGGTGCGTTCAAGCCAGGATTCCGGGTAGCGGTCGAGCGTGTCCTCCCAGATGCCCAACGAATCGGGCATGAAAAAACCGTTTCGGACCTCCTCGTCCTCGTGGGACCGCTCCTCAATATTGCGCGGCGTGAACTGGCGGCCGCTAGCCGTATTCTCGTCCCAGACCGGGATGTATTCCTGGCCGCAATCACGGCAAAAATGGACCGAATAAAGCTTGCGGGCACGGTCTCCGGGAACGAACTGGCTGCCGTCGAGGGTCAAAAAACGCTTGCCGGGTGCTTCAAGCGTCGAAAACACCTTGCCTCCCCCGGAGATGAACTGGTGCAGCTTGAAAGCAAACAGGCTGCGGCCGCCATCCTCGGGCGGTTTATCGGTGGTGCGGTATGCCAGGAGCAGGAAATCGGCTAGGATCGTCCGCGCCTGTTCTTCAGGAACCCCGGCATCTGCGGCGAGGCGTGTGCCAGCAACCTCAAGAGTCATCGGCCTGGCACGTCGCCATTTGCCCTCTTCCCGGGTCAGACCAAGTGTAAGTTCGGTCCAGACCGCCAACGGGTGCTTGGCCAATTCAGCGAATGCGGGATTCTCCGGCATGCCGGCACGGACTGCTGCCGCCAGGGCCTCTCTGATGTGCTCGACCACCAGCTCTTCCGGCGTCACGCGCTGCAGGGTTTCGGTGATGACATTGGCCGGCGGAATGCTCGTCCCGAATAGCCGGGTTGCGACCTCGGCAACGAGGGCATTGCGGTCAGCCTCCGTGCCCTCCGTCGCCATCGTGGCCGAGGTGCCGATACACTGAAGTCGATCGGCCAGCGCTTCGCGAACCCTGCGGACCAGTAGTGCAACATCAGCCCCTTGGCGCCCACGGTAGGTGTGCAGTTCGTCCAGAACGAGGAAACGTAGCCCCTTGGCGTTACGGATGACCGCCTTGTCCATGTCGTCCTGACGGGTCATCAGGAGCTCGAGCATCATGAAGTTGGTGAGCAGGATATCTGGCGGATTCGCTGCCAGGCGCTGTCTCTCCTCTTCATCTTCTTGCCCGGTGTAGCGGCCGAAGGTCACTGGAGGCTGATCGCCGTAGTCACCCAAGAATTTCCCAAGTTCCTCGAGCTGACTGTTGGCCAGGGCATTCATCGGGTAGATGACGATGGCTCGAGTCCGTGGCACCGGATCGTCCGCCTTGGCCTTGAGAATGGCGTCGACCATCGGGATGAAGTACGCGAGCGACTTTCCCGAACCCGTACCCGTAGTCAACACGTAGCTGGCACCTGTCTGAGCGAAGCTGATCGCCTCCTCCTGGTGCTTGAAGAGCTTCAGCGAGAGGCCCGCCGAGGCAGGACTCTTACCCGCCCGAAAAATACGCGCGCACTTTTGGTGCAAGGCCCCGGCTGTAACCAACTCCTCGACAGTGCGCCCGGCCCGAAAATTCGGATTGACCTGAACCAGCGGCGCCGGCCAATAACGTTGCGATTCATAGGCAGCAGCAACGAACGATGTGATATCACTCGTCTTTATTTTGGTGAAGCTGCGCGTGAACTGGCTGTATTCACCAACCAGTTTTTCCCTGAACTCGAAAACGTCCATGCTCGCCTTTTTTGTTGATTATTTTCGTGGTGCGGTTCCGCTCCCTTTGCAACTCCTTCAGGAAGTGATCTGCATAGGAATTACAGACTTTAATTCATGCATCAGCACTTACCAATACCACCATCCTCATATTCGAATATTCAGCACCTTGGTCGAAGCCCTTCGACTTCCCGAAAATGCCAACTTAGATGCTCCCATGGTAATCAGTTGCATGTCATCATACTGCATGGGTGGCTCACGATTCGAGCCCGCCTGCTAATTGATCGCATAGGAACTGCACAAATGAGCGGCATGGAACGCATCTACCAGATCGATCAAATTCTCGGCGCCCGCCACTCGGTCACCCGCAAGGAGTTACAGGAACGCCTCGGCGTCTCCTGGGCGACGCTCAAGCGCGATCTCGCCTACATGCGGGATCGTCTGAACGCACCGCTCATCTTCGACCGCAACCTGGGTGGCTACCGCTTCGAGACAACCGGAAAGCGAATTGGTCCGCAATATGAATTGCCCGGCCTGTGGTTCACCGCCGAGGAAATCCATGCCCTGCTGACCATGCAGCACCTCCTCTCGAATCTCGATACTGGTGGCCTGCTCGGTCCGCAGATCCAGCCCCTGCTCGCCCGCCTTACCGGCCTGCTCGGCACCGCCGACAATCCGGTCGAAGAAGTGCAGCGCCGCATCCGCATCCAGACCGTCGGCGCCCGTGAGTTTCATCTTGACCATTTCCAGGCGGTCGGCTCTGCCCTGCTCCGCCGCAAGCGCCTCGTCATCCGCTACCACGCACGCGGCACTGATGAAGTAACAGAACGTGAAGTTTCGCCGCAGCGCCTCAACCACTATCGGGACAACTGGTATCTCGATGCCTGGTGCCATCTGCGCGACGGCCTACGAGCCTTCTCGGTCGACGCCATCGAACACGCCGAAATCCTCGACAAGAAGGCGAAGGATGTCGCCGACAAGAGACTCGATGAGGTGCTGGGATCCGGCTATGGCGTCTTCTCGGGCGACCAGATCACCTGGGCCGTATTGCGCTTCACGCCGGAGAGGGCGCGCTGGGTAGCCTCCGAGCGCTGGCATCGCAATCAGAAGGGTAGGTTTCTCGAAGATGGCAGCTACGAGCTTCACGTCCCCTACGCCGACGACCGCGAACTGATCATGGATATCATGAAATACGGTAGCGACTGCCAGGTCATTGAGCCGGAAGTGCTCAAGGCACGGGTTGCCGTCGAGTTTGAGGCTGGGCTGGCTCGGTATCGCCAATAAAAGTGGATTTTAGGCTCATTTAATGAGCCCGGCGACGCGCATCATGCCCCCATCGAGAACAAGCCAGGAGCCCGATCATGATGCAGCGTATCCAATCCATCTTCAATCGTCTTGCCGGTTTCGCCAATTTCGAAGCAGAGCGCCTGGCACGCGCACATTCCATCTTTATAGATGCAGACCGCCGCTTTGGTGAACTTGAGACACCAGCTTACCTACGGCGCAAACCGCGAGTCACCTCGATTCGCCGATAGGCACGAACATAGCCCTACTGCCTGATTGATCGCTCCCCGCCAAATTATTAAAAATATTACGCAGGTGCCAAGCGAATGTTTCAAAGGTGCCATCTTTCCAAAGAAGACTCCAATGCGTTGCAGCATCTGCGCCTTCTAGTCGGTCATCTGCGTTGAATAGACATCGACTTGCTGAGCCAGTTCATGTAGTACTCGGTCACTGAGTGATCAATAGTTGAGCAATATAAGACCTTATCTAACGGTTAAAATTTCCGTAGCCTGCTCACTCGAGAAGCTTTGATTCGGAATCGTGCAGATGAATGGGTACAAATCGCAGCTATACCATATCCATCATGGAACGCGGCAATTGACCATGCTAATGGCAAAATTGCGCAATCGGTACAACATTGGAGCACGAGTTATGTCATCGGCGTATTCAGTTGATGAGTTAAGGAACAAATCGGCAGCTTGGTTGCTTGCTCAACGTGGTTTGGGCGGCAAACACAATGGTGAAACTCATGCTCGTATTGAAGCAGAAATGCGGCAGAGGGGGTTGCACGTGCCGCCGCTCCCGGAGTTTCCTGTGATGATTAACACTGGCATGCTGGCTGGTTTTATTAGGGGGGGACGCGTTGTCGGTATTGTTCTTGCTGTAGTTATATGTTGGTTGTTAACACAAGTGGCTGTTGTCGCGATGAAAGCTGGCGAGCCAATTATCTGGGTTAGCGTTACAGTGATTGCATTCCTTGTATACCTCGTTATTTATTTTCTTCGCCGAGAGAAGGGGGATGAGGCGCTTACTGCAGAACAACAACAGGCACTAAGTAAAGGTAAGAGGGATGGGGTCAGTCAACTAATGATTGTTGCGGCAGGAGGGAATGCTCGTCGTGTAACTGACTTGCTCAATTACGGCACTGAAGTGAACGCACGAACGAAAAGTGGAAATACCGCATTGATGTATGCCGCCGCTAATGGTCATGCTGATATATATCGATTACTTTTAAGCTATGGCGCTGATGAACTTGAAAAAAACGTAAAGGGCCAGACTGCGTGTGATATTGCTAGATGTAACGGCCATGCAATCCCTCTTGCAACTGTTGCAACATATAGTTAGAATTTTTCCGATGGCGCCGATTTGAGTTCAGCTTGCGGGCGCGTAATAAATTCAGCTAAAGCGAGGCCAAGCCCGTTCTAGCTATCAACGCTGAATGGGCTTTTGCTTTTGGTGCTGCGCGCACCGTCGCCGATTTAACGCACAACTTGCGGGGCGACTAACAAATACCGCTAAAGCGTCGCTCGCTTCTCCCCCTGGAAGCCGGCAACGCCGGAGACACAGGGGTAAGGAGAAGCATCATGGTCATCACCGACATCGACTCGGCTTACCGGTCCCGCGAAGCCAGCGGCCGCTTTGAGGTCGCGCCCACATCGAGCAGAAGGCAACCGGCGCCACCCGCCATCGACTGGCTCCGCATCGACGTGCAGGCCGCCCGCAACCGGGCACAGGCAATCACTGCTGCACGTCGCATCCTCAACGCATAGTTGATTCGAAACACTGGTATTGGGCTGGTCCACCCCACGGACCGGGGCAATTTACACCGACTTGCGACCCCGTCATGCCGACGAAACCGCTAAACAGGAGCAGACCATGCGTAGCTTCAACGCTGCATTACCGCCGGATGCCGTCCGGCAGATCCGCAACTTCAATCGCCGCCTGCGTTACCGCCAGACACTCGACCGCCCCAAGGTCTGGCCGGGCGATCCCGTTCATAGCGGCGCCCTCTTCTACCGCCAGCCCGATCCGGTGATCGCCGCGTGGTGCGCCACGCTAGTGGAACCACCAAGCACCGCCGCCTACGTCAGCAGCTGGTGCCGTCTCAACCATCTGCTGGAGGCCTGACCATGCAGTGCCTCCACAAAACCTCGACCTACATCCTCGAGGCCGACTTCACGCACGACGAGAAGCGCGACATCCACACGCTGGACCTTTACCAGACCTGGCCAACGATGGCCAAGCCCTACCGGCGCCGGGTGGCTCAGTTCAACCTGCCACGCGCGGCCCTGCTGCGTCTCGCCCAAGTAATCTCGGAGAATGCCAATGGACCGGCGTGACTTCCTGAAAGCGCTGGCAAGGATCGGTGTAGCCGGCCTCTCGGCCAGGTCGATCGCCACAGCCTCTGAGCGGACCATTGAGCGCGCCTGGCAACGACTGGCCAGTGAACCACGGGTCTTCTATGTCCGTGATGAATATCCCTACACGCTGACCACCACACCCAGCGACAACGCTGAGGTCGCGGAAATGATCGCAACCTGGGGTGAGGATGGCGCCGGGAACAGCCCAATGGACTGCGCCACCGGCCAGGGGCGAGCGATGACCTTCTTCTACCACTGGGAGGAGACCGCCGAGTTCGACATCCGCTTGGTCGACGGTGACTGCCCGGGCAGTTCCTACTTCGGCGCCGAACTGTGCTCGAGCATCGAGGAAGCCAACCAGACCGCCATTGACCTGGATCTGCCGATCCGCTTTGCCTGGCAGGGGGTGTGAACAGCCCTGTCCGTCCGACGAACAACAGATTTCATCCTGGCACGGTCGTCCTGCTGTGCAACGACCGGGGGAATTTGATTCCAGCTTGCGGCCCCGCCATCCCGGCACGGCCGCTAAAGAGGAGAAATGCATGACCACACACCAGACGAACGGGCTCCCTGACACCCCTTCAGCGCTGTCCGATATCCTCCCAACCCGGGATCGTCGCTACAGCCCGGAGTCAGCGGTGCGCTTCCATCTCACCTACGCCGTTCCCGGCCTGATCCGCGACCACGCGGTCAAGCCGCGCTTCGGCGGATTGCTGCACCATGTCTGTCCTGATCGTGAAGACGAGTTCGTCAGGCTTACCGCCGACATCTGGGGCGAACTCAAGGGCCGCTTCGCGGCACCACTGACGCTCAAGGTGACAACCAAGCGCCGCACGGTCACCGTGCTTGGCTTTGTACGCTATGTCATCGGTCAGCCCCACGGCCGGCTCACGCTCGAGCGCGTCGCCACGGCGCCATCAGGACGCTCCGTCTGGCGGCGGGCGAACTTTGCCTTTGCTGCCGATCTGCCTTTCCGGCCCAGCCTGGGTCTCTTCGAGGAATTGCTTGGCGAGTGGACACCGGCAATCGCCGACCTTGCCAACGCCACGGCCGACGTCGTCCCGCTGCTGAACGGCCTGGCAAACCGGCTCCGCCAGGCGGCACTGCAGACCATCTACTGGAAACGACTACGCTATGCCGTACGTAAAGCACTGGCCCTAGATCCGGAAGTCCTCGACCTCGCCCGTCGCTCGCGGGTCAACAGCCACACACCGGAAGTCACTGACCTGCACTACAACCATGTGCTCGAGCGGCTGGCGCACTACCGGCAGATCGCCGCAGACAATCCGAACCTCCTGTGGCTCTATGCCCTCGCCCACACCGAGCATGTCTGTCTGCCGCGTACGGGAGAGCGCCTGGCAGCGCTGCGGGCGAAGATCCTTGGCGATTTCTCGCTGCCCGCGGCCGCCTGGCGTTACCTCGCCAATGGCCGGCGCCGCGATTTCCGTGTCGTCCTCGACTGGCTGGGACCGAACGCACTGCCGAACGGGCGTTGGCTCGAGCTGCGCGAATGGTTGCGCGTTCTCGTCGCACTCGGACGCCGGGATCCCATCGGACTTCCGGTGCAACGGCTGTTCCTGCACGATGCCTACCGGATGGCAGCGGACGGAAACTCGATCGTCTTCCGCGGTGTGACATTGCCGCTCGCCAGCTTGCGCGCTCTCATTGCCGAAGCCGAAGCACAGCTGGCGCGGGGGACGCTGCGTGCCTTCAGCGAGGACGATCTGCCGGACGTACTGGCGTGGCTGGCCGGTAGTGCAACGCAACTCGATGGGCGCCAGCAGCAGGCCGGCTGGCGCTACCTGCTACGGCGTGCCCGCGCGTGGAAGCACGAGGCGGCGCTGCGCGAGCGGACGCAGCATCAGACATGGCGCTCGCTGATCGAATCGCACGTGGAAGATGGCTTTGTCGTGCGTCCGCTGAGCGATGGCTGGCAGCTGCAGCGCGAGGCGCTGGTCCGGCGCAACTGCACAAACACGTATCTGGCCGACTGCCTTGCCGATACCGTGCGTCTCTTTGCGGTCATCAGCCCGTCAGGCCGGCAGACTGCTACGGTCGGCCTGATCCGTGAGGGAAGGAACTGGAAGGTGCTGGACGTGCGCGGCTTCGCCAATTCGTCACCCTCACCGGTTCTGCGTGAGCTGGCAAAGACATTGGCCAGTCGCTATACGACCCGCTGGCTAGTACTGCACCCGCTGCCGGCGCCGATGGCGGCAGTTGCCGCCCGGCTGCCCGAGCCGCCCATCGAGCATGACCAGATAAACTGCAGTGACGAAGGAGATGACTGGTGCGGCGACGACGATGAATTTGATGAGGCACATGGAAGGCGCAGCGAAGCTTGTCCGATCTGTGGTGACACGGAGTTTGGCTGCGGCCACCTCGTCGCCGCCCTGGACTATTTCAATGGCGGCATCTTTGCGGGGGAAATGCAGCGTTGTCAGGCCCCGCTGCTCGATGGCCTCTGGTCGTTGATCGAACAGTCCGCCAGTGCGGCTCGTCAGTATTCCGGGCTCGGCAAGACGGTCGATGACGCGATTGCGGCGGTGCGCCGCGCCCAGTCTGCAGGGGAGTCGATCAGTGCGCTGCGGGACGACATCGAATGGGCGCTGATCAATGTGATCTACGAGACGCTCGAATCCCTGCCAGGTGTTGAAACGGCTTACTGGGAGTTTGATGGCGGCGCACCGGGCATGAGCACCTGTGGCCGGAATTACTGGTCGACTGACCCGGATGCGGCGATGGAGAACTTGATGGCCGCGTTAGGTATTTGCGAGCTGAAGCAGTGAGCTTGAACAGCGGCGCGCTAGAAATGTTCAATTGAAAGGAGGGTGACAATGTACTGCGAACCCGGTGATCTGCGATTGACGATTCAAACACTATTTTTCTTTCGTGTAGCCTTTGCCATCTACAAGGTCCAATCTAGCGCACGGGAGGCTGGTTATCGAGAAGGGGTACGTTACGGAGCAAAGATTGCCCGAGAGCTCATACCAGAATTGGAATTGCAAAACGCCCTCGACTCCAAAGTGGATAAATATTTGAATCCTGAATATTATGAGTGGCTAAAGAAATCAATAACTCATGAATCTAAGACCAAATAAAATTGATGGCTTGTCGTTTTCGTTTTGGGCGGAGTCTCCACGGAGAACTGAGCAATCATTTTTATAGACGGACGAAGCTGGTACCTTACCTCTTCGTCACTGGGGACCAGCGATTCATCCTGGGAAATAACATTCCCGTCGGCACGGCATACTGGAGCAAGGGTCTCGCAGACCTTTCGACGGTAACTTTGGTTCAATACGAGGCAGCAGCAGTATCTTGAGCCGCACTAGCCGGGGCGGATTTTTTATTGGTCGTCATGGCGTCGCCCTCGGGTCAGGCGATGCTGTCAATCAGCGCACGGATGTCTTCCACTCGCCAAGCGGTGATGTTCGGGCCGAGCTTCACGGGTTGCGGGTACTTGCCGGACCTGACGCCGTTCCACCAGGTGCAGCGGCTGAACGGGACGACGCCAGGCAACGGCGGCCGGGCGCGTGTCGGCTTGTTGCGGGCGCGACTGATGGCTTTCTTGTCGCCCGCGGCGACGGCCTTGGCAATCTGTTCGCGGTTGTGAGCAGCCTCTTCTTCGGTGACGCCACGCCGGCCGATGATTTGTGCCTCGCGGACGAAGCCTGTTTCGGGGAGGAAATTGTTAGTCATGCTTACACCTATCAGGACGGTAACATTTAACGTCTGAAGATGATGTGGCATGAAGCTGTGCAAAAAGAACAGCCCCTTTTTGCACGCCTAGTCGTACTTACTTAGCTCGGCAGCTTCTTTGCGCCGCTCTTCATCCAGTTCGTCAAGCCGGTTGCGTATAGTCGTCTCTCCTACCTGGTAACTGTTTGCCATCCGGGACGCAAAGGCGTTCTCGCTTGGGTCATCCCCGAAGTCGTGTTCGACCCCCAGGTCGCGTAGGGGTATCTCGATCTTCCGGCGATTGCGCGCGGTCAGTTCGAGCTCATCGGTGAAGGCCTTGCCCTTCTTCGTCGCCTCGATATTTTTCCCTTCTGTCGCTTCAATGGCATCCGCGATGAAGTCAGCAAGCTCATCTGGTATCGGCTGGCGGGCGCGGAGCAGCCTGGCCAGGTAACGCAGTTGGTCCCACGCCTGGTCGGCAGTCATCACGCCGCCCCCTGCAGCAGGACTACGTTGTCGCTGTTCGCCTCCAGAATGGCCAGCTTGGCGCTCCACAGCTCCAGGGCGCGGCGCCGCTCATCAAGGTAGTCGTGCTGGTCATAGACCGCGATCAAGCCGCCCAGCGAGTGGTTCAGGCAGCGCTCGGCAATGGCGACGTCAACGCCCAGGGCGCCCAGATGGCTACGCGCGGTCGAGCGAAGATCGTGGGGCGTGAAGGCCCGTACCTTGTCGCCGAGCTTGGCACAGACACGCTCCAGGGCGTGATTGATCGAGGCAGGCTGCATCGGGTAGTCATCTTCCCGGCGCTTCTTGAGTACCGGAACAACGTAGCGGGATTTGCCGGCGATCTTCTTCAGCTCAGCGAAGTAGCCGACAACCTGGTCGGTCAATGGCACGACGAACGGCCGTGGTGACTTGCGACCATCGCCAGGGGGGATCACCCACTCCTTCCTGTCGAGGTCGACATGGTCCCACTCGGCAAGCATCAGGGCCTGAATACGAACGGCAGTCGAGAGCAGGATGCGCGTCGCGTACTGGACGACGCGGTTCGCATTGAGCAGGGCCGGGAACAGCTCCCTGAGCTCAGCATCCGACAGCTTGATCCGGATTGCGTCTGACATCCCGGCCGCGCCGGCGATGGCCTTTGCGGAGATCCCTATCACCGGGTTGCTGATTACGATGTGCTTCCCCTGGCCGTGGTCGAAGATCACTTTTGCGACCGAGCGAACTTCCTTGACCTGTTTTGGGTACTTGGCTCGGACACGTTCAAGCATGCCGACGATGTCCGCCCCCGTGACGGCACGGGCTGCAAGGTGCCCGATGGCGGGGAGGATGTAAGTACGGATTTTCTGGCGATGGGAGACCCGGGTAGCCGTGGCCAGGCCGGGGAGAATCTTTTCATCGTAATCGGCTGCCAGCTGCTTGACGGTCAGTGATGCCAGGTGCTCGTATTTCTCGACCTGCTTTTCGCGGCCGACGTCGATACCCTGCTGAACCCGAGCCCGGTCGACAGAGGCCAATTCGCGGGCCTTCTTGAGCGAGATGTCGGGGAATTTTCCGAGGCTCTTCTCGCGCTGTTTGCCCCCGAAACGGTAGCGGAGCACCCAGGCCGCTGTGCCCCCGGCAGAGAGCGTGAATGTCAGGCCGTCGCCGTCGGACTTGGCGATCGGCATACCGGATTTGATCCAGTGCCGGATCTGAACATCGCTGAGAGTGCCCATTTTTGCCTCTGATCTATGATATTTCCAGCTACTCACCTAGCTACTCACGCTAGCTACTCACCTGGTGACTCACTATAGCAGAGATCGGGCTGTACGGCAAAAGACGGATTTAACTAAATATCGATATGTATCAAGTACTTGACAGTGCTTTTTTGCGTTCAAATTTGGGCGGGAATTTACGCAAATAGACTATAAGTCATAGCTCCTGCAACTCCTTGAATATCTTGCGTGTTTCGAGTTCCTTGCCAGCCAGATAATAGGCCATCAGCGTGCGCATCAGTTGCTTGGCTTCGCTGCGCGAACGCGGATCGGCAAAATCTTCGGCCTCAAGGTCGAGCAAGGTCCGACCGCTGACCACCTGGGGCGCCGCATCGGCATGTTCGAGACGGACCGGTCCCTGCTCCATGCGGTAGGCGTAATGCCCCTCCGGCTCGATGGCCCTGCCTTCGCTGTCATGGCTCAACGTCAGGCCGTAGCCAAGCTCCTGCAACAGCGATTTTTCGAAACTGCGCAGATCGGCTTCGCGGACCTTGCCGCCAGGATCTGCCGCCAGCCGGACCAGCATGTCGGCGTAGCGGGCAAACAGCCGCTCATGCGCATCCTCGCGTGGCAGCAGATGCATCAGCAGTTCGTTGAGGTAAAAGCCGCAAAATAGTGCCTCGCCGCTCAGCAGCGGCTGGCCGCCCTGCCATTCTGCTTTCATCAGCGTCAGCACTTCGCCCTTGCCGGCCCAGGCGACTTCCAGCGGCTGGAATGCCATCAACAGGCCGCGGATCGCTGCTCGCGGCCGCCGTGCGCCCCGCGCCAGCAGGGCCATGCGCCCGAAATCGCGGGAAAGGACTTCGACGATCAGGCTGGTTTCCCGAAACGGGTAGGTGTGCAAAACGTAGGCCGGCTGGCCATCGACTTTGCTGCGCAGGTTCATTCGTAGCCGAGGCTCTTAAGCAGGCGCTCGTCGTCGTTCCAGCCGGATTTTACCTTGACCCAGACTTCGAGATAGACCTTGCCGTCGAACAGCCGCTCCATGTCCTGGCGCGCCTCGGTGGCGATGCGCTTGAGCGACTCGCCGCCCTTGCCGATGACGATGGCCTTGTGGCTGTCGCGGTCGACGACGATGGCGGCGAAAATTCGGCGCAGGCTGCCCTCGACCTCGAAGCGTTCGATCTCGACGGTCGTCGCGTAGGGCAACTCGTCGCCGAGCAGGCGAAAGACCTTCTCGCGGATGTATTCGGCAGCAAGAAAACGCTCGCTCTTGTCGGTCAGGTCGTCCTCGGGGAACATCAGGCCGTCGTTGGGCAGATGCTTGCGTGCCTCGGCCAGCAGTTCGTCGGTCTGCCGCCCCTTGGTCGCGCTGATCGGGACGATGGCCGCGTAGTCGCGGTCGGCCGAAACCTTGGCGAGGAAAGGCAGCAGGTCGTTGCGTTCTTTGATCTGGTCGGTCTTGTTGACGACCAGGATGACCGGCCGATCCTTCGGCAGCAACCTGACCACCGCCTGGTCCTTGGCATCGAAGCGCCCGGCCTCGATCACGAAGAGCACCAGGTCGACATCGCTCAGGGTCTGCGTGACGCCGCGGTTCATCGCCCGGTTGAGGGCGTTGGAGAATTTGGTCTGGAAGCCCGGGGTGTCGACGAAAACATACTGTGCGTCATCGTTGGTGACGATGCCGGTAATCCGGTGGCGGGTGGTCTGCGCCTTGCGCGAGACGATGCTGATCTTCTCGCCGACCAGCCGGTTGAGCAGAGTCGACTTGCCGACATTGGGGCGGCCGACGATGGCGATGTAGCCCGAACGGATCTTCTTCATGCCTTGAGTGCCTTCAGTGCGCTATCGGCAGCGGCCTGCTCGGCCAGACGACGGCTGGTACCCTGCCCGATGGTGCGCAGAGGCGGGTTGTCGAGTTCGCAGGCGACCGAAAAGCGCTGGTCGTGGGCGGCGCCGCTCGCGTCGACCAGCTGGTAGCGTGGCAGCGGCTTCTTCCGCCCCTGAAGCCATTCCTGCAAGCGCGTCTTGGCATCCTTTTCGACACGCCCCGGCGCCAGTTCGTCGAACAGCGGCAGATACAGGCGTGCGATCACCGCCTGCGCTGCTTCGAAGCCACCATCAAGATAGACCGCTCCGATCAGCGCTTCCACGCCGTCGGCAAGGATCGAAGGCCGCTGGCTGCCGCCACTTTTCAATTCACCCTCGCCCAAATGCAGGAAGTTGCCGAGGTTCAGCGCGGCCGCCAGGCGGTGCAGCGCATCCTGGCGGACGAGATTCGCCCGCAGGCGCGAAAGATCGCCTTCGGCAAGCGCCGGAAAACGCTTGTACAACGCCACCGCGATCACGCAGTTGAGCACGCCGTCGCCGATGAATTCCAGACGCTCGTTGTGGGGAACGCCGAAACTGCGGTGCGTGAGGGCAGTCTGCAGCAGGGTGCGGTCGGAAAAGGAGTACCCGAGCGCCGCCGTCAGCGTCGACAAGTTCATCCCTCAGTGTTCGGCGGTGGAGCCCTTGTAGTTGATGATCAGACTGACGTTGGCGAACAGCGGAATGCGCTTGTCGTAGTCGAACGACGCGACGATCTTGCCGCCTTCCTTGGAGATGTCGAGTTGCTCGCCCTTGAAGTCGAGGCTGTCGATATTGGCGAAATTGTCGAAGGTCCTGCGCACGTCGGCGACCGTGGCTTCCGGCCCGACCTTGTTGACCGTGGCCTTGGCATCCTTGAGAATCTTGTAGTACTCGATTGTCGTCGGCGCCACCTTCATGCCCAGAACGGCGACCAGGGTGATGATGACGCCCCAGAAAATAAGCCCGGACAGGGCCACGCCACGCTGATACTTCATTTGTTTCTCCTTAATTGAAGGAACCTATCCGAGATAGATCGAGACCTTTGGGGGGAATGAGGGAATACATGTGGAACCAGATGAAAACCGCTTTTCCGACGATATTTTCATCGGGCACGAACCCCCAGAAGCGACTGTCGCGGCTGTTGTCGCGATTGTCGCCCATCAGGAAATAATGTCCCGGCGGAACCGTGCATATGACACCGGCAGCATTGTAGGTGCAATTTTCGCGGTAGGGAAATCGCGTCGCGTCGGGAATGAAGGCTGGCGCATCGCCATCGTTCAGGAAGCGGTGCTCGACCTTGCCCATCCTGCCGACATATTGTTCCGAATAGTACAGGCGCTCCGGATGGTGGTAATCGAAAATCCGCGTCGCCTCGACAGGCTGGCCGTTGATGCTGAGCTGCTTGTTCTGGTAGGCAATCGTGTCACCCGGCAGGCCGACGACGCGCTTGATGTAGTCGAACGACGGGTCTTCCGGGTAACGGAAAACCATGACGTCGCCGCGCTGAGGAGAATTGATGCTGATGATCTTCTTGTTGATCACCGGCAGGCGAATGCCGTAGGTAAACTTGTTGACCAGGATGAAATCGCCCACTTCCAGGGTCGGAAGCATGGAACCTGACGGAATTTTGAACGGTTCGAACAGGAACGACCGCAGAACGAAGACGATCAGGATGACCGGGAAGAAGCTGGCGCCCCACTCCACCCACAGCGGCTCCTTGGCATTCTCGACTTCCGCGGGCAGTTGTGCATCCGAACTGGCGGTCGCCGCATTTGCGCCGGACCCCGAGGAGTCGCCTTGGGCAAACTTGGCCCAGGCGGATGACGGATTGCGGATTTCTTCGAATCCCTTGCGGGCCACTTCCTCCACATCCCTGGCGTTGAATTCCTTCTTGCCGTTGATGAAGCCTGACATCAGCAGGCGATCGCAGAGCAGATTGATGCGCCAGGAAATGCCGCCGGCTGCCTTGTATATCGCCCGGAAGCAGTCCGCGGTAAATGTGGGCGAGCCGCTGGCGCCGGCGCATTTGAGCCGGTGCTCGATATAGCCGTGCGTCTCGTCCTCGTCCATGGGGTCGATGTGGCATGTTGCGACGATCCGTTGCCGGAATTGCGCCATCTTCATGCTTTTCAGCGTATCCCTGAATTCTGGCTGGCCGACAAGGAATATCCGCAACAGCGCCTGGTTGCCGAACAGCGAATTCGACAGAACGCGCAATTCCTCCAAGGCCTTGGAAGTCAGATTCTGCGCTTCATCGACAATCAGCACGCAGCGCTTGCCTTTGCTGGTCATGCCGATCAGGAAGGCTTCGATCGCCAGCTGGACGTCGGATTTCGCTTCGCTCTTGGCGCGGATGCCGAAAGCGGCACCGACCTGATGCAGGATGTCGTAGGCGTCGCTGCGATCGCTCACCAGATGACCGACGATCACGTTTTCGGGGTCCAGGCTGTCGAGCATCCGGCGGACGATCGTCGTCTTGCCGACGCCGAATTCGCCGGTGATGATGACGAACCCTTCGTTCTGCTGCATGCCGTACTCGAGATACGCCGCGGCGCGCTGATGCTGCTCGCTGGGGAAATAGAACTTCGGATCCGGGCTAAGCTGGAAGGGTTTGCTGGTCAGGCCGTAGAACGACGCATACTTGCGCTCGCGCAATTTCCGGAATTTCAGCACGTCGACCGCGTAAAGCACGCCGGTCACCACCGTCAGCACCAGCAGGATCAGGGCAAAATTCATTGTCGGACCCTCAGTTGTCGACGCGCAGCACGGCGAGGAAAGCTTCCTGCGGGATTTCCACACTGCCCACCTGCTTCATCCGCTTCTTGCCGGCCTTCTGCTTTTCCAGCAGCTTCTTCTTGCGGGTGATGTCGCCGCCGTAGCACTTGGCCAGCACATCCTTGCGCATCGCCTTGACGTTCTCGCGGGCGATGATGTGCGAGCCGATCGCCGCCTGGATGGCGACGTCGTACATCTGGCGCGGAATCAGTTCGCGCATCTTGGAGGCCAGTTCGCGGCCCCGATACTGCGAGTTCGAGCGATGCACGATCAGCGACAGGGCATCGACCTTCTCGCTGTTGATCAGGATGTCCAGCTTGACGACGTCGGCGGCGCGATATTCCTTGAAGTCGTAGTCCAGCGACGCGTAGCCCTTCGAACACGACTTCAGCTTGTCGAAGAAATCCATGACCACTTCGGCCATCGGCATTTCATAGACCAACTTCACCTGGCGGCCATGGTAGTGCATGTCGACCTGGTTGCCGCGCTTCTGGTTGCACAGGGTGATGACGTTGCCGAGGTAGTCCTGCGGCACGAAGATCGTGGCAGTGATGATCGGCTCGCGGACTTCCTCAATTTTGGAAATTTCCGGCAGCTTGGCCGGGTTTTCAACCTGGATGACGCTGCCGTCGCGCTGGACGACTTCATAAACGACGGTCGGCGCGGTAGTGATCAGGTCCTGGTCGAACTCGCGCTCTAGGCGCTCCTGAACGATTTCCATGTGCAGCAGGCCGAGGAAACCGCAGCGGAAGCCGAAGCCCAGGGCCTGCGAGACTTCCGGCTCGTACTGCAGCGAGGCGTCGTTGAGCTTGAGCTTCTCCAGCGATTCGCGCAGCGAGTCGTACTGGTTCGACTCCACCGGATAGAGGCCGGCGAATACCTGCGGCTTGATTTCCTTGAAGCCGGGCAGTGGCTCCGCCGCCTTGCGGTCGGCGGTGGTGATCGTGTCGCCGACCTTGGCAGCCTTGAGTTCCTTGATGCCGGAGATGACGAAACCGACTTCGCCGGCCCGCAGCGCCTCGCGCTGGATCGACTTCGGGGTGAACACGCCGACCTGCTCGCACAACTGCACGGCGCCGGTGGCCATGAAGAAGAGCTTGTCCTTCGGGCGCATCACACCGTCGACGACGCGCACCAGCATGACCACACCGACATAGTTGTCGAACCACGAGTCGATGATCAGCGCCTTCAGTGGCGCCTCTGGGTCGCCCTTGGGCGACGGAATGCGGGCAACCACGGCTTCCAGGATGTCTTCGACGCCGAGACCGGTCTTGGCCGAAGCGAGAACGGCGTCGGTGGCATCGATGCCGATCACGTCCTCGATTTCCTGGCGCGCGTTGTCCGGGTCGGCCGACGGCAGGTCGATCTTGTTGAGCACCGGCACCACTTCGACATCGAGGTCGAGTGCGGTGTAGCAGTTGGCCACCGTCTGCGCCTCGACGCCCTGCGAGGCATCGACCACCAGCAGTGCGCCTTCGCAGGCGGACAGCGAGCGCGAAACCTCGTACGAAAAGTCGACGTGTCCCGGCGTATCGATCAGGTTCAGGTTGTAAGTCCTGCCATCGCGCGCCTTGTATTGCAGCGCTGCCGTCTGCGCCTTGATGGTGATGCCGCGCTCGCGCTCGATATCCATGGAATCGAGAACCTGGGCTTCCATCTCGCGGTCTGAGAGTCCGCCACAGAGGTGGATGATGCGATCGGCCAGCGTCGATTTGCCGTGGTCGATGTGGGCGATGATCGAAAAATTACGGATGTGATCCATTGCTGCTAGTAAAAAAGGGCGCTGTTCCGGCGCCCTTAACTGTTCAAAAGACCCTGAATTTTAGCGGATTCCAGCCAAATATTCACGGACTTTAGGCGCGTCGAGGAAGTAATGACAGAGTTCCATGTCGTCGTGCAGGAGTACGGGCACGAGTTCGTCGTACTTCGCCTCGAGCTCCGGGTCGGCGTCGACATCGACGACGCGCAGCGCGACCCCGAATTCCGCCGCCAGCGGCGCTGCCGCCACCTCCATGTCGTGACAGAGGTGGCAGTAGCTACGGCTGAGCAGGGTCAATTCAATTGCCGCCATTGAGCCCCTTGATGGTCACGAAGGTCTGGATTTCGCCACGCCGGATCAGCAGGGTGACATTGCTGCCCTTCTCAAACTGGCCCAACAGCTTGTTGAACTGATCGACGGTCCTGATTTCGGTCGTTGCTCCTTTGCTGATCAGGGCGATGATGATGTCGCCGGGACGCAGGTCGGCGCGTGCGCCGGTGCCACGGACATCCTCGATCAGCAGCCCGGACGACATTTTGAGCGTGTTCTTCTGCTCGGCGGTCAGTTCGCTGACCACCAGCCCGAGCCGATTGGCCTGCTGCTCGGCCGGCTTGGCGCCGCGACCGGGGCGACTGGCCGCTGTCTTCTCGTCCGGCATTTCGCCCACCGTCACGGCAATATCGCGCGTCGCGCCCTTGCGCCAGACCTGGACCGTCGACCGGGTGCCCGGCTTGGTCGCGGCGACCAGACGCGGCAGATCGGCGGAAGTGTTGATCGCCTTGCCTTCGAATTTGAGGATGACATCACCGGGTTCCAGGCCGGCTTTCTCTGCCGGACCACCCTTCTCCACGGCATTGACGACGGCGCCCATTGGCTTGCTCAGACCCAGCGACTCGGCCAGTTCCTTGCTGACTTCCTGGATGACGACACCGAGGCGGCCGCGACTGACCTTGCCGGAAGCGCGCAGCTGATTCTGGATGTCCATTGCGACGTCGATCGGGATGGCGAAGGAAACCCCCATGTAGCCGCCGCTGCGGCTGTAGATCTGGGAATTGATGCCGACCACCTCGCCGCGCATGTTGAACAGCGGCCCGCCCGAGTTGCCGGGGTTGATCGCGACGTCGGTCTGGATGAACGGGACGTAGTTTTCCTGCGGCAGCGAGCGCCCCTTGGCGGAAACGATGCCGGCGGTGACCGAATTGTCGAAGCCGAACGGCGAGCCGATGGCGACCACCCACTCGCCGACCTTCAGCTGTGCCGGTTCGCCCAGCTTGACGACAGGCAGCCCGGTCGCCTCGATCCGGATCAGCGCCACATCGGTACGCTTGTCAGCGCCGATGATTTTTGCCTTGAATTCACGCTTGTCCGTCAGGCGGACGGTGACTTCGTCGGCGCCGTCCACGACGTGGGCGTTGGTCAGGATGTAACCGTCGCCGCTGATGATGAAACCGGAACCGAGCGACTTGTTCTCGAACTCGCGGGGTGCCGCGCCGCCCGGCGGACGCGGGATGAAACGCTTGAAGAACTCGAAGGCCGGGTCGTTCTCGTCGAACGGGAAAGGCATTCCCGGATTGCTGCGGGTCACCTGGGTGGTGCTGATATTGACCACGGCCGGTCCCTGCTTTTCCGCGAGTTCGGTGAAGTCCGGCAGGCCGCGCGACTGGGCGGCGGCCAGCGAAGAAAGAAAAAGGAACGAAAAGAGAGCCAAAAAGCGTTTCATCGGCATCTACCTCCTGAATTGCTTAAGACGAATGAGACACGATATGGGGGTGGAAGGCCGGATCATCAACCCGGCGGGCGGCCTGGCGACGAACGTACAGGAACGCCATAACGAGGCCGGCGACGGCGCCTATCATCGCACCCGGGTCGCCGCCCAACGGCATCCCGAGCACGGCGCCGGCGATGGTTGCGGTCAACGGCAGAATATAGGCCAGATTGGCGCTCTTCCGGAGGCTGCCCGCGGCCACGGCGACTGTCACCTGGTCGCCGACCCGGGCCCCGACGTCGTTGGCTACGCGATAGTGCCGTGGGCCGCTGCAGAACATCTGGGTGAGCTGCTGGCCGCCGCAACCGCCCTTCTCGTGGCAACGCCCGCAACCGCCCTGCTCGACTTCGACCAGCGCGCTGTCGCCGTCGAGTTCGCGGACGATCGCGCGAACCGTGCTTTGTTGCTCAGTATTCATGATCACCACCGGCGATCGGGCGCAATGTCGAGCAAGGGGCGCAATTTCAGCGCGACAGCCTCGCGGGCGCGAAAAATCCGGGAACGGACCGTGCCGATCGGGCAGTCCATCATGCTGGCGATTTCTTCGTAGGACAGCCCCTCGATTTCGCGCAGGACGATCGCCGTCCGCAGCTCCTCGGGCAAGGCATCCATCGCCGCATTCACGGTTTCGCCGATCTGCTTGGACAGCAGCAGGCTTTCCGGGGTGTTGATGTCGCGCAACTGATCGGCGGATTCGAAGGTTTCCGCCTCCTCGCTGTCGAATTCGGTGGATGTCGGCGCCCGCCGGCCCTGCGCCACCAGGTAGTTCTTGGCCGTATTGATGCCGATCCGGTACAGCCAGGTGTAGAACGCGCTGTCGCCGCGAAATGACGGCAATGCCCGGTAGGCCTTGATGAAGGCCTCCTGCGAAACGTCCTCGACCTCGGCCGGATCGCGGATGAAGCGCGACAGCAGGCGTCCCAGTTTGCGCTGGTATTTGCTCACCAACTGGTCGAAGGCGTGTTGATCGCCGCCTTGCGCCCGTTCGACCAGTGCCTGGTCGATTTCGCGCTCGCTCATGGCCTCTGAATTCTCCCTTGGGGACTCTCGTTAGTCTCGTTGTCAGACGGAGTATAGCCTAGCCGATTTGCCCGGGTAGTGCGTAATTGCCCTTAATTGTGACCATGTGTGACGGTCCGCAACGCCGCTCGCGTGCTATATTTCCGCCAAAAAACACCCTGATCGAGAACAGCCGTGCAGAATTTCGACGTCCTTATCATCGGCAGCGGCCTCGCCGGCCAGTCGGCTGCCCTGCGGCTCGCCCGTCACTGCCGCGTGGCGCTGGTCAGCAAGCGCGCCCTCGAGGACTCCGCCTCGGGCTGGGCGCAGGGCGGCATTGCCGCCGTACTCGACAGCCGCGATTCGATCGAGGCGCATATCCGCGACACGCAGGTCGCCGGCGCCTGGCTCAACGACGAGAAGGCGACGCGCTTCGTCGTCGAAAACGGCCGTCGCGCCATCGAATGGCTGATCGAGCAGGGGGTTCCCTTCACCAAGGATGAATCGGGTTACCACCTGACCCGCGAAGGCGGGCACAGCGCCCGCCGCGTGATCCACGTCGCCGACGCGACCGGTGCCTCGGTTCAGGAAACCCTGACGCAAAAGGTGCGGGCGACGCCCAACATCGCGGTATTCGAAAGCCATATCGCCATCGACCTGATTACCGGCGCCAAACTGGGCACTGGCGAGAACCGCTGTTTCGGCGCCTACGTGCTCGATAGCCGCAACGGCGAGGTCGTCACCATCGGCGCCGCCAACACGCTGATCGCGACCGGCGGCGCCGGCAAGGTCTATCTGTACACGACGAATCCCGACACCTCCACCGGCGACGGAATCGCCATGGCCTGGCGGGCTGGTTGCCGGGTCGCCAACATGGAATTCATCCAGTTCCACCCGACCTGCCTGTATCACCCGCAGGCCAAGTCGTTCCTGATTTCGGAAGCGGTGCGCGGCGAAGGCGGCCTGCTCCGCCTGCCCGACGGCACGCGATTCATGCCCGAGCATGACGAACGGGCGGAACTGGCGCCGCGCGACATCGTCGCCCGCGCCATCGACTTCGAAATGAAGAAACGCGGCCTCGACTGCGTGTTCCTGGACATCTCGCACAAGGGCGAGGCCTTCATCCGGCAGCATTTCCCGAACATCCATGCCCGCTGCCTGGAACTGGGCATCGACATCGCCAGCGAACCGATTCCGGTGGTGCCGGCCGCCCACTACACCTGCGGCGGCATCGTCAGCGACCTGCATGGCCGCACCGACGTGCCCGGTCTCTACGTCGCCGGCGAGGCCTCGTGCACCGGCCTGCACGGCGCCAACCGCCTGGCTTCCAACTCGCTCCTCGAATGCCTGGTTTTCGCGGAAGCTGCGGTCAACGACATTCTCGGCGGCAAATCCGCTCCCCTGCCCCGCCTGCCGCAATGGGACGAAAGCCGCGTCACCGATGCCGACGAGGAAGTCGTCATTTCCCATAACTGGGATGAACTGCGGCGCTTCATGTGGGACTACGTCGGCATCGTCCGCACCACCAAACGGCTCAAGCGGGCACAGCATCGGATTCGCCTGTTGATGCGGGAAATTGAGGAGTTTTACGCCAACTTCCGCGTCAGTCACGACCTGATCGAACTGCGTAACCTGGTTGTCACGGCCGATCTCATCGTCCGCTGCGCCATGCAACGCAAGGAAAGTCGCGGCCTTCATTTTTCCCGCGATTTCCCGGAGATGGCGGACAAGCCGCGCAACACCGTCCTCAGGCGTCGCCGGCCGGTACGCTGAAATCCGCCCGCCAGCGCAGGAAGACACGCAGGCGCCGGAAATCTTCAGGTTTCATCGAGTCGACCGCAACGATCAGCGGATGCGTTCGCCCATCCTGCGTTTTTAGGCGAACCACCGTCAGCCAGGGATGGACCGTTGCGCCCGGCAGTGGCGCGGCCTCGATGAACTCGGCATGGCCGGCCGGCGCAACGAGAATATGTCCCGTCTGCTCCAGCCTGAGCGCCTGCAGCGCCGGCTCAAGACGCCGCCAGGCAAGACCGGCGGCGACTGCGATGAAGAACAGAGCGCCGCTGCGGGTAAGCGCCGGCCAGGGCAAAAAAAGTATCACCAGGCCGGCCAGCAAGGCGATCGAAACGAGCGCAACACCCAGAAAGCGCGAACGGTGCAGTCCGATCTCGATCGGCAACTGCACCGTTCAATTCCTGGCGGAAACGCGGTGGTCTAGACGCGCTTGAAGACCAGCGAGCCGTTGGTCCCGCCAAAGCCGAAGTTGTTCTTCAGCGCGAACTCGATCTTCATCGGCCGCGCCGCGTTGGCGCAGTAGTCCAGGTCGCATTCCGGATCCTGGTTGAAGATGTTGATGGTCGGCGGCGAAATCTGGTGATGGAGGGCCAGCACGGTGAACAGCGACTCGACGCCACCGGCGCCGCCCAGCAGGTGGCCGGTCATCGACTTGGTCGAATTGACAACGATCTTGTACGCTGCATCGCCGAAGGCGGCCTTGATCGCATCCGACTCGTTCTTGTCGCCGAGCGGCGTCGAGGTGCCGTGGGCATTGACGTACTGCACGTCGGACGGCGTCACGCCGGCGTTCTTCAGCGCATTGACCATTGAGCGGCGCGGGCCGTCCATGTTCGGCGCGGTGATGTGGTAAGCGTCGGCGCTCATGCCGTAGCCGGCCACTTCGGCGTAGATCCTGGCGCCGCGCGCCTTGGCGTGCTCGTATTCCTCGAGCACCAGGACGCCGGCGCCTTCGCCCAGCACGAAGCCGTCGCGGTCCTTGTCCCACGGACGGCTGGCGGTCGCCGGGTCGTCGTTGCGGGTGGACAGGGCGCGGGCGGCACAGAAGCCGCCGAGGCCGAGCGGCGAGACCGTCGATTCGGCGCCACCGGCGATCATCACGTCGGCGTCGCCGTATTCGATGATGCGGGCGGCTTCCCCGATGGAGTGCGTACCCGTTGTGCAGGCCGTGACGATGGAGAGGTTCGGGCCCTTGAAGCCGAACTCGATCGACAGGTTGCCGGAGATCATGTTAATGATCGAACCGGGAACGAAGAACGGGGAAACCTTGCGCACGCCGGCAGCATTGTATTCGTCCTTGGTTTCCTCGATCAGCGGCAGGCCGCCGATGCCGGACCCGATGGAGACGCCGACGCGCTCGGGGTCAGCCGCACCTTCCTTGTCCAGACCGGCGTCGCGCACGGCCTGGATGCCCGCCGCCAGGCCGAAATGGATGAACTTGTCCATGCGGCGGGCGTCCTTGGCCGAAATGTACTGCGTGACATCGAAATTCCTGACCTCGCCGGCGAACTGTACCGGGAAGGCGGAGGTATCGAATCGGGTGACGGGCGCAATGCCGGAACGGCCGGCAATGATGTTCTGCCAACCTTCTTCGACACTATTGCCGAC
Organism: Dechloromonas sp. H13; assembly: GCF_009469615.1. Taxonomy (GTDB): domain Bacteria; phylum Pseudomonadota; class Gammaproteobacteria; order Burkholderiales; family Rhodocyclaceae; genus Azonexus. The sequence continues at coordinate 312,998 of NZ_SSXX01000003.1, forward strand.
CGGGGAAATGAGGCCGAGACCAGTAACTACGACTCTACGACGTGCCAAGGTGAGCTCCGCAAGCAAATGTAGCAAGGCCGGCCATGCGGGCCGGCCTTGCCAGGATCAACCGAAATGGATTACTTCTTGTTGGCGAGGATGAAATCGACCGCCTGCTGGACCGTGGTGATCTTCTCAGCTTGTTCGTCGGGGATCTCGCACTCGAATTCTTCTTCCAGTGCCATGACCAGTTCGACGGTGTCCAGGGAATCCGCGCCCAGATCGTCCACAAAAGAGGACTCGTTCTTGATGTCCGCTTCGTTCACACCCAGTTGTTCGGCGACGATTTTCTTGACGCGCTCTACGATGTTATCCATTCGAAAAACTCCTTCCCCTCAGGGGTACGAAAAAAACGTTGTGATTCTACCAAAAGCCGGGGCTTGGGGAAATCAATCCATGAACATGCCGCCATTCACGTGCACAGTCGTGCCCGTGACATACGCGGCGGCAGGTGAAACCAGGAATCCGACGGCACCGGCGATATCTTCCGGCGTACCGGCACGGGCCAGCGGAATGGATGCCAGCATGGCCGCCTTCTGCTCATCGGTCAAGGCATGCGTCATGTCGGTGGCGATGAAGCCCGGGGCGACACAGTTGACCGTGATGTTGCGGCTGCCGAGTTCACGGGCCAGCGAGCGGCTCATGCCGGCAACACCGGCCTTGGCGGCGCAGTAGTTGGCCTGCCCGGGGTTGCCCGAATAGCCGACGACCGAAGTGATATTAACGATGCGGCCGAAGCGCGCCTTCATCATGCCGCGCATGACGCCGCGCGAGAGGCGGAAGACCGCCTTCAGGTTGGTGTCGATGACGGCATCCCACTCGTCGTCGCCCATGCGCATGGTCAGGTTGTCGCGCGTGATGCCGGCGTTATTGACGAGCACGGTGATGGCGCCGAATTCCTTGGCCAGGTCGGCCAGCACGGCGTCGGTCCGGGCGGCGTCCGTGACGTTAAGCGCGATGCCGCGGCCCTTGATGCCGGCTTCGGCCAGGTAGGCGGAAATTGTCCCGGCACCCTCTTCGCTGGTCGCAGTGCCGATCACGGTGGCGCCCTGCCGGCCCAGTTCGAGCGCGATGGCGCGGCCAATGCCGCGGGTGGCGCCGGTCACCAGGGCGATCTTGTCGTTCAGCATCGCTTACTCCAGGCCAATGTTGGCGTCGATGGCCGCGGCATCGGCCAGCGCGACGCCGGCGATGCCGTCGGCGCAGCGTTTGGTGAGACCGGCCAGCACCTTGCCGGGGCCGCACTCTGCCACGGTCGACACGCCCATGGCAGCCATTTTCTGGACGGTCTCGACCCAGCGCACCGGATTGTAGGCCTGGCGGACCAGCGCATCCTTGATGCGGGCCGGGTCGTTTTCGATGGCGACATCGACGTTGTTGATTACCGGGATGGCCGGCGCCTTCAGCGTCAGTTCGGCCAGGCGGGCGCCCAGTTTGTCGGCCGCCGGACGGATCAGCGACGAATGGAACGGCGCGGAAACCGGCAATGCCTTGGCCATCTTGGCCCCGCGCGCCTTGCAGGCTTCCATCGCGCGTTCGACGGCGGCCTTGTGGCCGGCGATCACGGTCTGGCCGTTGGCGTTGAAATTGACCGGTTCGACGACTTCACCCTGCGCCGCCTCGGTGCAGGCGGCGACGATGCCGGCATTGTCGAGGCCGAGTACGGCGGCCATGGCGCCGGTGCCGAGCGGCACGGCTTCCTGCATGGCGGCGGCGCGCAGGCGAACCAGCGGCACGGCATCCTTGAAATCGATGACGCCGGCGGCGACCAGCGCGGAATATTCGCCGAGGCTGTGGCCGGCGACGACGGCCGGCTTCCGGCCGCCCTTTTCGCACCACAGGCGCCAGGCCGCGATGCCGGCGGTCAGCATGACCGGCTGCGTGTTGACCGTTTGGGTCAGGGTTTCGGCGGGGCCTTCGGCGACCATGGCCCACAGGTCGTCACCGAGCGCGGCGGACGCCTCGTCGAAGGTGGTGCGAACCACGGCGGCGTCGCCGTAGGCGGCCATCATGCCAACGCTCTGCGAGCCCTGGCCGGGAAAAACGAATGCAAAAGACATGTCCGGAGTCTCCTGGATCAGAATTCGAGCAGGGCCGCGCCCCACGTAAAGCCGCCGCCGACGCCTTCCAGCAGCACTTTCTGGCCGCGCCGGATGCGTCCGTCGCGGACCGCCTCGTCGAGCGCCAGCGGCACCGAAGCCGCCGAGGTATTGCCATGGCGATCGACGGTCACGATGACCTTGCTGCGGTCGACGCCGAGCTTCTTGCCAGTCGCCTCGATGATGCGGATGTTGGCCTGGTGCGGAATCAGCCAGTCGACCTCGTTCGTCTGCATTCCTGCAGCCTGGCAGACTTCCTCGGCGATGTCGGCGAGGACGCGCACGGCGAACTTGAAGACCGCCTGGCCGTCCATGCGCAGGAACGGGTCGCCGGTAACCTGGCCGCCGCAGATCTGGCCAGGTACGTTCAGGATGCCGTTCTGGCTGCCGTCGGCATGCATCGCGGTGGCCAGGATGCCGGGCTTGTCCGACGCTTCAAGGACGACGGCACCGGCCCCGTCGCCGAACAGCACGCAGGTACCGCGATCGTTCCAGTCGAGAATGCGCGAAAACACCTCGGCGCCGATGACCAACGCCCTCTTGTGGCTGCCGGAGCGGATGAATTTCTCGGCGATGCCCAGTGCATAGGCGAAGCCGCTGCACACCGCCTGTACGTCGAAGGCCGCGGCCCCTTTGTTGCCCAGCTTGCCCTGGATCAGGCAGGCAGTGCTCGGGAAGATGAAATCAGGCGTCGAGGTGGCAACGATGATCAGGTCGATCTCGCCAGGCGTCACGCCGGCCATTTCAATTGCACGCTGGGCGGCGATCAGGCCGAGTTCGCTCGACGTCGTGCCGGGTTCGGCCAGGTAGCGGCTACGGATGCCGGTGCGGGTGACGATCCATTCGTCGTTGGTGTCGATGCCCCGCGCCGCCAGATCGTCATTGGTGACGGGAAGGCCGGGCAGACAACTGCCGGTGCCGATCAGGCGTGCAAACATTCAGGTGCTCTCCTCCGCGCTGATTGCTTCCGGTTCGGCCATTTCGGTAATGCGCGTGGCGATGCGCTCGAGCACGCGATTCTCCGCGGCATCGTAGGCGCGACCGATGGCGAAACCGAAGGAAAAGGCATCGGCCGAGCCGTGGCTCTTGACCGAAATCCCGCGCAGTCCGAGCAGGATCGCGCCGTTGTAGCGGCGATGGTCGAAGCGTTGCTTGAAATTGTTGAGGACCGAAATGGCGATCATCGCCGCCAGTTTGGTCAGCCAGTTGCGCTTGAACTCGGCACGCAGCGCGGAGCCCAGCATCTGGGCCAGGCCTTCCGAAGTCTTCAGCGCCACGTTGCCGACGAAGCCGTCGCAGACGACGACGTCGGCGTCGCCCTTGTAGATGCCATCGCCCTCGACGTTGCCGATGAAATTGAGGCCCGAGTTGCGTAGCAGTTCGGCGGCCGCCTTGACCGCCTCGTTGCCCTTGATTTCTTCCTCGCCGATGTTGAGGATGCCGACGGTCGGACGTTCCTTGTGCTCCATCGCCGAGACCAGCATGGCACCCATGATGCCGAACTGCAGCAGGTGTTCCGGCCCGCAGTCGACGTTGGCGCCAAGATCGAGCATGTGGGTGTGCCCACTGGAGGTCGGCAGCGGCGCGCAGATGGCCGGGCGCTCGATGCCCGGCAGCATCTTGAGGACGAAACGCGAGATCGCCATCAGGGCGCCGGTGTTGCCGGCCGAAACGCAGGCATCCGCCTCGCCGTTCTTGACGAGGTTGATCGCCACCCGCATCGACGAATCCTTTTTGCCGCGCAGTGCAAGCGCGGGCGATTCATCCATGCCGACGACTTCGGAGGCGTGCACCACGCGCAGGCGCGGGTTCGCATCCTGGCCGGCCAGCAGGGGCCGCACGATTTCCTCGCGCCCGACAAGGATCAGACTGGCGCCGGGGTGATCTTCCAGGAAGCGGAGCGCCGCCGGCACCGTCACCGACGGTCCGTGGTCTCCCCCCATGCAATCGATGGCAATGCGGGCTGTCATGGCAAAAGAAAAGGCAGGCGGCCCGCGACGGACCGCCTGCCCTTCAATTAACGATTACTCGCCCTTGGCCTTGAGAACCTTCTTGCCGCGGTAGAAACCGTTGGGCGAAATATGGTGGCGCAGATGCGTTTCGCCGGTGGTCGGCTCGACGGCCAGCGGCGGGTTGGTCAGGAAGTCGTGGGCGCGATGCATGCCACGCTTGGACGGGGATTTTTTGTTCTGTTGAACGGCCATGTTGTTACTCCAAAAAAATCAGTTCGGCTTACCTTTCAGCTCCGCCAGTGCCGCGAACGGATTGATCCGTTCGCCGACATCGGCGGCGCCGGGCAAACCACATCTTTCGTGCCGCGGCGCGACCGGAAGGGCCAGAAGGATTTCATCCTCCACCAACTCGGCCACATCCAGTTCGCCCGCCACCGGCAGGAAATCCCGGGTGTCGTCTTCCAGCTCATCCTGCGACAGTTCGCTATCTTCGGAAATCAATTCCAGCTGGCTGTCGACATCGAGTTCGAAATGGATAGCCTCCAGGCAACGCTGGCAAGCCAACGGGAGCACCCCGTTCACCTGCAGACGCAGCATGGATTGTCCGCGCTCTCCCTTGTACCCCTGAAGCCGGAAAGTGACCTCTCCGGAAACCTCCGCCAGCAGATCGTGCAGGCGCTCCAGGCTGGTGACGGCCAGCGCTCCTTCCAGAACACGACCATCACGGGCAAATGCGAAACTATCCGAAATCTTCTTCAATCCTGAGCGGTTCCGACTTAAACGCGAGATAATAGTATTTTTAGCATTCCAAGTCAAAACTAAGTGCTGCCTCAAGAGTCTTTTGCAAGCACTTGTCGCAACAACACATTTATGTCCCCGAAACAACTCGTACTTGCGTCCACCTCGCCCTACCGGCGCGAACTCCTTGCCAAACTCGGCCTGCCCTTCGCGGTCGCCAGCCCGGAAACCGATGAAACCCCGCTGCCCGGCGAATCACCGATCACGACGGCGCTGCGTCTGTCCGAGGCCAAGGCGCGTGCCGTGGCGCAGCAGTTTCCCAAGGCATTGATCATCGGCAGCGACCAGGTCGCCGAAATGGATGGCCGCGTGTTCGGTAAGCCGGGGACGCACGCACGGGCGGTTGCGCAACTGCGGGAGCTTTCGGGCAGGACCGTCAATTTCTTCACCGGTCTTTGCGTCCTCGATGCGCAGACCGGGGAAGCCGAGGTGCGTGGCGTCCCCACGCTGGTCGGCTTTCGCGAGCTGAGCGACGCGGAAATCGAGAACTACCTGCGCCGCGAACCGGCCTACAACTGCGCCGGGTCGGCCAAATCCGAGGGTCTGGGGATCGCGCTGCTGAGCCGCATTCAGGGCGACGATCCGAATGCGTTGGTCGGGCTGCCGCTGATCACGCTCTGCGACTTGCTGCGCAAGCATGGAATGACCGTACTGTGACGAGCGGCACGCTTTATCTGATTCCCGTGCCGCTTGGCGCCGTTGCGCCCGAACTGTGTCTGCCGGCGACGGTCCTTGAGCAGGTACGGCCGCTGACGCAGTTCGTTGTCGAGAACGCCAAGTCGGCGCGTGCCTTTCTCAAGGCCGTAGGAACCGATGCGCCGTTGCAAGCGCTGCAACTTGAAGAACTCAACGAACATACCCGGCCCGAGGCGCTGGATCGCCTGCTCGCTCCGCTGCGCGCCGGACACGATGTCGGCCTGATTTCCGAAGCCGGCTGCCCGGCGGTCGCCGACCCGGGCGCCGACCTGGTGGCGCTGGCGCAGCGCGAGGCGATCCGCATCGTGCCACTGATCGGCCCGTCGTCGCTGCTGCTGGCTTTGATGGCTTCCGGCCTCAACGGCCAGCGCTTCGCGTTTCACGGCTACCTGCCGGCCAAGGAGGCGGAGCGGGACAAAACCCTGCGCGAACTGGAAAGCGAATCGCGCAAGCGCCGCCAGACGCAGATTTTCATCGAAACGCCCTACCGCAACCGGCAACTGCTCGACGGTATCCTTAAGGCGTGCCAGCCGGGCACCCGGCTGACGCTGGCAACCGATCTCAGCCTGCCCGGCGAATCGGTGCTGACGCGAACGGTTCAGCAGTGGAAAAAACAGACGCCGCCCGAAATCGAGCGGCGTCCGACGGTGTTTCTGCTCCTCGCCTGAGCGATATCAGCGCAGGCGGACCGCAGCGGCGCTCTCGAAAATGCCGTTCCAGAAGCTGTTGACCGCACCTGCCCCGAGACGCTTGGCAAAACGCTCGGCGATATTCTCCTTGACGGTGTAGTCGAGCACCTTTTCTGCCTTGATCACGTCGCGGGCGACCGAATCGACGGTGCCGTAATCATCGGCGAGCCCCAGCTTGATGCTCTGCTCGCCGGTCCACATCAGCCCCGAGAACATGTCAGGCGTTTCCTTCAGGCGCTCGCCGCGGCCGGCCTTGACCACCTCGATGAACTGCCGGTGAATTTCGTCGATCATGGCGCGGGCGTGCGCCTCCTGGCCGGGGTTCGGCGGCGAGAAGGGATCGAGGAAGCCCTTGTTGGCTCCCGAGGTCAGCAGGCGCCGGTCGACGCCGAGTTTTTCCATCGTTCCGGTAAACCCGAAGCCGTCCATCAAGACCCCGATCGAACCGACGATGCTCGCCTTGTTGACGTAGATCCGGTCGGCGGCCGCGGCGACGTAGTAGCCGCCCGAGGCGCAGATGTCTTCGACCACGACGTAGAGCGGCGTCTGCGGATGTGCGGCGCGCAGGCGGCGGATTTCGTCATTGATGATGCCGGCCTGGACCGGGCTGCCGCCGGGGCTGTTGATGCGCAGGACGACGCCGGCGACGTTCTTTTCCTTGAAGGCGCTCTGCAGCGACTCGAGCATCTTTTCGGCATTGGCCGCGCCTTTCGACTCGATGGTGCCGGCAATGTCGATCAGCGCCGTGTGGCGCTCCTGATGCGACGTTTCGGTGCCCCAGTCGACCAGTGCAGCGAGCACCAGTGTCAGGTAGACGAAGCCCAGCATCTTGAAGAAGATGCCCCAGCGCCGGCCGGCCTTCTGTTCCTGAAGCGCCGAAAAGACCAGTTTTTCGAGCGTGCGCCGTTCCCAGTCCGAGGAATTGTTGGGGGGTTGGGGATTATCCATGTGCAACTTCTTCTGTTAGAAAGACCTGACCATTCGCTTCAGCGACCGGCAACGCGACCAGCCCCCTGCCATGGCAGCGGCCGCCCAGACACTGGCCCGAATCCGGAGCATAAAGCGCGCCATGGACCGAGCAGATCAAGTATAGCTTGGAATCGTCGAAGAACTCTCCCGGTTGCCAGTCGAGTTGCGCCGGAACATGGCCGCATTCGTTGAGATAGCCACGGACCTGCCCCCGAAAGCGGATGACGAAGGCCGCCGCTTCCCGCTGCCGCCAGTTGACGGTAAAGCAGACGCCCTTGCCGGCATCGGCAAGCTCGGCGCTGGCGCAGATCAGGCGTTGGATTTCAGCCAAGATTCGAGTTCCGCGACGGTATGGAGGCAGGCTAGCGGCCCCTGCTCGGCCAGATGGTCGTGCGGATGGGCGCCATAGGTGACGGCCAGACCGTCGACGCCGGCGTTCCGGGCCATCAGCAGGTCGTGCGAGGTGTCGCCGATCATCACGGTCGACGCGGCGGAAACGCCGAATTCGGCCATCAGTTCGTCGAGCATCTGCGGGTGCGGCTTGGAATGGCATTCGTCGGCGCAACGCGAGGCATGGAACAGCGGACGCAGGCCGGAATGGTCCAACGCACGGTCGAGGCCGACGCGGCTCTTGCCGGTGGCGATGGCCAGCAGATGGCCGGCGGCCTGCAAGTCGGCGAGCAGTTCGGGAATGCCCTCGAACAGCGTCAGTTCATGGTCGCCGGACAGGTAATGGAAGCGGTAGCGTTCGGACATCGCCTGGTAGCGTTCCGGCTTCAGGTCAGGCACCGCCTGGCGCATGGCATCCACCAGGCCGAGGCCGATCACGTGGCGCGCCTGGGCGTCGTCGGGTTCCGGTAGTTCGAGATCGCGGCAGGCCGCCTGGATGGCGCGCACGATGGCACCCGCGGAATCGAGCAGGGTGCCATCCCAGTCGAAGACGATCAGTTCGTATTTCATGCGCTTCAGAGGATTTTCCCGAGAAATTGTTCCAGATTGTCGGCCGTGAATTCCCGCGTATTTTGGGCGTCGACCGCAGCGATGTGGCTGCCGATACCGTCCGGCAGCGGCGCGATGAACTCCAGTGGCGCCGCCGTCAGCGGATGCCGGAAGGCCATGCGCCAGGCGTGCAGCGCCATGCGCTTGAGTCCGTGGCGGCGGAGTTCCTTGTTGACGGCGAAATCGCCGTATTTCTCGTCGCCGAGAATCGGAAAGCCGAGATGCGCCAGATGGACGCGAATCTGGTGCGTCCGCCCGGTCTTCAGCTGCGCCTCGAGCAGGCTCATTCCCGGCCAGCGTGCCAGCAGGCGGAAGACCGTATGCGACGCCTTGCCCTGCGCATCGACCGCCACCCGCCGCTCGCCGCCGTCGGTCAGATATTTGTGCAACGGCAACCGGACGTGCTGGGTGGCGTTCATCCATCGTCCCTTGACCAGCACCAGGTAGCGCTTGTCGGCCCCGGCGCCGTGTTCGCGGAACATGTCGTGCAACGCCGTCAGGGCCAGCCGCTTCTTGCCGACCAGCAGGATGCCGGAGGTTTCGCGGTCAAGCCGATGCGCCAGTTCGAGAAATTTCGCCTGCGGCCGCTGCCGGCGCAGGGCCTCGATGACCCCGAAGCTGACGCCGCTGCCGCCATGCACGGCGATGCCTTCCGGCTTGTCGACGACCAGCAGCGCCTCGTCTTCATAGAGGACGGGCAGCTCCACGCGCTGCTTGGCCGCTTCGTCGACCTCGTCCTGCGCCCGCTCGGCGACCCTGATCGGGGGAATGCGCAACTTGTCGCCGGCGCGCAGGCGATACGTCGCATCGACCCGCCCGCTGTTCACTCGCACCTCGCCGCTGCGCAGAATGCGGTAGAGGTGGCTTTTGGGCACGCCCTTGCAGACGCGGATCAGGAAGTTGTCGAGGCGCTGGCCCTGCTCTTCGTCGCCGATCACCAGGTGGGTGACCGAATTGTTACCAGCGCTGTTCATTTTCTAATATACTGCCCACGTTTTGCGTCTCGGTTTGCAAGAGATGCCGAACCGTCAGACCGTTTGCCCCGCGCTCAAGGCGCGACCGTCACGCGGCAGGCTCGAAGTCTCACTTGCGCGACCTGCGCAAGCCAGACCAACGCAAAACGACTGGTTAAGTTCACTCACCAAAAGTAGTGATGTTAATGGATTAGCCCGCCGTAAGCACGCACGGATCGCCCGTTGCAGGAATTTCAGGTTGCGCATTTCAATAAAAAACACGCAACCGTTTGTTGATCAGCACATTCATCGTCGCTCTTGCCCTCATCCACAATGACGCAACCCGATAAAGAAACTGTCGCTGCCTGAACGGGCGTTTCGTTGCCGCGTGCCCAAGCGCGCCGGAGCCCAAAAACAATGAAACGCATGCTTTTCAATGCGACACAGGCCGAAGAACTACGTGTCGCCATTGTCGATGGTCAGAAACTGATCGATCTCGACATTGAATCGGCCGCCAAAGAGCAACGCAAGAGCAACATCTACAAGGGTGTCATCACCCGCATCGAGCCCAGCCTCGAAGCCTGCTTCGTCGATTATGGCGCCGAGCGGCACGGTTTTCTGCCGTTCAAGGAAATCTCCCGATCGTATTTCCAGCCCGGCGTCGAAGTCGGCCGCGCCAAGATCAATGAAGCACTCAAGGAAGGCCAGGAACTGATCGTCCAGGTCGACAAGGACGAGCGCGGCAACAAGGGCGCCGCCCTGACCACCTACGTGTCGCTGGCCGGCCGCTATCTTGTGCTGATGCCGAACAACCCGCGCGGCGGCGGCGTATCGCGCCGTGTCGACGGCGACGAGCGTGCCGAACTGCGCGAAATCATGGATCAGCTCGAAGTGCCCAACGGCATGAGCCTGATCGCCCGCACTGCCGCCATCGGCCGTCAGGCCGAGGAACTGCAGTGGGACCTGAACTACCTGCTGCAGCTGTGGAGCGCCATCGAAGGCGCCGCCCAGCAGCAATCGGGCGCCTTCCTGATCTACCTCGAAGGCAGCCTGGTCATCCGCGCCATCCGCGACTACTTCCAGCCGGACATCGGCGAAATCCTGATCGACACCGACGAGGTCTACGAGCAGGCGAAGGCATTCATGGGCACGGTCATGCCGGGCAACGTCAACCGCGTCAAGCGCTATCACGACGACGTGCCGCTGTTCTCTCGCTTCCAGATCGAGCACCAGATCGAAACCGCCTTCGCCCGCCAGGTCAACCTGCCCTCCGGCGGCGCCATCGTCATCGACCATACCGAGGCGCTGGTGGCGGTCGACGTGAACTCCGGGCGCGCCACCAAGGGCGCCGACATCGAGGAAACGGCGTTCAAGACCAACATCGAAGCGGCCGAAGAACTGGCACGCCAGCTACGCCTGCGCGACCTCGGCGGCCTGATCGTCATCGACTTCATCGACATGGAAAACCAGCGCAACCAGCGCGAAGTCGAGAACCGCCTGCGCGACGCGCTACGCTTCGACCGCGCCCGCGTCCAGATGGGCAAGATCAGCCGCTTCGGCCTGATGGAACTGTCGCGCCAGCGCCTGCGCCCGGCCCTCGCCGAAACCAGCTACATCCCCTGCCCGCGCTGCACCGGCACCGGCCACATCCGCTCGGCCGAATCCGCCGCGCTGCACATTCTGCGCATCCTCGAAGAGGAAGCGATGAAGGAAAACACCGGCGCCGTGCATGTCCAGGTGCCGGTCGATGTCGCTACCTTCCTGCTCAACGAGAAGCGTCCGGACATCCAGGCCATCGAACTGCGCCACAAGGTCACCATCCTGCTGATTCCGAACGTTCATCTCGAGACGCCGGCGCACACGATCACCCGTCTGCGCCACGACGATCTGAACAACGACGACGTGCGCGCGCCCTCCTACAAGATGGTCGATACGCCGGTCGAGGAAACCGCTCGCCCCGGCGGCAGCAAGGACGAAGCGGCGAAGCCGCGCCAGGAGGCCGTCATCAAGAGCATCTCCCCCGAGCAGCCGGCGCCCAACCTGCCGGAAAAGACGGTCGCCCCGGCCCCGGCGCCGGTGGCTGCACCGCCCGAAACCGGCCTGTTCACGAAGATCATGTCGTGGTTCCGCAGTTCGCCGAAGCCGGTCGAGGCAACTCCGGCACCAGAGCCGGCCAGGAAGCCGCGCGAAGGCCGTGGTGACGGCCGGCGCGAGCGCAACGACAACCGTCGCGGCGGCCGCAACGGCGGGCGCCGGGACGAAGAGCGCGGCGAGCGGAGCGAGCGCCAGGATCGCGGAAACCGCAACGAGCGCAGCGAACGCGGCGAGCGCAACGTGGAAAAGGCCCCGCGCGAGGAGTCGACCGCAGCAAGCGGCGAGCGTCAGGAACGCAAGCCGCGCGGCGAACGCAAGGAGCGGCGCGAGCGCCAGCAGCCGGAAGCGGTGGAGAACAAGCAGGCGCCGGAACTGCTCGCGGCCGAGGTTTCGGCCGCCATCGGCAGCGGTGAGAACGCGCCCGAGGGCGTCGGTGCCGAGGATCAGGGCAACCGTCGCCGTGGTCGTCGTGGCGGCCGCGGACGCGGCGAGCGTCGCAACGAAGGCGATGTCGGCGCAGCGACGCCCGTCGCCGCTGCAGTCGCAGTCGCCACGGAAGCCGCGCCTGCAGTTATTTCCGAAGAAACAGTGGTCGTTCCCGCCCCTGTTGCCGAGGTTTCCGTCGCCGCGGCAGTTCAGCCGGAGGCGCCGGCGCCCGAAGTAGTGGCGCAACCGGTAGTCCAGCCGGTCGTCGAGGCTGTCGCACCGGCGATTCCCGAAGTCGTGGCCGCGCCGGTCGTCGAGGCGGTGATTCCGCCGGCTGTTGCGGTCGACGTCCAGGAAAGCCCGGAAATCGTGGTTCCGCCGGTCGTCATCGCAGCGCCGGTGGCGGTCGACCTCGACAAGACGCTGGCCGAAAGTGGCCTGGTGCTGGTGCAGACGACCGCGCCGGCCGTGGTCGCCCAGCCGGAAGCGCCGCCCAAGCTCGGCCGTGCGCGCAAGCCGAAGGTCGTCGAGGCGGGCAGCGACGAGCCGCTGGTGATCGTCGAAACGCAGAAATAAGCTCAGGCGATCAACAGAAAGGGCACCCGCGGGTGCCCTTTTTCATTGCCTGTCCGGACAGCCGGTTCATTCAGCGGCTATTTTCTTCTTGATATCGTCGACCAGCCCGCGCGCGGCATCCTCGACCATGTCGAGCACCAGGTCGAAGCCGTGCCCGAGCCCGTAGTAGGGATCGGGTACCTCGTCGTCGTCGAAATTCCTGGCGTAATCCATAAACAGCTTGATGCGCTCGTGCGCCTCGGGCGGCGCCATGCGGCGCAGGTTGTCGAGATTGGTCTTGTCCATGGCCAGGATCAGGTCGAAGTAGTCGATATCCTGGCGGGCGACCTTGCGCGCGCGCAGTTGCGACAGGTTGTAGCCACGCGCCGCCGCTGCCCGCTGGGTCCGCGAGTCCGGCGCCTCGCCGACGTGATAACCATGGGTTCCCGCAGAGTCAACTTCAACAATGCTTCCCAGGTTATTGTTTTTTATAAGTTGTCTTAACACGACTTCGGCCGTCGGGGAACGACAGATATTCCCCATGCAGACCAGCAGCACGCGATAGCTCATCTTGTCTCGTCTCCATCCCGGTCATGCTGCGCCGCGCCGAACACCCGCTCCCGCAGGCGGAACAAATCGTCGCGGGCGGCTGCCGCTTTTTCGAATTCCAGGTTTCTTGCGCACTCGAGCATCTGCTTTTCGAGGCGCTTGATTTCCCTTGCCACCGTCTTCTCATCCATGGCCTCGTAAGCCGCCTGTTGCTGCGCTGCCTTGAGCTCGCCCCTGGCCGACTCGACATCGTAGACCCCGTCGATGATGTCCTTGATTTTCTTGGACACCCCGCGCGGTGTGATGCCGCGTTCGGTGTTGAAGCCGATCTGCTTTTCGCGCCGCCGCTCCGTTTCGGCGATCGCCCGCTGCATGGATTGCGTAATCGTATCAGCATAGAGGATGGCTGTGCCATTGATATGGCGCGCTGCGCGGCCGATGGTCTGGATCAGCGAACGCTCGGAGCGCAGGAAGCCTTCCTTGTCGGCATCGAGGATGGCGACCAGCGACACCTCGGGGATGTCCAGCCCTTCGCGCAGCAGGTTGATGCCGACCAGCACGTCGAATTCGCCAAGGCGCAGGTCGCGGATGATGTCGACGCGCTCGACGGTATCGATGTCCGAGTGCAGGTAGCGCACCTTGATGCCGTTCTCGGCAAGAAAGTCGGTCAGGTCCTCGGCCATGCGCTTGGTCAGCGTGGTGACCAGTACGCGCTCGCCGGCATCGACGCGCGTCCGGATCTCGCCGAGCAAGTCGTCGACCTGGGTCGACGCCGGGCGCACGCAGACCTTCGGGTCGATCAGGCCGGTCGGCCGGACGACCTGCTCGACGACCTGTCCGGCGTGCTGGTTTTCGTACTCCGCGGGGGTTGCCGAGACGAAGATCGTCTGCCGCAGGTGGGCCTCGAACTCGTTGAACTGCAACGGCCGGTTGTCGAGCGCCGAAGGCAGCCGAAAACCGTAGTCGACCAGGTTTTCCTTGCGCGAACGGTCGCCCTTGAACATGCCGCCGACCTGGCCGATGGTGACGTGCGACTCGTCGATGAAGATCAGGGCATCCGGCGCCAGGTAGTCGATCAGCGTCGGCGGTGCCTCGCCGGCCCGGCGCCCGGAAAGGTGCCGCGAATAGTTCTCGATGCCCTTGCAGAAGCCGATCTGGTCGAGCAGTTCAAGGTCGAAACGGGTTCGCTGTTCGATGCGCTGGGCTTCGACCAGCTTGTTGCTGCGGGTGAAGAAGTCGATCCGCTCGCGCAACTCGTCCTTGATCGCTTCGATCGCGCGCAGCACGGTGCTGCGCGGGGTGACGTAGTGCGACGCGGGGAAAACGGTGAAACGCAGCGTCTTGTGCAGCAGATGGCCGGTCAGCGGGTCGAAGAACTGCAGGCTTTCGATTTCGTCGTCGAACAGCGAGACGCGGATGGCATGCTCGGCGTGTTCGGCCGGAAAGATGTCGATGATGTCGCCGCGCACCCGGAAGATGCCGCGGTGAAAATCCATCTCGTTGCGCTCGTACTGCATGTCGCTCAGGCGCTTGATCATGGCGCGCTGGTCGAGCTTGTCGCCGACCCGCATGGTCAGGATCATGTTGTGATATTCGTCGCGGTCACCGATGCCGTAGATGCAGGAAACGGTGGCGACGATGACGACATCGCGCCGCTCGATCAGGCTCTTGGTCGCCGACAGGCGCATCTGTTCGATATGATCGTTGATCGAGCTGTCCTTTTCGATGAACAGGTCGCGCGACGGCACATAGGCCTCGGGCTGGTAGTAATCGTAGTAGGAAACGAAATACTCGACGGCGTTCTCCGGAAGGAATTCCTTGAATTCGGCGTAGAGCTGCGCCGCCAGCGTCTTGTTCGGTGCCAGCACCAGCGCCGGGCGTCCGGTGCGCGCGATGACGTTGGCCATCGTGTAGGTCTTGCCGGAACCGGTCACGCCGAGCAGGGTCTGGAAGGAAAGACCGTCCTCCAGGCCTTCGACCAGCTGGCGAATCGCCTCGGGCTGGTCGCCGGCCGGCGGAAAGGGCTGATGCAGCCGATACGGGCTGCCCTCGAAGCAGACAACCGGGATGCTGGTCTTGGTTTCGCTCATGTTAAAATTCTTCGGTTTTTCGCGTGTGGCAAGGGTGCTGCGCGCATTGTTCGTATTATTCCACGGAGTCTTTATGTCCTCTTCGATCTTCGCTGCGGTGGAAATGGCCCCGCGCGACCCCATCCTCGGCCTGAACGAAGCATTCAACGCGGATGCCCGCAGCACCAAGGTCAACCTCGGTGTCGGCGTCTATTTCGACGACAACGGCAAGATTCCGCTGCTCGCCGCCGTCAAGGCCGCCGAGGACGCCCGGGTCAAGGCCGCCCTGCCGCGCGGCTACCAGCCGATCGAAGGCAACCCGGCCTACAACACCGCCGTTCAGAACCTCTTGTTCGGCAAGGATTCCGAGCTGCTGGCCAACGGCCAGGTCATCACCGCCCAGGCGCTTGGCGGCACCGGCGCCCTGAAGGTCGGCGCCGATTACCTGAAGCGCCTGAACCCGGACGCCAAGGTCTATATCAGCGACCCATCGTGGGAAAACCACCGCGCGCTGTTCGAGTCCGCCGGCTTCGTGGTCGAGAACTACCCCTACTACGACGCCGCCACCCGCGGCGTGAACTTCGCCGGCATGAAAGCCTGCCTGCAGGGCCTGCCCGCCGGCTCCGTCATCGTCCTGCATGCCTGCTGCCACAACCCGACCGGCGCCGATCTCTCCGACGCCCAGTGGGCCGAAGTGGTCGCCGTTTGCCAGGAGCGCGGTCTGGTGCCCTTCCTAGACATGGCCTACCAGGGCTTTGCCGACGGTATCGATGCCGACGCCGTGGCCGTGCGCGCCTTTTCGAAGTCCGGCCTGCAGTTCTTCGCTTCCAGCTCGTTCTCCAAGAACTTCTCGCTGTACGGCGAGCGTGTCGGCGCGCTGTCCATCGTCACCGCCGGCAAGGAAGAGGCTGCCCGTGTGATGTCGCAAGTCAAGCGCGTCATCCGCACCAACTATTCCAATCCGCCGACCCACGGCGGCGCCCTAGTCGCCGGCGTCCTCGCCTCGGCCGAACTGCGCGCCCAGTGGGAAGCCGAACTGGCCGGCATGCGCGACCGCATCCGCGCCATGCGCACCGGGCTGGTCGACGCCATCAAGGCGACCGGTTGCGCCCAGGACTTCTCCTTCGTCGCCCAGCAGCGCGGGATGTTCTCCTACACCGGCCTGACCGCCGCGCAGGTCGAACGCATGAAGGAAGAATTCGGCATCTACGCCGTGTCGACCGGCCGCATCTGCCTGGCGGCGCTGAATACGAAGAACGTCGATTATGTTGCGAAGGCGATTGCCACCGTGACCAAGGGCTGAGTTCCTTTCGACGAAAACGGATGGCGAGGCTGCGGCCTCGCCATTTTTTTGTCCGGCCGATCAGCGGGTGCTGGCCGCCTGCAGGTTGGGCAGCGTCCCGCTGACCCGGATCGGCAGGGTGAGCGAGGACACCGAGGTCTGCATGGTGACCAGCAGATTGCTGTCCACCTGGCGCTCGCGGTTGGCGACAAATTGGCCGGCCGCGGTAAACATGCCGGCGTTCAACGTCAGGTCTCGTCCGATCACCTGGCGCGGGTCGATGCTCACCCGTACCGCCAGGCGATCAAACTTGGTGCTGCCGGCCCGCACCAGCGAGCCATTGCCGCGCCGCGCCGCCTCGCCCAGATCGACGCCGTTCAGTACGCCGCGCACGACGACCGCATCCAGCACCGCCTCGGCGCTCCCCCACATCGCCTGCCAGTTGCTGCCGGCGCCGCGCAGGCGAAGGCTGCCCATCAAATCCCCTTCCAGCGCAAGCGACGGGGCAAAAAGGGCGGTTACCTTGCGGCAGTCGAGCCGTTCCAGCTTAGCGTCGCCTGCCATCGTCAGGCCCCTGCTCCAGTCCAGCAGCCAGCTGCCTCGCAGCACGCCGCCCAGCGTTCGTGAATCGAAGCTTTGAACCGTCAGTTTGCCTTTCTGCAGGACGGCTTGCGCCTGCAGGGAATCGAAAGTCAGCGGAAACTCGTCGGTCGGGCGCCAGCCCAATCCCTCGACCTTCATTAGCGGTCCCTGGCCGCCTGGCTCGACTTCCATGCGCAAGGTGCGGTCGACGGTCTGCAGGGCCGCTTTTTCAACCTGGCCGTTGCCGTGGAATTTGATGTCGCCATTCAGTTCGCCAAGCGCCAGCGGGCCGGCAACGACCGTCATGCGCTCGATGGTGGCATGCCTGATCAGCGCTTGTGCCGGCGCACGGCCCGCTTCGGGGGCGAGGATCGACAACCCGGCAAGGTGATCGGCGAGAACCCTACCGCCCGCGATTTCGACGCGCTCGAGAATGTGCGCACCGGAACCGAGCATCGAAAAAAGGGAATAGATGCGCACCTGCTCGATCACCGAATCGCCACGTTCCCCGATGCGTATGTCGGAAAGCAGCAAGCCCGGCTTGGGTAGCAGTTTCAGCTGGACGTTGCCAACGCGAACAGGCGTTTGCCAGGTCCGCACGAGTTCGCTTTCGATGCCGGGCTTGAAGCGCTCGTAAGGGAAAAACAGCAGAATCGCCACGGCAATCAGCAGCACCGACACCAGGGCGATTGCGACGATCGTCAGCGGAGAACGCCGGGCGCCGCGCTCATTCCTTTCCGTTGCCGGCTCGTTGCCGTTTGCATCAGGGCCGCCAGCCGGTGGCCTGGATCTTCCAAACGTGGAAAAACTGCTTGCCATGCTGGCATCCTGGCGCGAATCACCGGGCGCCGAACGCGTGCCGAACGCAACGCTCGACACCGCGGCAGCCTTCAGGCGCTCGACCCGCAATTTGCTCTCCTGCCAGACCGACACGGCCTCCAGGGTCGGCGCGATATAGCCCCCCTCTTCCAGTTCGCGCAATGCACCTTCGACGAGACGCGGATCACCGATCTTGGCGCTCAACTCGGCAACGGTCAGCTTGCCATCCACCTGCACGAGCACCATGCGCAAACTGCGTTGAACGACACGGGTGCTTTGACGAACGGCCTCATCCCCGATCGGGGTTTTGGCGAATATCAGTTTTGGATCCATTGGGAAAATAAAATTTTTTTGCCAGTATATCCCGCATTCGCTTGACCGGACGGCTTTTACTGACTATTATGCGCGCCTCTGTTCCTCGATAGCTCAGTCGGTAGAGCGCCGGACTGTTAATCCGTAGGTCCCTGGTTCGAGCCCAGGTCGGGGAGCCAAAAGCTTCAAGCACTTAGCCCAGTTCAAAAGACTGGGCTTTTTGCTTTTCAGGATCGCCGAAACTCGAATCCGGTGCTCGACACAGAAAGGCCATCATCATGCCCAGGATCATCTGCGAGAAATACGAAAACGGTGTGCTCGTCGAGCGCCAGACCGAAGGTTCGAACTTCGAGCCGTGGAAATGGGGCATGCTTGCCCTGCATCTGGTCGTCGCCGCGAGCTTGGCGGTGCTGGCTGCCGTGGCGGTGCGCGACAGCCTGGCACTCGGCAATGCCGTCATGACCGATGAGTCGGCCCCAACAAGCTGCGAAGAACAGCCGAAATTTAGATCGTAGGGACGATTACCCGGCGCTATCGTTTGTCCGACTCGGCTGCTTCGAAGGCTTTCCGGATGGCTTCTTCTTCGGCCGCCCTCTCGTCCACGAAAGCAGCCATTTGTCCGAACCAGTCCGAGCGCGTGAACTCATCTTCATTGACCGTGGGCATTCTACGTTCAACGCTGCGCCGGCGCTCCTTCCATCCTTCGGGCGGCCCGACGTCATTCACACGTCTGTCACAGAGCTTACGAAGTTCGACGTGTTTTGTGGCCATCATACGACCTCTTGAAATTGCTTATTGACTCCAGGCTCCGGGAATCCGGAACCATCCAGTGGTTTCCATTCCATCTTAGTAAAGTTCGGCTTGCTGTAAAGTAATTGGGGCAGTTCAGGTGCGGAGTTCCTTTTCCTCCCAGAGTGCCTTGGCAAACACTTTCCAGGTGCTTCCGCCATGGCTCTTGACGCCGACCGAGGCGCTTTCCTCCATCGTTCTCAGCATGATCCCGGCCAGGCCGAAAAGATCGACCTTGGCCAGAAGTCTATGGTCCACCGGACCGGAAGCAGCGATCCTGACATCCTCCTGCAGGTGATCGAGCGCTTCCCTGGCCAAGGCCCTGACTTGGGGCTCATCCGACCAGTCAATACCGAGCACGACGCCCTTGCGTTCAATTTCCCGCTCGATTTCATCGGTATCGGCACGGTAATTTTCGAATCCCGCCATGGTTTTCTCCGGTCCAAGTAATTCGGCGACAGGCAACCGCTGGTGGCCGCCACGTACAGTATGCATCACTCGGTCATGCCGGACGCGGTGCGGATGCCAGCAGAATTTTCCGATGGCTGCCGGTGATTCGTCCTTTCGGTGCCCCTAAACTGCCCGGATACGCCACAACAAATAAGGCCCGACCGCGGTCGAGGCCACTTCCAGAACCCACAGGCGACCCGCGCGCAGGTCGTAGTTAGCGAACAGCGCGGACCATGAATGGCCGCCGACACTGTGAACACGCCCTGGCATCACGCACCACGCCGCGAACATGCGGATCATGGCGAGCAATCCTTCAAGCAAGAAATCCTCCGGCGCGGGCCCTGCGCAAGCCGCCATTTTTTTGCGACCGTGAAATGCGCCACAGTCGGGGCGGCCTGTCCGGCGATAGGCTACGCAAAAAGGAGGATTGGCAATGTCTACCCAAAAAGGCGCATCGATCATGAACAGCATCGTCATGGAAGCGTTTCGCGCCAAGGCAGCGGTGGGCAACGACCAATGGAAAGGGGTTGGCGCAATCCTTCGGAAGGCGATCGACGAACGGCCCGGCGCCCCTACCGGGGAAACGTCGGCGGACAGGCCCGAATCAGCAGCGACGGATGCCGCGAATGCCCCGAAGTCACCCCGCTCGATTCCGGATTGCGTCTGCGCCCTTCTGCGCCGGAGCCCCGGTCACTGAGCTACGACCGCCAAGCCTGAACGCCCGGATGGCGGGCGGCATCATCCGCCGAATTGATCCCTGAGCTCGGCATGGCGCGGGCAGCTCACCAAATGATCGTTGACCATGCCGGCGGCCTGCATGAAGGCGTAGCAGATCGTCGAGCCGACGAACTTGAATCCCGCCCGGCTCAAGGCCTTGCCCATCGCGTCCGAATGCGCCGTCTTCGCTGGTACTTCGGCGAGCGAATGCCAATTGTTCTGGATCGGCACCTGATCGACGAATTGCCACAGGAAATCGCCGAAAGACTGGCCGCTTTTCGCCATCGCCAGGTAGGCTTGGGCATTGCCGATGGTCGCCGCCACCTTGGCGCGATTGCGCACGATACCCGGGTCGGCCAGCAGCGCGGCAACTTTCGTGTCGTCATAGCGGGCGATCAGGGTCGGGTCGAAGCCGTCGAAAAGGCGCCGGTAGTTTTCCCTCTTCTTCAGGATCGTCGACCACGATAGCCCGGCCTGCGCTCCTTCCAGAATCAGCAGTTCGAAGAGCGCCCGGTCGTCGCGCAACGGTACGCCCCACTCCGTATCGTGATATTCGCGGTAGAGCTCAAAGCCCAGGCACCAGGGACAGGGTTCCATATGGTTGCAGCCGACGGACAGAGGAAGCGTCAGTCTACCGGCTGCCGTCGTCCCTGTCCCGGGTGGGAACGCCTCGCGTATGATTGACGTCACAACAGATGAACAGCCTGGGTAAATCATGAAAGCCATCGATCACGACCGCCTCGACAATGTGGTTCTCGCCGCCCGCAAGAGCGCCGAGGCGCGCGCTGCGGGCTATCGCGAACGGGCCCTGAAGATCTATCCGTGGATCTGCGGCCGTTGCGCGCGGGAATTCACGCTGGCCAACGTGCGCGAATTGACCGTTCACCACCGCGACCACAACCACGACAACAATCCGCCCGACGGAAGCAACTGGGAACTGCTCTGCGTGTATTGCCACGACAACGAACACCAGAAGCAGATCGAGGCCGACCGGGGGTATACTGAAGACGGTACGGCGCGCCGCGGCGGCGCCACCCACAATCCGTTCGCGGCCCTGCAGGGGCTGCTCAAGGACAAATCCTGATTTTCCGGCGACGCCCGTGGCAACCGAACAGCATCGTCTGACCATTGCGACGCGCGGCCGCGGCGCCACCGAAATTTCCCGGGAAGTCGCCGCCATCGTGGCATCTGCCGCGGTCGACACCGGAATAGCCCACATTTTCGTGCGCCATACCAGTTGCGGGCTGGCGATCACCGAAAACGCCGATCCCTCGGTGCGCGGCGATCTCGAAACGCTCATGCGACGCTGGGCGCCGGACGGTGATCCGGGCTATCGCCACGACCTCGAAGGCGAAGACGACATGGCTGCCCACGCCCGCTCGCTGCTGACCGGCGTTTCGCTGAGCGTGCCGTTCGCCGGCGGCCACCTGCTGCTCGGCACCTGGCAGGGCATCTATCTTTTCGAGCACCGTACCCAGAGGCACCAGCGCGAAATCGTCGTCACCCTGCTCGGCTGACCTCAGCCCGCTGCCGATTCCCGCGCCGCGGCGCCGCAGGCATGACAGAAGCGCGCAAAGGCGCTCTTCCTTTCGTTGCACTTCCCGCAGTGGTCGAACAGGCAGATGCCGCAATGCGGGCAATAGTCGATCGCCGTGTTGGTCAGGTCGACCGGCCGTTCGCAGCCCGGGCAGACCTTCTTGGCCAGACGCGCCAGCGCCGTGTCGTAGCCCAGCTCCTTGCGCCGCTCTACGTCGGGCAGCGCCTCGGCCTGTTTCTGCCGTTCCAGATAGCGGTTCAGCGCGACGATGGCATAGCGCCCGACCAGCACGGTGATGACGATGCCGACCACGTAGCGCACGTAGCCGCCGTAGCTCGGCAGGTAGGGCGCGAGCTCGACGAAGAAGGCGAACAGCGCAAAATAGATGAAGCCCCAGACGAACGGCCACCAGGTGCTCTGGCGCTTTTTGGCAAACAGCCAGCCGGCGATGCCGAGCAGTGGTAGGGTCAGCGTCAGGCGGTAGAGGAAGACCCGCAGCTCCTGGCTGCGCAGTTCGGTCGCCAGCTTTTCCGCGGCGGTCTGTTCCAGTTCGCGCAGTTGACCCTGCGCCCGCGCCTCGGCCTGCTGGGCGTCGAGCAGCGTCTGCTGCTGCGCCTCGACGTCGCCCAGCGCCTTGCGTTCGGCACTCTTGAGGTCATCCAGTTCCTGGGTGCGGGCGATCAGTTCCGGGTCCTGGTCGGCGCGCCGCGTGGCCTGGCGGGTGGCCAGCCAGTTGTTGAAGGTTTCGCGCGCCGCGACGGAATTGGCGCGCGCCGTGCTGTGCTTCAGGCGCGCCTGCTCCAGCCGCTCCTGCGCGTCCTGGCGGGTCTTCTGGGTCGTCTTGATGGTGCCGCGGGCCTGCGATGCCGCCGGCTGGTCGATGAAGTCTTCCAGCGTGTAGTTGTGCTCGACCTTGGGCAGGTTGCGGACGACGGTGCCGCCCAGCCCGATCAGGAAGCTGGCGAAGACGAAGGCGACGACCCACAGGCCGAAGCGGAACCACTTTTCCGAAAGGCGCAGCGCCTTGCTCATGACTTGTCCCCCTTGAACATTTTCACCGCCCGGCCCGCCAGGCCGACCACCAGCATGGCCAGCGCGCCGCCGACGATGCCGACCGCCACGTTGAGCAGCAGCGCAACGACGCCCCCGAGCACCCCGACGTTGGCCGCGACGGCTTCGATGGCATGATGTACCGGCGCAATGCCATGCACCAGGATGCCGCCACCGACCAGGAACATCGCGGCGGTGCCGATCACCGTCAGCGCCTTCATCAACTTCGGCGCCGCCGCCAGCAACCATTTGCCGATGAGCTGCGCCGGCGCGTTGCCGCGCTCCAGCAGGTAGAGTCCGAGGTCGTCCATCTTGACGATGCCGGCGACGATGCCGTACACGCCGACCGTCATCAGCAGGCCGATGCCGGCGAGCACCGCGACCTGGGTGGCGAACGGCTGGCCGGCGACGGTGCCGAGCGCGATGACGATGATCTCGGCTGAAAGCACGAAATCGGTGCGGATGGCACCCTTGATCTTCTCCTGCTCATACGCCGCCAGATCGACGCTCGCATCGGCTACCGCGGCGAGTTCCTCGGCGTGATGCGCGGCGTCCTCTTCCGCGGTATGCAGCCACTTGTGCGCCAGCTTCTCGACGCCTTCGAGGCACAGGTAGAAGCCGCCCAGCATCAGCAACGGCGTCACCGCGCCAGGGATGAAGGCGCTGATCGCCAGCGCCGCCGGCACCAGGATCACCTTGTTCTTCAGCGAACCGACCGCCACCGCCCAGACCACCGGCAGCTCGCGCTCGGCGCGCACGCCGGAAACCTGTTGCGCGTTCAGGGCCAGATCGTCGCCGAGGACGCCGGCGGTCTTCTTGGCGGCGACCTTGGTCATGACGCCGACGTCGTCGAGAATCGTCGCGATATCGTCGAGCAATGCGAGCAGGCTGGCTCCGGCCATCGTGGTCTTCCGTTCCGTGTGATATGACAAACGCCGTCCGCTACGCGATGTGGATTGCCTGCGGGCGACCGGCGAAGCATAGCGCAAATGGCGTAATTTCCGGGCAGCACTGAAAAAAGCGCGATTTCAGTGAGCCATTTTCGTCTGCCGCGGTCAAACGTTCGCATGCAGTTTCGGTATAGTGGAAGGCCTGCGCCGACATGCCGCAGAACGATCAAGAACAGTCACGAACAATCTAGGAGGTCATCATGAAAGCACCCCAACTTTCCAAATGTCGCGTCCTGCTGGGCGGGATGCTGTGCGCGACGCTGGCCGCTTGTTCCAACATGCAGATGGGTTCCCCCGAGGCGAAGACGACGGCAACCGGCTCCGCGGCCGGCAGCAATGTCCAGGGCGCCAACTCGCAGCTCGAAAAGTGCGCGGCGACGATGGGGACGGTGGCGATCGTCGAGGACACCCATGCCTCGTGGTACGGCATCCTCACCGGCCAATGGCGGCTCGGGTCGACGGTGCCGGTGCTCAAGCTGCTGGTCCAGCAATCGAACTGCTTCGTCGTCGTCGAGCGCGGCCGCGCCATGGGCAACATCATGGGCGAGCGCGCGCTGGAACAGTCGGGCGAGATGCGCAAGGGCTCCAATTTCGGCAAGGGCCAGATGGTTGCCGCCGACTACTCGATGAGCCCGTCGATCACTTTCAGCAACCAGAATGCCGGCGGCGCCGGTGCGGCGATCGGCGGCCGCCTGGGCTCGGTCGGCGCGCTGCTCGGCGGCAGCATGAACGTCAAGGAAGCCAGCACCCTGCTGACCCTGATCGACAACCGTTCCAGCGTCCAGCTGGCGGCGGCCGAGGGCAGTGCACGCAACATGGATTTCGGCGCCATCGGCGGCCTGCTTGGCTCGGCGGCCGGCGGCATCGGCGGCGGCTACTCGAATACCGCCGAAGGAAAGGTCATCGTCGCCGCCTTCACCGATTCCTACAACAACCTGGTGCGCGCGGTGCGCAACTACAAGGCGCAGGAGGTGCAAGGCGGCCTCGGCACCGGCGGCCAGCTCGGCGTCCAGGGCGGATCGACGCCGGCCGGCAAGGCGATCAAGAGCAAGTAGCGCTCCCCGTTCCGGCGGAGTATGCCCCAGGGCCGGCCTCGCCGGCCCTTTTCAATTCCGTTCCCGGCTGCCGGAACCGGTAGAATGCCGCCGGCGCCGCCTGTTGCGGTCGACCCGCATTTTTGCCCGTTTTTCACGACGCCATCCGCCAACCCTGCACAACCTGCCGTCATGAACCTCCTCTCCCTGCGCCGCGCCGTCCCGATCCTTCTCCTGCTTGCTGCGGCCGGTGCCAGTGCTGCTCAACCGCTGCCGGCGCTGGGCGCGAGTACCGACGACGTGACGGTGTCCGGCATCTCTTCCGGCGGCTACATGGCGGTGCAGTTCCAGGTCGCCTATTCGTCCATCGTGCGGGGCGCCGGGATCGTCGCCGGCGGGCCGTATGACTGTGCCCGTGGTTCGGTGCGCCGGGCGCTGGGCAACTGCATGGCGCCGACCGGCGACGCGCAGCCGCCGACCGCCGAGGAGACCCTGCGGGTGGTGAATCAGTTCGCCGCGGCAGGCCGCATCGACCCCGCCGCCAGGTTGCGCGACGACCGCGTCTGGCTCTTGGCCGGCGGCAACGACCAGGTCGTCCTGGCGCCGGTGATGGACGCGCTGGACGCCTTCTACCGCGCCGCCCTGCCCGCTGACGCCATCCGCTTCGTCAAGGTGCCGGAGGCTGGCCACGCCATGCTTTCGGTCGCCGACCCGCAGGCCAACGCCTGCCCGACCAGCGAAACACCGTTCATCAACCGTTGCCAGGACGTCGACGCCGCCGGCCAGTTGCTGGCGCACCTGCTCGGCCCGCTGCAGCCGCCCGCCGCGCCGCCGGCCGGCGAGATGGTCGTCTTCGACCAGCGCCCCTTCGTGCGCGGGCGCGCCGTCGACGCCAGCCTGGCCGACGAGGGCTATGCCTTCGTTCCCACCGCCTGCCGCAGCGGCGGCTGCCGGATCCACGTTGCCTTTCACGGCTGCCTGCAGAACGCCGGCGAAATCGGCCGCCGCTTCGTCGACGGCGCCGGCTACAACGGCTGGGCAGCGAGCAACCGTATCGTCGTGCTTTACCCGCAGACGGTGCGGCGCTACGGCCTGGCCTGGGGCTCGTTCCGCTGGCTGCTCAATCCGAAGGGCTGCTGGGACTGGTGGGGCTACACCGGCGCCGACTACCCTACCCGCGACGGCGCCCAGCTGCGCGCCGTGCGCGCGATGATCGGCGCGTTGGGAATGCCGCCACAGCCGGTACAATCCGCCGGCAACCGCTGATCGCTGCGGTCGACCGCCTTTATTGCCTCATTTTCACAGCGCATGACTGACTATTCCGCCTCTTCCATCCGCGTCCTCAAGGACCTCGAACCCGTCAAGGAACGCCCGGGCATGTACACCCGGACGACCTGCCCGACCCACATCGTCCAGGAAGTCATCGACAACGCCGCCGACGAGGCGCTGGCCGGCTTCGCGAAGAAGATCGCGGTGCGCATCCAGGCCGACGGGCTGATCGAGGTGTCCGACAACGGCCGCGGCATCCCGGTCGAGATCCATCCGGAGGAAGGCCGGCCGGCGGTCGAGCTGGTGTTCTGCAAGCTGCACGCCGGCGGCAAGTTCAACAAGAAGGAGGCCGGCAACGCCTACCGCTTCTCGGGTGGCCTGCACGGCGTCGGCGTCTCGGTGACCAATGCGCTGTCGACGCGGCTGGAAGTCGAGATCAGGCGCGGTGGCGGCGTGCACCGCATCGCCTTCGGCGCCGGCTTCGTCACCGAGCCGCTGGCGCGCATCGGCGACTGCGGCCAGCGCAACACCGGGACCACGGTGCGCATCGTGCCAGACCCGAAATATTTCGACTCGCCGAAGGTCAATCTGGCGCAACTGGAACACCTGCTACGTTCCAAGGCCGTACTGATGCCCAACGTCACCGTCGAGCTGGAAATCGAGGGCGAGGCGCCAAAAAGCTGGTGCTACCGCAACGGCATGGCCGACTACCTCGCCGAAATGATGGTCGGCCAGCCGGTTGCGCCGATCTTCGTCGGCGAGAAGTACGTCGAGGCCGAGAACGGCTTCGCCGTCGGCGAAGGTGCGACCTGGGCGCTGGCCTGGTTCGAGGAAGGCGGCGGCAAGCCGGAATCCTACGTGAACCTGATCCCGACGCTCGACGGCGGCACCCACGAGGCCGGGCTGAAGGCCGGCGTCTTCGAGGCGGTCAAGACCTTCGCCGACCATCACGCCATCCTGCCGGCCAAGGTCAAGCTGGCGCAGGAAGACGTCTGCGGCCGCATGACCTGGCTGCTCTCGGCCAAGGTGCTCGACCCGCAATTCCAGGGCCAGACCAAGGAAAAGCTGACCTCGCGCGACGCCTACAAGCTCGTCTCGCAGATGGTGCGCGACCCCTTCGAGCTGTGGCTCAACAGCCACGCCGATTTCGGCAAGAAGATCGCCGAACTGGCCGTCAAGGCGGCGCAGAACCGCATGAAATCGACCCAGAAGGTCGAGAAAAAGAAATCGTCCGGCATCGCCACCCTGCCCGGCAAGCTGACCGACTGCGAATCGGACGACACCAGCCGCAACGAGGTCTTCCTGGTCGAGGGCGACTCGGCCGGTGGCTCCGCCAAGCAGGGCCGCGACAAGGAGACGCAGGCTGTGCTGCCGCTGCGCGGCAAGGTGCTCAACACATGGGAAGTCGAGCGCGATCAGCTGTTCAAGAACAACGAGGTGCACGACATCTCGGTGGCCATCGGCGTCGACCCGCACGGCCTGGAGCAGATCGACACGGTCGACGTGTCCGGGCTGCGCTACGGGCGGATCATCGTCATGTCCGATGCCGACGTCGATGGCTCGCACATCCAGGTGCTGCTGTTCACCCTCTTCCTCCGCCATTTCCCGGCCCTGGTCGAGCGCGGCCACATTTACGTCGCCCAGCCGCCGCTGTTCCGCGTCGATGTCGAGGCGCGCGGCCACACGCGCAAGATCTATTGTCTGGACGAGGCCGAGAAGCAACAGACGCTGCAGAAGCTGGCCGACGAGGGCGTTGCGGAGAGCAAGATCAGCGTCTCCCGCTTCAAGGGCCTCGGCGAAATGAACCCGGACCAGCTCTGGGAAACCACGCTCTGCCCGGACACCCGCCGCCTCGTGCCCTTCCAGGCCAGCCGCGATGTCATCGCCGAAATGGCCGGCACCTTCACGCTGCTCATGGGCAAGGGCGAAGCCGCCGGCCGCCGCGCCTGGATGGAAAAGGACGGCGGGCTGGTCGAGGCGGATGTCTGAGCGCCTGCCCATTCGGTCCTCAGAGTTACCGACCGTCACAGCGCCGGTAAGCGCAAGTCGCTAAGCTTCGGCCCTTTGCACATCTTGTGAACGTCCACTCCCCGACCATGCCCCGTCTGCCCGTGCTCCGCGCCGGCCTGCTGGTCCTCGGCATCGCCCTGCTCGCCGGCTGCGGTTCGCTCCCCTCGCTCGGTTCGGCGAAACCTGCCGCCCCGCCTGCCGCGACACCGGCTGCGCCGGCGCCAGTCGCGCTACGCAAGCCGAAGATCGGCCTCGCCCTCGGCGGCGGCGCGGCGCGCGGCTTCGCCCACATCGGCGTGATCAAGATGCTCGAAGCGCAAGGCATCGTTCCCGACTACGTCGTTGGCACCAGCGCCGGCGCCGTCGTCGGTTCGCTCTACGCCAGCGGCCTCGACGCCTTCGCCATGCAGAAGATTGCCGTCCAGCTCGACGAAAAGATCTTCGCCGACTGGACGCTGGGCGGCCGCGGCCTGCTCAAGGGGGAGGCCCTGCAGGACTTCATCAACCAGAATCTCGGCAAGCGCCCGCTGGAAAAGCTGAACAAGCCCTTCGCCACGGTCGCCACCGATCTCAACAGCGGCGAGCGCGTCGTTTTCCGCACCGGCGACACCGGCATGGCCGTGCGCGCGTCGGCCGCCGTGCCCGGCGTCTTCCAGCCCATGCAGTTCCGCGGCCGCAGCTACGTGGACGGCGGCCTGACCAGCCCGGTGCCGGTACAGGCGGCGCGGGAAATGGGCGCCGATTTCGTCATCGCCGTCGACATCTCGGCGCGCCCCGAAGGCCAGCCGACCGACAGCCTGAGCGCCATCCTCTGGCAGACGACGACCGTCATGGGCGGCATCATCGCCCGCAACGAGCTGAAGGAAGCCGACATCGTCATCCGGCCGAACCTTCCCTACGTCAAGTCCTGGGATTTCACCGCGCGGCACGACGCCATGATGGAAGGCGAACGCGCCGCCCTCGCCGCGCTGCCGCAGATCAAGCAGCGCCTGGGCAGATAGGCGGCCGTGGCCCTGCATCGCCCGCGCATCCTCAGCGTCATCCCGCCGATGACGCAATTGAACACGCCCTATCCGGCCACCGCCTACCTCACCGGTTTCCTGCGTTCGCGCGGTTTCCATGCCGAACAGACCGACCTGGCGCTGGCGCTGGTGCTCGAACTGCTGTCGCCGGCCGGCCTGCCGAAGCTCAGGGCGGCGGCCGAGGCGATTCCCGGCAAAAAGCGCTCACCCACGCTCAAGACCTTCCTCAACCAGTTCGACCGCTATCTTTCCACCATCGGTCCGGCCATTGCGCTGCTTCAGGGCCGCGACGGCTCGATCGCCCACCGCATCGGCTCGCGCGCCTTCCTGCCCGAAGGGCCGCGCTTCGCGGCGCTCGACAACTACGTCGGCGAGGACGGCGGCGACCCGCTGGCCTGGGCCTTCGGTGCGCTCGGCGTGCAGGACCGGGCGCGGCACCTGGCGACGCTCTACCTCAACGACCTGGCCGACGTACTGCGCGAGGCGGTCGACACCCGCTTCGAGTTCGTCCGCTATGCCGAAGCGCTGGCCCGCAGCCAGGCGAGCTTCGACCCGCTGGCCACGGCCCTGGCGGGGGAGCCGACGCTGGTCGATACGACCCTGCAAAATCTGGCCATTTCGGCGGTCGACCGCAGCAGGCCGGACATCGTGCTGATTTCGGTGCCCTTCCCCGGCTCGGTCTATGCCGCCTTCCGCATCGCGCAGACGATCAAGGCAACATATCCGCAGGTCGTCACCGTGCTCGGCGGCGGCTATGTCAATACCGAGCTGCGCGAACTGGCCGAGCCGCGCGTCTTCGACCATTTCGACTACCTCACCCTCGACGACGGCGAAAAACCGCTGCTGGCGCTGTTCGAGCACCTGGCGGGAGAACGGCCGCGCCTCAACCTGGTCCGTACCTTTACCCGGGTCGAGGGCGCTGTACGCTACTTCAACAATCAGGAGCCCGACATTCCGTTCGAGGAAACCGGCACCCCGACCTGGGACGGCCTGCCGCTCGACCGCTACCTGTCGCTGCTCGACATGCTCAACCCCATGCACCGGCTGTGGTCGGACGGCCACTGGAACAAGCTCACCGTCGCCCACGGCTGCTACTGGAAGAAATGCAGCTTCTGCGACGTCAGCCTCGACTACATCTCGCGCTTCGAGGCGGCCAGCGCCCGGACGCTGGTTGACCGCATCGAGCGCATCGTCGACGAAACTGGGCACAGCGGCTTCCATTTCGTCGACGAGGCCGCGCCGCCCAAGGCCCTGCGCGCCCTGGCCGAGGAACTGCAGCGGCGCAACCTGGCGATTTCGTGGTGGGGCAACATCCGCTTCGAAAAATCCTTCACCCCCGAGCTTTGCCTGCAACTGGCCGACAGTGGCTGCATCGCCGTTTCCGGCGGTCTCGAAGTTGCCTCCGACCGCCTGCTGGCGCTGATGAAGAAAGGCGTCTCGGTCGAGCAGGTCGCCCGCGTCACGCGCGCCTTCAGCCAAGCCGGAGTATTGGTTCACGCCTACCTGATGTACGGCTTCCCGACGCAGACGGTGCAGGACACCGTCGATGCGCTCGAATACGTCCGCCAGCTTTTTGCCGAAAACTGCATCCAGTCCGGCTTCTTCCACCGCTTCGCGTGCACCGTGCATTCGCCGATCGGCCTCCACCCGGCGGAATACGGCATCCGCCTGCAGCCGCTGCCGCCCGGCAAGTTCGCCAGGAACGACGTCGACTTCATCGACCCCACCGGCGTCGACCACGACCGCCTCGGCAAGGCGCTGAACAAGGCGCTCTACAACTACATGCACGGCATCGGGCTGGACACCGATCCCCGCGCCTGGTTCGACGACCGCGTGCCGAAGCCGCGGGTCGGGCGGCATTTCATCGCCCGGGCGCTTGCTGCGCGGCACACCTGACATGCGGATACGCGACGACACGCCGCCGACCCCGCGCGGTATCAACATCGCCCTGTTGTTCGCGCTCGCCGCCCACCGCCTCTCCACCTGGTATGAACACGGGCAGTGGCTGAGCGACGCCCAGGGCGCCAGCCTGGCCGCCGACTGGCTGGCCCGCTCCAAAAGCGCATTGCCGCTCGCCGAGCGCCGGCGGCTGGCGGCGCTGAGCGACCAGTTCGCCAGGCAGATGGCCGGAACGCTGTCGCGCGAAGCCGGTCTGTATGCCGCCCATGAAATGATGGAAGCGCTCGACCCCAACTACCATTCCGAGCTGGCCCGGTCGCTGCTGGCAGAATGCGAACGTCTTCTCGACGACACGGAGTCCCCATGAGTTTTCTCGCCGAAGCTGGCCTGTTGCTGCCGGTCATCCAGGCGCCGATGGCCGGCGTCCAGGGTAGCGCGCTGGCGCTCGCCGTCTGCGCCGCCGGCGGCCTTGGTTCGCTGCCGGCGGCGATGCTGCCGATGGGCGAGCTGCGCCGCGAACTGGCGGCGCTGAGGGCCGGAACGGACCGGCCGTGGAACGTCAATTTCTTCGCCCACACCCCGCCGCCGCTCCCCGATCCCGCCCGCGAGACCGCCTGGCGCCAGCGGCTGGCGCCGTATTACCGGGAATTCGGCATCGATCCCGAGGCGATTCCGGCCGGCCCGGGACGCCTGCCGTTCAACGACGAGGCGGCGGCCTTGGTCGAGGAATTCCGTCCCCCCGTCGTCAGCTTCCATTTCGGCTTGCCGGCGGAACACCTGCTCGCACGCGTCAAGGCGACCGGCGCCTTCGTGATGTCGTCGGCAACTACCGTCGCCGAAGCGCGCTGGCTGGCTGCGCACGGCGCCGATGCGGTCATCGCGCAGGGGCTCGAAGCCGGCGGACATCGCGGCATTTTCCTCGGCGATGACCTGACGACGCAGGTCGGCACCATCGCCCTGCTGCCGCAGATCGTCACCGCCGTCGCCTGCCCGGTCGTCGCTACCGGCGGCATCGCCGATGCTGCGGGTGCCGCGGCGGCCCGCGCCCTGGGCGCCGCCGCCGTCCAGGCCGGCACCGCCTATCTGCTGTGCCCGGAGGCGACGACCGGCGCCCTGCACCGCGCCGCGCTGCAAACCGACGCAGTAGCGCACACGGCACTGACCAACCTGTTCTCCGGCCGCCCGGCGCGCGGCATCGTCAATCGGCTGATGCGCGAACAGGGGCCGTTGAACCCGGCCGCACCCGCCTTCCCGCTGGCGGCAGCCGCCGTCGCGCCGCTGCGCGCTGCTGCGGAAAAGCAGGGGCGTACCGACTTCACCCCGCTGTGGTGCGGCCAGAACGCCGTCTCCTGCCGTCCCGTGCCGGCTGCCGAAGTCACCCGGGAACTGGCGCGCGGCTTCGCCGCCGGCTGATTTGCCCGGATTGCTGCGGTCGACCACAGTAATCCGCCCTTTCAGCCGAATCCCGCCCGGCCTCGGCAGTCGATTATCCAGCCGGGAAGCCCGGCCCGGCCGCCACAAATCGAGTAACATCCCGGCTGCCCGATGCAGACTGCAAAGCCATGAACGACCAGTTGAAACTCTTCGACCCCAACGCCCCGCAAAACCGACCCGCCGAGCCGGTGCCGCCCAATCTCCCACCGAACGTCCCACCCGCCGCTTCCGGCCCGGCCGACGACATCCCCTCGCCCGCCGACTATGCTGCCCGCCGCTATCTCGAATACGCGATGAGCGTCGTCACCGGCCGCGCCCTGCCCTCGGCGGCGGACGGCCAGAAGCCGGTGCAGCGCCGCATTCTCTACGCCATGCACCGCATGGGCCTGTACAAGAGCCCGCGCCACGTGAAGTCGGCACGCGTCGTCGGCGACGTGATCGGCAAATACCACCCGCACGGCGATTCGTCGGTCTATGACGCGATGGTGCGCATGGCGCAGGACTGGAGCCTGCGTTACCCGATCGTCGACGGCCAGGGCAATTTCGGCTCGCGCGACGGCGACAACGCGGCGGCGATGCGCTACACCGAGGCCCGCCTGACGCCGATCGCCGAGCTGCTGCTCGCCGAAATCGATGAAGGCACGGTCGACTGGAAGCCCAACTACGACGGCGCCAACGATGAACCGGCGCTGCTGCCGGCCCGCCTGCCCTTCTGCCTGCTGAATGGCGCTTCCGGCATCGCCGTGGGTATGGCGACCGAAATCCCGGCCCACAACCTGCGCGAAGTGGCGTCTGCTGCGGTCAACCTGATAAAGGACCCCGATTTCAGCGAAGATCAGCTGCTGGAACTGATTCCCGGCCCCGACTACCCGGGCGGCGCGCAGATCATCTCGTCGCCCGAGGAAATCGCCGCCACCTACCGCACCGGGCGCGGTAGCCTGCGCGTGCGCGCCAAGTGGAAGATCGAAAACCTGGCGCGCGGCCAGTGGAAGCTGGTCATCACCGAACTGCCGCCGGGCGTGTCGACGGCCACCGTGATGTCGGAAATCGAGGCCTGCTCGAACCCGGTGGCCAAGGAAAAGGCCGGCAAGAAGGTATTCACTCCGGAGCAGCTCAACCTGAAGGCGGCCTTCCTGTCGGCCATTTCGGAAAGCGGCGTGCGCGACGAGTCGGGCAAGGAGCACGCCGTTCGCCTGGTCATCGAACCGGCCAGCTCGCGCCAGGGCCAGGACGACCTGGTGCGCCTGCTGCTCGCCCACACCAGCCTCGAAACCAACGCCCCGGTCAACCTGACCGTCCTCGGCGTTGCCGGCGCGCCGAGGCAGGCGTCGCTGTACAGCATCATCGAGGAATGGTGCCGCTTCCGCCTGTCCACCGTCGAACGTCGCACGCGCCATCGTCTGACCGCCGCCGAGAAACGCATCCACATCCTCGAAGGCCGGCAGGCCATCCTGCTCGACATCGACCGCGTCATCAGGGTCATCCGCGAGTCGGACGACCCCAGAGCCGACCTGATGGCGCACTTCAATCTCTCCGAGATCCAGGCCGAGGACATCCTCGAAATCCGCCTGCGCCAGCTGGCGCGGCTGGAAGGCATCAAGATCGGCGAGGAACTGGGCAGGTTGCGGGAAGAAGCCAAGGGACTCAACCACCTGCTCGATTCGGAAGCCGCCCTGCGCGCCTGCGTCGCCGGCGAAATCGAAGCTGACGCGAAGAAATACGGCGACGAGCGCCGCACCCTGATCGAAGCCGATGCCAAGGTCACCATGTCGGATGCCAAGACGGTCTCCATCGTCGACGAGCCGACGACCCTGGTCGTCTCGAAGCACGGCTGGCTGCGCTCGCGCACCGGCCATAATGTCGAACCGGCGCAGCTGACCTTCCGCTCCGGCGACAGCCTGCTCGCCTGCCTGCCCTGCCGCACGGTCGACCACCTGATCCTCCTCGATACCGGGGGCCGTGCCTATTCGATCCCGGCCTCGGACATCCCCGGCGGCAAGGGCGATGGCGTCCCGGCCACCTCGCTGGTCGATTTCGTCGGTGGCGGCAAGCCGTGCCTGGCGCTGGCGGTGCAAGGCGAGAAGCTCTACCTGGTCGCCGCCAGCGGCGGCTACGGCTTCCGCTGCCAGGGCGAGGATTTCCTGTCGCGCGGCAAGGCCGGCAAGGCCTTCATGACGCTGCCCGAGGGCGAAGTGCCGGTGGTCTTCGCGCCGGCGCCCGAGGGCGAGATCGCCTGCATCACCCGAGATGGACGCGGGCTCGTCTTCGCCATCGGCGAAATCCGCCTGCTGCCCAAGGGGCGCGGCCTCAAGCTGATCGATGCGGCACCCGGCAAGACGGCACTGGAGGAAATCCTGCCGGTCATCGACGGCGCTGCCGGCAAGCTCAGGGGCGAACGCCTGGAAAACTGCCGCGGCAACCGCGGCGGCAAGGGCAAGCCGTTGAAGACGAGCCGCAAATAAGGTTCGCGCGCGGGGAATCAGCCGCTGGCCGTCGCCGTCCTCCCGGCGCGCCATACCCTGCCGGCCACTGCTGGCCACCGGAGAAAACTCTTGCCGGGGCCGCGCCGGTGCCATAAATTGTCTGCAGCTACCTGATCGCTCACGGAGAAACGCATGTTCGGCAACCTGATCTTCCGTCAGCTCTTCGATGCGCCCTCGTCGACCTACACCTACCTGCTGGGCGACCGGCAGAGCCGGCAGGCGGTCATCATCGACCCTGTCTTCGAGCAGCATCTCCGCGACCGCGCGCTGGTCGAGGAACTCGGGCTGCAGCTGGTCGCGGCGCTCGATACGCATTGCCATGCCGACCACGTGACCGGCGCCTGGCTCATGCAGCAGGCGACGGGCTGCCGGATCGGCATCTCCCGGCGCTACGGCGATGCCCTGCAGGGCGCCGACCTGCGGCTCGACGACGGCGACCGGGTGGCATTCGGGAATTCGTCTCTCGACGTGCGTGCCACGCCCGGCCACACCGACGGCTGCCTGACTTTCGTGACCGGCGACCGGCGCCTGGCCTTTACCGGCGACTGCCTGCTGATCCGCAGCGCCGGCCGCTGCGATTTCCAGCAGGGCAATGCCGCCACCCTGTTCCGCTCGATCACCGGGCGGATCTTCAGCCTACCCGACGACTGCCTGATCTTTCCCGCCCACGACTACAACGGGCGCACGGTGTCGTCGGTCGGCGAGGAAAAGGCCTTCAATCCGCGCATCGGCGGCCAGGCCGACGAGCGCGACTTCGTCGGTTTCATGGAGAACCTGAATCTCCCGCATCCCAAGCAGATCGCCGTCGCCGTGCCCGCCAACATGCGTTCCGGGCAACCCGCCGACGGCAAGGTGCCGCGCCCCGCCGAGTGGGGGCCGGTACGACAGAGTTACGCGGGCCTGCTCGAAATCGACCCGGAGTGGGTCGCCGAACACCGCGCCGACCTGCACATCCTCGACGTGCGCCAGCGCGGGGAACTGGACGAAAGGCTGGGCCACATCGCCGGCGCCCAGCTCATTCCGCTCAATGAACTCAAGGACCGCCTGGCGGAAGTCCCGCAGGACAAGCCGGTGATCCCGGTCTGCCATGCCGGCATGCGCTCCGGCCAGGCGACGGTGATCCTCCGCCAGGCCGGCTTCGCTCGCGTTGCGAACCTGCGCGGCGGCATGCTGCTTTGGCAACAGACCGGCCTGCCGGTGGAACACGGTGTCGCGCTTCGCTCTGGTGATAGCGGTGTCGCAGCACCGAAACAAACATGATGTAATACATTATCAATCAATCGTAGTTGATTGATAAAAAATAAAAAAGCCATTGCTAAGCAATGGCTTTTTGCTGCCGGGGACTGGCTCCGGTTCGCCTGCCGCGAGGCGGCAGAAACTCAGGCCGCCTTACTTCTTGGCAGCCTTCGGAGCGGTGACGTTGGCGGCCTTCAGGGTGGCTTCGGTCGCGGCGGTGACGCTGGCTTCGGCGACTTCGGCAGCCTGCTTGGCAGCCTTGTTCAGGCCTTCGTAGGCTTCGTTGGCGGACTTGATGGCGGTCTTGACAGCGGCGACAGCCACTTCGGAACCAGCCGGCGCGGAGGCCAGGGCCTTCTCGACCAGACCGGAAACCTTGGCGTTGGTGTCGGCAACCTGGGCTTCAACCTGCTTGGCGACCTTGTCCTTGGTTTCGGCGGTGATCGCGTAGACGCTGCGCGAGTAGTCGAGACCCTTCTCGATCGCCGGCGCGGCGAGTTCCTGTTGCAGCTTCAGGAAGGACTGGACGTCCTTGACGCCGAACAGGGCGTTGGCGTTGGCGAAGGAGGCTTCGACCAGCGAACGGCTGGCGTTCAGGTTGAGGGCGGCCAGACGCTCGATGCTGTCGAAGGCGGTGTTGGCGAAGAAGGAAACCGAATCGAAACCGGCTTTGGCGAATTCCTGGGGCTTGGTGATCATGGTGAAGTTCTCCTTGAAGGTCATGCTTGAATAAAGGTTTCGTGCCCGCTGCATCGAATGCTGCGTTGCAACACAACTTCATTCTACATCGCTGTTTTACGTTGTCAAGCGCAATGTTGCACTGCAACAATTTTTTAATTTTCAGGGGCAAAAACGTCAGGTGACGCCGGGAAACAGCACATCCGTAAAGCCGAATTGCGTGAAATCGCGAACCCGCATCGGATACAGCTTGCCAACCAGATGGTCGCATTCGTGCTGCACGACGCGGGCGTGGAAGCCTTTCACCAGGCGGTCGATCGGCTCGCCGTTCTCGTCCCGGCCGCGATAGCGGATATGGCGATGACGCGGCACCCACCCGCGCAGCCCCGGCACCGACAGGCAGCCTTCCCAATCGTCCTCGGTCTCGTCGTCGAGCGGCGTAATCAGCGGATTGACCAGGACCGTTTCCGGGACCGCTTCGGCTTCCGGATAGCGCAGGCTGTGCTGGAAGCCGAAGATGACCACCTGCAGGCCGACGCCGATCTGCGGCGCGGCCAGCCCGACACCACCGGCTGCCTGCATCGTGTCGCGCAGGTCAGCGATCAGCGCCCGCAGTTCGGCGGTCGCAAACGCGTCGACCGGCGCCGCCGGCTGCAACAGTCGGGCATCGCCCATGCGCAGGATGGTTCGCACGGCCATGGCCGCCTTCTCGCTTCTTGAAAATCCGGAATCGGGGTATTTTGTCACCCTTTTGCCGAAAACGGCAGCCGCCAGGCTCACAAATGACCACGACCACCGAAATTCCCGCCGACCAGCTCGCCGCGCTGGCCTCTCCCGACACCCAGCGCCAGGCGGCGCGCATGGCCCAGGATGCCTTCGCCACCATCTTCCGCCTGACGGCCGATGCCGAGGGCGAGAAAATCGGCCCGGCGCTGGCCGATATCGAAACCCGTTGCCGCAACTGGTGCGCAGCGGGCGATGGCGCCGACGCTGCGGCGCTACGCATGGTGCTGCTGACCAGCGGCCTCGACCAGTGGGGCCTGGCCTACAGCCAGGCCTTCGGCCTCACCGCGATCCCCGCCCTGAGCGCCCTGCTCGGCGCCTTGCGTACTGCCCTCGACAGCGCCGACGACGCCCGTTTCCAGCGCTATTTCGAGCAGATCGAGCGGGTCGAAACCGACGCCGTCGATTTTCGGATTGAATTGCGGCGCAACATTCACCTGGCGCTGTGGCACGCGATGACCGCCTGCGACGACGACCAGGATGCACAGCGCATCGCGCAGGCCCTGGGCAGCATGCTGCTGGCGCTGGCCGGCCGCCTGCCGCTGCTCGGCTGGCGCCTGCTGGCGGATACGCTGGCCAGCATCCAGATCCGCCTGCTGAGTGACCCCTCGGCCAGCAGCCTGGCGCAGGAAACCACCGGGCAACTGTTCGCGGCGTTGCGCCAGAATCTTCCCGCCGAGCAATACCAGGCGATCCTCGCCTATTCCGGGCAGGCGGTGCTGGCCTGGCAGCAGTCGCGGCACGCCGCCAACTGAAAACGGACCGGAAATTGCCCGATCCGTCGCCTGTTGCGGTCGACGCCGCAAAAACGGCTATTTCCTGACGATGACCCCGCAGGCCTGGCGACCACCGGAATTGCCGGTCGGCTGCGTCTTGTAGTCGTCCAGCGCGGCGTGAACGATCACGCTGCGCCCGATGATGCTGTTCGGCCCGTCAGCGAGTGTCGGCCCCTCGAGGTAGGACACCTGGCGGGCATTCCCCTTGTCGTCGGCAACCAGCTGCACCATGTCGCCGAGGTGATGCTCGCCGCGTTCGGGGTTGCCATGGGGCTTGCCCGTCGGATTGAAATGACCACCGGCGCTGGTGCCGTCGGGCGCGCTGCAATCGCCCTTTTCGTGGATGTGGAAACCATGAAGACCCGGCGTCAGTCCGCTCGCCTCGGTGAACACCTTCAACTTGTCGCCCGATTGCACGAAAGTGACCGTGCCGCTGACCTTGTTGCCCTGGGTCGGGGCCAGCTGCGCCTCGGCACGGTCGGCCGAGGAGGTGCCCATGCCGCCCATGCAGCCGGCGAGTACGCCGCTGCACGCCAGCGCGCCAACGAGAATGAACTTTTGCATTTTTGATGCCTCCACTTGTTTGTGAATGTACGAATACCCATAATCGGCGGCCTGACACTACTGCCGGTTTCATTGTGAGGCCGAACCTGACGTCTGGCAAACCATGCAAAACGAGACCCTGAGGCCCGAAACGACACCAAACGGACTGAACGACTTCATTCCGACAAGCGACGTTGCGCGGCGTTCCCATCCGGCTGGCACGCTGGTCGATAAATATGGCCGCCGCATCACCTACGTGCGTCTGTCGATCACCGACCGCTGCGATTTCCGCTGCACCTACTGCATGGCCGAGGAAATGACCTTCCTGCCACGCCATGAGGTCATGAGCCTCGAGGAATGCCTGCAGGTAGCGTCGGTCTTCGTCGGTCTCGGCGTCAGCAAGCTGCGCATCACCGGCGGCGAACCGCTGGTGCGCAAGGAGGCGATGTGGCTGATCGAGCGCCTCGGCGCCCTGCCCGGCCTCGACAACCTGGTCATCACCACCAACGGCTCGCAGCTCGACCGTTTCGCGCCCGCACTCAAGTCGGCCGGCGTCAGGCGCATCAACATCAGCCTCGACACGCTCAAGGCCGACCGCTTCAAGGCCATCACCCGCATCGGCGACCTCTCCAAGGTGCTCAACGGCATCGCGGCGGCCGGGGCCGCGGGGTTCCGGCGCACCAAGCTCAATACGGTCATGATGCGCGGCATCAACGATGACGAATTCGGCGATCTCGTCCAGTTTGCCCTCGACCATGAACTCGACATCTCCTTCATCGAGGAAATGCCGCTCGGCGAAATCCACGGGCGCAGCAACACCTACATTTCTTCCGAGGAAACCCGCGAGCGGCTCGCCAGCCGTTTCGAACTGATCCCGTCGACCGAGTCGTCGGGCGGCCCGGCGCGCTACTGGCGGATTCCCGGCTCGGAATCGCGGGTCGGCTTCATCTCGCCGCACAGCCACAATTTCTGCGACAGCTGCAACCGCGTACGGATCACCGCCAAGGGCGAGCTCTACCCGTGCCTCGGGCAGAACGACGCGATGCACCTGCTGCCCATCCTGCGCGAGCATCCGGGCGAGGCGGCGCCGTTGCGCCAGGCGATCATGGACAGCATGGGCATCAAGCCCTACGGCCACGACTTCACGCAGCAGATGGAGGCGCCGCAGGTCGTGCGCTTCATGTCGATGACCGGCGGCTGATTTTTGCCCTTTTCCGGCGGTCGAACGCAACAATCGGCCAAAAGAAAGGCGGCCCGCAGGCCGCCTTTCCCATTCCGTCCGGAACGCCCGTTACAAGCCACGTAGCGCGCGCTTGCGCTCGATTTCTGTCAGGTGGCGCTTGCGCAGGCGAATCGATTTCGGCGTCAGTTCGACCAGTTCGTCTTCGGCAATGAACTCGACGGCGGCTTCCAGGCTCAGCTGAACCGGCGGCACCAGACGCACCGCTTCGTCGGTGCCGGAAGCGCGGACGTTGGTCAGCTGCTTGCCCTTGATCGGGTTCACGACCAGGTCGTTCTCACGACTGTGGATGCCGATGATCATGCCCTCGTACAGTTTCTCGCCCGGGCTGACGAACATGCGGCCGCGATCCTGCAGCTTCCACAGCGCGTAGGCCACGGCTTCGCCATTGTCCTGCGAGACCAGCACGCCGTTGCGGCGCTCGGCGACGGAACCTTCCTTGACCGGAGCATAGTCGTCGAAGACGTGGCTCATCAGGCCGTTGCCGCGCGTCAGGTTCATGAATTCGCCCTGGAAGCCGATCAGGCCGCGGGCCGGGATGCGATACTCGATGCGGACGCGACCGCGGCCGTCCGGCACCATGTCCTGCAGTTCGCCCTTGCGCAGGCCCAGGCTTTCCATGACGCCGCCCTGGGTGTCCTCCTCGACGTCGACGGTCAGTTGCTCGTACGGCTCGCACTCGACGCCGTCGATGATCTTCTTGACGACGCGCGGCCGGCCGACGGCCAGCTCGTAGCCTTCGCGGCGCATGTTCTCGAGCAGAATGCCGAGATGCAGTTCGCCACGGCCGGCCACGTCGAAGACGTCGCCGTTCGGCGTGTCATGCACGCGCAGCGCCATGTTGGTCAGCAGTTCCTTGTGCAGGCGGTCGCGGATCTGGCGGCTGGTGACGAACTTGCCTTCGGTGCCGGCCAGCGGGCTGGTGTTGACCATGAACTGCATCGACAGCGTCGGCTCGTCGATCTTCAGGAGCGGCAGCGATTCCGGCTGTTCCGGGTCGGTCACCGTGCAGCCCAGCACGAGGTCCTCGATGCCGGTGATCTGGACGATGTCGCCGGCCAGGCCTTCCTCCATCTCGACCTTGTTCAGGCCCTTGTAGCCGAAGACCTGGCCGATCTTGGCCTTGATCGGGGTGCGGTCGTGTTCGGCCGCCTCTTCCTCGGTGCCGAACATTACCAGCACGTTCTGGCCGGTCTTGACGCGGCCGCGGATGATCTTGCCGACGCCGATGCGGCCGACGTAGGACGAGTAGTCCAGCGCGGTGATCTGCAGCTGCAGCGGCGCGTCGATGTCGGCATCCGGTGCCGGGACATGGCGCAGGATGGTGTCGAACAGCGGCTTCATGTTTTCGCGTGGCTGGTCGAGCTCCATCGCCGCCCAGCCGTTGAGGCCGGAGGCGTAGACGATCGGGAAATCGAGCTGCTCGTCGGTGGCGCCCAGCTTGTCGAACAGGTCGAAAGTCAGATTGACGGCGTTGTCCGGATCGGCGCCGTCGCGGTCGACCTTGTTGACCAGCACGATCGGACGCAGGCCCTGGGCCAGCGCCTTCTTGGTCACGAAACGGGTCTGCGGCATCGGGCCTTCGGCGGCATCGACCAGCAGCACGACGCCATCGACCATGCCCAGCACGCGCTCGACCTCGCCGCCGAAGTCCGCGTGGCCCGGGGTGTCGACGATATTGATGTGGATGCCTTCGTATTCGACCGCGGTGTTCTTGGAGAGGATCGTGATGCCACGCTCCTTTTCCAGATCGTTGGAGTCCATGACGCACTCGACCAGTTGCTGGTGCGCGGCGAAGGTACCGGACTGGCGGAGCAGCTGGTCGACCAGCGTGGTCTTGCCGTGGTCGACGTGGGCGATGATGGCGATGTTGCGGATCGGACGAGCGGACATGGAGAAGGCCTGAAAAATCAAAGGCGTGATTCTACCACTGCATGCTGCGCCGCAACATCCCGATTCGCCGAAAGCGGCGATTTTTCTTTTCCCGGCGCAACTGCCGCCGGGCGGAAAAAAGGCCGTGCGGCGCCAGTGTTCGTTAAACTGGCGGGGCGCCCAGCGGCGAGGCGCCGATGCCGGGAACTTTCCGAACGCTCGCCGCCGCCC
This sequence comes from Dechloromonas sp. H13, assembly GCF_009469615.1. Lineage (GTDB taxonomy): Bacteria > Pseudomonadota > Gammaproteobacteria > Burkholderiales > Rhodocyclaceae > Azonexus. Next base: position 354,883 of record NZ_SSXX01000003.1, read on the forward strand.
CGAGAGGAGACTGCCATGCCCGGAAACACTGTCCGTTTTCACCGCGTGCTGCGCGCCCCCGCCGAACGCATCTACCGTGCCTTTCTCGACCCCGACGCCATGAACAAATGGCTGCCGCCGGACGGTTTCACGGGTCGCGTCCATCACATGGATGCCCGCGTCGGCGGCAGCTACCGGATGTCGTTCACCAATTTCGCTACCGGCACGACGCATGCCTTCGGCGGCGATTTCGTCGAACTGTTGGCGAATGAGCGACTTAGCTACACCGATACCTTCGACGATCCCAACCTGCCGGGCGTGATGAAAACCACCGTGACCCTGAACCCGGTCTCGTGCGGCACCGAGGTCAATATCGTCCAGGAAGGCATACCGGCGGTCATTCCGGCTGAAATGTGCTACCTCGGCTGGCAGGATTCCCTGGCCCTGCTCGCCCGCCTGGTCGAGAGCGAGGCGGCCGGATGAACTGCCAGCCGGCAGATTTCTCCGTCAGCCCGCGCGATTGCGCATGAAATCGGCGGTGTTGAAAAAATTTTCGAGCAGCTTTGCGCGAATTTCCTTCTCGATACCGACATCCTCCATCGCCAGCACCATGCAGGCGACCCATTGGTCGCGCTCGCGGGTGCCGATCTCGAATGGCATGTGGCGCGCGCGCAGGCGCGGGTGGCCGAATTTCTCGACAAACAGGTCGGGACCACCGAACCAGCCGGAAAGGAACATGTACAGCTTGTCGCGCGAGCCCTGCAGGCTTTCCGGGTGCATGGCGCGCAGTTCGGCGAACTGCGGCACGGTGTCCATCAGTTCGTAAAAACGGTCGCAGAGTTTGCCGACGGCGGCATCGCCGCCGATCTTTTCATAGGTGGTCGTTGTGGCAGCCGGTGCGGTCATGGTGAAAACTCATGAAGGTGAAAGCGGAAGTCTACCCGAGGCCATCCGGCTTGCCGAGTGCCGGTAGCGGCGCCCAGGCTCAGGCCGGGACCGGATCGCAGCCGACATGCAGTATCCCGCCGCCGCCGTGCTCGATCTTGCTGCGGTACATCGCCTTGTCGACCGAGGCGATGACAGATTCGAGATCGGCGCCGTGCGACGGATAGTGCCCGATGCCGATCGAGACATTGAAATCGATCCGGTTGGACTGTGCCCATTCGTTGATCGCGCGCCGAATGCGCTGGGCGACAACCTCGCCGCCGTCGGGCGAGGCGTTGGGCAGGATCAGCAGGAATTCGTCGCCGCCGTAGCGCGCCACGACGTCGAGACTGCGGACGCTTTCGCGAATGCGTTCGGCGACGGCGACCAGGACGCGATCGCCGACATGGTGGCCATGCGTGTCATTGACGTTCTTGAAACCGTCGAGATCGGCGAACAGGACGACTGCCTCGCGTTCGTGCCCCGTTGACGACTGGCAAAGTTGCGTCACGCGCTCGTTGAGGGCCCGCCGGTTCAGCACGCCGGTCAGCGCATCGATGTTTCGCTCGTGGGCCAGCTTGTCCCGTACCCGTTCGATCTTGGCGGTCAATGAATACGCGTAAAGGACGATGATGGCGCAGAAGACGAGGAAGAAAATGGCGCTCACCGAGAACATGGCAAGGTAGTCCGGCAGGCGCAGCCAGACGATCACGATCGACGCTGCAAAACTGCCGATGGCGGCTTCGCCGAAGCTCCTGAGGCCGTAGCGCATGCCGTTGCCGAGGATGACCATCAGGAAGACGAGGAAGGCCGGCGTACTGAGCGTGGCATCGGCCAGGGCGGAGAAACTGGCCGCCGCGATGTCGATCCACATGGTCAGGCGCCGCCGCCAGGGGACGTGCGGCTGGCGCTGGGCATGCCACATGAAGCCGAGAATTTCGACGGCGTACAGCGACATGACGACATTGACCAGCCACAGGCTGGCCCACGGGCGGATCTGGGCTTCGCCGCCGACATTGAAATAGGCCACGGCCAGACAGCAAAAGAGGAGGCGGGTCAGGTATTGCGAGCGCTGGTCCTCCCAGGTCGGCAGGTGTTGCGTACCACGCAGCAGACCGATATCGATCCGGTGACCGCCGTTGCGCCTTCGCTCGCCTACCCGGCGATCATGTCCACGTCTGTTGTCGTCTCGCTCGTTTCGCATCCCCACTCCCGGCATCATGCGTCGTCAGCCAATGGAGCGAATGCGGCGTGTGCGGGTGCCGGATGTTCGCGCATTGCCTTGAACGGATTTTTTGCGCAAGTATCATCAGGTTGGGGGATGGCGTCAAACCCAATTGGAATTATTTTCCCGACAGCCGCTGCCGGTGCTCGCGCACCGGGCGCTTTTCCGGGGCAGTTCGGCGGATCGGGGGGCTTTTGCGGGCGGGGCCGGTGCCGGCCGGTTGCCAGGCCGGGATCAGCTGCTTCTTGCCGTTGCCGATCAGGTCGGCGCGCCCCATTTCCTTGAGCGCCTCGCGCAACAACGGCCAGTTGGCGGGATCGTGGTAGCGCAGGAAGGCCTTGTGCAGCTTGCGCTGGCGACCGTTGCGCACGGTGCCGACGACTTCGCCGCCCTGCCGGTGCAGCTTCTTGAGCGGGTTGCGCTCGCTGTGGTACATGGTCGTCGCCAGCGCCATCGGCGTCGGCAGGAAGGTCTGCACCTGGTCGAGGCGGAAATTGTTCTTCTTCAGCCACAGCGCGAGGTTGAGCATGTCCTCGTCACTGGTTCCGGGATGGGCGGCGATGAAGTAGGGAATCAGGTACTGTTCCTTGCCGGCTTCGCGCGAGAAGCGGTCGAACAACTGCTTGAAGCGGTCGTAGGCGCCCATGCCCGGCTTCATCATCTTCGACAGCGGGCCTTCCTCGGTGTGTTCGGGGGCAATCTTCAGGTAGCCGCCGACGTGGTGCGTCACCAGTTCCTTGATGTATTCGGGCGAACGGACGGCGAGGTCGTAACGCAAGCCGGAGCCGATCAGCACCTTCTTGACGCCCTTCAAGGTGCGCGCCTTGCGGTAGAGCGAGATCAGCTGTGAATGGTCGGTGCCGAGGTTTTCGCAGATGTCCGGATAGACGCAGGACAGGCGGCGGCAGGCCGACTCGATCTTCTCGTCCTTGCACTTCAGGTGATACATGTTGGCGGTCGGCCCGCCGAGGTCGGAGACGATGCCGGTGAAGCCCGGCGTCTTGTCGCGCATCTCCTCGATCTCGCGCAGCACCGAGTCTTCCGAGCGGCTCTGGATGATGCGCCCTTCGTGCTCGGTGATCGAGCAGAAGGTGCAGCCGCCGAAGCAGCCGCGCATGATGTTGACCGAGAAGCGGATCATTTCCCAGGCCGGAATCTTGGCTTCGCCGTAGGCCGGATGCGGCCGGCGGGCGTAGGGCAGTTCGTAGACCTTGTCGAGTTCCTCGGTGGTCAGTGGGATCGGCGGCGGGTTCAGCCAGACGTCGCGCTCGCCGTGTGCCTGGACCAGCGCCCGCGCATTACCGGGGTTGGATTCGAGGTGGAACGTGCGCGAGGCGTGGGCGTAGAGCACCGGGTCGTTGCTGACCTGTTCGTAGGACGGCAGGCGGACGACGGTGTGGGCACGCTTGTCCTTGCGCGCGGCGAGACGTTCGGCACGGGAAACGATGCGTACCGCATGCTCGCCGGGGGCGGTTGCGGTCGACGGCCCGGAAGTGCCCATTTCCATGGCGTAGGGGTCGGCGTGTTTGACCAGCGGCCCCGGTGTGTCGACCGAGGTCGAATCCATCGCTTCCCATTCATCGGAAGGCAGCCAGCCGGCCGGCACCATGAAGGCTGTGCCCCGCAGGTCGCGGATCTCGGCGATCTTTTCACCCTTGGCCAGACGATGCGCCAGTTCGACGATGGCCCGTTCGGCATTGCCGAAAACCAGCAAATCAGCCTTCGAATCAGGCAGCACCGAGCGCCGCACCTTGTCCGACCAGTAATCGTAATGGGCGATGCGGCGCAGGCTGGCCTCGATCGAACCGATCACCACGTTGCTGCCGGGATAGGCCTCGCGGCAGCGCTGGGCATAGACGGTAACGGCGCGGTCCGGGCGCTTGTTCGGTTCGGCATTGGGCGTGTAGGCGTCGTCGGAGCGGATCTTGCGGTCGGAGGTATAGCGGTTGACCATCGAATCCATGTTGCCGGCCGTGACGCCGAAGAACAGGTTGGGCTTGCCGAGCCGCTTGAAGTCGGCCGCCGAATTCCAGTCCGGCTGACAGATGATGCCGACGCGGAAACCCTGCGCTTCGAGGAGCCGCCCAATCAGCGCCATGCCAAAGCTCGGGTGGTCGATGTAGGCGTCGCCGGTGACAAGGACGACGTCACACGAATCCCAGCCCAGGGCCTCCATTTCGGCGCGCGACATGGGCAGGAAGGGCGCCGGGCCGAAACGCTGCGCCCAGAACTTGCGGTAGCCGAAAAGCGGCCGGGTAGCTTGCTGAATTGAATCCATGGCCTATTTTACCTGAGCCGTCGGCCGCGCCATGCGTGGCATAATCGGCCGCATCGCATCGCCGGCGGTAATCCCGCACGGGACAAGGGAGCGCCAGATTCCGAGCCAACCGAGACACCTCCTTCTCGCCCTGCTCCAGGCCGGGCGTGGGCGCGCCCTGCCCCTGCTCTTCCTCGCGCTCGCCGTTCTGGCGCTGGCGAATTTCGATGCGACACCCCTGCCCCCCCTGCGCAACGCCCAGTTCGACCGCTACCAGCGCCAGATGCCGCGCACCCGCGACGGCGAGCCGGTAATCGTCGTCGGCATCGACAGCGCGAGCCTGCTCAGGCATGGCCAGTGGCCGTGGTCGCGCGACCTGATGGCCGACCTGACGAGCCGGATCCTGGCCGGCCGGCCGCACGCGCTGGGGATCGACATCGTTTTCGCCGAACGCGACCGCTTCGCCCCGCCGGCGCTCGCCGAGCGCTTTCCCACCCTGCCGCCCGCCACTTTTGCCGGCCTGCCCGGGCCGGACGAACAGCTTGCCGCGGCGCTGGCCGGCGGTCCGACGGTGCTGGCGGTGATCGGCGTCGCCAATGCGCTGCCGGGTTCGCGCCAGCCGTCCAGACCGCTGCCGGCGCTGGCCGCCGGCGACCCGGCGATGCTCGCGGCCCTGACGCGCTTCCCCGCCGCGATCGCCAGCCTGACCCTGCTGGAAGGCAGCGCCGCCGGCGCCGGGCTGGTCAACGCCACGCTGGACGGCATGCGGTCCACCGCCGAGCGCGGTGTGCTGCGGCGGGTGCCGACGCTGGCGCTGGTCGGCGACCAGCCCTTCCTCTCGCTGCCGCTGGAAATGGTGCGCGTCGCGCTCGGCGCCGGCGGACAGGTGGCTATCGAAGCCGGGCCGCACGGCATGCAGGGCATCCGCGTCGGCGACTATGCGCTGCCGACCCAGGGCAACGGCGAACTGCTCCTCCACTACGGGCGTTCGAAGGCCAGTTACTACCTCTCGGCCGCCGACGTGCTGGCCGGCGCCTACCCGCCGGAGACGTTCACGTCGCGCTTCGTGCTGATCGGCTTCAACAGCACCGGCCTGCAGGACGCCACCGTCACCCCGCTCGGCGAACTGCTTCCCGGCGTCGACATCCATGCCCAGATCATCGAAAGCTTGCTGGCCGGCACCGCGCTGCGCCGCCCGGCCTGGATGCCGCAGGTCGAAATGGCCGCCCTGCTGCTTGGCGGCCTGCTGCTGATCGTCGCGGTGCCCGTCCTCCGTCCGCGCTACGCCACCCTGGCCTTCGTCGCGCTGATCGGGCTGCTGCTGGCTGCCGGCCATTTCGCCTTCGCCGCCGGCCGCTGGCTGTTCGACGGACTGTCGCTCGTGCCGCTGCTGGCCCCGGTCTTCATTTCCCTCCTGAGCGCCACCCTGATAGCCGCCGACGCCCGGCGGCGCCAGGCCGAAGCCCAGTTGCAGGCGAGCCGCGAGGCCGCCGCGCGGATCGACGGCGAACTCGATGCCGCGCGCCGCATCCAGATGGGACTGCTGCCCGACCCGTCGAGTCGTTTCGCCGGCGAAACTCGCTTCGCCGTCGCCGCGCTGCTCGAACCGGCGCGCGCCATCGGTGGCGATTACTACGACTGCTTCATGCTCGACGAACGCCGCCTGTGCCTGGCCATCGGCGACGTTTCCGGCAAGGGCATTCCGGCCAGCCTGTTCATGGCCATTTCGAAGACCCTGGCCGGCACCCTGACGCGGCGTCATGACGATCTCGGCCAGGCCGTCTGCGACCTGCAACGCGAACTGAATCGCGACAACCCGGAATTCCAGTTCGTGACGACCTTCATCGGCATTCTCGATGCCGACAGCGGGCTGCTCGAATTCGTCTGCGCCGGCCACGACGCGCCGCTGCTGCTGAGCCAGGGCGCCGTGCGGCCGCTCGACATCGCGCGCATCGCCGGTCCGCCGCTCTGCGCGCTGGCCAATTACCCGTTCGCCAGCGCCCGCCTGCAACTGCTGCCGGGCGACCTGCTCTGCCTGTTTACCGACGGGATCAGCGAAGCCAGCGACGGGCGGGAGATGTTCGGCACCGGCCGCCTCGCCGCCGCGCTGCTCGCCGGCAGTTCGCGGGCGCCACTGGCGGAGCGGGCGACGGCGATCCGCGATGCCGTCCGTCGCTTCGAAGCCGGCCAGGCGCCGTTCGACGACTTGACCCTGCTGCTTGCCGTCTGGTGCGGTCGACCGCCTACCTGATGCTGATTTCGACCCGCCGGTTTTTGGCTTCGGCAACTTCGTCGCCGGTCTTCACCAGCGGCTCGCGCTCGCCGCGTCCGGCCGTTTCGATCTTCTCGCCGGGCACGCCGGCGGCGATCAGGATTTCGCGCACCGTTGCCGCGCGCCTGAGCGACAGCTTGTCGTTCGCCTCCAGCCCGCCCACCGTGTCGGTATGCCCGATGACCGTCACCTCGGCGGCCGGCCGGCTGGCGATTTCGTGTTTGATGGCAGTCAGTTCGGCATCCGACTCGGGCGTCAGTGCCTCGGCCCCGCCCGCGAAGTAAAGCGTGAAGCTGCGCGGCCGCTTCGGCTGCGCCGCCAGTGCGGCGCCGAACTTCTCCTCGACCTCCGCCGCCGACGACTTGTATGCGCTGGCGCTGCCGGCCCGCCGCTGAACAGCGGCGAACGGCTTGTCGAGCAGTGTTTCGCCTTGCGCATCGCGGACGATGACGGCCGTCGGCCGGCCATCCGGCGCCGGCAGCAGGACCACGCGCTCGCTGACGCAGCCGCCGAGCAGCACGCCGGCAGCAACGATCAGCGGCCATCCGGGATGGTCAATCCTCATTGCTGCGCCCCGCTTCGACGACGAACTCGGTGCCGCGGACACCGATCACCGAAGTCGGCGTCCGGAAGTCGATCGACTCCGGCGTCTCCTTTGCGATCTTGCCGGTGGAGACGGCGAGCGTTCCCTTGCGGATGCCGACCGATACGGCGCCGGCGTTGGTCGTGCTGTCGAACTCGAACTTGTCCACCACGAACAGCGAATTCGGGCCGGCGGACAGCAGCGTGTTGTCGCGCAAGGTCACGCCGACCGCGCCGTCAGCCCCGGTGCGCACCTTGTCGGCAGCGAACACCGGCGTCCCGACCACGCCCGGCAAGCGCCTCCCGGCATGCTCGACGGTCACGTCGCCCTTGCTGGTCTTGATCGTTCCCGCCGCGATGTCGTCGGCCGCCGGCGCGTTGAAGCTGAGGCAGGCAAGCACGAGCGCCACCCGGATTGTTGTACTTTTCACCGGCATTTCCTCGGTCGGACTGAAAACCACAGATTCTACCGTGGGCATCTCTGCCCGCCGGCAACGTTTCAGGCGCCGGCGCGTAGGGCCAGCAACGGCGGCGTCGCCAGCAGGCGACGTACCGCCAGCCAGCCGATGCCCACCGCCAGCAGCGCGCCGGCCAGCGTCGCCAGCGGGAAGAGCCAGACATCCAGGGGCATCTCCAGCTGGAACACGTTGCGCGCCAGCAACTGGCCGACTACCGCCGCGCCGGCGGCGGCGATCAGCCCGGCGATCGCCCCGACCACCGCCAGTTCGGCGAGCAGCGACTGGCGCAACTGGGCGCGCCCGGCACCGAGCGCCCGCATCACCGACAGTTCGTAGCGCCGCTCGTCGAAGGCCGTGAGCAGCGCGGAGACCAGCACGACCGCGCCGGCCAGCAGCGTGAACAGGAAGATGAACTGCACCGCCCGCGCCACCTGCCCCATGATGGCCTGGATCTGCGCCAGGATGGCGGCGACGTCGATCAGCGTCAGGTTGGGGAAACGGGCGACCAGGTCCTGGGCCAGCGCCGCCTGGTCCGCCGCCAGGTGGAAGCTGGTGATGTAGCTGGCCGGTGCGCCGTCGAGCACGCCGGGCGGCGTCAGGACGAAGAAATTGACGCGCATCGAATCCCAGTCCAGCTTGCGCAGGCTGCTGACGCGGACCCGCGTTTCCTGCCCGGCGATGACGAAGGCCAGCTCGTCGCCGGTCCTGATGCCGAGTGTTTTCGCCAGCCCTTCCTCGACCGACGCCAGCCCCTTGCCGGCATCCTCCGTCGCGAACCAGCGGCCGGCCGTGATCCGGTTGCCGGGCGGCGCATCGGCGCGCCAGGAAAGGTTGAATTCCCGCTCGATCAGGCGCTGGGCGCGTTCGTCATCCGGATAGCTGGCGGCGCTGACCGGATGCCCGTCGATCCGCATCAAGCGTCCGCGCACCATCGGTGACAGTTCGGCCACGATACCGGCGGCGGCGAGCGCTTCGGCCACCGGCTGGCGCTGCTCGGGCTGGATGTTGATGATGAAGCGGTTCGGCGCGTCGGCCGGCGTCGCCTTCTGCCATGCCGCCAGCAATTCGCCCCGGGTCACCGTCAGCAGCAGCATGGCCATCAGGCCGAGCGCTAGGGCGACGATCTGCAAGGTATTGGCAGCCGCGTGCCGCTCCAGGCTGGCCAACCCCTGGCGCCAGCCGATGCCGCCGCGGCGCAAACCGGCCACCAGGCGCAAGGCCAGCCGGGCGAGCAGCCAGAAGGCCGCGAGCGCGCCGGCAAAGCCGCCGATGGCGTAGGCGCCGAGCCGCAAATCGCCAGCCACCAGCAGCAACAGCCCGGCCAGCGCAGCGATGCCGAGCGCATAGCCGCCGAGGAGCGAAGGCTTGGGCGGCCCCAGTTCCCGGCGCAGCACGCGCAGGGTCGGCACCTTGCTCAGCTGCAGCAGCGGCGGAAAGGCGAAGCCGAACAGCAACACCGCAGCCACCGCCCCGCCTTCGGCCAGCGGCCGCCAGCCGGCCGCCGGCAGGCGCAGCGCGAGCAGGTCGGCCAGCCAGGCGACCAGCACGAAGTGCGCGGCGAACCCGAGCAGGCAGCCGAGCAGCGCGGAAAGCAGCGCCAGCCAGACGAACAGCCCGGCGTGCAGACGGATCAGGCCGGACTGCGTGATGCCAAGGCAACGCATCACGGCGCAGGCGTCGAGATGACGCTGCATGTAGCGGCGTGCCGCGAGGGCGACGGCGACGGCCGCCAGCACCACGGTCAACAGCGTGGCGAGGCCGAGAAAGCGTTGCGCGCGGTCGATGACGGTGCGGATCTCGGGGCGCGCATTGCTGGCATCCTCGAGGCGTTCACCGCGGCCCAGACGCGGCTCGACCCACTTGCGGAACCCGGCGACGGCGGCCGCCTCGCCGGCGACCAGGAAACGATAGGTCAGGCGCGAACCCGGCTGCACTAGGCCGGTCGCCGGCAGATCGTCGAGATGCATCATCAGGCGCGGCGCCAGGGTGAAGAAATTGATCCCGCGATCCGGTTCAAGGGTCAAAATTGCCTCCACCGGCAGGCCGCTCTGCCCCAGCTGCACGCCCTGCCCGGGCCCGGCCTGCAGGGCGCTGGCGAGCCGTTCGTCGAGCCAGACGCCGCCCGGCCGCGGTCCCTTGTCGGTGGTGCCGTTCGCCGTGCCCAACCGCCCGCGCAGCGGGTAGCTGCTGCTGACCGCCTTGATGTCGGCCAACTGGGCATGCCCGCCGCCCAGCACCATGCTCGGGAAGATCGCCGTGTCCGCGGTCTGAAGGCCGAGCCGGACCGCCTCGTCGCGGATCGTCGCCGGCCACGGATGATCGGCGACCAGCAGCAGATCGCCGCCGAGCAGCTGGTGCGCCTCCTGCTCCAGCGCCAGCCGCACGCGATCGGCAAAGAAGCCGACCGCTGTGACCGCAGCCACGGCGACCACGAGTGCGGCGAGCAGCAGGCGCAATTCCCCGGACCGCAGCTCCCGGCCCAGGAGGCGCCAGGCGAGGCCGTTCATCGCGGCAGGCTGGCCCAGCGCGCCCGGAATTCGGCAGGCGCCACGGCCGATCCGTGCAGGAAGCCCTGCAGCTGGTGGCACCCCGATTCACTGAGGAAGGCCGCCTGCTCGGCGGTCTCGACGCCCTCGGCGACGACCTCGAAATCGAGGCTCTGGGCCAGCGCCATGACCGAGCGAATGATCGCCTCGTCCTCGGGGTTGGTGCCGATGCCGACGACGAAGGAGCGGTCGATCTTGAGCTGCTGGACCGGCAGCATCTTCAGGTAGGAGAGCGAGGAATAGCCGGTGCCGAAGTCGTCGAGCGCCAGGCTGATGCCGATGCGGCGCAGGCGGTCGAGCAACGAAAAGGCGTCGTCCACGGCCATGACTACCGATTCGGTGATTTCCAGCTTGAGCCGCCCCGGTTCGATGCCGGTTTCGTCGAGAATTTCGAGCAGGGTCCCAACGAATTCCGGGCGTTCGAGCTGCTTGACCGACAGGTTCACCGAAACCTGCGGCAACTCGAAGCCGCTCGCCTGCCAGCGCATGACCTGGCGGCAGGTTTCACGCAGCGCCCAGGTGCCGAGTGCGATGATGATGCCGGAATCCTCGGCCAGCGGAATGAAGCGCGCCGGCGGCACGTTGCCGAGCTCCGGGCTTTCCCAGCGGACCAGCGCCTCGGCGCCGACCAGGCGCCCACTGCGGGCCTCGACCTGCGGCTGCAGATGGACCGACAGTTCGCTGCTGTCCAGCGCCCGGCGCAGCAGCATCTCGATCTGGATCCGCTCCTGCGCGTCGCGCGTCATTTCCGGGGTATAGAAATGGTAATGGCCGCGCCCCAGCGCCTTGGCGCGGTACATCGCCGTGTCGGCGTTGCGCAGCAGTTCGCCGACCGAGGTGCCGTCGTTCGGAAAGATGCTGATGCCGACCGAGGCGGTCAGGAAAAGATCGTGGCCACCGATGCGGAAAGGCGCATCGAAGGCGGCGATCACCTCCTGCGCGAGCATGGCGACCTCGTCTTCGCTGCGCACCGCTTCCATCACGCAGATGAACTCGTCACCGCCCAGGCGGGCGATCATGTCAATCAGACGGACATGCTCGCACAGCGCAGCCGACACCGAGACCAGCAACTCGTCCCCGACGCCGTGCCCGAGCGAATCATTGACCTGCTTGAACTGGTCGAGATCGATGAAGAGCACCGCCACCCGGCCCTCTTTGGCGACGGCGTCGCTCAGGCTGGCTTCCAGGCGCTCGAGGAAATAACGGCGGTTGGCCAGCCCGGTCAACGGGTCGTGGTAGGCGAGATAATTCAGCTTGCTCTCGGCCTGGCGCCGCTCGGCAACCTCGTCTTCCAGCTGGCGGTTGGAGCGCCGCAACTCCGTGGTTCGCGCGTCGACCTGAATTTCCAGCGTGCTGCGCGCCGCCTCGATGCGCTCCGCCTGATCGTGCAGGATACCCTGGGCGCGACGGACGACGAGCAACTGCATCAGGTAGAGCAGCGCAAACACCGCGGCGACGACCGTCGTGACGATCCACAGCATCCGCTGCAGCGACGCCATGAACGGGGAAACATCCTGATAGAGCTCCAGGACGCCCTCGATCGCCTTGGCGTCGCCGGCAATCGGGATATAGGTGGCCAGCAGGTCGATACCGGAACGAACCCCCTCGAAGGTGTCCAGGGTGTCGCGGCGCGTCAGGTCGCTGACGACCTGCCCGCCGAGCGCGGCCTTGAATCCGGGGTTGGCGAGGCTGCTCTCGCCGACCTGCGACGGGTCGGTCGAGAAGATGGTCACGCCGAGGCGGTTATAGATCTTGATCTTGACTACCGCCGTGCCGCCCATCAGCGCCTTCACGCCACGCTGCATCGCCTGCGACTCGTCCGATTCCTGCAGCATCGAGGCGTCCTGGCCGACCGAGGCCGCCATCAGGCCGTTCAGCGGCGCGCCGAGCACGTTTTTCAGGACCTGCGCCAGGGCGACGTTGCGGTCTTCGGCCAGCGAGGTCATCTGGTGGACCGAAACCTCGCGGTACAGCAGGCCAAGCAGGCCGGCGGCCAAGCCGATCAGGATCAGGCTGAGGATCGAGAAATAGCGGGCTAGATTGAACATGTCGGAGATATCGGTTCGGCGCAGCTTATTCGATCTCGCGTATCCTGGCCACCGCCTCTTCCACGCGCCTGACGGCGATGACCTCCATGCCGGCGATCGCTTGCTTCGGGCGATTCGCCTCGGGAATCAGCGCCCGCGTAAAGCCGAGCTTGGCGGCTTCCTTCAGACGCTCCTGCCCACGCGGCGCCGGGCGCACTTCGCCGGCCAGTCCAACCTCACCAAACACTATAAGTTTCGACGGCAACGGTTTGTTTTTCAATGATGACATGATCGACAGCAGGACTGCGAGGTCGGCTGCCGGTTCACCGATCCTGACGCCGCCGACGGCATTGACGAAGACATCCTGATCGAAGCAGACGATGCCGGCATGGCGATGCAGCACCGCCAGCAGCATTGCCAGGCGCTGCGCATCGAGGCCGACGGTCAGGCGGCGCGGATTGCCGTGCGCGGCGTCGACCAGCGCCTGGATTTCGACCAGCAGCGGCCGCGTGCCTTCCTGCGTCACCATCACGCAGGAACCGGCAACGTCTTGGCCATGCTGCGACAGGAACAGCGCCGACGGGTTGTTGACGCCCTTCAGCCCCTTGTCGGTCATGGCGAAGACGCCTAGTTCGTTGACCGCGCCGAAGCGATTCTTGACCGCCCGCACCAGCCGGAAGCTGGAATGCGTGTCGCCCTCGAAGTAGAGCACGGTGTCGACGATGTGTTCGAGCACGCGCGGGCCGGCCAGCGCGCCGTCCTTGGTCACGTGGCCGACGAGGACGATGGTGATGCCGCTCTGCTTGGCCAGCCGCGTCAGCTGGGCGGCGCATTCACGCACCTGGGCGACCGAGCCGGGGGCGCTGGAAAGCTGGTCCGACCACAGCGTCTGGATCGAGTCGATGACTGCCACCTGGGGGGCTTCGCCCTGCAGGGTGGCGAGAATCCGCTCCAGGTTGATTTCGGCCATCAGTTGCAGCGCGCGGGTATCGAGCCCCAGCCGGCGCGCCCGCAGCGCCACCTGCTCGCCCGATTCCTCGCCGCTGACGTAGAGCACCTTGCAGGCCGACGACAGCACGGAAAGCGCCTGCAGCAGCAGCGTGCTCTTGCCGATGCCGGGATCGCCGCCGATCAGCACGACGCCGCCGGGAACCAGCCCGCCGCCCAGCGCCCGGTCGAACTCGGCGATGCCGGTCGGGATGCGCTCGGTTTCGCGCGCCTCGATTTCCGAGAGATTGCGCAGACGCGCCACCGGCGCCAGCGATTCGAAACGGTGGCCGCTCGCCTTTTCGGCCACGCTCTCGACCAGGGTGTTCCATTCCCCGCAGCCGGGGCATTGCCCCTGCCATTTCGGGCTCGTCGCCCCGCACTCGGTGCAACTGTAGATCGACTTTGCTTTTGCCATGATGCGCGGAGGATACACCACGCCGCCGGCGCGCCTAATCGACAAAATCGACCGGTACCCGCGGCGCCAGCGCGCAGAAGAGTTCGTAGGCGATGGTACCGGCCGCGGCGGCGACGTCGTCGGCCGGCACCTGCCCGGCCAGCCCGTTCCCCCACAGCGTGACCGGTGCGCCGAGGCCGGCTTCGGGAATCGCCGTCAGATCGCAGGCCAGCATGTCCATCGACACCCGCCCGATGGTGCGCGTCCGCTGCCCCATGACGGCGATCGGCGTGCCGCTCGGCGCGTGGCGCGGGTAACCGTCGGCGTAGCCGCAGGCGACGACGCCGATGCGCATCGGCTGCGCGGCGACGAAGGTGCCGCCGTAGCCGACGCGGTCGCCGGGCGTCAGCTGCTGGACGGCGATAATCTCGCTTTCGAGCGCCATCGCCGGCTGCAGCCCGAGCTCCGCGGCGCTCTGGTCGGCGAACGGACTGGCGCCGTAGAGCATGATGCCGGGCCGCACCCAGTCGCCATGCGTCTGCGGGTGGCGCAGAATGGCCGCCGAATTGGCGAGGCTCACCGCCCCCCGCCAGTCGCCGGCCATTTTCCGGAAGCGGGCCAGTTGCTCCGCCACCCCGCGTTCGCCATCGGCCTCGGCGAAATGCGTCATCAGCGTCAGATCGACGTTGGGAAGCGGGGCCAGGATTTCGCGCGCCCGGCGCAGGTCGACCGCATTCAGCCCCAGGCGGTTCATGCCGGTATTGAGCTTGAGGCAGATCGCCAGCGGTATCCCCGGCTTGACCGAGTCGAGCAGCAACGCCAGCTGTTCGAGGCAATGGACGACCGTGGTCAGCCCGTATTCGCCGACCGCCCGCGCATCGCGGGCACTGAAGATGCCCTCGAGCAGCAGGATCGGCTGGGTGATGCCGGCCTCGCGCAGGGCGGCGGCGTTTTCGCACTCGAGGACGGCGAAGCCGTCGGCTTCCTCGCGCAGCGCATCCACCGCCCGCCACTGGCCGTGGCCGTAGGCGTTGGCCTTGATCACCGCCCATGCCCGGGCGGCCGGTGCCAGGCGGCGGGCCACACGATAGTTGTGCTGCAAGGCAGCGCGAAAAATGCGGGCGCGAATAGGGCGCGAAGTCGTCATGGTGCCGATTCTCTCAGTTTCTGCCGGGCAAATTGCACGAAGGTGGTGACCAGGCGCGAGCTGAAGCGATCGTCGCGCTGCATCAGGTAGAGGCTGCGCCGCAGCGGCGGCTTCAGCGGCACGGCAACCAGCGTCCCGCACCGCGTTTCCCGGGCGACCGCCTCGCGCGCAACGATGGCGAAGCCGAGCCCGGTCGCCACGACGCCCTTGAGCGCTTCCGGACTGCCCAGTTCCATCAGCATCTTGAGCTCCTCGACGGGAACCCGGTTGGCGCGGAACCAGGCATCGGTGATTTCGCGCGTTCCCGAACCCGGTTCGCGCGCTATGTATTCGTAATCGACCAGTGCTTTCGCGCCGACCTGCGGCAGGCCGGCCAGCGGGTATTCCGGGGCGCAGATCACCGCCAGCTCGTCCTCGCGGCAGACTTCGCCGCTCAGGCCGGGCAATTTCGCCGGTGCCTCGGTCAGCCCGAGATCGAGGGTGCGTTCGGCAACACGGCTGGCGATGCTTTCGGAATTGGCGACGATCAGGCGCACCCTGACCTGCGGGTATTGCGCGTTGAACTCGCTGAGCAGCGGCGGCAACAGCCATTCGGCAACCGTCGCCGGTGCACCGATCAGGAACTGCCCGCGCATCTCGCCGGTCATTTCCGCGAGCCGGATGTCCATCTCGTCACCGAGAGCGAGGATCCGCTCGGCGTAGGACAGCACCAACTCACCGGCCGGCGTCAGCGATATGCTGCCGTGCCGGCGCTCGAACAGGCGGGTGGCGTACTGCTCCTCCAACTGGCGGATCTGGAAGGTGACCGCCGGCTGCGTCATGAACAGCGCTTCGGCCGCCCGCGTGAAGCTGAGATGTCTGGCAACGGCATGAAAGACCTGCAGGCGCCGGTCCGCCATCGTTTTTCTCCTTGTCGATCGTCCCTGCCATTCAATCACATTCGGTGCGCCGCTGGCCACCGGCCGTCCGTCCGGAACCGGCAAAATCGCCTGTTTCCGGCCGTCGACCGCGACAGGGGCGCGCTTGCGCCGTCACAATTCCGTGGTATAACCTGCGGCCAAAGTTATAACGAGACAACAGCCCAAGTGCCCTTCGGCTTCTACATCATCATGGCGGCGCAGTTTTTTTCCGCGCTGGCCGACAACGCCCTGTTGATAGCCGCCATCGCCGCCCTGCGCGAGATGCAGGCACCTGCCGAATACGAGCCGCTGCTCAAGACCTTCTTCACCGTCTCCTACGTCGTGCTCGCCGCCTTCGTCGGTGCCTTCGCCGACTCGATGCCCAAGTGGCGCGTCATGTTCATCAGCAACGCGATCAAGATCGTCGGCTGCGCGATGATGTTCTTCATGGTCCATCCGCTGCTCGCCTACGCCGTGGTCGGCCTCGGCGCCGCCGCCTATTCGCCGGCCAAGTACGGCATCCTGACTGAATACCTACCGCACCGCCTGCTGGTCGTCGCCAACGGCTGGATCGAGGGCCTGACGGTCGGTGCCATCATCCTCGGCGTGGTGGTCGGCGGCATGCTGATCAGGCCGGACATCGCCGGCGGCCTCCTTTCCTTCGACTTCCCGGTGATAGATACCGGCATCGACACGACCGGGGAAATGGCCATCGCCATCATCGGCCTCCTCTATCTCATCGCCTCCCTCTTCAATCTCTACATCCCGGATACCGGGGTCGACCACAAGCCGCTGAAGAAGAACCCGATCTACCTCGTCCACGAGTTCAACCACTGCCTGACCCTGCTCTGGCGCGACAAACTGGGGCAGATTTCGCTCGCGGTCACCACGCTGTTCTGGGGCGCCGGCGCCACGCTGCAATTCATCGTCATCAAGTGGTCCGAGGTATCGCTCGGGCTCGACCTCTCCAAATCGTCGATGCTGCAGGGTGTCGTCGCGGTCGGTGTGGCCCTCGGCGCGGTCGCCGCGGCCAAGTTCATCACCCTGCGCAAGTCGGTGCGCGTCATTCCGCTCGGCATCGCCATGGGCATCATCGTGCTGGTCATGAATTTCGTGCATGACATCCGGCTGGCCGTGCCGCTGCTGATCGTCATCGGTGCCCTGTCGGGCTTCTTCGTCGTGCCGATGAACGCCCTGCTCCAGCACCGCGGCCATATCCTGATGGGCGCCGGGCATTCGATCGCCGTCCAGAACTTCAACGAAAACCTGTCCATTCTGGTCATGACCGGGCTTTACTACGTCATGATCAAGAACGACGTCTCGATCTACGTCGTCGTCACCCTGTTCGGCCTATGCGTCAGCGGCCTGATGTACCTGATCCGCCGGCGCCACTTCGCCAACCAGCGCGAACAGGACGACGTCCGCCATCTCGACGACAGCGCGCACCACTGAGCTGCCGGCCTAAAACGGCAACCGGCTGCCGGCTGCCGTCGCCTCGCGCAGGCAGCGCCGGGCGAACAGCAGGTCTTCCCAGGCCTTGGCCTTTTCCGGCAGGTTGCGCAGCAGGTAGGCCGGGTGGTAGGTGACGACCACCGGGATGCCCTGGTACTCGAAACGCCGGCCGCGCAGCGAGGCCAGCGACTTGTCCTCGTGCAGCAATGCATGCACCGCCGCCTTGCCGAGCAGGACGATAATCTTCGGCCGCAGCAGCGCGATCTGGCGCTCCAGCCAGGGCCGGCAGGCGGCCATCTCGGCGGCTTCCGGCGTGCGGTTGCCGGGCGGCCGGCATTTGACGGCATTGCCGATGTAAACCCTGTTGCCGCGCGCCAGGTCGAGCGCCGCCAGCATGTTGTCGAGCAGCTTGCCGGCCTGGCCGACGAAGGGCTCGCCCTTGACGTCTTCCTCGGCGCCCGGGCCCTCGCCGACGAACAGCCAGTCCGGATGCAGGTCGCCGACGCCGAGCACCGCCTGCTTGCGCTGCTCGCAAAGCGGACAGGCCTGGCAGGCGGCGACCCGCGCGGCCAATTCCGGCCATTCCAGGGCGTCGACCGCAACCGATGCCGATGGCGCGGCGACGGCAGCCGGCGCCACGACTTCCGGCGGGCGGGGCGTCGTCTCCACGGCTTCAGCGGCCGGGGCGACGGTTTCCGCCTCGCGCAGGCGCCAGATCGGCGCAATGCCCATTTCGGCCAGCATCTGTTCGCGGGTCAGGCTCATTGCAGTTCCTTGTCGAAAACCAGCGCATCCTCGCGCCCAGCGGTAGCCGGATAATAGCCGCGCCGCAGCCCGATCCGGGCGAAGCCGAAGCGCTGGTAGAAGGCGATCGCCTGCCGGTTCGAGCACCGGACCTCCAGCAGCAGGCGCTGCGCCCCGCCGGCCCGCGCATCGTCGATCACCCGCTGCAGCAGGCGGGCGCCATGTCCCTGACCCTGATAGCGGCGATCGACGCCGATATTGAGCAGATGCGCCTCGTCGAGCACCGGCATGACGACGGCGAAGCCGATCAGGTCGCTGCCCGAGCGGCAGACCCGAACGTCGTGCCCGGCCAGCAGCGAGTCGGCGAAATTGCCGCGCGACCACGGGAATGCCTGCAGCGAGGCTTCGAGCGCCGTCACGGCATCGAGGTCGTCCGTCGTCATCGGCGCATGCACCGGCGGCGCGACGCTCACGCCTTGCCGCCTTCGCCGAGGCGCTCGCTGATCGTCTTGGCCACCTTGTTGCGGACGTACAGTGGCGCCGCCAGCGCCGGGTCGATCGCGGCGCCGTGCGCCAGATGTCCGGCCGCTAGGCGGGCGATCGCGGCGGCCTGCGGCAGCACCGCCGGTTGCAGGGCGTAGCCGGCATCCCGCAGGCGCCCGGCGAGCACGGGATAGGCCGCCAGCGCATTGCCGCAGGCGACCCAACCCGCGCCCGACGGCAATGCCAGCGTCTCCGGCGCGCCGAGGCTGATTTCGCCCTGCAGTTCGAGGCCGGTCGGGCGGCGCTCGTAGGCCGCCGCATAGACCTCGCCCATGCGTGCGTCGAGCAGGCTGAAGACCCTGGGCGCGCCTACCGTGGCCGCCATCGCTTCGAGCCCGCAGACCGGTACCACCGGCCGGTCGGCGGCGACCGCCAGCCCCTGCGCCACGCCGCACGCCACGCGCAGGCCGGTGAAGGCGCCGGGGCCGGCACCGAAGGCGATGGCGTCGAGTTGGCCGAAGGCGACGCCATGCGTTGCCATCAACTCGCGCACCAGCGGCAGCAGGGTTTCGGAATGCGGGCGCCCGGGCGGGCAGCAGCGCTCGCTGACGTCGCCGTCCAGCAACAGGGCGCAGGAACCGGAATCGGTGGAAGTTTCAAGGGCCAGTAATTTCATGCCCGGCATTTTACCGGAGCGGCCCGGTAGCCAGGCATGCGGCGTTCAGCGGCGCCCGCCGTGCTGGCCGCCGCCACCACCATAAGGATTCCCGCCTCCGTAGGGATTGCCCCCGCCATAGGGGTTGCCTCCCCCATACGGATTGCCGCCGCGCGGGGGGCCATAGCTGTCGCGCCGGCCGCGCATTTCGTCGCGCATGCGCTGGCGGTCGTCCTGCGGCATTCCCTGCCAGCCGTCGCGGCGACTCTCGCGGTAGCGCTGGCGGTCGTCCGGCGGCGCCTGCCGCCAGTAGTCGCGCATTTCCTGGCGCATCTGCCGGCGCTGGTCGGGCGGCATCTGCGCCGACGCGCTGCCGGCTAAGGCCGTCAGGGCAGTCAGTGCGACCAGCAGACGAGCGGCGATTCGCCACCTGAACATGTTCGACATCCTTTCATGGAGCATGGAGGCATTGTGCCCTGCTTTGCGGGAACGCCCTGCAACGGCGCCCCGGCGCTTTGTAACAACTTGTTTCGCCCGCCGGCGGCGAAAAAGCTTGTTACCATTGCCCCCCTGTCCCCCCGCAACCGCCGGATTATCCTTCGCCCCATGAACGACAGACAACACCGCCTGCTGGTCGTCGACGACGACAGCCGCCTGCGCGACCTGCTGGTCCGCTACCTGAGCGAACAGGGTTTCGAGGTCAAGGCCGTCGGCGATGCGCCGCAAATGGATCGCACGCGCGCACGCGACCATTTCGACCTGATCGTCCTCGACCTGATGCTGCCCGGCGAGGACGGCCTGTCGATCTGCCGCCGCCTGCGCGGCACCGGCGACACGACGCCGATCATCATGCTGACGGCCAAGGGCGAGGAGGTCGACCGCATCGTCGGCCTCGAAATGGGCGCCGACGACTACCTGCCCAAGCCCTTCAACCCGCGCGAACTGCTCGCCCGCATCCATGCCGTGCTGCGTCGCCAGAGCGCGCCGCCGCCCGGCGCGCCGGAAGCCGAGGAGGAAACGATCCGCTTCGGCAGCGTCGAGGTCGATCTCGCGGCGCGCAGCCTGAAGCGCGGCGACGAACAACTGCCGCTGACCACCGGCGAATTCGCCGTCCTCAAGGTGCTGCTCCAGCACCCGCGCCAGCCGCTGTCGCGCGACAAGCTGATGGCGCTGGCCCGCGGCCGCGAACAGGGGCCGTTCGACCGCGCCATCGACGTCCAGGTCTCGCGCCTGCGCAAGCTGATCGAGAGCGACCCAGCCCAGCCGCGCTACATCCAGACCGTCTGGGGTTTCGGTTACGTCTTCGTGCCGGATGGTGCCGAGCGGCAATGATTCCCCGCACGCTGCTGGCCCGCACCTTCCTGTTGCTGGCAGCCCTCGTCGTCCTGACCACCACCGCCTGGCTGAGCGTTTTCCGCTACATCGAGGCCGAGCCGCGCGCACGTGAAACGGCGCAGCTGGCGGCTTCCGCGGTCAACCTGATCCGCGCCGCCCTTTTCGCCGCAGCACCCGAAAAGCGCCTCGAACTGTTCAACGAACTGTCGACCCGCGAAGGCATCCGCCTGTTGCCGGCCGAGACCGAAGACCGCATCGAGCCGATGCCCGATTCGCGCTTCAACCAACTGATCCAGCGCGAGCTGGCCGCCCGCCTCGGGCCGCATACGCGGATCGCCGCCGAGGTGGACGGTGTCGCCGGCTTCTGGGTCAGCTTCCGCCTCGACGACCGCGAGGACGACGAATACTGGCTGATCCTGCCGCGCGAGCGGGCGATGCGCAGCATCGCCGGCCAGTGGCTGCTGTGGGGCCTGCTGGCGCTGGTTCTTGCGCTTGCCGTCGCCTGGCTGATCGCCTCGCGCATCAGCCGCCCGCTCAAGGCCATGGCGCGCTCGGCCAAGGCCGTCGGCCGCGGCCACCGGCCGGAACCGCTCCCGGAGACCGGCGCCGAGGAAATGCGGCTGCTGGCCGGCGCTTTCAACACCATGGCCAGCGATCTCGAGCGCAACGAAAGGGAGCGTTCGGAGGTGCTCGCCGGCATTTCGCACGACCTGCGCACCCCGCTCACCCGCCTGCGCCTGGAAGCCGAAATGAGCGTCGCCGACGATGCGGCGCGTCAGGCCGTCGTCGCCGACATCGAGCAGATGGAGGGGGTCATCGCGCAGTTCATGGACTACGCCCGCACCAATTTCGGCGAGGACCCGGTCGACACCGACCTCGGCGAACTGCTGGCCGGCATCGACGAACGACAGCGCCAGCTCGGCCGCCCGCTGAAGTTCGCCGCCGACCGCCTGCCGGTGCTGCCGCTGCGCCCGCGCGCCCTGACCCGCGCCATCGGCAACCTGATCGACAACGCCTGGAAATACGGCGGCGGCGAGCCGTCCCTCGCCGCCCTCCGTCAAGCGAACGAAATCTGGATCGAGGTTCGCGACCGCGGCCCCGGCATCCCGGTCGGCGAAACCGATCGCCTGAAGCGCCCGTTCACCCGGCTCGACAGCGCCCGCAGCAACGCCAGCGGCACCGGCCTCGGGCTGGCCATCGTCGAGCGCATCGCCCGCCTGCACGACGGTCGCCTCGACCTGCTGCCCAATCCCGGCGGCGGCCTGCTGGCGCGCCTGGTGATCGGCATCCGGAATTAGCTGAACTCGTTGCCGAGACGGAATTCGCCGATCGTCCGGTAGCTCGAACTCTGCCCGGACACGCTCGAACGCACCAGAACGAAGTTCGCGCAGCGCCAGGCGAGCGGCGCGAACGCCGGCAGGGGTGCGTCGGGCAGCGCGACCTTGCGTGCCAGCGTGACGTGCGGGCTGAACTTGCGGTCGCCGTCGGCCAGCTTGAAGCCGGCTGCGGTCAACGCTTCCCGCAGTGCCAAAACCAGTGCCGACAGCCCGGCGGGCGCCGCGCAACCCACCCAGAAGATGCGGTTGTGGTGCCAGATGCCGAGCCGGTCGAGCGTCAGGTCGAAGGCCTCGGCGCGCACGCTGGCCGCGGCCTGGTTCAGCGCCGGCAGGCGTTCGAGCGCAACGTCGCCGAGGAAGGCGAGCGTCAGGTGGATCGTTTCGCGCCGCGTCGCCCGTCCGCCGGCGCGGTTCGCGTGGTCTGCGGCGAGCGCCGCCAGTTGGTCGGCGACCGCCGGCGGCGGCCACAGGGCGAAGAAGACGCGCGCCGTCGCCGGCCGCGCAGCAGTCGGCCTGTCAGTCGGCACGCTCGACCAGGACCACAGCCTGCGCCTCGATCGCCTCCTGGCGGCCGAGGTAGCCGAGCTTCTCGTTGGTCTTGCCCTTGATGTTCACGCAATCAGGGGCAATCCCGAGGTCGACCGCGACGTTCGCCACCATCGCCGCCGCGTGCGGCGCCAGCTTGGGCTGCTGGGCGATCAGCGTCGCGTCGACATTGACCGGGCGCCAGCCGCATTCGGCCAGCAGGGCGACGGCGGCGCGCAGCAGGACGCGGCTGTCGGCGCCCTGGTAGCGCGGGTCGGTGTCCGGAAAATGGCGGCCGATGTCGCCGAGCGCGACGGCGCCGAGCAGCGCGTCGGTGATGGCGTGCAGCAGGGCGTCGGCATCGGAATGGCCGAGCAGCCCCGTTTCATGCGGGATTTCCACGCCGCCGAGAATCAGCTTGCGGCCGGCGACCAGCCGATGCACGTCGTAGCCCTGCCCGACCCGGAAATTCATTTGCGCCCCCTGAGTATCATCGCCGCCAGGACCAGGTCGGCCGGATAGGTTACCTTGAGATTGGTCGCGTCGCAGCGCACCAGGCGCGGCTGGCGGCCGAGCGCCTCGACGGCGCCGGCTTCGTCGGTCACCGCGCGGCATTTTTCCAGCGCCTCGCACAGCAGGCGGTAGCGGAACATCTGCGGCGTCTGCGCCTGCCACAGTCCGTCGCGCGGCTCGGTGGCGGCGACGCGCTGTTCGGCGTCGGCGCGCTTGAGCGTGTCGGCGACCGGCACGGCGAGGATGCCGCCGACCGGATCGTCCGCCAGGTCGGCGAACAGCGCGGCGAGCATGTCGCCGCTGAGGCAGGGCCGCGCGGCGTCATGCACCAGGATCCAGTCGTCGTCGGCGGCGACCATCGCCGCTGCCTGCAGGCCGTTGCTCACGCTGTCGGCGCGCGTCGGGCCGCCGCAGCGGACGGTTTCCAGCTTGGGGCCGAGTTCCGACCAGTCGTAGGTTCCCCACTCGGCGTCGTCCGGCGCCAGGACCACCCACACGCGGTCGATGTCCGGGCAGGCGACCAGCGCCGCCAGGGTATGGAAGATCAGCGGCCGGCCGAGCAGGCTCAGGTACTGTTTCGGCTTCTCGGCGCCGAAGCGCGAGCCGCTGCCGGCGGCGGGAACGATTGCGTAATGGCGTGGCATGGCTTAATTTTACTGAATAAAGCCTGGAGAGAGAGAACGCATGAGCTTCCTGGTTCCCGAGCTGGCCGAGCCGGTTCAGGCCTTTGGCACCGCCCTGGGCATCGGCCTGCTGGTCGGCATGGAGCGCGAGCGGCGGCCGGATTCGGCGGCCGGGCTGCGGACCTTCGCGCTGGTCGCCATGCTCGGCTGCCTGTTCGCGCTGCTCGGCGAGAAGACTGGCGGCCCGTGGGCGCTGGTCACCGGCCTGCTGGTCATCTCGCTGGCCATGGTCGCCTCCAACTTCTCGTCGCGCCAGGAAGAGCAGTACCGCGGTTTCACGTCCGAGGCGGCGATCATCGTCACCTACGGCCTGGGCGCCGCGGTCTGGTTCGGCTACGCGACGCTGGCCGTCATGCTGGCCATCACGACCACCGTGCTGCTCTATTTCAAGGCCGAGTTGCGCAACATCAGCGACCGCATGACGCCGCGCGACATCAACTCGACCCTGCAGTTCGCGGTGCTCTCGCTGGTCATCCTGCCGATCCTGCCGAGCCAGGATTTCGGTCCCTTCAACGCGATCAATCCACGCCAGATCTGGTGGATGGTGGTGCTGATCTCCGGCCTCGCGCTGGCCGGCTACATGGCGCTGCGCATCATCGGCGCCCGCCATGGCGCGGCGGTGCTCGGCATTTTCGGCGGTCTGGCGTCGTCGACCGCAACGACCATGATGTTCTCGCGCCACGCCAGCGACCATCCCGACCTGGTGCGCATGGCCGGCATCGTCATCCTGATCGCCAACGTCATGGTGATGATCCGCCTCGGGCTGGTCGCCGGCGTCGTCGCGCCGACGCTGGTCGCCCCGATCGCAACCGTCTTCGCCTGCGGCATCGTGCCCGGCGTGGCAATGGCGCTCTACGGCTGGAAGATCCTCAGCGCCGCCGGCGAACTGCCGATGCCGGAAGTCAAGAACCCGACCGAACTGCGCATCGCCGTCTCGTTCGGCCTGCTCTACGCCATCGTCCTGCTCGCTTCGGCCTGGCTGCAGGACATCGCCGGCAACAAGGGGCTCTACATCGTCGCGCTGGCCTCCGGCCTGACCGACGCCGACGCCAGCGTGCTGTCCACGCTGCGCCTCTACAACCTCGAAACAGTCCCGCGCGGCGAGGCCGTCATCGCCGTGACGCTGGCGCTGATGTCCAACCTGATGTTCAAGATCGGGTTGGTCGTCAGCATCGGCGGCGGCCGACTGGCGCGCCATACCCTGCCCGGCCTGCTCGCCATCGGCGGCGGCATGGCACTCGGACTGTTGCTCGTCTAAGGAGTCGATCATGATCCCGACCCGTCCCCCAGCCGTCGCCGGCGCCTTTTACCCGGGCAGCCCGGGCGTCCTGTCCGCCACCGTCGACCGCCTGCTGGCCGCGGCGCCCGCCGCCGACATGGCGCAGCCGAAGGCGCTGATCGTGCCCCATGCCGGCTATATTTATTCCGGTTCCACCGCCGCCATGGCCTACGCGGCGCTGGCGCCGTGGCGGAACAGCATCCGCCGCGTCGTCCTGCTCGGCCCGACGCATCGCGTCGCGGTCGACGGCCTCGCGCTGCCCGAAACCGATGCCTTCGCGACGCCGCTCGGCAGCGTCCCGCTCGACCGGCCGGCGATCGCCGCGCTGGCCAGGCTGCCGCAGATCGTCTTCAGCGACCGGGTGCACGCCGACGAACATTCGCTGGAAGTCCACCTGCCCTTCCTGCAGCGCGCGCTCGACGACTTCACGCTGGTCCCGCTCGCCGTCGGCCACGCCGCCCCGCAGGCCGTCGCCGAAGTGCTCGACCTACTGTGGGGCGGGCCGGAAACGCTGATCGTCATCAGTTCCGATCTATCGCACTTCCTCACCTACGCCGCCGCCAACCAGGTCGACCGCGACACCTGCGCCCACATCCTGCAACTCGACACCCACATCCGCCCCGAACAGGCCTGCGGCGCCTACCCGGTCAACGGCCTGCTGCTCGCCGCCCGCCAGCGCGGCCTGGTGCCGCACCTGATCCACCGCTGCAATTCGGGCGACACCGCCGGCGACAAACAACGCGTTGTCGGTTACGCCGCTTTCAGCTTCACGGAGGCGAGCGATGCCTGACCTCGGCACCACCCTGCTGACGCTGGCCCGCAACGCCATCGCCGCCCGCTTCGGCCTGCCCGCCGCGCCGGTTGCGGTCGACCTGCCGGAACTGGCAAAAATGGGCGCCACCTTCGTCACCCTTACCCAACACGGCGACCTGCGCGGCTGCATCGGCAGCCTCGAAGCCTGGCGCCCGCTGATGCAGGACGTCCAGGAAAACGCCCGCAGCGCCGCCTTCCGCGACCCGCGCTTCGAACCGCTGAGCGCCGACGAATGGCCGCTCACCCGCGTCGAGGTCTCGCTGCTGACACCGCCGGAACCGCTGGTATTTCGCGACGAGGCCGACGCCCTCGCCCGGCTGCGCCCGAACATCGACGGCGTGATTTTCCTGGCCGGCAACCGGCGCGCCACCTTTCTGCCGCAAGTCTGGGAACAATTGCCTGAACCCGCCGGATTCATGGCCCGTCTAAAGCAGAAGGCGGGGCTGCAGGCCGGCTACTGGGGGCCTGATGTCCGCCTCGAACGCTACACCGTCAGGAAATGGAAGGAGGCGGCGCCATGACCGCGAGCGAAACCCTCCACCCCGGTCGCTGGTGGCACGCCCTGCCCGACGGCCGCGTGCAATGCGACCTCTGCCCGCGCGACTGCAAGCTGCACGAAGGCCAGCGCGGCGCCTGCTTCGTGCGCCAGATGGTCAATGGCGCCATGCAGCTCACCACCTACGGCCGCTCATCGGGCTTCTGCATCGACCCCATCGAGAAGAAGCCGCTCAACCATTTCTACCCCGGCAGCAGCATCCTCTCCTTCGGCACCGCCGGCTGCAACCTCGCCTGCCGTTTCTGCCAGAACTGGGATATTTCCAAGTCGAAGGACATGGACCGCCTGATGGACGAGGCCAGCCCGCAAGCCATCGCCGCCGCCGCCAAACGCTACGGCGCCGACGCCGTCGCCTACACCTACAACGACCCGGTCATCTTCGCCGAATACGCCATCGACACCGCGCTCGCCTGCCGCGAACAGGGCATCCGCAACGTCGCCGTCACCGCCGGCTACATCTACCGCGAACCGGCGCGCGAACTGTTCGCCGTCATGGACGCCGCCAACGTCGACCTCAAGGCCTTCACCGAGGAGTTCTACCACAAGCTCTGCGTCGGCCACCTGCAGCCGGTGCTCGACACGCTCGCCTACATCCATCACGAAACCGACTGCTGGCTGGAGATCACCACCCTGCTGATCCCCGGCCAGAACGACGGCGCGCCTGAGATCAACGAACTGGCCACCTGGGTCTACAAGGAACTCGGCCCCGACGTGCCGCTCCACTTCACCGCCTTCCACCCCGACTGGAAGATGGACGACCTGCCGCCGACGCCACCCGCCACCCTCACCCAAGCCCGCCGCATCGCTCTCGACGCCGGCCTCCACCACGTCTTCACCGGCAACGTCCACGACAGCGAAGGCGGCACCACCTTCTGCCCGAACTGCAAGGCCGCGCTGATCGTTCGCGACTGGTACGACATCCGCCGCTACGACCTCGACCCCGAGGGCCGCTGCCCGCACTGCCAGACCGCCATCGCCGGCCGCTTCGGCAAGGTGCTCGGGCGCGACGGCCATGCCCTCGGGCCGCGGCGGATTCCGGTGCATCTGGGCGCATAAGGCGCGGTTTTGGTTTTTGCCCTTTTTCTGTGGTCGACCGCGACAGGGTGCAACCCGATGCTACCCAAAATGATCCGGCTATCGCAAAACGGAGGCGTTATGAAACGATGGTTTGACTTCGCCGTGCTCGTTTTTGCGCTATCCAGTAGCGCATTTTCCGCCGTTGCAGCCAGCGACATTGTCCTGATTGCGGAATACACAGGGCCTGCCCTCCAGTTGCCGTGAGCATCCCTACGCTCCCGGCAATCAGCGGCGCTTGGCTTGCGCGTCCGGCTTGCCCCCGGCAAACACCGGCCGTGGCTGATGCGCCACATAATCGGCCACGTCGATGGCATCCTGATCGCTCAAGGAATCCGGCTGGCCCATCGGCATCTTGCTTTTGATGAAAGCCGCCGCCGTTTCGGTTCGTGCCATGCCGGCGCCCGTGTTGTACGACTGCTTGCCCCAAACGGGCGGGAATACATAGCCACCGCTGCCATCCGGTGTGCCCGCCCCTTGCAGGCCGTGACAACTGGCGCATTTCGCTACGTAGATCGTCGCCCCGCGCGCCCGATCCGGTTTCAGCGAAGGATCCACCTGCCCCATGCCGCGCCCGGCCACCTGACTGCCGACCGGCACACCGGTGGACAGCCAGCGGATGTACATCAGCATCGCATTCATTTCCTTCGCATCCCAGGCCAGCGGATGGCCGTTCATCGAGCGCTCGAAACAATCGTTGATCCGCGTCTGCAAGGAAATCACCCGGCCATCGCGCGCGTTGTACATCGGGAAAAGCGCCGTCAGCCCGACATACGGGCCGGCATTCGCCTGCGTTCCCCCGGCGATATGGCAACTCGAACAGTTCAGCCCATTGCCCACGTTGCGTGGCAACTGCTTGCGCGTGTCGTTCATCAACTGCCTGCCCAAACGAATGGCATCCCCCTCCGGGCCGGCGGGAATCGTGCTTTCCGCCGGCACGACCAACGGCACATCCGCCGCTGTGACAGTCGGACTGGCGACCAGCCCGACAACTAAACAAAAGACAGGCAGCGCGGGGAACAAACAGTGGATTTTCAAGGGATTCTCCTTGTTTGACTTTGGAGCCGATCCGCCATCGGATTGGCAGATTTTAGCCATGATGAACCGGCCGGGGATGGACTTTTCCGGCGTTGGCGACCCAAGAGCGAACAAAGGCGGTCTGAGCCGCCTTCGCCGCGCTTCCGAAAACGATCAGAACTCGTCCTTTTGACGTCGAAGTGCATTTTGGTCTGGCTCAGGCGGCTTGACTGTTGCCAAAACAGGAAGCGGTTTTTGCCATATTTTGGGTGTCGACCGCGACAGGGCAACACTTGATCCGAGCCAAACCCCTTTAATCCCGATGACGGCGCCGGCGCGGCGGGAAGCGCCACCACGCGGCCGCCACCAGCAGCCCGAACAACGTGTAGGCCACGACGAACGCCCAGGCCGGGGCGTCGTAATAGAGCAGACATTGCAGCCAGTATTCAATGAAACTGCCTTCGTAGGTCGTTGCCCGCGCCTGGGCGCGCAGCCACATTTCGAGCGTTGTCAGCGGACAGGTCGCGCCCAGCCAGGCCTCGGCGACGACGACGGCGATGGTGGCGAGATGGACACGCCTGAACCACGGGGCGTTGACCCAGCGCCAGCCAAACAGGTTGCCGACGATGACGAGAACGAGGCCGCCGACCACGAACACGACGATGGCGACGTGCAGCGCGAGCACGGCATCAGCGAGTAAGCGATAGGAAAGCAGGTCGTTCATGCGCAATGCCAGAATTCATGAGCCGGATACCCGTTCAAGTATTTCATCGCGGTCTCCGGCCTGCAAGGGCGTGCCTCGGGCAACCGGCGCGAAGCGGCTATAATCGTCGCCCCACCTCGCTTCCTCCCCGCCGTGTCACTGCCCCGCACCCTGCTTTCCCTCCCTGCCCTGCCCAAGCCCGGTGCCCGCATCGACCTGCCATCTCTGGCCGGGTCCGCCGATGCGCTGGCGCTGGCCGAACTGGCCGGCCGGAACAAGGGGCGCACGCTGGCCGTCGTCACCGCCAGCGCCTCCGACGCGCAGCGGCTGCTGGATGAAATCCCGTGGTTTGCGCCCGGCCTCAAGGTGCGTCTGCTGCCGGACTGGGAAACGCTACCCTACGATCACTTTTCGCCGCATCAGGATCTGGTTTCCGAGCGCCTGGCCACGCTGTGGGCCGCGCTGCAGGGCGAGGTGGAAATCCTCCTCGTGCCGGCGTCGACCGCAGTCAATCGGCTGGCGCCGCCGGAATTCATGGCGGCCTACACCTTCGAGTTCAAAAAGGGCCAGAAGCTCGACGCCGAGAAGTTCCGCAGCCAGGTGACGCTGGCCGGCTACGCCCACGTCACGCAGGTGGTGTCGCCCGGCGAATACTCGGTCCGCGGCGGGCTGATCGACCTCTTCCCGATGGGGTCGCAATTGCCCTACCGGCTCGACTTGTTCGACGACGAGATCGAGAGCATCAAGACCTTCGACGTCGATACCCAGCGCACCGTTTACCCGGTGCCGGAGGTGCGCCTGCTGCCGGCGCGCGAGTTTCCGATGGACGACAAGGGGCGGACGCATTTTCGCCAGGCCTTCCGCGAACGATTCGAGGGCGATCCGGCGAAATCGGGCATCTACAAGGACATTTCGACCGGCATCGCCAGCGTCGGCATCGAGTATTACCTGCCGCTGTTCTTCGACGAAACGGCGAGCATTTTCGACTACCTGCCGAACGACGCGGTCTTCGTCACCCACGGCGACGCGCCGGCTGCCATCGCCGCCTTCTGGGCCGACACCCGCTCGCGCTACAACTTGCTGCAGGGCGACAAGGCGCGGCCGCTACTGGCACCGGAAGAGCTGTTCCTGACCGACGAAGCGTTTTTCACGGCCGCCAAGGGTTACGGTCGACTGGCCATGGCGGGCAAAAATGGTGAAGCGACCGGAAAACTGCCCAATATCGCCGTCGACCGCAGGAGCGACGACCCGCTCGGCGCGCTGAAAAACCACCTCGCCGGCTTCCCGGGCCGCGTCCTGCTGGTGGCCGAAACCGCCGGCCGCCGCGAAACGCTGGCCGCAATGTTCGCCGAACACGGCCTGAAACCCGTCGCCAGCGTCGATCTGGCCGGCTTTCTGGCGAGCGATGCCAGGCTGGCGCTCGGCATCGGCCCGCTGCACGGCGGTTTCGCGCTGGACGATCTGGCTTTCATCACCGAAACCGAACTGTTCGCCGGCACGCCGCGCCGCACCCGGCGCGAGGCGGCCAAAAAGGCCACCTTCGACAACTGGCTGAAGGATCTCACCGAACTCAAGGTCGGCGACCCGGTGGTGCATGAAAGCCACGGCATCGGGCGCTATCGCGGCCTGGTGCGCATGGATCTCGGCCTCGGCGAGCAGGAATTCCTCGAACTGCATTACGCCAACGACGCCAAGCTATTCGTGCCGGTGGCGCAACTGCACGTCATCTCGCGCTACTCCGGCGCCGATCCGGATGCCGCACCGCTGCACACGCTCGGCTCCGGGCAATGGGAAAAGGCCAAGCGCAAGGCGGCCGAGCAGGCGCGCGACACCGCCGCCGAACTGCTCGCGCTGTACGCCGCGCGCGCCGCCCGCCAGGGCCACGCCTTCGCCTTCAAGGAAAGCGACTACGAGGCCTTCGCCGACGGTTTCGGCTTCGAGGAAACCAACGACCAGGCGCAGGCCATCGCCGCCGTTATCGAAGACATGCGCTCGGGCAAGCCGATGGATCGGCTGGTGTGCGGCGACGTCGGCTTCGGCAAGACCGAAGTCGCGCTGCGCGCCGCCTTCTGTGCGGTGGCTGGCGGCAAGCAGGTGGCCGTGCTGTGCCCGACCACCCTGCTCTGCGAACAGCATTACCAGACCTTCGCCGACCGCTTCGCCGACTGGCCGGTCAAGATCGCCGAAATTTCCCGCTTCAAGACCGCCAAGGAGTCGGCGCAGGCCCTGCAGGAACTGGCCGAAGGCAAGATCGACATCATCATCGGCACGCACAAGCTGATCGGCAAGGATGTGAAGTTCAACCGTCTCGGCCTCGTCGTCATCGACGAGGAACACCGCTT
The DNA here is from genome assembly GCF_009469615.1 of Dechloromonas sp. H13. Classification (GTDB taxonomy): domain Bacteria; phylum Pseudomonadota; class Gammaproteobacteria; order Burkholderiales; family Rhodocyclaceae; genus Azonexus. Next base: position 386,094 of record NZ_SSXX01000003.1, read on the forward strand.
CGGCGTCCGGCAGAAGGAGACGCTCAAATCGATGCGCGCCGAGGTCGACGTGCTGACCCTGACCGCGACGCCGATCCCGCGCACGCTGGCGATGAGCATGGAAGGCCTGCGCGACTTCTCGGTGATCGCCACCGCGCCGCAGAAACGCCTGGCGATCAAGACCTTCGTTTCCCGTTTCTCCGACGGCATCATCCGCGAAGCCGTGCTGCGCGAACTCAAGCGCGGCGGCCAGGTGTATTTCCTGCACAACGAGGTCGACACGATCGACAACATGCGTGAAAAGCTCGAAAAACTGGTGCCGGAAGCGCGTATCGTCATCGGCCACGGCCAGATGAACGAGCGCGAGCTGGAGCGCGTCATGCGCGACTTCACCGGCCAGCGCGCCAACCTGCTGCTGTGCACGACCATCATCGAAACCGGCATCGACAACCCGCACGCCAACACCATCCTGATCAACCGTTCCGAGAAATTCGGCCTCGCCCAGTTGCATCAGCTGCGCGGCCGTGTCGGCCGTTCGCACCACCAGGCCTACGCCTACCTGCTGGTGCAGGACGAGAAGGCGATGACCAAGCAGGCGAAACAGCGCCTGGAAGCGATCCAGATGATGGAAGAGCTCGGCTCCGGCTTCTTCCTCGCCATGCACGACCTGGAAATCCGCGGCGCCGGCGAAGTGCTGGGCGACAACCAGTCGGGCGAGATGCAGGAAGTCGGCTTCAACCTGTTCACAGACATGCTCAACCGGGCGGTGGCCGCGCTCAAGCAGGGCAAGCACCTCGAAGCCGGCGACCTCACGCAGCCGCTCGGCATCGGCACCGAAATCAACCTGCGCACGCCGGCCCTGCTGCCCGACGGCTATTGCCCGGACGTCCACGAACGCCTGACCCTCTACAAGCGCCTCGCCAACTGCGAAAGCGCCGAAGACATCGACGCCTTGCAGGAAGAACTGATCGACCGTTTCGGCGAACCGCCCCTGCAGGCGCAATCGCTGCTCGCCACGCATCGCCTGCGCCTGCTGGTCAAGCCGCTGTTGGTGCAGAAGCTGGATGCCACCAACGACCAGATCTCCCTGCAGTTCGGCCCCGAGTTCGCGAAGAATCCGCCTATCGAGCCGATCAGGATCATCAATTTGATTCAGAAGAACCGCAGCTATAAGCTGGCCGGACAGGATAAAATTTCACTTTTACGCCATTGCCCGACCCTGAACGACAAGGTCGCCGCAGTGAAGGACATGATTCGCGAGCTGACCAAATGACCCAGAAACTCGAAAACATCAACGTAACCGCGTTCGACGCCATGCCGACCCCGGCCGAGGTGCATGGCCGCCTGCCGCTCTCCGAAAAGGCCGCCAGGACGGTAAGCCATGAGCGCAACCTGCTGCGCAAGGTCCTCGACCGCAAGGACCACCGCCTGTTCGTCGTCGTCGGCCCCTGCTCGATCCACGACCCGGTGGCCGGCCTCGACTATGCCCGTCGCCTGAAAAAGCTGGCCGACGAAGTTGGCGACACGCTACAGATCATCATGCGCGTCTATTTCGAGAAACCCCGGACCACCGTCGGCTGGAAGGGTTATATCAACGATCCGTTCATGGACGATTCCTTCCAGGTCAATATCGGCATGGAGAAAGCCCGTGAGTTCCTGCTCCAGGTCAACGAACTCGGCCTGCCTGCCGGTACCGAGGCGCTCGACCCATACGGCCCGCAGTACTACGGCGACCTGATCACCTGGACCGCCATCGGCGCTCGCACCACCGAATCGCAGACGCATCGCGAAATGTCCTCCGGTCTGTCCACCCCGGTCGGCTTCAAGAACGCCACCAGCGGCGACCTGACGGTTGCCACCAATGCCGTCCTGTCGGCCTCGCGTCCGCACTCGTTCCTCGGTCTCAACAACGACGGCCGCGTCGCCATCGTGCGCACCGCCGGCAACGCTTACGGCCACGTCGTGCTGCGCGGCGGCGACGGCAAGCCGAACTACGACACAGTTTCAGTCGCCGTCGCCGAACAGGCCATGGTCAAAGCCAAGCTGCCGGCCAACCTGGTCGTCGACTGCTCGCACGCCAACAGTTCAAAGAAACCGGAACTGCAACCCCTGGTCATGGCCGACGTGGTCAACCAAATCCGCAACGGCAACAAGTCGCTGCTCGGCGTCATGATCGAATCCAACATCGAAGCCGGCAATCAGCCCATTCCGGCCGACCTCAGCCAGCTAAAGTACGGCTGCTCGGTCACCGACGGCTGCGTCGACTGGGAAACCACCGAAAAGATGATTCGCGACGCCGCCGTGCTGCTGCGCGACGTGCTGCCGGAACGGCTGGGCTGATTCCCCGGCAATGAATCTGGTCATCCAGGGCGGCGCGCTGCCCACCTTCCTGCTCGAACGCATTCTGGCCGCCACCGGCGCGTCGACCGCAACGCCCTGCCCGCCGCAGGTCGTACGCGTCGCCGATGCCGTTCGCACGCCGGAATTCGACGCGCTGATCCCGCTGATCGACGCCGAAAGGCTCGACTGGGCCTTCGTCGAAGCCGGCAGGAAACTTTCGGATTTCGGCCTGATCGCCTTCGACATGGATTCGACGCTGATCACCATCGAATGTATCGACGAGCTGGCTGATTTCGCCGGCAAGAAGACCGAAGTCTCGGCCGTGACCGAAGCCGCGATGCGCGGCGAGATCGACTACCGCGAAAGCCTGCGCCGCCGGCTGGGCCTGCTCGGCGGGCTCGATGCCCGGGTGCTGGCGCGCGTCTATGGCGAGCGCCTGCTGCTTTCGCCGGGCGCCCGCGAGTTGCTGGAAGCGGCGCAAAATGCCGGCCTGCGCACCGCCATCCTGTCCGGCGGCTTCACCTATTTCACCGAGCGCCTGCGCATCGAGCTCGGCTTCGACTTCGCCACCTCGAACGAACTGGAAATCTCCGGCGGCAAGCTGACCGGCCGCGTCGTCGGCGACATCGTCGATGCCGCCGCCAAGGCCCATCACCTGGCCCGCCTGACCGACGAGCTGGGTTTGCACAAAAATCAGGTCATTGCCTGCGGCGACGGCGCCAACGACCTGCTGATGATGGCCCAGGCCGGGCTTTCGGTCGCCTTCCGCGCCAAGCCGGCGACCCGCGCCAAGGCAGATGTCGCGATCAATTTCGGCGGACTGGATTCGCTGCTCAACCTGTTCGACTGAAAATCGCCGTTTTTCAGCGGTCGACCGCAGCAGGCGGTAGCGGCTTCAGTGCAGGTCGACGGCGAACTGCTTGAGCGCTTCCAGCGGCACGATTTCCAGCGCCAACTGGTTGGTGGCGTTGAGCGACACCTGCGGCGCCTTGCCAGCCTTGTAGGCTTCCAGCCAGCGCGCCGCGCACAGGCACCAGCGCTGGCCGGGCTGCAGGCCGGGGAAGTCGAATTCAGGGCGCGGCGTCGACAGATCGTTGCCGCGCGCCTTTGAAAACTCCAGGAACTCGGCGGTCAGCACCACGCAGACGGTATGGCTGCCGAAATCCTCATCCGCTGTATTGCAGCAGCCGTCGCGGAAAAAGCCGGTCAGCGGGCGGTCGGAGCAGGTCAGCAACGGGCCGCCGAGAACGTTGAGCTGGCTGCCGCGCCCGGGAAAATCGCGGGTTTTCATACGCCGCTCGTCACGAAACCTCGTCGATCCAGGCCTGCTGGATGGCTTCCAGGATCTTCTCGCCGCAGTGCTTGGGGTCGTCGTCGAAGTCCGGCAGTGCCATCACCCAGTCGCGCAGGTCTACGAAGTTGACCTTGAGCGGATCGGTATCCGGGCGCGCATCGCTCAGTTCGATGGCGATGTCGTTGATGTCGGTCCATTTCATTTGCGGTGGCCCTCCTTCGCCATGTTGATGCTGTACTTCGGAATTTCGACCACCAGCGGGGTCGACCGCACCAGGGCCTGGCAGCCGAGACGGGAGTTCGGCTCCAGCCCCCAGGCCTTGTCGAGCAGGTCCTCTTCCTCGTCTTCGGCGGGGTCGAGCGAATTGAAGCCCTCGCGCACGATGACATGGCAGGTCGTGCAGGCGCAGGACATCTCGCAGGCGTGTTCGAGCTCGATGCCGTTTTCCAGCAGGTTTTCGCAGATCGACTTGCCCTCTTCCGCCTCGATCACGGCGCCGTCAGGACAGTTCTCCACGTGCGGCAGCACGATGATTTGCGTCATGCCTCTTCTCCCATCTTGATGTCGTCGACCTTGCGGCCCGACAGCACTTTCTTGATGCTCTGGTCCATGCGGCGATGGGCGAAAGCCTGCGTTTCGTAGCCGAGGTCATCCATGGCGATGTTGATCAGGCGGCGGTTGTCGCCGGCCATCGTTTCGCGCAGTTTGCCGATGGTGGCGACGATCTTCGCCATTTCGGCTTCGCTGAGCAGGTGCGGATCTTCCTTGAGCGCCGCCTCGGTCGCCTCGATCATGCGCAGCGCCTCGACCTGCGCTTCCTTGAGCGCCCGGTTCATCGCGTCGTCCCGGGCGTGTTCCATCGAATCCTTGAGCATGCCGGCGATTTCGTCGTCGGACAGGCCGTAGGACGGCTTGACGGTAACGCTGGCCTCGACGCCGGTGGTCTGCTCGCGCGCCGCCACCGACAGCAGGCCGTCGGCATCGACCTGGAAGGTGACGCGGATGCGCGCGGCACCGGCCACCATCGGCGGAATGCCGCGCAGCTCGAAGCGCGCCAGCGAACGGCAGTCGGACACCAACTCGCGTTCGCCCTGGACGACGTGGATCGCCATCGCCGTCTGGCCGTCCTTGAAGGTGGTGAATTCCTGGGCGCGCGCGGTCGGGATCGTCGCGTTGCGCGGGATGACCTTCTCGGTCAGGCCGCCCATGGTTTCCAGTCCGAGCGACAGCGGAATGACGTCGAGCAGCAGCCAGTCGTCCTTGCCGGTCTTGTTGCCGACCAGCAGGTTGGCCTGGGTGGCGGCGCCGAGTGCGACCACCTTGTCCGGGTCGAGGTTGGTCAGCGGTTCCTGGCGGAAGAAATCGCCGACCGCCTTCTGCACCTGCGGCATGCGCGTCGCGCCGCCGACCATGACGACGCCCTTGACGTCCTCGGCGCGCAGGCCGGCGTCGCGCAAGGCCTTCTTGACCGGCTGGATGGTCTTCGAAATGAGCGTCTGGGTGATGCCGGCAAAAGTGGCGACATCGAGCTTGAGATCGACCATTTCGCCGGTGGACAGACGGGCGGTGATCGGCGCTTCCGGATTGTTGGTCAGGAATTCCTTGGCCTCGCGGCAGCGCATCATCAGCAGCCGTCCGTCCTCCGGCGACAGCGGCTGCAGCCTGGCTTGCTCGATGACCCAGCAGAAGATGCGGTGGTCGAAGTCGTCGCCGCCGAGCGCCGAATCGCCGCCGGTGGACATCACTTCGAAGACACCCTTGGTCAGCTTGAGAATGGAAATGTCGAAAGTGCCGCCGCCCAGGTCGTAGACCGCATAGACGCCCTCCGCCGCGTTGTCCAGCCCGTAGGCGATGGCGGCAGCGGTCGGTTCGTTGAGCAGGCGCAGGACGTTGAGGCCGGCCAGCCGGGCGGCATCCTTGGTGGCCTGGCGCTGCGCGTCGTCGAAATAGGCGGGCACGGTGATGACGGCGCCGACGAGGTCGCCGCCGAGCGCCGATTCGCCGCGCAGCTTCAGGCTCTTCAGGATTTCGGCGGACACCTCGACCGGGCTTTTCACCCCGGCCACGGTCCGGACCTTGACCATGCCCGGCGCCTCGACGAAGTCGTAGGGCATCGATTCGACGTGCGAAATATCCTTCAGCCCGCGCCCCATGAAGCGCTTGACCGAAACGATGGTGTTGCGCGGGTCCACCGCCTGCCGGGTCTGCGCGTCGTAGCCCACGTCGACGGTGCCGTCGGCGCGGTAGCGGACGATCGACGGCAGCAGCGGCCGCCCCTGCTCGTCGTTCAGGCAGACCGCGATGCCGCTGCGCACGGTGGCGACCAGCGAATTGGTGGTGCCGAGGTCGATGCCGATCGCCAGCTTGTGCTCGTGGGGTGCCGCCGACTCGCCCGGCTCGGCAATTTGAAACAAGGCCATTTTTATTCTTCCAGCGACGCCAGCGCGTCGTCGATTTCGTGCAGGAGTTTTTCGAGGAACATCAGGCGGCGGACGCGATCGGTCGCCTGCGCGTGGTCGCCAGCGTCATCGAGCAGTTCGCCGAGTTCGGCGTAGCGACCGTTGATGTCGCCGCGCAGGCGGTTGTGCAGATGTTCGAGTTCGTGATGGTCGCCGCCGTTGCGAGCATCCATCACCGCTTCCCGCCATTCCATCTGCTCCATCAGGAAATCGGCCGGCATGGCAGTGTTGCTTTCCGCCTGGATGTCGTGCCCGGCCAGGTGCAGCAGATATTTCGCCCGTTCCAGCGGCTTCTTCAGCGTCTGGTAGGCCTCGTTGGCATGCGTCGCCCATTGCATCGACACCCGGCGTTCGGCTTCGCCGGCATCGGCGAAGCGGTCGGGATGCACCCGCGCCTGGATGTCGCGGTAGCGGGAATCGAGGTCGGAGAGATCGAGCCGGAAGCCACGGTTCAATCCGAACAAGGCGAAGTGGTCGGCCCGGAGATCCATCAGACGTTAAACGATTCGCCGCAGCCGCACTGGTCTTTCACGTTCGGGTTGTTGAACTTGAAACCTTCGTTCAGGCCTTCGCGGGCGAAATCGAGTTCCATCCCGTCGAGATAGGGCAGGCTCTTGGCGTCGACGAAGACCTTGACGCCGTTACTCTCGAACACCAGATCCTCGGGGCTCACCTCGTCGACAAACTCCAGCTTGTAGGCCATGCCGGAACAGCCGCTGGTCCGTACGCCGAGGCGCAGGCCGATGCCCTTGCCACGCTTGGTCAGGTAGTTGGCGACGTGCTTCGCCGCCTTGTCGCTCAAGGTAACGCCCATGCTCATTCTCCGTGCTTCTTCTTGTAGTCGGCCACGGCCGCCTTGATGGCGTCCTCGGCCAGAATCGAACAGTGAATTTTAACCGGCGGCAGCGCCAGTTCCTCGGCGATTTCCGTATTTTTGATGCTCAGGGCCTGATCGACCGTCTTGCCCTTGACCCATTCGGTCACCAGCGACGACGAGGCGATGGCCGAGCCGCAACCATAGGTCTTGAACTTGGCATCCTCGATCACACCGGACTTGTTCACCTTGATCTGCAGCTTCATCACGTCGCCGCAAGCGGGGGCGCCAACCATGCCGGTACCAACGCCGTCGTCTTCCTTGCCGAAGGAACCGACGTTGCGCGGGTTTTCATAATGATCAATGACTTTTACGCTATAGCTCATGTTGTTTCTCCTTGAATTTCCTTAGTGCGCAGCCCATTGGACGGTACTGAGATCGACGCCTTCCTGCACCATTTCCCACAGCGGCGAAAGTTCGCGCAACTTGCCAACTTTCGCATGCAACAATTTGATTGCATAATCGATTTCCTCCTCCGTCGTGAAGCGGCCGATGCTGAAGCGGATCGAACTGTGCGCCAATTCGTCGTCCCGCCCCAGGGCGCGCAGCACGTAGGACGGCTCCAGGCTGGCCGAGGTGCAGGCCGAGCCGGACGACACCGCCAGATCCTTGATCGCCATGATCATCGATTCACCCTCGACGTAGGCGAAGCTGATGTTGAGATTGTGCGCCACGCGATGGGTCAGGTCACCATTGACATAGGTCGCCTCGATATCCTGAAGTCCATTCAGAAGTTTGTCACGCAAGGCCTTGATACGCTTGTTTTCTTCGGCCATTTCTTCCTTGGCGATGCGGAAGGCCTCGCCCATGCCGACGATCTGGTGCGTCGCCAGCGTGCCGGAGCGGAAGCCGCGCTCGTGGCCGCCACCGTGCATCTGCGCCTCGAGGCGGACGCGCGGCTTGCGGCGCACGTAGAGCGCGCCGATGCCCTTCGGGCCGTAGGTCTTGTGCGCCGAGAAGCTCATCAGGTCGACCTTGAGCTTGCTCAAGTCGATGTCGACCTTGCCGGTGGCCTGCGCCGCATCGACGTGGAAGATGATGCCCTTGTCGCGGCAGATTTCGCCCAGCTCGGCGATCGGCTGGATGACGCCGATTTCGTTATTGACGAACATCACCGAGGCCAGCACGGTATCGGGACGGATGGCCGCCTTGAAGACTTCCAGGTCGAGCAGGCCGTTGTCCTGGACGTCGAGATAGGTCGCCTCGAACCCTTGGCGCTCCATTTCGCGCACGGTATCAAGCACGGCCTTGTGCTCGGTCTTGACCGTGATGATGTGCTTGCCCTTGGTGCCGGCGTAGAAGTTGGCGGCGCCCTTGATGGCGAGATTGTTGGACTCGGTGGCGCCGGAGGTCCAGACGATTTCCTTGGGATCGGCATTGACCAGTTCAGCGACCTGCTCGCGCGCCTCCTCGACCGCCGCGTCGGCGACCCAGCCGAAGCTGTGCGAACGCGAGGCCGGATTGCCGAACAGCTCGCACAGGTAGGGAATCATTTTTTCCGCGACGCGCGGATCGACCGGGGTGGTTGCCGAATAGTCCAGGTAGATGGGGAGTTTCATCTCGTTTCTCGCTTAAATGTTGATGCTATCGGATTGTTTCAGACGGCCACCGCCGTCAGTCCCTGCAGGCGTCCGACCGTAACCCGCAGGGCATTGATGAATTCGTCGATGTCGGCTTCCGTGTTGCCGGCGCCGAGGCTGACCCGCACCGCACCGCGCGCCACTTCCGGCACCACGCCCATGGCCCGCAACACATGCGACGGCTCGGGGTTGGCGCTCGAACACGCCGCACCGCTGGCCACCGCGAAGCCTGCGCGATCCAGCTTGCCGACCAGCGTTTCGCCATCGATATCCAGCAGGGCGAAGTAGGTCGTGTTGGGCAGGCGCTCGGCGCCGGCCCCGAAAATCCTCACCCCCTGCCCCGCCAGCCCGCTTTCCAGACGCTGCTGCAGCGCCCTCAGGCGATGCGGCAGTTCGGCAACGCGCCGGGCGGCAAGTTCCGCCGCCACGCCGAAGCCGACGATGGCCGGCACGTTTTCGGTGCCCGAGCGCAGGCCGCGCTCATGCCCGCCGCCGGCAATCAGCGGCTGCAGTTCGACCCGCTTGTCGACCACGAGCGCCGCGGCACCCTTCGGCCCGTAGGCCTTGTGCGCGGAAACGGTGATGGCATGGACGCCGGCCGCATTCAGCGCCCGGAAATCGAGCGGCAGCTTGCCCAGCGCCTGCACGGCGTCGCTGTGGAACCAGCCGCCGGTCGCCCGGGCAGCCGTCGCCAGCGCCGGAACGTCCTGCACGACGCCGGTTTCGTTGTTGGCCAGCATGATCGACAGCAGCTTCGGGTGCGCCGCGACAACTTCGGCGAAATCCGCGAAATCGGCCCTTCCGGCAGCGTCGACCGCAACCGTCCGCACCTGCCAGCCGCTGCGCGCCAACTGGGCCGCCGGCTTGAGGATGCACGGGTGCTCGACGGCGCTGACCGCCAGCAGGCCCGGCTTGAGGGTAGCCGCGGCGCCCTTGAGAAAGAGATTGTTGGCCTCGCTGCCGCCGCTGGTGAATACCACCTCGGTCGGGTGCGCATTGACCGCCGCCGCCACCTGCTGCCGCGCCTCGTCGATCGCCCGGCGCGCTGCGCGCCCGTACTCGTGGCGGCTCGAGGCGTTGCCGTAGCGGCTTTCCAGCCACGGCAGCATGGTCGCCAGCACCGTCGGGTCGAGCGGCGTCGTGGCGTTGTGATCGAGATAGGCGGGCTGGAACATGGCGCAGCTCAGACGACGGCGGCCACCTTGTCGCGCGTGTTGCGCGGCCGCGGATGCGGGCCGGCCCGCCGGTCTTCGAGAACCGTTGCGGCACCATTCTGCGCTTCCTTCTCCCGCTGGCGGGCGACGAGGTCGGCGAGCGAAACCGAAGAAAGGTAGTCGTACATCTTGGCATTCAGGGTCGACCACAGGTCGTGCGTCATGCAGCGATGCTCGTCCTGGCAGTTCTCGCGGCCGCCGCACTGGGTCGCGTCGAGCGGCTCGTCGACGGCGCGGATGATGTCGGCCACCGTGACCATGGCCAGCGGCCGCGCGATGCAGTAGCCGCCGCCCGGCCCGCGCACGCTATCGACCAGCTTGAAGCGGCGCAGCTTGCCGAACAGTTGTTCGAGATAGGACAGGGAAATCTTCTGCCGCTCGCTGACGCCGGCCAGCGCCACCGGTCCGTCGTCGCCGCGCAGGGCGAGGTCCATCATGGCGGTGACCGCGAATCGTCCTTTGGTGGTGAGGCGCATTCCGTACTCCTGACAAATAACCTACTGTTGCGGTCAACTATATAGAACCCGGATCAAATTAGTCAACGATTTTACTCAGGTATTTCGGATCGAAGCGATCGGCCGCCAGGACTTCCTCGTCGCACTTGACGCCGGCCGCCTCCAGTTCCTTGAGCAGCGATGCCAGCCGGCGGTCGGTCTCGGCGGCATGATCGAGCAGGCCGTGGATCGCCTTGGCCAGCGGGTCGTCCTGGTCGCGCCCGACGGCATAGGCGGAAAAGCCCATCTTCTCGGCCTGCGCCTCGCGCTGGCGCCCTTCCTCGGAACGGTCGAGCACCCGCGCCGGGTTGCCGACGGCCGTGGCGCCGGCCGGGACCGCCTTGGTCACCACGGCGTTGGAGCCGACCTTGGCCCCGGCGGCGACGGTGATCGGCCCCAGCACCTTGGCGCCGGCGCCGATCACCACGCCGTCTTCCAGCGTCGGATGGCGCTTGCCCTTGTTCCACGAGGTGCCGCCCAGCGTGACGCCGTGGTAGAGCGTGACGTCGTCGCCGATTTCGGCGGTTTCGCCGATCACAACGCCCATGCCGTGGTCGATGAAGAAGCGGCGGCCGATGGTGGCGCCGGGGTGGATCTCGATGCCGGTGAAGAAGCGGGAAAGGTGCGCGACGAAGCGCGCCAGCCAGCGCAGGCGGTGGCCCCACAGCCAGTGCGCGAAGCGGTGCAGGATCAGGGCATGAATGCCCGGATAGCAGGTGAGGATCTCCCAGAACGAGCGCGCCGCCGGGTCGCGGTCGAAAACCGCACGAATATCCTCACGCAGATGCCGGAACATGAAGCCGATTTCCCTTAAAAATAACAGGGTGAATTCTAGAATACTCGACTGAATTTGTCAGCTATTTCCGGGTTCCGGCGCCCGGAAAGACGAAGGGCCGGTCATCGACCGGCCCTTCGCGTGAAACTGATGGCGCGCTTACTCGGTGTAGAAATTCACGTCGTAGGGGTAAGGCTTCTGCGGCACCTTCGATGCGGCGTTGGCCGCCGTCGTCGAGACGTCCTGCTTCTTGTCCCACCACAGCGCGCGACCGGCCTTCTGGTCTTCCACCCACGCCGGGTTCTTCGCCAGCTGCTCGTTGATCCACTTCGTGTGGTCGGATACATAGCTCGTGTTTACGTCACCCATTTCCCGATCCTCTGCACAATCAAAAGTGCGCGGATTTTAGCACGTCAACATCGCTGATGCCCGATCCGCATCCAGCATTCCTCGGCCAAAGCGTCATTGCCATTCCACAGAATATTTGATGATTTCTTGATGTGGATCAGATGTATGTTAGATATTCATTATATTAGACGAATATGATTTAAGTGTTCCGTAGGTGGAGAATATTCATGCGCCGATCAGCAAACTTCGTTGCCGCGACCCTGTTCATGCTCTGCTCCGCAATGGTCAGCGCCACGCAAGCACCCGCGGTGCCCGCTCCAATGCCATCGGCCAAGACAGCATCGACGACCGATCACCGTAAGCTGGAAGCTCTGCAAGGTCCGTTCAAGACCGGCCCCGAGGTCACCAAGGCCTGCCTCTCGTGCCACAACATGGCGGCGCACCAGGTCATGAAAAGCATCCACTGGACCTGGGAGGCGATCAGCCCGACCACTGGCAAGAAACTGGGCAAGCAGCATGCCGCCAACAATTTCTGCGGCTCGATCACCTCCAACGAGACACGCTGTACGAGTTGTCATTCCGGTTACGGCTGGAAGGACAAAAATTTCGATTTCTCCGAGCAGAGCAACGTCGACTGTCTCGCCTGCCATGACACGACCGGCACCTACAAGAAGTTCGGTACCGACGCCGGGCACCCGCTGTATGCGGATCGTGAGTTCGAGCCAATGGAAGGCCCGCCGGGCAAGAAGCTGTTCAAGGCACCGGACCTGACCGGGATCGCGCAGCAGGTCGGCAAACCGGGCCGCAAGAACTGTGGCAGCTGTCACTTCAGCGGTGGCGGTGGCGATGCGGTGAAGCACGGCGACCTCGACTCGTCGCTGGTCAAGCCGAAGAAGGAACTGGATGTGCACATGGCCGAGGACGGCGCCAACATGGCGTGTGCCGACTGCCACACCTTCAATGCGCACCAGCCCTCCGGCAGCCGCTACGCAGCGACCTCGAAGGACAAGCACGGTTTTGACCTGCCCAAGGACGATCACAACCGTGCCACCTGCGAGTCCTGCCACGGCTTTTCGCCGCACCAGGAAGCCAAGATCAACAACCACACCGGCAAGGTGGCCTGCCAGACCTGCCACATTCCCGAGTTCGCGCGCGGCGGTATCGCCACCAAGATGCTGTGGGACTGGTCCACGGCGGGCAAGATGGGGCCGGACGGCAAGCCGCTTTTCATCAAGGACGAGCACGGCCATCTGACCTACTCGGCGGCCAAGGGCGACTTCAAGCTGGGCGAAAACGTCCGTCCCGAGTACAAGTGGTACAACGGCGTAGTGCATCAGGTCACGATCACCGACAAGATCGACGACAGCAAGGTGCTAGAACTCAATCGCGTCGAGGGCTCGGCGAAGGATCCGAACGCACGCATCTGGCCGTTCAAGGTCATGCACGGCAAGCAGCCCTACGACACCGAGAACAAGACCCTGGTGGTCAACCATGTCTTCGGCGAAGACGATACCGCCTTCTGGAAACATTACGACTACGCCAAATCGATCAAGGCCGGAATGGAGTATGCCGGCTTCCCCTACAGCGGCAAGTTCGGCTTCATCGAGACGCGCATGAACTGGTTCATCACCCACATGGTCGCGCCCAAGGACAAGGCCGTGCCCTGCCAGGAATGCCATACGCGGGCAGAAGACGGCCGCCTCGCCGCCATTACCGACATCTATCTGCCGGGGCGTGATCGCAACCGCCTGGTCGACCTCTTCGGGGGCCTGGCCATCATTGGCGCCATCGGCGCCGGCGGCCTGCACGGCCTGATGCGGATCATCACCCGTCGGCGCAAGGAGAACGCAAAATGAGCGAACGCATCTACATCTACAAGCGTTACGAGCGGTTCTGGCACTGGTCGCAGGCCCTGCTGATCATCGTCATGATGATCACCGGCTTCGAGGTGCATGACAGCTTCACCCTGCTCGGCTTCCAGAAAGCCGTGCAGTTGCATACCCTGGCAGCGTGGACGCTGCTGACGTTATGGGCATTCACGATCTTCTGGCAATTCACCACCGGCGAATGGCGGCAGTACCTGCCGTCGTTGAAAAACGTGCTGGCGATGGTCCATTACTACACCATCGGCATCTTCACCAATTCGCCGCATCCCTTCCGCAAGACCGTGGTCCAGAAGCACAACCCGCTGCAGCGCCTGGCCTACCTCGCGCTGCTCGCCTTCATCTCGCCGCTGATCTGGATCTCTGGCTTGCTCTACCTGTTCTACGGCGACTGGGGACGCCTCGGGCTGGACGCCTGGCTGTCGCTGGAATGGGTGGCCGTCGCCCACACGCTGGGGGCCTACATGATTACCGCGTTCTTCTTCATCCACGTCTATCTGACGACGACCGGCCATACCCTGACTGCCCATATCAAGGCGATGATCACCGGCTGGGAGGAAGTCGACGAGCACCAGAAAACGTGATGCGGCACGCGGGAAGCGGGAGGTCACCCCTCCCGCCATTCTGCGAAACGCGCATGCCTCTCTTGGCCAGCGGGACAAACGGCATGGTTGACCGAGCAATGAGATTCCTTCTTTCGCTGATAATGGTGTGCAGCCTACCCGTCGCCGCGGAGGAAATCCCCCGCTCGGCAGTCATTCGCTTCAACACCGTCTGTGCCAATTGCCACGAGGGCGAATGCAGCGGTCGCCTGAGTTTCCAGTCCGGCGTCGACGCCGCACGCGGACACATGGAACGCTACCTGGGAACGATCACCGGCACCGATGCCGACGCCCTTTTCGCGCTGCTGCGCCACACCAAGGAACATTGCACCCACTACCCGGCCGCCGCGGAATCGCCCGCCGGTGGCGCGTGGACCACCGCCGACCTGGCCCCCTGGCGGAATATTCGCGAGGGCGGTTACTTCATTCCGCTCGGCAACGTTGGCGCGGGCAGTCACCGCCTGCAACTGCGCTTCGCCGCGACGGCCCGGAGCGGCCGCCTGAAGATCACCGACCAGCGCTTCGAAACGCTGGTCGAGGAAACGCTCTGCCCGGAAAACACGCTGGAAACACGTTTCGTCGCAGCCGGCGGCCCCCTCTACATGACGCTGCAGACCCAGACCGAATTGATCGGGATCCGCCTCGACTCCCCTGCGCCCTAGCTGATGCTCCTCCATCCGGCGCTATGATTCAGCCATGCGCTTCCTGGCCTCGCTCCGACACGCTGCCCTGCTCGCCATCATCCTGATCGCCCTGGTGCCGGCCGCAAGTGCCGGGGATGATGAATGGACGAGCATCGATGCCAGCGGCGGGAGAGTGGTTCATCTCCATTTCTTCTGGTCACTGCACTGCCCCCACTGCCTCGAGGCAAGGCCGCAAATCCAGGCGCTGGCAGCCGAACATCCCTGGCTGCGCCTGCACGATTTCGAGATTACGCAATCGACCGCCAATCGCGAGCGCTTCGTGGCCATGGCCGGGCAACTGGGTGAACAGGCGCAGGCCGTTCCAACCCTGTTCTACTGCGGGCGCATGCGCGTCGGCTGGGACGACAGTCCGGAGGCACGCTCGGCCCTGCTCGCGGAACTGGCAAGGTGCCGCCAGTCGGGCGCCGCGGGGACGCCGGCGACGGAAGCGCCCCGCCCCATCCGCCTGCCGCTGCTCGGCGAAATCGACCCCGCCGCGCTGTCCTTGCCGGCAATGACTGTCGTACTGGCTGCGCTAGACGCCTTCAATCCCTGCGCCTTCTTTGTCCTGCTGTTCCTGCTTTCGCTGCTCGTCCACCAGCGCCGGCGCACGCGGATGCTCGTCATCGGCGGCGTCTTCGTCGCGGTTTCCGGGCTCATGTATTTCGCCTTCATGGCCGCCTGGCTGAACCTGTTCCTGGTGCTCGGCGGCCTGCCCTGGATCACTGCCGCCGCCGGCGTGCTGGCGCTGGTGATCGCTGCGGTCAACATCAAGGATTTCATCATTTTCAGGAAGGGAATTTCCCTTTCTATTCCCGAGAGCCGCAAGGCCGACATCTTCCAGCGCAGCCGCCGTATTCTCAACGCCGACAGCCTGCCGGCGATGCTGGCGGCGACCGTCCTTCTCGCCGTCGCGGCGAATTTTTACGAACTGCTGTGCACCGCCGGTTTTCCGATGGTCTTCACGCACCTGCTGACCCTGCAGGTACACGATCCTGCCCGGCATTACCTCTACCTGGCGCTCTACAACCTGATCTACGTCCTGCCGCTGCTGCTGATCGTCCTCGCCTTCGTCCGCAGTATGGGCGCCCGCAAGCTGAGCGAACGCGAAGGGCGGCTGCTCAAGCTGCTCTCCGGGCTGATGATGGCCGGGCTTGGGATTTTCCTGGTCGCCGCCCCGGAAATGCTCGCCAGCCCGGGCGTTGGCCTGGGCCTGCTGGCTGGCGCCGGCGCCCTGGCCTGGCTGGCGGCACGCCTGACCCAAGAATGAGCCGAGTAGCCGCCAAAATCAGGCATTTTTGGCGGTCGACCGCAACTGGCGGATTTACGGATAAAGCCCGCGGATCGCCCGTGCCTCGAGCACCCGGCTGCAGCCGATGACGAACGCCGCGGTGCGCAGCGACAGCTTGCGCTCTTCCGCCAGCTGCCAGATGACCTGAAAGGCCTCGGACATGATGCGCTCCAGGCGGTGATTGATCTCGTCCTCGCTCCAGAAGAAACTGGAAAAATCCTTCACCCATTCGAAGTAGCTGACCGTCACGCCACCGGCATTGGCCAGCACGTCGGGCACGATGACGATGCCGCGATCGGCGAGGATCGCCTCGGCTTCCGGCGTCGTCGGGCCGTTGGCGCCCTCGACGATGATGCGGGCGGCAATGCGGTCGGCGTTGTAGCGGTTGATCTGCGACTCCAGGGTGGCCGGCACGAGGAACTCGCAGGGCACGCCCCAGAAGTCGTCGCCGGCGATCGTCTCCGTTCCCGGCGCGCCGGCCAGCGTCCCGTGTGCCGCGAGATGCGCCTTCAGCGCCCCGAGGTCGATGCCGTCCGGGTGGTAGACCGTGGCCCCGACGTCCTGCACGGCGACGATCTTCGCCCCGGCCTGGGCGAACATCCGGGCGCCTGCGAGCGGCACCTGCAGCCGTCGGGCCGCCCCAGCGAGCCGCCGAGCGACAGCGGCTTGC
This sequence comes from Dechloromonas sp. H13, assembly GCF_009469615.1. Lineage (GTDB taxonomy): Bacteria > Pseudomonadota > Gammaproteobacteria > Burkholderiales > Rhodocyclaceae > Azonexus. The sequence continues at coordinate 402,580 of NZ_SSXX01000003.1, forward strand.
CGGTGACGACGCCGGTCACCGTGCGCCCCTCGCCCATCGAATAGGTATCCATCATCCACATCATGACTTGTGCGTTGAAGTTCGAGAGGTAGGACGGCAGCGGATGGTTATTCCTTTCATGCGCCAAGGGTCATCAATGTCGTGTTGCCGCCGGCCGCCGTCGTATTGACGCTGACCACGCGCTCCGCCAGCAGGCGGTAAAGCGGGTAGCGGCCACTCGCGCGCTGCGGGCGAAGCAGCGGAATCAGCGGCCCCGGCTCGTCCGCCAGGCGCTGGCGCAGGCGGGCGGCGGCCGCATCGTCGCCGGCGAAGAGTACGCCGGCGATGCCCGCATGATCCGCCGCCGGCCGCAGCCTGACCGCGGCAGCGAGTTCCGGAGGAAGGTCATGCACCAATTTTCGTGTTTCCGGCGTGTCGACCGCAGCAGGCGCGTTACCGGTGGCAATCACCGCCACGAACTGCGCCAGCAATTCCGCTTCGTCGTCGGCCAGGCAGAGCAGCGTGCCGCGCGGCGCGAAATGCAGGGTATTGCGCTCGCCGGTCGGGCCCGGCAGCTCGATCCGCGCCTGGCGCAGCGAGCGCGCCGCGTCGTCCTCGCAGCGGCTGGCCAGGCGGTTGCGGCCGCTGGCGGAGGCCCACGCCACGAACTGCCGTAGCCGCGGCGGCAGGTCGCCGGGCGGACCGCCGAAAGCCGTCGGCGCGACATCGGCGCTGCCCGCCAGGCGGTGCAGGTAGAGCGGGCCGCCGGCCTTCGGCCCGGTGCCGGAGAGCCCCTCGCCGCCGAACGGCTGGACGCCGACCACGGCGCCGACCATGTTGCGATTGACGTAGATGTTGCCGACGTGCGCCTTGCCGGTCACCAGCTGCACGGTTTCGTCGATGCGGCTGTGCAGGCCGAGCGTCAGCCCGTAGCCGGTGGCGTTGATGGCATCGACCAGTTCCGGCAGCGCATGGCCGGCGAAGCGCAGGACATGGACGACCGGCCCGAAGACTTCGCGCCGGAGATCGCCCGGCGCACCGATCTCGATCAGCGTCGGCGGCACGAAGCAGCCGTCGGCGCAGGCGGCCGGCAACGGCAACTGGAACACCGGCCGGCCGCTCGCCCGCATTGCTTCGATGTGGGCAAGCAGGACGCCGCGCGCCTCCTCGTCGATGACCGGGCCGATGTCCGTCGCCAGGTCGCCGGGGTCGCCGATGCGCAGTTCCTGCATGGCAGCCTTGAGCATCGCCAGCACGCGCTCGGCGATATCGTCCTGCAGGCACAGCAGGCGCAGCGCCGAGCAGCGCTGGCCGGCGCTGTCGAAGCCGGAAACTAGGACGTCCTGCACGACCTGCTCGGGCAGGGCCGAGGAATCGACGATCATCGCGTTCAGGCCGCCGGTTTCGGCGATCAGCCGCACCTCGTCGCGCGGTGCGATGCTCCGGTTGATCAGCCGCGCCACCTCGGTCGAGCCGGTGAACACGACGCCGCGCACGCGCGCATCGGCGGTCAGCGCCGCCCCGACGGTCTCGCCGCGGCCGGGCAGGCACTGCAGCACGGCGCGCGGAATGCCCGCCCGGTGCAAAAGTTCGACGGCGAAATGGGCGATCAGCGGCGTCTGCTCGGCCGGCTTGGCGAGCACCGGGCTGCCGGCCGCCAGCGCCGCGCTGACTTCGCCGATGAAGATGGCGAGCGGGAAATTCCACGGGCTGATGCAGGCCACCGGCCCCGGCGCTTCGCCGCCTTGAAAATCGCCCGCCAAAAGCTGTTGACCGTAGTAGCGACAGAAATCGACCGCCTCGCGTACCTCGGCGACGGCATTGCCCCAGGTCTTGCCGGCCTCGCGGATGCACAAGCTGAGCAGCGGCACGCAGTTCGCCTCGAGCAGGTCGGCGGCGCGCGCCAGCGCGGCGGCCCGTTCGCCGGGAGCGGTCGCGAACCAGCCCGCGGCGGCATCGGCGGCATGCTTCAGGGCATGTTCGACCGCCGCGCCATCGGCTTGGCGCACGCTACCGACCCGGTCGCGGCGGTCGGCCGGGTTGAGCACCGGCTGTTCCGGCCCGCCAGATTCAACCTCGCCGGCGAGCAGCGGGTACGCCTGCCAGCGCTTTTCCGCGAGCGCCGCCAGCTCGCCCCGCAGGCGGGCGATGGTGGTCTCGTCCGCCAGGTCGACGCCTGCCGAGTTGATCCGCCCTGCCCCGTAGAGGTCGCGCGGCAGCGGGATCTTCGGATGCCGCGCACCGCCCGCGCGGGCGACCTCGGCCAGCGGATCGGCGACCAGCTCGGCGACCGACACCGCCTCATCGACGATGCGGTTGACGAAGGAACTGTTGGCGCCGTTCTCCAGCAGTCGGCGCACCAGGTAGGGCAGCAGGGTTTCGTGGGTGCCGACCGGCGCGTAGATGCGGCACGTCTTGCCGAGGTGCTGCGGGCCGACCACGTTGTCGTAGAGCGGCTCGCCCATGCCATGCAGGCACTGGAATTCGTAATCGTCGATGCCGCGTTCGCGCGCCATCTGGAACACCGACGCCAGCGTCTGCGCATTGTGCGTGGCGAACTGCGGATAGACCGCATCCGGCGCCGCCAGCAGGCGGGCGGCGCACACCAGGTAGGAGAGGTCGGCGTGCGGCTTGCGCGTGAACACCGGGTAGTCGGCCAGGCCATCGACCTGGGCGCGCTTGATCTCGCTGTCCCAGTAGGCGCCCTTGACCAGCCGCACCATGATCCGACGCCCGCTGCGCCGAGCCAGGTCGACCAGCCAGTCGATGACGAAGGGGCAGCGTTTCTGGTAGGCCTGCACGACGAAGCCCATGCCGTGCCAGCCGGCCAGTTCCGGGTCCTCGGCCAGCGCCGCGAAGAGATCGAGCGAGAGTTCCAGCCGGTCGGCTTCCTCGGCGTCGATGTTGAGCCCGATGTCGTAGCGCCGCGCAAGCAGCATCAGGCCCTTGAGGCGCGGCAGCAGTTCGCCCATCACCCGTTCACGCTGGCTGCGCACGTAACGCGGATGCAGCGCCGACAGCTTGACCGAAATGCCCGGCCCAGCCCTGACACCGCGCCCGCCGCTGGCGCCACCGATGGCGTGGATGGCCTGTTCGTAGGAACGGTAGTAACGCTCGGCATCGGCAGCGGTGAGTGCCGCCTCGCCGAGCATGTCGAAGGAATGGGTGTAGCCGCGCGCCTCGTTGTCGCGGCTGCGCGCCAGCGCCGCCGCGATGGTCTCGCCCATGACGAACTGCTGGCCGAGCAGGCGCATGGCGAAATCGACCCCCTTGCGGACCAGCGGCTCGCCGCCGCGCGCCAGGATCCGGCTCAGCGCCCTGCCGAGCGCGCCGTGGCTCTGCGTGGCGACCAGGCGGCCAGTCAGCATCAGCCCCCAGGTCGCGGCATTGACGAACAGCGACGGGCTGCCGCCGAGATGCGACTTCCAGTCGCCGTGGCTGATCTTGTCGCGAATCAGGCGGTCGACCGTGGCCGTGTCCGGAATCCGCAGCAGCGCCTCGGCCAGGCACATCAGCGCCACGCCCTCCTGGCTGGACAGCGAAAATTCGTGCATCAGGTGGTCGACGCCGCTGGCCTGGCTGCGCTGCCGGCGCACCGCTTCGACCAGGCGGCGGGCCAGCGCCTCGGTCGCCGGCCAGGACGGGCGCCGCGCGGCAAATTCGTCGAGCAGATCGCCGACGCACGCCGCCTCGTCGCGCCGGCAGGCCGACGCCAGTGCTTTGCGGTCATCGTCAGGCTGCATCACCTCTCCCCTGAAGCACGGCTTTCCTCGCCACGTTACACCGTTTTCATGACAACGGAAGCCCCACTTTGTTTCCCGCTGCCTATAGAATGTTTCACCGTCGAAGACGCGCCAAATCCCCAACGTGGCCTTCCCGAAAACAAACCAAAGAACCTGGAGACAATCGTGACCGCCCTGCTACCCAATGTTGATCCCGAAGGCCTGCTCGAATACTCGGTGGTCTATACCGACCGCGCCCTGAACCACATGTCGCAACGCTTCCAGGGCGTCATGAAGGACATCTCGCGCATCCTGAAGCAGGTTTACAACGCGAAGAGCGCGGTTGTCGTGCCCGGCAGCGGCACCTTCGGCATGGAAGCCGTCGCCCGCCAGTTCGCCAGCGGCAAGAAGGTGCTGGTGATCCGCAACGGCTGGTTCAGTTTCCGCTGGACGCAGATTTTCGAGATGGGGCAGATTCCGTCGGAAAGCATCGTCCTCAAGGCCCGCCAAGTCGCGCCCGGCCCGCAGTCGCCGTTCGCGCCGCCGCCGATCGCCGAGGTCGTCGCCGCGATTCACGAGCAGAAACCCGACGTCGTCTTCGCGCCGCACGTCGAAACCGCCTCCGGCATGATCCTGCCCGACAGCTACCTGCAGGCGCTCGGTGCGGCGGTGCGTGCGGTCGACGGCCTGTTCGTGCTCGATTGCGTGGCCTCCGGCACGGTCTGGGTCGACATGCAGGCCAACAACGTGGACGTGCTGATCAGCGCTCCGCAGAAAGGCTGGAGCGCCTCGCCGTGCTGCGCCCTGGTCGCCCTCGGCGAACGCGCCCGCCAGCGGATCGACGCGACGACCAGCACCAGCTTCGCCTGCGACCTCAAGAAATGGCTGCAGATCATGGAAGCCTTCGAGAGCGGCAGCCACGCCTACCATGCGACGATGCCGACCGACGCCCTGGCCGCCATGCGCGACGTGATGCTGGAAACCGAGGCCTACGGCTTCGACAAGGTCTGCCACGAGCAGCAGGAACTCGGCCGCCGCATCCGCCGCCTGCTGGTCAGCCAGGGCTTCCCGAGCGTTGCCGCCGCCGGCTTCCAGGCGCCCGGCGTCGTGGTCAGCTACACCACCGACCCGGATATCCAGAACGGGAAGAAATTCCTCGCCCTCGGCCTGCAGACCGCCGCCGGCGTGCCGCTGCAATGCGACGAACCGGCCGATTTCCGAACCTTCCGCATCGGCCTGTTCGGGCTGGAAAAGCTGCACAACCCGGAACGGACGGTGGACAACCTCGCCCGGGCGCTGGAAAAGCTGGCGCCCGCCCCGGCCCACGCCTGAGCGGGCGCGCCGGACGGATCAGCAGCTGTAGGTGCCCTGCAGGTGCAGGATCTGCTGGTCCAGTTCCTCGGCGTGGATGACCCGTTCGTGGTGGGCGACCACCGCAGCAAGCAGTTCGTCGCGCGCCAGGAGCCCCGCCAGCCGGCCATCCGCGGTGCGTACCGCGAGGTGATCCAGCCCCTGCCGGCGCATCAGTTCCAGGGCCTTCGTCACCGTATCGCCCGGCGCCAGCGCCTCGGTGCATGGCGTCATCGCCTCGCCGACCCGCACGTTCGCCGCCTGCCGTGGCATGCCGACTGAAATGCGGGCGTAATCGCGCGACGAAAAGATGCCGACCAGGCGACCCCCTTCGACCACCGACAAGGCATCGACACCGTTCCGCGACATCTGCTGCAGCGCCTCGAGCGCCGCGCGGTCGGTATCGATCGCATGCACGGGGAGCGGCGGCTGCGTGGCGAGAACCGCGCCAATGGTGATTTCCCCGACGCGGGGATGTTTCGGCGCATCGGCGCGGTGGCCTTCGACCCGCGCATCAAGAATTCCGTGGACTGTCATCGCATCGTGCTCCCGTTACAAATAATTCCGACAACTTCCGGCTCCGCCCGGCTAACCTGACAACTCCGCTGCGCCGGGCGGGCCTGAACATTAGGCAAGCCGCAATCCGCCGAGTTCAGGGTAGCGCCGCTTCGGCTATAGTTTCCCCATCGACCACCAAGAACAATTCACATGTCTCCCCTCGCCCCGACCGGACGCCCACGCGCCGCCGTCCTAGCCGCCTTCGTCCTCGTCGCCGGCTGCGCGACCCACGCGCAAGCCCAGACCCAGGCCCAGTTCGAGCAATGCCTCGTCCGCCTGCAGCCGGCTGCGCAGAAGGCCGGCGTCGAGGCGGCCAGCTTCCGCCAGTTCACACAGGGCACGCAGGCCGACTTCACGGTGCTGGAAAAACTTGATTACCAGCCGGAGTTCAAGCTGGCGATCTGGGATTACCTTGCCGGCCTCGTCGACGATGAGCGCATCGCCGACGGCCGCGCCATGCTGCAGCGCCACGCCGCCACGCTGCAGCAGGTGGCAGCCGCCTACGGCGTCGATCCGGCGACAGTGGTCGCCGTCTGGGGCGTCGAGAGCAATTACGGGCGCATCACCGGCAAATATCCGCTGGTGTCGGCGCTCGGCACCCTTTCCTGCTTCGGGCGCCGGCAGGATTATTTCCGCGGCGAGTTCTTCGCTGCCCTGCGCATCCTGCAGCGCGGCGACATCGCGCCGGAACGCCTCACCGGCTCGTGGGCCGGCGCCTTCGGCCACACCCAGTTCATGCCCGCCACCTACGAGCGGCTGGCCGTCGATTTCGACGGCGACGGCCGCCGCGACCTCGTCGACAACAGCGCCGACGCGCTGGCGTCGACCGCCAACTTCCTGCGCCGCGGCGGCTGGCAGAGCGACCTGCCGTGGGGCTTCGAGGTGCGCCTGCCGCCCGGCTTCGACCCGGCGCTGGCCGGCCGCAAAAACAAGCGCCCGCTCGCCGAGTGGGCCGAACGCGGCATCGTTGCGGTCGACGGCCAAAAACTGCCGAATTCCGGGCTCGCCGCCGGCGAGCGCACGGCCATCCTGCTGCCTGCCGGGCCGCGCGGCCCCGCCTTCCTCGTCACCCGCAACTTCGACGTGATCTACGGCTACAACGCCGCCGAAAGCTACGCGCTGGCCATCGCCCACCTCGCCGACCGCCTGCGCGGCGGCGCGCCCTTCGCCACCCCGTGGCCGACCGACGACCCCGGCCTGTCGCGCGCCGAACGGCGCGAACTGCAGACGCTGCTCGCCGCCCGCGGTCACGACATCGGCGAGATCGACGGCGCCCTCGGCGAGCGCAGCCGCACCGCCATCAAGCTCGAACAGACCCGCCTCGGGCAGGAAGCCAGCGGCCGCGGCGGCCAGAAGATCCTCAACGCGCTGCGCAGTGAACAGCCGCCGCAAGCCACCGTCGCGCAGTGATGGCGTCACGGCGAGGCACGGCTAGCCCGCGTCGCTCCACTTCTTCTCGCCCGCCGGCACCGCGAAGGGCAGCCAGTTTTCCGGCGGCGGCAGCGGGCAGGTGGCAAAGGCGGTGAAGGCGCAGGGCGGGTTGTAGGCGAAGTTGAAATCGAGGGTGATTTTGCCGTCGACCGCAACCGGTGTTTTCAGAAAGCGCCCGGCGCCGTAGGTTTCGCGGCCACTGCTGCGATCGCGGAAGACGAAAAACACGCCATCGTCCCCGACCGACATCGGCAGCAGCGTCACCGTTTCGCCATCCCGTTCGAATACCGCGCGCTGCGCGACGGCGACCGTTTTCAGTTCCCCGCTGACGTTGGGAACCTCCATGCTCAGCGCTTCCGGCAGGGCTTCCCAGCGGGCGTCGATGCGCCACGCCGGGTCGTAGTCGAAGCACGGCACGCCGGCGAAATGGCGCGTCGCGGCCCAAGTGCGGTCGCGCACGCGGGCGGCCAGGCGTCCGTCGCGGTCGACGATGAAAAACGACCATTTTTCGAGGTCGACCGCGGTCGGCTGGCCGGCGTGGTCGGTTTCCAGCACACGCGCCGGACCGCCTTCCGGTTGCCAGACGACGCGCCCGTCCGCCCACTGCAATTCGCCCTGGCGCGCCGGCCCGCCGGGCAACGGCACCTCGGCGTCGGCAGCGCTGCCGACGCGGTTGGCGCCCGGCGCCAGCCAGTGCAGGCCGATCAGCCCGAGCCAGCTGTCCGGCCCGGCCAGTTCGGCGTGGCGCGCTGCCTGCCAGCGCCGGTGCGATGCGACACGATCCATGTTCGCTCCTGTGAATTGATTTCCCTGATTGCCCTGGACCACAGGGTAGCGCCGCGGCGGCCGCATTGAAAGCGGATGGCGAAGCTGACAGAATGGCCAACGAACCTTCATTGCAATGTACCGGAGATGGAAATGAAACGAGCACTTGTTCTGGCACTGCTGGCGGGCCTGCCCATTTTTGCCCAGGCCGCCGATGTCAATGTCAACATCGGCAGCGCCAGGATTCAGAGCGGCAACACGACGATCACCTTCGGTGACCGCGACCGGCGCGGCTACTACTGGGACGGCAACACCTGGCGCGATCCCGTGTATTGGGAAAAGCATCACGGCAAAGGCAAGGGCAACCCGAATGCGCCGGGCCAGAACTGCCCGCCGGGGCAGGCCAAGAAAGGCAACTGCTGAACCAGCGGTTCAAGACCTGAAAAGCGGACACCAAACGGTGTCCGCCTTTTTGTGGGCGCCTGGATTCCCGCGGCCCGCATTCCCGCCGCCAGCGCGCCCAGCCGGCCGGGCAAGTTTCGCACGTACGGGAGAAAGCTTCTGCTAGGATGGCTGCATTATCGGGCCTGGCGCCCGGGCGCCGTTTCGGCGGCGTCAAAACACAGGATCACCCTCAACGGAATCGCCCATGAAAATCGACCTCCGCTTGACCCTGCACTACGGCCTGACGATCTTCCTCAGCGCCTTCCTGCTGTTCCAGGTCCAGCCGATGATCGGCAAGATGATCCTGCCCTGGTTCGGCGGCTCCGCCTCGGTGTGGACGACCTGCATGCTGTTCTTCCAGATGATCCTGCTGCTCGGCTACCTGTACTCGCACTGGGTCGTCCGTTTTCTTTCGCCGCGCCGGCAGAGCCTGATCCACCTCTCTCTGCTGCTGGTCAGCCTGGCGCTGCTGCCGATCAGCCCGAGCGACGCGTGGAAGCCGACCGGCGCCGAGAACCCGACGCTGCGCATCCTCGGCCTGCTGCTGGTGTCGATCGGCCTGCCCTACTTCGTGCTGTCGACCACCGGGCCGCTGGTGCAGGCCTGGTTCGCCCGCGAACGTTCCGGCCAGGTGCCCTACCGCCTGTTCGCGCTATCAAATTTCGGGTCGATGCTGGCACTCATCGCCTATCCGCTGGCCGTCGAGCCGGCGCTGCCGACGCTGTGGCAGTCCTACATGTGGTCCGGGCTGTTCGCCTGCTTCGTCGTCGCCTGCGGCCTGCTTGCCTGGCGCGGACGCAACGGCACGGCCATCGCCCATCACCACGAGACGCAGCCGCTCGAAGCGCTGCGCCCCGGGCAGATGCTGCTGTGGGCGGCGCTGGCCGCCTGCCCGTCGATCCTGATGGTCGCCGACACCAGCTTCCTGACCGAGAACATTGCGCCGATCCCGCTGCTCTGGGTGGCGCCGCTCGGCCTCTACCTGCTCTCCTTCATCCTCTGCTTCGAGCGCCACGGCTGGTACCGGCGGCGCATCTTCCTACCGCTGCTGGCGCTCGGCCTGCTGGCGCTTGCCGTGCTGCCGACGCTCGGCCTCAACACGCTGCCGATCCATGTCTCGATGGCCATCAACCTCGCCGCCTTCTTCGTCGCCTGCATGGTCTGCCACGGCGAACTGGCGCGGCGCCAGCCGCATCCCGCCCACCTCACCGCCTATTACCTGATGCTGGCCGTCGGCGGCGCGCTCGGCGGCTTCTTCGTCGGCGTCATCGCGCCCTACTTCTTCAACAGCAACTACGAACTCTCGGTCGGCATCGTCCTCACCGGGCTGGTCACCGCCATCGCCGTCATTCCCGGCCTGAATTTCCCGCGCCCGGCAGTACGCACCGCCGCGCTGGCCGGCACGGTGGCCTTCCTCGCCCTGCTCTCCGCCATCCGCATCGTCGACCACCATGAGGAAAGCAGCGGCGCCGAGGCCAGCCTGCGCAACTTCTACGGCACGCTCAAGGTCTTCGCGCGTGAGGAAAACGGCTACCGCAGCATGCTGCACGGCCAGATCATCCACGGCCGCCAGTTCCTGGCGCCGGACAAGGCCATGCAGCCCACCGCCTACTACAGCCCCGAGGGCGGCGCCGGCAAGACGCTGCTGGCCAAGGCGCAACAGGGGCCGCTGCGCGTCGGCGTCGTCGGCATCGGCATCGGCACGCTGGCCACCTACGGGCGCCCCGGCGACTACTACCGCCTCTACGACATCGACCCGCTGGTCATCGACGTCGCCCAGACCCACTTCAGCTTCCTCAAGGACACCAAGGCGCAGACCGACATCGTCATCGGCGACGCCCGCCTGCAGCTCGAGCGCGAAACGCCGCAGCAGTTCGACGTGCTGATCGTCGACGCCTTCTCCGGCGACTCGGTGCCCATCCACCTGCTCACCCGCCAGGCCTTCGAGCTCTATTTCCGCCACCTCAAGCCCGACGGCGTGCTCGCCGTGCACATCACCAACCGCTACCTCGACCTCCGGCCGGTGATCAAGACCGCTGCCGACCACTTCAAGCGGCCGGTGCGCATCGTCGATTTCGACGGCGACGCCGAGCGCGGCCTGTTCCGTTCGCGCTGGGCGATCATCGCCGCCGACGACACCTTCTTCTGCCACCAGGGCTTCGAGGAGTCGAAGCTGCTCGCCGACCGGCCGGGATTCAAGGCCTGGCTGGACGACTACAGCAGCCTGTTCGCGGTGCTGATGTAGTCACACCCATCCAAGGAGGATCGCCATGCAATACAAGGGAAGCTGCCACTGCGGCACCATCGCCTTCGAAGTCGAAGGCGAGATCACCGGGCTCGTCGACTGCAACTGTTCGATCTGCCAGCGCAAGGGGTCGTTGCTCTGGTTCGTACCGCGCGCCAGGCTGCGGCTGCTGACGCCGGAGGAAAACATCGCCACCTATACCTTCGGCAAGGGGGTGATCCGCCACCGCTTCTGCCCGAAATGCGGCATCCATCCCTTCGGCGAAGGCACCGACCCCGCCGGCAACGCGATGGCAGCGATCAACGTGCGCTGCCTAGAGGACTTCGACTTCTCGCAACTGCCGGTCAAGCACTTCAACGGGCGCGACCTGTAGCCGGCGAGGCGCCGGTTGCGGTCGACCGGGAAAAACCGGCAAATCTGGCGCAATGAAAAACGGCGGGGTCAGCCCCCGCCGTTTCCTTTCCTGCCACGCCCGATTCAGGCTTTCGCGAAACGCATGATGCCGTTTTCGCACACCACGCGGATCGTGTCCTTCGGCCCGAAGCGGCCTTCGAGGATGCCTTTCGCCAGCGGGTTTTCCAGTTGCCTGATGTAAGCGGCGCAGCGGGCAAAACCGCGAAAAACCGGTTGCTGCGGTCGACCCCGCAAAAGAGGCAAATTCAAAGGGTAATCTGGGAACGGCGCCTTTTTGGCAACCCGTGGCAGAGGAACGAACACCGGCCTACCCTGTCGCAGGGCAAAGAACTCGTCAAGGCTACGCCATGAAACACAAGATTCTTGCCCTGCTCCTTTGTTTAGGCCTCGGCGTCAGGGTTGCCGCCGCCGAGCCGATGCCGCTCTTCGACGCCCATCTCCACTACAACTGGGAACCGACCCCGAGGGTCGCCACCGGCGAGGCGCTCCGTCTCTTCGAAGCGGCCGGCGTGCGCGGCATCCTGGCCAACAGCCGGCCCAACACGGGAACCCACGCCTTGTATGCCGTCCGCTCGGACAAGCTGCAGGTCGTGCCCTTCCTGCGCCCATACCGGGTGCGTGCCGATGTGCAGACCTGGTTCAACGACCCGCAGACGATGACGCTAATCGAAGAGGAATACCAGCGCCACGGCTATTTCGTTGGCATCGGCGAGTTTCATCTGCATGGCGTGGAAGCGCGCAGCCCGGTCGTCGCGCAGATGGTCCGCTTCGCCCGCGGGCGCAAGCTGATGCTGCATGCCCACAGCGATGTCGCAGCGCTGGAAACCCTCTTTTCGCTTTACCCGGAAGCCCGCATCATCTGGGCGCATACCGGCTTTTCATTGCCGGCTGCCGAAGTCGAGCGCATGCTCCGCACCTACCCCGGCCTGGTTGCAGAACTCTCCTATCGCAGTGGCATCAGCGACGGCTCAGGAAAGATTTCCGCCGAGTGGCACCAACTGTTCGAGCGCTACCCGGAGCGCTTCCTGCTCGGCTCCGATACATGGATCGATGAGCGCTGGGATAGCTACGGGCAAATCATGGGTGGCTACCGGCCGTGGCTCGAACAGTTGCCGCCTGGCGTAGCGCGGCAGATTGCCTGGGGCAACGCCGTCCGCTTGTTTGGTCTGAGGCCATGACGTGCGAGGACACCCGCTAAGGTTCGCAACCGGCCTCCTGCGGTCAACCGGGAAAAGCAGCCAAAATCCGGGAACCAGTTTTTTCAGTTAAAAAATAACGGCGAGGCAACCAGCCTCGCCGTTTCCTTTTCGCCCGCTGCTTCAGCCCTTGGCGAAACGCATAATGCCATTTTCGCAAGCGACGCGGATCGTGTCCTTCGGCCCGAACCGGCCTTCGAGGATGCTCTTCGCCAGCGGGTTTTCGAGTTGCTGCTGGATCGCCCGCTTGAGCGGCCGCGCACCGAACACCGGGTCGAAGCCGGCCTGCGCCAGTTCGGCCAGCGCGCTGTCGTCGACCACCAGCTCCATTTCGAGGGCGGCCAGGCGCTTTTCCAGATAGCCGAGCTGGATCCTGGCGATGCCGGCAATGTGCTTCTCGTCGAGCGCGTGGAAGACCACCACCTCGTCGATGCGGTTGATAAATTCCGGCCGGAAGTAGGTCTTGACCTCGGCCATCACCGCCATCTTGATCACGCCGTAGTCGTCGCCGGCCATCTGCTGGATCATCTGGCTGCCGAGGTTGGAGGTCATGACGATCACCGTGTTCTTGAAATCCACGGTGCGGCCCTGGCCGTCGGTCATGCGCCCGTCGTCCAGTACCTGCAACAGCACGTTGAAGACATCCGGGTGCGCCTTCTCGACTTCATCGAGCAGGATCACGCTGTACGGCTTGCGGCGCACGGCTTCAGTGAGGTAGCCGCCTTCTTCGTAACCCACGTAGCCCGGGGGCGCGCCGATCAGGCGGGCGACCGAATGCTTCTCCATGAACTCGCTCATGTCGATGCGGATCAGATGCTCCTCGGAATCGAACATGAACTCGGCCAGCGCCTTGCACAGCTCCGTCTTGCCGACGCCGGTGGGGCCGAGGAAGAGGAAGGAGCCATACGGCCGGTTCGGATCGGACAGCCCGGCGCGCGAACGGCGGATGGCATCCGCCACCAGGCGCACCGCCTCGTCCTGCCCGACGACGCGCTTATGCAGGCGCTCTTCCATCTTCAGAAGCTTCTCGCGCTCGCCCTGCATCATCTTACTGACCGGGATGCCCGTGGCACGACTGACCACCTCGGCGATTTCCTCGGCGCCGACCTGCGTGCGCAGCAGCTTGTTTTTGGCCTGTTTTTCGGGGTCGACCGCATCCGCCGCCTTCAACTGCGCCTCGAGCTGCGGCAGCTTGCCGTATTGCAGTTCGGCCAGCTTGTCGTACTGCCCCTTGCGCTGCAGCTCGGCCATCTGCGCCTTGATCTTGTCGATTTCTTCCTTGATGTGGGCAGAACCCTGGACCTGCGCCTTCTCGGCCTTCCAGATTTCTTCCAGATCGGAATATTCCTTGGACAGCTTGGCGATTTCTTCCTCGATCAGGCCAAAACGCTTGATCGACGCCTCGTCCTTCTCCTTCTTCACCGCCTCGCGCTCGATCTTGAGCTGGATGATGCGGCGGTCGAGCTTGTCCATCGCCTCCGGCTTGGAGTCGATTTCCATCTTGATCTTGGCCGCGGCTTCGTCGATCAGGTCGATCGCCTTGTCCGGCAGGAAACGGTCGGTGATGTAGCGGTGCGACAGCTCGGCTGCGGCGACGATCGCCGGATCGGTGATGTCGACGCCGTGGTGCAGCTCGTACCTCTCCTGCAGGCCGCGCAGGATGGCGATGGTGCTTTCCACGCTCGGCTCGTCGACCAGCACCTTCTGGAAGCGGCGCTCGAGCGCGGCGTCCTTTTCGATGTACTTGCGATATTCGTCGAGCGTGGTCGCGCCGATGCAGTGCAGTTCGCCGCGCGCCAGCGCCGGCTTCAGCATGTTGCCGGCGTCGATGGCGCCTTCGGCCTTGCCGGCGCCGACCATCGTGTGGATCTCGTCGATGAACAGGATGATGCGCCCCTCGTCCTGGGCGATTTCCTTGAGCACCGCCTTCAGGCGCTCCTCGAACTCGCCGCGGTACTTGGCGCCGGCCAGCAGCCCGGCCATGTCCAGCACCAGCACCTTCTTGCCCTTCAGGGTTTCCGGCACCTCGTCATTGACGATGCGCTGCGCCAGGCCCTCGACGATGGCCGTCTTGCCGACGCCCGGCTCGCCGATCAGCACCGGGTTGTTCTTGGTCCGCCGCTGCAGGATCTGGATGGCGCGGCGGATCTCGTCGTCGCGGCCGATCACCGGGTCGAGCTTGCCCTCGGCGGCGCGCTCGGTGAGGTCGATGCAGTATTTCTTCAGCGTCTCGCGCTGGCCTTCGGCTTCCTGCGAATCGACGCCCTGCCCGCCGCGCACGGCCATGATCGCCGCTTCCAGCGCCTTGCGCGTCAGGCCATGCTGCTTGGCGAGCCGCCCGGTTTCGCCCTTGTCATCGCACAGGGCGAGCAGGAACATCTCGCTGGCGATGAACTGGTCGCCGCGCTTCTGGGCTTCCTTGTCGGTCAGGTTGAGCAGGTTGCCGAGGTCGCGGCCGACCTGCACGTCGCCGCCATGCCCCTCGACCTTGGGCAGGCGGGTCAGCGCCTGTTCGAGGTCGCGCTTGAGCGCCGGCACATTGACGCCGGCGCGGGCGAGCAGCGAACTCGTGCCACCGTCGTCCTGATTGACGAGCGCCAGCAGCAGGTGCTGCGGCTCGATGAACTGCTGGTCGTTGCCATTGGCCAGGCTCAGGGCATCAGACAAAGCCTGCTGAAACTTGGTGGTGAATTTGTCGGTACGCATGCTGTCTCCCTTCGGGAATTTTTTCGATACCCGGAAGATGAGGACGACGCCCCGGATTTCAACTCCCGGGAGGGTAAGCTACCGGCCAACTGCGACCATCCATCCGTGCCGTAAAGCCGCCGTTCGAGCGACTGGTTCACTCTGAAACTTGCCATCCGGCCTACGCGAACAACTCGGCCTGTGAATCGCCCCGGCATTACTAGACACTCTGTAGCCGGTTGAAATACTGGTTTTCGAACTCTACCGGAGAAACGTCGTTTGCATAACCGTGACGACGTTTCGGGTTGTAGAACATCTCGATGTAGTC
>NZ_SSXX01000034.1 GCF_009469615.1 Dechloromonas sp. H13
TGCCTCAACAGTAGCAGTATCCAGTGCCGTCAGCTCTGCTTCCATGGTTGACCTCGTCAAAATGGTCTGTTTGCAAGACCTCCACGAAACAGCACCACCACCCAGTGTGAAGACATATCCACTAGTGGCTTTGATCTCATCCACATCAGAGATCCAGTTAGAATCACTATAACCCTCCAGTACCGCAGGATACCCAGTATAGTGAAGCCCCAATTCCATAGTACCTTTCAGATAGCGCATTACTCGCTCAAGCGCACGCCAGTGATCATCTCCCGGATTAGAGGTAAACCGGCTCAACTTGCTCACAGCAAAGGAGATATCAGGCCTAGTTGCACTAGCCAGGTACATCAGCGAGCCAATGATTTGGGAGTATTCCAGTTGATTCCTAGCAATTCTCTTGTTCTTGCGAAGCAACAAGCTAGGATCATAAGGTGTTGGAGAAGGCTTACTATCAATGTAGCCAAAGCGATTCAAGATCTTCTCCACATAATGGGACTGCAAGAGTGTAATCCCATTCTCACCTCTAATTAGCTTAATGTTTAAGATAACATCAGCTACTCCCAAATCCTTCATATCAAAATTTTGAGACAAGAATGATTTAACCTCATTTATCACCTCAAGGTTTGTCCCAAATATCAGTATGTCGTCAACATACAAGCACAAAATAACTCCCTCACCCCCACCATGGCGATAGTACACACATTTATCTGCCTCATTGACTGCAAAGCCTGCAGATGTCAATGTTTTGTCAAATTTCTCATGCCATTGCTTAGGAGCTTGTTTCAGACCATACAAAGACTTCAACAATTTGCACACTTTGCCTTCTTGACCTTCAACTACAAACCCATCAGGTTGATCCATATAGATCTCCTCATCCAGCTCTCCATTAAGAAAAGCTGTCTTAACGTCCATTTGATGAACGAGAAGACCATGTGAGGCTGCTAGGGAAAGTAGCACACGAATTGTGGTCAATCTAGCAACAGGTGAGTAAGTGTCAAAGAAATCTTCGCCTTCTTTCTGAGTATAGCCCTTAGCAACAAGCCGAGCCTTGTACTTTTCAATAGTACCGTCAGGCCTAAGCTTCTTCTTGAACACCCACTTGCACCCCACAGGTTTACACCCATAGGGTCGCTCTGTCACCTCCCAAGTCCCGTTAGCGATAATGGAATCCATTTCACTACGGACAGCCTCCTTCCAGTAGTCTGCATCAGGAGATGCATATGCTTCTGAAATTGACTTAGGAGTGTCGTCCACGAGGTACACAGTGAAATCATCACCAAAAGACTTAGCCGTCCTTTGTCTTTTACTCCTTCGAGGAGCTTCACTGACATCCTCCTCAGTGACATGTTCATGTGTATGTTCAGTTTGTTCTGGTGGTGTGATTGAACTGGGAATTATTTCAGAGGGTTGGCTCGAACTACTATGTGTATCCTTCATTGGGAAAAAGCTCTCAAAGAAGGTAGCATCACGAGACTCCATAATTGTACCAACATGCATGTCAGGTACCTCGGATTTAACTATTAAAAATCTATAGGCAATGCTATGATGAGCATATCCCAGAAAAACACAGTCCACAGTCTTAGGT
>NZ_SSXX01000035.1 GCF_009469615.1 Dechloromonas sp. H13
CTGCACTTGTGGGTGTGTCTTGTTGAGTACGGTGGTTGTACTCAGTCTTGCTCAATTTTTCCCAAACCCAGAAGAGGAGCCCCTGGAAGATGAAGGCTTTGGTGTCTAGCTCGTGCCTGCCGTCAAGCGCCTGTGGTCGTCGCCCTAGTCTTCCGCTGTTTATCGTTTGTCTTTGAGTGTGCTGGGCCTTCGTTGCCCGTGTAATAATTTACTATATACGCTTCCGCTTGTTAAACTCTGATTTGTATCAACTTTTGGTGTACCTTGCCTCCTGGGACAAGGAATAATACACGCACGTCGGGAACGCCTGTTGGGTGATTTCCGGTCGTGACAAGTTGGTATCAGAGCCTCCCTTGACCCTAGGACGAGCCGTAGATCCCAAGCCTTAGCAATATTTTCAAAAATAAAAATCCTTTATTATTTGTGAAAACCCGCTATTCTCTCTTTGTCTTGCTGCTTCATTTATCGCCAAAATCTGACCTTTTAAATGTTGTTTTTCTTTTGTTTTTGTTTGTAGATGGCCGGCAGCGTCACCCGTCGTGGTTTGGACATGACTGGCTTCGTCTTGGAGCTGCGGGGCATGTGCGTGGTCTTGGGGTATCCACATGGAGTGGATTACCAGGCCAGGCCGCTCCCGGAGCAGGAGGGTGAGGATGCAGAGCCCCACGCTGGTTGGGAGGTCACTGCAGTGATCCTCTCTGGCTCACCCGAGCGGACTTCGCTGGCAGTCACCGCGGGTGGGGATTCCTTCCCCGCCGCTTGCCAGAACGCCGCTCTCCTCGCCATCGGCACTCTTCACCAGCGCTACCCGGACGAGTTGCAGCACTCGCCCTACCGCTACCACCCTCGTCGCGGAGGAGCCCGCGACTACGCCACCTTCCGGGACGCCAGCTCGGAGGATGACGCTACCGTCGTGCATCTGGCGCGCATGGTGGAGGCGTACGACGCGGCTCGTATCGACTTCCATCAGATGGTGCGTCGTGGCATGGTGGAGAACAACATGAAGATCCTGGAGCTGCGTCAGGAGAATCTGCAGCTGAAGAAGGACCTAGACGCGGTGGAGGCGCAGCTGCACCAGCTCAAGGTCGCCCAGGGAGAGATCCGCCGTCCCAAGCGCGCCGCGTCTGCCGCAGCCAGAAGATCACCGCCCGCAAGAGCACCTCCAGGCCTGAGCTTGTTCGTCAGTCCCTGGCGTGGACCTGCTTCGTCGAGACCCCTCGTGCCGAGCCTGCGCCCGTGGTTCCCCAGGAGGGGGAAGCCTCCGGCGTTGGTAGCTCGGAGGGTGCGCTGTTGCTCACCTTCCGCCCTGGCCCGTCGCAGCGGTAGACGAGCAGTTAGTAGGCCTGCGCGTGTGTTTTTCTTCGTTTATCTTCTTGAGTTGTGTGGGGCATGGTTACACCGGTGTGTGGTATAACTATGTCGGAGCCTGTCTTATTTTATTTGCTTAAGCAACTTGAATCTTAATG
>NZ_SSXX01000036.1 GCF_009469615.1 Dechloromonas sp. H13
ATACTAAAATAAACCTTGATATCAAAATATCTTTAATTTTTTATCTATATAACTTATTATTCATTAAATCTCTAATATCTTCTGGGAGCGTCAATAATTTTGTGTAAATAAATTGTCCTCCTGCAAAATAATTAGTTACTCAGTAAACATTGAAACTAATGTATCGGTTACCTGTTGAAAACCTTTATGGCTTCTGTTTAGAAATTTTTGATTGTATGTATCAAAAATGCTGACTAGAAAGCGTTCTAGTGATTCTTCATTTTGAAACTGCTCTTTTCTACGGCTGTATCTTTTAATTTGCTTATTGAAAGACTCGATTAGATTGGTTGAGTAAATGGTTCTACGAATGCTAGGTGGAAAATCATAAAAAGTTAATAAGTCTTGGTTTTCTATGAGTGACTGCGTCACTTTAGGATAGTTTTTCTTCCATTTCTCAATCATGCCGGATAAGAAGGTATTCGCTTCTTCTTTTGAGTTAGCTTGATAAACAGCCTTAAAGTCATCACAGATTTCTTTTCGGTCTTTGACACGTACTTTATGAGCGATGTTACGAGATACATGGATACAACAATGCTGATATTTTGCTTTAGGATAAATTTGATGGATAGTATCTTTCATGCCTTTTAAGCCGTCCGTAATAAAAAGCAAGACTTCTTGAACTCCTCTGGAGTTAATATCCTGTAGCAGCTCATTCCAAACGTATGTTGATTCAGTTGGAGCAATCGCATAACTCAGTACTTCTTTAGTGCCGTCTTCTCGTATACCAATGGCAATATAAATCGCTTCTTTGGATACGGTTTGACGTTTTAGTGGAATGTAAGTAGCGTCCATAAAAATAGCGACATACTTATCATTTAAGGCTCTGGATTTAAAGGCATTTACTTCTTCAGTCAGAACTTTAGTCATGTTGGACATGGTTTGTGGAGTATAGTGATGACCGTACATTTTTTCGATCAAATCAGCAATTTCAGACATCGTAACACCTTTTTCGAATAAATGGATAATAGTGGTTTCCAATGTATCGTTTGTTCTTTTGTAGGCTGGTAAAGTTTGTTGTTTAAACTCACCATTACGATCTCTAGGTATTTCCAATGTTAATTCACCATATTCGGTTTTGATTGATCGAAAGTAAGAACCGTTTCTCGAATTACCTGAATTAAAACCAGTGCGATCATATTTTTCGTAATCTAAAAAAGCCGTTAATTCAGTCCGTAGGAGTGTGTTTATCGCTTTTTCTAAGTGCGAACGGAATAATTCATTTAAATCGCCTTTAGTGACTAGAGTTTGCACAATTTCTGTAGTAAAATCATTCATAGGGAAGTCCTCTTTTCTGTGAATTGGTTGTCGTTAACTTTATTCTACAGAAGGGACTTCCTTTTTTGTATGGATTTTTTCATTTACACAAAATATTTTATACTCTCATCAGTTTGTAACAAACATATATTTTTT
>NZ_SSXX01000037.1 GCF_009469615.1 Dechloromonas sp. H13
TCCTAAAATTATTCCAAATCACTCGACCATTCTCTTTATCTGCTCGTAAACCCTGCTGTTGCAAGACTTTGTTAAAACTTGGTTGCTTTTGAACACCCCGTTTATACCCTTCAGCAACAGGAACAATATTCAAATGCAGGTGCGGACTTACTTCGTCATTATGAATAACAGCATTGTAGACGGATAAACTAGGATTCCGTTCTTTAAATTCTTTGAAATACTCAACTAAAATTTTGTTGGCAATCACTCGATTTTGTTCTGCTTGTTGTTCCGATATGCCAGTAGAAGAACCATCATCACGAGTAGTACGAAAATCATCAAGAGTACCAATTTGCACGATAAATTCTCGCTGTGGTTCCATTTTTTTATCCTTGCGAACCTTTGCTAAATAGTCCTCGATTTTTCTATCGGCTCTTTTCTGCTTTGCATTATATTTTTCTACGGCTTCACCGAATAATTCTTCATATTTTTCACGAATATTTATTTGTTCCAAATAGATATTTTCATCCGATTTTGTGAAATCAATATGCTTATGCCAGTCATTGATTTTTTGGCTATCAGTTAACTCACGATTATTATGAGAAATGCTTGTATTCTTTGTTCCCTTTTTGAACGAAATACTAAACCCCAAGGTAACCCCCTCCTTCGCGCTGTCGCTAATAAAAAGAGTGTAAACCTTTCTGTTACTCTTTGACAAAGAGTAACGTTTTTCTAATTGTGACATGGCTGTCACAATTCCAAACGCTCTCCGAGGGTTTTCGCTGTCACAAGTGACAACGAAAAAAGGAGCCGAAAGCGTGTCACGCTCTCAACTCCTTTTACGCTTTATTTTGCTTCACGCAAAATAATCGCTTATCTTAAACATTGACGTAAATTTACTCTCACTCATCTGACTTTTTTACTCGGTATCACTCCGAATAAGCCGTCAGATTCATCGGGATAATCTCGTTCGCTTGGCGCTGATTTTTCATCAGCAAGCCACTCATTATCCACTGATTTTTCGTGTTGCTGATCGTCAGAAATCGACGATAGCCACCGCTCAAAATCAGCAAAAGATTCAAACCCAAAATGCTTGCGAAGCGCCTTGCCCATTTCAGCATTTTCCTTCTCAATCAATCGCTTTTTCTGTTGGCGAAGTTTTGCCTGCTCTTTTTTCAATTTTTCTTCTTGTGCTTTAATATCAGCTAAAGTTACTCCCATGAATTACAACTCCTTACCCTTAGATTCATTCCTATAAATAACACCAATTTGATTAGTCATTTAGCGCCCTCCACAATTTCTCGTGCATTTCCGCCATATCATCAAGAATAGCACGATCCCATTCAGGGCTATGGTGTTCACCGAACACTTGAAAATAAGCATTTTCCACAGCTGCCTCAGCATTTTCCCCATCCAACCGACGATAAACAGTCACCATCATAGCCT
>NZ_SSXX01000038.1 GCF_009469615.1 Dechloromonas sp. H13
GACTAGATGTTGGTTTAGGAAATGCTTAGCCATGCTTAGTTCAACTAGTACACAAATGGGGATCACATTATTACATAGACTTTGACTATTAGCATAGCTTTGGATTGGTGCCACCGCAATGGTGTTAGTTAATTAAAATACACTGAATGGTGGGCTGTGGGTGCATGGTTTTGCTGGTCGCACCCATGGCAGTTAAGGACCGGTTCACGGGAAACCCTGGGAGACTTACCGTGCTTACCACAAGCGGGAGTGGGTAACTGCTTGATCTGAAGTATAGCTCGACCCTTTCCTAGGCACCGGTGGCGAGGGTGGGCGTGATGGAGTTGGGTCGGCCGGGGTGTCCGGTTGTCCAGCTGCCGGATTCACCGCGGCGCAAGAGGGGACCGCCCACTGCCTTTTGAGGGGTGGGGGTGAAACCTTAGCGTGGTGTGGATGGTTAGGGGAGGGTTATGTGGAGGGTCTTGTCACGATTTCCCCCTTTGCAGTATCATGGTGATACTTCGGGGCATGGCAACATGTGTGGAATCGTGTCTTGTGGGTACAGTGGTACACCTCTGGCCAGAGTAAAACTATTCGAATAGCCGTGCCCGCGGTTATGGGCGATCAACCAGATTCACCGTGATTAGTCTCACCCCTAGTTTAGCTTAATGAACTGGTGTAGTTCAGGTGGTGGTTTGGGCCTGTTGCAACGTGGTGTAACGTTGGACAGTGATTGGTTAATATGGATTAATTACTACAACTGTTTTACTGCTTTCAACTACTGCTTTTAAATGCCTGCTTTATGCAAATAAACCTAGTTGGGCTTTTTGCAACGTGGTGTAGCGTTGGACAGTGATTGGTTAATATTGATTAATTACTACAACTGTTTTACTGCTTTCAACTACTGCTTTGAAATGCCGGCTTTATGCAAAAGAACCTTTAGCCTCCCTTGGATATATCCTGCATCATACCTCCTCTTCCGGTATGACTTGCTGAGTACAGTGGGTAGTACTCAGTCTTGCTCTCTTTTCCCCCACACCAGAGCTGAAGATCTTCCTAGTTGGAGCTGTCTTGTTGAAGTTGGTTTCGTCGCTGCCGTCAAGGATTGCCTGTGGAATGGAATCGCCCGCTGCAGGAGTCAAGCTTCAGGCTTAGCTCGCTTTTATCTTTTTCGCTGCATTTGTAATCTTTTCTATTTTTGTAAGACGTGGATCTGTATGTCAACAATTGTCGTTTGTGTACCCTGGCTGGTCCTGGACAGGGATTTAATGCACATTCAGCTTAGAAATTCTGGTTCGTGAATTTCTGGGCGTGACAAGTTGGTATCAGAGCCGACCTTGACCGTAGGACAAGCCAAATGGAAACCCTAAGAGCCCTCTGAAACCTTTTCATCTGCATATGCTTTTTGCACTTGGATTTGTTTCGGGAAAATTTCGGGTTTTG
>NZ_SSXX01000039.1 GCF_009469615.1 Dechloromonas sp. H13
CAGGTTTGATGGAACGAAGACAACCTCCCGACATCAAGACAAAAGCTACTTGAGATTTTGATCTGAAAATAAAGGCTCTATACTTTTTGATGTTGGTGAACTTCACCAACATCTTTTTTGTATAAAAAAATATAGAAAAGACACCCTGAAATCCTTTAGAATTAATTTGGCTACCAATTCATAGGAGGATTCAAGATGTCTCATACTCAGCTTATCAAAGATACCCTAAATATTCTAGACCTAAATATCTATTTCGAGGAAAATTGTTTAACTAAAGAAAAATACAAAGGGCAAATTTGCTTGATTTACAAAGGAACTCTTCTGTACAAGCCAGAAGAGTGTTCCCATTGTCTTTGTGTCGTCCCCTCTAGGATCATTCGTTGGGGGACGACAACCGTTCGGTTGTTACTGAATGATGTGTCTGAGTATCGCACTTATCTGGAGCTGAAGAAACAACGATTTAAATGTAAGTCTTGCCAAAGAACATTCGTAGCGGATACCTCTGTTGCTGAAAAACACTGTTTCATTAGTCAAAAAGTTCGTTGGTCTGTCATTGCTCGCTTAAAAGAGAATACTTCCATGACGGAAATCGCTCGTCAGAAAAATATTTCCACTTCTTCGGTCTATCGTGTCATGAAGCGATTCTACCGCCCATTGAATCCTTTCAAACAGACTTTGCCAAAGGTCTTATGCTTTGATGAATTCAAATCGGTTCGAAGTGTTGCCAGTGCAATGAGTTTTATCATGATGGACGGACAAAGCCATGCATTATTGGATATTGTCGAAAATCGACGCTTGCCTTATTTAGAACGCTATTTTTCTCGGTTTTCATTAGCGACTCGTGAAGCCGTTCAATTGATTGTTATTGATATGTATGCGCCTTATGTTTCGTTGGTGAAAAAGCTTTTCCCGAATGCTCAGTTGATCATCGATCGTTTCCACATCGTCCAACATATTGGCAGAACTTTCTTGAATCATCGAGTGAAAGAAACCACGGTACGACTTAAAGGAAATTCCCACTCTCAACGAGGGTTAGGGAAAAAATTGAAGCGCTATTGGAAACTCCTACAAAAAGAAGAAGCAAAGTTAAACTATGAAAAACGGGTTTGGCGTGCCAGTTTTAAAGATTATTTGACTGAAAGTGAGATTGCCGATCGACTGTTAGCTGCTTGTCCCAACTTACGCCAAGGCTATCAGTTATACCAAGACATTCTTTATGCGGTAAAGAAAAGAGATCAGTCACTATTTGAGGATTGTTTAACTAGAGACATTAGCGGTCTGCCAGAAACCTATACAACCACTTTACGAACGTTTAAAAAGTTTCTGCCACAGATCCAAAATGCGCTTCACTACAGCTATTCAAACGGACCATTGGAATGCTTAAACAACCACATCAAAGTATTAAAACG
>NZ_SSXX01000040.1 GCF_009469615.1 Dechloromonas sp. H13
AGTCATATATATAAGCGTCATCCTTTAGTAACTAACATCCCACACTACAATAGTATTATAACATATCTATTCAACTTCAAATTGTTGATTACGTCCATATAATTGTGTAAAAGTGAAGCATCAAAAAAGCCATTGATCTCAGTTAGGAGTACAATGTTTTTTGCAGAAAACATACTCGAATAGGACTGATATCAATGACTCAAGTACATTTTACTTTTGAAAGCGAAGAAATTCAAGCAATTATAAACGAAAGCGGTGCGAATGATACCGCAAAAACACTTATGACTATCATGTTTAATCAGCTGATGGAAGAACAACGAAATCAATATATTCAGGCAAATGCCTATGAACGTTCAGAAGAACGGCAATCACAAAGAAATGGTTACTACGATCGTTCGTTTACAACTCGAATTGGTACGTTAGAACTTCATGTTCCACGAACCAGAGACGGTAAGTTTAGTCCTACTATCTTTGAAAGATATCAGCGAAGCGAAAAAGCTTTGATCGCTGCCATGATTGAAATGGTCATTTCTGGTGTCTCCACTCGCAAAGTAACTAAAACAGTTGAACTGCTAACGGATGGTGCGACTGTTTCTAAATCATTCGTTTCAAATCTGATGAAACAGTTGGATCCATTTGTTTTTGAGTGGAGAAACCGGAGCCTAGAAGGCTCGGAATATCCATTTTTCATGTGTGATGCCCTGTATATGAAAGTAAGGGAAAATCATCGTATTGTCTCAAAAGGTGTATATATTGGTATCGGCATTGATTCTGATGGACGACGTACGATTCTTGGTTTTGATGTTCAAGACGGCGAATCGGAAGATAATTGGGATACCGTTTTTCAATCGTTCGTTCAACGAGGTTTGTTCGGTGTAAAACTGGTCATTTCTGATGCACACAAAGGGTTAGTTAAGGCTGTTCGCAAGAACTTTTTAGGTGCGAGCTGGCAAAGATGCCAAGCCCACTTTTTGAGAAATATTTTTGATAAGCTGCCAAAGAAAGTTTCTTCTGATGTAAAAGACGAGTTGAAGAGTATCTTTAAAGCCTCTGAACTTGAATTGACACGTGAAAGAAAAGAGCACTTCTTGGAAAAATATGGTTGTGATTCAAAATTAAGTGCTGCTTGCGACATTTTAGAAAACGGCTTTGAAGATGCTATTCAAATTTTGTCTTTTCCTGAAAATATCCGCCGAAGGATTCGTACAACCAATGTGTTGGAACGGTTGAACGAAGAGATTCGCCGGAGAGAACGAGTGATTCGGATTTTTCCAAATATCAATTCCATCACTCGGATAATTGGAACACTTTTGATGGAAAAAGACACTGAGTGGCTGGCTTCTCCACGAAAATATTTAGAATTTAATTCGAATAACATTTAGCACCATGAACCTG
>NZ_SSXX01000041.1 GCF_009469615.1 Dechloromonas sp. H13
TTCTATACGGTCTCTTATGGATAGGGTTGGTTCCAGGTACCAAGTCTATCCGAAACTCTATGTCTCTCTTAGGTGGCATACCTGGCAAATCCTCGGGAAACACGTCTGGGTAGTCTTGTACTATGGGGATCTCTTGTAAAGCAACTTGGTTTAAGATCACACCATGATATTTAGGAGAGGACACAAAGAAAGAAACGGTTTCCCCATTGCTACTGGTTAAAGTCACCTTACGGTTGGCACAATCTATAACTCCTCTGTGACGAGATAACCAGTCCATCCCTAAGATAACATCTAGATCTTTGGATTCTAGCAAGATAAGAGAGGATGGGAAAGGAACTTCTTCTATTTCTATAGTAACGGAAGGACAATACTGTGTCGAAAATACTTGATTGCCTGGGGTATTAACTAGTAAAGGTCTCCCAAGACTAATAACTTCCATCCCATGATTGCTCGCAAAACTTTTAGACAAAAAGGAATGTGTAGCACCGGAATCAAAAAGCACAGTTGCGGGTATAGAGTTAATAGGAAACGTACCCAAAACAACATCTGGTGCATTCTGAGCTTCTGCTGCTGCAACATGATTAACACGTGCCTTCGGTGCTGGAGCATTGGAGTTGTTCGGGGCTGGAGCGTTCTTCACGCGCCGAGGCTTAGGACACTTATCAGCATAATGTCCTGGATCACCACAATTGAAGCACACCCCTGGCTTGCTTCCCTGTTCCTTCCTGACGGGCTGGTTCTGACCTGGAGTTGCTGCAGGACGAGCAACCATGTTGCGGTTATCATTGCCACGATTACCAGTATTGTTGTTGTAGAACTGGCGTTGGGGGCGGACAACTGATGAAGATCCTCCTTGCGGGTACGATGGAACTTGAGGTCCAGTAATGAGACGCGGCCTCTGATTACTGCCCTGTTGTGCCTTAAATTGGGCAGCCCTGCGCTTCTTCTGCTCCATCCGGTTGTACTTGTCTTCCTGACGAATTGCCTTGTCCACCAATTGTTGGAAATCCCGGAATTCCGTAGACATCAAGGTATAGGACAACTCATCATTCAGTCCCTCTAAAAACTTCTCCTGACGCTCTTCATCAGTGCGGACATCTTCCGGAGCATAACGAGCTAAACGGTTAAAATCATGGAGGTACTCAGTGACCGAACGAGATCCCTGGTTAAGTACTCTAAATTCTCTCTTCTTTAGAGCTACAACACCCGTTGGTATGTGCGTCTTCTTAAAAGCGGCCGTGAACTCCTGCCAGGTAATAGGCTCTCCTTCAGCCCTGCCTTGGCGAAAATGATCCCACCATTCAGCAGCAGGTCCATGCAACTGATGCGAAGCAAAAGAAACTTTCTCCTGCTCAGTACACTGAATCAAATCCAACTTCTTCTCCACC
>NZ_SSXX01000042.1 GCF_009469615.1 Dechloromonas sp. H13
AAAGCCGCACCGAAAAAAAAAAGTGTGAAAAAAAAAGAAAAAAAAAGAAGAGACAAGGAAAAAAAATCATTTTATTCTTGATCTTGGTTTTGTGTATCAGAGTTGTGCTTGAGTTGTGCTATCCTGTGGTATCGTTTGTGTCTAGGCTCGCGTCTCTAGTACGTTCTAGCCTAGGACCAGCACGGTACTTGACTTTGAACAATTATTCAACTTTGCATTCTCTGATTTAAGCATTTGCTATTCCTTTGCTACATATTTAAGCCTACCCAGAGCTCCACAGATTTGATTGCAGCCATACAGCAAGTGTTTGCCAAGGCATCGATACATCCAAACTCCATTGGGGTGCTTGGTTGAGTCGGTGTATGTCACCATTCCACTTGCATTGGTAAGATCTTGTAAGAGCTTGGTTAAAAGCTTGAGTGTGTGCGATTTTTGAGCTGCCACTACCTAGTAGTTAATAGGAACGCGCATATTTTTGTGTATGTTTCTTGTTTTCTACTAACAATGGCAGGGATACGCAAGATAATTGGGGATAGCTGTGCTCAACATCGACATCTTCGTCGAGACATGAGGAGTGATCAACATGACCATTATGAGGTAAGTGATGATGTTCTAGGTAAGATCAAATCTGCACTGCCTTATTTCGAGGGAAACTATGATCCTCGTGCTTACATTAATTGGGAGCTAGCGGTTGATAGTGAATTTCAAAAGCATGTCTTGTCGGAGAAACAAAAGGTTATGTGTGCCTCTAGTGTTTTAATTAAACATGCTTCTAATGATTGGAAACATCTTTGTAGGCATAACAAAATACCACAATCTTGGAAAGACCTGAAACGATATTTCAGAGATGTTTATGTTCCCATGTATTATGCTGATATTCTGCTCAACAAACTGCAATGTTTAAAACAAGATACCAGAACTGTTACTTCATACTATCATGATATGCATGCTTGTTTATTACGTTGTGGTTTAGATGAATGCGAAGAAGCTAAAGAATTGAGGTTTTTATGTGGGCTTAACAAAGAAATTCAGGACATGCTTGATTGTCAAAGATATACATCTCTTTCTCATTTGTTACAACTTGCTTGCAATGCTGAAAGTAAAATAGAGGAGGACATGAAGAAGCAACATGCTATGTTTTTGTCTTCTATTACTAACCATTTGCAGGAAGTGCATAATCATGAAAAGGAGGAGAGAGACATGAAAGAGCCGCCAGTCCCATTGATCACACTCAAAGTCGAGGCACCTCCATTATCTGAAGAGGGCATCAAAGGTAAACTTAATGGTGCTGAAATTAATAAAGGTGAGTGTGTTGTTAATGAATTGAATTTGTCCACTTTTTATGCTATAGCAGAGCAACCATTAGTGGAACCAACTGCTGGAATT
>NZ_SSXX01000004.1 GCF_009469615.1 Dechloromonas sp. H13
ATCGACCGTGCCCACCATCTGCCGCTATGGCTGCATCACTACAACTGGCACAGACCTCATGCCAGCCTTCAATATCAGCCGCCTATCTCCCGCATCACCTCACTGAACAACCTGGTGGGTTTACACAGCTAGCAGTCGTCAGGCTTGACCGGTTTCCCGCTGCACGTGCCACGGGGCAACTTTCAGCAGCAGCACCATGCCCGGCACGGCCAGTGCCGCGCACAGCCAGAAGAAGCTGTACCAGCCTAGCGTTTCCACCAGCCAGCCGGCCGAGGCATTGATGAAGGTGCGCGGCACCGCAGCCAGGCTGGTGAATAGCGCCATCTGCGTCGCCGTGTAGGCCGGGTGCGTCGAGCGCGCGATGAAGGCGACGAAGGCCGCCGTGCCCAGGCCGACGCCGAGCGCTTCGAGGCCGATGACGAAAGCCAGCGCGACCCGCTCGGCAGCGCCGATGCTGGCGAATTGGCCCTGCGCCGCCAGCCAGGCGAAACCGAAGATCGATACCAACTGCACGACGCCGAACAACCACAGCGCGCGGTTGATGCCCAGCCGAACCATCCACAGCCCGCCGAGCAGGGCGCCGATCACCGCCGGCCACAGCCCGGCATGCTTGGCGATCAGGCCGATGTCGGTCTTGGTGAAGCCCATGTCGAGATAGAACGGGGTGGCCAGCGCCGTGCACAGGCTGTCACCCAGCTTGTAGAGGAAGATGAAGGCGAGCACCAGGGCGGCGCCCTGCCAGCCCTGGCGGCCGACGAATTCGTGGAACGGCTCGGTGACCGCCTGGCGCAGGGTCTTGGGGACGCCCTTGACCACCGGCTCGCTGACCAGCCAGGCCATGGCCATGCCGGGCAGCATGAAGGCACCGGTGATCCAGAACACCTCGTTCCACGGCAGGCGGTCGGCGAGAATCAGCGACAGCGAGCCGGGAATCAGGCCGGCGATGCGGTAGGCGTTCACATGGACGGCGTTGCCGAGACCGAGTTCGTTGTCGCTCAGGATCTCGCGCCGGAAGGCGTCGACCGCGATGTCCTGCGTGCCCGAGAGGAAGGCGAGCAGCGCGGCCAGCCACAGGATGGGCCAGATGTTCTCCTGCGGGCTCAGGCCGCCGAGCGAGCCGATCGCCAGCAGGAGTCCGACCTGCGTCAACAGCATCCAGCCGCGGCGGCGGCCGAAACCGGGCACGCTGAAGCGGTCGAGCAGCGGCGACCAGAGAAATTTCCAGGTATAGGGGAACTGGATCAGCGCGAAGAAGCCGATGGTCTTGAGGTCGACGCCTTCGCTCCTGAGCCAGGCCGGCAGCAGGTTGAGCAGCAGGTAGAGCGGCAGGCCGGAACTGAAACCGGTGAAGACGCAGATCAGCATCTTCCGCGTCAGCAGCGCCGCGAGCCAGGCCGGCATCAGCGGGCGCGCGTCAGGCGGTAGACAGCCAGGCTGCCGAGGAAATTGACGTCGCGGTTTTCGGTGCGGTCGACCAGGTTGCCGTCCTCGTCGAGGACGTGCCGCTCGCGGACGATCAGCCCCATCTGCGCGCAGAGATCCTCGAAATCGAGCAGCGTGAAGAAGCGAACGTTGGGCGAGTCGTACCACTGGTACGGCAGGTCTTCGGAGACCGGCATGCGGCCGTCAAGGACCGAGCGCAGATTCTTCCAGTAGGCGAAGTTGGGGAAGGACACCACCGCCTCGCGGCCGACGCGCAGCATTTCGCGCAGGATGCCCTCGGTATGGCGCACGGTCTGCAGCGTGCGCGACAGGACGACGTGGTCGAAAGCCTGGTCGGCGAACTCGTCGAGGCCCTTTTCCAGGTTGCCCTGGATGACGTTGATGCCGTTCCTGATCGCGGCGAGGATGTTGGCGTCGTCGATCTCGACGCCCCAGCCCTGGACGCCGCGCGTCTCGATCAGGTGCTTGAGCAGGGTGCCGTCGCCGCAACCGAGGTCGAGCACGCGGTGGCCCGGCTCGATCCAGCCGGCGATGAGGTCGAAGTCGGGGCGGCCCAGGGTGTGCGTCATGGCTTGATGTTCCGCAGGAAGGCGCCGACCACGCCGTGATAGTGCGCATCCTCCATCAGGAAGGAGTCGTGGCCGAAATTCAGGTTGATGTCGGCATAGGAAACGTTGCGCCCGTTGGCCAGCAGCGCGGCGACGATTTCCTTGGAGCGGGCCGGCGAGAAGCGCCAGTCGGTGGCGAAGGAAACGATCAGGAAGTTGGCCCGGGTGCGCGCCATGGTCGCCGTCAGGTTGCCATTGTCCTCGCGCGACGGATCGAAGTAGTCGAGCGCCTTGGTCATCAGCAGGTAGGTGTTGGCGTCGAAATAGCCGGCGAACTTGTCGCCTTGGTAGCGCAGGTAGGATTCGACCTCGAATTCGACGTCGAAATCGAAGGCGAACGAACTGTTGCGCAATTCGCGGCCGAATTTCTCGCCCATCTGGTCGTCGGACAGATAGGTGATGTGGCCGAGCATGCGCGCTAGGCGCAGGCCGCGTACCGGGCGAGTATTGTGTTCGTAGTAGTTGCCGCCATGGAAGTCGGGATCGGTCAGGATCGCCTGGCGGGCGACGTCGTTGAAGGCGATGTTCTGCGCCGACAGTTTGGGCGCGGCAGCGATGACGATGGCGTTGCGCACGCGCTGCGGGAAGGTGATGCTCCAGCGCAGCGCCTGCATGCCGCCCAGGCTGCCGCCCATGACTGCCGCCCAGCTGTCGATGCCGAGCCGGTCGGCGAGCCGGGCCTGGGCGTGGACCCAGTCGTTGACCGCGACAATCGGGAAATCGGCGCCCCACGGCTTGCCGGTCGCCGGGTTGAGCGTCGACGGGCCGGTCGACCCGTGGCAGCCGCCGAGGTTGTTCAGGCCGACGATGAAGAAGCGGTCGGTGTCGAGCGGCCGGCCGGGGCCGACGATGTTGTCCCACCAGCCGATGTTGTCCGGCTGGTCGGCGTAGTGCCCGGCGACATGATGATGGCCGGACAGGGCGTGGCAGACGAGGATGGCGTTCGACTTGGCGGCATTGAGCGTGCCGTAGGTTTCATAGACCAGGTCGTAGGCCGGCAGCACGCCGCCGCTGCGCAGGTGCAGCGGTTGGTCGAAATGGGCGCGCTGCGATTCGACGACGCCGACGGATTGTCCTGACATGGTGTTCCTGAAAACAAAAAACCCAGTTGGCCGAAAAACGCGAACTGGGTGGTTCCCGTTTTAGCAGTATTTGTGGCGCGCCCGCAATCAGAGCTCAAATCGGCGCGGCTGGCGGACCAGCTTGCCAACGACGATACCGAGCGGGCTGTGAAAAGTCAATCCGCGCTCAGCGCCGGGCTGGCGCGGCCGGGTGGGCGGCGAGCACTTCCCGCAGTTGCGCGGCGATGTCGTCTACCGGCGTGGCAAAGGCGAATTTCTTGATGAAGGCGCCGTCCGGGCCGAGCAAAATCATGCCCGCCGAGTGGTCGACCGCGTAGTTCTCGGCGCCCGGTTCGCGCACCTTGGCGTAGCGGATCTTGAAATTGTCGGCAGCGCGGCGGACCAGGGCCGGCGAGCCGGTCAGGCCGAGGATGCGCGGATCGAAGAACTCGGTGTAGGTCTGCAGCACCTTGCCGCTGTCACGTTCCGGATCGACGGTGATGAAGATCGGCTGCAGGCGTTCGGCCTGGTCGCCGAGCTGCTTGAGGAGGGCGGCCATTTCGACCAGCGTCGTCGGGCAGACGTCCGGGCAGTAGGTGTAGCCGAAGGCGATCAGCTGGAAGCGGCCGCGGAAATCCTCGTTGGTCACCGAGCGCCCGCGCGGGTCCTGCAGCAGGTAGCGCGGGTTGATGCCGACGCTCTCTTCCTCCAGCGGCGAATGCGCGGGCTGGGCGACGGCGGCGCCGGCAAGCAGCGCCGCCGCCAGCAGGGCGAGCCCGGTGCGGCGCATCAGCGGCCCGTCGCGAAGGCCGATTGCAGGCCCTTCTCGGCGGCGTCGACGAGGCTGGCGAGGGTCGCCGCGTCGGGGCAGGGGGCGCCCTTGCCCTGTTCGAGGTAGGCGGCGTTGGTCGCATTTTCGAAGATTTCGCCGTTGGCGCGGGTTTTCGGGGCGGTGGTCACCAGCGCGTTGCGGGCGCGGCTGGCGATCGCCGGCTGCTGGCAGGCGAGGGCGATGCCGTTGACCTTGCCGAGCGCCTCGATGGCGGTGGTGCCGGCGTCGCCGGCGAAGCTTGCCGGGCTGGCCAGGGTCAGGGCGGCGGCGAGGGCGGAAAGGGCGAATTTCATGGGCAGTCTCCTGTCGTCAAGCAAACGATTATAGCCAGCCGGCCGGCGCCGGCTTTCTCATAGATCAAATAGGTCGAGCAGCAGCGGCAGGCCCTCGCTGATCGCCACCGGCCCCGGCGTCAGGATGATGGCCGACTTGATCTCGTGCAGCCGGCCGTTGACCACGGCGGGTACGGTCGACCAGCCGGGGCGGGCGGCAACCCGCTCGGGGCGGAAATGCTTGCCGCACCACGAGCCGATGATGATGTCGGGCGCGCGTTCGACGACTTCCAGCGGGTCGGCGAGGATGCGGTCGCGCGCTAGCGGCGAGGCGGCGCGGTCGGCGAAGATGTTCTCGCCGCCGGCGATCTCGATCAGCTCCGAGACCCAGCGCACGGCGGTGATGTTGGGTTCGTCCCATTCCTCGAAATAGACGCGCGGCCGCCGGCCGCTGCGGGCAA
Source organism: Dechloromonas sp. H13 (assembly GCF_009469615.1). Lineage (GTDB taxonomy): Bacteria > Pseudomonadota > Gammaproteobacteria > Burkholderiales > Rhodocyclaceae > Azonexus. The sequence continues at coordinate 4,678 of NZ_SSXX01000004.1, forward strand.
TGCGTGCGGCGGCGATGGCGCGGGCATCGGCGATCTGCCCTTCCAGTTCGGCGACCATCTGCATGGCCTTCGCTTCGGCGCCGACCAGGCGGCCGATGGTTTCGACCATGCCCAGCGTGTCGTCGATGCTGCGCTGGTTGAAGGCGTAGACCGGCACGCCGGCCTTGATCAGGTCGCGCGCGATGTCGGCCTGGAGGTCGGAGAAGGTCAGCACCAGATCGGGCTGCACCGCGAGAATCTTGTCGATGTCGCCGCTGGTGAAGGCGTAAACCTTGGGCTTTTCCTTGCGCGCTTCGGGCGGGCGCACGGTGTAACCGGTGATGCCGGCGATGCGGTCCTGCTCGCCGATGGCGTAGAGGACTTCGACGGTTTCGGTGGTCAGGCAGACGATGCGTTGCGGCAGGCGGCTCATTTTTCTATTTTGCGGGTCGGCGGCTGCGTGCGACATCGAGGTCGGCGCAAAGTTTCTCGGCGCCGTCGAGGATGCGCGGCGTGTGGCGCTGCATGAGGTCGGGGTGGATATGGAACAGGTTGCCGCGCTTGACGGCAGTCATCCGCGTCCATTTGTTCCAGTCGTTCAGCCATTCCGGACGCGCGTCGCCCATGCCGGTGGCAACGATGGCTTCGGGGTCGGTGGCGAGCACGGCCTCGACGCTGACCGTCGGCGCCATCTGCGCCAGATGGCCGAAGACGTTTTCGCCGCCGCACAATTCGATGGCGCTGGTGATGATCTGCGGGCCGCCGACGGTCATCAGCGGCGTTACCCAGATCTGGTAGAAAACGCGGATTTTCGGCTTGCCGGCATTGCTCCGGCGCAGGGTTTCAAGGCGCTGGCGGAACTGTGCCGCGGCGGCATTGGCCGTGGCTTCGGTGCCGGCCAGCCGGCCAAGTTGTTCGAGCTGGCCGGCGACGTCTTCCATGCGATTCGGCTGCGTGACATAAACGGTCAGGCCAAGTGCCTTGAGCTTGTCCACCTGCGCCGCCGGGTTGCCGGTTTCCCAGGCGATGATCAGGTCGGGCTTGAGCGCGCTGATCGCTTCGAGGTCGAAACGGTCATAGCTGCCGACGCGCGGGATTTTTTTGGCGGCGGGCGGAAAGTCGCTGTAGTCGACAGTGCCGATCAGCCGGTCGCCGGCCCCGGCGGCGTAGAGCAGTTCGGTGGCGTGCGGGGCGAGGGTGATGATGCGTTTGGCCGGCGCCTTGAGGCGAATTTCACGGCCGCTGTCGTCCTTGAAGACGAGTTCGGCGTGCGCGGCGGGGAGCAGGGCGACGGTTGCGGTCAACGCCAAAATACGGGCGATTTTCAGGTGGCGGTGGTTCATGCGGCGGGTTTCCATGCGGCGAGGGCGGCGGCCAGGCGCTGCCAGTCGGCTTCGTCGCCCGGCAGGCCGCAGCGGAGCAGCGATGCTGGCTCGAAGTGGTGGACGAGAATGCCGTGGCGGGCGAGATGGTCGTGCAGTTCGGTCGCTTGCGGTGTGCTCAGTGCCGCGAACAGCGCCGTCGATCTGACCTCGCCCAAGGGCGCCAGCAAATCGTGCAAACGCTGGCCGGCGCTCCGCAGCCGGGCGCGTGTCGCCGCCTGCCAATCGCTGTCGAGCAGCGCCAGCCGGGCTGCCGCGCGCGATGGCCCGGCAACCGTCCACGGCCCCATCGCCGCCGCCATCTTGGCCAGCAACTCGGGGGCGGCGCCGACGAAACCGACCCGCGCCCCGGCCAGCCCGAAGAAATGGTCGAACGAGCGCAGCACGATCAGGTTGGGCGCCTCGTCCGTGCCAGCCAGCGGCGTCAGGCTTTCTTCCGGCGTCGGGTCGATCAGGCTTTCATCGACGATCAGCCATCCGCCGCGCTTTTTCAGCTGTTTTGCAGCGTCGACCGCAGTAGCGTGTGGATGTTGTATGGCGTTGACGTCGTTCGGGTTAGAGAGCAGGACGTAGGGCGTCGCGGCGGCCAGCGCGCGCGGCAAAGTGGCGTTTTGCAGCAGGCGCGGACGATGGCCGACTTGCGTCCACGATTCGACATGCGGACTGGCCAGCGGGCCGACGCAGGCGACGACCGCACGCGGCAGCAGCGCCGGCAGCAGGCGGACGGCGGCCAGCGCCCCGGCCACCGGCAGCAGGTTGGCATTGCCGTAATAGCCAGCGGCTGCGGCCAGCAGGCCGTCATCGCCTTCCGGCAGGGCGTGCCAGGCGTTTGCCGGCAGCGGTGGCACCGGCCAACCGTCCGGGTTGCCGATGGCGGACAGGTCGAGCCGGGAGGCTGGCGTCGGGTTATCGGAATCCGGGTTCATAGCGGAAAACGCCCTTCGTGCTGCATCGCCGCCCGCATTTCGTGCAATGTTGCGGTCAACGGTGCATTGAGGCCCGAATCCGTGGCACCCCATTGCTCGAAATACACCAGCTCCTCGACCGGCAGGCGCGGCAGCCAGCCGGCCTTTTCCAGCTCCGGCCTGTCGTTGAAATGGCTGACGTAGCCGATGCACAGGTAGGCGATGGGCACGATGTGGTGCGGAATGCCGAGCGCGTCCTGCAGCGCCTTTTCGTGAAAAATGCTCACCCAGCCGACACCGATGCCCTCGGCGCGTGCCGCCAGCCACAGGTTCTGGACGGCGCACACGCTGGAATAAAGGTCCATCGTCGGCATGTGCGTGCGGCCGAGCACGACCGGGCCGCTGCGCGTGCGGTCGCAGGTGATGCACAGGTTGATCGGCGCGTCGAGGATGCCCTGCAGCTTGAGCTTGCTGTAGATCTCGCGTTTCTCGTCCGGGAACATGCGCGCCGCCTCGGCGTTGGCTTCGCTGAATGCCGCATGGACGTGCCGCTTGACGTCGTCCGAGCGCACCAGCAGGAAATTCCACGGCTGCATGAAGCCGACCGACGGCGCATGGTGCGCGGCCATCAACAGGCGGCCGAGCACGTCATCCGGCACGGGCGTCGGCAGAAACTGGCCGCGCACATCGCGGCGGCTGAAAATGGCCTGGTAAACGGCAGCGCGTGCTGCCTCGGGAAACTGGTGATCCACGGATTCTCCTCACGCCTTGGGCGCGAGGCCGGGCGCCGCCGATGCTAAGCGACCCGGCAGGTGGAGGCAAGTGCGATAATCCGCTCCCCTTCTGGTTCGGGTAAACCCATGTCCTGCCGCTCGCTGATGGTTCAAGGCACTACATCGGATGCCGGAAAAACGACGCTGGTCGCCGCGCTGTGCCGCATTCTCAAGCGCCGTGGCGTCAAGGTCGCGCCGTTCAAGCCGCAGAACATGGCGCTCAATTCGGCGGTGACCGTCGACGGCGGCGAGATCGGCCGCGCGCAGGCCCTGCAGGCCTTGGCCGCCGGGCTGGCGCCGCACTCCGATTTCAACCCGGTGCTGCTCAAGCCGACGACCGACAAGACGGCGCAGATCATCATCCACGGCCGGGTCGCGATGAATCTCGATGCCCGCGACTACCACGCCTACAAGCCCCGGGCGATGGGCGCGGTGCTGGCCTCCTGGGGGCGGTTGACCGCAGCCTACGATTGCGTGCTGGTCGAAGGCGCCGGTTCGCCGGCCGAGATCAACCTGCGCGACCGCGACATCGCCAACATGGGCTTCGCCGAGGCGGTCGACTGCCCGGTGATCCTGATCGCCGACATCGACCGCGGCGGTGTTTTTGCCCATCTGATCGGCACGCTCGATCTGCTGTCGCTGTCCGAGCAGGCGCGGGTCAAGGGCTTCGTCATCAACCGCTTTCGTGGCGACATCAGCCTGCTCGAACCCGGCCTGCTCTGGCTGGAAGAGCGCACCGGCAAGCCGGTGCTCGGCGTCCTGCCCTACCTGCACGGCCTGATGCTCGACGCCGAGGACGCGATTGCACCTGTTGCGGTCGACCCCGAAAAACAGGCGAAAATCAAAATCGTCGCGCCGGTGGTGCCGCGCATCTCCAACCACAACGACCTCGACCCCCTGCGCCTGCACCCCGAGGTCGACTTCCGCTGGGTCGCGCCCGGCGCGGCCATGCCGGCGGCCGACCTGATCGTCCTGCCCGGCTCCAAGGCCGTGCGCGCCGACCTCGACTGGCTGCGCGCGCAAGGCTGGGAAGCGGCGATCAAAAAGCACCTGCGCTACGGCGGCAAACTCATCGGCCTGTGCGGCGGCTACCAGATGCTCGGCCGCCACATCCACGACCCGCTCGGCCTCGAAGGCGCGCCCGGCAGCACGCCGGGCCTCGGCCTGCTGGATGCCGACACCACGCTCGCCGCCGAAAAACAATTGCGCAATGTGAGTGGTCACTTGGCGCTACCGGGCCAGCCGGCCATGACCGGCTACGAAATCCACCTCGGCGTCACCCAAGGCCGCGCACTGGGCCATCCCGCCGTCCACCTCGCCGACGCCCGCCCCGACGGCGCCATCTCGCCCGACGGGCAGATTCTCGCCACCTACTGCCACGGCCTTTTCGACCATCCCGAGACGTTGACCGCGCTGCTCGCCTGGGCCGGACTCAAAGCTAGCACCGCAGTCGACTACCCCGCCCGCCGCGAAGCCGATCTGGATCGCTTGGCCGATGCAGTTGAAGCGGCGCTGGATTGGGGAAGGTTGGCGGGGGTGTTGCCGGAGGCGTGAGGGTGTTGTGGGGTAGGGGAATGGGGTAATCGGCCAGCAACGGTCGTAAATTAACATGGCCCGAAGCGGACAACCGACTGCAGTATAGGTATGCTGTTGGGGTTTAGTAACCCGGCGCTCGCGAATCTAAGAGCCTGGCTCCTTTGATCGTGCAGCTTATTAGACAGGTCGCTAGATTAGGCGACAATTCTGTCGTTTATTTCTAGTTTGCCATTTATGAAATCGCGCTTTGAGCTAGAGCCGCATTATCGCAACATCTCGGACGCCGAATTCATCGCGGACCTTCAGCGCGTCGCCAAAGAGATCGGCGCGGGCTCCGTCACAATCGATCAATACAACGAGCGCGGACAATTCCATGCGTCTACGCTGGCGCGTCGCTTCGGTTCATGGTTCAAAGCATCAGAGGCTGCTGGGCTGGCCAAATCTCGCAAGCTCAACATTCCGAATGAGGAGCTCTTCGCCAATCTCGCGGATGTTTGGGCTACTCTTGGGCGGCAACCAAAATACAGTGACCTGACATCGCAGGTGTCGAATTTCTCGTCTGGTACTTACGAGAAGCGTTTTGGTGGTTGGAGAAAAGCCCTTGAGGCGTTTGTGGCTTGGGCGAACGAAGGTACATTCGTTACAGCAGTGCCAGAACCAGGCGAGCAATCCGGAAAGCACAAGACATCTCGCAACATCAACTATCGTTTACGTTTTCTCGTCATGCGCCGAGACAACTTTCGTTGCAGGATAACCGGGCGCTCTCCAGCAACTGATCCGAGTGTCATCCTTGAGGTTGACCACATCGTTCCGTGGAACAAAGGCGGCGAAACAGTGTTTGAGAATCTTCAAACGCTTGCTAAGGAAATTAACATTGGCAAAAGCGATCTGGACATGCAAGGCAATGGCTAACGATTAATGTTAGATCGTGCGCAGCCACGATCTGAGCCGGTTGGTTTTCAGAGAAATCGGGGACGGGCCACGGTTTTTCCCAATTATGGCCCCCAACCTAGCCCAATCCCCTGTTAGTCGCGGTCGACCTCAAAAAAACAGTCCAAATTCGCTGGTCGGAAATTGTCGGCTTCAGCCTTTAAGCTTCAGCGGCAACCCCGCTGCAACCAGTGTCACCTGATCGCAAACGGCGGCGACGCGCTGGTTGAGGCGTCCCTGCTCGTCGGCGAATATCCGTGACACCGGATGCATCGGCACGATGCCCCAGCCGACTTCATTGGACACCAGAATGATGTGGCCGGGCAGGGTGGGGAGCAGTTCGATCAGGGCGGTCGTTTCGCCCTGCAGCAACGGGCAGTCGATGGCCTCGCCGGCTTCGGCTTGTGCAGCCGCGCGGCCGGCGAAGAGCAGGTTGGACAGCCACAGCGTCAGGCAGTCGACCAGCACGCAGGCATCCGGCGCGGCCAGTTCGCGCAGTCTGGCGGCCAGTTCCAGCTTTTCTTCGGTGCAGCCCCAATCGCTCGGCCGCCGTTCGCGGTGGTGGGCAATGCGGCGCGCCATTTCGTTGTCGCAAGCTTCGGCGGTGGCCAGGTAGATGACGCGCAGGCCGGATGCTGCCGCCCGTTTTTCGGCCAGCAGGCTTTTGCCCGAACGGGCGCCGCCAAGGATGAGTTCATTCATGGCCGGCACTTTAGGTGATTGCGCGGCTTCCCGGCAAGCCGGATAATCCGCCCCGATTCGATGAAACGGAACCCGGTGGCGAGATTTTCTCCATTCCGGGGCGGGCCCGCCGCTGTAATCGGGGACGGCTGTCGCAGGATGCCACTGGTGCAAGCCGGGAAGGCGTGGCAGGCCGGACGATCCGAGAGCCAGAAGACGTATCGAATCGGTTCAGGGAGCCTGTGGACAGGGCTTCGCGGTCGCGTTCGCTGAACGCCGCCGCGAGGCCCTTTTGCGTTTTTTGACGGGAAGAATCGGATGCATTCCAGTTTCGACATCACCGCCCCCGATCAGGGGTTGGCCGCTGCCTTGCAGCACAAGATCGACCAGAAGACCAAGCCGCTCGGCGCGCTCGGCCAACTCGAACAGGTCGCCAAAAAAATCGGCCTGATCCAGCAGCGCCTCGATCCCGAGTTCGACCAGCCGCATCTGCTGGTTTTTGCCGGCGACCATGGCGCGGCCAAGGCCGGCGTTTCGGCCTACCCGCAGGACGTGACCTGGCAGATGGTCGAGAATTTTCTCGCTGGCGGCGCCGCGATCAATGTGTTCGCGCGGCAGAACGAGATGCATCTGGCGATCATCGATGCCGGCGTGGCGCACGATTTCGGCCGCCGCAACGGGCTGATCGACGCCAAGGTGGCGCCCGGTACGGCCAACTACATCGAAGAACCGGCGATGACCGCCGAACAATGCGCCCAGGCCATCGCGCGCGGCGCGGAAATCAGCCGTAATCTCGCGAGCAACCGTTGCAATCTGGTCGGCTTCGGCGAAATGGGCATCGGCAACACCGCCGCCGCCTCGCTGCTCACCCATTGCCTGACCGGCACGCCGCTCACCGACTGCATCGGGCGCGGCACCGGGCTGGACGATGTCGGGCTGGCGCGCAAGCAGGCGCTGCTGGAACAGGCGCTGCAGCGCTATCGCAACGCCGGCGGCAACGATGAACCGCTGAACGTGCTGGCCGAGTTCGGCGGCTTCGAAATCGCCATGATGGTCGGTGCCATGCTGGGTGCGGCGGAGGCGAAGATGACCCTGCTGATCGACGGCTTCATCGTCGGTTCGGCCGCCTTGACCGCCGCCCGGCTGGCCCCGGCGCTGCTCGACTACTGCGTCTTTTGCCATCGCTCGGCCGAGCCGGGCCACGCGGCGCAATTACGGGCACTGGACGTCGAACCGCTGCTCGACCTCGGCCTGCGCCTCGGCGAAGGCACCGGGGCGGCGCTGGCTTACCCGCTGGTGCGGGCGGCGCTGGGTTTCCTCAACGACATGGCCAGCTTCGAGTCGGCCGGGGTGTCGGAAAAAGCCTGATGCTCCGCCGCGAGCTGGAATATTTCTTCGGCGCCGTCCGCTTCTTCACCCGCCTGCCGGTGCCGGGCTGGGTCGGGCATTCGGCGGAGGCGCTGAACCGCTCGGCGCGCTACTTCCCGGCGGTCGGCCTGCTGGTCGGCAGCATCGGCGCGCTGGTCTTCCTTGGCGCCATGCAGTTGTGGCCGCAGCCGGTCGCCGTGCTGCTGTCGATGGCGGCGACCATTTACGCCACCGGCGCCTTCCACGAAGACGGTTTGTCGGACACGGTGGACGGCCTCGGCGGCGGCTGGGAGAAGCTGCGCATCCTGGAAATCATGAAGGATTCGCGGGTCGGCAGTTACGGCGTGGTGGCGATGGTGCTGGCGCTGCTCGGCAAATTCACGCTGCTGAGTGCGCTCGATGCGACGCTGGTTCCTTACGCGCTGCTGGCCGGCCATGCGCTGTCGCGCTTCTGCGCGACGGTGTTGTTGGCGGCGATGGATTACGTGCGCGAAGACCTGCTGGCCAAGGCCAAGCCGCTGGCGACCCGCCTGTCGATGGCCGAAATGGCGCTGGCGGCGGGCTTCGCGCTCGCCGCGCTGGCCCTGCTGCCGCTGGAAAAGGCCATTGCCGGCGGTGCGCTGGCGGCCGCGGCCACCCTCTGGCTGGCCGCCAAATTCCGGCGCTGGCTCGGCGGCTACACCGGCGACTGCCTGGGCGCCGTGCAGCAGGCTAGCGAGATCGCGTTCTACCTCGGCGTACTCGTCCACCTGCCGACGGCCGTGTCGGGCTAAGCTTCGACCTGTTCCCTTTCTGGTCCGAAGCGCATGGAAAAGCCCGACGCCCCCTCTACCGGGAAGAACCGCGATCCCATTCTCGCGGTGCTGCGCGAAGCCTTCGCCGACCGGCGCCGCGTGCTGGAGATCGGCAGCGGCACCGGCCAGCACGCCATCTATTTCGCCGAACGCCTGCCGCACCTCGTCTGGCAGACCTCGGACCGCCCCGATTTCCTGCCCGGCATCCGCGCCTGGCTGGACGACGCGGCGCTGACCAACGTCCTGCCGCCGTTCGTCTTCGACGTCCTTGGCGCATGGCCGAGCGGGCGCTATGACGCGGTCTATAGCGCCAACACCCTGCACATCATGCCCTGGGATGCCGTCGCGGCGCTGTTCGCGGGGCTCCCCGGCATCCTTGAACCGGGTGGCCTCCTGCTGATCTACGGCCCGTTCAACGTCGACGGCCAATTCACCAGCGCGAGCAACGCGGCCTTCGACCAAGCGCTCAGGGAGAAAGCGCCGCATAAGGGGATTCGCGATGTCGGGGCGGTGGACGCGCTGGCCCGGCAGGCTGGGCTGGCCCTGATCGAGAACCGCGCGATGCCGTCGAACAACCGTTGTCTGCTATGGCGGCGGCTCGGCGTCGGGTAATGATGTTCCGGGGTGGCGGCGGCGACGTATTATTGGCACGCCATTCCTTCGCGGAGCGCCCGCCATGAATCCAATCCTCCTGTTGCTCCATCTTGCCGGTGTCATCATCTGGGTCGGCGGCATGTTCTTCGCGCACTTCTGCCTGAGGCCGGTGGCCGCCGCGCAGTTGCCACCTGCACAGCGTCTGCCCTTGCTGGCGGCGGTGCTTGGGCGCTTTTTTCGGGCGGTGGCAGCAAGCGTCGTCGCTATCCTGCTCTCCGGGTTTGCCGGCATGATGGTGACCGGCTTCGCGCGGGCACCACTGCACTGGCACGCGATGGCCGGGATCGGCCTGGTCATGATGGCCATCTTCGGCATCGTCCACCACCGGTACTATCCGCGCCTCAAGGTCGGGGTCGGGCGTCAGGACTGGCCGGCCGCCGGGGCGGCGCTGAACCGCATCCGCCAGCTGGTGGCGTTGAATCTGCTGCTCGGCGGGCTGACGCTCTGCGTCGCGACGCTCGGCGGCCATTTCGGCTGAGCCGGCATCCGCTTGATCCTCCATCTCGTCCGCCATCCGAAGCCGCGGGTCGCGCCGGGTATCTGCTACGGTCGACTCGATCTGGAGGCCGAAAATGCCGGGGCGGTCGCGGCGCGGCTGCGCGCTGAACTGCCGCCGGAGCTGCCGGTGTGGAGCAGCCCGCTGCGCCGATGCCGGTCGCTGGCGGAACTGCTGCACCCACTGCCGGTCCTCGATGAACGCCTGACCGAAATGGATTTCGGCCGCTGGGAAGGTCGACCGTGGGACGCCATTCCGCGTGCCGAACTCGATGCCTGGGCAGCCGATGTCGCCGGCTACGCGCCGCCGGGCGGAGAATCGCCGCGCCTGCTGCAGGCGCGGGCGCTCGCTTTCGTCGCCGGGCTGACGGTGCCGGAGGCGGTGATCGTCACCCACGCCGGGGTCATCCGCACCCTGCTGGCGCACTGGCAGGGGCTGCCGCCGCAGCGGTGGACGGAACTGAGCTTTGCCTGCGGTTCCTGCACGCGGGTCGAGGTCCCCCGGTAAAATGGCGGGCATGGAAGCCTTCAACCCCTTGCGCGACGCGGTGCCGCCGGGCGAAATCCGCCGCGCGCTGGTCATCAAGCTGCGCCATCACGGCGACGTGCTGGTCAGTTCGCCGGTCTTCTCGGTGCTCAAGGCGCACGCGCCGCAGGCCGAGATCGACGCGCTGGTCTATGCCGATACGGCCGAGATGCTGACGCTGCACCCGGCGATCGCCAACGTGCATACCATCGACCGCAAGTGGAAACAGCTCGGCCTCGTCGGCCAGGCGCAGGCCGAACTGGCGCTCTACCGCACGCTGCAGGCGCGCGACTACGACCTCGTCATCCACCTGACCGAGCACTGGCGCGGCGCCTGGCTGTGCCGTCTGCTACGGCCGCGCTGGGCGGTCGGGCCGAAGATCGACGGGCGCGGCAAGCGTTGGCAGCGCAGCTTCACCCACCTGCAGGGGGCGCCGCGCAATGCGCTGCGCCACATGGTCGAGGCCAATCTCGACGCCTTGCGCCGGATCGGCATCCAGCCGGCGCCGGAGGAGCGGCGCATGACGCTGGTGCCGGGGGCGCCGGCGACGGCCAGCGTGTCGGTGCACCTGCAGGGTTTCGGGCTGCGCGGCGGCGATTTCATCCACATCCATCCGGCGTCGCGCTGGTTCTTCAAGTGCTGGCCGGCCGAGCGGATGGCTGCCCTGGTTGCCCGCCTGCAGGCCGCAGGCCATGCCGTGGTGCTGACCGCGGCGCCAAGCCGTGACGAGCAGGCGATGGTCGACGCCATTCAGGCGCGCCTCGCGCAACCGGCGGTCAGCCTGGCGGGCCGGCTGTCGCTGAAGGAACTGGCGGCGCTGACGCAGGCGGCGCGGCTTTTCGTCGGCGTCGATTCGGCGCCGATGCACATCGCCGCGGCGGTCGGCACGCCCGTGGTGGCGCTCTTCGGCCCCTCCGGCGACAAGCAGTGGGGGCCGTGGGGCGTGCCGTTCCGGGTGGTCGCCAGCCAGCAGCATCCCTGCCGGCCGTGCGGCATCGACGGCTGCGGTGGCGGCAAGGTCAGCGACTGCCTGACCTCGCTGACCGTCGACACGGTGCTGGCGGCCGTGTACGAACTGCTCGCCCCTTGAAGATCGCCATCATCCGCCAGCGCTACAACCCGTTCGGCGGGGCGGAGCGCTTCGTCGAGCGCGCCCTGGCCGGCCTCGAGCGCAGCGACATCGATGTGACGCTGATCACCCGGCGGTGGAACGGTCCTGCAGGAAGCTTCCATCGCCTGGTCTGCGATCCCTTCTTCATCGGCCGGACCTGGCGCGACACCGGGTTCGCGCGGGCGGCCTGCGCGGTGGTGCGCGACGGCGGCTTCGACCTTGTGCAGTCGCATGAAAAGGTCGCCTGCTGCGACATCTATCGCGCCGGCGATGGCCTCCATCGCGCCTGGCTCGAACGGCGGGCGCGACTGCTCGGCGGCGTGGCGCGCAGCGCGCTGGCGCTGAGTCCGTTCAACCGCTACACCCTGCGCGCCGAAAGCGAACTGTTCACCAGCCCGCGCCTGCGCGCGGTGATCTGCATCTCGCAAATGGTGAAGCGGGAAATCCAGGAGCATTTCGGGCTCGACGACGCGCGCCTGCCGATCGTCTATAACGGCATCGATCCGCAGGTCTATAACCCCGGTGTCCGGGCCCGGCGCCAGGAGGTGCGCCAGTCGCTGGGCGTTCCCGAGGACGTGCCGCTGTTTCTCTTCGTCGGTTCCGGCTACGAGCGCAAGGGGCTGGACCGCGCCCTGGCCGCCCTGCCGGCGAGCGCTTGGCTGCTGGTGGTCGGCAAGGACAAGCACGAAAAACGCTACCGGGCGCTCGCCGAACGCCTCGGCAACCTCGCCCGCGTGCGCTTTCTCGGCGCGCAGCCCGATGTCCGGGCGTTTTACGGCGCCGCCGACGCCTTCGTTTTCCCGACCCGTTACGAACCGTTCGGCAACGTGATCCTGGAGGCGATGGCCTGCGGCCTGCCGGTGGTGACAACGACCGATTGCGGCGGCGCCGACCTGATCGAACAGGGCGTCAGCGGCTACGTGCATGACGGGGAGGACCGGGACGCCCTGGTCGGGCACTTGGGCGCGCTCTGCGACCCGGCGCGCGCCGGCCGCCTCGGCGAGGCGGCGGCACGCGTCGCCGTCGGCTACGATCTCGAGGTCATGACGCGCCGCATGGTCGGCCTCTATCAGGGCCTGCTGGCCTGAGCGCCGATGCCGAATCGTGCGGCCGGTCCGTGGGCCGCCCCGAGGCTGCGGGTATAATTCCACCCTTTAACTTTCCGCAGAACGCCCCATGACCAGTCGCGAGTTGTACGCACGGCTGCTAACCTATGTGCGCCCCTACTGGAAGGCCTTCCTTGCCGCGCTGGCGTGCATGGGGCTGACCGGGCTGGCCGAGCCGGTTTTCCCGGCGATGATGAAATTCCTGCTGGACGACGGGTTTTCCAAGGCGAGCGGGGAGTGGGACTGGATGCTCTGGCCGCTGGCCATCATGGCCCTCTTCCTGGTCCGCGCGATTTTCGGCTTCTGCGGCGACTACCTGATGAGCTGGGTGTCGAACAACGTCATCACCGAACTGCGCAAGGGCATGTTCGCGCGCATGGTCCGCCTGCCGACCCGCTACTACAGCGACAATCTTTCCGGGCGCCTGATGTCGCGCGTCACCTACGACGTGACCGGCGTCGCCAACGCCGCGACCAGCGCCCTGACGTCGATGATCAAGGATTCGCTGTCCATCTTCGGCCTGATGGTCTGGCTGCTCTACCTGAACTGGAAGCTGACGCTGATCACCCTGAGCGTCGTGCCCTTCATCGCCATCGTCGTGCGCACCTTCAGCAAGCGCCTGCGCAAGGTGGCGCGCGGACAGCAGGAATCGATGGGCAAGATCACGCAGGTGCTGCAGGAGACCATCGAAGGCCACAAGGTGCTCAAGATCTTCGGCGGCCAGACCTACGAGGAGGCGCGCTTCGGCCAGTCGGTGGGCGAACAGCGCCGCCTGGCGATGCGGGCGACCATGGGGATGGCGGCGCAAACGCCGATCGTCCAGTTCTTCGCGGCGTCCGGCGTGGCGGTCATCATGGGCGTCGCGCTCAAGCAGGCGGCCAACGACCAGACGACGGTCGGCAGCTTCGTCTCCTTCATCACCGCGATGCTGATGATCCTGGCGCCGCTCAAGCGCATCACCGACATCAACGCGCCGATCCAGCGCGGCCTGGCGGCGGCCGAAAGCGTTTTTTCGCTGATGGACGAGGCGACCGAGGAAGACCGCGGCACGGAAGAGCTCGGCCGGGCGCAAGGTCTGGTCGAGTTCGACAACGTCACCTTCGCCTATCCGGGTGGCGAGCGGCCGGCGCTCGACGGCGTTTCGCTGACCATCCGGCCGGGCGAGTGCGTGGCGCTGGTCGGCGCCTCGGGAAGTGGCAAGACGACGGCGGCCAACTTGCTGCCGCGTTTCTACCAGGTCGATGGCGGCGAAATCCGCGTCGACGGCCACCTGCTGCAGAACATCCGGCTCGACAGCCTGCGCGGGAATATCGCGCTGGTTAGCCAGGATGTCGTTCTGTTCAACGACACGATCGCCGCCAACATCGCCTACGGCAGCAAGGCCGAGGCGAAGCCGGAGGAAATCCGCGCCGCGGCGAAGGCCGCGCATGCGCTGGATTTCATCGAGGCGCTGCCCGACGGCTTCGCCACGATGATCGGCGAAAACGGCGTCAAGCTCTCGGGCGGCCAGCGCCAGCGCCTGGCGATCGCCCGCGCGCTGTTCAAGAATGCGCCGATCCTGATCCTCGACGAAGCGACCTCGGCGCTCGATACCGAGTCTGAACGCCATGTGCAGGCAGCGCTCGACGAACTGATGCGCGGCCGCAGCACGCTGGTCATCGCCCACCGCCTGTCGACCATCGAGCGCGCCGACCGCATCGTCGTCCTCGGCGAGGGCAAGGTGATCGAGGCCGGCGCGCACGGGGAACTGCTGGCCCGCAATGGCGCCTACGCGCGCCTGCACAGCCTGCAGAAGCACAGCGAGGCGCTGGGCGCCGCGTGAGGATCCTGCACACCGAGGCGTCCTGCGGCTGGGGCGGGCAGGAAATCCGCATCCTGACCGAAGCGCGCGGCCTGATCGGGCGCGGGCATCGGGTCGAGCTGGTCTGCCCGGCCGAGGCCACCATCTTCGGCGCGGCGGCCGACTATGGGGTGCCGGTAAGGGCGCTGCCGATCGGCCGCAAGAACCTGCGCGGGCTGTTCGCCCTGCGCGCTTTCCTCGGCGCCGAGCGCTTCGACGTCGTCAATACCCACAGCTCGACCGATTCCTGGCTGGCGGCGCTGGCCTGCCGGACGATCGCAGACGGGCCGCCGATCGTCCGCACCCGCCACCTGTCGACGCCGGTCAACCGCAGCCGGGGGACGCGCTGGCTCTACGAGCGCGGGTGCGCCCACGTGGTGGTGACCGGCGAGGCGCTGAAGCGCCAGCTGGTCGCCGACAACGGTTTCCCGGAAGCACACATGACCTCGGTGCCGACCGGCATCGACCTCCAGCGTTTTCATCCGCGCGACCGCAATGCCGCGCGGGCGGCGCTCGGGCTGCCGGCTGCTGCGGTCTACATCGGAATTCTGGCCACTTTGCGCGACTGGAAGGGGCACACCGTCCTCTTCGATGCGCTCGGCCACCTGCTCTCCGCGCGTCCCGAACTGCGCCTGCTGATCATCGGCGACGGCCCCTACCGCGATCGCCTCGATGCCCGTGCCGCGGCGCTCGGCATCACCGACCGCATCGACTTCGTCGGCCACCGTAGCGACGCTGAACAATGGCTGGCTGCCCTCGACGTCTTCGCCCTGCCGTCCTGGGGCGACGAAGGCGTCTCGCAGGCGCTGATGCAGGCGATGGCCTGCGCCCTGCCCATCGTCACGACCCCGGTCGGCAGCCTGACCGAAGTGATCCACGACGGGCAGACCGGCCTGATCGTGCCGCCGCGCGATGCCGAAGCGCTGGCAACTGCGCTGGCCCGCCTGCTGGACGATCCAAAACTGGCCGCCGGCCTCGGCCAGGCGGCCCGGCAGTTGGCCGAGGCGCGCTGCGGCGAGGCGCTGATGCTCGACCGGATGGAAGCGATCTTCCGCCGCTTCGGGCGCCCCGGGGCAGGCTGAGCCATGTGCGGCATCGCCGGCTTCTTCGGGCATCGTTCGATTCCTGCCGCGACCATCGATGCGATGCGCTCCGCCATCGCCCGGCGCGGGCCGGATGCCTTCCATGTCGCCGGCAGCCTGCGGGCCGATTCGCCTTTCGCCCGGCACGAGAATGTCGCCGGCCTGCAGCACGCCCTGCTGCACGCCCGCCTGTCGATCCGTGATCCGCGCCCGCTCGCCGACCAGCCGATGCGCAACGACGACGGCTCGGTCTGGCTGTGCTACAACGGCGAGGTCTATGGCTGGGAAGATGACAAGGACTTCCTGCAGCGCAGCGGCCACCAATTCACGACGACCTCGGATACCGAGTTCATCCTGCGCGCCTACGAACACTGGGGCTGGGAGGGGCTGCTGCCGCGCCTGCGTGGCATGTTCGCGCTGGTCGTCGTCGACCTGCGTCTGGGCAAGGTGTTCTGCGGCCGCGACCGGCTGGGCCTCAAGCCGCTGGTTTACTACCACGACGGCGCCGCCGGGGAATTCGCCTTCGCCTCGCTGGTCCGCGCCGTCCTTCCCTACCTGCCGCCGGCGCGGCGCGCCTTTTCGCCGGAGGGCATCGACGCCTTCCTGACGCACCGGACGATTCCCGCGCCGCGCACCGTTTTCCAGCATGTCCAGCGGCTGGAGAATGCGCATTGCCTGGAGTTCACGCCGGCGACCGGCGAACTGAGGAAATGGCGCTACTGGTCGCCGCAGCCGCTGGCGGATGACGGAAACACCTGGCAGGTGGAACTGGATCATGCCATCGCCCTGCGCACGGCGGCCGACCGTCCGGTCGGACTGTTCCTGTCGAGCGGGATCGATTCGACGGTCCTCGCCAGTCGTCTGGTCGCCCAGGGGTACTCGAACATCCGCACGTTCACCGCCGCGTTCGACGATCCGGCGCTCGACGAAAGCGCCCGTGCCACAGCCATCGCCAGCCGGCTCGGGATGCGCAACGACCGTATCGTCATGCCGCGGGATCCGGTCGCCGATTTCGCGCAGATCGTGGCCGACCTTGACGAGCCGTTCGCCGATCCTTCCAGCTTCCCGACCTGGTATCTGGCGCGGGCGGCGGTTGAGGACGTCAAGGTGGTCCTTTGCGGCGATGGCGGCGACGAACTGTTCGCCGGCTACAAGCGCTACCGCCAGCATCTGCGTTCGGCGTGGCGACGCCATCTGCCCGCCTGGTCGCAAGTGCGCCCGGCACCGGCCATCGTGCCCGGCAAGGCTGCTCGCCTGGTGCTGGAAGCCTCGCTGGACTGGCTGTCCGCCTACCCGCTGCGCTTTTCCGGGATCGGCCTGAGCGAGCGCCTGGCCCTGCAACCCGATTTTGCGGCCCGACCGCATTGGTGGCGCATCCCCGAAAATCTCGGGGACTGCTCGCCGATCGAACAATTGCTGGCGGTCGACGGTGAAAACTACCTGCCCGAATACATCCTGCGCAAGGCCGACCTGCTGACCATGGCGCATGGCCTGGAAGCGCGGGCGCCGCTGCTCGACCATGTCTTCGTCGGGCGCGTGCTGGCCATGCCGCCCACCGAACGCTTTTCCGAGCCGGCCAAGCGGGCGCTGGCGGGCGTCTGTCCGCAGGCGGAGGAATTCGCCTTCTTCGCGCGCAAGAAAATGGGGTTCAATCCACCGGTCAGCACGCTACTACAGTCCTTGCGGCCGCGTCTTTCCGGCCTGCCGGAACGGCTTGCAGCCCACACGGATGGCCAGCTGAGTGCCACAGCGCTTGGCCAGGCGGTGCACGGCTGGAGCAGCGCGGGCGGTTACGGCGAGCAGTTGCTCCAGTTGCTGATCCTCGACGAGTCGCTTGCGCAACTCGCTGCCTGGCGCGACGCGGGAGCGGGCAATGGCTAGCGGCCGGCCGAGCCGCCTGTGGCCGCGCCTGCAGGTCTTCGGCCACGCCCTGCCGCGCCTGCTGGTCGGGCGCCGCCGTCCACGGCGCCTCGGGCGCATCCTGATCGCCCATCACCTCCTGCTGGGCGACACCATCATGCTGGCCGGCCTCTTCAAGAAGCTGCGCCGCGATTATCCCGAGGCCCTGATCGATGTCCTGGTGCCGGTCGCCTGGATGCCGATCTTCGCCGGGGCACCGTACGGTGTGCGCGCCTTGCCCTACGATCCGCGCTCGGTGGACGCCCATCGCAAGTTGCTCGCCCGCGGCCCCTACGACTGGGCACTGGTTCCCGCCGACAACCGCTGGTCGTGGGTGGCGAAAGCGATGGGGGCGCGCTGGATCACCGCCTTCGCCGGCGGCCCCGGGGGGAGCAAGGACTGGCCGGTCGACGAGCATGTCGACTGGCCGCAGGAAGCCGAGGCCTGGGGTGATATCGCCAGCCGGCTGGCGCCAGGGCCGGCGCCTGCGCCGTTCGTCGCCGGCGAATGGCCTGCGCCGTTCGTCGCCGGCGAATGGCCGGCGCCGGCGCGTCCGGCGGATTTTCCCGCCATGCCGGCGGCGCCTTACGCGGTGCTCCACCTGGGTGCCTCGAGTCCGCACAAGCTGTGGCCGGCCGAACGCTGGCAGGCGCTGGCGGCGGCGTTTGCGGCGGCCGGGGTCGGGGTGGTCTGGTCGGCCGGACCGCGCGAGCTGGACCTGGTGCGCGCGGCCGACCCCGCCGGGCGTTTCCCGACCACGGCGGGCAAGCTCGACCTGGCCGGACTGTGGCATCTGCTGGCCGGCGCCGCCGTGCTGGTCAGCCCGGATACCGGCGTGGCCCACCTGGCGCGCCTCACCGGTACGCCGGCGGTGGTGCTGTTCGGGCCCGGTTCGCCGATAATTTCGGGGCCGGGCCGTTTCTGGCGCGACAGCCCGTTCGCGGTGGTCTGGATCGAGGACATCGCTTGTCGCGACCAGAACCTCATTTTCGAGCGGCCGCTACCCTGGGTGCGCCACTGTTGGCGCAGCGTCGCCGAATGCGGGAATCCGCGCTGCATTCAGCAGATCGATGAAAACCGGGTGATGCAGGCCGTCGAAAGCGTGGCCGGCATCCGCCTTGCAAAGGATGGGAAATGACTTCGGAAAACCAGCAGAGACGCCGCGTCGGACTGTTCGTCGATTCGTTGATGGGCGGGGGCGCCGAGCGTGTTGCGCTCAACTTCGCCGAGAAGTTCATCGAACTCGGCCACGATGCCCGCGTCTTCGTCCTGCATCCCCCGATCGAGCATCGGGTGGGCAATGTGCCGATCCATCTGGTGAGCGAGCAGGAGCGCCTTGCCGACTGGCGTCCGCTGAACAAGCTGCGCTACGTTCGCCGCATCCGCAAGCTGGTCCGCGAGATCGAGGCCGACGGCAAGCCCTTCGATTTCTTCATTTCCAATGCCGAGGATTCGGATCGCCTGACCCGCATGGCGGGCCTGAAGCCGGTCTTCATCCGCTACCGCAATTCGCTGGTTCATTTCCTGAACGCCAAGATGGGCGACACCAGGGGTTTCAAGCGCGCCATCCGCAAGGCCCGCTGGCTGAAGAAATTCCGCAAGACCTATGGCGGGCATCTGGTAACCGTCTCGAAAGCCCTGCAGGATGAGTTGATCAACACCGTCGGCCTGCAGCCGGCCTCGATCACCACGATCTACAATCCGTTCAATTTCGAGCAGTTGCGCAAGCTGGCGGCCGAACCAGCGGCCACCCCGGCGTCGCCCTACATTCTCTACGTCGCCCGGCTGACGCCGCGCAAGCGCCAGGACCTGCTGTTGCGCGCCTACGCATTGGCCGGCGTTGATCTGCCGCTGGTGTTGCTGGGCGGCGTCAGCGGCCCGGAAGGCGTGGCCTACGAAAAGGAAATGCGGCGTCTGGCGGCGGAGCTGGGTATCGCCGAGAGCGTGATATTCGCCGGATTCCATCAGAACCCCTACCCGTGGATCAAGAACGCGGCATTGCTGGCCATGTCGTCCGACAGCGAGGGGCTGCCGACGGTCCTGATCGAATCCCTGATCATCGGCACGCCGGTGGTCAGCACCGACTGCCCGACCGGGCCGAGCGAGATTCTGACCGGGGAGCTGCAGCGTTTTCTGTCACCGGTAGGCGATGCGCCCGCGTTGGCCGCCAATATTCGGGCCGCCCTGAATGCGTATCCCGAGATCGGCGACGAGCAGGTAGAGCGCTTCAGCGCCGAGGCGACGATTCGCTCGTATCTGGCACATTTCGAGCAGTTGAGCGTGCGGTGAGCCGTCAGGAATGAATTGTCGAACCGACTATGAACGAAAATAGCGTACGTACACCTGCCTGGGTTCTCGCCCCGCTTGCCGCCCTGGTGGTCGTCCTGCCGATCGAGGGGACGGTTGGCCTGCGCAATGCCCTGTTTTTCCTCGTCGTATCAGTGGCCGGGATACATTTCCGGAGATCCTGGCAGGAGAGCAGGGCAGCCCTCAGCCTGCCGCTGGCGCGACTTTGGCTCGCATATGCCCTGGTTGCCGGACTTGGCCTGTTCTGGGCTGCGGATTTCTCGTACAGCCTGAAGGAAATAAGGCAGGAGATTTTGTTCGCGGCCATTTTTTTCTGGCTGGGCGTCAATCTTTGTCGCGACGACAAAGGCTGGAGGTGGTTATCCGGCGCTCTGGTCGGGGGAAACTTGTTTCTGGTCGGTTATTGCCTGGCCGTCTGGGCCTCGGGCGGGACCACAAAAGGTCCCTGGGTCGCCACTTACAAGTCGGGACCGGGTAATTTCAGTACCTATCTGGTTACCGTGCTGCCCGTGATCGCGTTGCTGGCCGCGCAGGCCTTTCGACGGAGGGACAGGCCGTGGAGCCTGTTCCTGTCCCTCCTGATGGTGGCGAATTTCGCCGCCATCTATGCGACAGCCAACCGGCAGATCTATGTCGCGGTGGCCATCCAGATCCTGGTCGCCGGTGCCTTTTTCGCCCGCCGTCTGCGCCAGCCGCGTTACCTGCTCGCTTTGGCGGCGTTCGTCGTCGTGCTGGGTAGCCTGTTTCACATTCAGACGAGCAGCCGGATCGGTACGGCCAGTGTTGCCCAGTCGGTGGATATCGGAGCCGCACTGAATGCCGACGGGCGTCTTCCGGTATGGAAGTTCGCCGTCAGTGAATCGCTCGGGCATCCGTTGATTGGCGCCGGCATGGGGCGCAATGCCTACAGTCGCCAATATGCCGGCCATCCCTTGGCACAGCCACCGTTCGATCATACGCACAACATGCTGGTCAACCGGTTGGTGCAGCTCGGTGTGCCAGGCCTGCTGGTTTTTCTGGCGCTATTCGGCGCAGTGGCCTGGATGATGCGGGTGCCCGGGTTTCGTGGAATCGAAGACGGGTGGTTCGGTATTGCAGGCGTTGCAATCTGTGCCGGCGTATTCGCCAAAAACATGACTGATGACTTTTTCGTGCGCGAGCTGGGATATCTTTTTTGGCTAATTTGCGGCGCCCTGATCGGCCATCAGGCAGGGGGATCAGGAATGATCATGAAGGATATTAGAAAAATCATCGTTGTCCGGCGCGACAACATTGGCGATCTCATCTGTACCACGCCACTGTTCAGCGCTTTGCGCGCGCATTTTCCGAGCGCCCGCATTGATGCCCTGGTCAATAGTTACAATAGCCCGGTGTTGGCACGAAATCCGGACATAGACCATGTCTACGCCTACACCAAGGCCAAGCATCGGGAAGTCGGGGAGAGCACACTCGGTGTTTACGGACGCCGCCTGCGGCTGATGCTAAGTCTTCGTGCTCAAGGCTACGATTGCATGGTGCTGGCCAATGACGGCGATACGAAGCGCACATTGAAGCTCGCACGCTGGATTGCCCCTGGCCAGGTCATTGGCTATGCCATGCCGGGTGAGGCTGCAGACCGGCGTCTCGACCAGGCGTTGACGGTGAATCCGGCCCACCGGCATGCAGTGGAAATTGCCTTCGCCCTGCTGGCGCCGCTGGGTATCCACGGTACGCCGCCGGCGATGAAACTAGTCCCCGATCCCGATCTGCTGCAACGCGCCCGGACCCGGTTGGACGACGAGGCGGGGAGTGTCGCCGGGCCGACCATCGCCATTCACGTCAGCGCCCGCAAGGTCCCCCAGCGCTGGCCGACGGAGCGGTTCATCGAACTGATGCGGCTGCTGCATGCGCGCTGCGACGCCCGCTTCATGCTGTTCTGGGCGCCGGGGAGCAGCGACAATCCGATGCATCCGGGGGATGACGACAAGGCTCGCGAGATCGTCGCGGCGACCGCCGGGCTGCCGGTGCTCGCCTACCGGACCGAACATCTCGACCAGCTCATCGCCGGCATCGCCGCCTGCGACAGCATGATCTGCTCGGACGGCGGGGCGATGCATGTCGGTGCGGCCCTGGGCAAGCCGATCGTCTGCTTCTTCGGCAACTCGGATGCCGCCCGCTGGCATCCCTGGGGCGTGCCGCATCAGGTATTGCAGCCGCCCTCGCTCGACGTGAATGACATTTCGGTGGCGGAAGCGCTGGCCGCCTGCGAGCGTCTCGGCATCGCCGGCCGGTCCCCGGCCTGAAACTGCCAGCCGGCATCACCGGATCAGTGCGCCGCTTCCCAGTTCGGCCCGATGCCGACCTCGACGACCAGCGGCACGGCCAGTTCGGCGACCTGGCCCATCAGGCGCGGCAGGTGGGTGCGAACGGCCGTCAGTTCATCGTCCGGCACTTCCAGCACCAGTTCGTCGTGGACCTGCAGCACTAGGCGGGACCGCCTGCCTGGGCTGTCCAGCCAGTTCTGCACGGCAACCATCGCCAGCTTGATCAGGTCGGCGGCGGTGCCCTGCATCGGCGCGTTGATCGCCGCGCGTTCGGCGCCCTGGCGGCGCATCGCCTGGCTCGACTTGATGTCGGGGAACCACAGGCGGCGACCGAAGGCGGTTTCGACGTAACCCTTGTCGCGCGCTGTCTGGCGGGCTTCCTCCATGTAGCGGGCGACACCGGGGTAGCGGGCGAAGTAGCGGTCGATGTAGGTCTGCGCCGCGCTGCGTTCGAGACCGAGCTGGCGGGCGAGGCCGAAGGCACTCATGCCGTAGATCAGGCCGAAGTTGATGCTCTTGGCGACACGCCGCTGGTCGGGGCCGACTTCGAGCGGCGTGACGCCGAAAATCTCGGCGGCGGTCGCGCGGTGTACGTCCTCGCCGTGGGCGAAGGCATCGCGCAGGCGTTCGTCGCCGGAAAGATGGGCCATGATGCGCAGTTCGATCTGCGAATAGTCGGCCGAGACGATGCTGCTGCCGGCCGGGGCGACGAAGGCGGTGCGGATGCGCCGGCCTTCCTCGGTGCGTACCGGGATGTTCTGCAGGTTGGGGTCGCTGGAGGCGAGCCGTCCCGTCACCACGGAAGCCTGCGAGAAGTGAGTATGCACTCTGCCGGTTTCGGGGTTGATCATGCGCGGCAGCTTGTCGGTGTAGGTGCCTTTCAGTTTGGACAGGCTGCGGTGTTCGAGCAGCAGCCTGGGCAGCGGATAGTCGAGGGCGAGTTCGGAGAGCACTTCCTCGTCGGTCGACGGGCCGCCGGAGGCGGTTTTCTTCTTGACGGGCAGGCCGAGCTTGCCGAAGAGAATTTCGCCGAGTTGCTTGGGCGAGGCGAGATTGAAGGGCTGGCCGGCGAGTTCGCAAGCCTGCGCTTCGAGCGCCATGATCTTCTGGCCGATCTCGTGGCTCTGGCGGGCGAGTTGGTCGCCGTCGATCAGGATGCCGTTGCGCTCCATGCGCCAGATGACCTCGCGCGCCGGCATCTCGATCCCGTGATAGATGCGGGAGAGGCCGGGCTCGCCGGCGAAGCGCGGGTGCAGCACGTTGTGCACGCGCAGCGTCACGTCGGCGTCCTCGGCCGCGTAGGTGGCGGCACGTTCGATGTCGACCTGGTCGAAGCCGATCTGCTTGACGCCCTTGCCGCACAGGTCTTCGTAGGCGATGGTGTCGAGGCCGAGGTGGCGGGTGCACAGCTGGCCGAGGTCGTGGCCCTTGTCGGATTCGATCACGTAGCTTTGCAGCATGGTGTCGTGGGCGATGCCAGCCAGTGCGATGCCGTGGTTGGCGAAGACATGCTGGTCGTACTTGGCGTTTTGCAGCACTTTCTTGCGGTCGACCGCAGCAAGCCAGGGTTTGAGCTTTGCCAGCACTTCGTCGCGCGGGAGCTGGTCGGCGACGCCGGGGGCGGTGTGAGCGAGCGGGATGTAGCAGGCCTCGCCCGGCGTCACTGAAAGCGAAATGCCGACGATGCGCGCAGCGAAGGAATCGAGGCTGGTGGTTTCGGTGTCGAGCGCGGTCAGTTCAGCGGCCTCGATCTTCGCCAGCCAGGCATCGAATTGCGGCCAGGTGAGGACGGTTTCGTAATTGACGGCGATGGCCGGTGTCGGCTGCTTGGTAGCGCTCGGCGTCGATTCTCTGGCCGGGATATTGGCCGCCGCCTGCGGGCCGTCGATCTCGTTGAGCCAGCTACGGAACTGGTAGCGGGTGTAGAGCTCGCGCAAGGCGTCGATGTCGCGCTCGGTTGCGGTCAACGCCTTGGGAGCGGGCAAGTTCGACAGGTCGCAGGCGACCGTGACCAGCTTTTTTCCGAGCGGCAGGAAGGCGAGGTGATCGCGCAGGTTCTGGCCGACGACGCCACCGATTTCGTCGGCATGGGCGATGATTCCGTCGAGCGAGCCGTATTGCGCCAGCCACTTGAGCGCGGTCTTGGGGCCGCACTTCGGCACACCGGGCACGCCGTCGACCGTGTCGCCGACCAGCGCCAGGTAATCGACGATCCTGCCTGGCGGCACGCCGAACTTGGCCTCGACGCCGGCTTCGTCGAGCAGCTCGTTGCTCATCGTGTTGTACCAGCGCACTTGCGGGCCGACCAGTTGGGTCAGATCCTTGTCGCCGGTGGAAATCAGCGTTTCCAGACCGTCGACCGCAGCAGCCGTGGCCAGCGTGCCGATCACGTCGTCGGCCTCGACGCCGTCGACCATCAGCAGCGGCCAGCCGGATGCCCTGATCGCCGCATGCAGCGGTTCGATCTGGCCGATCATGTCGTCCGGCATCGGTGGCCGGTGCGCCTTGTACTCGGGATACCAGTCGTCGCGGAAGGTCTTGCCCTTGGCGTCGAAGACGACGGCCTTGTAGTCCGCCTTGTAGTCGCTTTCGAGACGACGTAGCATGTTCAGCACGCCGTACAGTGCGCCGGTCGGTTCGCCGGCCTGGTTGCGCAGGTCGGGCAGGGCGTGGAAGGCGCGGTAAAGGTAGGACGAACCGTCCACCAACAACAGGAGAGGCATGAGAGTGACGGAAAGCGACAAGCTGGTTATGGGCGTGGAGTCCGAGGCGCTGCTGCAGACGGCGTCGGCCCGGGAATCCTGGCGGATTTTCGGCATTATGTCAGAGTTCGTCGAGGCGACCGAACGCCTGGCGGCGATCAAGCCGGCGGTCACCATCTTCGGTAGCGCGCGCGTTGCGCCGGGGTCGCCCTATTACGACCTCACCGAGCGCACGGCGCGCCTGCTCTCCGATTCGGGCTTCTCGGTCATCTCCGGCGGTGGCCCGGGCATCATGGAGGCGGCCAACAAGGGTGCCTTCCACGGCAAGTCGCCGTCGGTCGGCCTCAACATCCAGCTGCCGCACGAGCAGATGGCGAACCCCTACCAGGACATCTCGCAGACCTTCCGCCATTTCTTCGCGCGCAAGTACATGTTCGTCCGCTTCGCCAGCGCCTACGTCGTCATGCCCGGCGGCTTCGGCACGCTCGACGAGCTGATGGAGGCGCTGACGCTGATCCAGACCGGTAAGGCGCGCAAAATTCCGCTGATCCTCGTCTGCTCCGCGTTCTGGCAGGGCATGATCGACTGGTTCCGCGACCGGCTGGTCGCCGAAAACATGGTCGATCCCGAGGACATCAACCTGATCCAGCTGATCGACGAACCGGAACAGGTCGTCGAGGCGATTTTCAAGCATTACGAGGCGCGCCCCTTCGGTCCGCTGCCCGGCGAGCGCGAGTTGATGCTCAACCTGTAATAGAATCGCGTCTATTCATACAGGATCCCGTCCATGCGCCAACTTCTCCCCGTCCTCCTGCTCGCCGCCCTGCCGGTCTGGGCCCAGCAACCGCCGAACGATCTCCAGCCGTTGCCCGCCGTGCCGCCGCCGCCGCCGGAGATGGAAGCCTTCGACGCGGCGCTCGAGCCGCAGGTGACCATCGTCAAGACCGAGCGCGAAACGCGCGAGGAATACCGTTCCAACGGGCGGCTCTACATGATCCGCGTCACGCCGGCCGTCGGCCCGGCCTACTACCTGGTCGACCAGCGCGGCGACGGCAACTTCATCCAGTCCGACGCCATCGGGCCGGCGCCGCGGGCGCCGATGTGGCTCATCAAATCCTGGTAAGTCTTGTCGGTCTACACCTCGGTCGGGCGCGATGAACTGACAGCCTGGCTCGCGCCGCTCGCTGTCGGGCCGCTCGAGGACTTCGCCGGCATCGCCGCCGGCATGCAGAATTCCAATTATTTCGTGACGGCCGGCGGGGAGCGCCGGGTGTTGACCTTGTTCGAGCACCTGGCGCCGCACGACCTTAAGTTCTACCTGGCCCTGCAGGACCACCTGGCCCTGCGCGGGATTCCCTGCCCGCGCCCGCTGGCGACCGGCGACGGCCACTACTGGCGTCCGCTGGCCGGCAAGCCGGCGGCCCTGTTCACCTGCCTGCCGGGGGCCTGCATCGAGGCGCCGACGCCGGCGCATTGCCGGGCGCTCGGTGAAATGCTGGCCCGCCTGCACCTGGCCGGTGCCGACTTCCCGGCGCCCCTGCCCAATCCCTGCGGCGCGCCCTGGCGCGAAGCGACCGGGCGCGCCCTGGCGCCGCTGCTGACCGCAGACGAACGCGGTCGACTGCTCGCCGAGCTCGATTTCCAGGCGGCACAGGATTATTCCGGCCTGCCGCGCGGCATCGTCCACGGTGACCTCTTTCGCGACAACGCGCTGTGGCAGGACGACCGGCTGGGCGGGGTCCTCGATTTCTATTTCGCCGGCGAAGACTGCCTGTTGTTCGACCTCGCCGTGGCGGCCAACGACTGGTGCGCCGACGACGCCAGCCTGCGCGCCATGGTCGCCGGCTATGGTGCCCGGCGTCCGCTGCTGGCAGCCGAGGCGACGGCGTGGCCGGCCATGCGGCGCGCGGCGGCGCTGCGCTTCTGGCTGCTGCGCCTGGAGGTCCGCCACCACCCGCGGCCGGGCAGTGTGGTAACGATCAAGGACCCCGACCATTTCGGTGATCTTTTGCAGCGTCTGCGCCTTGCCCCGGACGAATTGCCCCGCTAGCATCCCGGTATGGACGAAAGTACCCATCTTCCCGCGCTTCCGGCAGCATTCCGGGGTGTCAGCCGCGACGTCGAGCCCGGCGCCTGCTTCGGCTGGCTGCGCCGGGGCTGGACCATGTTCCTCGCCAATCCCGGCGTCTGGATCGGCGCCACGATGCTGCTGCTGGTCATCCTGATGGCCATCTCCATCGTGCCCCTGTTCGGGCAGGTGGCCGCCCACCTGCTGGCCCCCCTGTTCGGCGCCGGCATGGTGCAGATCGCCCGCCACCTCGAATCCGGCCAGCAGCCGGAGGTGGCCGACCTGTTCGCCGGCTTCCATCACAACGCCGGGCAACTGGTGATGGTCGGCGTCTTTTTCGCCATCGGCATCTTCGGCCTCGCCTTCATCGCCTTCCTCCTGGTCAGCGGCGGCGTGATCGGCGGCGTCGTCACCGGCAAGATCGCCGGACTGAGCATCGCGTTCGGCGGCGTCATGCTCGCCGGCGTGGTCGTCCTCGTGCTGTCGGTGCCGGTCATCATGGCCACCTGGTTCGCGCCGGCCCTCGTCTTTTTCCACGACATGAAGCCGGGAGCGGCGATGCGCGCCAGTTTCGACGCCGGCGCCAAGAACTGGCTGGCGATGGTGATTTTCGGCATCTTCCTCGTCGTTTCCCTGTTCTTCGCCATGCTGCCGCTCGGTCTGGGCCTGCTGCTGCTGTTGCCGATCGTCTCGGCAGCGGTGTACGCGTCGTACCGCGACATTTTCGTGGAGTCCTGACGATGCAGGTGCAGACACTGCCCGCCGCCGCGGGCTGGCGCTGGCTTCCGGCCGGCTTCGCGATCTTTCGGCGCAATCCGCCGCTGCTGACGATGCTGGTCGTCAGCTACTGGCTGACCGTCCTCTTCCTCAACGTGCTGCCGGTCATCGGCGCGCTGGCCGCGTCGCTGGTCATCCCCGGGCTCTCGGTCGGCCTCATGCAGGCGGCGCGCAATCTCGAGCGCGGGCAGAGCGCCGGCCTGCAGACCCTGTTCGGCGGCCTCAAGACCAACACCCGCACGCTGGTTGCGCTCGGCGCCCTGTACCTGTGCTGCACCTTGGGCGTCCTCGGTCTCTCGGCGCTGATCGATGGCGGCGAACTGCTGCGCTTCATGCTTTCCGGCAGCCCGGCCGACAAGGAAACGATCGAAAGCGGCAACCTGATGCTGCCGGCGCTGTTCGTCATGATCCTGATGCTGCCGGTGCTGATGGCCTACTGGTTCGCGCCGGTGCTCGCCGCCTGGCATGGCCTGGGCGTCGGCAAGGCGCTGTTCTTCAGCTTCGTTGCCTGCTGGCTCAACTGGCGCGCCTTTTTCACCTACAGCCTGGGCCTGCTGCTGGTCGCCGGCGTCATCCCGGGGCTCGTCTTCGCTTTGCTGGCCGCCGTGCTGGCCGGCGGGGAGGGTGGTGGCGTCGGCGCCTTCGTCATCATGCCGTTGATGACCCTGTTCGCCCTGATCGTCTTTTCCACCGTCTACGCCAGCTTCTACGCCAGTTACCGTGACATCTTCGGATCGCCCGAAATTGTCTGAACCGCTCGGCCTGTTCGGCGGCACCTTCGATCCCGTCCACTTCGGCCACCTTCGCCTCGCCGAGGAGTCGATCGGCCACCTCGGACTCGCCGGCGTGCGCTGGATTCCCGCCGGCCAGCCGCCGCACCGCGGCACGCCGCAGGTCACCGCCCGCCAGCGCCTGGAGATGGTGTTGCGGTCGACCGCCGGAAACGACCGTTTTTCGGTCGATGCCAGCGAGGTTGAGGCGGTGGCGCCGAGCTACTCCGTGCATACGCTGGAGCGCCTGCGCGGCGAACTGGGCGCCGCGCAATCGCTGGTCCTGCTGGTCGGCGCTGACGCCTTCGCCGGGCTGACGACCTGGCACCGCTGGCGCGACCTGTTCGCGCTGGCCCACATCGCCGTCTCGCACCGGCCGGGTTTCCCAGTCGAGATCGCCAGCCTGCCGCACGAACTGGCGACCGAATTCGCCGACCGCCGGCTGCCCGACGCCGGCGGACTGAGGACGGCGGCGGCCGGCGGCATTGTCACCTTCGCGATGACCCAGCTCGCCATTTCGGCAACCCAGATCCGCAAGTTGCTCGCCAACGGCCTGTCGGCCCGTTATTTGCTGCCGGACAGCGTTCTCGACTATATTGAACTTCACCAACTCTACAAAAATACCTGATGGACATCCGCAAGCTGCAAAAAGTCGTCGTTTCCGCCCTCGAGGACATCAAGGGCAAGGATATCGAGGTCATCAACACCACCAAGCTCACCTCGATGTTCGACCGCCTGGTGATCGCCACCGGCGATTCCAACCGGCAGGTCAAGGCGCTCGCCCGCAACGTGCAGGAGAAGGTGCGCGAAGCCGGCGCCGAAGTGCTGTCGGTGGAAGGCGAGGACGCAGGCGAGTGGGTGCTGGTCGACCTCGGCGATGTCATCGTCCACGTCATGCAACCCTCCGTGCGCCAGTACTACAACCTCGAAGAGCTCTGGCAGACGACGCCGGCCCAGCGTCGCAAGGCGGCGGCACAGGCCGCCGGGGAATGAAACTGAGCGTGCTCGCCGTCGGCCATCGTCAACCCGACTGGGTGAACGCAGGCTGCGCCGAGTACCTCAAGCGCATGCCGCGCGAACTGCCGGCCAGCGTCAGCGAAATCCGGCCGGAGGCGCGCGGCTCGAAGACCCGCGAACAACTGCTCACTGCCGAAAAGGGCCGGATCCGCGACGCCCTGCCGGCGTCCTGCCGGATCGTCGTGCTCGACGAGAAGGGCGACGACCTGACCACGCTCAAGCTTGCCCGCCGTCTCGAAGCCTGGATGCAGGACGGGCGCGACGTCGCGCTGCTGATCGGCGGCGCCGACGGACTCGACGAGGAGTTCAAGCAGCAGGCCGACGACCGCCTGCGCCTGTCGAGCCTGACCCTGCCGCACGGCCTGGCGCGGCTGGTACTATGCGAGCAGCTCTACCGTGCTGTCAGCGTATTGAAGAATCACCCTTATCACCGGGAGGGATGATGCGTCTTTACCTTGCCTCGCGCAGCCCGCGCCGCCGCGAACTGCTGACCCAGATGGGCGTCGCCTTCGACACCCTGATCTTCCGCGCCGGTCTGCGCTGCGACCCGCAGGTGGACGAATCGGTGCATGCCGGCGAACCGGCGCTCCAATATGTCGAGCGCGTTGCGCGCGCCAAGGCCGAGCACGGGATCGACCTGCTGGCCGAGCGGCGCCTGCCGATGCGCC
The DNA here is from genome assembly GCF_009469615.1 of Dechloromonas sp. H13. GTDB lineage: Bacteria > Pseudomonadota > Gammaproteobacteria > Burkholderiales > Rhodocyclaceae > Azonexus. The sequence goes on from NZ_SSXX01000004.1 coordinate 34,351, forward strand.
CCATCCTGGCTGCCGACACGACCCTCGAATTCGCCGGCGAAATCATCGGCAAGCCGGTCGACGAAGCCGACGCCAGCGACATCCTGTACCGCCTTTCCGGCCAGACGCACCGTGTGCTGACCGGGGTCGCCGTCAGCCATGAAGGGCGGACCGAATACGTGCTGTCGGTCAGCGAAGTAAGCTTCCGCAAGATCGACGACGACGAGATCCGCCATTACGTGATGAGCGGCGAACCGATGGACAAGGCCGGCGCCTACGGCATCCAGGGGCGCGCCGGGCTGTTCGTCGAGCACCTGGCGGGTAGCTACACCGGGGTCATGGGGCTGCCGGTCTGCGAGACCGGGGAACTGCTCAAGCGCTTCGGCTGGCGCTTCTGAGGCGGTGGCGGAGCTGCGCCGGCGCCTGCTGCTCGGCGGACTGGCCTGGCTGGCCGGCGTCCCGGCGCTGGCCGGTGCGTCGCCGCGGCTGAGCGCGCGCCACGCCTACGTCGGCAATCTCGACGACACCCTGCTGGCGCTCGATGCCGACGTGGCGGTGCCGATCGCCTCGGTCAGCAAGCTGATCACCGCCTGGGTGGTCCTCAGCGCCGAACTGCCGCTGGCCGAGAAGATCCGTGTGACCGAAGCCGATGCCGTGTTTTCGCGGCACACGGCGTCGAACCTGCCGGTCGGCTCGACCTGGCGCCGCGAGGAACTGATCCAGTGGCTGCTGGTGGCCTCCGACAACCGCGCCGCCGCCGCGCTAGCGCGCAGCTATCCCGGCGGCTGGGCGGAATTCCAGTACGCGATGCGGGCGCTGCTGACGCAGATGCAGCTGTTCAGTTTCGATTTCGGCGACTCGTCGGGGCTTTCGGCCTTCAACAAGGCAAGCGCGCGCGACCTCGGCGTGCTGCTGGTCGTCCTGTCGCAGTTGCCGCAGTTCCGCGAACTGGCCCGGCGGCCGGCGGTGGGCGGCAGGATGAACGTCAATCGCTTCGCCCACGACCGCTCGGTTTCGCTGCTGGCCGGAAAAACCGGGTTCACCGCGGCCGCCGGCTATTGCCTGGCGATGGCCGAGGAATTCGACGGCCAGGTCTTCGCGCTGGTCGTTCTCAATGCGCGCGACCGCGAGGCGCGGGCGCAGGACATGAACGCCCTGCGCCGGTTTACGCAGCAGACGCTGCAGGCCGGGTCCGGCGCCGCGTCGCGTCGATGAGTTCGGCGGCAGCGCGGGCACCGTCGGCGACCGGTGCCGGCGGCGGCGCCTGTCGCCAGAGCGCGGCGAGCGGGGCGGCGAGGTCGCCGACCTCGAGGTCGGCGCCGGCGATTTCCCGGCACCGGCCGTGCGCCTGCAGCCAGGCGATCAGGCATTCCTGTTCCGGCCAGTCGGCGCGGCGCTGGTAGAGCACCGGTGTCCCGTTGCAGGCGGCTTCGGTGAAAGTGCCGTAGCCGGGCTTGGTGACGATGGCGTCGACCGAGCACAGGAGGTCGGTGAATGAGAGGCCGAAGTCCTCGTAGGCGATGGCGTCGGGGTGCCGGCACTGCCAGTGGCGGGCGACCAGCCAGCGGATGCCGGGCAGGTGCGGCCAGCGGTCGACCGGCAGGTGGTGGTCGATGCCGCCGAGCGCGACCAGCACCGCCTTGTCGCCGGCCAGTCCGAGATCGCGGCGCCTGCCGCGGCTGGCGACCGGGCCGACGCTCGCCGTGTTGGCGAGATCGGCCATTGCCATCGCCGGCGTGATGCGGATGAAACGGTCGGCCGCGCGGTAGGCCGCCAGCATCTCGGCGTGAATCGGCGCCGCCCAGTCGGCATGCCCGAAAAAGTGGGCGAAGAGTTCCGCCCAGTTCAGCGAGCAGATCGCCAGCGCCGGGATGCCGGTGGCCGCGGCGCCGGCCAGCGGCAGATAGCTGACGTTGCTGAGGACGACGTCAGGGCGCAATTCGGCCAGGAGGTGCGCTTCGCCGGCGACGCGGCGCGGCCAGTCGGCATGCGCGGCGCGGTAGGCAGCGGCGGTGGCGGCGAGGTCGACACTTAGTGCGTCGTGCATCATGAAGCCGAAATCGCTGGCCGCCTCGATATGCGCGAAGGGCGGCCCGATGCGCTGGCGCAGCTTGGCCGCCGGCAGGCCGCAACGCACGGTCAGCCGCAGGTCGGGCACGATTTCGGCCAGCGCGTCGAGCACCGGCCCGGTGATGGCGAGATGGCCGAAGCCGTGGCTGGAGATATCGGCGAAAAGATGCAACTCAGCGGTTCCTGAAGCCCGGCTTGCGCTTCTCGGCGAAGGCCGCCATGCCTTCCTTCTGGTCCTCCAGCGCGAAGGCGGCATGGAACACCCGGCGCTCGAACAGCAATCCCTCGTTCAAGGACGACTCGAAGGCGCGATTCACCGACTCCTTGATCATCATCACCACCGGCAGCGAGAAGCCGGCAATGGTGCGCGCCGCATCCAGGGTCACATCGAGCAGCTGGTCGGCCGGCACGACGCGGGCCACCAGCCCGGCCTTCTCGGCTTCCGCCGCATCCATCATCCGTGCCGTCAGGCACAGGTCCATCGCCTTGGCCTTGCCCACCGCGCGCGGCAGGCGTTGCGTGCCGCCGGCGCCGGGCAGGGTGCCCAGCTTGATCTCTGGCTGGCCGAACTTCGCCGTGTCGGCGGCGAAGATCATGTCGCACATCATCGCCATCTCGCAGCCGCCGCCCAGCGCGAAGCCGGCCACCGCAGCGATCACCGGCTTGCGTGCCGTCTTGATGCGCTCCCAGTTGCGGGTGATGAAGTCCGTCTTGTAGGCGTGCATGTAATCGAACTCCTTCATGAAGCCGATGTCGGCGCCGGCGGCGAAGGCCTTCTCGCTGCCGGTGATGACGATGCAGCCGATATTCTCGTCGGCCTCGAAGGCGTCGATGGCGGCGGCGATGCCGTCAACCACGGCGTTGTTCAGCGCGTTCAGCGCTTCCGGCCGGTTGAGGCGGATCAGCCCGACCTTGCCGAGGGTTTCGGTGAGTACGACCTGGGTCATGTCTGGTCTCCTGGATTGGCCGCCGGGCGGCCGTTTGTCGATCTGCTTGCGGCCGCCAGTGTAACGCCGGGGCGGGCGCCGCGCATGGCCGGTTCGCTGTTCAGGGCGCCGGCGAGCCGCTACCATGCGCGAACGCCGTATGCCATGCCCCTGCCGATGATCCATATCCCGCCGCCCTATGCTCCGCCGCCCGACGCGGGGCTCGACGTGCGCCATGTCGATGCCGCGCTGCTCGTCGTCGACAAGCCCTCGGGCCTGCTCTCGGTGCCCGGCCGCGGTCCGGGCATGGACGATAACCTGGCCCGCCGGGTGCGGGCGCGTTATCCGGAAGCCCTGACCGTGCACCGCCTCGACATGGATACCTCGGGCCTGCTGGTCATGGCGCGCACCGCCGAGGCGCACCGGGCGCTCGGCCGCCTGTTCGAGCTGCGCCGGGTGGACAAGGCGTACATCGCGGTTGTCGCCGGCCGGGTGGCGACGGCGGAATTCAGCATCGACCTGCCGCTGATCGTCGACTGGCCGAACCGGCCGCGCCAGATGGTCGACTTCGTTCGGGGAAAACCCGCACTGACGCACGTCAGCGTGCTGGCCTATGATGCCGCCAGCGACACGACGCGCGTGCGGCTGCGGCCGGAAACCGGGCGCTCGCACCAGTTGCGGCTGCATCTGCAGGCGATCGGCCACCCGATCCTCGGCGACGACCTCTATGCGCCGCCCGCGGTGCTGGCCAGCGCGCCGCGCCTGCTGCTGCATGCCGCCGCGCTGGCCTTCCCGCATCCGCTTGGCGGCGAACGGCTGGCGGTGACGAGCGCGCCGCCGTTCTGACGCGCCGCAACTGTCCGGCCGGCGACAGTCTGCGCACCGCGAAAGCGGCTACAGTCGCCGGAAACGAAAATACAGGAGACGACATGACCTACGCCATCGATGCCGCGCCGCTCTGGCGCCCCAATCCGCAAACCGTCGGCGCCACGCGCATGGCGCAGCTCATGCAGGCGACCGGCCACGCCAGCTATGCCGACCTCTGGCAATGGTCGGTCGACCAGCCGGAGGCTTTCTGGGACCTGCTGTGGGATTTCTGCGGCGCGGTCGGTGAAAAAGGCACGCAAATCCTCGTCGACCGCGACCGCATGCCCGGCGCCCGCTGGTTTCCCGAAGCACGCCTGAACTATGCGGAAAACCTGCTGCAACGGCGCGACGACGGCGATGCACTGGTGTTCCGGGGCGAGGACAAGGTTGAGCGGCGGCTGTCGCGCGGCGAGCTGTACGCCGCGGTCGCCCGCTTCCAGCAGTTCCTGGTCGACGCCGGGGTCGCGGCGGGCGACCGCGTCGCCGGCTACCTGCCCAACCTGCCGGAAACGCTGGTCGCCATGCTGGCGACCACGGCGCTCGGCGCCATCTGGTCGTCGGCCTCGCCCGACTTCGGCGTCCAGGGCGTGCTCGACCGCTTCGGCCAGATCAAACCCAAGGTGCTGGTCTGCGTCGACGGCTACTGGTACAACGGCAAGGCGGTCGACTGCCTGGCCAAGAACGCCGAGGTGGCGGCGCGCATGCCGTCGCTGCTGAGGACGGTGGTCGTGCCCTACCTGGCCGAACGTCCGGAAACCGGCGCCATCGCCAACGCCATGCGCTGGAACGAGATCGCTGCGGTCGATGCCGGAAAAGCGGTCGTTTTCAACCGCGTCGCCTTCGACCACCCGCTGTTCATCATGTTTTCCAGCGGCACCACCGGCGTGCCCAAGTGCATCGTCCACTGCCACGGCGGCGTGCTCCTGCAGCACCTCAAGGAGCACCAGCTGCACAGCGACGTGCGCCCCGGCGACCGCCTGTTCTACTTCACGACCTGCGGCTGGATGATGTGGAACTGGCTGGTGTCCGGGCTCGCCTGCGGCGCCACGCTGCTGCTCTACGACGGCTCGCCCTTCGCCGCCGGCGGCACGGTGCTCTTCGACTACGCGGCGGCCGAGAAAATGACCCATTTCGGCACCTCGGCCAAGTTCATCGACGCCGCCGCCAAGCTCGGCCTGACGCCGGGCCGGACGCACGACCTGTCCGCCTTGCGCGCCATGTTCTCGACCGGCAGCCCGCTGTCGCCGGAAGGCTTCGATTGGGTCTATCGCGAGATCAAGAAGGACATCCTGCTCGCCTCGATTTCCGGCGGTACCGACATCGTTTCCTGCTTCGTCCTCGGCAACCCGGTGCTGCCGGTGTGGCGCGGCGAAATCCAGTGCCGCGGGCTGGGGATGGCGGTCGACGTGGTCGACGAAATCGGTCAGCCGGTGCGCGGGCAGAAGGGCGAGCTGGTGTGCACGCGGCCCTTCCCGGTGATGCCGGTCGGCTTCTGGAACGATGCCGACGGCCGGAAATATCGCGCCGCCTATTTCGAGCGCTTCCCCAACATCTGGTGCCACGGCGATTTCTCGGAACTGACGGCGCACGACAGCGTGATCATCTACGGCCGCTCGGATGCGACGCTCAACCCCGGTGGCGTGCGTATCGGCACCGCGGAAATCTACCGCCAGGTCGAGCAGCTGCCGGAAATCGTCGAGGCCTTGGTCATCGGCCAGGACTGGCCGCCCGGCCGCCATGACGACGTGCGCGTCGTGCTCTTCGTCAAGCTGCGCGACGGGCTGGCCCTCGACGCTGCGCTGAGCGAGCGGATCAAGCGGCAGATCCGCGACAACACGACGCCGCGCCACGTGCCGGCCAAGGTCGTGCAGGTGCAGGATATCCCGCGCACCAAGTCGGGCAAGATCGTCGAACTGGCCGTGCGCAACGTCGTCCACGAACAGCCGGTGAAGAACGTCGAGGCGCTGGCCAACCCGGAAGCGCTGGAATTTTTCCGGCGCCGCGCTGAACTGGCGGATTAACCCAGTTTCAGCAAGCGCCGGACCGGCCAGGCCAGCGTCGCGGTGATGCGCAGGCTGGCCGCCGGGCTTTCCACGTAGCGGTAGAAGAGGGCGGCGACGCCGATGCTGGCGGCCCAGGCGAGGGCGATGCCGAGTGCTGCGGTCGACGCCGAGGAGAGGCCGAATTTCGCATAGAGCCCGTTGGCCAGCAGGCAGATCGGGAAGTGCACCAGGAAGACCGAGAACGAGATGCGGCCAAGGTAGGCCAGCACGGCATTGTCCGGCCAGCGCTGGAGCAGGCCGCTGCGCTGGGCGAAGCCGAGGCCGAGCGCGACCGTCAGGGCCAGCGCGATGCGCAGGCGGAAGTCGACGACCAGGGCGAGGATGCCGACGGCGGCGATGACGCCCAGCCAGGCCGTCAGGCGGCCGCGCTGCGCAGCCCACCAGGCGGCGGCGCCGAGGCCGTAGGCGCCGAAGAAATAGAGCGCCCAGTTGTCCCACGACGCGTCGCGGTTGAACCACAGCAGCGAGGCGACGGCGAGCGCGCAGACGAGGGCCATCGCCAGGTGGCGCATGCCGCCGACCGCGCGGCCGGCCGCGCCGAGCCAGAGGAGGAAGGCCATCAGCGCGAAGAGCTGGAAGTCGATGGCGACGTACCAGACGCCGGCCGACAGCGAATCGAAGCCGAGCACGCCGTGCAGCAGGAACAGGTGGGCGAGCCACTGCGCCAGCGTCGCGCGCGCCGGGATCGCCTCGTCGTCCATCCAGTGATCGGCGAGCGCCGCGCCGACGATGGCCAGCATGATGGCGGCCATGAAGGGAACGACCAGCCGCAGGTAGCGCTTCCAGATCAGGCCCAGCGGCTGCCCGGCGAGGCCGTCGCCCTGTGCCGACAGGCCGCGCGCGGCGAGAAAGCCGCCGATGACGAGGAAGACCTGGACCGCCATCCGCGCGTATTCGTAGAACCAGCCGGCGACGTCGGGCGCCGCCTGGTGCATGGCGACCGACAGCGGGCCGTAGGCGGACAGGTGGTGCAGCACGATGAGCTGCGACGCGACGGCTTTCAGCGCGTCGATCAGCGGCATGCGGGCGGGCGGGTTGCTCATGCTCCGGATGTTACCTTGATATGCTGCATCGCACAAAGAATATCATCTTGTTTTTGCGGGAATAGTTGTTAAACGAAGCGGGCGACGAAGGCGTTGACATGGCTTTCCGGCAGGTCGATCCAGACCCGGTGGCCGCTGCCCGGCGCGACGGCGACCGGCTGCCCGTCGGCATCCTCCATGCGCGCCGGCGTCCACGTGCGGTTGCCCGCCGGATGCACGCATTCGAGACGGTCGGTGGCGGTGAACCGGTTTTTGACCGCGATTTCCATCAGCCCGCGCGCTGCGTCGAAACGCACGGCGTCGCCGACGTACAGGCTGCGCTCCGATTCCGAATGGCCGCGCAGGTAGTTCTGGTAATCGGCGTCGTGGTGGCGCTGGTAGAAACCGTCGGTGTAGCCGCGGTTGGCCAGGCCTTCGAGTTCGCGCAGCAGTTGCGGGTCGAGCGGCTTGCCGGCAACGGCATCGTCGATCGCCTGGCGGTAGGTCTGGGCGGTGCGCGCGACGTAGTAGGGGCTCTTGGTGCGGCCCTCGATCTTCAGCGAATCGACACCGATCTCGACCAGGCGCTGGACGTGCTCGAGGGCGCGCAGGTCCTTCGAGTTCAGGATGTAGGTGCCGTGCTCGTCTTCCTCGATCGGCATGAATTCGCCCGGACGCTGCTTTTCCTCGATGAGGATTTCCTGGTCGCGGTGCTGGTGGAAATTCACCGGCTGCCCATCGGCGGTGCCGACCTTGTAGTCCCAGCGGCAGGAGTTGGTGCACGTGCCCTGGTTCGGGTCGCGGTGGTTGAAGTAGCCGGACAGCAGGCAGCGCCCGGAATAGGCGATGCACAGTGCGCCGTGCACGAAGACCTCGAGCTCGATGTCGGGGCACTGCTGGCGGATTTCGGCGACTTCGTCGAGCGACAGCTCGCGCGACAGGATGATGCGGTCGACGCCGATTTTCTGCCAGAAACGGACGGCCGCCCAGTTGACCGTGTTGGCCTGCACCGACAGGTGGATGACCTGCTCGGGCCAGGTTTCGCGCACCATGTCGATCAGCCCGGGGTCGGACATGATCAGGGCGTCCGGCTTGAGGGCGACGACCGGCGCCATGTCGGCGAGGTAGGTCGCCAGCTTGGCGTTATGCGGAAAGATGTTGCTGACCACGAAGAACCGCTTGCCGGCGGCGCGCGCCTCGGCGATGCCCTCGCCCAGCTTGTCCAGCGAACCGAACTCGTTGTTGCGCACGCGCAGGCTGTAGCGCGGCTGGCCGGCGTAGATGGCGTCGGCGCCGAAGGCGAAGGCGGTGCGCATCATTTCGAGCGAACCGGCGGGAGCGAGGAGTTCGGGCGCCATGTGCATAGTAAAATGCTGAAAAACCGAGCATTTTACGCCCCATGACCGAAGAGATACTGATCAATTTCACCCCGCAGGAGACGCGCGTTGCCGTGATGCAACAAGGCGTCGTCCAGGAACTGCACATCGAGCGCACGGCCAGCCGCGGGCTGGTCGGCAACGTCTATCTCGGGCGCATCGTGCGCATCCTGCCCGGCATGCAGTCGGCCTTCATCGATGTCGGGCTGGAACGCACCGCCTTCCTGCACGTCGCCGACATCTGGCAGCCGCGCGAGACGGCCACCGAGCGCCCCATCGAGCGCGTGCTTGCCGAAGGGCAGAGCATCGTCGTCCAGGTCGTCAAGGACCCGATCGGCACCAAGGGCGCCCGCCTGTCGACGCAGATTTCGATCGCCGGCCGCATGCTGGTCTACCTGCCGCAGGAAAAGCACATCGGGATCTCGCAGCGCATCGAGGCCGAGGCCGAGCGCGAGGCGCTGCGCGAAAAGATCACCCGCCTGGTGCCGGCCGACGAGCCGGGCGGCTTCATCGTCCGCACCATGGCCGAAAACGCCAGCGACGAGGAATTCGCCACCGACATCGCCTACCTGCGCAAGACGTGGGGCGACATTCGCGACCGGGCGCGGGTTTCCGCGCCGCCGGCGGTGCTCTATCAGGAACTTTCCCTCGGCCAGCGCGTGCTGCGCGATTTCGTCAATCCGGAAACGCAGCGCATCGTCATCGACTCGCGCGAAAATTTCCAGAAGCTGATGAGCTTCGCCGAGGAATACACGCCGGCCGTGCAGCCGCTGCTCGACCACTACACCGGCCAGCGCCCGCTGTTCGACCTGCACGGCGTCGAGGAGGAAATCCAGAAGGCGCTCGCCCGCCGCGTCGACCTGAAGTCGGGCGGCTACCTGATCATCGACCAGACCGAGGCGATGACCACCATCGACGTCAACACCGGCGGCTTCGTCGGCGTGCGCAACTTCGACGACACCATCTTCAAGACCAACCTCGAGGCGGCGGTCACCATCGCCCGCCAGCTGCGCCTGCGCAACCTCGGCGGCATCATCATCGTCGATTTCATCGACATGGAGAACGAAGAGCACAAGGCGGCCGTGCTCGACGAGTTCAACAAGGCCCTGGCGCGCGACCACACGCGGTTGACGGTCAACGGCTTTACGGCGCTGGGCCTGGTCGAGATGACGCGCAAGCGCACCCGCGAGTCGCTCGCCCACGTCCTGTGCCAGCCGTGCCCGACCTGCGGCGGGCGTGGTGAGGTCAAGACGGCACGCACCGTCGCCTACGAAATCCTGCGCGAACTGCTGCGCGAAGCGCGCCAGTTCAACGCCCGCGAATACCGCGTCCTCGCCGGCCCGGCCGTGGTCGACCTGTTCCTCGACGAGGAATCGCAGGCGCTGGCCATGCTCTCCGACTTCATCGAAAAGCCCGTATCCCTGCAATCGGAACCGAGCTATTCACCCGAGCAATACGACATCGTGCTGATGTAGGCACAGAAGGAGACCACCCGTGACCCCCGATCCCGAATTCGCCAGCCTTGTCCCCGCGCAGTCCTTCACCCGGCGCAGCTTCATGGTCACCAGCCTCGGCGCCGGCTTCGCGCTCGCCGTGCAGCCGGTCATGGCGCAGACGGCGATCAGGACCGACGACGCCGGCCTGCTGGCCGGGGAGATCAAGGTGCCGGTCAGCGATGGCGAAATGGTGGCCTATCGCGCCGTGCCCAAGGGAGCGGTCAAGCCGCCTGTGATCCTCGTCGTTTCGGAGATTTTCGGGGCGCATGAATACATCAGGGACGTCTGCCGGCGCCTCGCCAGGCTAGGCTATTGCGCCATCGCCCCCGAGCTCTTCGCGCGCCTCGGCGATCCGCGCCAGTTGGCGGGCGTCGCCGACATTCTCGCCCGGATCACCAGCCGGACGCCGGACGCTCAGGTCATGAGCGACCTCGACGCTACCGTCGCGTGGGCGAAAGGCAAGGGCGCCGACACCGACCGGCTGGGCATCACCGGCTTCTGCTGGGGCGGTCGCATCACCTGGCTGTATTGCGCGCACAACCCCCAGGTCAAGGCCGGGGTGGCGTGGTACGGGCGTCTGGTCGGCGAGGTCAGCGAAATGACGCCGCGGCATCCCATCGACGTGACCGGATCGCTGCTGGCGCCGGTCCTCGGGCTCTATGGCGGACTCGATACCGGCATTCCGCTCGAGAGCGTCGAAGCGATGGAGAAAGCGCTCCAATCCGGCAGCGCCGCGGCGCGCAAGTCGGAAATCCAGGTCTACGACAACGCGCCACATGCCTTTCACGCCGACTATCGGCCCAGTTTCCGCAAGGAAGACGCCGAGGATGGCTGGCGGCGAATGCTGGCCTGGTTTGCCACGATGAAAGCCTGAGTCCTCTTCGGCGGAGCGCCGCTTCGTGCTACGCTTCGCCGCCTGAAAAAATCCCGCCCGATCATGACTGCCGACGACCAGAAAACCGATTCGACCGCCGATGCGCGTATCCTGCTCAAGGACCTGCAAACCCGCTTCGACGTCTTCCGCAACTTCAGCCCGCTGGCGATCGGCATCGACAAGCAGGTGCTGGCCCAGCAGCCGGAAGTGAGCCGCAAGGCGCTGCGCCTTGCCCTGCGCAGCCATACGATGTCGACGCGCTACCTGAAGGAAATGGAAAAGAACGCCGTCCGCCTAAACCTGGACGGTACGGCGGCCGGCGAAGTCACGGAAGAGGCGCGTACCCACTCCGCCGACCTGTTGCGCGAACGCTTCAAGAAGCAGGCCGAACAGCGCAAGGCCCAGGAAGCCGAGGCCAAGGCCGAAGCGCGCCGCCTGGAAAAGCTCAACCAGCTCACCGAGAAATTCGGGCGCAAGGCGAGATAAGGCGTTCGGAGGGCTGTAAACGGAAAAGGCCTGCGCCGAAGCGCAGGCCTTCGCATTCTGGTGGGGCGTCACAGATTCGAACTGTGGACCTACGGATTAAGAGTCCGCTGCTCTACCAACTGAGCTAACGCCCCAGAATTTCCCATTGACGACTTGGTGGGTCGGCCGAGATTCGAACTCGGGACCAACGGATTAAAAGTCCGCTGCTCTACCGACTGAGCTACCGACCCGACCTGGGAGCGCGGATTATAGGGATGGTCGGATGGACTGTCAACGAAGTGGAGGTCGCAAATGGCCTGCGCTTGGCGCATCAAGGGCTTGCACCGTGGTGAATTTGCCCGGATGTCATCTAGAATGGACACCGTTCGAGGATGCCTGCCCGGACTTCGACATGTTCCCCACTTGACGGAGAAGAAAGATGAACAAAGATGACATCTCGCGCTATCAGGATCTGCTCCTGACGACCGCGACCGACCTTGGTCTGAAGATTCTGGCGGCGATCGCCTTCTGGGTGATCGGTCGCTGGTTGATCGGCGTCGCAGTGAATATGGTGCGCGCCTCGCTCGAGCGCCAGCAGGTCGATCCGACGGTGCTGCGCTATCTCGGTTCGGTGATCACCGTGACCCTGAACGTCCTGCTGGTGGTCGGCATCCTGGGGTATTTCGGGGTACAGACGACGACCTTCGCGGCCTTGATCGCGGCGGCAGGTGTCGCGATCGGCATGGCGTGGTCGGGCCTGCTCGCCCATTTCGCCGCCGGTGCCTTCCTGGTGGTGCTGCGGCCGATGAAGGTCGGCGATTTCGTGAATGTCGCCGGCGTGACAGGCACCGTGACCGAACTCGGTCTGTTCACGACGGTGATCAACACGCCGGACAACGTGCAGACCATCATCGGCAACAACAAGATTTTCAGCGACACGATCCAGAACTTCACCCACAACCCGTTCCGTCGCGTCGACCTGAAGTGCCAGCTGTCGGGAGCGGCCGATCACCAGGCGGCGATGCAACTGCTGCGCGAAAAGATCGCGGCGATTCCGAACGTGCTGGCCGAGCCGAAGGTGGACGTCGAGATTCTCGAATTCACGCTGGTCGGCCCGGTGCTGGCGGTGCGTCCGTATTGCCACAACGACAATTACTGGCAGGTCTATTTCGATACCAACAAGGTGATCCGCGAATCCCTGGCCGCCGCCGGCTTCCCGGCACCGATGCCGGCGCAGAACGTGATTGTCACGCAGGCCGCCTGAGCGCCGCGGGCCCAAGACAAAAGCCCGCGAAAACGCGGGCTTTTTTCATGTCGACCGCAACCGGTGGCGTCAGCCGAGGCGACGGCAGATTTCGGTGGTCAGCGCCGACTGGTTCATGGAATAGAAGTGCAGCCCCGGGGCGCCACCCCTGAGCAGGCGTTCGCACAGTTCGGTAACGACATCGAGGCCGAAGGCGCGGATGGAATCGCTATCGTCGCCGTAGCTTTCAAACTTCTTGCGCATCCAGCGCGGGATTTCGGCGCCGCAGGCATCTGAAAAACGCGCCAGCTTGGTGAAGCCGACGATCGGCATGATGCCGGGGACGATCGGCACCTCGACGCCGAGCGCCTGCGCTTCATCGACGAAGTGGAAGTAGGCGTCGGCGTTGTAGAAATACTGGGTGATCGCCGAATTGGCACCGGCCTTGACCTTGCGCGCGAAGGCGTCGAGGTCGTCTTTCGGGCTGCGCGCTTGCGGGTGCCATTCCGGGTAGGCGGCGACTTCGATGCTGAACCAGTCGCCGGTTTCGGTGCGGATGAACTCGACCAGCTCGTTGGCGTAGCGGAATTCACCGGTTTCGGCCATGCCCGAAGGCAGGTCGCCGCGCAGCGCGACGGTGCGTTTGATGCCGGCCGCCTTGTATTCGTTCAGGATCTCGCGGATGTTGGCGCGCGTCGAGCCGATGCACGACAGGTGCGGGGCGGCGTCGTAGCCTTCGGCGGCGATTTCCTTGACGACGGCGAAGGTGCGCTCGCGGGTCGAGCCGCCGGCGCCGAAGGTGACCGAGAAGAAGGTCGGCTTCAGTTCCGCCAGCCGGGCACGGGTGGCGCGCAGCTTGTCGACGCCTTCCGGCGTTTGCGGCGGGAAAAACTCGATGGAGATTTCAGGTTTCATTTGTTCAACCAGATGAAGAATTCGCGGTTGCCGTCACCGCCGGCGATCGAGCTCGGCAGCCAGGCGCGGACGGTCAGGCCGAGGCTGGCGGCGCATCGGCGCAGCTTCGCTTCGACCTCGTGATACAGCGCCGGGTCGCGGACGATGCCACCCTTGCCGAGCTTGCCGGGGCCGACCTCGAACTGCGGCTTGACGAGCAGCAGCAGGTCGCCGTGTGCCGCCAGCAGTGCCGGCAGTTGCGGCAGGATCAGCGTCAGCGAGATGAAGGAGAGGTCGCCGACGATCAGGTCGAAGCCGGCCGCGGGAAAGGCCGGGCCGAGATCGGTGGCGGTCAGGGCGCGGCAGTTGATGCCCTCGAAGGCGGTGATCGCCGGGTCGCCGCGCAGCTGCGGATGCAGCTGGTCGTGGCCGACATCGACACCGACCACGTGGCGGGCCCCGGCCTGCAGCAGGCAGTCGGTAAAGCCGCCGGTGGACTGGCCGACATCGAGACACTGCTTGCCGCCGACCGTCAGGCCGGTCTGCGCCAGGGCGCCGGCCAGCTTGAGGCCGCCGCGCGAGACGTAGTGGGCCGCCGGGTCGGCGGTTACGGTCAACGGGGTATCGTCGGGCAAATCCATCGCCGGCTTGCTGATCGTCCCGCCGGCCCAGCTGACCCGGCCTTCCTTGATCAGCCACTGGGCGGCGGTGCGCGACGGGGCCAGGTTCCGGGCAACGAGCAGGGCATCCGCCCGCGACACCCCGGCGGTCCGTTGGTGCGACGGCTCGCGGGGCGGGCGCGGCTTTTTCTGCCGCGCGTGGAAGGAGTTCATGCTCATTTTCGGCTGTGGGTCATTGGTTGCCGGTCATTGGCGAAAGCCGTGAGTTGCCGCTGGCCGGCTAATGGCTAACGACCGGCGACCAGTAACTCAGTAGCGGTAGTGCTCGGTCTTGTACGGGCCGTCGACCGGGACGCCGATATAGCTGGCCTGGGCGTCGGTCAGCGTCGTCAGCTGGGCGTTCAGGGTCCTCAGCTGCAGACGGGCGACCTTTTCGTCGAGGTGTTTGGGCAGCGTGTAGACGCCCACCGGGTAGGCGGCGGTCTTGGTGAACAGCTCGATCTGGGCGATGGTCTGGTTGGCGAACGACGAGGACATCACGTAGGACGGGTGGCCGGTGGCGCAGCCGAGGTTCACCAGGCGGCCCTTGGCGAGCAGGATGATGCGGTTGCCGGAGGGCAGGGTGATGTGGTCGAACTGCGGCTTGATCTCTTCCCACGGGTAGCCTTCGATCGAGGCGACGTTGATCTCCGAGTCGAAGTGACCGATGTTGCAGACGATGGCGTTGTGCTTCATCTTGACCAGATGGTGGTGGTCGATGACGTGGAAGTTGCCGGTGGCGGTGACGAAGATGTCGGCCTTGTCGGCGGCGTAGTCCATGGTGACGACGCGGTAGCCTTCCATCGCCGCCTGCAGGGCGCAGATCGGGTCGATTTCGGTGATCCAGACCTGGGCCGACAGGGCGCGCAGGGCCTGGGCCGAGCCCTTGCCGACGTCGCCGTAGCCGCAGACGACGGCGATCTTGCCGGCGACCATGACGTCGGTGGCGCGCTTGATGCCATCCACCAGCGATTCGCGGCAGCCGTACAGGTTGTCGAACTTGGACTTGGTCACCGAGTCATTGACGTTGATCGCCGGGAACTTCAATTCGCCGCGCTCGTGCATCTGGTACAGGCGATGCACGCCGGTGGTGGTTTCCTCGGTGACGCCCTTGATCTGGGCGAGACGGGTCGAGTACCAGGTCGGGTCGGTCTTCAGCTTGGCCTTGATCGAGGCGAACAGCACGGTGGCCTCCTCGCTGTCCGGGTGGTCGAGCACCGACAGATCCTTTTCGGCGCGGGCGCCGAGGTGCAGCAGCAGGGTGGCGTCGCCGCCGTCGTCGAGGATCATGTTCGAGAAGCCGCCGTCGGTCCATTCGAAGATGCGGTGGGTGTAGTCCCAGTATTCCGGCAGCGATTCGCCCTTGACGGCGAAGACCGGGATGCCGGCGGCGGCGATGGCGGCGGCGGCGTGGTCCTGGGTCGAGAAGATGTTGCACGAGGCCCAGCGGACGTCGGCGCCGAGCGCGGTCAGCGTCTCGATCAGCACGGCGGTCTGGATGGTCATGTGCAGCGAACCGGTGATGCGCGCACCCTTGAGCGGCTGGGTCTTCGCGACTTCCTCGCGAATGGCCATCAGGCCCGGCATTTCGGTTTCGGCGATCTTGATTTCCTTGCGACCCCAGTCGGCAAGGGAAAGGTCGGCAACGACGTAGTCTTTGAATTCAGCCACAGCAAGCTCCTGATGAACTGTGGCCGGGAGAGGGAGGGGGCAGATCCGGCTCACCCGCCACCCCGTGCCCGGCACGGGTTAAAGGGGTGAGCGCCGTTGCAAACCGAGCCTGAGGGAAACTTCCCCTGCAGCGCTCCTCGGTAGGTCGCGGATTATAAACCGTTTTTTTGATGCCAGAGCGACCTGTTGCGGTCGACCGCCGAAAAATGCCGATTTTCGATGGTCGACCGCGGTAGGGCTACAGGCCGGCGTCGGATTTCAGCAGGACCGCGCGGTCGGTGGCTTCCCAGGTGAACTCGGGCTCGTCGCGGCCGAAGTGGCCGTAGGCGGCGGTCTTCTGGTAGATCGGACGCAGCAGATCCAACATATTGACGATGCCCTTCGGACGCAGGTCGAAGTGCTTCTTGACCAGTTCGGTCAGCGTCTCGTTACTGATCCTGCCGGTGCCGAAGGTGTCGATCATGATCGAGGTCGGGTGGGCGACGCCGATGGCGTAGGAGACCTGCACCAGGCACTTGCTGGCCAGGCCGGCGGCGACGATGTTCTTGGCGACGTAGCGGCCGGCGTAGGCGGCGGAACGGTCGACCTTGGACGGGTCCTTGCCGGAGAAGGCGCCGCCGCCGTGCGGGGCGGCCCCGCCGTAGGTGTCGACGATGATCTTGCGTCCGGTCAGGCCGCAGTCGCCCTGCGGGCCGCCGACGACGAAGCGGCCCGTCGGATTGACCAGATACTTGATGTCGCCCTTGATCAGTTCCTTGGGCAGCACCGGCTTGATGATCTGTTCGATGGTCGCCTCGCGCAGGTCTTCCAGGCTGATGTCCGGCGAGTGCTGGGTGGACAGCACGACGGTGTCGATCGAATGCGGCTTGCCATCGACGTAGCGGATGGTGACCTGCGACTTGGCATCGGGGCGCGCCCACGGCAGGCGGCCATCCTTGCGCAGCATGGCCTGGCGCTCGACCAGGCGGTGCGACAGGTAGATCGGCAGCGGCATCAGCGACGGCGTTTCGTCGCAGGCGTAGCCGAACATCAGACCCTGGTCGCCGGCGCCCTGGCCGAGGTTGTCGTCGTAGGCGGCATTGACGCCCTGGGCGATGTCCGGGCTTTGCTTGTCGTAGGCGACGAGCACGGCGCAACCCTTGTAGTCGATGCCGTATTCGGTGTTGTCGTAGCCGATGCGCTTGATGGTGTCGCGCGCGACCTGGATGTAGTCGACGTTGGCATTGGTCGTGATCTCGCCGGCCAGGACGACCAGGCCGGTGTTGCACAGCGTTTCGGCAGCGACGCGCGAATGCTTGTCCTGGGCCAGGATGGCATCGAGGATGGCATCGGAAATCTGGTCGGCAACCTTGTCGGGATGGCCTTCGGAAACCGATTCCGAGGTGAAGAGAAAATCGCTCATGAAGTGCTCCAGTGGTCCTTGGGTCCGGCGTTACCGGCTTCGGACCACGAGCGGTGACGCTTTAGCAGTATTTGTTGGTCGCCCCGCAAGTTGTCTGTTTAACTCGGCGAAGGGATAATAATAGGCTTTTCACGGCGGGTTTCAACCCCCGGAGCCGCATGGTTTTTCTATTCCGCCTCCTCAGCCGGCTGCCTTTGTGGCTGATCCATGCGCTGGGCGCCCTTTTCGGCCGCCTGGCCTACCTCGCTTCGCCGACCTACCGCCGGCACATCCGCGAAAACCTGGCCCAGGGCGGCATCGATCCCGCGCTGCGCATGGCAGTGGCCGGGGAGTCCGGCAAGCAGATGCTGGAACTGTCGCGCATCTGGATGCGCACGCTGGAAGAAGCCAACGCCCAGGTGGCCGAGGTTGTGGGCTGGGAGCACGTCGCGGCCGCGCACGAGGCGGGCCGGGGCATCGTCTTCCTGACGCCGCATCTCGGCTGCTTCGAGATCACCGCGCAGTACCTGTCGGCGCATTTTCCGATCACCGTGCTCTACCGGCCGCCGAAGCGGGCGGCCATGCAGCAGTTGATCGAGATGGGGCGCCAGCGCACCCAGCTGCATCTGGCCCCGGCCGACCTGACCGGGGTGCGTTCGCTGATCAAGGCGCTCAAGCGCGGCCAGGCGGTCGGGCTCCTGCCGGACCAGGCGCCGAAAACCGGGGAGGGCGTCTGGCTCGACTTCTTCGGCCGCCCGGCCTACACGATGACGCTGGCCGCCCGGCTCACCGAAACCGGTGCCACCACGCTGATGACCTGGGGCGAACGCCTGCCCGGCGGGCGTGGCTACCGGGTGCACTTTTCGCCGCCGCAGGCGGCGCTGAGCGGCGACACCCTCGCCCGGGCGCAGCAGATCAACCACGAGGTCGAGCATCTGGTCCACCAGTGCCCGGTCCAGTACCTGTGGGGCTACAACCGCTACAAGCGGCCGGCCGGCGCCGAACTGCCGCCGGAGGCGGGCGCAGGCGCGGCATGACCCGACTCCTGTCGTACCTGGTGGTCGGCCTGCTCTGGCTGCTGCACTGGCTGCCGATCGGCGTCCTGCGCGCGGTCGGCAGCGGCCTCGGCGCGCTGCTCTATGCGATCGGCCGCGAGCGCCGCAACGTGGCACTGATCAACCTGCGCCTGTGCTTCCCGGAAAAGACCGAGGCGGAGCGCGAGGCGCTGGCGCGCCGTCATTTCGCCGCCTTCAGCTGCGCCGTGCTCGACCGGACGCTGCTCTGGTGGGCGCCGCAGGCGCGCCTCGAACGCCTGATCCGGGTGACCGGCAAGGAGCACCTGTTCGATACCGAGGGCCGGCCGGTCGTCGTGCTGACTCCGCATTTCGTCGGGCTCGATGCCGCGGCGACGCGCATTTCGATGTTCGGCGTCGGCTGCAGCGTCTATTCCAATCAGAAGAACGCGGTTTTCAACAAGTTGCTTTATGATGGCCGCAAGCGCTTCAGCGACACGATCATGTTTTCGCGGCAGGACGGGTTGCGCAAGATCATCAAGGCCATGAAGGATGGACACCAGTTCTACTACCTGCCGGACATGGATTTCGGTCCGAAGGAATCGATCTTCGTGCCCTTTTTCGGCGTCCAGACGGCGACCATCCCGGCCCTCTCGCGCCTGGTCCGCCTGACCGGCGCGCGCGTCGTGCCGTGCATCGCCCACCAGTTGCCCGACGGCTACGAAATCGAGGTCATGCCGGCCTGGGAGGACTTCCCGGGCGAAAGCGTCGAGGCCGATACCGCGGCCATGAACCGTTTCATCGAAAGCCAGGTGCTGCGCATGCCGGAGCAGTATTTCTGGTTGCACAAGCGCTTCAAGACCCGGCCACCCGGAGAACAGAGGTTTTACAAATGAACAGCCTGAACATCGAAATCCGCCCCGTGACGCCGCCCGACGTGCCCGCCATTTCGGCGCTGGCCCGCGAAATCTGGCAGGCCACCTACCCCGGCATCATCACCCAGGAACAGATCGACTTCATGCTCGAACAGCGCTACGGCCACGAGCGCCTGTACGACGATCTGGAAGACGCCGACAAGTGGTTGGACCAGGCCTTCCTGGCCGGCCGCCGGGTCGGCTTCGCCTTCAGCGAAATCTACAAGGGCGAGTTCAAGCTGGACAAGCTCTACATCCATCCCGACGTCCAGCGCCAGGGCGTCGGCGGCCAGCTGATCGCGCACGTCGCGGCGCGCGCCGGGAAGCTCGGCTATCCGTGCGTGATCCTGGCGGTCAACAAGCGCAACGAAAAGGCGATCGGTTCCTACCGCAAGTACGGTTTCGTCGTCCGCGAGGCGATTGTCGACGACATCGGCCACGGTTTCGTCATGGACGACTACGTGATGGAGAAGAAGCTTTAGGAATTTGAGACAAGTCTCTGTCTCTGCTATTCTTTTTTGAATCTCATCGCGGAGCGGGCAGTGAAGCTCAAATTCTCGAAAATGCATGGCCTAGGCAACGATTTCGTCGTTCTCGACGGCGTTCGCCAGGTCGTCTCCCTGACGCCGGAACAATTGCGCTACCTGGCCGACCGCCATTTCGGCGTCGGCTGCGACCAGATCCTGCTGGTCGAGGCGCCCAGCCAGTCCGGCGTCGATTTTCGCTACCGGATCTTCAACGCCGACGGCAGCGAGGTCGAGCAGTGCGGCAACGGCGCCCGCTGCTTCGTGCGCTTCGTCCATGAGGCCGGGCTTACCGACAAGCGGGAGATACGCGTCGAGACCCTGAAGGGGATCATCGAGCCGCGCCTCGAAGCGAACGGCAACGTCACGGTCGACATGGGCGAACCGCGCTTTTTGCCGGCCGAGATTCCCTTTTTGCATGACGACGATGTCGTCATCTACAACCTCGACGTCGCCGACGAGACGCTGGAAATCAGCGTCGTCTCGATGGGCAACCCGCACGCCGTGCAGGTCGTGGACAGCGTAGATGCGGCGCCGGTCGGCGAGCATGGCCCGCTGATCGAGCGCCACGACCGCTTCCCGCAGCGCGTCAATGCCGGCTTCATGCAGGTTCTCGACAAGCACGCCATCAAGCTGCGCGTCTACGAGCGCGGCTCGGGCGAGACGCTGGCCTGCGGCACCGGTGCCTGCGCGGCGGTGGTCACCGGCATCCGGCGCGGCCTGCTCGAATCGCCGGTGCGCGTGACGACGCGCGGCGGCGACCTCAACATCGCCTGGGGCGGCCCCGGGCGCCCGGTCCTGATGAGCGGCCCGGCAGTCACTGTTTTCACTGGAGAAATCGAACTATGAGCGCGCCCTTCGCCGAAGATGTCGCCGAATACCTGAAGTCCAACCCGGGGTTCTTCGAGCAGTATGCCGATCTGCTGGCGCAGATCTACGTGCCCCATCCGCACGGCGGGCGCGCCGTTTCGCTGGCCGAGCGGCAGATGCTGACGCTGCGCGAGAAGAACCGCGAAACCGAAAGCAAGCTGGCCGAACTGATCGCCTTCGGCGAGGAAAACGACGCGATCAGCGAAAAGGTGCACCGCCTGGCGGTCGGCCTGATCGCCGTGGAAACCTTCCCGGCGGCGATTCACCTGATGCGCTTCCATCTGCGCGACGATTTCGCCGTGCCGCACGTGACCCTGCGCCTGTGGCAGAAACCCGCCGGGATCGAAGAACTGCCGGAATTCGCGGCGGTCGCGCCCGAACTGCAGGTTTTCGCCGACACCCTGGCGCATCCCTTCTGCGGGTCGACATCCGGTTTCGGGACCGCCGCCTGGTTCGGCGAGCATGCCGCACACATCCGCTCGCAGGCGCTGATCGCCCTCTGTGACGGCGGCGCGACGATCGGCATGCTGGCCCTCGGCAGCGAGGACGCCCAGCGCTTCTATGCCGAGATGGGCACGCTCTACCTCGAACGGATGGGCGAGATGCTCTCGGCCGTCCTGACGCGCGTCGCCAAGCCGGCCCCGTGAGCACGCCGGCGGTCGCCGACTATCTGGCCGAACTGGCCGAACAGCGCCGGCAGTCGCCGCATACCATCAGCAATTACCGGCGCGACCTGACGCGCCTGCTCGAACTGGCCGGGGAAACCCGGCTCGCCGACCTGCAGGTGCACCAGATCCGGCGCTTCGTCGCCCAGCTCCACGCCCGTGGCCTGGCGGGCCGCTCGCTCGCCCGCCTGCTCTCGGCGTGGCGCGGCTTCTTCGCCTGGCTCGGGCAGCGCGGCACACTGGCCGCCAATCCCTGCGACGGCGTGCGCCCGCCGAAGTCGCCCAGGCGGCTGCCCAACGCGCTGTCGGTGGACGAGGCGGCGGCCCTGCTGGAAAGCGAGGGCGACGACGATCCGGCGCTCGCCGCGCGCGATGCGGCGATGTTCGAACTGCTCTATTCATCCGGCCTGCGCCTCGCCGAACTGGCCGCGCTCGACGTTGATGCGCTGGAGAGCGTGCTGCTCGAAGGCGAGGTCCGCGTGCTCGGCAAGCGCAGCAAGGCGCGCATCGTGCCGGTTGGCGCCCGGGCACGGGAAGCCCTGGCGGCCTGGCGGCCGTTGCGCGAGCAGCTGGCGGCGGCCGGCGAGCCGGCGCTGTTCGTCGGTCGCCGCGGCACGCGCTTGAGCCACCGGGCGATCCAGGCGCGGCTCGGGCACCAGGCGTTGCGCGCCGGGCTGCCGCGCCACGTCCATCCGCACATGCTGCGCCATTCCTTCGCCTCGCATGTCCTGCAGTCGTCGGGCGACCTGCGGGCGGTACAGGAGATGCTCGGCCATGCCAGCATCGCCTCGACACAGGTGTATACGCACCTGGATTTTCAGCATCTGGCCAAGGTTTACGACGCCGCCCACCCGCGCGCCAGGCGCCGCTCCTGAGCGTCATCGCTGCGGTCGACCACCCAAATTGCCCGAAAGTCGGGCTTCAATTGACGTTTCCGCCGCCAGCCACTATGATTCGCGGTTTCGAAAAATCGCCGGAATCAAGGAGTTAGTCATGGCCATCAACCGTACCCGCCGTTCTTCCCTGGAGCGCCGCTGCGTTTCCAAGTCCAGCAAGCGCCTGTTCAAGGGCACCGGCAAGACCATGTTCAAGGTCATCTACGCCGCCGAATGCCACGCTCGCAACCGCAAGGGTCTGGGCGCCTAAGCCGTTGCCGGTATTTCAGGCCCCGGTTGCCGCAAGGTGACCGGGGCTTCTTCATTTTGAGATCGGGAAAACCATGGCCCAGCTGATCCTGCTGCCCGGCAAGGAGCGTTCCGCCCTCAAGCAGCGCCATCCCTGGCTCTTCGCCGGCTCGGTCGGGCGCCTGGAAGGGCGCGCGCGGCCGGGCGACACGGTCGAGGTGCTGGCCGACAACCTGCGCCCGCTGGGCCGCGCCGCCTACAGCCCGCAATCGCAGATCCGCGCCCGCTTCTGGACTTTCGATCCTGAGGAATCGGTCGATGACGCCTTCTTCAAGCGCCGCATCGCCGCCGCCGTGGCGCGCCGCCAGGCGTTGCCGGAGCTGCGCGGCCAGCCGGGCCTGCGCCTGATCCACGCCGAATCGGACGGCCTGCCCGGTGTCATCGCCGACCAGTATGGCGACACCGTCGTCGTCCAACTGACCTCGGCGGGTGCCGACAAGTGGCGCAAGGCGATCGTCGCCGGTCTCGTCAAGGCGACCGGCTGCGCCCGCATCTATGAGCGTTCCGACTCCGACGTGCGCGGCCTCGAAGGCCTGGAACCGACGACAGGCTGGCTGCATGGCGAAGCGCCGTCGATGCCGCTGGCGATCGATGAAAATGGCGTGAGGCTGGCGGTCGACATCGCCGGCGGCCACAAAACCGGTTTCTACCTCGACCAGCGCGACAACCGCGCCTTGCTCGGCCAACTGGCGGCCGGCAAGGAGGTCCTCAACTGCTTCAGCTACACCGGCGGCTTCTCGCTGCAGGCGCTGGCCGGCGGTGCGGCGCATGTCCTGTCCATCGACTCCTCCGGCCCGGCGCTCGCCCAGGCCCGTGCCAACCTGGCGCTCAATCCCCAGCTGCCGGCTGCGCGCGCCGAATGGCAGGAGGCCGACGTTTTCCAGGCCCTGCGCGATTTCCGCAAGGACGGCCGGCTGTTCGACCTGATCGTCCTCGATCCGCCCAAGTTCGCGCCTTCCGCCGCCCATGCCGAGCGCGCGGCGCGTGCCTACAAGGACATCAACCTGCTCGGCTTCCGCCTGCTGCGCCCGGGTGGCCTGCTGATGACCTATTCGTGTTCCGGCGGCATCGGGCTGGAACTGTTCCAGAAGATCGTCGCCGGGGCGGCGCACGACGCCGGGCGTGACGCGCGCATCGTGCGCCGCCTGGCCGGCGCGGCCGACCACCCGGTGGCGCTGAATTTCCCGGAAGGCGAATATCTCAAGGGCCTGCTCGTCCAGGTCGACTAAACTGGCACCGTGAATCCGCTGCGTCATCTCCTGCTCGTCGCCGTCCTCCTCTTCGCCCAACTGGCGGCGGGGGCGCATGCCGTCACGCATGCGGCGGACGACGACAGCGGCTTGCCGACGCATGTCTGCGAGCTGTGCCTGGCGGCGCACGACCTGGGGGCCGCCCTGCCGGCGCTGGCGCTGCCGCCGCCGGTCGTCGCGCCGCAACTCCTTACCGAAGCGCTGCGCTGCCATGCCCGCAGTGCCTTCCCGCCGCCTGCCGCCGTGCAGCGCGGCCCGCCCGCCGCCTGAAAACGCCCCATTTTTTGCCGTCGACCGCAGTAGCCGAAGCCGCGGTCGCACCCATCGCGTTTTCAGGAGAATTCCATGTTGCACAAGCCATTTGCCGTGGCTGCGCTGCTCGCCGCCTCGTGCGGCGCGCAGGCGGCCGGCGATGCCGATCTCGCCGCCATCCGTGCCCAGATCGACGAAATGAAGAAGACCTACGAGCAGCGCATCGCGGCGCTCGAACAGCGGCTGGCCCAGGCCGAAGCCGACGCCCGGGCTCGGCCGGCGCCGGTCGCCCCGGCGGTGGCGCCGGGGGGCGCACCGGTGGCCGCGAACCCCCCCACCGCGGCGGGCGGCGCTCTCGCTGCCGCCAGCGCCTTCAACCCCGAGGTGTCACTGATCCTGCAGGGCCAGTACGCGCAGATGAAAAACGTGCCCGACCGCACCATTACCGGCTTCTGGCCGGCCGACGGCCATGCCGACCACGGCAAGGGCATCAGCACGCGCGGCTTTTCCCTCAACCACACCGAGTTGATCTTCAGCGCCGGCATCGACCCCTATTGGCGCGGCCAGGCGGTGCTCGCGGTTCAGGACGAGGCGGTGGACGTCGAGGAGGCGTGGTTCCAGTCGCTGGCCATCGGCCACGGCGTCGGCCTCAAGGGCGGGCGTTACCGCTCGGGCATCGGCTACCTCAACGAACAGCATCCGCACCAGTGGGATTTCGCCAATGCGCCGCTGATGTACAACGCGCTGTTCGGCGAGGAGGCGAGTTATCGCCAGGACGGCCTGCAGCTCAAGTGGCTGGCGCCGACGCCGATCTTCCTCGAATTCGGGAGCGAAATCGGACGTGGCGCCAATTTCCCGGGCACCGACAGCAACAAGAACGGTGCTGGCGCCTGGGCCCTCTACGCCCATCTCGGCGATGATCTGGGCGTTTCCAACAGCTGGCGGGCCGGGGTTTCCTACCTGAAGACCACATCCGGCGACCGCGAAGCCGATTTCCTCGACGTCAACGGCCTCGCCGCGCAGGGGCTGTTCACCGGCGATACCGACACCTGGCTGGCCGATTTCGTCTGGAAATGGGCGCCCAACGGCAACCCGAAGTACCAGAACTTCAAGTTCCAGAGCGAATACTTCGTGCGCAAGGACAAGGGCGAACTGACCTGCACCGACGAAGCCGGGGTCGGCAATGCCTGCGCGACGCCGGTCACCGGCGACTATGACACGCGCCAGCGCGGCTGGTACGCGCAGGGTGTCTTCCAGTTCACGCCGAACTGGCGGGCCGGCCTGCGCTACGACCAGCTCGACAGCGGGCGCCAGAACCTCGGCGTCAATGCGGCCAACCTCGTCGTCGAGGACTACCGGCCGAAACGCGCAACGGCGATGGTGGACTACAGCTGGAGCGAGTTCTCGCGGATGCGCCTGCAGTACGCCCAGGACAAATCCATGGCCGGGATCACCGACAATCAGTGGATCGTCCAGTACATCATGAGCCTCGGCGCGCACGGCGCTCACAAGTTCTGAGGAGAATGACGATGATCAGATTATTGACGATCCTGTGGCTGGCGGCTGCCAGCCTGCCGGCCGGCGCGGCGCTGCAGGTCTTCGCCACGGTGCCGGAATGGGCGGCGCTGGCGCGCGAAATCGGCGGCGACAAGGTAAGCGTGTTCACCGCCACGACCGCATTGCAGGACCCGCACCGCATCGAGGCGCGGCCATCGCTGCTGGCCCAGGCGCGGCGCGCCCAGCTGGTGGTGGCGACCGGCGCCGAACTCGAGGCCGGCTGGCTGCCGCTGGTCGTGCGCGATTCCGGGAATGCTGCCATCCAGCCCGGGCGCCCGGGCTACTTCGAGGCGGCGCGCTACGTCACGCTGCTCGACGTGCCGGCGGTGCTCGACCGCACGCACGGCGACGTCCATGCAGCCGGCAATCCACACATCCAGCTCGATCCGCGCAACCTGTTCCGCATCGGCGAAGCGCTTGCCGCCCGCCTCGGTGAACTCGACCCGCCCAATGCCAAGGCCTACGAGGCCGGCTACCGGGCCTTCGCCGGCAGGTGGCAGATCGCCGTCGCGCGCTGGGAAAAGGAGGCGGCGCCGCTGCGCGGCGTGCCGGTGCTCGCGCATCACGACTCCTTCGTCTACCTGGCGCACTGGCTCGGCTTCAAGGTCAGCGGAACGCTCGAACCGAAGCCGGGCATCGAGCCGACCAGCGGCCAGCTTTCCGGCCTCGTCGCGCGCCAGCAGAACGCGCCGGCGAAGATGGTGCTGCGCACCGCCTACCAGAGCGACGGCCCCAGCCAGTGGATCGCCGGCAAGACCGGCATCCCGGCAGTGATGCTGCCGTTTACCGTCGGCGGCACGCCGGAGGCCGGCGACCTGACCGGCCTCTTCGACGACACCATCCGGCGCCTGCTGAAAGGGCTGTCGTGAGCGCTCCCCTGATCCGCGCCCAGGGCCTGGTGGCGGGCTGGCAACGGCCGGCCACAGCGCCCCTCGATTTCATGCTGGAGGCGGGCCGCATACTCGGTCTCACCGGCGCCAACGGGGTCGGCAAGACGACGGTGCTGTCGGCGCTGGCGGGCAGCGCGCGGGTCTTCTCGGGGGCGCTGGAAATGCGCCCAGGCCTGCGCCTGGCGCTGCAGACGCAGGGCGTGCCGCCGGTGGATGGCGTGCCGCTGAGCGGGCGCGAACTGCTGGCGCTCACCGCCGCCAGTCCGGACGGGCTGCCGCCGTGGCTGGTCGGGCGCCTCGACCACCGGCTCGACCGCCTGTCCGGCGGGCAGCGGCATTACCTGACGCTGTGGACGATTCTGCAGGCGCCGGCCGACCTCGTCCTGCTCGACGAGCCAACCAACAACCTCGATGCCGCCGGCGTCGCCCACCTGGCAACGGTCTTGCGGAAGCGGGCGGAATCCGGCTGCGGCGTGGTGCTGGTCAGCCACGATCACGATTTCGTGGACCAGGTCTGCGATCAGGTCATGGTCCTGCAGGAGGTGGCGGATGTGGTCTGAACTTTTCCTGCTGCCCTTCCTGACCGGCCTCTGCCTGGCCCTCGTCCTGCCGGTGCTCGGCTGCTTCCTGCGCCTGCGCGACGAGTGGCTGGCGGCGCTGGCCTATGCCCACGTGGCCGCCGCCGGTGCGCTGCTCGCCCTGGTCGGCGGCCTGATGCCGGCGCTCGGCGGGATGGCCGCCGCCGCCCTGGCCGGTGCCGGCAAGCGCCTGTTCGCGCGCCGGCTGGCCGGCGGCGCGGCCTTCGCGGTGCTGCTGCTGGCCGGCTGGGCGGTCGCCGTCCTGCTCGCCGCTAACCAGCCGCTGGCCGAACGCCTCGGACATGCGCTGTTCGACGGCCAGCTGTATTTCTCCGGCGGCGCGCAACTGGCGCTGGTGGCGCCGTGGACCGCGTTCGCCGGGGCGGTGCTGCTCGTCCTGTCGCGCCACCTGCTGCTGGCGCGCGTTTATCCCGATTATTTCCGTGCGCGCCATCTGCGTGCCTGGCCGGTGGTGCTCGGCTTCGACCTGATTGCCGCGCTGACCCTGGCGCTGGCGACGATGACGATGGGCGTCATGGGCGGCTTCGCGCTGATCTTCGTGCCGGCGTGGATCGCCTTCCGGCGGGCCGCCGGCTGGCGCCGCGGCCTTCTGCTGGCGGTGGCGACCGGCGTCGTCGGCTATGTTGCCGCCTTCGCCCTGGCCCTCTGGCTGGATCAGCCGTTCGGGCCGGTGCTGGCCCTATTGCTGATCGCTCTCGGGCTGGTCATTGCATGACGGCGGGGAGCGTGCTAAAAGAATAGCTCTCTATTCGAGGACAGCATGGTTTTTTCGTTTTTCAAGAAGAAGGCAGAGAAAATGCCGGAGCGCGAGGTTGTGCGCCCGAAGCCGCCGGCCGCGCCGGCCCCCTTGAAATCCTCATCGCCCCCGGTCGCCGAGGAGGAGACGAGAAAGCCCGCCGAGCCCTTGCCCGACCTTGAGTTCACGCCGGGCGGCGTGCCCCCCACGGCCGCCAAGGCCGAGACCAAGCCGGCGGCGCCGAAGACCAAGGCGGAAATGGAGCTGGCGATCTCCGAATTCGAGCGCGAATACACCGAGTCGGACGTCATGGCGATCAACGTCGACCATGGCGCCGATTCGATCCAGTCCGACGTCGAGCAGGTGGCCGTCCTCTACGCCAACGGCCAGGACGCGGTCGTCCGCCCGCTGCTGGAATCGTTGCTCGGGGCCTATCCGGGCGCCGAAGGGCTGCGCCTGTGGCTGATGCTCTTCGATTTCCTGCAGCTGACCGGCGATCGCGCCGCTTTCGACAGGCTCGGCAGCGAATTCGTCCAGACCTGCGAGATGTCGCCGCCCGCCTGGCGCGAGCTGACCCCGCCGCCGGCGGCCGCCGCCGGGGCCGGGGCCGGGACCGGGGTGGGCGCCTGTTCGCTGCAGGGGATCATGACCATGGACGATGCGGCGGCGCTGCTCCCGCTGGCCGACGCGCTGAAGAGCAAGCGGCCGCTGCGCGTCGATTGCAGCCGCCTGCTCGGCTGCGACGACGAGATCGCCGGCCGCCTGGCCGAACTGCTGATGGGCGCCCGGCGCCAGGGCGCGGTGATCGTCCTCGAGCAGATCGAGGGCTTCATTCCCCGTCTGCGCGGCCGCCTGGCGGTCGGCGAGGCGAAGAACACCCGCTCCTGGCTGCTGCTGCTGGAACTGTTGCAGCGCCACGGCACCCAAGATGAATTCGAGCAGTGCGCGATCGACTTCGCGGTGACCTTCGAGCGTTCGCCGCCTTCCTGGGAAGCCGTTCCGGCGCCGAAGCTGCCGGTCGGCACCAAGCCGGCCAAGCCGGCAGACAGCGCGCACTACCTGAGCGGCGAGATCAGGAACAGCCGTTTCGAGGAACTGGCGGCGGTGCTGAACGGGGAAGACCATGTCATCCTCGATTTCGCGGCGGTGCGCCGCCTCGACTTCAGCTCGGCCGGGCAACTGGTCAATCGTCTGGTGCCGGTCAAGGAGAGCGGGCGGGACGTCGTCATCCGTAGCCCGAATCACCTGGTGGCGGAACTTATGGCCGTCGTCGGCCTCAACAAGTTTGCCCGCATCATCGTTCCCAAGTCTTAACGTCAGGAAGAATCATGGAGCAATATCACGGCACGACGATTCTGTCGGTGCGCCGCGGCAATTCCGTCGCCATGGGCGGCGACGGCCAGGTCACGCTCGGCAACATCGTCATCAAGGCGACCGCGCGCAAAGTGCGCCGTCTTTACCAGGGGCGCATCCTGGCCGGCTTCGCGGGCGGCACGGCCGACGCCTTCACGCTGTTCGAGCGCTTCGAGGCCAAGCTCGAGAAGCACCAGGGCAACCTGCTGCGCTCGGCGGTCGAACTGGCCAAGGACTGGCGTTCCGACCGCGCCCTGCGCCGGCTGGAGGCGATGCTGTCGGTCGCCGACCGCGAGGTGTCGCTGATCATCACCGGCAACGGTGATGTGCTGGAGCCCGAGCAGGGCATCGTCGCCATCGGCTCGGGCGGTTCCTACGCCCAGAGCGCGGCGCGGGCCTTGCTGGAAAACACCGAGCTGAGCCCGCGCGACATCGTCACCAAGTCACTGGAAATCGCCGGCGACATCTGCATCTACACCAACCGCAATTTCACGATCGAGGCCCTCGAATGACCGCGATGACCCCGCAGGAGATCGTCCACGAGCTGGACAAGCACATCGTCGGCCAGAACAACGCCAAGAAATCGGTCGCCATCGCCCTGCGCAACCGCTGGCGCCGCGCCCAGGTCGCCGAGCCGCTGCGCCAGGAAATCACGCCCAAGAATATCCTGATGATCGGCCCGACCGGCGTCGGCAAGACCGAGATCGCCCGCCGCCTGGCGCGCCTGGCCAATGCGCCGTTCATCAAGATCGAGGCGACCAAGTTCACCGAAGTGGGCTATGTCGGGCGCGATGTCGAAACGATCATCCGCGATCTGGTCGAGATGGCGATCAAGTCGCACCGCGAGCGCGCCATGAAGGCGATGCGCGGGCGCGCCGAGGACGCGGCCGAGGAGCGCGTGCTCGACGCCCTGCTGCCGCCGGCGCGCAGCCCGGGCTTTTTTGCCGAAAATTCCGAGTCGACCGCAACAGACGGTTCGACGCGCCAGAAATTCCGCAAGA
This sequence comes from Dechloromonas sp. H13, assembly GCF_009469615.1. Taxonomy (GTDB): domain Bacteria; phylum Pseudomonadota; class Gammaproteobacteria; order Burkholderiales; family Rhodocyclaceae; genus Azonexus. The sequence continues at coordinate 64,145 of NZ_SSXX01000004.1, forward strand.
AGCTGCGCGAGGGCGAGCTGGACGACAAGGAAATCGACATCGAGGTCGCCGCGCCGTCCATGCAGGCCGAGATCTTCGCGCCGCCCGGCATGGAGGAGCTGACGCAGCAGATTCAGGGCATGTTCCAGAACCTCGGCGGCGGCAAGAAGAAGTCGCGCAAGCTGAAGATCCGCGAGGCGCTGAAGCTGCTGACCGACGAGGAGGCGGCCCGGCTGGTCAACGACGAGGACGTCAAGACCGAGGCGGTCAGGGCGGTCGAGCAGAACGGCATCGTCTTCCTCGACGAGCTGGACAAGATCGCCAGCCGTTCCGAGATGCAGGGCGCCGACGTCTCGCGCCAGGGCGTGCAGCGCGACCTGCTGCCGCTGGTCGAGGGGACGACGGTGTCGACCAAGTACGGCATGATCAAGACCGACCACATCCTGTTCATCGCTTCCGGCGCCTTCCACCTGTCCAAGCCGTCCGACCTGATCCCCGAGTTGCAGGGCCGTTTCCCGATCCGCGTCGAGCTCGATTCGCTGTCGGTCGCCGATTTCGAGTGCATCCTGACCCAGACCGACGCCTGCCTGACCCGCCAGTACCAGGCGCTGCTCGAAACCGAGGGCGTGGCGCTCGACTTCGCCGAGGACGGCATCAAGCGCCTGGCCGAGATCGCCTTCCAGGTGAACGAGAAGACCGAGAACATCGGCGCCCGCCGCCTGCACACGGTCATGGAAAAGCTGCTCGAGGAAATCTCCTTCACCGCCGGCAAGGCCGGGCAGGAACGGCTCGTCGTCGACGCTGCCTACGTCAACGACCGCCTCGGCGTGCTCGCCGCCGACGAAGACCTTTCGCGCTACGTGCTGTGACGCCGGACAGCCTGGCGTTCCGGCTCGTCGCCATCCTCTTCCCGATCTTCGGGATCGTCGCCGCCGGCTATTTCTACGCCCGCCACCACAAGCCGGAAATGGCGGTAGCCAACCGGCTGAACATGGACGTCTTCGTCCCGGCGCTGGTCTTCGCGGCGATGGCCGGCAAGTCCTTCGACCTCACCGCCTACGCGCCGCTCGCCCTCGGCGGTTTCATCGTGCTGGCGACCTGCGGCCTGCTTGCCTGGCCATTGGCGAAGCTGATCGGCATCCAGCCGAAAACGCTGGCGCCGCCGATGATGTTCAACAACTCCGGTAATATCGGCCTGCCGCTCGCAGTCCTGGCCTGGGGCGAGGAGGCGTTGCCGGCGGCGGTGATCCTGTTCATGGTCGAGAACACGCTGCATTTCTCCTTCGGCGCCCGCCTGCTCGACCCGCACGCGCGCCTGCTGACGCTGTGGCGGGTGCCGGTGGTGGCCGCCGCGATCGCCGGCTTGGCGGTGGCGTTGCTGAAGATTCCCGTCTGGCAGCCGCTAGTCATCGCCATCAAGATGCTCGGCGACGTCTCGGTGCCGCTGCTGCTGTTCTCGCTCGGCGTGCGGATGACCGACGTGTCGTTCCGCGAATGGAAGGTGGCGACCGGTAGCGCCGTGCTGCGCCCGCTCGCCGGCATGGCGGTCGCCGCCGGCATCATCGAGCTGCTCGGCCTGCAGGGACGCGAGGCGGCGATGCTGCTGGTCTTCGGCGCGCTGCCGCCGGCGGTGCTCAACTTCCTGTTCGCCGAACGCTACAAGCAGGAACCGCAGCGCGTGGCGTCGATCGTCCTGATCGGCAACCTGGCGGCGCTGTTCTTCCTGCCGCTGGCCCTGGCGCTGGTGCTGCGCTGACCGCCGGTTGCGGTCGACGGCCCGGAACGGCCGATTTTCAGCGCGCCGTGAGCGCCAGCGCCGATTTCTCGACGGCCTCCTCGAGGTAGCTCGGGTAGAAATCGGGCAGTCGGGCGCCGACGATCGGCTCGGCGAGGCGCCGGCCCTGCGGGCCGTAGAAGGCGACGACCGGCACCAGCCGGATCTTCTCGCTGGCGGCGAAGCGCGCATGGGTCGTCGTTTCGCCGCGAAAATCGACGAGCGGCGCGTCGCTGTCCTGGTTGATCTGGCGGACGACCACCCGGTCGCGGTAGCGCGCCTGGGTGGCCAGCGGCTTCAGGTAGTCGCGCTTGACCGTTTCGCAGTACTTGCAGTCGTGGCGGCTGAAGACGACAACGAGCGGGGCGCCGGCGCGCGCCGCGCGGTCGGCGTCGGCGCGCAGGTCGACGGCGGCCGGCAGGTCGGTGCCGGCCGCCAGCGCATTGAGGGCGGGCAGGGCCAGTAGGCCGGCGAGCAGGGCGCGGCGGCGCGAACGCATCCGCTTCATCTCACTTGTCGAAATGGTAGTAATGCTGGTTCAGCCAGGCGGCCACGGCGCCCTCCTCCTCCGGGAACCAGCCCGAATTGACCTGGGCGTTGCAGGCGGCGACCCGCTGCAGGAGCTCCAGCCGGTTGGAAAGCATGCGGCCGTCGCGGGTATACATCTTGCTGCCGTCGCCGCCGTACATGCGGACGTGGCAGCTCAGGCAGGCCTTGTCATGTAGTGCCTTGGCCGCCTGCAGGTCGACCTTGCCCCACGGTTCCTCGGCGTGGGCGGCAAGCGGCAGCAGGGAGAGCAGGGCAACGAGGGGCAGGCGCATGGGATCTCCGGTGGGGCGATTGTTGACGTATGGCCGGCGTCGGCATCAGAAGCCGGCGGCTTCAGCTTCCAGGTAGGCGAGGCTGACGTACTTGCCGATGTTGCTCTCGAAGCCCTTGGTGTCGCGGGCCCGGCTGGCGACGCGCGGGTCCTTCAGCACCAGCGCCTTGGCTTCCTCCATCGGCAGGCCGTCCCTGACCGCCTGTTCGCACGTCCGGTAGATGCCTTCGAACAGCTCGCGGTTCCATTTGAGCACGTTGGGGCCGGGTTCGCCGTGGCCGGGCAGCCAGATCGTGCTGTTGGCGTTCTTTTCCAGCGCGTCGTAGGTCTTGAAGGTGCCGAGGTAGGAGCCGTCGTCCATGTTGGCGATGCGCCGGTCCATGGCGACGTCGCCGACGCAGGTCAGCCGGTCCTCAACCACCTCGATGCAGATGTCGGACGGCGTGTGCGCCTTGCCGTAGTGGTGCATGCGCAGGGTGACGTCGCCGAATTTCAGCTCGCTGCCATGGTCGATCGGCAGCGTCGGCGGCACGACGCGGGTGCCGAGGGTGGCCTGGTTGGTCCATTGCTCCATCAGCGTGCGCCACATGTTGCCTTGGACGCCGTTGATCTCCCTGATCGTTCCCGCGTGGGCGTACATCGGCACGCCCTTGAAGGCGGTGGCGAAGGCATCGTTCCCCAGCCAGTGGTCGCCGTGGTAGTGCGTATTGACGATCGCCACGACCGGCTTGTTGAAGGCCTTCTGCGCCTGGCGGATGGCCATTTCACCGATCTGCACCGAGGCGCCGGAATCGACGACGACCAACCCTCGGGCGGTATTGACGAAGGTGACGTTGCACATCATTCCCTGGTTTTCGGGGGTCGGGAAACCGTCGGGCGAGAAGATGATCCACACGTGTTTCGAGATCTGGCGCAGCGGATGGTCCTTGACCCGCGGCCCGCGCACGAAATCCTCCACCTCCTTGGCGAAGGCGCTCATCGCCCGCCACGGGGCGAACTCGGCGAGGCCCAGGGCGAACAGGCCGGCGGCGGTGCGCAGGAAATTGCGACGCTTCATCAGCATCTCCTGAAACGGTTAAATGCTAATCTTCGCGCCATCGCCGGCCGCCGTCTACTGTTTTTGCTCCAGCCGTCGGGCGGCCGAATTTTCGCCGTTTGAAAGCACGGTGTAAGCGAATTAATATTTGATATTGTTTGCTGGAGGAGGGTTCAAGTGGGTTACAAGCATGTGTTTTTGACGGGCGCGGCGCTCGTCGCCGGGCTGGCCAGCCTGTCGGCGCTGGCCGACTCCAAGGCCGATCAGTTGCGCGCCGAGGAGATCGTTTCCGGGCGCTGCTTCCTGTGCCACGGCATGGAAGGCGAGTCGGCAAGCCCGGTCTTTCCGCGCCTGGCCGGCCAGCATTCGGAATATGTCGCGCGCCAGCTCGCCGATTTCAAGAGCGGCAAGCGCAAGAGCGACACCATGAAGCCGCAGGCGGAAGAGCTGACGCCGGCCGAGATGAAGGCACTGGGGGCGTTCTTCGAGAAGAAGAAGGCGGCGACCAACGCGCCGACCGACGTCGAGATCCTGGCAGTCGGCAAGTACATCTTCAGCAAGGGCAATTCCTTCTCCGGCCTGCCGGCCTGCGCCAGCTGCCACGGCGCCAAGGGGCTGGGCACCCCGCAGCTGCCGCGCCTGGCCGGCCAGCACCCGCGCTACATCGAGGACCAGCTGAAGCAGTTCAACAAGCGCGAGCGGACCAACGACAACGCGGTCATGCACACCGTCGCCTCGAAGCTCAGCGAGCTGGAAACGCACGCTGTCGCCGAGTACATCGCGACGCTCGAATAGCTTTCCGGACGTCCATGAAAAAAGGCCGCGGATGCGGCCTTTTTTCGTTGGCGACGAGAAATCTCAGGCCAGCATGTCGGCCCAGATGTTCTTCGCCCAGCCGAGCGCGACCTTGCCTTCGATCTCGTTGCGCGCCGCCGACACGCCGCCGGCACCCTTGACCGGCTGGACGACCTTGGTCGCCGGGTCGTACTGGTGCACCGAGGTGACGTGGATCGCCTGCTTGGCATCGACGAAGCTGTAGCAGGTGTTCATGACCACCGGCGTCGGGCTCGGCTCCTGGCCGGAGAGCAGGTTGAGGATGGCGGCGGCAGCCAGCTTGCCATGCTGGTTGGCCATGTGGCCGGACTTCGGCATGGTCGGCGCCGGGAAGATGGCGTCGCCGATGACATGGACGCCCGGCGTGCTGTTGACCTCCATCGACAGCCAGTTGATGTCCACCCAGCGGTTGTTGATCAGCTTGAGCCCCGACTTGGCGGCGATGTCGCCGGCGCGGTGCGGCGGAATCACGTTGAGCACGTCGGCCTTGAACTTGTCGAATTCGAGGATGGCGGTGTTGGTCTTGACGTCGACATCCTTCAACTCGCTGTTGTTGCGGTATTCCAGCGTGCCCTTGTAGAGGTCTTCCCAGGCCTTGACGAACAGCCCCTTCTTGGAGACCACGTCCTCGTTGGCGTCGAGGATGATGACCTTCGATTTCGGCTTGTTCTGCTTGAAGTAGTTGGCCACCAGGCAGGCGCGCTCGTAGGGTCCGGGCGGGCAGCGGTAGGGGGCCTTGGGGATGGCGATGGCGTAGGTGCCGCCGTCCTTCATGCCTTCCAGCTGCTTGCGCAGGGCGACGGTCTGCGGGCCGGCCTTCCAGGCGTGCAGGACCTTCGCCTGGGCGTCGGCGTTGTTGAGGCCGGGAATCTGGTCCCACATGAAATCGACGCCGGGCGACAGCACCAGCCGATCGTAGGACATGGCGCCGCCCTTGGCGAGCGAAATCGAGCGTTTGGCGGCGTCGACCGCAACCACTTCGTCCTGGACGATGCGTACGCCCCACTTGTTCTTCAGGCCGTCGTAGCTGACCGTGATGTCTTCCATCGTCTTGGTGCCGCCGATCACCAGGTTGGAGATCGGGCAGGAGATGAAGGTCGGGTTGCGCTCGATCAGCGTCACCTGGACACTGCCTTCGCTCCACATGCGCAGGTACTTGGCGACCGTGGCGCCGCCGTAGCCGCCGCCGACAACGACGACATGGCCGCTGGCCTTGCCGCCGCCGGCACAGCCGTAGAGGGAGGCCATCGCGCCGGCTGCCGCGCCGACCTTGAGGAAATCGCGTCTTTTCATCAGCATCATGGTTGTCTCCCCTTATTTTTGTGCGGCGAAATAGCCGGCGATCAGATCGAGTTGCTCGTCGGTGTAGCCCTTCGAGATCTGATGCATGATCGAGGCGGGTTTGACGCCGCTCTTGAAGTCGGCCAGCTTCTGCAGGATCTTGGCCTTGTCGACGCCGGCCAGCGCGTCGATGCCGGAACCGGGAACGGCATGGCCGTTGGTGCCGTGGCAGTTGGCGCAGGTCGCCGCGAGGTTGCGGGCCAGGTTGGGATCGGCCGCGTGCGCGGCACCGGTTGCAGCGAGCAGGCCGAGCGCTGCGACAGTGGGTAGCAGTTTCATCGAGACATCTCCTCAGAGTGATGTGGGCACGCCATATAGCCGATTCTTGTGCGTTGTGCTTATCAGCGTAGAGCAAAGGGTATAGGCCTTTGGTCCAAATTGCATGCTGCATTGCAACAATATAAGTAGTTGACTATATAAGTACGCAGTTATACATTATTTCTTAATACAGATCAAAAACGCGATGGACGAGACAAACCAGGTGTTCGAACAAGTGGCGCATTACTTTGGATTGCTGGCCGATCCGACGCGTTTGCGCATTCTCTCCTGCCTGTGCGGCGAGGAGCGCCCGGTGCATGAAGTGGTGGAAACCGTCGGCCTGACGCAGGCCAACATTTCCCGCCACTTGAACATCCTCTACCGGGCCGGGGTGGTCGACCGGCGGCGCGAGGGGAGTTCGGTCTACTACCGCGTCGTTGATCCGAATTTCGTCGATATCTGCCGAACGGTCAGCATTACGGTGGCGAGCCGTGACCTGGGCGAGCAGATGGGGATCGTCGGCAGCACTTCGCGGTAAATCAGTCAATCAAGTCAGAGGGGAGTCATCTCGATGGTGGATAGCGTCAACAAGCCGGGGCGTTTGCGGCCCGCTCCGGAAAACTTCCTGTCGGAAGAGCAGATCAAGGCCGTTGGCGCAGGGCGGCGCGATTTCCTGAGGAAGAGCTTCCTCGCCGCCGGCGCCGCGCTGGCGGCCCCGCTGGCGGCACGTGCCGCCGACGGCGATCCCAACATCCTGCAGAACCCGGAATGGACGACGACCCTCGGCCAGCCGGTGGCGCTGCGCCCCTATGGCTCGCCGTCGAAATACGAGAGCCAGCTGGTGCGCCGCGAATCGCCCGGCCTCGCGCGTGTCGGCGGGGCCTCGGTCTCCTTCGCGCCGCTGCAGGGCATGTTCGGCATCATCACGCCGTCCGGCCTGCATTTCGAACGCCACCACCAGGGCTGGCACGACATCGATCCGTCGCGCCACCGGCTGATGGTGAACGGTTCCGACGATTCGCTGCTCAAGAAGCCCAAGGTCTACACCATGGACGAACTGATGCGCCTGCCGCCGGTGTCGCGCATCCACTTCATCGAGTGCGGCGCCAATACCGGCCTCGAATGGGGCAACGTCGCGGTGCCGACCGTCCAGTACACGCACGGCATGTTGTCCTGCTCCGAATTCACCGGCGTGCCGCTGAAGACACTGCTGGATGACTGTGGCGTCGATTACAAGAAGGCCCGCTACGTGCTGGCCGAAGGCGCCGACGGCTCGTCGATGACGCGCACCATCCCGATGGAAATGGTGGAGTCCGGCGAAGTGATGGTCGCCTACGGCCAGAACGGCGAAATGCTGCGCCCGGAAAACGGCTACCCGCTGCGCCTGGTGGTGCCGGGCGTGCAGGGCGTGTCCTGGGTCAAGTGGCTGCGCCGCATCGAGGTCGGCGACAAGCCCTGGGCGACCAAGGACGAGGCCGTGCATTACATCGACCTGCTGCCCAACGGCCTGCATCGCCAGTACAGCTCGATCCAGGAATGCAAGTCGGTCATCACCACCCCGTCGGGCGGCCAGACGCTGCTCGACAAGGGCTTCTACAACGTCTCCGGCATCGCCTGGTCCGGCCGCGGCAGGATCAAGCAGGTCGATGTCTCGTTCGACGGCGGCATCAACTGGCAGACCGCCCGCATCGAAGGCCCGATCCAGAACAAGGCGCTGACCCGCTTCAACATCAACTGGGTGTGGGACGGCAAACCGGCCATCCTGCAATCGCGGGCGATGGACGAAACCGGTTTCGTGCAGCCGACCTACGGCCAGTTGCGCAAGGTGCGCGGCACCAAGTCCATCTATCACAACAACGCCATCCAGTCCTGGAAAGTGGTCGAAAGCGGGGAGGTCAGCAATGTCCAGGTTCTCTAAATCGGTTCTGGTTTTGGCCCTGTTCGGGGCGTCGACCGCAGCAGTCGCCTTCGACAACTTCAAGGGCGTCGGCCGCCAGGCGACGCCGGCCGAAGTGAAGGCCTGGGACATCGACGTACGTCCCGATTTCAAGGGCCTGCCAAAGGGGTCGGGTTCGGTCGATCGCGGCCAGGAACTGTTCGAGGAAAAGTGCGCGTCCTGCCACGGCACCTTCGGCGAGTCGAACGAAGTGTTCACGCCGCTGGTCGGCGGCACCACCAAGGACGACATCAAGGCGGGCCGCGTCAAGGGCCTGTCCTCCGGCGAACTGCCGCAGCGCACGACCTTCACCAAGGTGGCGACGATCTCGACCGTCTTCGACTACATCCAGCGCGCCATGCCGTGGACGGCGCCGAAGTCGCTCAAGCCGGACGACGTCTACGCCATCCTGGCCTACATGCTGAACCTGTCGGAAATGGTGCCAAGCGATTTCGTGCTGTCCGACAAGAACATCGCCGACGTCCAGAAAATGCTGCCCAACCGCGACGGCATGACGACCGACCACGGCATGTGGCCGGGCGCCTCGGCTGCCAAGGGTGGCATCGGCAACGGCGGCAAGCCGGACACCAGCAACAAGGCGTGCATGAAGAACTGCAAGAGCGAAGTCCAGATCGGCTCGACCCTGCCCGACTACGCGCGCACGGCGCACGGCGAACTGGCCGACCAGAACCGCAGCTACGGCCCGGTTCGCGGCACGAAAACGCTGGGGACCGCGGCCGCCGCCGCGGCGCCGGCCGCGGTGTCGCCGGCCATGGAACTGGCGACCAAGAACGGCTGCATGGCCTGTCACGGCGTCAACAACAAGATCGTCGGCCCCGGCTACAACGAGGTTCAGGCCCGCTACAAGGACCAGCCGGATGCGGAAACCCGCCTCGTGGCCAAGGTCAAGAACGGTGGCCAGGGCGTTTGGGGTTCGGTACCGATGCCGCCGAACGCGCATTTGCAGGATGCAGACATCAAGACACTGGTGCAGTGGATCATGGCCGGTGCCAAGTAATCGATTTTTGAGAGGAGAAGTCATGAACAATCAACGTCGTACCGTACTGAAATCGGGCTCCGGGGCTGCGCTCCTGGGCATTCTCGCCGCCGCCGGCATCATCAAGCCGGGCATGGCCCTGGCCGAATGGAACAAGGCGGCCTTCGAGGCCAAGAGCATGGCCGATACGCTAAAGGCCCTGGGTGCCGGCAGCCCGGCCGACAGCAAGGATGTCCAGGTCACCGGCCCGGACATCGCCGAAAACGGCGCCGTGGTGCCGGTCGGCGTCAGCTCGACGCTGCCCAATGTCACGATGGTCGCCATCCTGATCGAGAAGAACCCGAACGCGCTGGCCGCCAGCTTCACGCTGCCGGAAGGTACCGAGGCCAACGTCCAGACGCGCGTCAAGATGGGCCAGACCTCCAACGTCTACGCGCTGGTCAAGTCGGACGGCAAGTTCTTCATGGCGACCAAGGAAATCAAGGTCACCCTCGGCGGCTGCGGCGGTTAAGCACCCACGACTTTCAGAGAATTCAAGGAGATTTACATGGCAGCAAACCCGATGAAGATCCGCGCCAACAACAAGGATGGCGTGACCGAAGTGAAAGTCCTGATCAGCCACGAGATGGAAACCGGCCAGCGCAAGGACGCTTCCGGCGCCATCGTGCCGGCCTGGTTCATCACCGACCTGACGGCCAAGCACAACGACCGCCTGGTGCTCGGCGCCGAGTTCGGCACCGCGGTTTCGAAGAACCCCTACCTGGCCTTCCGCTTCAAGGGCGGCGCCAAGGGCGACAAGATCGTTGTCAGCTGGAAGGACAACAAGGGTGAAACCCGCACCGACGAAGCAGCCATTGCCTGATTGAATGAAAAACGGCGGCAAGGCGGCGTCGACCGCAGCCGCCGCTCGCATTCCCCGGAGGAGTTGAAATGATCCAACGTTTTATCAGAACGCTGGTCGGCGCGGCTGTGGTTGCGGCGTTTGCCGGCAGCGCAGCGGCGCAGGACAGCAAGGTCGCCGACGAACTGGCGAAATACCGCGAGGCGCTGGCCGACGGCAACCCGGCGGACCTGCTCGAAGTCAAGGGCGCCGCATTGTGGGCCGAAAAGCGCGGCCCGAAGAATGCCTCGCTCGAACAGTGCGACTTCGGCCTCGGACCCGGCAAGCTGGACGGCGCCTACGCCCAGTTGCCGCGCTACTTCAAGGACACCGGCAAGGTGATGGACGTCGAGTCCCGTCTCGTCCATTGCATGGTCACCCTGCAGGGCTTCAAGCAGGAAGACGTGACCAAGCAGTGGTTCTCGAAGCCGGGCACCGAATCCGACATCGAGGCGCTGGTCACCTTCATCGGCGCCAAGTCGAACGGCATGCCGATCAACGTCCCGGCCACCCATCCGGAAGAGAAGAAGATGTACCAGATCGGCGAATACGTCTTCTACCGTCGCTCCGGCCCGCAGGATTTCTCCTGCGCCATCTGCCACGGTCAGGATGGCAAGCGCATCCGCCTGCAGGAACTCGGCAACCTGACGACCAAGGAAGGGGCCGGAACGGCGATGAAGACCTGGCCGTCCTACCGCGTTTCGCAAGGCGCGGTGTGGACCATGGAGCGCCGCCTGATCGACTGCATGCGCCAAGCCCGCTTCCCCGAACCGAAATATCTCTCCGATTCCATCATCGCGCTGCAGGTCTATCTGCAGAAGAACGCGACGGGCACCGTGATGGAAACGCCGGGCATCAAGCGCTGAGGGGACGACGATGAAAAAACTGATGTTTGCAGCCCTGTGCGCTGCCCTGGCCCAGACTGCGCTGGCCCAGGAAAGGACGCCGTCGGGCAAGGCGGTTGCCAAGAACCCCGTTTCCGCCGAGGCGGAACAGGTGTTCCGTAACTCGTTCCGCCCGGACAATCCGAAATACTGGATGAGCCGCCTCGAGCAGGACGACGCAATGAAGCTGTGCGGCCAGTACAAGGACAACCCGCCGGCGGCCGTGCGCCAGAAGATCGAGCTGGCGCAGAAGGCGACGATCCGATATCCGGTCGACGGCAAGCTGATGGGCAAGTGGCAGGAAGGCGAAAAGATCGCCGCCCACGGTCGCGGCGGCCATATCGGCTTCATCCAGCCGGATGCGCCGATGACCCCGCGCGGCGGCAACTGCTACGCTTGCCATCAACTGGCCGCAAAGGAAGTCGCCTACGGCACCATCGGCCCCAGCCTGCACCATTTCGGCAAGCTGCGCGGCAATTCCGACGATATCGTCAAGTACGCCTACGACAAGATCTACAACTCCAACGCCTTCAACGCGTGCACCAACATGCCGCGTTTCGGCCTGCACAACTGGCTGACCCCGGAGGAGATCACCCACGTCGTGGCCTTCCTGATGGACCCCGAATCGCCGGTGAACAAGGACTGAACTTGCGTGCTTGGCCCGGCCGGGAAACCGGCCGGGCATTTTTTGGCATCGCCGAATCTCAAATTTCAAGGAACACACATGAGCATGAATCGTCGGGAGTTTCTCCAGGTCATGGCCGTCGCCGCTGCCGGCGGCATGTCGCTGCACAGTGATTTCGCGCTGGCCGAAAAAGGCGCGGCAAAGATGTACGACCTGCCGAAATTCGGCAACGTCAGCCTGCTGCACATTACCGACTGCCATGCCCAGCTGCTGCCCATCTACTTCCGCGAGCCGAACGTCAATCTCGGCTTCGGCGACCAGTTCGGCCAGGTGCCGCACCTGGTCGGCAATGCCTTCCTCAAGCGCTTCGGCATCAAGCCCGACACCATCGACGCGCACGCCTTCACCTTCCTCAATTTCGAGAAGGCGGCCGAAACCTACGGCAAGGTCGGTGGTTTCGCCCATCTGGCGACGCTGGTCAAGCGCATGAAGGCCAACCGCCCGGGCGCACTGTTGCTCGACGGCGGCGACACCTGGCAGGGTTCCGGCACGGCGCTGTGGAGCAACGCGCAGGACATGGTCGACGCCTGCAAGGCGCTTGGCGTCAATGTCATGACCCTGCACTGGGAATCGACCTACGGCGAGGCGCGGGTCAAGGAAATCGAAGAAAAGGATTTCGCCGGCCAGATCGACATCGTCGCCCAGAACGTCAAGACCACCGATTTCGGCGATGCCGTCTTCAAGCCCTTCGTCATGAAGAAGATCAACGGCGTGCCGGTGGCCATCATCGGCCAGGCCTTTCCCTACACGCCGATTGCCAACCCGCGCTGGCAGACGCCGAACTGGAGCTTCGGCATCCAGGAAGACAACATGCAGAAGACCGTCGACGAAGCGCGCGGCGCCGGCGCCCAGGTCGTCGTCGTCCTCTCGCACAACGGCATGGACGTCGATCTCAAGATGGCCTCGCGCGTGCGCGGCATCGACGCGATCATGGGCGGCCACACGCACGACGGCGTGCCGGCGCCGGTGGTCGTCAAGAACCCCGGCGGCCAGACGCTGGTGACCAACGCAGGTTCCAACGGCAAGTTCCTCGGCGTCCTCGATTTCGATGTGAAGAACGGCAAGGTCGCCGATTTCCGCTACAAGCTGCTGCCCGTCTTCGCCAACCTGCTGCCGGCCGACAAGGCGATGCAGGCGCTGATCGACAAGGCGCGTGCGCCCTACCTTTCCAAACTCAACGAGAAACTGGCGGTCACCGAGGGTACGCTGTTCCGCCGCGGCAACTTCAACGGCACCTTCGACCAGGTCATTCTCGATGCGCTGATGAAGGTCAAGGACGCCGAGATCGCCTTCTCGCCAGGCTTCCGCTGGGGCACTTCGCTGCTGCCCGGGCAGCCGATCCTGATGGAGCACGTGCTCGACCAGACGGCGATCACCTACCCGTGGACGACGGTGACCAATATGAGCGGCGAGACGATCAAGACAGTGCTCGAAGACGTCTGCGACAACCTGTTCAACCCCGACCCCTACTACCAGCAGGGTGGCGACATGGTGCGCGTCGGCGGCCTGCAATATACCTGCGACCCGACCGCCAAGATGGGCAGTCGCATCCAGAACATGATGCTCAAGGGGCAGCCGATCGACCCGGCGAAGACCTACAAGGTCGCCGGCTGGGCGCCGGTGTCGGAAGAGGCCAAGGGCGTTGGCGAGCCGATCTGGGACGTCGTCGCCAAGTACCTGCGCGACCTCAAGACGGTCAAGCCGGTCAATCTCAACCTGCCGAAGCTCAAGGGCGTCGACAACAACCCGGGGATGGCATGATGCGCCGGCCGTCGATCAAGGTAATCCTCGCCGCCGGCCTGCTGGCCGCCACCACCTTCGCCAACGCTGCCGACTGGGCGCCGGGCAGCACCGACTGGGCTAGCCTGCCGGAAGTCAAACGCAGCAAGGTGGCGCTTTACCTGACGCCGCAGCAGGCCTACGAGATGAAGAAAAAAGACCCGAAAGGCGTCGCCTTCTTCGACGTCCGTACCCGGGCCGAAGCCATGTACGTCGGCTGGCCGGGCGATGCCGACGCCCTCGTACCTTTCGTCGAACATCCGGAAATCATGAGCGACTGGGATGAAAAGCGATTCATGTACAAGCTTGAACCGAACCAGGATTTCGTGCCGGAAATCGAGCGCCGCATGAAGGAAATGGGTCTCGGCAAGGACGCGCCGGTGATCCTGATTTGCCGCTCCGGCGACCGCAGCTCCAAGGCGCAGGATCGCCTGCAGGCTGCCGGTTTCACGCGCGTCTACAGCATCGCCGAAGGCTTCGAGGGCGATACCGCGAAAGATGGCGCGAAGTCCGGCCAGCGCACGGTCAACGGCTGGAAGAATGCCGGTTTGCCGTGGACCTACAAGCTGGACAAGGCGAAGATGTATTTTCCGCACTGATTGCCGGGAAAATCAGAAAACTCGCCAAAGCGTCTCGGCGGTTTTTTTGTTGAGTTTTGGGGGCGGGATGTGACCGGGTGAAAGCCTGCGTTCGGGCCGCAGCGGACATTTTGCCTCGCCCCGGTTGTATGAGGGTTCCGGCGTATTGAGAGGCCAATCACAATCATGAAGGTATTATGATCATGCGTTGGAGTGTCCATCCTTTCATACCAATTTAGCCGCCATGCCTACAACTGTCCCATCAGCGTACTCGGCCCAAGAGGCGCTTGACCGCCTGAAGGAAGGCAACGAGCGCTTTGTCGCAGGACTGGCACGTTTTCCGACCCTGCAAAAGGAAGTGCTTGCGGAACTGGCCAAGGGACAGCAACCCTACGCCACGATTCTCGGTTGCAGCGATAGCAGGGTGCCACCGGAACTGGTTTTCGATGCCGGTTTCGGCGAACTCTTCGTGATTCGTGTGGCTGGCAACGTCCTCGGCCCATCGATTCTGGGCACCCTGCAGTATGCTGCCGCCCACCTGAAAACCCCGCTGTTCGTCGTCCTCGGGCATGAGGGGTGCGGTGCCGTCAAGGCGGCCATTTCAGCGAAGTTCGAAGGCGCCAGGCACAAGAGCCGAATTGAGGTTCTGCTGGAGAACATCCTGCCTGCCCTCGATGGTCTTGACGACAATCAACCGCTGGATGCTCTGGTAAGCAAGGGTGTAGAAGCCAACGTACGGCATACGATACGTGAGCTTATGGAAACACCGGAGGTAAAGGCCAATCTGCCGGGCAGCAACATCATCTTGGTCGGCGCGGTCTACGATCTCGAATCAGGATTGGTGCGTTTTCTTGAATAGTATTTTTCAACCGATATCGTCCGAAATGGCTGCAGATAGCTAAACGGACATGCTCAGGCCAGCAAGGCCGGGCGCTCTTCGAGTTTCTGTGGCCGATCTGCCAAGCGGTCGGTGAGCCCGGCGCCGAGCCACATGCCGATCAGCGCTAGCCAGGCGGTGAGGGCGAAGATGGCGGCGCCGGAGACGCCGGCGCCGACCGCACAACCGCCGGCCAGCATGCCGCCGAAGCCCATGCACAGGGCGCCGGCGATGTAGCGACGCATGCTGTGGCCATCCTTGAAGCCTTCCAGTTTGAGTTCCTTGCCCCACAGCCCGGCGAGGAAGGAACCGAGAACGACGCCGGGCACCAGGCCGATGTCGAAATCCCACGGCTGGCCTGGCGGCGACAGCACGAGCATCAGCATGTCGGCCGAGGGGCCGGTGAAGCTGAGGCTTTGCACCGGGACGATTTCGAAGGACTGCGAACCGATCCGGTAAGTCAGCAGCCAGGCGAGGGCGATCATGACCCCGACGCCGATGGCGCCCAGCCACTCGCGCCGGCTGAGATGGGCGCGCTGCGCGAAATGGATGGCGGTGGCGAGCCAGACGAGGCCGAAGACAAGCCCGCCGTAATGGCCGAGGTGGAAGGTGGCGAGCAGGTCGCGCGCGGCGCCGCCCTCGATGGTCCACAATCCGGAAATCCAGGTGCGGGCCGGCGATAGCACGCCGTTCAGCGAGGCCTGGGCGGCGACGGCGAAGATCAGCCCGGTGAGCAGCGCACGCAGGTTGCCGTTGGCGGCGAGGACCAACATGCGCGACGAGCAGCCACGTGCCAGGATCATGCCGATGCCGAACAGCAGGCCGCCGACGAGGGCGCCGGAGAGGCTGCCGGCGGCGGAAAGCTGGCGCGCCTGGCCGACGTCGAGCCAGCCCTGGGTGATGAACAACTGGGTGGCGACGATGGCCGAGGAGAAGGCGAAGAGCCAGATGGCCAGCTTGGCGGTGCCTTGCCGGTTCCAGAATTCGACGACTGCCGAACGCAGGCAGAAACGCGAGCGCTGGGCGCAGACGCCGAACAGCAGGCCGACGATCAGGCCGGCGAGCGCGATCGTCGTCTTGTCACCCAGCACTTCGGTGAGACTGTTGAAATCCATGGTTTTTGCCGAAAAAAATGCGGTCGACCGCAACAGGCTGCGGTCTGTCACCAACCTTTTAATTTTAGACTACCTGGCGGCGACCTTCCGGCGTTTCCTGGCGCAGCGCCAGATAGTTCTCGACCAGCGAGTAGACTGCCGGCACGACGACCAGCGTCAGCAGCGTCGACGAGATCATGCCGCCGATGACGGCGATCGACAGCGGCTGGTTGGTTTCCGAGCCGGCGCCGAAACCGAGCGCGGCGGGCGCCAGGGCGAGGACGACGGTGGCCGAGGTCATCAGCACCGGCCGCATGCGGATCGGGCAGGCGTCGTTCAGGGCGTCGTCGATGCCCATGCCGCCGGCACGGCGCTGGTTGGTCAGGTCGACGAGCAGGATCGAGTTCTTGGCGACGAGGCCGATGAGCAGGACGAGGCCGATCATCGAGTAGATGTTGAGGGTCTGGCCGGTCGCCCACAGTGCCGCTACGCCGCCGATGATGGCGAGCGGTTGCGCCAGCATGACGATGAAGGGCTGCAGGAAGGAGTCGAACTGGCTGGCCAGCACCATGTAGAGCAACACCATCGCCAGCACGAAGGCGAAGGTCATGTACTTGGTGGTCTTGGCGAATTCCTCGGCCTGGCCGATCAGCTTGATCTGGTAGCCGGGCGGCAGGTCGTCGGCGAACGACCGCACTTTCTGTACCGCCTCGCCGAGCGGGATGGTCGGCGTGGCGAAGAAGGTGGCGGCGTATTGCAGGTCGAAGCGGCCGATGACCGCCGGCCCGAGCGTTTCCGTGAAACTGGCGACCGAATCGAGGCGCACCAGCTTGCCTTCCTTGTTGCGCAGATAGATTTTCGCGAGGTCGGCCGGTTGCGTGAATTCGCCCTCGCGGCCCTTGACGCGGATGTCGTAGCGCTGGCCGTCGCCCGGCTCGTCGTTGTATTTGGCGATGTCGACGCCGCCGGTGAGCATGTTGATGGCGGCCGCGACATCGGCGGTGGTCAGGCCGGCGGAAGCGATGCGCAGGCGGTCGGGCTGGAAGACGAGTTGCGGCAGGTCGAGCTGGAGGTCGGTGTCGATGCGCCCGCCAAGGCCGGGTTCGGCGGCCAGCTTGCCCTGAAGTTCGCGGCCGAGGCGGCCGACTTCGGCCAGGTTCTCGCCGCTCAGTACGAACTGCAGCGGTTCGCCGCGCTGGCCCTGGACCATCGGATACGGTGCGGCGAAGACGCGGGCACCGGGAATCTGCGCCAGCTTCTCGCGCAGGATGGGCAGCAGTTCCTGCTGGCTGATGCGCCGCTCGTTGCGCGGAGCCATGCGGGCGACGACGGTGCCCTGGTTGACCTGGCCGGCGCTGCCGAGACCGATCAGGGCGAATTCGGTGACGATTTCGTCATGTTCGTTGAGCACCGCCTCGACCATCCGCAGGCGCGAGTCGGTGTAGTCGATCGACGAACCGAGCGGGGCGCGCAGATAGACCAGGAAGCGGCCCTCGTCCTGTTCCGGCGCGAAGGTCTTGCCGACGTTGGCGAAGAAGAAGGCGCTGGAAGCGACGGTGAGCAGGGTCAGCAGCACCACGGTCCACCGACGCGCCAGGGCGCGGGCGAGCAGGCGGCGGTAGAAGGCGTCGAGGCGCTGGAAGCGGCGCTCGATGGCGGCGAGGAAGCGGCCGTGCTGGTGGCCCTTTTCGCGCACGGTCAGGAAGCGCGAGCAGAGCATCGGCGTCAAGGTCAGCGAGACGAACAGCGAAACCAGCACGCCGAAGGTGACGACGACGGCGAAGGAGCGGAAGAACTGGCCGATGATGCCGCTCATGAAAATGACCGGGGCGAAGATCGAGACCAGCGCCAGGGTCGCGGCGATGACCGCGAAAACGACCTCGTTGGCGCCGTTGACCGCAGCCGTCACCGGGTCGGCATCGAGTTCCTCGCGGTGGCGGAAGATGTTCTCGAGGACGACGATGGCGTCATCGACGACGACGCCGATCAGCAGCAGCAAGCCGAGCAGGGTCAGCGAATTGAGCGTGTAGCCGAAGAAGTAGATGACCGCGATGGCGCCCATCAGCGACACCGGGATGGCCAGCGCGACGATGATGGTCGCCCGCACCGACTGCAGGAAGAGCCAGACGACCAGTGCCGCGAGCAGGGTGCCCTCGACCAGGTGCTCCTTCAGCGCATTGACGATCTCGAGGATGAACACCGCGTCGTTCGACACGACATGCAGTTGCAGGCCGGGCGGAAGTTGCGGGCGCAGCTCGTTTTCCAGCTTTGCCTTGACCTTGTCGACGATGGCGACTGTGTTGGTATTGGTGACCTTGACGATGCCGAGGCCGATCGTCGTCTCGCCGTTGAAGCGGGCAAGCTGACGGTTGTCGGTGAGGCCGTCGATGACCTCGGCGACATCCTGCAGGCGGATCGGTGCGCCGGCTTTCCAGCCGATCACCATCTGCTTGAGCGCATCGATCGAATGGAATTCGAGGTCGAGCTTGACCAGGCTTTCGGTCTTTTCGCCGACCACGAAACCTCCGGCCATCTGCACGTGCTCGCGCGCAAAGGCGTCGTTGATGTCCTGCGCGGTGACGCCGAACGCCGCCATCCGCGCCGGCCACAGCTCAGCGCGGATGGTCCGGTCGCGGCGTCCGCCGAGGCGCACTTCGCCTACGCCGTCGATGGTTTCCAGGCGCTTCTTCAGCACGTTGATGGCGTACTGGTTCAACTGCTGCTGCGTGCGGTCGCCCTGCAGGGCCAGCCACATGATTGGCTGGGCGTTGGTTTCGACCTTGGCGACGACCGGCGGATCGGCGTCCTTGGGCAGGCGGCGCAGCACTTGGTTGACCTTGGCCTGGACCTCGTTGAAGGCGACGTCGATCTTCTTTTCGAGGTTGAAGGTGATGGCGATCACCGAGACGCCGGGCGACGACGTGGACTGGATGTGCTCGATGCCAGGCGTCGAATTGACGGAGCTTTCGATGATGTTGGTCACCGAGGCGTCGACGATGTCCGGGTTGGCACCCTTGAGCGTCGTCGTGATCGAGACGACCGGGAATTCGATGTACGGATAGCGGTCCATGCCGATCCGGTCGAAGCTGATGACGCCGAACAGGACCAGTACCGCGCTCAGCATCCACGCCAGCACGTGGCGCTTGATCGACAGCTCGGGCAGGGTCATTGAGGCTTCGCGGCGGCCGCTGGAGCGGCGGCGGTTTTCGGCAGTTCCTTGACGTTGACCGCAGCACCGTTGCTCAGGAAGCCGGCGCCGTCGAGGGCGACCGTTTCACCACCGTGCAGGCCGCTGGTGATCTCGATCAGGCCGCGCTGCTTGCTGCCGACCTCGACGATCTGCTGCCGGGCCTTGCCGTCGGCGATCAGGTAGACGACCTTACCTGCCGGGCGCAGGACGACCGCCTGCTCCGGCACCACCACGGCGCGCTCGCGCTGGCCGGTGACGACGGCGGCGTCGACCGAGCCGCCCCCCTTCAGCAGGCCGGGGTTGTCGAGGCGGGCGATGACCTCGAGGGCGCGGTTGCTCTCGCCGACGGTCGGGCGGATGTCCTCGACGACGGCCGCGATGATCGTTTCCGGTGCCAGCGGGCTGACAAGGCGCACCGGCTGGCCGATCCTGAGGCGCGCGGCGGCGGACTCCGGGAAGGGCAGGTTGGCACGCAGGCGCTCGTTGGAGACCAGTCGGAAGAGGGGATCGCCGACCTTGACGTAGTCGCCGACGGCGACGATCTGCGTTTCGACGATGCCGGCGAAGGGGGCGACGACGCGGGTTTTCCCGAGCGCGTTGCGCGACAGGCTGGCGCGTGCCTGTGCCGTCGCCAGCTGGCTCTTCAGGGCGTCACGCTGGGCGGTCACGTCGTCGAGCGCATTTTTCGAAATGAAGCTCCGCTGCACCAGCTCGGACTGCCGCGCGACGACTCTTTCCTGCTGCGCCAGCAGCGCCTCCAGCCGGGCGATCTCGGCGCTGTCGGCGGCGGCCTGGTAGCCGGCATCGGTGGGGTCGATGCGCGCCAGCAACTGTCCCTTGCCGACCTCCTGGCCGCTGCGCGCGGCCACCTCGACGACCTTGCCGGCGATTTCGGC
Organism: Dechloromonas sp. H13; assembly: GCF_009469615.1. Lineage (GTDB taxonomy): Bacteria > Pseudomonadota > Gammaproteobacteria > Burkholderiales > Rhodocyclaceae > Azonexus. The sequence continues at coordinate 83,983 of NZ_SSXX01000004.1, forward strand.
GCCGATTTTCGGATCCTTGACCGCTTCCAGCGTGCCCAGCGTGCGCTCGGCGATCTCCAGCGCCACGACCTGCGCCTGCGTGGTCGTGATCAGGGCCGGCGGCGCGCCCTTCTTCTCGGCCGGTTTTTCGCCGCAGGCCGCGAGCAGCAGCGCGGCTGCCAGCAGCAGGGCGCCGGCGCCGTGCCTCATGCCGGCAGGATCTGTTCGCCGGCGTAGAGTTCGTCGACAGTTTCGCGGCGGCGGATCACATGCGCCTGCGCGCCATCGACCATCACCTCGACGGCACGCGGCCGGGTGTTGTAGTTGGAGGCCATCGCCATGCCGTAGGCGCCGGCCGACATGACGGCGAGCAGGTCGCCGGCGGCGATGGCGAGCGGCCGCGCCAGACCGAGGAAGTCGCCGGTCTCGCAGACCGGGCCGACCACGTCGTAGACGCGGGTTTCGCCGGCATGCGGTGCCACTGGCAGGATGTCGTGCCAGGCCTCGTAGAGCGCCGGCCGCTTGAGGTCGTTCATCGCCGCGTCGACGATGGCGAAATTCTTGCCCTCGCCCGGCTTGAGGAACTCGACGCGCGTCAGTAGCAGGCCGGCATTGCCGACCAGGCGGCGGCCGGGTTCGAGGACGACCTTGAGGCCGCGCCCGGCCAGCCGGTCGAGCAGCGGATTGAGGTAGGACGCCACGGTGGGTTCCACCTGGTCGTCCTTGTACTTGATGCCGAGGCCGCCGCCGAGGTCGATGTGGTGAATGCGGATGCCTTCCGCGGTCAACTGGTCTATCAGCGCCAGAATGCGATCGAGCGCCTCGACGAAGGGCGAAGGGTCGAGCAGTTGCGAACCGATGTGGCAGTCGATGCCGGCGACCTCGATATGGGGCAGCGCGGCGGCACGGCGGTAGAGGGCCAGTGCGTCGTCGTAGGCGACGCCGAACTTGGCTTCCTTGAGGCCGGTCGAAATGTAGGGATGGGTCTTCGGGTCGACGTTCGGATTGACGCGCAGGCTGACCGGCGCCTGCCTGCCGCACTGGCCGGCGACTTCATTCAGGCGTTCCAGTTCGGCCGGCGATTCGATGTTGAAGCAGAGGATGTCGGCGTCGAGCGCCTGCTTCATTTCATTGGCGGTCTTGCCGACGCCCGAGAAGACGACTTTGCGCGGGTCGGCACCGGCGGCCAGGACACGTTGCAGTTCGCCGCCGGAAACGATGTCGAAGCCGGCGCCCATGCGCGCGAAGAGGTTGAGGATGGCGAGGTTGGAGTTGGCCTTGACAGCGTAGCAGACCAGCGCGCCGTCGCCGGCCGGGTGGGCGGCGAGAACGTCGAGAAACTCCTGCAGTGCGCCCTGCAGCGCCGCGCGGGAGTAAACGTAGGCCGGTGTGCCGAAGCGCTCGGCGATGGCGGGCAGGGCGACGGATTCGGCGTGCAGGACGCCTTGCTTGAGGGTGAAGTGGCTCATTGGGTGCTGTTCTTTTGGTCCGTGCTAACATCGCCGGCAGCTGGCGGATTCTGGGGTGCCGGCGCCGGCGCCGGGGCAGGTTTCGGGTTGCCGAACAGGGGTTCGGGCGGCGGGCCGGAGGGCATGACGAGCGGGGCTTTCAAGCCGCAGGCGGCGAGGCAGAGCGTCAGGAGCGCGGCGAAGATTCGGAGCATTAATGACGGACCGGTCAGTAAAGAGCGGGATGGTAGCACACCATGGATGACAAGGAATTCAATGCGCTGGCAGACGGCATTCTGGCCCGCATCGAGGCGGCGCTGGAAGCCAGTGGTGCCGATATCGACTTCGAACTGGCGGCCGGCGGCGTGCTGGAGATTGAGTTTGCCGACGGCAGCCGGATCGTCGTCAATCGCCACGGCGTGGCGCGCGAAATCTGGGTGGCCGCCCGCGCCGGCGGCTTTCATTTTCGCTGGGACGGCGCGGCCTGGCGCGACACGCGCGATGGCGCCGAACTGCTGGAAAAGCTTTCGGCGCTCGCCAGCCAACAGGCCGGCGAGCCGGTGCGCCTGGCCTGATCAGTCGCTCGGCGGCAGGTGGCTGGGATCGACCACCGATGAGGGTGTCGTTTCCTCCTGCCCTTCGTCCGGCGATGCGTCCCTGACCACGTTCTCGTTGTACATGTAGGTTCGCTCGCGGCCGCTGCCGAAGGCGGTGATGCCGTCCGGCATGGCCGGCGTCTGCATGGCGACGTCCTTGAGGGCGCGGCCCATGTAGCCGATCCAGATCGGCAGCGCCGCGGCGCCGCCGGTTTCCTTGTCGCCGAGCTTGCGCGGCTGGTCGAAGCCGACCCAGGCACAGGCGCTGATCGTCATCTGGTAGCCACAGAACCAGGCATCCACATATTCGTTGGTGGTGCCCGTCTTGCCGGCGAGATCCTGCCGCTTGAGGGCGACCGAGGCCTTGGCCGCGGTGCCGTAGATGGTCACGTCGCGCAGCATGCTGTCCATCATGAAGGCATTGCGCGGGTCGATGACGCGGATGGATTCCTCGCCGGCCGGCACTTCCGCCGAGCGGGCGAGCACGTTGCTGTTCTCGTCGCGGATTTCGCGGACGACGAAGGGCCTGATCCGGTAACCGCCGTTGGCGAACACGGAGTAAGCGGTCACCATCTGCCACGGCGTCACCGAACCGGCACCGAGGGCCATGGTCAGGTAGGGCGGATGTTTCTCGGGATCGAAGCCGAAGCGGCCGGCGTAGTCCTGCGCGTAATGCGTGCCGATGGCCTGCAGGATGCGGATCGACACCATGTTCTTCGACTTGGCCAGCGCCGTCCGCATCTTCATCGGGCCTTCGTACTTGCCGTCGTAGTTGTGCGGCTCCCAGGCTTGCGAACCGGTCTGGCTGGCCGAGATCACGATCGGCTCGTCGTTGATGATGCTGCCCGGATGAAAGCCCTTCTCGAGCGCCGCCGAGTAGATGAAGGGCTTGAAGCTCGATCCGGGCTGTCGCCAGGCCTGCGTCACGTGATTGAACTTGTTGCGGTTGAAGTCGAAGCCGCCGACCAGCGCGCGAATCGCCCCGTCCCGCGGGTCGACCGCGACGAACGCGGACTCGACGTCGGGCAACTGGCTGATCTGCCAGTTGCCCTTGTCGTCCTTTTGCAGGCGGATGATTGCGCCGCGCTTGATGCGCTTGTTGGGCGGCGCGTTGCCGTCGAGCATCTTGGTTGCGAACTTGATCGCGTCGCCGCTCAGTGTGACGATCTCGCCACCCTTGCGGTAGGCGCGAATCTGCTTTGGTTCGGCCGCCAGCACGAGGGCGGGGATCAGGTCGCCGGTGTCGGCGATGTCCTGCAACGCCTCGTCGATGGCTTCGTCCTGATCGGAGGAGATGTCCTTCATGTCGAGATAGGACTCGGCGCCCCGGTAGCCGTGGCGCCGGTCGTAGTCCATGACGCCACGGCGCAGGCTGTGGTAGGCGGCCTCCTGTTCGGCCTTGACCAGGGTCGTGTAGACCTTGAATCCGCGCGAATAGACGTCTTCCGGAAAGCGCTCGGCGGCGATCTGGCGGGCCATCTCGGCCGCGTGTTCGGCGTGGACGGCGTATTCCGCCAGCTCGCGCTTGATCACCAGCGGTTCCTTGAGCGCCGATTCGTACTGGACGTCTGTGATGTAGCCAAGGTCGTGCATGCGGCGCAATACATATTGCTGACGGATCCTGGCTCGCTTCGGGTTGGCGATCGGATTGTAGGCCGACGGCGCCTTGGGCAGACCGGCGAGCATGGCGGCCTCGGCGACGGTGATGTCCTGCAGCGGCTTGCCGAAGTAGATCTGGGCGGCGGCGGCGAAGCCGTAGGCGCGCTGGCCGAGGAAGATCTGGTTGATGTAGAGCTCAAGGATCTGGTCCTTGCTCAGGTTGCTCTCGATCTTGAACGACAGCAGCGCCTCGTAGAGTTTGCGCGTGTAGGTCTTTTCGCTCGACAGGAAGAAATTGCGGGCGACCTGCTGGGTGATCGTCGAGGCGCCCTGGCGCTTGCCGCCCCCGATCAGGTTGGCGCCGGCGGCACGCATGATCCCCATGTAGTCGATGCCGCCATGCTGGTAGAAGCGATCATCCTCGGCGGCCAGAATGGCGTGCTTCATGACCGGCGGAACATCCTGTATGCTGACGACGGCGCGCCGTTCTTCGCCGAATTCGCCGATCAGGAAGCCGTCGCTGGTGTATACGCGCAGCGGAATCTTGGGGCGATAATCTGTGAGGACTTCGAGCGATGGCAGATTGGGATAGGCGAGCGCGAGAACGATCATCGCCAAGGCGATGCCAATGGCGACGAGGCCGAGCAAAACGACCAGCGGGGAGAGAACGATACGGGCGGCCAGAGGGAGGGAGGACAAGGTTGTAAAGTGGGGTCGGATTGGCGTTGCGCGGATTATACGCTTATGCGTAAACGCCCCGTGAAAACGCTTTACATGCCGTGTGGTTGTTGCTAGCATCTAAACCAAATTATTGGTTGTTTTGCCTAACATCGCATTTTTTAAGGGCTTTTTGGGGGTCTGGTGGGCTTCGATATCTCAGCGTTGTTTAATCCCAAGGCGCGTCCATTGTTGGGGCTGGACATCAGCTCCTCGGCCGTCAAGCTGGTCGAGCTGACCGCCAACGGGAAGGAGGGTTACCGTGTCGAGCGCTACACCATCGAGGTGTTGCCGAAGGATGCGGTGTCCGATGGCAATATTGCCAACCTCGATGGCGTCGTCGATGCCGTCAAGCGAGCCTGGAAACGGCTGGGTACGTCGACGCGCAACGTTGCGATGGCGCTGCCCGGCTCCGCAGTGATCACGAAGAAAATCATCGTGCCCGCGGGTTTGCGTGACGACCAGCTCGAAATCCAGGTCGAGTCGGAGGCGAACCAATATATTCCGTTCGCGATCGACGAGGTCAATCTCGACTTTCAGGTGATCGGTCCGGCGCCATCGCTGCCTGACGAACTGGAGGTGCTGATTGCCGCCTCCAAGAAGGAGCGGGTCGAAGACCGTGTCGCGGTGGCGGATGCGGCGGGACTCAGCGCAGTGGTCGTAGACGTCGAGTCGCTGGCGGCACTGGCCGCGTTCGAGTTGATCGAGCGCCAGTTGCCCGAAGGGGGCAAGAATCAGACGGTGGCGCTGATCGACGCCGGCTCCAATGTGATGAGCCTGACGGTCCTGCGCAACGGGCAGCAGGTCTATGCGCGCGAGCAGGCTTTCGGTGGCGGACAGTTGACCCAGGATATCGCTCGGCATTACGGAATGACCTACGAAGAGGCCGAAGGCGCCAAGCGCGCCGGCAGCCTGCCGGAGGGTTACGAAACCGAGTTGCTGGCCCCGTTCATGGAAAATCTGGCGCTCGAAATTTCGCGCGCCCTGCAGTTCTTCTTCACCTCGACCCAATACAACCAGGTCGATCACATCGTACTGGCCGGCGGCTGTGCCGTGATTCCCGGCGTCGACGAAGTCGTGGCGACGCGTACCCAAGTCAGCACCCTGATCGCCAACCCGTTTGCCAACATGGTGCTCTCCGACCGTGTGCGGGCGAAGAACCTGCTGGCCGACGCCTCGTCCCTGATGGTGGCTTGCGGCCTCGCCTTGCGGAGGTTTGATCCATCATGATTCGCATTAACCTCCTGCCTCACCGCGAAGAAGCGCGAAAGGCAAGGCGTCAGCAGTTCTATGGCATGCTCGGTGCGGTCGCCGCGCTGGCCGCCTTGGTTATTTTCCTCGGGTATACAATCATCAATGGTTACATCAGCAACCAGGCTGACGCCAATGATTTCCTGAAGCGCGAAATTGCCGTTCTCGACAAACAGATCGATCAGATCAAGCGGCTCAAGGAACAGACCCAGGCACTGCTGGCCCGCAAGCAGATCATTGAGGATCTTCAGCGCGATCGTGGCGAAACCGTCTATCTGCTGACCGAACTTGTCAGGCAGGTGCCCGAGGGAGTTTACCTCAAGTCGCTCAAGCAGGACGGCGCCAAGGTCAATATCACCGGCTACGCCCAGTCGAATGCCCGTGTCTCTGCCCTGATGCGCAATCTTGAAGCCTCTCCCTGGCTGGAGAATCCGCAACTGGTCGAGGTCAAGGCGGTAGTTCTGAACGGGCGCCGCAGCAACGAGTTCGCCATGAATTTCACGCTGACGCGTACCAAGCCTGATGATGGGAAGGCCAAGAAATGAAAGCCAAGACCATTTCAACCCCAAGAATCGATTTTCAGGCGATCGCCGACGACTTTCGCTTCCTGAATCCGAACGATCCGGGTTCCTGGCCGCTGATTCCGAAGCTGACCATGCTGCTGGGTCTCTTCGTGGCCCTGCTCGTCGCCGGGTGGTGGTTCCTGTGGAGCGACCAGCTGGCCGAACTGGAAAGCAAGCAGAAGGAAGAGGAAACCCTCAAGCAGCAATATCTCGACAAGAAGCGGCAGGCGGTCAATCTCGATTTGTATATCGAGCAACTGGCGGAAATCGACCGTTCCTTTGGCGCCTTGCTGAAACAGTTGCCGAACAAGTCGGAAATCGAGGCGTTGCTTATCGAAGTCAACCAGGCGGGCCTTGGGCGTGGACTGCAGTTCGATCTCTTCCGTCCGGGTGCCGAGCAGATCAAGGACTTCTATGCCGAGTTGCCGATCGCGGTGAAGATCAACGGCGGGTACCATGATTTTGGCGCCTTCGCCGCCGACATCGCGAAGTTGCCACGCATCGTGACGCTGAACAATATCGCGATAGTTCCCGGCAAGGATGGCGTTCTGTCTCTCGATGCAACCACAAAGACCTTCCGTTATCTGGACGAGGAAGAGGTGGCTAGGCAGAAGAAGGCAGCGCAAGTCGCGAAGCAAGGAGCGAAGAAGTGAAGCGATTAATCCTTGTCGCACTCTGTGGCGCCCTGGGGGCCTGTTTGGGTGGCGACCACGAAGACCTCAGGCAATGGATGGTCGATAGCACCAAGGACATGCGGGGGAATATTCCCAAGCTGCCCGAGGTGAAGCCCTATCAGCCTGTTCCCTATGATGTCGAGGCGTTGCTGGATCCGTTCAAGCCGGGCAAGATCGAGCCGGAGTCGAAGACCAAGCAGGGGGCGAGCAACGGTGGCGCCTTCCAGCCCGATTTCGAGGCGCGCGAACTGCGTAACAGCCTGCTCGAAAAATATCCGATCGAGTCGTTGAAGATGATCGGCTATCTGAACGTCAATCGGCGTCCGATTGCCGTGATTCAGGTTGAAGACAAGGTCAAGCAGGTCAAGGTTGGGGAATACGTCGGGCTTGATTTCGGCATGGTGACGCAAATCACAGACAAAGAAGTGGTGTTGCGCGAATTGATTCAGGATTCTGCGGGTGACTGGAGCGAACGTACCAGTTCCTTGTATCTGCAGGGCAAGGAGGGAAGCAAGAAATGAAATTCATCAACTACGCGATGGCCGCTCTTGCGGCGACCTGCCTTGCCTTGGCCGGTCCGCTTTCAGCGCAGACGGTTGCCGCAAATTCGATCGAGGCGATCAACGCCGCTCCCCAGGGAACGGACATTGCCATTCGGATCGACTTGAAGGAACCGCTTGCGACCCCTCCAACCGGGTTCAGCGTAGCCAAGCCGGCAAAAATAGCCTTCGACTTTCCGTCGACCGCAAACGGGCTGGGCAAGAACAGCCTTGTGCTCAAGGAAGGAGACCTGCAGAGCGTCAATGTCGTCGAAGTCGGTGGTCGCACACGTGTCGTTCTCAATCTTACGCGCAGCATGAACTACACCACGCGCCTGGACGGCAAGGCGCTTTACGTCGTGCTGGCGCCGATTCCGGTGGTTTCCGATTCGCTGGCGCAGCGCGCCACCCGGTTCACCGAAGAAACCGCGATCGGCAAGCGCCACGCCCTTCAGGACGTTGCCTTCCGCCGTGGCAAGGATGGCGAAGGCCGGATCATTGTCGATCTGAGCGATGCCGGCACTGGCATCGACATCCGTCAGCAGGGCAAGAATCTGATCGTCGATTTCGTCAAGACCAGTGTTCCCGACAACCTGCGTCGCCGGCTAGATGTCACGGATTTCGGAACGCCGGTGACCTCGATCGAAACCAAAGCTTTCGGCGAGAACGCGCGAATGACCATCACGCCGCACGGTCTGTGGGAGCACAATGCCTATCAGAGCGAAAACCAGTTCGTAGTCGAGGTCAAGCGCATCGTCGAGGATCCGAACAAACTGGTTCAGGGAACCAAGACGGGTTACCAGGGGCCGCGGGTCAGCATCAATTACCAGAACGGCGATGTGCGCGCCCTGTTGCGCCTGATGGCCGAGGAACTGGGTCTGAACGCAGTGATCAGCGAAACGGTGACCGGTACGACGACCCTAGTGCTGAAGGACGTCCCGGCCGACCAGGTGATCGACATCATCTTCCAGCAGAAGGGGCTGGACATGCGCAAGAAGGGCAACATCATGATGATTGCCCCGCGCGACGAAATTGCGACACGCGAGAAGCTCGATTTCGAGGCGCGCCAGCAGATCAGTGAACTGGAGCCGATCCAGGCCGAGCAATTCCAGCTGAACTATCAGAAGGCCGTTGATGTGGCGCGTCTTCTGGCTGGTTTGGCACCGGCGGGACAGCAGGCCATTCCCGGGTCTGCTCAGAGAATCCTGAGCAAGCGCGGCAATGCGGTTGCCGACCCGCAGACCAATATCCTGTTTGTCAATGATATCCCGAGCAAGCTTGAAGAAATCCGCCGCTTCATCCGGGCCATCGACATCGGTGCGCGTCAGGTTCTGATCGAGGCACGCGTGGTCGAGGCGAGCGACACCTTCAACCGCGATCTCGGCGTCCGAATGAATTTCCTGAGCGCGCGGGCGGGTGGTACCCAGGTCGGCGGCAGCGGTATCTATAGTGGTGGCGGTTCGTATTCTCCCGCGGGCCAGGTGTCGAACAACACGATCGGCGTCAATCTGCCATCTTTCACCAATGTCGGTGGTACGCTGGCCTTCTCCTTGTTCAATGCCTCGCTGACGCGAATCCTGAATCTCGAGCTGGCAGCCTTGGAAACGGATGGTATCGGTAAGATCGTTTCGAGTCCGCGCGTCATTACCGCGAACAACGTCAAGGCGAAGATCCAGGATGGCACGGAAATTCCTTATGTGACGACTGTGGCCGGCGGTGGCGTGGCGACCCAGAACGTATCGTTCAAGACCGCTGCGCTCTCTCTCGAGGCGACGCCGCAGATTACGCCCGAGGGAACTGTGCGCATGCTGCTCGTGGTCAAGAAGGAAGAGCCGGACTGGACGCGCGCGGTGCTGGGCAACCCGCCGATCAAGACGGCTACGGTTGAAACCAGTGTGGTGGTCGAGAATGGCGGAACCGTGGTTATCGGTGGCGTATATATCACCAAGAAGGAAAATGTGACCGAGAAGGTCCCGCTCCTTGGCGATATTCCGTTCTTCGGTTATCTGTTCAAGTATCAGAACGATACCGGCCAGCGGCGCGAACTGCTGTTCTTCATCACGCCGCGCATCGTTTCGGACAAGTTGCAGGTCAACTGATCTTCGAAACCCCGCTCGCCAAGGGCCGGCATTGCCGGCCCTTGTCTTTTGGCGAATCTCCAGAGTCGGATAGAATCCCGGCGTGAATAATCGCAGCAATATTTATCTCGTCGGCCTGATGGGTGCAGGAAAAACCACCGTTGGCCGGCAACTGGCGAAGCGCCTGGGGCGCACGTTCTACGACTCCGACCATGAAATTGTCGAACGCACCGGGGTGCCCATCCCGACCATCTTCGAGATCGAGGGGGAAGAGGGCTTTCGTCGTCGCGAGGCGCAGACGATTGTCGATCTGACGTCCGGAACGGATATCGTGCTGGCGACCGGCGGCGGAGTGGTGATCAATCCGGACAATCGCGCCCGGCTGCGTGAAACCGGTTGGGTGGTCTATCTGAACGTGCCGCCGGCCATGCTCTTCGAGCGCACACGCCATGATCGGAATCGCCCGCTGCTGCGGGTTCCCGACCCGCTGGCGAAACTTGAGGAACTGCACCGGCAGCGCGACCCGTTGTATCGCGAGGCCGCCCATCTGGTTGTCGATGGATCGCATCTCGTCGCCGCCGGCATCGTTCAACATCTGTTGCGGGAATTCAACCGCCTATGCAAAATCTGACTCAGACACTGACCGTCTCGCTGGCCGAGCGTTCGTATCCCATTCATATCGGCAGCGCTTTGTTGGCGCGCGCCGATCTGCTGCTGCCGCATTTGAAGCAGAAAAAGGCCGTGATCGTCAGCAATACGACGGTGGCCCCCCTTTATCTCGACCGGTTGCGGTCGACCCTCGAAAAAGCCGGAATTTCGACGTTGCCGATCATCCTCCCGGACGGTGAGCAATACAAAAATTGGGAAACCCTGAACCTGGTTTTCGATGCACTGCTCGGCACGCATTGCGAACGCAGCACGACGCTGATCGCCTTGGGTGGTGGCGTCATCGGCGACATGGGTGGCTTCGCGGCCGCCTGCTACCAGCGCGGGATGCCTTTCATCCAGGTGCCAACCACGCTGCTTTCCCAAGTCGATTCTTCGGTCGGCGGCAAGACGGCAATCAATCATCCGCTGGGCAAGAACATGATCGGGGCGTTCTACCAGCCGCAAGTGGTCCTCGCCGACATCGACACTCTCGATACCTTGCCGGACCGTGAACTAAGGGCCGGGGTCGCAGAAGTAATCAAGTACGGGTTGATACGCGACCCCGCATTCTTTGCCTGGCTGGAAGCGAATGTCGAAAAACTGCTGGCGCGCGACAAGGAGGTGCTGGCCTATGCCGTCCATCGGTCATGCGCCAACAAGGCGGACGTGGTCGCGGCGGACGAGCGCGAAACCGGCGAGCGCGCCTTGCTCAATCTCGGCCACACCTTCGGTCATGCCATCGAAACCGGCCTTGGTTACGGAGAATGGTTGCATGGCGAGGCGATTGCTGCCGGCACGCTAATTGCTGCCGAGTTGTCGTGGCGCCTGGGCTGGCTTGACGTCGACGCGGTGGAGCGGATCGAAAACCTCTTCGTGCGTTGCGACTTGCCGGTTCATGGTGCACCAATGGGGGCTGCGCGCTATATGGAACTGATGCGCCACGACAAGAAGGTTCAGGACGGCAAGCTGCGCCTGGTGTTGCTGAAGGGAATCGGCAGTGCGGTGGTTTCCGATGTGGCCGGCGAAGCGATGATTGCGGCATCCATCGAAGCGAGATGCACCTGAACGGGGATTGATAGGGATCTGGAAGAACCGCGTTGGTGCATCGCAGCATCTTGAATAGGCAGGGGTTTGACGGTATATTCTGCGGTCGCCCCGAATTTTCGTACAAGCCGGCTAAGGTATCGGGAAGCCGGTTTTTTCTACCTTTGGCCCATGATTTCAGCGGCCGAGTTTTTTGAAGGAACGAGTGTGATGGAATCGGCACTACCTGAGCGGCAGGGTTTGTACGACCCCGCGAACGAGCACGATGCTTGCGGCGTGGGCTTCGTTGCCCATTTCAAGGGCCAGAAAAGTCATGGCATCGTCGAGCAGGGCTTGTTGATCCTGAAAAATCTGGATCACCGTGGTGCCGTGGGCGCCGATCCCCTGCAGGGCGATGGTGCCGGTATCCTGATCCAGATTCCTGACCAGTTCTATCGCGAAGAAATGGCGAAGCAGGGCGTCGATCTGCCGCCGGCCGGCGAATACGGTGTCGGCATGGTCTTCCTGCCGCAGGAAGCCGCTTCCCGCCACGCCTGCGTCGAGGAGATCGAGCGCTCCGTGAAAGCCGAAGGTCAGGTGGTCCTCGGCTGGCGGGAGGTGCCGGTCAACCATGACATGCCGATGTCGCCAACGGTGCGCGCCAAGGAGCCGGTCATCCGCCAGATCTTTGTCGGGCGCGGCCCGGATGTCTTCGTCACCGACGCGCTCGAGCGCAAGCTCTACATCATCCGCCGCCGTGCCGCCAACGCCATCAAGTCGCTCAAGCTCAAGCACGGCCAGGAATTCTACGTGCCGTCGTTCTCGGCACGCACCGTCAACTACAAGGGGCTGCTGCTGGCCGACCAGGTCGGCGTCTATTATCTCGACCTGCAGGACAAGCGCACCGTGTCGGCGCTCGCCCTTGTCCACCAGCGTTTCTCGACCAACACCTTCCCGACCTGGGACCTCGCCCACCCATTCCGCTACATCGCCCATAACGGAGAAATCAACACCGTGCGCGGCAACGTCAACTGGTTCAAGGCGCGCGAGCAGGCGATCTCCTCGCCCATTCTCGGCGACGATCTGCAGAAGGTCTGGCCGTTGCACTACCCCGGCCAATCCGATTCCGCCTCGTTCGACAACGCGCTGGAGCTTCTGGTCATGGGCGGCGGTTACTCACTTGCCCAGGCCGTCATGCTGATGATCCCGGAAGCCTGGGAAAAGCACACCCTGATGGACGAGAACCGGCGCGCCTTCTACGAATACCACGCCGCGATGATGGAGCCGTGGGACGGCCCCGCCGCCGTGGCGTTCACCGACGGCCGCCAGATCGGCGCCACCCTCGACCGCAACGGCCTGCGACCGGCCCGCTACCTCGTCACCGACGACGACCTCGTGGTCATGGCTTCCGAATCCGGTGTACTGCCGATCCCGGAAAAGAAGATCGTCAAGAAGTGGCGCCTGCAGCCGGGAAAGATGTTCCTGATCGACATGGAGCAGGGCCGCATCATTGATGACAAGGAACTGAAGGACTCGCTGGCCAAGGCCAAGCCCTATCGCGAGTGGATCGAGAAGATTCGCATCAAGCTGGATGCCGTTCCGGCACCGGAAGAAAAGACCGATGTCGCGCCGGCTTCGCTGCTCGATCGCCAGCAGGCCTTCGGCTACACGCAGGAAGACATCAAGGTCATCCTCGAGCCGATGGTCCAGAACGGCGAGGAAGCGACCGGCTCGATGGGCACCGACTCGGCCTTGCCGGTTCTCTCGAGCAAGTCCAAGACCCTGTACGCCTACTTCAAGCAGTTGTTCGCCCAGGTGACCAACCCGCCGATCGACCCGATCCGCGAAGAACTGGTCATGTCGCTGGTTTCCTTCGTTGGTCCGAAGCCGAACCTGCTGAACACGATCGACATCAACCCGCCGATCCGACTGGAAGTCTCCCAGCCGGTGCTGACCAGCACCGACATGGAGAAACTGCGTCATATCCAGAAATACACCTCCGGCAAGTTCCGTTCCTTCGAACTGGATATCTGCTATCCGGTTGCCTGGGGTCAGGCCGGCGTCGAGGCGCGCCTGGCCTCGCTGGCGGCGGACGCCGAGGATGCAGTGCGCTCGGGGGCCAACATCCTGATCGTTTCCGACCGCAAGGTGGACAAGGAACACGTCGCGATTCCGGCGTTGCTGGCCACGTCGGCGATCCACCAGCACCTCGTCAAGAAGGGCTTGCGCACGAGCACCGGTCTGGTGGTCGAAACCGGTTCCGCCCGCGAGGTTCATCATTTCGCCCTGCTCGGTGGCTATGGCGCCGAGGCGGTGCACCCCTACCTTGCGCTGGAGACCGTGGAGGCGCTGGCCAAGGGCGATGCCGAAAAGGCCGAGAAATTCGTCAAGAATTTCGTCAAGGCCATCGGCAAGGGACTGAACAAGGTCATGTCGAAGATGGGCATCTCGACCTACATGTCCTACACCGGCGCCCAGATTTTTGAGGCGATCGGCCTGCAGAAGGAATTCGTCGAGAAGTATTTCACCGGCACCCCGTCCAACGTCGAGGGCATCGGCGTCTTCGAGGTCGCCGAGGAGGCGATTCGCCTGCACGAGGAGGCCTTCTCGGCCGACCCGGTGCTTGCCAACATGCTCGATGCCGGCGGCGAATACGCCTTCCGCATCCGTGGCGAAGAGCACATGTGGACGCCGGATTCGATCGCCAAGCTGCAACATGCGACGCGTTCCGGCAAGGCTGAAACCTACAAGGAATACGCCAAGCTGATCAACGACCAGACCAGGCGTCACCTGACACTGCGCGGCCTGTTCGAGTTCAAGCCGACCGGCGCTGCCATCCCCCTCGACGAAGTCGAGCCGGCCAAGGAAATCGTCAAGCGCTTCGCGACCGGCGCGATGTCGCTCGGTTCCATTTCCACCGAAGCCCACACCACGCTGGCCATCGCGATGAACCGCATCGGTGGCAAGTCGAACACCGGCGAGGGTGGTGAGGATGCCCGGCGCTTTGCCCCCGTCAAGGGCGGCGCCATGCTCTCCGACATCATCGGCAAGAGCCGCATCGAGCGCGACATCGAACTCAAGGATGGCGACTCGCTGCGTTCCGCCATCAAGCAGGTCGCTTCCGGCCGTTTCGGCGTCACGACCGAATACCTGGTCAATGCCGACCAGATCCAGATCAAGATGGCACAAGGCGCCAAGCCGGGTGAAGGCGGCCAGCTGCCGGGCCACAAGGTGTCCGAATACATCGGCTTCCTGCGCCACTCGGTGCCGGGCGTCGGCCTGATTTCGCCACCGCCGCACCACGACATCTATTCGATCGAGGATCTGGCACAGCTCATCCATGACCTCAAGAACGCCAACAGCAAGGCCTCCATCTCGGTCAAGCTGGTGTCCGAGGTCGGTGTCGGTACCGTGGCGGCCGGTGTTGCCAAGGCCAAGGCCGATCACGTCGTGATCGCCGGATTCGACGGCGGTACCGGCGCTTCGCCGCAATCCTCGATCAAGCACGCCGGTACACCGTGGGAGCTCGGTCTGGCCGAAACCCAGCAGACCCTGGTCCTGAACCGCCTGCGTTCGCGCATCCGGGTGCAGGTCGATGGCCAGATCAAGACCGGCCGCGACGTCGTGGTCGGCGCCCTGCTTGGGGCCGACGAATTCGGCTTCGCCACGGCGCCGCTGGTCGTCGAAGGCTGCATCATGATGCGCAAGTGTCACCTGAACACTTGTCCGGTCGGTGTCGCCACGCAGGATCCGGAGTTGCGCAAGCGCTTCACCGGGCAGCCGGAGCATGTCGTCAACTACTTCTTCTTCGTTGCCGAAGAAGTGCGCGAACTCATGGCCCAGCTCGGCATCCGCAAGTTCGACGATCTGGTCGGCCGTGTCGACCTGCTCGACATGCGCGCCGGTGTCGAACACTGGAAGGCCAGGGGTCTGGACTTCTCCAAAGTGTTCTATCAACCGCCGGTGCCGGCCGAGGTGCCGCGTCGCCAGACCGAGATCCAGGACCACGGCCTGGAAAAGGCGCTCGATCACAAGCTGATCGAACAGGCCAGGCCGGCCTTGGAAAAAGGCCAGAAGGTCCAGATCGAGACCAGGATCATCAACGTCAACCGCACCTGCGGCACCATGCTGTCGGGCGAGGTCGCCAAGCGCTACGGCAATGCCGGCCTGCCGGACGACACCATTCACGTCAAGCTGACCGGCACGGCCGGCCAGGCCTTCGGCGCCTTCCTGGCCAAGGGCGTGACGCTCGAACTGATTGGCGAAGGCAACGACTACGTCGGCAAGGGCCTGTCGGGTGGTCGCATCATCATCAAGCCGAGTCCGGATTTCCGTGGCAACACGCAGGAAAACATCATCGTCGGCAACACCGTCATGTACGGCGCCACGGATGGCGATGCCTTCTTCGCCGGCGTTGGCGGTGAGCGCTTCTGCGTGCGTAACTCCGGCGGTACGGCGGTGGTCGAGGGGGTCGGCGATCACGGCTGCGAATACATGACCGGTGGAACGGTCGTGGTGCTGGGCATGACCGGCCGCAACTTCGCGGCCGGCATGTCGGGCGGCATCGC
This sequence comes from Dechloromonas sp. H13, assembly GCF_009469615.1. Lineage (GTDB taxonomy): Bacteria > Pseudomonadota > Gammaproteobacteria > Burkholderiales > Rhodocyclaceae > Azonexus. Next base: position 99,666 of record NZ_SSXX01000004.1, read on the forward strand.
CTACGTGCTGGACGAGGATGGCAGCTTCAAGCAGCGCTGCAACTTGGCTCAGGTGGCGCTGGAGAAGGTGCTGCCGGCCAACCGCCACGCCGCCGGCGAACCGCTGCATCGCGGTCTGGCCGACGAAAGTCAGCTGAAGGATCTGGTGACCCACCATGCCGAATATACCGGCAGTGCCATCGCCAGGAAGATTCTCGCCAATTGGGATGCCTATCGCGAGAAGTTCGTCAAAGTCTATCCGCACGAGTACAAGCGCGCCCTCACCGAGATGGCCGCCGCTGCGCAGAAGGAGGCCGCATAATGGGCAAGCCGACTGGATTCATGGAATTCGAGCGTCTTTCCGAAGCTTACGAGCCGGTTGAGCAACGCCTGAAGCATTACAAGGAGTTCGTCCAGACGCTGTCGGATGACGACGCCAAGGTTCAGGGCGCGCGCTGCATGGACTGCGGCATCCCGTTCTGCAACAACGGCTGCCCGGTGAACAACATCATTCCGGACTGGAACGACCTGGTTTACCGCGGCAACTGGAAGCAGGCACTGGAGGTGCTGCACTCCACCAACAACTTCCCGGATTTCACCGGCCGCATCTGTCCGGCCCCGTGTGAAGCGGCCTGTACGCTGGGCATCAATGCGGCGCCGGTCGGCATCAAGTCGATCGAGCATTTCATCATCGACAAGGGTTGGGAATCCGGCTGGGTTGTGCCGCAGCCGCCGCAGAACAAGACCGGCAAGAAGGTCGCCATCGTCGGTTCCGGCCCGGCCGGCCTGGCGGCGGCGCAGCAGCTGGCGCGCGTCGGCCATGCCGTGACCGTGTTCGAAAAGAGCGATCGCCTCGGCGGTCTGCTCGCCTATGGCATTCCGGATTTCAAGATGGAAAAGGTCGTGGTCGACCGCCGCATCGCCCAGATGGAAGCGGAAGGGGTGACCTTCAAGACCAAGGTCGTCGTCGGCAGCAAGGAAGTTCCCGCCGGTATCAACAACGACGCGACGACTTTCATCCCGGCCGAACAACTGGCCAAGGAATTCGATGCGGTCATTCTCGCGGCGGGCTCCGAGGTGCCGCGCGACCTGCCGGTGCCAGGCCGCGAACTGAAGGGCATCTACGCGGCGCTGGAATTCCTGATTCCGCAGAACAAGGAAGTGCAGTTCGGCAAGGCCAACCCGATCAACGCCAGGGGCAAGCACGTCATCGTCATCGGCGGCGGCGATACCGGCTCCGACTGTGTCGGCACCTCGAATCGCCACGGCGCGGCCTCGGTGACGCAGTTCGAACTGATGCCGATGCCGCCGGCAGAGGAGAACAAGGCGTTGACCTGGCCGTACTGGCCGTACAAGCTGCGCACCTCCTCCTCGCACGATGAAGGTTGCGAGCGCGATTTTGCGGTTGCCACCAAGGCGCTGGTCGATGACGGCAAGGGCAACGTGAGGGCGCTGAAAGCCGTGCGCGTCGAATGGAAGGACGGCAGGATGAGCGAAGTTGCCGGCTCGGAGTTCGAGCTGCCGGCCGATCTCGTCTTCCTGGCCATGGGTTTCACCAATCCGGTCGGCAGCCTGCTCGAAGCCTTCGGCGTCGATAAGGACGGTCGCGGCAATGCCAGGGCGACGACGGACGGCGAAGGTTGCTATGCGACCAACGTCGCCAAGGTGTTCGCCGCCGGCGACGTGCGCCGCGGCCAGTCGCTGGTAGTCTGGGCGATTCGCGAAGGCCGGCAGTGCGCGCGCGAAGTCGACAACTTCCTGATGGGCAGCACGACGCTGCCGCGCTGAAACGCCACAAGGGCGCCCGCAAGAACCCCGCCGAACAGCGATGTCGGCGGGGTTTTTCTTTGGCGCCGGATTCACCGGCAGCGGGGTGGTTGCGCGAACCAGATGACATCGCGGCAGTCAAACGGGCGAAGCGTGAAAGTCAGCTCAGCGGAAAGGAGTCGCGGCATGCGCAGGTTCGTCCCGATGAACCCGACGGTGCGTTGCATCGGGGTAGCCAGTCGTTTCGGCGCTCCGTTCTCCGGCTGCGAGCGCGCTCCCGAAGTTCTGCGCCAGGCGGGACTGGCAGCCGTCCTTCGTCATAACGGCCTGGCTGCCGAGTGGCTGGAAATGGCCATTCCGGAGCCGTCGACCGCAGCAATCGGCATTCTGCTGCGCGAACTCGCCGATACGACGGCGGCGGTCATCCTGGCCGGCGAACGCCCGCTGGTCATCGGTGGCGATCACTCGACGGCGGCCGGCACCTGGCGCGGCATCGGCCGTGCCCTCGGTCAGGCGCCGGGCCTGATCTGGATCGACGCTCACCTCGATGCCCATACCCCGGCCAGCACGCCCTCGGGCAACGCGCACGGCATGCCGCTGGCGGCGCTGCTCGGCGAGGGCGATCCGGCCATGGTCGATATCCCCGGACCGCCGCTCGACCCGGCGCGCACCGTCGTCATCGGCATGCGCAGTTGCGAACCGGCGGAGGCGACGCGCCTGGCGGCGTCGGGGGTGCGGATTTTCGCCATGGACGAGATCGCCGGGCGCGGGCTGGCCGAGGTGTTCGCCGAGGCCCTGCGCATCGTCGGCAACGGGCCCTGGGGAATCAGCCTCGATCTCGACGCGATCGATCCCGAGTTTGCGCCCGGCGTGTCGACCGCGGTCGCCGGGGGGCTGCTGCCGGCATCGCTCAGGCACGAGATGCGCGGCGTCCTGCGTCAGCGCAACTGCGTCGGGCTGGAAATTGCCGAATACGACCCGGCATCCGACCCGGACCGGCGCACGGCGGCGCTGGTCAGCGACCTGCTGGATGCCGCCTCGGCGCCCGACAGCGGCACGCTACGGCGCTGGGAAGCCGGATTCAGCGCCCGCAACTACGAGCCGCTGCCGGTCGTGCTGCACGAAGCGCAGGGTTGCTGGGCGACCGATGTCGACGGGCACCGTTACCTCGACCTGATGTCGGCCTACTCGGCGACCAGTTTCGGCCATGCGCATCCGCGCCTGGTGGGCGCGCTGGCGGCCCAGGCGTCGCGCCTGGCGGTCACCTCGCGGGCCTATGCCAACGACCGCCTGCCCCAACTGCTGCGGCGCCTCGCCTTGCTGACCGGGTACGATCGCGTGTTACCGGTCAACACCGGTCTCGAGGCGGTCGAGACCGCCCTCAAGGCGGCCCGTAAATGGGCCTACGAGGTCAAGGGCGTACCCCGCGAGCGCGCCGAGATCATCGCCTGCGCCGGCAACTTCCACGGCCGCTCGATCACCATCGTCGGCCTGTCCTCGGATCGGCAGTACCGCGACGGCTTCGGGCCGTTCCCGCCCGGTCTCAAGCGGATTCCCTACGGCGATGCGGCGGCGCTGGCCGCGGCCATCACGCCGAACACCGCGGCCTTCCTGGTCGAACCGATCCAGGGCGAGGGCGGCATCATTCTTCCGCCGGCCGGTTACCTGGCCGCCTGTGCGGCGATCTGCCGGCAGAACGACGTCCTGCTCATCGCCGACGAGGTGCAGACCGGCCTGGGGCGGACCGGCCGGCTGCTCGCCTGCCAGCACGAAGGCGTGCGTCCGGACGGCCTCATCCTCGGCAAGGCACTGGGCGGAGGCCTGTTGCCGGTTTCTGCCTTCCTTGCCGACGAAGCGGTCATGCAGGTGTTTTCGCCCGGCGATCATGGCTCGACTTTCGGCGGCAACCCGCTGGCCTGCCACGTGGCGTTGACCGCCCTTGACGTGCTGGAGGAAGAAGGGCTCACCGAAAATTCCGCTGTCTTGGGCGAACTTTTGCTCGCCCGGCTACACCAACTGAAGGAGAAGTCGCCGATGATCGTGGATGTGCGCGGCCGCGGCCTGTTCGCCGGCATCGAACTCGATCCGCGGCAAGCCGACGCCCGTGCCCTGGCCGAAGCCCTGCTCGATTACGGGGTGCTGACCAAGGATACGCACGGTACCGTGCTACGTCTGGCGCCACCGCTGATCATCGGACGCGCAGAACTGGAATGGGGCCTCGGCCGGATTGCCGAGGCGTTGAACGAATTCCAACGCCGCCCGCGTCTGGCGGCATAAACCAAACGGCCGGGAGAGCCGTTATACGAGCAAGGGAGATTCAGGCAGTCCGGCAGTCGTGCATATCTGAAAGAGGAGGCAGCCATGTCAATACTCACCCGCTACCAGAGCCGATACGAGGCCCAGCAGGAAGAGGAAATGTCGATCCAGGAATATCTGGATATCTGCAGGGGCGACCCCAAGGCCTACGCTACCGTCGCCGAGCGCATGCTGCTGGCGATCGGCGAGCCGGAACTGGTCGACACCCGGACCGACTCGCGCCTCTCGCGCATCTTCGCCAACAAGATGCTCAAGCTCTATCCCGCCTTTCGCGAGTTCTACGGCATGGAAGAGGTGATCGAGCACATCGTCTCCTATTTCCGCCATGCGGCGCAGGGCCTGGAGGAAAAGAAGCAGATCCTCTACCTGCTCGGTCCGGTCGGCGGCGGCAAGTCCTCGCTGGCCGAACGGCTGAAGTATCTGATCGAGAAGGTGCCGTTCTATGCGATCAAGGGGTCGCCGGTCCACGAATCGCCGCTCAGCCTGTTCAACGTCCTCGAGGACGGGCCGATCCTCGAGGAGGATTACGGCATTCCACGCCGCTACCTGGGGACCATCATGAGTCCGTGGGCGGTCAAGCGGCTGCACGAATTCGGCGGCGACATCAGCCGCTTCCGGGTGGTCAAGCTGCGGCCGTCGGTGCTGTCGCAGATCGCCGTGTCGAAAACCGAGCCAGGGGACGAGAACAACCAGGACATCTCCTCGCTGGTCGGCAAGATCGACATCCGCAAGCTCGAAAGCTATTCGCAGAACGACCCCGATGCCTACTCCTACTCCGGCGGCCTGTGCCTGGCCAACCGGGGGCTGCTCGAGTTCGTCGAGATGTTCAAGGCACCGATCAAGGTGCTGCATCCCCTGCTGACCGCGACCCAGGAGCAGAACTACAAGGGTACCGAGGGCTTCGGGGCGATTCCCTTCGACGGCATGGTGCTGGCGCACTCCAACGAGGCGGAGTGGCTCACCTTCAAGAACAACCGCAACAACGAGGCGTTTCTCGACCGCATCTACATCGTCAAGGTGCCATATTGCCTGCGGGTCACCGACGAGATGCGCATCTACGAGAAACTGCTGGTCAATTCCTCGTTGTCCAAAGCGCCGTGCGCGCCGGATACCCTGCAGATGATGGCGCAGTTCTCGGTGCTCTCGCGCCTCAAGGAGCCGGAAAATTCGAGCATCTACAGCAAGATGCGGGTGTATGACGGCGAGAACCTCAAGGATACCGACCCCAAGGCCAAAAGCTTCCAGGAGTACCGCGATTTTGCCGGGGTCGACGAGGGGATGACCGGGCTGTCCACCCGCTTCGCCTTCAAGATCCTGTCCAAGGTGTTCAATTTCGACCACCGCGAAGTGGCGGCCAACCCGGTGCACCTGATGTACGTGCTCGAACAGCAGATCGAGCAGGAACAGTTTCCGCCGGAAGTCGAGGAGCGTTACCTGCGCTACCTGAAGGAATTCCTCAGCCCGCGCTACGCCGAATTCATCGGCAAGGAAATCCAGACCGCCTACCTCGAAAGCTATTCCGAGTACGGCCAGAACATCTTCGACCGCTACGTCACCTACGCCGACTTCTGGATCCAGGACCAGGAGTTCCGCGACCCGAATACCGGTGAAATGCTCGATCGCGCCGCCCTCAACGACGAACTGGACAAGATCGAGAAGCCGGCCGGGATCAGCAATCCGAAGGACTTCCGCAACGAGGTGGTCAACTTCGTGCTGCGTGCCCGCGCCAAGCACGACGGCAAGAATCCGGCCTGGATCTCGTACGAGAAGCTGCGGGCGGTCATCGAGAAGAAGATGTTCTCCAACACCGAGGAACTGCTGCCGGTCATCTCCTTCAATACCAAGGCCAGTGCCGACGAACAGAAAAAGCATCAGGACTTCGTCAACCGCATGATCACCAAGGGCTACACCGAGAAGCAGGTGCGTCTGCTCTGCGAGTGGTACCTGCGAGTACGCAAGTCTTCGTGAGAGGCCGCGGACGGGGCGTGCCGGCCCGTCCGCCACGGGAGGTTCAGCATGACGGTACGCATCGTCGACCGCCGACAGGACAGCAGGAACAAGAGCTCGGTCAACCGGAGCCGCTTCATCCGCCGCTTCAAGGGGCAGATTCGCAAGGCGGTGGCCGACGCCATCGCCAAGCGCGGCATCCGCGACCTGGAGAGCGGCGAGAAGATCGGCATTCCCGGCAAGGACATTTCCGAGCCGCATTTCCACCACGGCCGCGGTGGCGTGCGGGAATCGGTGCACCCGGGCAATGACCGTTTCCAGACCGGTGACGAAATGGATCGGCCACCGCCCGGCGGTTCGGGCCAGGGCGGCAAGGCCAGTCCGGATGGCGAAGGGCTGGACGATTTCGTCTTTACCCTGACCCGCGACGAGTTTCTCGACATCTTCTTCGACGAACTGGCGCTGCCCAACCTCGTCAAGCGGCAACTGGCGCGCATCGACGAATACCGGCGGGTCCGCGCCGGCTACACGCAGAGCGGGGTGCCGACCAACATCAACCTGGTGCGCACCATGCGCGGCGCGGCGGGGCGGCGGGTCGCGGTGGCCGGGCCGTATGCGACGCGGCTGCGCGGCCTGCAGGCCGAACTCGAAGAAGCGCTGGACGAGGTGCCGCCGGACGCGGCCGAGGTCGAGCGCCTGCAGCGTGAAATCGCCTGCCTCAAGGCGCGTCGCGAAGCGGTCCCGTTCATCGACCCCTTCGACCTGCGCTACAGCAATCGCATCCGCATTCCCGAACCGTCGACGCAGGCCGTGATGTTCTGCCTGATGGACGTTTCCGGATCGATGGACGAGGCGAAGAAGCAGATGGCCAAGCGCTTCTTCATGCTTCTCTACCTGTTCCTGAATCGCAATTACGAGCACATCGAAGTGGTCTTCATCCGCCACCACACGACGGCCGAGGAGGTCGACGAGGACAACTTCTTCCACTCGCGCGAAACCGGCGGCACCATCGTTTCCAGCGCCCTGAAGCTGATGCGGCAGATCATCGGCGAGCGCTACGCCAGCAGCACATGGAACATCTACGGGGCGCAGGCCTCCGACGGCGACAACTGGAACGACGACTCGCCGCGCTGCCGCGAACTGCTGGCCGATTCCATCCTGCCGCTGGTGCAGTATTTCGCCTACATCGAGATCACCGACGGCGAACCGCAGAATCTCTGGCAGGAATACGAGCGGCTGGCTGTCACCCACGCCGGCCTGTTCGCCCTGCAGCGCATCGCGGCAGCCAGCGACATCTACCCGGTGTTCCGCGAACTTTTCAGGAAGCGGCTGGCATGACCAAAAAACGCTCGCGTCTGATCGCCGAGGGTTCGGACTGGACCATCGAGGCGATCGCCCAGTACGACAGTGAAATCGGCCGCATCGCCAGGAACTACGGCCTCGATACCTATCGCCACCAGCTCGAGATCATCACTGCCGAGCAGATGATGGACGCCTACGCCGCCATCGGCATGCCGGTCTATTACCACCACTGGTCCTTCGGCAAGCACTTCCTGGAAACCGAAAACCGCTACAAGCGGGGCCACATGGGGCTGGCCTACGAGATCGTCATCAATTCCGATCCCTGCATCGCCTATCTCATGGAGGAGAACACGCTGACCATGCAGGCGCTGGTCATCGCCCACGCCGCCTACGGCCACAACTCCTTCTTCAAGGGCAACCACCTGTTCAAGCAGTGGACCAGCGCCGACGCGATCATCGATTACCTGGTCTTCGCCCGGAACTACATCGCCGAATGCGAGGAGCGCCACGGTCTCGAGACGGTCGAGCAACTGCTCGACGCCTGCCATGCACTGTCCAATCTCGGCGTCGACCGCTACAAGCGTTCGCCACCGCTGTCGCTGGAAAAGGAGAAGATGCGCCAGCGCGAGCGCGAGGCCTACCTGCAGGCCCAGGTCAACGATCTGTGGCGCACCCTGCCACGTCACGAGACAGCGGTCGCCGATGTGGAAGAACGACGCTTTCCCGAGGAGCCCGAGGAGAACCTGCTCTATTTCATCGAAAAGAATGCGCCGCTACTCGAACCCTGGCAACGCGAGATCGTGCGCATCGTCCGCAAGATCGGCCAGTATTTCTATCCGCAGCGCCAGACCCAAGTGATGAACGAGGGCTGGGCCTGCTTCTGGCACTACACGCTGCTCAACACGCTGTACGACGAAGGGCGGGTCAACGAAGGCTTCATGTTCGAATTCCTGCAATCGCATACCAACGTGGTGTACCAGCCGCCCTACAGCAGCAAGTGGTATTCCGGGATCAACCCCTATGCCCTGGGTTTCGCCATGTGGCGCGACATCCGGCGTATCTGCGAAACACCGACCGACGAGGACCGCCAGTGGTTTCCCGATATCGCCGGTTCCAACTGGCGGGAAACCTTCGACTTCGCGATGCGCAACTTCAAGGACGAGAGTTTCATCGCGCAATTTCTGTCGCCGCGCCTGATGCGCGAGTTCCGCCTGTTCGCCGTACTCGACGACGACAGCAGGGCCAAGCTGCAGGTCGATGCCATCCACAACGAGCAGGGCTACCGCACATTGCGCATGATCCTGGCCGAGCAGTACAACCTGGGCAGCAGCGACCCCAATCTCCAGGTCTGGAACGTCGATCTGCGCGGCGACCGCTCGCTGACGCTGCGCCATTTCGTCCATCGCCGACGGCCCCTGGCGGAGCAATCCAACGCGGCACTGCGCCATCTCGCCTACCTGTGGGGCTTCACGGTGCGCCTCGAGCAGCAGGCGGCCGACGGCGAAGTCGCCCTGCTCGCCGAGTGCAAGACCGAAAAACGCCGGCCGGACTGATTCCGAATTCCCGGTGCCGACTTCGACAGCGTGCGGCGATCGTGGGAAAATGCGGGTTGCCTAACTGAAACCGCAGATCACACCATGAACGTCGTCATCCTCGCCGCCGGCCAGGGCAAGCGCATGCATTCCAATCTGCCCAAGGTGCTCCACCCGCTCGCCGGCAAGCCGCTGGCCCGGCACGTCATCGACACCGCCCGTTCGCTGCAGCCGGAAAAACTGGTCGTCGTTTTCGGCCACGGAGGCGAGATGGTGCGGTCGACCCTCGACGCGGGCGATATTTCCTGGGCCCTGCAGGAACCGCAACTGGGCACCGGCCACGCGGTCGCCCAGGCACTGCCGTTGATCTCCCGCGAAGGGCAGACGCTGGTGCTCTACGGCGACGTGCCGCTGACCCGTGCGTCCAGCCTGAAGCGACTGCTGCAGGCTGGACATGACGGCCTGTCCATCCTGACCGTCGATTTGCCCAACCCGACCGGCTATGGCCGCATCGTGCGCGACGCGGCGGGCAACGTGCAGCGCATCGTCGAGGAAAAGGATGCCACGCCGCAGGAAAAGACGATCCGCGAGGTCAATACCGGCATCATGGCCATCCCGAGCGCCCGGCTGGCCGATTGGCTGGGGCGCCTGTCCAACGACAACGCCCAGGGCGAGTACTACCTGACCGACATCGTCGCGCTGGCCGTCGCCGAAGGCCTGCCGGTGCGCACCGCGCAGGCTGATGACGAATGGGAAGTGCTCGGCGTCAACAGCAAGGTGCAGCTGGCCAGGCTCGAGCGCGTCTATCAGCGCAACATCGCCGAGGCCATGCTGGTCGGCGGCGTGCGGCTGGCCGACCCGGCACGCATCGACGTGCGCGGCGAGCTTACCTATGGGCGCGATGTCTTCATCGACGTCGGTTGCGTCTTCGAGGGCCGGGTCGAGCTGGCCGACGCCGTCGAAATCGGCCCCTACTGCGTGCTCAAGAACGTCAAGGTCGGCGCCGGCGCCCAGATCGCCGCCTTCTGCCATTTCGAGGATGCGCTGATCGGTCCCGACGGCGTGGTCGGTCCCTTTGCCCGCCTGCGGCGTGGCGCCGAGCTCGGTCCCGAAGTGCACATCGGCAATTTCGTCGAGGTCAAGAAGAGCAGGATCGCCGCCCAGTCCAAGGCCAACCACCTGGCCTACATCGGCGATGCCGAGGTCGGCCAGCGCGTGAATATCGGCGCCGGTACCATCGTCTGCAACTACGACGGCGCCTTCAAGCATCGGACGGTCATCGAGGACGACGTCTTCATCGGTTCGGACAGCCAGCTGGTGGCGCCGGTGACGGTCGGCAGGGGGGCGACGCTGGGGGCCGGCACGACGCTGACCAAGGATGCGCCGCCCGACGCCCTGACCGTGTCGCGCGCCAAGCAGGTGACGCTGACCGGCTGGGTGCGGCCGCAGAAACCGAAGAAGTAATGGATTTCTGGTTCGTCGCCTTCCTTTTCTCGGTCGCGCTCCTCGTCGCCGTCGGTGCATCGCTGCTGCTGGTCGGCTACGTCGGAACCCTGCCGGCGGCGTTCGCCTTCGGCTGGCGCAACTGGCTACCGACCTTGCTGTTGCCGGTCGTCGGACCGCTCTGGTTCGCCGCACGGCACTGGAAGGATTTTGCCCAGCCCGGCCGGCAGCTGATCTTCGGCATATTGCTGGTCGCCGCCGCAGTTGCCCTGCTCTACGGGGCCGGACCGCATTTCGTCGACCGTCTCGCCGCCGGCGTAAAATGATCCGCTATCAGTTTCTTACAAGCTCAGGGAGAACAAGATGTCCAAGTACACCACCGAGGCTATCCGTTCCGTCGCGCTGGTAGGCCACGGCGCCGCCGGCAAGACGACGCTGGCCGAGGCGCTGCTCCATGCCACCGGTGCCATCAATGCCAGGGGTAGCGTCGAGAAGGGCAGCACCGTCTGCGACAGCGATGCCCAGGAAAAGGAAGCCGGGCACTCCCTGAATTCGGCGATCGTCAATTTCGGCTATGAAGACACTCATGTCCACCTGATCGACACACCGGGCTACCCGGACTTCGCCGGCCAGTCGATCGCTGCCCTGGCCGGGGTCGACACGGCGCTGGTCGTCATCAACGCCCAGACCGGTGTCGAGCTGATGACCGAGCGCATGATGCGCCACGCTGCCGAGCGCAAGCTGTGCCGGATGATCGTCATCAACAAGATCGACGCCGACAACCTCGACCTGCCCGGCCTCGTTGCCGACATCCGCGAGCGCTTCGGCAAGCAGTGCATGCTGCTCGACCTGCCGGCGCACGGCGCGGCCGATGTCGTCGAGGTGCTTGAGCACGACGCCGGCGATGCCGATTTCGCGTCGGTCGCCGCCGCCCATCGCGCGCTGATCGACCAGATCGTCGAGGAGGACGAGAACCTGCTCGCCCGGTATCTGGAAGACGGCGCCGACCCGACCATCGCCGACCTGCATGCGCCGTTCGAGAAAGCGCTGCGCGAAGGCCACCTGATCCCCATCCTGTTCACCTCGGCGAAGACCGGGGCCGGGATCCGGGAACTGCTGCATGTCCTCGCCTCGCTGGCGCCGAATCCGGCGGAGGGCAACCCGCCGCCCTTCCATCGCGGCGAGCCGGGTGGCCGGACGGAAGCCTTCCACGCCGAGCCGGATGCCGGCCGGCACGTCCTGGCGCATGTCTTCAAGGTCGTCGCCGATCCCTACATGGGCAAGATCGGCATCTTCCGGGTGCATCAGGGCACGGTCCGGAAGGACATGCAGCTCTTCGTCGGCGACGGCAAGCGGCCGTTCAAGGTGGCGCACCTGTATCAGTTGCAGGGCAAGGACAGCATCGAGGTCGACGAACTGCTGCCCGGCGACATCGGTGCCGTCGCCAAGGTCGATGAAATCGAGTTCGACAGCGTGCTGCACGATTCGCACGACGAGGACCACATCCACCTGCTGCCGCTCGAATTTCCCAGGCCGATGGCCGGGCTGGCCGTCGAGACGAAGAAGAAGGGTGACGAGCAGCGGCTGTTCGACATCCTCGGCAAGCTGGCGATGGAGGATCCGACCTTCATCGTCGAGCGTCATCCGACCAGCAACGAAACGGTGATCCGCGGCCTCGGCGAGATCCATCTCAAGGCCAAGCTGGAAAAGATGGCCGGCCAGTACAAGCTGGAAGTCGACACCAAGCCGCCGCGCATTCCCTATCGCGAGACGATCACCGGTTCGGCCGAAGCGATGCATCGCCACAAGAAGCAGAGCGGCGGCGCCGGCCAGTTCGGCGAGGTGCATCTGCGCATCGAGCCGAAGGGCCGCGGCGAGGGCTTCGAGTTCGTCGATGCCGTCAAGGGCGGCGTGATTCCCGGCGTCTTCATGCCGGCGGTCGAGAAGGGCGTGCGCCAGGCACTGGAGGGCGGCGTCGTCGCGGGTTATGCGGTCGACGACCTGAAAGTGACGGTTTTCGACGGCAAGACCCATCCGGTCGACGGCAAGGAAGTGGCTTTCGTCACCGCCGGCCGCAAGGCGGTGATCGAGGCGATCCGCGGCGCCCGGCCGATCGTGCTGGAGCCCATCGTCAATATCGAGATCCTCGTGCCGGAAGCGGCGATCGGCGACCTGACCGGCGATCTTTCCAGCCGTCGCGGGCATATCACCGGCACCGACGGACGCGGCCACGGCATGGCGGCGATCAGCGGCGAGGTGCCGCTGGCCGAACTCAACGATTACCAGTCGCGGCTGAAATCGCTTACCGGCGGGCAGGGCAGCTATACCATCGAGTTCGCACGCTACGCGGCGGTGCCGCCGAACGTCCAGCAGCAGATGGCGAGCAAGTTCCAGCTGCGCGACGAGGACGAGTGAGCGTTCAGGTGTGAACGGGAAAGGCCGGGGAACCCCCGGCCTTTTTTGTCACTGCCTTGCGGGCGGCAGGATCGTCTGCCCGTACGCCGGGTCGGGCCGTCAGCTGCGTGCCCGGTCGAAAATGTCGGCGGCGACTTCCTGTTGTGCCGTCGTTTCAGGCGGCGCTTCCGCCGTCGTGCGGCTTTCGAAAAACAGGACCCATTCGGCTTCGGTGACTTCGATCTCGAGCGTTTCCGGGATGCGCCGTTCGACATGCCGGCGCCGGTCCTTCCATCCACTGGGCGGGCCAATGTCTTCGATTCGCCGGTCACTGCAGTCGCTGCGCCTGTCCACCCTGTTCATGCGTATATATCCGTCCTGTTGCTTCCGCGTTCTTGCGTCGAAGATCAAGCGTGCGACACGCCTGTTCGATAAAAATGCGGCTTGATGGTTCCCTCGGGAATCCGGATTTCCACGTACCCGGCATCAGCGTTCGGCGCTCCAGCGCCGCCGGTAATGGACGGGGGCCATGCCGGTCCATTCGACGAAGGCGCGGTAGAAAGCCGAGGCGTCAGTGTAGCCGAGGTCGGCGGCGACCTGGGCGATCGGATCGCGGGTCTTGGTCAGCCGGGCGAGCGCCATGTCGCGGCGCAGCGCGTCCTTGATGGTGCGGAAGCTCGATCCTTCGTTTTCCAGGCGGCGATGGATGGTGCGCGGCGAAAGATGGAGCTGGCCGGCGATGTCGTCCAGGCTCAGGGTCGCCGGCAGGGCGGCGCGCAGGAGGTCGCGGACGCGGATGACCATTTCCCGGTCGCGCCGGTAGAGCGTGGTGATCTTGCCCGGTGCGCCGTCGAGAAAGGCGGTCAGCGCCGCCTCGTCGCGGCGGACGGGAAGGTCGAGCAGGTTGGCGTTGAAGGCGGCGACCAGCGTGCCGACGCCGCCGGGCACGGTCGGCGCGAAGCGCGAGTCGGCGGTGAAGATGAGGGCGTAGTCGGCGAAGTGGGCCGGCTTGCGGTAGGGGAAGATCACGCTGTCGAGCGCCAGGCCGCGCCCGGCGAGCCAGCACGCGAGGCCGTGCAGTAGGCGCAGCAGCCATTCGAAGGCGAAGATGCGGCCGGGGTCGTCCGGGTCGTCGGCCAGCCGCCGGCTTTCCGTGATGACCAGCTCGGCCCGACCCTGCGCGCGGCGCACGGCGACCGCCAGGTCGGGCAGGACGATGCGCAGGAAACGGCTGGCGCGATGCAGGGCTTCGGCCAGCGTCGGGGCGCTGATGGTGCTGCGGCACAGGAACTCGAAGCTGCCGGCGCGCATCGGCTGCGCGAAAAGGCCGAAGCCTTCGTCATCCAGCCGGCGGTTGATGCGGTTGTATAGCTCGGCGTAGCGTTCGATCGGCACCCGGTTGGCGGAGTCTGCAATATCGATGTCCGTGGCGGCCAGCAAGGGTTGCGGATCGATTCCGCGCCGGGCCAGCCCGGCCAGCATGCCGGTAACAAATCCCATGGCAACAGTCGCTTGCGTGCATGTCGGCGGGCTCGGAATGTTGCTGTGCAGCATTTTTGCCACTTTCGGGTGGTCGACCGCAACAGGGTATCACGTTGGCGGAGTTTGCACGATAGACGTCAGTCGGGACAATGGCGGGACGGCCAAAGCGCCGTACCATGGGCGCCTTTCCATCATTTCCGACGAGGCTGGCGCCATGACCGATCTTTCCGTTGCCAAGAAGCTTTCCCCGTACAAGCCGAAGAACAAGGTGCGTTTCGTCACCGCCGCCTCGCTGTTCGACGGCCACGACGCGTCGATCAACATCATGCGCCGCATCCTGCAGGCGACCGGTTCGGAAGTGATCCATCTCGGCCACAATCGCTCGGTGCAGGAAATCGTCAACGCCGCGCTGCAGGAGGACGTCCAGGGCATCTGCATCACTTCCTACCAGGGCGGCCACGTCGAGTTCTTCAAGTACATGATCGATCTGCTGAAGGCCAACGGTGGCGCCAACATCAAGGTCTTCGGCGGCGGCGGCGGTGTCATCGTCCCGTCCGAGATCAAGGAACTGCACGCTTACGGCGTGACCCGCATCTACGCACCGGAAGACGGTGTGCACATGGGGCTGCAGGGCATGATCAACGAGGTCGTCCAGAAGGCCGACTACGATCTTGCCGAGCAGGGCGCGCCGACCGCCGAGCAGGCGCTGGCCGGGCTGCAGGCCGGCGACAGGCGCCTGCTGGCCCGCGTCATCACGCTGCTGGAAAACGGTGCGGCGCCGGCGCTGAAGGAGCCGCTGCTCAAGGCAGCAGCCGCGCTGGAAACGCCGGTCCTCGGCATCACCGGCACCGGCGGCGCCGGCAAGTCGTCGCTGACCGACGAGCTGGTGCGCCGCTTCCGCCTCGACCAGGGCGACACCGTCAAGATCGGTCTGATCTCGATCGACCCCTCGCGCAAGCGCACCGGCGGCGCGCTGCTCGGCGACCGCATCCGCATGAACGCCATCGAGCATCCGAACATCTTCATGCGCTCGCTGGCCACCCGCGACACCGGCTCCGAAATCTCCGCCGCGCTGCCGGAAGTCATCGCTGCCTGCAAGCTCGCCGGCTTCGATCTGGTCATCGTCGAAACCTCGGGCATCGGCCAGGGCGACGCCGCCATCGTGCCTTTCGTCGATGTCTCGATGTACGTGATGACCCCCGAGTTCGGCGCCGCGTCGCAGCTGGAAAAGATCGACATGCTCGACTTCGCCGACTTCGTCGCCATCAACAAGTTCGACCGCAAGGGCGCCGAGGACGCGCTGCGCGATGTGCGCAAGCAGTACCAGCGCAACCGCGAACTGTTCACCACCCCGACCGACGACATGCCGGTCTTCGGCACCATGGCCGCGCGCTTCAACGACGACGGCGTCACCGGTCTCTACCAGGCGCTGGTCCCGGCCCTGACCGAAAAGGGCCTCAGGCTCAAGCCGGGCAAGCTGCCGCTGGTCACCGTCAAGCAATCCTCGGCCAGCCGCGCCATCGTCCCGACCGCCCGCGTTCGCTACCTCGCCGAAATCGCCGACAGTGTGCGCAGCTATCACGCCCACACCGAGCAACAGGTCAAGATCGCCCGCGAGCGCCAGTCGCTGCGCATCGCCAAGTCGGTTTTTGCCGGTTGCGACAAGTCGACCGCAGACTTCGACGAAATGCAGGCTTTCAAGGACAGCCAGCAGGACCCGAAGGCCAGGAAGCTGCTCGACATGTGGCCGCAGACGCTGGAAGCCTATTCCGGCGACGAATACGTCGTGAAGATCCGCGACAAGGAAATCCGCACCAAGCTGACCAGCGAATCGCTGTCCGGCACCAAGATCCGCAAGGTCATCCTGCCGAAGTACACCGACGACGGCGAAATACTGCGCTTCCTGATGAAGGAAAACGTTCCCGGCTCCTTCCCCTACACGTCGGGCGTCTTCGCCTTCAAGCGCGAGGGGGAGGACCCGACCCGCATGTTCGCCGGCGAAGGCGATGCCTTCCGTACCAACCGTCGCTTCAAGAAGGTCTCCGAAGGCATGCCGGCGCACCGGCTGTCCACCGCCTTCGACTCGGTCACGCTTTACGGCTGCGACCCCGACGAGCGCCCGGACATCTACGGCAAGATCGGCAACTCCGGCGTCTCGATTGCCACGCTCGACGACCTCAAGGTGCTCTACGACGGCTTCGACCTGCTCGCCCCGAGCACGTCCGTGTCGATGACCATCAACGGCCCGGCGCCGATCATCCTCGCCTGCTTCTTCAACACCGCCATCGACCAGCAACTGGCCAAGTTCGAGCAGCAAAACGGCCGCCAGCCGACCGAGGACGAAGCCGAGAAGATCCGCGAGTGGGTGCTCAAGTCGGTGCGCGGCACCGTCCAGGCCGACATCCTCAAGGAAGACCAGGGCCAGAACACCTGCATTTTCAGCACCGAATTCGCGCTCAAGATGATGGGCGACATCCAGGAGTTCTTTGTGCACAACCAGGTGCAGAACTTCTACTCGGTGTCGATCTCCGGCTACCACATCGCCGAAGCCGGCGCCAACCCGATCAGCCAGCTCGCCTTCACGCTGTCCAACGGTTTCACCTACGTCGAAAGCTACCTGGCGCGCGGCATGCACATCGACGACTTCGCCCCGAACCTGTCCTTCTTCTTCTCCAACGGCATGGACCCCGAATACTCGGTGATCGGCCGCGTCGCCCGCCGCATCTGGGCGGTGGCGATGAAGAACAAGTACGGCGCCAACGAACGCAGCCAGAAGTTGAAGTACCACATCCAGACCTCCGGCCGCTCGCTGCACGCCCAGGAAATGGACTTCAACGACATCCGTACGACGCTGCAGGCGCTGATCGCTATCTACGACAACTGCAACTCGCTGCACACCAACGCCTACGACGAAGCGATCACCACGCCGACCGAGGAGTCCGTGCGCCGAGCCATGGCCATCCAGTTGATCATCAACCGCGAATGGGGTGTGGCCAAGAACGAGAACCCGAACCAGGGCGCCTTCGTCATCGACGAACTGACTGACCTCGTCGAGGAAGCGGTGTTGAAGGAATTCGAAGCCATCGCCGCCCGTGGCGGCGTGCTCGGTGCCATGGAAACCGGCTACCAGCGCGGCAAGATCCAGGAAGAGTCGATGTACTACGAGCACAAGAAGCACGACGGCTCCTACCCGATCATCGGCGTCAACACCTTCCTCAACCCGAAGGGCATGGCGCAGCAGGAAATCGAACTCGCCCGCTCGACGGACGAGGAGAAGCAGTCGCAGATCCAGCGCCTGCGCGACTTCCACGCCCGCAATGCCGATCGGGCGCCGGCCATGCTCGCCCGCCTGAAGCAGACGGTGATCGACAACGGCAACGTCTTCGCCGTGCTCGTCGATGCCGTCAAGGTTTGCTCGCTCGGCCAGATCAGCAGCGCGCTCTACGAGGTCGGCGGGCAGTACCGGCGCAGCATGTGAGCCTTTCCCTGGAAGGGGAGCAGCACGCCTGACCAATTCCGGTGAGGAGACAAAACGACGGCGAGGCCAAGGACCTCGCCGTTTTCATTGGCGCATGGCAGCCGGCCCGATTTTGTCGCAGAATCGAAGGCACCCGTTTTCACTCGTTTCGTCGGGAGTCGTCATGTGCCTTCGCGATGATCTTGGCCAGGACCTGCAGCGCAACCGCATCACCCGCCGCCAGGTGCTCGGCCTGTTCGGGGCGGCCGCCTTGTCCGGTTGCGCCACCTCGCCGGTCGGTGGCGGGTCGATCCTAGTCGGCATGGACGAGGACGAAGAAAAGGCGGTCGACCGCAAGCTTGCGCCGCAACAGTTTTCGCAGGATCTCGGCGCCGTCCAGGATGGTACGCTCAACCAGTACGTGAGCGAGGTCGGTCAGCGGCTGGGCGGCAAATCGCACCGGCCGCAGATGCCGTATTCCTACCGCGTGCTCAACGCCAACCACGTCAATGCCTACACTTTTCCGGGCGGCGCGATGGGGGTGACGCGCGGCATCCTGGTCGATCTCGACAACGAAGCCGAGCTGGCGGCGCTGCTCGGTCACGAGATCGGCCACGTCAACGCGCGCCATGCGGCGCAGCGCCAGGGGCAGGTGATGGTCGCGCAGGTGGCGATGACCGGCGTCAACATCCTCGGCTCGGCTGCCGGTGTCGGCGGCCTGACCGACCTCGGCACCCAACTCGGCGCCAGCGCCCTGCTTTCCAGCTATTCGCGCGACAACGAACGCGAGGCCGATGCGCTCGGGCAGGAATACATGGTCCGTGCCGGCTATCCGGCCAACGGCATGGTCGGCCTGCAGCAACTGTTGGTCGAACAGCAGAAGGAGTCGCCGGGCATGTTGCAGACCATGTTCGCGACCCATCCGATGAGCAGCGAGCGGCGCGACACGGCGCGCCAACTGGCCGAGGGAAAGTACGCGGCGAGCAATGGCCGTGACCCGGGGCGTGAGCGTTTCATGGACAACACCGCCGGTGTGCGCCGCCTCAAGCCGACCATCGTCGCCTGCCAGCAGGGGGAGGTGGCGCTGGCCGGCGAGCAGTATGGCAAGGCCGAGGCGCAGTTCCGCACGGCGGTGAAGGCGACGCCGCGCGACTACGCCGCCAATCTGCTGCTGGCGAGGTGCCTGGCGGCCCAGGACAGGGACGCCCAGGCGCTGGAATACGCCCGAACGGCAACCGCCATCTATCCGCAGGAAGCGCAGGGGCACAAGCTGGTCGGCGTGCTGCTACTCGGCCAGAAGGATCCGGCCGCCGCCTACGAGCACCTCGACCGCTACGACCAGTTGCTGCCCGGCGACGCCGGCGTCACCTTTCTCAAGGGCGTTTCACTGGAAGGCATGGGCCGCCGGCAGGAAGCGGCCGGCTACTATGTGGCTTACCTGAAGCGCACGCAGAAGGGCAAGGCAGCGGAATACGCCTACAGTCGCCTGCAGGGCTGGGGTTATGTGAAGTAGGGCGCGGTTTTGGCCCGTTTTTGGCCGTCGACCGCAACCGTCAGTCGCCGAAGCGGCGTAGCCCGTCGAGGTCGAGCACGTTGATCCCGCCATATTCGCTGCGCACCAGGCCGGCATCCTCGAGCGCCTTGAGCGCCTGGTTGGCCCGCTGCCGGGAAACGCCGGCGAGGTAGCCGAGTTCTTCCTGGGAAATCTGCAGCAGGCGGTTGGTGCCCGGGTAGAGCACCGGGTTGAACAGCCCGGCGAGACAACGGGCGATGCGCGCGTCGGTGTCGAGCATGCGCTCGTTCTCGATCATGCCGATGAACTGGCCGAGGCGTTCGTTCAGCTGGGCGATCATGTATCGGTTGAAGGGAATGCTGTGGTCGAGCAGCCACAGGAAGGTGCTGCGGTTCATGAAGGCGACCCGGCTTTCGCGCAGCGCCATCACGTCGTAGCGGCGCGGCTCGTTCTTCATCAGCGAGCCTTCGCCGAACCAGCCGCCGGTACTGATGCCGGTCAGCGAGGTGGTCTTGCCGGTGGTCCAGTGGCTGGCCATCTTGCCCAGGCCGGAAACGATGCCCATCCAGTAATCGACCGGCTCGCCCTTCATGCAGATGAAGGCGCCGGCGGCAAAGGTGCGCTCGCTGGTGCCGGCCAGTGCCCTGGCCATTTCAGCCTCGGTCAGCGCCCGCCCCCACAGCGAGGTGCGGAGCAACTCCTCTGCATTTTTCAAAATATTTCCCGGAATGTCTGCCAGGCGACAATTATAAGCCGGCAATCTCCCTAGACTCTGCGCCTACAGTGAGTCATTGCCGTGGTGCACTGCAAGGTTTACGCAGTCGGTGGCAATGGAGACAATGCGTCAAACGAACGTTAGACCGTGGCCCACCGAGGCGCGGCAAGAGGAGACAAAAATGCCTGGTCAGGCGAATCTTGCATCCGTGGACGGGTTGCACACCTTTCCGCGCCTGCTGCTGAATCATGCCCGGCACCGCCCGGATGCCCCGGCGATGCGGGAAAAATACCTCGGGATCTGGCAGACCTGGTCGTGGGCCGACGTCAAAGACCGCGTGCGGGCGCTGGCCTGCGGGCTGGCGTCGCTCGGCTTCAGGCGCGGCGACAATCTGGCGATCATCGGCGACAACCGTCCGCATCTCTACATGATGATGACCGCCGCCCAATGCCTCGGCGGCGTGCCGGTGCCGCTCTACCAGGATGCGGTGGCCAGCGAGATGCTTTTCGTGCTGCAGGACGCCGGCATCCGTTTCGTGGTGGTCGAGGACCAGGAGCAGGTCGACAAGATGCTGGAAATCCGCGACCAGGTCGCCACGCTCGAACACGTCATCTACGACGACCCGCGCGGCATGCGCCACTACTCGCAGCCCTTCCTGCACGACATCCACGAGCTGATGGAGATGGGCCGGATCCACGACCGCAACCATTCCGATTTCCTCAATGCCGAAATCGAGAAGGGGCACTACGACGACGTGTCGGTGATGCTCTACACCTCGGGCACCACCGGCAAGCCGAAGGGCGTCTGCCAGACGCACGCCGCCTTCATCGCCGCGGCGCAGGGCGGCGTCCAGGTCGACCACCTCGACGCCGACGGCGACATCCTGTCCTACCTGCCGATGGCCTGGGTCGGCGACCACCTGTTTTCCTACGCCCAGGCGCTGGTCGCCGGCTTCACCATCAACTGCCCGGAATCCGGCGACACGGTGATGACCGACCTGCGCGAAATCGGCCCGACCTGCTATTTCGCCCCGCCGCGCGTCTTCGAGAGCCTGCTGACCTCGGTGATGATCCGCATGGAGGACGCCGGCAAGCTCAAACAGAAGATGTTCCATCACTTCATGGCAGTGGCCAAGCGCTGCGGCGCCGACATCCTCGACGGCAAGTCGGTCGGCTTCGGCGACCGGCTGCAATACTGGCTCGGCAACATCCTGGTCTACGGCCCGCTGCGCAACGTCCTCGGCATGAGCCGGATCAAGGTCGCCTACACCGCCGGCGCGGCGATCGGGCCGGAGCTGTTCCGCTTCTACCGCTCGATGGGCATCAACCTCAAGCAGTTCTACGGCCAGACCGAAACCTGCGCCTATGTTTGCCTGCAGCCGGATGGCCAGATCAAGTTCGACTCGGTCGGCCAGCCGGCGCCGGGCGTCGAAATCAAGATCGCCGACAACGGCGAGGTGCTGGTCAAGGGGCCGATGCTGCTCAAGGAATACTACAAGCGCCCCGACGCCACGGCCGAATCGATCAACGCCGACGGCTACTTCATGACCGGCGATGCCGGCTTCCTCGACGAAGACGGTCACCTGAAGATCATCGACCGCGCCAAGGATGTCGGCAAGCTGTCGAACGGCGCCATGTTCGCCCCCAACTACATCGAGAACAAGCTCAAGTTCTTCCAGCACATCAAGGAAGCCGTCTGCTTCGGCCACGACCGCGACATGGTCTGCGCCTTCATCAACATCGACATGGGCGCCGTCGGCAACTGGGCCGAGCGGCGCGGCATCGCCTATTCTGGCTACACCGACCTCGCCGGCAAGGCCGAGGTGCTGGAACTGATCCGCGAGTGCGTCGAGCAGGTCAATGCCGACCTGGTGCACGACGCCATGGTCGCCGATTCGCAGATCCACCGCTTCCTCGTCCTGCACAAGGAACTCGACCCGGACGACGACGAACTGACCCGGACGCGCAAGGTGCGCCGCAACTTCGTCGCCGAGAAGTACAAGGTGCTGATCGACGCGCTGTACGCCGGCAAGGCCAACCAGTTCATCGAAACCGAGGTCAAGTTCGAGGACGGCCGGCGCGGCAAGGTATCGGCCGACCTGAAGATCGTCGATGCCAAGACCTTCCCGATCGTGAAAAAGGCGGCCTGAACATGTCCAAGAAAATAGGCGACGTCATTCTCGACCTGCAGAACATTTCCCTGCGCTTCGGCGGCGTCAAGGCGCTGACCGACATCTCCTTCAACGTCCGCGAGCACGAAATCCGCGCCATCATCGGTCCCAATGGCGCCGGCAAGAGCTCGATGCTGAACGTCATCAACGGCGTCTACCACCCGCAGGAAGGCAAGATCATGTGGCGCGGGGCCGAGCGCGAGAAGATGGAACCGCACATGGCGGCGCAGCAGCACATCGCCCGCACCTTCCAGAACATCGCGCTGTTCAAGGGCATGACGGTGCTCGACAACATCATGACCGGGCGCATCACCAAGATGAAGGCCAGCTTCGTCGAGCACGCGCTGTGGTTCGGCCGCGCCCGTCGGGAGGAACTGGAACATCGCAAGAAGGTGGAGGAAGTCATCGACTTCCTGGAAATCCAGCACATCCGCAAGACGCCGGTCGGCCGCCTGCCCTACGGCCTGCAGAAGCGCGTCGAACTGGCCCGCGCGCTGGCCGCCGAGCCGTCGATGCTGCTGCTCGACGAGCCGATGGCCGGCATGAACGTCGAGGAAAAACAGGACATGTGCCGCTTCATCCTCGACGTCAACGACCAGTTCGGTACCACCATCGTGCTGATCGAGCACGACATGGGCGTCGTCATGGACATCTCCGACCGCGTCGTCGTGCTCGATTACGGCAAGAAGATCGGCGACGGCGTGCCGGACGAAGTGAAGAACAACGAGGACGTCATCAAGGCGTACCTCGGGGCTGGCCATTAAGGAGCGGGCGAGATGAATTTCTTTTTCGAAGTATTGATCGGCGGCCTCCTTTCCGGCGTCATGTACGCGCTGGTGGCCCTCGGTTTCGTGCTGATCTACAAGGCATCCGGCGTGTTCAACTTCGCGCAGGGGGCGATGGTCTACCTGGCGGCGCTGTCGGTGGTCGGCGTCATGGAGTTCGGGGCGCCGCTCTGGCTGGCGGTGATCCTGGCCTTCGCCATCATGACGCTGTTCGGCATCGCGACCGAGAAGTTCGTGCTGCGCAAGCTGGTCAACCAGCCGCCGATCGCGCTGTTCATGGCGACCATCGGTCTCGCCTTCTTCATCGAAGGCCTGGCGCCGATGATCTTCGGCTCCGAGCCGCGCGCGCTCGACATCGGCATCGTCGACGAGCCAATCGAGTACATCCTCGAAAACTTCAACATGGTGATCTCGCGCTTCGACCTCGTCGCCGCCGGCGTCGCGTCGCTGCTGGTTGCCACGCTCGCCCTGTTCTTCCAGTACACGCGGATCGGCCGGGCGCTGCGGGCGGTGGCGGATGACCACCAGGCCGCGCTGTCGATCGGCATTCCGCTGCAGCAGATCTGGGCCATCGTCTGGGGCGTCGCCGGTTTCGTCGCCTTGGTCGCCGGCATGATGTGGGGTGCCCGCAACGGCGTGCAGTTTGCGCTCACTTTCACGGCGCTCAAGGCACTGCCGGTGCTGATCCTCGGCGGCTTCACCTCGGTGCCGGGGGCGATCGTCGGCGGCCTGATCATCGGCGCGTCGGAAAAGCTGGCCGAAATCTATATCCCGCCGGTCATGCAGGATCTCTTTGGCGGCAACTTCGGCGGTATCGAGGGCTGGTTCCCTTATGTGCTGGCGCTGCTGTTCCTTCTCGTGCGGCCTGAAGGGCTGTTCGGCGAACGTCACATCGACCGTGTTTGAGAGAGGCTAGAACAACATGCTTTACCGTGAAGCCGGTCAGTTCAAGACAAGCTACGCTGCTGACCAACAACTCTTTCCCATCCGCCAGGACCGCATCGGCCTGCTCGTGCTGCTCGCCGTCGCCTTTCTCGGCGTGCCGCTGCTGGCCAGCGAATACTGGTTCTCGGCGATCCTGATCCCGTTCCTGATCTTCGCCCTGGCGGCGCTCGGCTTGAACATCCTGACCGGCTACGCCGGCCAGCTATCGCTCGGTTCGGCTGCCTTCATGGCAGTCGGCGCCTACGCGGCCTACAACTTCCAGCTGCGCGTCGAAGGGATTCCGCTGCTGCTTTCCTTCGTCTGCGCGGGGTTGACCGCAGCCGGCGTCGGCATCCTGTTCGGCCTTCCGTCGCTGCGCATCAAGGGCTTCTACCTGGCGGTGGCGACGCTGGCGGCGCAGTTCTTCATCGTCTGGTGCCTGACCAAGTTCCCCTGGCTGTCGAACAACTCGTCGTCCGGCGTGATCTCGACGCAGAAGCTGGAGTTGTTCGGCCATGAACTCAACACGCCGGTCGAGAAGTACCTGCTGGTGCTGTCCATCGTCGTCGTCATGGCGCTGGCGGCCAAGAACATGGTGCGTTCATCCACCGGCCGGGCCTGGATGGCGGTGCGCGACATGGACGTGGCGGCCTCGGTGATCGGCATCCGCCTGATGCCGACCAAGCTCCTCGCCTTCGCCGTCAGTTCCTTCTACTGCGGCGTGGCGGGCGCCATGTACGCCTTCTGCTACCTCGGTTCGGTCGAGCCGGACGGCTTTTCGCTGGAAATGTCCTTCCGCATCCTGTTCATGATCATCATCGGCGGCGTCGGGTCGATCATGGGCAGCTTCCTCGGCGCGGCCTTCATCCTGCTGCTGCCGATCTTTCTCGACGTGATCCTGCCGTTCTTCGCCGACCTGTTCGGCCTGCCGTTTTCCAGCGCCACCGTGTCGCACATCCAGATCCTGGTGTTCGGTGCGCTGATCATGTTCTTCCTGATCGTCGAGCCGCACGGGCTGGCCCGTCTGTGGCAGATCGCCAAGGAGAAGCTGCGCCTGTGGCCGTTCCCGCACTAGGGCCGGCCATCGTTTTGTATTACTGGAGGAGACAACTAAATGATTAAAAGCATCAAACCCATGCTTGCCGCAGCCGCGCTCTCCGTGGCCATGCTGTCGCAGGTGGCGGTCGCCGCCGAAGAGCAGTTTTTCCCGATTCCGGGCTACCGCGTCGGCCCCTACGGCGCCAACGGCCAGGCCTTCTACGGCGGCTTCGTCGACTACCTCAACTACGTCAACCTCAAGGATAAGGGCGTCAACGGCGTCATGTTGACCTACGAGGAATGCGAAACCGAGTACAACAACGCCAAGGGCGTCGAATGCTACGAGCGCCTCAAGGGCAAGGCCGCCAAGTCGTCCGGCCCGATCCACACGATGTCGACCGGCATCTCCTACGCGCTGATCGACAAGTCGGCGCAGGACAAGCTGCCGCTGGCGATGATGGGCTACGGCCGCACCGACGCGGTCGACGGCTCGGTCTTCCCCTATGCCTTCCCGCTGGTGACGACCTATCAGATGCAGGCCTCGGCCATCGTCAAGTTCATCAAGGAAAAACTCGGCGGCGACCTGAACGGCAAGAAGATCGTCTATCTGTATCACGATTCCGCTTACGGCAAGGAGGCGATCATCGCCATGGAAGCCGAGGCGGCGCTGAACAAGTTCACGCTGGTCCAGATCCCGGTCGCCCACCCGGGCAACGAGCAGGGCGCCCAGTGGCTGAAGATCCGCCAGGAAAAGCCGGACTTCGTCGTTTTCTGGGGCTGGGGCGTGATGAACCAGACCGCCCTGAAGGCCGCCCAGAAGGTCGGTTTCCCGCGTGACCGGATGATCGGCTCGTGGTGGACCGGTTCCGAGGAAGACGTCGTGCCGGCCGGCGACGCCGCCAAGGGCTACATGGCCGCGACGTGGAACGTTTCCGGCAAGCAGGTGCCGCTGATCGCCGACATCGAGAAGGTGGTGTACGGCGCCGGCAAGGGCAACCTGCAGGACAAGTCGAAGATCGGCACCGTCCTCTACAACCGCGGCGTTTCGGCGGCCGTGCTGTCGGTCGAGGCGATCCGCAAGGCGCAGGAAAAGTACGGCAAGGGCAAGGCGATGACCGGCGAGCAGGTGCGCTGGGGCCTGGAGAACCTGAACATCACCGACGCCCGCCTGAAGGCGCTGGGCGCCACCGACCTGCTGCCGGAAATCAAGACCTCCTGCGACAACCACGAGGGTTCCGGCAAGGTGAAGATCCAGCAGTGGGATGGCACCAAGTGGGTGCCGGTGTCCGGCTGGATCGAGGGCAACAAGGGGCTGATCCACCCCCTGTTCCAGGCATCGGCCAAGCAGTACGCCAAGGAAAAGGGCATCACGCCGCGTGACTGCGCCAAGGAAAAATAAGGCGAGAGAGAGGAAGTGCGAGGGGGCGACCCCTCGCCATTTCCTGGTTTCCATGCTTCGGGAACAACCATGAGTACACAAACTGCCGCTGTCGCGGTCGACAATTACCTGAGCATCAACAACATCGAGGTCATCTACGACCACGTGATCCTGGTGCTCAAGGGCGTTTCGCTGAACGTGCCGAAGGGCAAGATCGTCGCGCTGCTCGGCGCCAACGGCGCCGGCAAGTCGACGACGCTGAAGGCCATCTCGAACCTTCTGCACGCCGAACGCGGCGACGTCACCAAGGGTTCGGTCGAATACAAGGGCGAACGCATCGACCAGCTGTCGCCCAACGAGCTGGTCAAGCGCGGCGTCATCCAGGTCATGGAAGGTCGCCACTGCTTCGGCCACCTGACCATCGAGGAAAACCTGCTGACCGGTGCCTTCACCCGCTCGATTTCGCGCGGCGAATTGAAGGACAGCCTCGACAAGGTCTACCACTATTTCCCGCGCCTCAAGACGCGGCGCACCTCGCAGGCCGGCTACACCTCCGGCGGCGAGCAGCAGATGTGCGCCATCGGCCGCGCGCTGATGGCCAAGCCGGAAATGATCCTGCTCGATGAGCCGTCGATGGGCCTGGCGCCGCAGATCGTCGAGGAAATCTTCGAGATCGTGAAGGACCTGAACAGCCGCGAGAACGTCAGCTTCCTGCTGGCCGAACAGAACACCATGGTCGCCCTGCGCTACGCCGACTTCGGCTACATCCTGGAAAACGGGCGGGTGGTCATGGAAGGCGACGCCGAAGACCTGCGGACCAACGAGGACGTCAAGGAGTTCTACCTGGGGCTGAGTTCGGCCGGCCGGAAGTCCTTCAAGGACGTCAAGCACTACAGACGCCGCAAACGCTGGCTCTCCTGAAAGGTCGCAGAGCGGCGTGCCGGGCGGCGTTGTCGGCCGGCTTGTTTGCAGTGAGCAAACGGCGCCGGCCTCCGCCTTGCCCGACACACCTACTTTGCGACCTCGGCCTCGGCAGGGGCCTGTTGCGGTCGACCGCGAAAAAACGGAGAAAACCAAAATGAGCTTTTACGACCCACTGGAAACTCGCGACCCCGACGAGCGCGAAGCCGACCTGATGGACAAGCTGGCGCGTCAGGTCGCTCATGCCAAGGAAACGACGCATTACTATTTCCAGGCGCTGGCCGGCATCAATCCGTTCGACTGCGCGACGCGCGAGGCGCTGGCTCGCCTGCCGCTGACGCGCAAGCGCGACCTCATCGAGCTGCAGAAGAAGCACCCGCCGTTCGGCGGCCTGAACGCGCTGTCGCGGCAGCAGGCGAAAAGGGTCTTCGCCTCGCCCGGGCCGATCTACGAGCTGCAGGGCAAGGACCTCGACCCCTGGCGCATGGCCCGCGTGCTCTACGCGGCCGGCTTCCGCCACGGCGACCTGATCCACAACTGCTTTTCCTACCACTTCACGCCCGGCGCCTTTATCTTCGAGGGCGGGGCGCGCAAGCTCGGCTGCTCGGTCTTTCCCGGGGGCACCGGGCAGACCGAGCAGCAGGTGCAGGCGATCGCCGACCTGCGGCCGGAAGGCTACGTCGGCACGCCGTCCTTCCTGCGCATCATCATTGAAAAAGCGGAGGAAATGGGCGCTGATGTGTCGTCGCTGAAGAAGGCCTGCGTTTCCGGCGAGGCACTGCCCGGCGTGACGCGCGACTGGCTGCGCGAACGCGGCATCACGGTGCGCCAGTGCTACGCCACCGCCGACATCGGCGCCATCGCCTATGAGACCGACGCCGAGGAAGGGCTGGTGGTCGAGGAGGGGCTGCTGGTCGAGATCGTCCGTCCCGGCACCGGTGATCCGGTGGCGCATGGCGAGGTCGGCGAGGTCGTCGTCACCACCTTCAACCCGGACTATCCGCTGATCCGCTTCGCCACCGGCGACCTCTCGGCCATCCTGCCCGGCCGCTCGCCCTGCGGGCGCAGCAATATCCGGCTCCGGGGCTGGCTCGGGCGCGCCGACCAGACGACCAAGGTCAAGGGCATGTTCGTGCATCCCGAGCAGGTCGCCGACATCGCCCGCCGCCATCCGGAAATCCACCGTCTGCGCCTGGTCGTCGATAACCCCGGCGGGCAGGACCGGATGACCCTGCACTGCGAGATCGAGGCCGGTGCCGAGGCGCTCGACAAGGCGGTGCTCGCCAGCCTGCGCGAGGTGACCAAGCTGCGCGGCGAGGTCGCCTTCTGCGCCCCGGGCGGCTTGCCCAACGACGGGAAGGTGATCGAAGATAGCCGGGTCTATTGACCTGACCATTCCCCGCGATGCGTTTCATCCCTGTGGTGCTCGCCCTGCTGGCGTTCACGGCGCTGGCCGGCGACCTTCCCCTGCGTCCCTCGGCGCGCCTGCTCCAGTCCCGGCCGGACGGGCTGGAAGTCGGGCGCTGCGTGGTCTATCAGGAAAACGGGGGCGGCAACGGCGCCAGCGACACCGAATATTTCGTGCGCGGTCGGGTGCTCGTCACCCGCATCGAAACCCGGCGTCTGGCGGCCTGCCCGCTGGTCCCGGGGCGCGGCATCGACCAGTACAGCCGGGCCGAATTCAACCGGCTGGCCCTCGCCCAGCCCTGCGTTTCCAGCGATGCGGCGGCCTACGACGTGCAACTCGGCATCGTCCGCCTGCGCGTCGAGGACTGGGAGACTCCGCACGCCAGGCGTGCCGCCAACGCCGGGCGCCTCTATCGTGGCACCTATCTTGACCGGGAGTTGAAGAAGGACATGGAAATCGAACTCGAAGCCGACCTGCTCGGCGCCTGCGCATCATGAGCCGGCCGCCGCCGCTGGCCGGCATCCGCATCCTCGACCTGACCCGCCTGCTGCCCGGCCCGGTGGCGACCCTGCATCTCGCCGACCTCGGCGCCGAGGTGATCAAGATCGAGGACCCGCAGGTCGGCGACTACGCGCGCACGCTGGGCACCGGCACGGGGGGGGACAGCGCCTATTTCCGAATGATCAACCGCAACAAGCAGGGCCTGCGCCTTGACCTGAAGCAGCCGGCCGGCGTCGAGGTCTTCCTGCGCCTGGCGCGCACGGCCGACGTCGTCGTCGAGAGTTTCCGCCCCGGCGTCATGGACAAGCTGGGCATCGGCTACGCGGCGGTCGCCGCGGTAAACCCGAAAATCGCCTACTGTTCGATCAGCGGCTACGGGCAGGACGGCCCCTATCGCGATCTCGCCGGGCACGACATCAACTACCTCGGCTACGCCGGCGTCCTCGACCAGATCGGCCGCGCCGGCGGCGATCCGGCGATTCCCAATTTCCAGATCGCCGATCTGCTCGGCGGCGCGCTGACCGCCGCCATGGGCATCCTCTCCGCCGTGCTCGACGCGCAGCGCAGCGGCCAGGGACGCCACATCGACGTCTCGATGACCGACAGCGTCCTGGCGCATACCTATTTCGCCATGCTGCGCCTCAACGACGCCGGCCGCTCGGCGCCGCGCGGCAGCGACCTGCTCAGCGGCGGCCTGCCGTGCTACGCCACCTATCGCTGCGCCGACGGCCGGCACATGGCGGTCGGCGCCCTCGAAGGCAAGTTCTGGAAGATCTGCTGCGCGACGCTCGAACGCCCGGAATGGGTTGCCCGCCAGTGGGACGCCGGCCTGCGCGACGAAATGGCCGCCCTGTTCGCCACCCGTCCGCGCGACGACTGGGCGGCGCGCTTCGCTGCGGTCGACTGCTGCGTGACGCCGATTTTGAGCCCCGAGGAAGCGCTGGACAACGCCCAGATCGCGGCGCGCGGGATGGTCCTGCGCGACGGTGGCCTGACCCAGTTCGCGCCGCCGCTCAAGCTCTCGGAGCATGCATTCGCGGTCCGCCAGGCGGCCCCGCGGGTCGGCGAGCACAACGCCGGAATCCTGCGCGGCGCCGGCTACACGGATGACGAAATCGCCGCGCTGGCCGCCGACGGGGCGATCTGACCGGGGCGCGTTCCCGTAACCGGTCGCCTGCCGTGACCCGGTCCTGCGTCAATCCACAAGCGGGGGCTTGTCCGGTATCGCCTAGAATGGCGCGATGAACACCGCGCTGCTCCTCTTTCCCGATTTCGCCCTGATCCTGCTCGGCACGGCGATCCGCCGCTGGATGCATCTCGGCGACCATTTCTGGAACGGGGTCGAGAAGCTCGTCTACTTCATCCTCTTCCCGGCCCTGCTGATCAACGCCATCGTCAAGACCCGGCTCGACCTCGGGGCGGCGCTGCCGCTGCTGGCGACCGCCTTCGCCGCGATGGCCGGCGGCATGCTGCTCGGGCTGCTGCCGAGGCTGGTCGTCAGGTTGCCGCCGCTGACCTTCGCCTCGCTGTTCCAGTGCGGTTACCGCTTCAATTCCTACATCGCGCTGGCGGTGGCCGGCATGCTCTTCGGCGCGCCGGGCATCGCGACGATGGGGCTGATCGTCGGTGCCGCCGTGCCGCTGGCCAATCTGGTGTCGGTGTGGATGCTCGCCCGCCACGGCGAAGTCGGCCTCTGGCGCGAGGTGGCGCGCAACCCGCTGATCTGGGGCACGGCGGCCGGCTTTCTGCTGAACCTCGCCGGCTTTTTGCCGCCGCCGCCGGTCCAGGCCTTTCTCGGCCGCCTCGCCGATGCGTCGATCGCGCTCGGCCTGATCACCGTCGGCGCCGCCCTGCGGCTCGAAGGCACACCCGGCGTGCGCGGCGTTTCGCTGTGGCTGCTGGCGGTCAAGCTGCTGGCCCTGCCGCTGATCGCGGCAGGCGTCGGCCGTCAACTCGGCCTGAGCGACCTGAATTACCAGGTGGTGGTGCTCTTTGCCGCCCTGCCGACGGCGTCGTCGGCCTACATCCTGGCCATGCGCATGGGCGGCGACGGGCGCAGCGTGGCCTGGCTGATCTCGGCGACCACGCTCGGGTCGATGCTGACGCTGCCGCTGTGGGCGGCCTGGCTGATCAGGTAGCCGCCGGGCAGCCTATTTCCTGGCGCGCCGGGCTGCCGTCGCGGTGGCGGATTTTTCCTCGCCCGCCGCCTGCGCCGCTTCGGCCGACTGCTGCATCTGCTCGCGCATCTGCTGCATCATCTGCCACGGCCACATCGCCGCCGCGCCGGCGGCGCCGGCGAATGCCTCGGGCGCCGGGGCGGCCGTCGGCTCCGGTGCCGCTTCCGGCTTCATCGACTTGGCGGCGTCGGTGGCCATCTGGCCCATGGCCTGGACGGCGGTCAGCGTCGTGCGCTGCATTTCCAGTCCCTGGATGGTCATCTGCAGCATCGACAGGTTCATGCGCAGCCAGCCTTCGACCGCCTTCATGTCCTTGATGCGCTTGTCGAGTTCGTCGACGTCGAAGGTCGGCGCCACCATGCCGGGCATCGAGATGCCCATCCCGCTCCACAGGTTGCGGACAAAAGACAGCGGGTCGTTCATGTTATGGGTGTCGTTTGACATGTCTCTCTCCATGCGTGTGTCTCGTTGCATCTTAAACCACTTCGCCGGGACAAATGATAAATTAATGGCCGACAAGAAGCGGTTAAAAAGGGGGCGGGATGCTCAAACTATTGGTGATCGAGGATCATGCGCTGGTGCGCGAGGGCCTGGTGCGGCTGCTGGCCCAGATCGAGCCGGGGGCGACGGTGCTCGACCGGCCGGATTTCGAGTCGGCGCTGGCGCTGCTCGACGGCGAGGACGAGTTCGACCTGATCCTGCTCGACCTGGCGCTGCCGGGCATCGACGGCTTCGCCGGGCTCGACGTCCTGCGTCGCCACTACCCGGCGGTTCCGGTGGCGGTGGTCTCGGCCTTCGACGATCTGCCGACCATTACCCGCGTCATGAATCTCGGGGCCTCGGGCTTCATTCCCAAGGCCTTTTCCGGCGAGGCCCTGCTGGCGGCGGTGCGCCGGGTACTGGCCGGCCACCTGTTCCGTCCCGACGGCGCCTACAGCGGCGCCCGGCTCGACGACGCGACGCCGGTGCCGCCCTGCCGGACGGCGGTGCAGCCGGAGGAGGTCGGGCTGACCGAACGCCAGGCGCAGGTCCTCGCGCTCATGGTGCGCGGCCTTTCCAATCGCGAGATCGCCGAGCAGCTGGGGCTGTCCGAGGGCACCGTCAAGATCCACGCGACGGCGGTGTTCAAGGCGCTCGGCGTCGGCAGCCGGACCCAGGCGCTGGTCGCCGTGGCCCGTTACGGCATCGATTTCGCCAGGGTTTTCTGAAGCTGGTCGAGCAGGGCGCGCAGCTTGGCCGGGCGGACCGGCAGCGGTAGCGGATAGACGCCTTCCGGCAGGCGGAACTCGCGGGTGTCGCCGAGCGCGATGACCGGCATCGTCGCGGGCATCGCGCTGCGCACCGCGGCGGCCAGCGGGGCGAGGGTGACGACGATCAGGCGCCGCCGGCTGTCGGGCGGGTTGCCGCCGGGCGCCGGCGCGTGGCTGACGGCGTGGTTCCAGCCGCCGGCCAGCACCATGGCGGTCTGCAGGTCGCTGCCTTCGCCAATGAAATGGATCGCCGCCCGGCTTTCCGTTTCGCCGAGCAGGCTGAGTTCGGTGCGCGGGACGGCCGCCTTGATCAGCAGCCCGAAGGTGGTGCCGTGTCCGACTTTCGAGCGCAGGCGAATCTCGATGCCAAGGGCGCGCGCCAGGCGGTCGATGATCGAGAGGCCGAGGCCGAGGCCCTTGCCCTGCTCGCGGGCGGCGTTGCCGATCTGGTAGAACTCGGCAAAGATCGCCGCCTGGTGCTCGGGGGCGATGCCCGGGCCGTTGTCGCGCACCTCGATCAGCACGTTGCGGCCGCGGCGCCGGACGGCGACCAGGATGCGGCCGCCGTCCGGGGTGTAGCGCAGGGCGTTGGAGAGCAGGTTGGCGACCATGCGCTCGACCATCTGCGGGTCGGACTCGGCCCACAGCCGGGTCGGCTGGAAAATCAGCGCCTGGTTGCGGTCGACCGCAGCACGCCGGAACGACGAGGCCAGGCGTTCGAGCATCGGGTTGAGCGAGAAGGCCTTGATGTCGGGCTGGATGCCGGCGACATCGAGGCGCGAGATGTCGAGCAGCGAGTCGAGCATCTCGCCGAGGGCGCCGGTCGAGCTGGAGATCTGCCCGGACAGCCGCGACAGTTCGCCGAGATTGCCGCTGCGGACCTGGCGCTGGAGATCGGCGGCGAACAGCGCCAGGGCGTGCAGCGGCTGCCGCAGGTCGTGGCTGGCGGCAGCCAGGAAGCGGCTCTTGGCCCGGCTGGCCCGCTCGGCCTCGTCCTTCTGCGCCGACAGTTCGAGCGTCGCATCGCGTACCCGCTCCTCCAGCTTGTCGTGGCTGCTCGCCAGCTGGCCGGTCATTTCGTGCATTTCCCGCACCTGGCGCCGCACCAGCAGGCCGCCGACGAGCAGCACGAAGGTGACGAGGAAGGCGAGGGTGCCGAGTTGGTTGAGATGCGCCCGCCAGGCGCCCAGCAGGCTGGATTCGGGAATCACCGTCAGCACGCGCAGGTCGGCGAAGTCGGGCACCGGCGAGACGGAAACGATCAGGCCGTCCTGGCGGGTGCCGCCGCTTTCCGGCAGCCAGCCGCGCAATTTGCCGCCGTACAGCGCATCGACGGCCAGCGCGCCGAGCAGCGGCGACTGCTTGCTGAGGTCGGTCGGCCGGCAGGAGGCGACGATCTGCCCGCGGGCGTTGATGATGACCGACTCGAAATCGTCGGCCAGGCGGTTGGACCAGCAGAAATCCTGGAAATAGGCCGGCTCGATGGCGGCGAAGGAGGCGCCGGCGAAATTGCCCCGCCCGTCGTGGATGCGGCGCGCCAGCGCGTAGGTGTAGCGGCCGGAGTTGCGCCCGATGTAGGGGCCGTAGGTGGCGGCGGCGTCGCCCAGTTCGAGGGCGACGAAATACGGGCGGTCGCGCACGTTGATGCGCGGCGAGGGAAAGTAGGTCGAGATGAAGCGCTGCTCGCCGGCGCGGTCGAAGAGGATCAGGTCGCGCAGCTGCGGCAGGTTGCGCGAATGGCGGGTGGCCAGGTATTCCCAGCCGCGGCTCGGCTGCCAGCTGTCCCACTCGGTGTGGTTCTCGGAGAGGTCGGTGGCGATTTCGCGCAGCAGGATGTTGACCGCCTCGAAGGTGCGCGCTGTGTGTTCGCCGAGCATCATCCCGAAATGCTGGACCCGCCGCTCGCCCTGCGCCATCTCGCGTTCGCGCGAGAGCATCAGGTCGCTGATGAAGACGGCGACCACGGCCAGCGTGCCGGCCAGCGCGACGATCAGTGCCAGGAGGTCAGGGCGCCGGCGGATCATCCGGGGAAGGGATAGAGGAACCAGGCGAGCGGCATGCAGACGGCGTGCACGATGCGCCAGGGCCAGGGTTGGCGGGCCAGCGTGGCGAACGCGAAGGCGACGGCGCCGATGACGAAGCTGGTTTCCCGCCACGGCATCGCCTGCGCCGTCCAGCCGAAATAGGGCCAGGCCAGCGAGAGCACGCAAATGACGGCGGCGCCTTGCAGGGCGAGTTGGCGTAGCGGGGTGTCGGGCATCCCGCGATTCTATGTCATCAACGCGCCTCGCGCGGCGTCGCGCGCAGCCATCGCCGCTTCTGCCGCGCGGGCGCGCAGCGGCCCGAAGCCGCGCACCGGCGCCGGCCAGGCGGCGAGCGCGCGGGCCGCGGCGGGGTCGGCGCCGGGGCTGGCGAGGATCAGGTCGAGGTCGGCCTCGTAGCTGGCGAGCAAGTTGCGGTCGACCGCCTTTTCGGCGCCGAAACGGAAGGGGTCGAGCCAGCCGCCGCGCAGGCGGCGCGCCTTGGCCAGCCATTTCAGGCCGTGCAGCAGCCAGGGACCGAATACGATCTTGCGCGGCCGGCCGTCCGGCCCCGGCCTGGTCAGGCCGGGCGGCGCCAGGTGGAAGCTCAGGCGCAGGTCGCCGTCGAAGGTGTCGGCGAGGCGCTGCAGGAAATCGGTCTCGGTGTACAGGCGGGCGACCTCGTATTCGTCCTTGGGCGCCAGCAGGCGGGCGTACTGGGTGGCGACGGTGCGCGTCAGTTCGTCGTCGCCGCGCGCGTGGACGGCGGCGATGCGCAGGCGGTAGCGCTCGCCCAGCGCGGCGTCCTGGTAGGCGGCGAGGTGGGCGGCACGTTGGGCGACCAGTTCGCCCAGCGCCGGCTCGACGAAGGGCTGGCCGGCGAGCGGTCCGGCGATTTCGGCCACCTTTTGCGGGTCGACCGCAGCCCGCCGGCCCCACAGGAAAGCCTGGCGGTTGGCGGCGACGGCGGTACCGTTGAGTTCGATGGCCTGATCCAGCGCGCGGGCGGAGACCGGCACCAGCCCGAGTTGCCAGGCGTAGCCGAGGAGCAGCATGTTGCCGTAGAGGGCATCGCCCATCAGCCGGGTGGCGAGATGCTGGGCGTCGAGGAAGGCGACCCGGTCGCTGCCCAGCGTGTCGACGAGTTGCCGCTTCATGCCGGCGAGCGGGAAGTGCCAGTCGCGGTTGCGCGTGAAATCGGCGGTCGGCGATTCACTGCAGCTGACCACCGCCCGCGTGCGCCCTTCAAGCATTTTGGACAGGGCTTCGGTGCCGGCGCTGACCACCAGGTCGCCGCCGAGCACGGCATGCGCCTCGCCGGTGGCGATGCGGGCGGCGTGGATATCTTCCGGCCGGTCGGCGATGCGCAGGTGCGAGAAGACAGCGCCAAATTTCTGCGCCAGCCCGGTCATGTCGAGGGTGGAAATGCCCTTGCCGTCGAGATGGGCGGCCATGCCGATCAGTGCGCCGAGGGTGATGACACCCATGCCGCCGACCCCGGTGATTAGCAGGTTGTAGGGCTGGGCGGTGGCGGGCAGCGCGGGGGCCGGCAAAATCGGCCAGTTTTCGGCGTCGACCGCAGCTGTTCCCTTTTTCAGCCGGCCGCCCTCGACGGTGACGAAGCTGGGGCAGAAGCCCTTGAGGCAGGAGAAGTCCTGGTTGCACGCCGACTGGTCGATCTGCCGCTTGGTGCCGAAGGCGGTTTCGACCGGCACGACGGACAGGCAATTGGACTGCACCGAGCAGTCGCCGCAGCCTTCGCAGACGTCCTCGTTGATGAACACGCGGCGGTCGACGACCGGCATCCTGCCGCGCTTGCGGCGCCGCCGCGCCTCGGTGGCGCAGACCTGGTCGTAGATCAGCACCGAGGCGCCGGCGTAGGCGCGCAGTTCGCGCTGGATGGCGTCGAGCTCGTCGCGGTGGCGGACCGGCACGCCGGGGGCGAGATCGGTGATCTCGGCATACTTGGCCGGATCGTCGGTGACGACGACCATCTTCTCGACGCCCTCGGCCTCCAGCTGGCGCGTGATGCGGGCGACGCTGAGGATGCCGTCGACCGGCTGGCCGCCGGTCATCGCCACGGCGTCGTTGTAGAGGATCTTGTAGGTGATCGGCACCTTGGCGGCGACGGCCTGGCGGATGGCGAGCAGCCCGGAGTGGAAGTAGGTGCCGTCGCCGAGGTTGGCGAAGATGTGCTTTTCTTCGGTGAACGGCGCCTGGCCGACCCACGGCACGCCCTCGCCGCCCATGTGGGTGTAGGTCGAGGTGGCGCGGTCCATCCACGTCACCATGTAGTGGCAGCCGATGCCGGCGACGGCGCGCGAACCTTCGGGCACGCGGGTCGAGGTGTTGTGCGGGCAGCCCGAGCAGAAATGCGGCTTGCGCTCGGCCAGCACGACCGGCGTCTGCGCTGCCTGCTGCTTGGCGGCGATCAGCTTGAGGCGCGCCTCGATGGTCGGTGAGGTGAAGAAGCGCTCGATGCGTCCGGCGATGACGCGGGCGATGGTTGCCACCGGCAGCTCGCCGGTCGCCGGCAGCAGCCAGTTGCCTTCGGACCATTCGCCGATCTCGTCGAACTTGCCGATGACGCGCGGCCGCACGTCCTCGCGCCAGTTGTAAAGTTCTTCCTTGAGCTGGTATTCGAGCAATTGGCGTTTTTCCTCGACGACCAGGATTTCCTCCAGCCCTTCGGCGAAGTGGCGCACGCCCTCCGGTTCAAGCGGCCAGACCATGCCGACCTTGTAGAGGCGGATGCCGATCTTGGCGGCCAGCGCGTCGTCGATGCCCAGCTCGTCGAG
Organism: Dechloromonas sp. H13; assembly: GCF_009469615.1. Classification (GTDB taxonomy): domain Bacteria; phylum Pseudomonadota; class Gammaproteobacteria; order Burkholderiales; family Rhodocyclaceae; genus Azonexus. The sequence goes on from NZ_SSXX01000004.1 coordinate 136,884, forward strand.
CGCCTGGCGGACGTCGAGGTAGCTCTTGCCGGCGGTCAGGATGCCGAGCCGGGGATTCGGCGAGTCGATGATCACCCGGTTCAGCTTGTTGGCGCGGCAGTAGGCCAGCGCCGCGTAGAGCTTGTGGTTGAGCAGCCGGGCTTCCTGGAGCAGCGGCGGGTCGGGCCAGCGGATGTTGAGGCCGTCCGCCGGCAGCCTGAAATCGGTCGGCAGGACGATGTCGACCGCAGCCGGGTCGACGCGCACCGAAGCCGAGGTTTCGACGGTGTCGGCGAGTGCCTTGAACGCCACCCAGCAGCCCGAATAGCGGCTCATCGCCCAGCCGTGCAGGCCGTAGTCGAGGTATTCCTGGACGTTGGCCGGGTAGAGCACCGGCATCAACACCGCCTTGAAGATGTGCTCGGTCTGGTGCGGCAGGGTCGACGACTTGGCCGCGTGGTCGTCGCCGGCGATGACCAGAACGCCGCCGTGCGGCGCCGTGCCGGCGGCGTTGGCGTGGCGGAAGACGTCGCCGCAGCGGTCCACGCCCGGCCCCTTGCCGTACCACATGGCGAACACCCCGTCGTATTTGGCGCCGGGAAACAGGCCGACCTGCTGGCTGCCCCAGACGGCGGTCGCCGCCATGTCCTCGTTGATGCCGGGCTGGAAGGTGACGTGGTGGTCGGCGAGGTGCTGCTTCGCCTTCCACAGCCCGAGGTCGAGGTTGCCGAGCGGGCTGCCGCGGTAGCCGGAAATGAAGCCGGCGGTGTTCAGCCCGGCGGCGAGATCGCTCTCGCGCTGCAGCATGGGCAGGCGGATCAACGCCTGGGTGCCGGTCAGGAAGACGCGGCCGGCGGTGGCGGTGTACTTGTCGTCCAGCGTCGCAGCGAGCGACGACGGCAAATCGGGCTTGCCCATGGTTGTCTCCATTCGTACGGCCTTGTGGGCCGGTTGCTGTCTTCCCGCGCGCCGGGGGGTGGTGGTTGGCGGGATTGGAAATTGGAGTATCGGGGTGGGGGGATGGTTCTGGCAAGCGGGGGGCGAGGGGTGGTTTTGGGGGGCAGGTTTTCGCGTCTGACGCGGTGATGGTTGTTTGGCGCGCTGCATTCCGCCGTTGACCGGCGTCTTACTTTCTTCTTGGGTCGCCAAGAAGAAAGTAGCCAAAGAAAAGGCGACCCTGGGTCGGCGCCCGGCGTTGCCGAGTGTCCTGCGCTACTCGGGTTGTTGGGCGGCTGGCAAAACTCGCCTGCGGCTCGGACAACGCCAGCCGAAGGCCCCCAACAACCCTGCGTTGCTCGGCGCCTCCCAAGGGGCCCGGAAAACCACCGGTACACAATTGGTGTGCCGCATTTTTGGCTTTTTTGGATGGTCGACCGCAGTAGGCAGAGCGGTCGTGCCGCGACGCTCTTCCGGGTCCCCATGTGGAGCGCCGAGCAACGCAGGCGGGCCGGGGGCAGTCGGCGAGGGCTGCCTGAGGGGCGCAGCCCCGAGTTCCGCAGCCGCCCGGCCCTTCGAGTAGCGCAGGGAACCCGGCGTAGCCGGGCGCAGAACCTGGGGTCGCCTTTTCTTTGGCTACTTTCTTTTGGCGAAGCAAAAGAAAGTACGCCCGCCGGCAGGCGGAAAACAGCGCATCAAGAACCCGCCCGCGCGTCAGGCGCAGAAACCAGCAACCCGGAAAAACGAAACCAGGGAAATCACGGCAACACCTTCCCCGGATTCAGCAGATTCTGCGGATCGAGCGCGGTTTTGAGCATCCGCATGACGTCGACCGCCACAGCACCATGTTCGGCGATGAGGTACTTCCGCTTGCCGAGCCCGACGCCGTGCTCGCCGGTACACGTCCCCTCCAGCGCGATGGCGCGCTCGACGACGCGCTCACTGATCCAGGCCGCTTCCGCCATGTCCTGCGGGTTGTCGCGGTCGACCAGGACGACAAGGTGGAAATTGCCGTCGCCGACGTGGCCGAACAGCGCGATCGGGATGTTTACCTTGGCGATGTCGGCCTGCGTTTCGGCGATGCATTCGGCGAGCCGCGAGATCGGCACGCAGACGTCGGTCGGGAAGCAGCGGCCACCCGGCTTGAGTTGCAGGCAGGCGAAGTAGGCGTCGTGCCGCGCCTGCCACAGGCGGCTGCGGTCTTCCGGGCGCGTCGCCCACTGGAAATCGGCACCACCCAGTTCGCCGGCGATGGCCTGGACGGTTTCGGCCTGCTCGGCGACGCCGGCCGGGCTGCCGTGGAATTCGAAGAACAGCGTCGGCGCCTCGGCCAGCGTGGTCTTGCTGAACTTGTTGATGGCCGCCAGCGACAGCGCGTCGAGCAGTTCGATGCGCGCCACCGGCACGCCGAGCTGGATGGTCTGGATCACCGTCCGCACGGCGGCGTCGATGTCGGGGAAGGTGCACACCGCGGCCGAGATGGCCTCGGGGATCGGGTAGAGCTTCACCGTCAGCTCGGTCATGATGCCGAGCGTGCCTTCCGAGCCGACCAGCAGGCGGGTCAGGTCGTAGCCGGCCGACGACTTGCGGGCGCGGCCGCCGGTCTTCATGACGCGGCCGTCGGCGAGCACCGTGGTGGTGGCCAGCACGTTGTCTTTCATCGTCCCGTAGCGCACGGCGTTGGTGCCCGAGGCGCGGGTCGCCGCCATGCCGCCGAGCGTTGCGTCGGCGCCGGGGTCAATCGGGAAGAAGAGGCCGCTGCCCTTGAGCGCGTCGTTGAGCTGCTTGCGCGTGACGCCCGCCTCGACGACGGCGTCGCCGTCGTCGGCATGGATGGCGACGACGCGGTTCATCCCGGAAAGGTCGAGCGAGATGCCGCCGCCCGGCGCCAGCACGTGGCCCTCGACCGAACTGCCGACGCCGTAGGGGATGACCGGCACGCCGTGTTCGGCACACAGGCGGACGACCAGCGCGACTTCGGCGGTGCTTTCGGCGAGGACGACGCCGTCGGGCGGCAGCGGGTCGTGGACCGATTCGTCGCGACCGTGCTGCAGGCGGATCGATTCGCCGCAGGAAAAGCGCGTGCCGAAGTGCTCGGCGAGGCGTTGCCGAAGGCTTTCCGGCAGGCGGCGGGAGGGTGACGGCTCAGCCACGGGAGAGGAAGCGGGTGGCGTTGTCGAGGTCGCCCTGGGTGCGGCCGTCGTACAGCGCATTGACGAACTTGCGCCAGATCAGGTCGGGCTCGCCAATCTGGAAGCCGAAGCGGTGGCTGCCCTCGAACTGCGTGTCCTGCACGCAGCGCACCTGCAGCAGCGACGTCTCCTGGCGGCCGAGCTGGATCACCGCCGTCAGCCAGGTGTCCGGCGTCACCGGTTGCCGGGTGGTGGCGCGGAAGCCGTAGCGCGAAACCTCGCTGACTTCCATGGCGACCGGCTTGCCGTCGTCGTTCGGCACGATCAGGCGTCCCGGGCACTTGACCGAGAAGCGCCGGTGCTGGCGCACCTTGAGGTCGCTGCACGGCTGCGGCAGCGACGGCAGGACCTGCCGGTATTCCGGCAGGTCGTAGATCATGTGCAGCAGCCCCTTCTTGCGCTCGCTCAGGGTGGCGAAGACATCGGTCTTGCGGTTGAAGAAGTGGTCGATCAGTTCCGGCGTCATGACCGGGTCGTTGGTCGTGTAGAAGCGCCGGTTCGGCATCTCGATGTTGGGCAGCTGCATGGCCACGAAATAGTGGTGCAGGTTGCGGCGCAGGGGGCGCCCGCCGTAGTGCTTGCGCAGGATTTCCGGCGCGTGGCGGAGATCGAGCGTGGCGCCGATCGCCGGCGCGCCGTTGACGAAGTCGTAGCTGTCGACCACCGTGCCCGAGAGGCGGCGGAAGAAGAGCAGCGATTCGTAGGTCTCGATGTGCTTCGGGTTGACCGCGATGACCAGGTGCCGGGTGTCGAAGAAGGTCGTGCAGTACTCGTACATGAACTTCAGCAGCGGCAGCAGCACCATCCCGCCATGGCCCTGGAAGTCCGGGTGGATCGCCAGCGCCGAGGCCTCGGCGATGTTGCCGCGCCGGGCGCGCACGCTGGTCAGGTCGAAGATGCGCTGCAGCGGGAAGCCGATGGCGCTCTCGCGGATCAGCGAAAGCGTCCCGACGACCTTGCCGTCGTACTTGGCGCACAGCGTCGTGGTGGTCGGCAGCGCGTGGTAGATCGTCACCCGCATGCCCGACGGGTCGGGGTGCATGAAGCCGCGCTTGACGTAGGTGTCGTGCAGCAGGCGGAAACAGGCCTCCAGCTCGTCGCGGGTTTCGGCGATCTTCAGGGTCAGGCGCGGGCTGGGCGCCGGGTCGTATTCTGCGAAGTAGCGGAAGACGCGATAGCGTTTGCGCCGTGGCAGCAATGCAAGCGCCTCGCGCGCCGCCCGGTTGGTGATCGTTCTCAGGAACTTGATAGGCCGCATGGCGATGCCGGATTGTTGTCCTCTTTCTGCAATCATCATAGCACCTTGTTATTGACAGGACTCTGGTGCCTCCGGACAATCGCCTGACAATCAGCCATTCCCCCCGACCCGTCAGGAGAAACCTCGATGCAAGCCAAGCTTTCCGTTGTTGCCCTTTCCGTTGCCGCCGCCCTGGCCATGACCGCCTGCGGCAAGAAGGAGGAACCGAAGCCCGCCGCCGCCCCGGCCGCCCCGGCGCCGGCCGCCAAGCCGGTGATCGTCGTCAAGCTCGGCCACGTGGCGCCGATGACCGGCCCCCAGGCTCACCTCGGCAAAGACAATGAGAACGGCGCCCGCCTGGCGATCGAGGAACTGAACGCGCAAGGCCTGGAAATCGGCGGCGCCAAGGTCAGTTTCGAACTGCTGGCCGAAGACGACCAGGCCGATCCCAAGCAGGGCTCGATCGTCGCCCAGAAGCTGGTCGACGCGAAGGTCCAGGGCGTCATCGGCCACCTGAATTCGGGCACCACCATCCCGGCTTCCAAGCTCTATTCCGACGCCGGCATCCCGCAGATTTCCGGTTCGGCGACCAACCCGAAATACACGCAGCAGGGCTTCAAGACCGCCTTCCGCGTGATGGCCAACGACGTCCAGCAGGGCAAGGCGCTCGGCGAATTCGCCGCCAAGCAGGGCGCCAAGACCGTCGCCATCGTCGATGACCGCACGGCCTACGGCCAGGGCCTGGCCGACGAGTTCAGGAAGTCGGCCGAAGCCGCCGGCATCAAGGTCGTCGCCACCGAATACACCAACGACAAGGCCACCGACTTCAAGGCCATCCTGACCAAGATCAAGTCCACCAAGCCGGATCTCGTCTTCTACGGCGGCATGGATGCCCAGGGCGGCCCGATGGCCAAGCAGATGAAGGAACTCGGCATCAAGGCCAAGTTCCTTGGCGGCGACGGCGTGTGTACGCCCGAGTTCATGAAGCTGGGCGGCGAGGCGACCGAAGGCAACTACTGCTCGCTGCCGGGCATGCCGCTTGAAAAGCTGGCCAAGGGTCCGGAATTCAAGGACAAGTTCAACAAGAAGTTTGGCGCCGAGATCCAGCTCTACGCCCCGTATGTCTACGACGCCGTGCTGGTGATGGCCGATTCGATGAAGCGTGCCGACTCGGTCGATCCCGCCAAGTACCTGCCGGAAGTCGGCAAGACCAAGTATGACGGGGTCACCGCGGTGATCGAGTTCGACGAGTTCGGCGACCTCAAGGGCGGCGCGATCTCCATGTACCAGTACAAGGGCGGCAAGCTCGAGTACGTCGAGACGCTCGGCGGCGGCGCCATGGGGGCCGTGAAGGAAGCGGCTGCCGAGGTCAAGGAGGCCGCCAAGGCGGTGGCCGGTGCGGCGGCAGCGGCCGGTTCCGATGCTGTCAAGAGCGGCGCCGAGGCGGTCAAGGGCGCCGCCGAGGCAACCAAGGCAGCGGTCGAGAAGAAGTAAAGCCGGCCCGACGCGAACGAAACGGCACCGCAAGGTGCCGTTTCCACATGTTGCGGTCGACCTTCCCAAAATGGATATTTTCCTCCAGCAGATCATCAACGGCCTCGTCCAGGGCAGCATCTACGCGCTGGTCGCGCTGGGCTATACGATGGTGTACGGCATCATGGGCCTGATCAACTTCGCGCACGGCGAGGTGGTGATGATCGGCACGCTGGTCGCCATTTCGGTCGCCGGCACCCTTATCAAGGCCGGCGTCCCGGTGGCGCTGGCCGGCGTCAACGGGCTGGCGGCGGCGGTTCTGGTCTGCATGGCGCTCGGCTGGGGGCTGGAGCGCATCGCCTACCGGCCGCTGCGCAACGCGCCGCGCCTGACGCCGCTGATCACGGCGATCGGCATGTCGATCGTCCTTCAGAACGTGGCGATGATCGTCTGGGGGCGCAACTACCTGACCTTCCCGCACCTGTTGCCGAAGGTCAATTTCGAGTTCGCCGGCGCCCATTTCACGGCCATCCAGGTGATGATCGTCGGTGTTTCGGGGCTGACCATGGCCGGCCTCGTTTTCCTCGTCTATCGCACCAGGCTCGGCATGGCGATGCGGGCGACGGCACAGAATCCGCAGGTGGCGAGCCTGATGGGCGTGAACAGCAACCGCGTCATTTCCGCCGCCTTCGTCATCGGCTCGGCGCTCGGCGCGCTGGCCGGCGTCATGGTCGGCACCTATTACGAAATCGCCCATTACCAGATGGGCTTCATGCTCGGCCTCAAGGCATTCACGGCGGCCGTCCTCGGCGGCATCGGCAACCTCGCCGGGGCGATGGCCGGCGGCATCCTGCTCGGCATCATCGAGGCGCTCGGGGCGGGCTACATCGGCGACCTGACCGGCGGTTTCTTCGGCAGCCACTACCAGGACATATTCGCCTTCATCGTGCTCATCGTCGTGCTGATGTTCAAGCCGTCCGGCCTCTTCGGCGAGAAGACCGGAGACCGGGCATGAGCAAGTGGTTCGACCCGCGTTCCACCTTCGGCATGCTGCTGATCGCCGCCGTGCTGATCGCGCTGCCCTTCGTCGCCGCGCTGGGCGGCCAGGCCTGGGTGCGCATCGTCAATTTCGCCATCCTCTACATCTTCCTGGCGCTCGGCCTCAACATCGTCGTTGGCTATGCCGGCCTGCTCGATCTCGGCTACGTCGCCTTCTATGCCGTCGGCGCCTATACCTACGCCCTGCTCGCCAGCCCGCATTTCGGGTTGCACTGGCCGTTCTGGGTCATCCTGCCGCTCGGCGCGGCGCTCGCCTGCGTCTTCGGCGTCCTGCTCGGCTCGCCGACGCTCAAGCTGCGCGGCGACTACCTGGCCATCGTCACCCTCGGCTTCGGCGAGATCGTGCGCATCTTCATGAACAACCTCAATGCGCCGATCAACATCACCAACGGGCCGCAGGGCATCACCCTGATCGATCCGGTGGCGATCGGCGATCTCAGGTTTTCCGGTACCTCGCAGATATTGGGCATTTCGCTGAGTGGACCGCAGAAGTACTACTTCCTGCTGCTGGCGCTGGCCATTCTCGTCATCGTCATCAACCAGCGCCTGCAGAATTCGCGCATCGGCCGCGCCTGGCAGGCGATCCGCGAGGACGAGATCGCCGCCAAGGCGGTCGGCATCAACACGCGCAACCTCAAGCTGCTCGCCTTCGCCATGGGCGCCAGCTTCGGTGGCGTCGCCGGCGGCGTCTTCTCGGCGATGCAGGGCTTCGTCTCGCCGGAGAGCTTCTCGCTGATCGAGTCGATCATGATCCTGGCGATGGTCGTCCTCGGCGGCATGGGCCACATTCCCGGCGTCATCCTCGGCGCCGTGCTGCTGACCGTCCTGCCGGAGGTGCTGCGCTACGGCGTCGGGCCGCTGCAGATGGCGCTGTTCGGCAAGATGCTGATCGACCCGGAGAGCCTGCGCATGCTGATCTTCGGCCTCGCGCTGGTGCTCGTCATGCGCTTCAAGCCGGCCGGCCTGTGGCCGTCGCCGGAGCGCAAGCGCGAGTTGAGCGAGAAGCGGACGGGGGCAGCCTGATGACCGTGCTGCTCGAAGCGAAGGCGGTCGCCAAGCATTTCGGCGGCGTCAAGGCGCTGCGCGACGTCTCGCTGACCATCCGCCAGGGCGAGATCTACGGCCTGATCGGCCCCAACGGCGCCGGCAAGACGACCTTCTTCAACTGCATGACCGGCCTCTACATTCCGGACGGCGGCGGCTTCGACTTCGCCGGCGCGCCGCTGGTCGCCGATGCGCCGCACAAGGCGGCCGAGCGCGGCATCGCCCGCACCTTCCAGAACATCCGCCTGTTCGCCAACATGACGGCGCTCGAGAACGTCATGGTCGGCCGCCACGTGCGGACCGCCGCCGGGGTGCTCGGGGCGATCTTCCAGAACCGGGCGACGCGCGCCGAAGAGGCGGCCATTCGCCAGCGCGCCGAGGACCTGCTGCACTACGTCCGCATCGAGGACCGCGCCGACGACCTGGCCAAGAACCTGTCCTATGGCGACCAGCGCCGCCTGGAAATCGCCCGCGCGCTGGCCACCGAGCCGCGCCTGCTGTGCCTGGACGAGCCGGCGGCCGGCATGAACGCCACCGAGACCGAGGAACTGCGCGACCTGATCGACGGCATCCGCCGCGACGGGACGACCATTCTGCTCATCGAGCACGACGTCAAGCTGGTCATGGGCCTGTGCGACCGCGTCGCCGTGCTCGACTACGGCGCGATGATCATCGAGGACGTGCCGGCGGTGGTGCAGAAGGATCAACGCGTGATCGAGGCGTACCTGGGTGCTTGAGGTTACCGGACTCCGCGTCGCCTACGGCGGCATCCAGGCGGTGCGCAGCATCACCTTCCACGTCAACGAGGGCGAGATGGTGGCGCTGATCGGCGCCAACGGCGCCGGCAAGACCAGCACGCTGAAGGCCATCGCCCGCGTCCTCGATGCGGCGGGCGGCGACGTCCATTTCTGCGGCGAGAAGATCACCCGCATCGCGCCGCACGACGTCATCCGCCAGGGCATCGCGCTGGTGCCGGAAGGGCGCGGCGTCTTCCCGCGCCTGACCGTCGCCGAGAATCTGGCGATGGGCGCCTTCGTGCGCAACGATGCGGTCGACATCGAAAAGGACCTGAAAATGGTCTTTGGCTACTTCCCGCGTCTCAAGGAGCGCGAGGCGCAACTGGCCGGCACCCTGTCCGGTGGCGAACAGCAGATGCTGGCGATCGGCCGCGCGCTGATGAGCCGGCCGCGCATGCTGCTGCTCGACGAACCGTCGATGGGCCTGGCGCCGATCATGGTGCAGAAGATCTTCGAGGTGATCCGCGCCGTCGCCGCCCAGGGCATGACCATCCTGCTCATCGAGCAGAACGCCAAGCTGGCGCTCGAAACCAGCCAGCGCGGCTACGTCATGGAGAGCGGCGAGATCACGCTGCACGGCGCCGCCGGCGATCTGCTCAACGATCCCAAGGTGCGCGCCGCCTATCTCGGCGAGTGAGCCGTCCGCGCTTTTTTCAGCTGCATCAAACCCGTCGGCGCCGCCGCGCGCGACAATGACCGTCCGTTGTTCCCGACCCTGCGAGAAGCCATGAAAATCCGCCATTCCATCGTCGCCCTGCTGGCCGCCGCGTTCGCCTGCGGACTGCAGGCCCAGGGCAGCAAGCCGGCCGACACCACGCCGAAGATCGCCGCCGGCCTGCTGATGAAGCAGGGCGACAAGCTCGTCTTCGCGCCCTGTCGCGACCGCAGCTATGCCTTGGTCGACGACATTTCGCCCGAGCGGGCGGTGACCAAGGCGCTCGACGGCATTGGCCTGGCGGCCGGCAGGAAGCTCTACGTCGAGCTGATGGCGGTGGTCGACGGCGGCATGGTCCGCGCTTCCGGACTCAACCTGGCGCGCGCCGAAGGGCGCTGCCAGCAGCCGGGCGGCAACGAGGAATCGTGGCGGGCCAGCGGCAACGAGCCAAGCTGGCTGCTGGCGATCGGGCCGGAAGTGGTGGTCCTCAAGCGGCTGGGCAAGGCCGACGTCAATGTGCCCGGTGGGGCGGCCACCCGCGACGGCGGGGTCGTTCGCTTCGAGGCGCGGACGGATGCGGCGCGGCTCAGGGCGCGCTTCGAACCCAAGGTCTGTCTCGACACGATGGCCGACGCGGTGTTCGGCTGGACGGCGACGGTCGAGTTCAACGGCGAGGCGCTCAAGGGCTGCGCCTGGCAGCGCTAGGGCGTGTTCACAGTAAGCGACGGGCTGCGCAAGGGGCTGGCGGGGAGGCAGTGTAAGGCGCCGGTCGCGCGGTGCAGTGATCTGCACAAGCGAACGGCAACGCGGCAATACGCCCCGCCAGCCCCTTGCCCTTCGGGTTTGCCGGGACGGGCGGTCGCCGGCGTCGCTCGGCTTGGGAATGCAACGACCATTCCCCGCGCCTCGCGCCTTGGCGCCCCTCCCGTCCCGGCAAACGCAGTCCCGCCGGTTACTGTGAACACGCCCTAGCCGCCCAGCGCGTCGATGAGGGCGAACAGCCGGCGGTAGAAGTCGGGGTCGGCGATGGTTTCCTCGCCGACTTTGACCAGCACATCCTTGTCGCCCCCCCACGGCAGGTTGATCGAGCCGAAGCCGGCGACGCTGACGCCGGCGCTGGTGCCGCGTGACTTCAGCTCGTAGCGCGTCTGCAGGGCATTGGCGTACAGCCCGGCGCCGACGTTGCTGGGCAGGCAGACCAGCGTGATGTTGAGCTTCATCACGTAATCCGCCTGCGGCTGGAAGAGCTTTTCGCCGCGGATGGTCTGCGGCTTCGAATCATCGACCTGGTAACCCTGGCTGAGCAGCGCCCGGCGACCGAGTTCGCAGGCGGCCTCGGGTTCCTTCGTGCTCCAGTAGCGGAACGGCGAATCGGCGTTGAAGGTCTCGGCGGTGTAGGCGGCCGGCGGCGGCGACGCGCAGGCGCCGAGCAACAGCCCGCCCAGCGCGAGCAGGGCGGGGCGCCATGCGGGGGTGACGAGGGAACGGCGGCGCGGCATGCGGTGCGGAATCAGGTGGTCGAAAAGCTGAAGGCGTCGGCGAAGAATTCCTCTTCCGGCAGCCGGCAGGCGGTGACGAAATCGTGGCGCGCCGCGTCGATCATCACCGGCGCGCCGCAGGCGTAGACCTGATGGCCGGAGAGGTCCGGGAAATCGGCCATCACCGCCCGGTGCACGAAGCCGGTGCGGCCTTCCCAGGCGTCGCCGGGTGCCGGTTCCGACAATACCGGCACGTAGCTGACGCTGGCGTTTTCCGCCGCCCACCTTTGCGGCAGGTCGCTCTGGTAGAGGTCGGCGCGGGATTTGGCGCCCCAGTAGATATGCATCGGGCGCTGGCATTGCTCGGCCAGCGCGTGTTCGACGATGGCCTTGATCGGCGCGAAGCCGGTGCCGCCGGCGAGCAGGATCATCGGCTTCGGCGAATCCTCGCGCAGGTAGAAGCTGCCGTGCGGCCCGTTGAAGCGCAGGATGTCGCGCACCTTCATGGTCGAGAAGACCTGGTCGGTGAACAGGCCGCCCGGCACGTGCCGGATGTGCAGCTGCAGGAAGGCGTCGTCGTGCGGTGCGTTGGCCAGCGAGAAGCTGCGCCGCCGGCCGTCCTTGAGCAGGATGTCGATGTACTGCCCGGCGAGAAACTGCAGGCGCTCGCTGGCCGGCAGGCGGAGGTGCATCTCGATGACGTCCGGCGCCAGCCGTTCGAGCTTCTCGATGCGCGACGGCAGGGTCTTGACCGGGATGTCGGCGCCCGAGGTCAACTGCTTGCACTCCAGCGTCAGGTCGGACTGCGGCCGGGCGCAGCAGAAGAGGGCGAGGCCGGCCGCCTTCTCCTCGTCCTTCAGCGCGTTGGGCTGCGCCTTGCCGTGGTCGACCGTGCCGGCCAGCACCTTGCCCTTGCACGAGCCGCAGGCGCCGTCCTTGCAGCCGTAGGGCATGGTGAAGCCCTGGCGCAATGCGGCGTCGAGGATGGTTTCGCCGGCTTCGGCAGCGAACTGGCGGCCGCTCGGCTGGACGGTGATCTGGTGGCTCATTGTTTCCCTTGGTCGTCGGCTACAATGCCGGCGTGCAAAAAATCCTGATTGTCGGCAGCGGGGACGTGGCCCGCCGCATCCTCTCCCGCCTTGCCCGCCGCTATCGCGTCTATGCGGTGCTGCGCGACGCTGGTCGTTGCGCGGCGTGGCGCGCGGCCGGCGCGACGCCGCTGCTGGCCGACCTCGACGACCGGGCCAGCCTGCAGCGCCTGGCCGGCCTCGCCGACTGCGTGCTGCACCTGGCGCCGCCGCCCGGCGAAGGGTCGGGCGACCGCCGCACCCGCAACCTGCTGGCCGCGTTGGGCAAGGGCGAAAGTCTACCACGCCGCCTGATCTACGTTAGTACGACCGGCGTCTACGGCGATTGCGCGGGCGAGCGCATCGACGAGACGCGCCGCCTCAACCCGGAAAGCGCCCGCGCCGGCCGCCGGGTCGCCGCCGAACGCTGCCTGCGCGCCTGGGGGCGGCGTACCGGCGTCAGCGTGGTGATCCTGCGCGCACCCGGCATCTACGCCGCCGACCGCCTGCCGCTGGAGCGCCTGGAAAAGGGACTGCCGGCGCTCGCCGCGGCGGACGACGTGTACACCAACCACATCCATGCCGACGACCTCGCCGCCGCCTGCCTTGCCGCCTTGCGTCGCGGTCGCAGCAACCGCGCCTACAACGCGGTCGACGATTCCGACCTGAAGATGGCCGACTATTTCGACCGCGTCGCCGCCGCCTTCGCCCTGCCGCCGCCGCCGCGCCTGTCGCGCGCCGAGGCCGGGCGCCGGCTGTCGCCGCTGCAGATGTCCTTCCTGCGCGAATCGCGGCGCATCGGCAACCGCCGCCTCAAGAACGAACTGAAACTGCGGCTCGCCTATCCGACGGTCGACGACGGGATACGCGCCGCGCTGGAAAGGAAATCCGCATGCTGATCGTCAAGGCCCTGCACATCTCGCTGGTCGTCGCCTGGTTCGCCGGGCTCTTCTACCTGCCGCGCATATTCGTCAATCTGGCCATGGTGCCGGCCGACAGCGTTGCCGAGCGCGAGCGCCTGCTGCTGATGGCCGGCAAGCTGTACCGCTTCATGACGCCGCTCGGCGTGCTGGCGGTGCTGTTCGGCCTGTGGCTGTGGTTCGGCTACGGTTTCTCGGGCGGCTGGCTGCACGCCAAGACGCTGCTGGTCGCCGGGCTGCTTGTCTATCACTGGCATTGCGGGCGCCTGCTCAAGGCTTTCCGGACCGGCAGCAATGCCCGGTCCCACGTCTGGTTCCGTTTCTATAACGAAATGCCCGTGCTGGTGCTCTTCGCCGTGGTCTTTCTCGTCGTCCTGAAACCCTTCTGATGAACAAATATTTTGCGATCTGCCCGCGCGGGCTCGAGGAACTGCTGGTCGAGGAACTGCGCGCGGTCGGCGCCGACGAGTTGCGGTCGACCCACGGCGGCGTCCATTTTTCCGGCGACTGGCTCGTCTGCTACCGCGCCAACCTGGAATCGCGGCTGGCGACCCGCATCCTCTGGCACATCGTCAAGGGGCCCTACGCCAAGGAAGAGGACATCTACCGGCTGGCCGTCCGCCAGCTGTGGCCGAACCATTTTTCGGTGTCGCGCACCATGCGCGTCGTGACGACGGCGATCAAGTGCCCGCTCAAGTCGCTCGATTTCGTCACCCTGCGCGTCAAGGACGCCGTCTGCGACCGCTTCCGCGAGGACCTCGGCGAGCGGCCGAACATCGAGACGCGCCATCCGGATGTCAGCATCCATGTTTTCCTGACCGAGAACGAGTGCACGCTGTACCTCGACACCTCGGGCCAGCCGCTGTGGCAGCGCGGCTTTCGCAAGGCCAGCGTGGACGCGCCGCTGAAGGAAAACCTGGCGGCCGGCATCCTGAAGATGACCGGCTGGCAGCCCGGCCTGCCGCTGGTCGACCCGATGTGCGGCAGCGGCACCTTCCTGCTCGAAGCGGTGCAGGTCGCGCTCGACCGCGCGCCGGGGCTCGACCGTGGGTTCGCCTTCGAATTGCTGAAGAGCTTCGCGGCGCTCGACTGGGCGCACCTCCGCCAGGCCGCCGAGGCGCGCTGCAAGCCGGCGGAGCCGCTCGACATCCGCGGTTACGACATCGACGACAAGGCAGTGCGCGCGACCCGGCGCAATCTGCAGGAAGCCGGATTTGGCGGCATTGTCACGGTCGACCGCGGCGATCTGCTGGAAATCCAGCCGCTGACCGATCGCGGCATCCTCGTCACCAACCCACCCTACGGCGAGCGCATCGGCGAGCAGGAAGAACTCGCCGCGTTCTACCCGCAGCTCGGTTCGGCGCTGAAAAAACACTGGGCCGGCTGGAACTGCTTTTTCTTCACCGCCGACCTGCGCCTGCCCAAACTGGTCGGCCTCAGGCCGAGCCGCAAGACGCCGCTGTTCAACGGTCCGCTGGAATGCCGCCTGTTCGAGATCCGCATGGTGGCGGGGAGCAACCGCAAGGCTTGATCGTTACCCGCCGGCAGGCGTATTTTCTTGATCTTGGTCAGCCCGGCGGGCTGGCCGCTATGCGAGCATCACGATTTCGAACAATAAACCGAGGAGAGAACCGCATGTCCGCCAAGGCGCTTTACCAGCAGAAACGCATGTCCGCCACCGATGCCGTGCGCGTCGTCCGCAACGGTGAAACGATCATCGTCCCGACCGCCGTCGGCGAGCCACCTGTCCTGTTGACGGCGCTTTCCGAGCGGCGCCGCGAATTCCGCGACGTCAAGGTTTCGCAGATCCTGGCGGTGCGCAAGTACGGTTACCTGGACCCCGAGACGATCGAGCACGTCCGCCACGAGGCCTACTTCTTCAGCGGCGCCTCGCGCGCCGGCGGCCAGGAGGGCTGGATCGACTACATCCCGGCCTATTTCTCCGAGCTGCCGTCGCTGATCAAGAACGACCTGATTCCCGCCGACGTCGTCTTCAGCCTGGCGTCGCCGATGGACGAGCACGGCTATTTCTCGCTGGCGCTGGCCGCCGACTACACGATGGCCGCCATCGAGAAGGCGCGCGCAGTGGTGCTCGAGGTCAATCCCAACGTGCCGTTCGCCAACGGCGACTGCCACATCCACATCTCGCAGGTCACCGCACTGACCGAGAGCGAGGAGCCCATCCTCGAGGTCGGCCTGCCGAAGATCGGCCCGGTCCAGGAGGCCATCGGCAAGTACGTCGCCGACATGATCCCCGACGGCGCCACCCTGCAGATCGGCTACGGCGGCATTCCCGACGCCGTGGTCATGCAGCTGACGCACAAGCACGATCTCGGCATCCACACCGAGATGGTCGGTGACGGCATCATGACCCTGGTCGAGGCCGGCGTCGTGACCAACCGCAAGAAGAACTACCATCACGGCAAGATGCTGGCGACCTTCGCGCTCGGTTCGAAGAAGCTCTACCAGTTCATGCACCGCAACCCTGCGCTCGAAATGCACCCGGTGGACTTCACCAACGATCCCTACCTGGCCGGCCAGAACGACAACCTGCACGCCATCAATGCGACGATGCAGATCGACTTCATGGGCCAGTGCGGCTCCGAGAGCCTCGGCTTCGCCCCGTATTCCGGCACCGGCGGCCAGTCGGACTTCGTGCGTGCCGCCAATCGATCGAACGGCGGCAAGGCCTTCATCGTCCTGCCGTCGACGGCCAAAAACGACACCATCTCGCGCATCGTGCCGACGCTGTCGCCCGGCACGCACGTGTCGACCGGCAAGAATGACATCAACTACGTGGTCACCGAGTTCGGCGTCGCCCAGCTGCGCGGCAAGACCGCCAAGCAGCGCTGCGAGTCGCTGATCGCCATCGCCCATCCCGACTTCCGTGGCGAACTGCGCGAGATGGCGAAGAAGATGAAGCTGCTCTGAAGCGCCGATGCCGGGCGGCGCGGACGGCTGCCGCCGCTGCCCGGCGCTTACATCTTGTAGCAATTTGTTTCGGTGGCACGCCGCGCAATCGGCTATCTTTTCCATATGCGGAGGCATGAATGCCTGCATTGGAAACGTTCGGATGAATGCGCGAAAAATCCTCTTTGTCCTGATGGCGCTGCTACTCGCCGGCATCGGGAATTCCTGGGCGGGCGGCCGGGTCTATGGCGGCGTCGGCGTCTATCTCGGCGGTCCGGGTCCCTACTGGGGCTGGGGGCCACCCTACCCGCGTCCGTACTATTACCCGCGTCCGTACTATCCGGGGTTCTACCCGTATCCCGGGCCCTATTACGACGAGGCGCCGGTCGTCGTCGTTCCCGCGGCGCCGCCGGTCTACATCGAGCAGGGCGACGCGGTCGCCGTCGAACAGGCTCCGAACGGCTCGCAATACTGGTATTTCTGCCGCGCCGCGAACAATTATTACCCCTATGTGAAGGAGTGCCCGGGCGGCTGGCAGAAGGTTCCGCCACGTCCGGCGCAGTGAGCCGATGAAAATCCGAAACCGTATCGCCGCGCGTGCCGGCATCGTCGCCGGCGCGCTAGTTCTCGGCGCCTGCACCGTCATGCCGACCGGGCCGAGCATGCTGGTCCTGCCTGGCACCGGCCGGTCGATGGAGAGCTTCCGCTACGACGACAACGAATGTCGCCAGTATGCCTACGCCCAGATCGGCGGCACCACGCCGCAACAGGCGGCGAACCAGGCAGCAGTCGGCAGCGCCGTGGTCGGCACCGCGGTCGGCGCCGCCGCCGGGGCGGCGATGGGCGGCAGCCAGGGCGCCGCGGTCGGGGCCGGCGTGGGTCTGGTCGGCGGCAGCGCGTGGGGCGCCAATTCCGCCTATGTCTCGGGCTATGGCGCCCAGCGTCAGTACGACAACGCCTACATCCAGTGCATGTACGCCAAGGGGCACCGGGTGCCGGTGCCGGCCAACATGGCCTATCCGCGGTCGGTGCGCAGCGATCCCGACATTCCGCCCCCACCGCCGGGCGCGCCGCCGCCTCCGCCGCCCAGGTAAGCCTGGGGAGGCGCCATGCAAGGTACCCGATAGCGCACCGGCAGGCGTCGCCCGGCCTGAATGTCGGTTGAGACTTTCGCGCCGGGTGCATCGCAATCCGCCCGCTGCCCGGCACGGGCATAATGTACGCCATGAGCATTGCATGGCTTGTCATCCAAAGCACATCCGGGCAGGGGCGTCTCAGCTTCCTCGTCGCCCCGGTCTTCCGCGAGCGCCTCAACCAGCAATTCATGCTCGGTGCCCGCAACCAGTCCTTCCTCACCGAATACGTCTCGGGCATGGCGACGGTCAAATCCCTGCAGATGGAACCCGACATCGACCGCAAGTACGGCGACTTCCTCGCCCAGTACCTGGCCGCCGGTTTCTCCACCAAACAGGTGGGCAATACCTACAACGTCATCGCCAACGGGCTGGAACAGGTGATGACCCTGGCCATCCTGATCGTCGGTGCGCTGCTGGTCATGCAGAACGACGGCTTTACGGTCGGCATGCTGGTCGCCTTCCAGATGTTCGCCAGCCGCATGAGCCAGCCACTGCTAAGACTCGTCGGCCTGTGGCAGGAATTCCAGCAGGCCAACATCGCCGTCAAGCGTCTGGGCGACATTCTCGATATGCCGCAGGAACCGCATACCCTAACCCCCAGCCGGGAGAACCAGGGACCGGGCAGAATCGACCTCAACCATCTCGCCTTCCGCTACTCGGAACATCACCCCTGGCTCTACCGCAACCTGAGCCTGAGCATCAAACCAGGGCACCTCACGGTACTGATGGGGCCGTCGGGCTGTGGCAAGAGCACCCTGGCCAAACTGCTGCTCGGTTTCTACCAGCCCAATGAAGGCAATATCGCCCTCGATGGCAAGGACATCCGGCATCTGGCGGCCAACGAACTGCGCACCACCTTCGGCGTGGTGCCGCAGGAAACCGTACTCTTCTCCGGTACGCTCTACGACAATCTGGTCATGGCGCACCCGCATGCCAGTTTCGAGGACGTGATCCAGGCGTGCAAGGCGGCAGAGATTCATGAGGTGATCGAGAAACTCAATGACGGGTATCAGACGGAGATTGGGGAAAGAGGTACCGGGCTGTCGGGTGGGCAGAGGCAACGGATTGCCATTGCCCGGGCGTTACTGAAGCGGCCCAAAATCCTGATCTTCGATGAGGCGGTGTCGAACCTCGATCAGCAGACGGCGGAGCACTTTGCCAGGACGATCAACAAGCTGAAAGGCAAAGTGACGATGTTGTTCATCACGCATCAGATTCCGAGGGGGCTGGCGGTGGATGAGGTGATTGAATTGGGAACGAATACCAACCGGCAGATGGAAGTGCTAGAGGAGGAGAAATGAAGACAAGGGATTTGAGCCATGGCGAGAGAAAGACTCTGTCGCGAGTAACTCTGGTGAAAAAAAGAGAACCACAAATTAAATATGATCACTTAAGGAGCGGTGTAAATAAATATTTACTCTTGGTTTGGCTTGTCCTTTTGACATCAACAGCCGTCGCAGAGTCCTGCCAGATGGTTGGTGGGTGCGTCGGGAACGTTTGGTATATACATGTTCCCAAGGTGCAATTCGAACATCAAGAAATTTTTAACACCCAAGGGTTGCCCAAAGTAAATGAGGTTGTAGCGCTCTCGAAGGCCGTTTCTTTGCTGGATTCACACACTTTCACCTACCAGGCTTACCAAGAGGAGCTACGCCAGGATCTCAAACACGCTATTGAAAAAGGAGTCGTGCTCGGAGGGTGGGGTTCAATACTCCACTCAGGCTCGAAGGTGAGAGTTCTCTCGTATCAAACATTTCCTGTATTGGGGGATATGGGAAATGAATTGTTCGTGTTGGTGTTAGTGGTGTCTGAATAATCAATTTCCAACGAGCTATATCTTGAATGACAACACGAACAATCAAAGGGGTCAGAGACATTTAGTTTTCTGAGACATTGAATATGCCCCGTCGCCCCCGAGTTCTTCTTGCCGATTACCCGCTGCACATTGTTCAGCGCGGCATCAATCGCGAGCCGTGTTTTTTCACAGATGAAGATTACTACTGCTATCTCCATTGGCTGGAGGAAGCGGCTGGCAATTGTGGCTGCAGAATTCATGCTTATGTACTGATGACCAACCACGTTCATTTGCTTCTGACACCATTGGCCAATGGTGCGCCATCGCGAATGATGCAATCCGTCGGCCGTCGCTATGTGCAGTACATCAACCGTTTCTATAGGCGAACCGGCAGCCTGTGGGAAGGGCGGTACAAATCCAGTAATAATAGGGGACAGACCCCGTTTTTCGCTGCGCTGCAACACCCCCTCTCTTGAGACCTTCGTATGCCGCGACGTGCGCGACTATCGCTTCCCAATGTTCCGTTGCACCTGATTCAGCGCGGCAACAACCGGCAAGCCTGTTTCTTCGCCGATGAAGACTATCTGTTCTACCTCGAGTGGCTGAAGGATTGTGCCGGCAAGGCGGGCTGCGAGATTCACGCCTACGTGCTGATGACGAATCACGTGCATTTGATGCTGTCCTCGCAGACGGCAGGTGGTGCGGGAACGATGATGAAGGCGCTGGGGCAGCGTTACGTGCAGTACGTCAATCGCACCTATCGACGAAGCGGCACCCTGTGGGAGGGGCGTTTCCGTTCCTGCCTGCTACAGGAGGAGAACTATCTGCTGGCTTGCCAGCGCTATATCGAGTTGAATCCGGTCAGGGCGGGCATGGTTGTCCATCCCGGCGAGTACCGTTGGTCAAGCTACGGGGCAAATGCCCAGGGCGAGGGGAATTCCCTGGTTAGCCCCCATGAGAGGTACCTTGCGTTGGGGGCCGAGGCGGAGTCGAGGCGATCCGCCTACCGCGAATTGTTCCGGCATGAACTGGCGCCAGGCGTGGTCGACGAGATTCGCGGGGCGACGAACGGGAACTACGTGCTAGGCGAAAGCCGTTTTGCCGAGCAGATTGCCCTGGTTCTGGGCCGCCGGGCGCAACCGGGAAAACCGGGTCGCCCGCGCAAGGAGATGGTGCCGGAATCGGAAGAACTGTTTTGAAAACGGGGTCTTTCTCAGTTTTCCTTGGGTTTGTTGCGGTCGACCGCCAAAAAGGGGCAAAAATGCTTGCCCGGCATGGAGCGGCGAGTAATGGGGTGTTGCGACCGGGGCCGTTCCGATAATGGTTGTGCGGCTCAGGCGACGCCGGCAGTGTGCGCCTGCTGGTCAGCCCAGTAGCTGGAACGGACCATTGGCGCGCAGGCGGCGCCGGTGAAGCCCATCTTTTTGGCTTCTTCCTCGTACATCCTGAAGGTGTCTGGCGGCACGTAGCGGCTGACCGGCAGGTGGTGCCCGGTTGGCGCCAGGTACTGGCCGATGGTCAGCATCTCGACGTCGTGGGCGCGCAGGTCGCGCATGACGTCGAGGATTTCCTCATCGGTTTCGCCGAGGCCGACCATCAGGCCGGATTTGGTCGAGACCTGCGGGTAGCGCGCCTTGAACTGCTTGAGGAATTCGAGCGAGTGGGCATAGTCGGCGCCCGGGCGGGCCTGCTTGTAGAGGCGCGGCACGGTTTCCATGTTGTGGTTGAGGACGTCGGGCAGCGCGCCGCCGAGGACGTCGAGGGCGACTTCCATGCGGCCGCGGAAGTCGGGGACCAGGGTTTCGACGGTGGTGGCCGGCGACAGGTCGCGGACGTGGCGGATCACGTCGACGAAGTGCTGGGCGCCGCCGTCGCGCAGGTCGTCGCGGTCGACGCTGGTGATGACCACATATTTGAGCTTGAGCGCGGCGACCGATTCGCCGAGCTGGCGCGGTTCATCCGGGTTGGGCGGCAGCGGCTGGCCGTGGCCGACGTCGCAGAAGGGGCAGCGGCGGGTGCAGATGTCGCCGAGGATCATGAAGGTCGCCGTGCCGCGCCCGAAGCACTCGCCGATGTTGGGGCAGGTGGCTTCCTCGCAGACGGTGTGCAGCTTGCGTTCACGCAGCATGGCCTTGATCTCGCCGAAGCGCCCGGCGCTGTTGCCGGCCTTGACGCGGATCCAGTCGGGTTTCTTGAGCGGCCGGTCGACCGGGACGATCTTGATCGGGATGCGCGCGGTTTTGAGTTCGCCTTTTTGCTTGACGCCTTTTTCAGCCATGTTGTATTTCCAGTTGCCGTAGCAGGTGTTGAGAGAGTTGCTCGCCGGCCTCGTGAGCGGTGAGCGGAATGCCGAGGTCGCGGGTTTGCGTGACCTTGAGCCCAGCATAGCCGCAAGGGTTGATTGCGGTAAATGGGTAAAGATCCATATCGACATTGAGCGACAAGCCGTGGTAGCTGCAGCCGTTCCTGATCTTGAGGCCGAGGGCGGCAATCTTGGCATCGCCGACGTAGACGCCCGGGGCGCCGGTGCGGCGCTCGGCGGCAACGCCATGTGCCGCGAGAAACTCGATGATGCCCTGTTCGATGGCGGTGACCAGTTCGCGGACCTTGATCTTCAGGCGGGCCAGATCGAGCAGCAGGTAGATCACCACCTGGCCGGGGCCGTGGTAGGTGACCTGGCCGCCACGGTCGATCTTGACGATTGGGATGCCGATATCTTCGAGCAGGTGTTCGGGCTTGCCGGCCTGGCCCAGCGTGAACACCGGCGGATGCTCGACGATCCACAGTTCGTCGGGCGTTTCAGGGGTGCGGGCGGCAGTGAAATCCTGCATGGCCTGGAAGGTCGGCGCGTAGTCGACCCGTCCCAGACGTTTGACGACGCAATCCACGTTACAGGACGACCTTCACCAGCGGGTGCGCAGTCAGGTCCATGTACAGGGCGTCGAGTTGCGGCTTCGAGGTGGCGACCACTGTGCACGTCAGGCTCAGATAGTTGCCGCCGGAGCTGGCGCGCATCTCCATCGTCGCGCCGTCGAAGTCGGGAGCGTGGCGGGTGACGATCTCGAGGACGACCTGGGCGAGCTCGTCCTCCGCCTTGCCCATGATCTTCAGGGGAAAGTCGCAGGGAAATTCGAGGAGGGTGTCCTTGTACGAAGCCATCTCAGCCTTTGCGCATTACAGTGTTCTTGAAATCCTGATACCACTGCCACATCCGCTCGCCGACCGGGCCCGGCTTGCCGTTGCCGACGGGAGCTCCGTCGAGCGTCGTGATCGCCAGCACTTCCTTGGTCGAGGAGGTCATCCAGACCTCGTCGGCGGCGCGAAGTTCATTTTCGTGAATTTCGCGTATTTCGAGCGGTTGACCGTGGCAGGCGGCCAGTTCTAGGACGACGTCGTAGGTGATGCCGGGCAGCATGAAGCGGGTCTTTGGCGGGGCGAGCAGCACGCCGTCCCTGACCACGAAGATGTTCGACGCCGCACCTTCCTTCAGGCAGCCGTCGCGGATCAGCAGCGCCTCGGCGCAACCGGCGTCGACCGCCTGCTGGCGGGCCAGGATGTTGGCGAGCAGCGAGATCACCTTGAGGTCGCAGTGCGCCCAGCGGTCGTCGGCGACGGTGATCGCGGCGACGCCCCGGGCGCGAACGTCGGACGGCGTGGTGACCAGCGGCGAGGCGAAGGCGAAGACGGTCGGCGGCACGCCGGCCGGCGGGAAGGCGTGGTCGCGCTTGTCGTCGGCGCCGCGCGTGACCTGCAGGTAGATCGACAGGTCTTCCCACGGCGCTTCGGCGATCAGCCGGTCGACGACGGCCGTCCAGCCGGCGGTGTCGAGCGGGTTGGCCAGGCGGATGCCGTCGAGCGTCGCCTGCAGCCGCGCCAGGTGTTCGGCGCAGCGGAAGGGGCGCCGCGAGTAGACCGGGATCAGTTCATAGACCCCGTCGCCGTAGAGAAACCCCCGGTCGAGCGGCGAGATGCCGGCTTCCGCCAGCGGCAGGAAGCGGCCGTTCAGGTAGACGGGGTCGGCGACATAGGGGGTCATGGGCTTACTGGAACCAGAGCAGGACGCTGTCGATGGTACGACCGAAGATGCCGATCAAACCGACATTTTCAAGGGCCGGCACGGGATATTCGCCATACAGCTTGCCGTCGATGGTGACCTTCAGCGAACCGAGCGGCTGGCCGGCCTCGATCGGCGCCATCAGGCGCGGCTGCGGCGTGAATTCGCTCTTGACCTTGTCGGCGTAGCCGCGCGGCACGGCAATCATGAACGGCCGGTCGAAGCCGGCCTTGACCGTCTTCTGCGTACCCTTCCAGACGCGCAGCGTGGCCACCGGCTGGTCCTTGGGGAACAGCGTCACGGCGTCGTAGGACTGGAAGCCCCAGTTGAGCAGCTTGAGCGATTCGCTGGCGCGCGTGGCGTCCGACTTGGTGCCGAGAACCACCGACAGCAGGCGGCGCTGGTCACGCAGGGCCGACGAAACCAGGCAGTAGCCGGCGCCCTCGGTATGGCCGGTCTTGACGCCGTCGACCGATGAATCCATGAACAGCAGGCGGTTGCGGTTGGGCTGGGTGATGTTGTTGTAACGGAATTCCTTCATCGAGTAATACTTCCTGTATTCCTCGGGGAAGTCGCGGATCAGCGCCGCCGCCAGCGTCGCCAGGTCGCGCGCCGTGGTGTATAGCTGCGGGTCGGGCAGGCCGGTCGAATTGGTGAAGTTCGACGAGTTCATGCCGAGACGCTTGGCCTCGCGGTTCATCATCTGCGCAAAACTCTCCTCGCTGCCGGCGATCGCCTCGGCCAGCGCGACACAGGCGTCGTTGCCGGATTGCACGATCATGCCCTTGATCAGGTCTTCCACCGGCACCTGTGTGTCGACCTTGATGAACATCTTTGAGCCGCCGGTTTTCCAGGCCTTCTGCGAGACCGGGATCGGCTGGTCGAGGGCGATGGTCTTCTGGCGCAGCGCGGCGAAGGTCAGGTAGGCCGTCATCAGCTTGGTCAGCGAGGCGGGCTCGATGCGCTCGTCTGGCTTTTCTGCGGTCAACACCTGGCCGGAGCCCATTTCCAGCAGCAGCCAGGATTTGGCGGCGAGTGTCGGGGGCACCGGCAGTTGCTGGGCCGTCGCGTGGCCGGCGAGCGTGATCAGCGCGAGGAGGGCGATGAATTTGCGAATTTGGAGCATGGAATTTTCGATTCTGGTTCTGCGTCGGGGGAAGGGATTATACCCCTCGTGGAATCAGGCGCCCGGCGGCGTCGGCGACGACGAGCACAGGACCTCGATGGCCGGATGGCGGATGCGCCGTTCGTTCGAGATGGCGTAGATCTGCTCGCTGACGCCACTCATCTCGCCGAGCGGCCGGGCGTCGAGCTGTTCGGCGACCTGCGCCGCGAGCGCCAGCGGCGCCGGAAAGAGGCCGAGCCCGGCGCGCCCGAAGGTGGTGAGCAGGGCGCTGTCCTGGAATTCGCCGACGATGCGCGGCCGGATGCCGATGCTCTCGATCCAGCGGTCGATGCGCCCGCGCAGGGCATTCTGGCGGGTCGGCAGGAAGAGCGGCGCGTCGTTCAGGCTGGCCGGGAAGTCGGGGGCATAGCGCGCGACCAGTGCGGCGCTGCCGAACAGGCCGGCGGCGAAGTCGCCGAGGGGCGTGCTGAACACCTTGAGGTTGCCGCTGACCGGCGCCGGGCGGTCGGTCAGCACGACGTCGAGGTGGTGCAGCGCCAGTTCGGCGAGCAGCGGCTCGAAACCGCCCTCGCTGCAGATCAGGCGCACGTCTTCCGGCATCGCCAGCACCGACGCCAGCAGCCGGTAGGCCAGCAGCTTGGGAATGCCGTCCGAGATGCCGGCGCGCAGGCGCAGGGCGCTGCCGCTGTCGGCGTTGCGCACCGCCTCCTCCAGCGCCTCGCCGAGCTGGAAGATCTGGTCGGCGTAACCGAGCGCCAGGCGCCCGGCGTCGCTCAGGGCCAGCCCGCGCCCCTGGCTGACGAACAGCGCCTTGCCCAGGCTGCGTTCGAGCAGCGACAGCTGGCCGCTGATCGTCTGCACCGCCACGCCGAGGCGCTCGGCGGCGCGCGTCATGCTGCCCTCGTGCGCGACGACCCAGAAATAGTGCAGGTGCTTGTAGTTCAGGTTGGCCATGGATTATCCGTAAAAAACGAAATATGCGTCAGTCTGAATAAGGTTTTAAAGGAGTGTCAAGCGCATTATCATGACGGCGTTTTCTGTCCCGATGGAGACCATCATGAAACGTGTTCTTCTGTTCCTCGCCACCAACCTCGCCGTCATGCTGGTGCTCGGCGTGGCGGCCAGCCTGCTCGGCGTCAATCGCTTCCTGACCGCCAACGGCCTCAACCTCGGCATGCTGCTCGCCTTTTCCGCGCTGATCGGCTTCGGCGGCGCCTTCATCTCGCTGCTGATGTCGAAGACCATGGCCAAGTGGAGCACCGGGGCGCAGGTCATCGAGTCGCCCAGCACCTCGACCGAGGTCTGGCTGGTCGATACCGTAGCCCGCCTGGCCGAACGCGCCGGCCTGCCGATGCCGGAAGTGGCCATCTATGAAGGTGAACCGAACGCCTTCGCCACCGGCGCCACGAAGAACAGCTCGCTGGTCGCGGTGTCGACCGGCCTGCTCGCCAGCATGACGCGCGAGGAGGCCGAGGCCGTGCTCGCCCACGAAGTCGCCCACATCGCCAACGGCGACATGGTGACATTGACGCTGATCCAGGGCGTGGTCAACACCTTCGTCGTCTTCCTCGCCCGCGTCGTCGGCTATGTGGTCGATGGCTTCCTGCGCCGCGGCGAGGAAAACAGCGGGCCGGGGATCGGCTACATGGTCACCAGCATGATCTGCGAGGTGATCTTCGGCGTGCTCGCCAGCATCATCGTTGCCTGGTTCTCCCGGCAGCGCGAGTTCCGTGCTGACGCCGGCGCGGCGCAACTGATGCGCTCGCCGGTGCCGATGCAGAACGCGCTGCGCCGCCTCGGCAGCCTGCATACCGAACCGCTGCCGTCGAACATGGCGGCTTCCGGCATCGCCGGCGGCGCCGGCCTGATGGCGCTGTTCGCCACTCACCCGCCGCTGGAAGAGCGGATTGCTGCGCTGAATCATTCCTGACCGCTGGCTGACACGAATGGTACGAGGCTTGCTAGAATCCCGCTTATGATGCATTGCACAAAACTTGTCGCCCTGGCCTGCGGGCTGGGGGCGACGCTGGCCTTCGCCCAGCCTGCCTACGACCTGCCGCAACTGGAGGCGCTGGCCCTCGATTCCAGCCGCGCCCTGTTCGCCGCGCGCGACCAGGTGACGGCGGCGCGTCATGCCGTCGATAGCGCCAGCGCCTTTCCCAACCCGGAGCTGGAGTATCTGGGCGGCACGACGCGGGCGCGCAGCAGCCTGGCCGGGACGCCGGGCGACGCGCGCAGCGTGACGCTAACCCAGCCGCTCGATATGCCGTGGCGGCGTTCGGCGCGCATCGGCGCTGCCGAGGCGGGGCTGGCGGCGACGACCGCAGCGACCCGCGGCTTCGAGGCCGACCTGCTGGCGCGCCTGCGCAGCCGCTATTTCGACGTCCTGCGCCGTGAGGCCGAGCTGCGCAATGCACGCGAAGACATGGCAGCCATGGAGAGTGTGCGCTCACGTATCGCGAAGCGCGTCGAAACCGGCGACGCCGCGCGCTTCGAGCTGATCAAGGCCGACGCCGAGGCGCTGAATGCCCAGAAGACGGCGCAGGCCGCCGGCTTCCGCGTCGATCAGGCGCGTTCCCTGTTGCGCCAGGCGGTCGGCGGCGCCCTGCCGGCCGAGTTCGTCCTGAGTGGCCGCCTCGGCGATGTGCCGCCGTTGCAGCCGCTCGACGGGCTGCGCCGGCAACTGAACGAAAGCAGCCCCGAATTGGCGCGGGCGCGCGCCGAAACGGTGCGCGCCGAGCGTCAGCTCGATCTCGAACGCGCTCAGCGCTGGCCGAACCTGGCCGTCAAGGGCGCGTTCAACGAGGACCCCGACATGCGCGCTTCGCAACTCGGCGTGGTGCTGACGATTCCGATCTGGGATCGCCGCAGCGGCCCGGTCGGCGAAGCGGCCGCGCAGCTGTCGCGGGCGCGCAACGAGCTGCAGGCCCACGAATTTTCGCTGGCGCAGACCCTGGAGGTCGCCTACCAGCAGTACGAAATCGCCCAGACGCAGGTGACGGCGCTCGAATCGGGCATCGTCCGCCAGGCCGAGTCGGCGCTGCGCGTTGCCGAAGCCGCCTACCGTTTCGGCGAGCGCGGCTTTCTCGAAGTGCTCGACGCCCAGCGCGTCTATCGCGCGGCACGTGCCGAACTGATCGCGGCGCGCTACGAACTGGCCTCGGCCTGGGTGGAAATTGAAAGACTGCGGGCGATCCCCGGAGGAAGAAGCGAATGAAAAATGCTCTTTTTTGGCTGTTGACCGCAGCAGTGCTCGCCGGCTGCAACAAAGAGGATGCCAGGACGGCGGCGCCGTCGGCGAACGATCCGATGCTCGTCGCGCCGGCTCCGGAGCTGCTGGCGCAACTGCAGCTGGCCGATGTCGGCACGCGGCCAGTCGCCGAAACCCTGCGCGTCGCCGGGCGCATCGATTTCGACGAGCAGCGCCTGGCGCGCATCGGCGCCACGGTCACCGGGCGCGTCACGCAGATCGACGCGCTGCTCGGCCAGGAAGTGAAGAAGGGCGAAGTGCTGGCGCGCCTGAACAGCAGCGAGCTGTCGAGCCAGCAGCTGGCCTATCTGAAGGCGCGTGCCCAGCTCGAACTGAACCGGCGCAATGCCGAGCGCGCCAAGGCGTTGTTCGAGGCCGACGTGATCGCTGCCGCCGAATTGCAGCGCCGCGAAAGCGAATTCCAGATATCGGTCGCCGAGACCCGCGCCGCCGCCGACCAACTGCAGCTGCTGGGCGTCAGCGCGGCGGCCATCGACCGTCTCGGCCAGCAGGGCGCGGTCGACTCGGTGACGCCAGTGGTGGCCACCATCGGCGGCGTCGTCGTCGAGCGCAAGCTGGCCCAGGGCCAGGTCGTGCAGCCGGCTGACGCACTCTTTGTGGTGGCCGATCTCTCCCGCCTGTGGGCGGTGGCGCAGGTGCCGGAACAGCAGGTCAGCCAGGTCAAGGCCGGGCAGTCGGTCAGTATCGAGGTGCCGGCGCTGGGCAACGAGAAGCTGGTCGGCAAGCTGATCTTCGTCGGCCAGACGATCAACCCGGAAACGCGTACGGTGCTCGTCCGCACCGAGCTGGACAACCGCGACGGCCGCCTCAAGCCGGCCATGCTGGCCTCGATGCTGATCGAGGCGAAGCCGGTCGAGCACCTGGTGGTCCCGGCCAGCGCCGTGGTGCGCGAAAACGACGAGGACCATGTCTTCGTCGCCGAGGGCGACGGCGTGTTCCGCCTGCTCAAGGTCAAGCTCGGTCCCGAGCACAGCGGGGTGCGGGTGGTCCTCGCCGGGCTCAAGGGGCAGGAGAAGGTGGTCGTCGGCGGCGCCTTCCATCTGAACAACGAGCGTAACCGCAAGGAAATGGAGGGCGCGTGATCGAGTCGCTCGTTCGTGGGGCGCTCAAGCAGCGCCTGGTCGTCGCGGTGATCGCCAGCGTCCTCTTCTTCTTCGGACTCGACGCGGCGCGCAAGCTTTCCGTCGACGCCTTTCCCGATGTCACCAACATCCAGGTGCAGATCGCCACCGAAGCTCCCGGCCGTTCGCCGGAGGAAGTCGAGCGCTTCGCCACGGTACCGCTGGAAGTGGCGATGACCGGCTTGCCCGGGCTGGAGGAAATGCGCTCGCTGAACAAGCCGGGGCTGTCGCTGATCACCCTGGTCTTCAACGATAAGACCGACGTCTATTTCGCCCGCCAGCTGGTCATGGAGCGTCTGCTCGAAGTCGGCTCGCGCCTTCCGCAGGGCATCACGCCGGTGCTCGGGCCGGTGTCGACCGGCCTCGGCGAGGTCTACCAATACACGCTCGAACACCCGGACGACGGCGACCGGACGCTGACGCAGGACGAACTGATGCAGCGCCGCATCGCCCAGGACTGGGTGGTGCGGCCGCTGCTGCGTTCGATTCCCGGTGTCGCCGAGATCAACTCGCAGGGCGGCTTCGCCAAGCAGTACCAGGTGCTGGTCAATCCCGACAAGCTGCGCCATTTCGGGTTGTCGATCGCCGACGTCTACCAGGCGGTCGGGCGCAACAACGCCAACGCCGGCGGCGGCGTGCTGCCGCAATACGCCGAGCAGTACCTGATCCGCGGCGTCGGCCTGGTGCGCGACCTCGACGACCTGCGCGCCATCGTGCTCAAGGAGAAGGACGGCGTGCCGGTCTATGTGCGCGACGTCGCCGAAGTGCAGATCGGCCACGAGGTACGCCAGGGCGCGGTGATCAAGAACGGCGTCACCGAAGCGGTCGGCGGCGTGGTGATGATGATCGCCGGCGGCAACGCCAAGGAGGTGGTCAGCCGGATCAAGGCGCGGGTCGACGAGATCAACGCCAAGGGCATGCTGCCGGACGGGTTGAAGATCGTCGCCTATTACGACCGCTCGGAACTGGTCGATGCGGCACTGTGGACCGTGACCAAGGTGCTGCTCGAAGGCGTCGTGCTGGTCGTCGTCGTCCTCTTCCTCTTCCTCGGCGACGTGCGTTCGTCGCTGATCGTCGTCGCGACGCTGGTCTTGACGCCGCTGCTGACCTTCATGGCGATGAACAAGCTCGGCATTTCTGCCAACCTGATGTCGCTCGGCGGCCTCGCCATCGCCATCGGCCTGATGGTCGACGGCTCGGTGGTGGTCGTCGAGAACGCCTTCCTGCAGCTCGGCCGCCATGCCAAGAGCGGCGAAAGCCAGACGCGGGTCATCCTGCGTGCCGTCCTCGAGGTGGCGACGCCGGTCATCTTCGGCGTCGGCATCATCATCCTCGTCTTCCTGCCGCTGATGACGCTGCAGGGGATGGAAGGCAAGATGTTCGCGCCGCTCGCCTACACCATCGCCATCGCGCTCGGCATTTCGCTGATCCTGTCGCTGTCGCTGACGCCGGTGATGTCGACCTACCTGCTCAAGCCGCCGGCGCACGACGGGGACCACGACACCAGGCTGATCGCGGCGATGAAGCAGCGCTACATGAAGATGCTGCACTGGGCACTGGGCAACGAGAAGAAGACCGTGACCGTGGCGGTCGGCGCCTTCGCGCTGACGCTCGGCATGCTGCCCTTCCTCGGCACCGCCTTCATTCCGGAAATGAAGGAAGGCTCGGTGGTGCCCGGCATCAACCGGGTGCCGAACATCTCGCTCGACGAGTCGATCAAGATGGAAATGGAGGCGATGCGCCTGGTCATGCAGGTGCCTGGCGTCAAGTCGGCGGTGTCCGGCGTCGGGCGCGGCGAATCGCCGGCCGACCCGCAGGGGCCGAACGAATCGACGCCCATCGTCAGCCTCAAGCCGCGCAGCGAATGGCCAAGCGGCTGGACGCAGGACGACATCCAGGAGGCGATGCGCGAAAAGCTGCGGGTCCTGCCGGGCGTGCAGATCGTCATGGCGCAGCCGATTTCCGACCGTGTCGACGAGATGGTGACCGGCGTTCGTTCCGACATCGCGGTCAAGGTCTTCGGCGACGATCTCGACCAGTTGCGCCGGGTCGCCGGCCAGATCGGCAAGGTCGCGCAGTCGCTGCAGGGGGCGCAGGATCTGCGCATCGAACGGATCAGCGGCCAGCAGTACCTGTCGGTCGAGATCGACCGCCAGGCGATCGCCCGCCTCGGCCTCAACGTCGCCGACGTCAACGATGTGCTCGAGACGGCGATCGGCGGCAAGGTGGCGACCGAAATCTTCGAGGGCGAGCGCCGCTTCCCGGGCGTCGTGCGGCTGCCGGAACGCTTCCGCAACAATGTCGAGGCCATTTCGAACGTGCTGATCACCTCGCCGAACGGCGCCCAGGTGCGCTTGACCGACGTCGCGAAGATCCGCGTCATGGACGGGCCGGCGCAAATTTCGCGCGAGCTCGGCAAGCGCCGCATCGTCGTCGGCGTCAACGTCAAGGACCGCGACCTGGGCGGCTTCGTCGCCGAACTGCAGAAGAAGGTCGAGCAGCAGGTCAAGCTTCCGGAAGGCTATTACCTGGAGTGGGGCGGCCAGTTCCAGAACATGGAACGGGCGCTCGGCCACCTGATGGTGATCATCCCGATCACCATCGCGGCGATCTTCTTCCTGCTCTTCCTGCTGTTCAATTCGCTGCGCTTCGCGACCCTGATCATCACCGTCCTGCCCTTCGCCTCGATCGGCGGCATCATCGGCCTCTTCATCACCGGCGAATACCTGTCGGTGCCGGCCTCGGTGGGCTTCATCGCGCTCTGGGGCATCGCCGTACTGAACGGCGTGGTCCTGGTTTCGTACATTCGCGGCCTGCGCGAGGAGGGGCGCAGCGTGCGCGAGGCGGTGGTCGAAGGCGCAACGCTGCGTTTCCGGCCGGTGATGATGACGGCGACGGTCGCCATGCTCGGCCTGATCCCCTTCCTGTTCTCGAGCGGGCCGGGTTCCGAGGTGCAACGGCCGCTCGCCATCGTCGTGATTGGCGGTCTGATCACATCGACGCTGCTGACGCTGGTCGTCCTGCCCACCATCTACCGCTGGTTTGACGAGGAGGAAGTCGAGGCATGAAGGAAATCAAGGCGGTCATCCGCCCCAACAAGCTGACGCTGCTGCGCGACGCGCTGGTCGCACTGCCCGGGTTTCCCGGTATGACGGTGAGCAAGGTCGAGGGGTGCAGCGCGCCCTCGCGCCACATCGTCCGCCAGAAGATCAAGGACGAACTGACCGACTATTCGCCGAAGGTGCGGGTCGAGATCATCGCCCCGGACGAGGTCGCCGAGGCCATCTTCCAGCGCATCACCGAGATCGCCCAGACCGGGCATTACGGCGACGGGCTGGTGTGGATCACCGACATCGAGAAGGCGGCGTTCGTCTTCAAGACCATGCCCGGGCCGGGCTGACGGGGATTTTCGACCGGCGGAATCGCTGCGTCGTGGCGGATTTCACGGTCGCTTTGCGGGGGCGCGCCTAGAATCGCCGGCATCTTGTCACGGTATGAATCCGCCCGTCCACGCAACCCGATGCACACCATCCCCGACCCTGGCGCCCGGCCCGTCCTGGCGTCGCCGACGCAACTGCAGGAGGGCATCGCCGCCTTGTCACGCGGCGCCTACTTCCGCGAGGCGTCGCTCGAAATGGCGTTGAGCATCCTGACCGAATCGGCGGCGCGCATGTCGGGCATCGAACGCGTCAGCATCTGGGCGCTGACCGGCGATCATCGCGAACTGTGCTGCCTGGATCTCTACGAACTGTCGCCGCAGCGGCACGGCGGCGGCGAGCGCATCATGGCCAGCCATTATCCCGACTACTTCCGGGCCCTGCGCAGCGAATCCTGCATCGTCGCCGACGATGCCGCCCGCCATCCGGCCACCAGGGAGTTCGCCACCGACTACCTGACACGCCATCGCATTGCGGCGGTGCTCGACACGCCGATCCACATTCGCGGCGAGTTACAGGGCGTTCTTTCGCTCGAACAGGTCGGCACGCGCGAACCCTGGCATGCCGCCCATTGCCTGTTCGCCCACGCGGTGGCGAACATGGTGACGCTCGCCCTCGTCGAGCACGAGGCGGCGCAGGCCCGGCATCAGGCCAAGGCGGCGAGCGAACACCTGCGCAAGATGTTCGACCTGACGCAGGATCCGGCGTCGCCGGGCGACCTGGCCGGGGATGCCCAGCCGGCGTAAGCGGCCGGCGCCGGCGCACCGCGCCATGTGCCGCGAAATTCGGGTTTTTGCGGGCGTCGACCGCAACCGGCCGCGCCCGGGGTGCAGATCAGCCGGCGGCCAGTTTGGCGAAGGCCGAAACGACCTCCGGCGGAGCCTGCACCAGTTCGATCAGCACGCCTTCGCCGCCGATCGGGAACTCCTCGTTGCCCTTGGGGTGCAGGAAGGTGATGTCGAACCCGGCAGCGCCCTTGCGGATGCCGCCCGGCGCGAAGCGCACGCCGTTGGCCGACAGCCATTCGACGGCCTTCGGCAGGTCGTCGATCCACAGGCCGACGTGATTGAGCGGCGTGGCATGGACGGCCGGCTTCTTTTCCGGATCGAGCGGCTGCATCAGGTCGACCTCGACCTTGAACGGGCCGCTGCCCATGGCGCAGATGTCCTCGTCGACGTTTTCGCGCTCGGAAACGAAGGTGCTGGTGACCTCGAGGCCGAACATGTCGACCCACAGCGTGCGCAGCTTGTCCTTGGACGGGCCGCCGATGGCGATTTGCTGGATGCCGAGAACCTTGAACGGACGTGTCATGACTGGATTCCTGTCGTGTGGTGGATAACGTAATCCATAATTATAGAGGCTTCCGGCGGTAGGCCAGCACCAGCATGGCGACGCCGATCAGGACCATCGGCAGCGACAGCCACTGGCCCATGCTGATCGTGTACGACTGCCCGAAGATGCCGTGGTCGGGCTCGCGGAAATACTCGGTGACGAAGCGGAAGGCACCGTAGCCGATCAGGAAGACGCCGGACACCGCGGCGCGCGGTCGCGGTCGACTACTGAAAATCCACAAAATCGCGAACAGCGCCAGCCCTTCCAGCGCGACATGATAGAGCTGCGACGGATGGCGCGGCTGCATGTCGCCGGACTGCGGAAACACCATCGCCCAGGGCAGGCCGGGGTCGGCGACGCGGCCCCACAGCTCGCCATTGATGAAGTTGCCAATGCGCCCGGCGGCCAGCCCGAGCGGCACCAGCGGCGCGATGAAGTCGGTGACGTCGAACCAGGCGATGCGGTGCTTGCGCGACCACAGGCCCATGGCGGCGAGGACGCCGAGAAAGCCGCCGTGAAAGGACATGCCGCCCTTCCAGACGGCGAATATTTCGAGCGGGTGGGCGAGGTAGTAAGCGGGTTCGTAGAACAACACCTGCCCCAGGCGGCCGCCGACGATCACCCCGAGCATGCCGTAGAACAGCAGGTCGTCGAGCTGCTCGACGGTCAGCAGACCGGGCCGGGTGCGAATCCGGTAGCGGCCGAGCAGGATGAACTGAATGAAGGCGACCAGGTACATCAAGCCGTACCAGCGCACGGCCAGCGGGCCGAGCGAGAAGGCGACGGGGTCGAACTGGGGATGAAGAAGCATCGCAGCGGAGAGTCGGCTAAAATGGTCCAATTATAGTTCGCGCCGCTATGCGCAAAGTTTTCGACGGAGACAGACATGCCCGATTACCGCTCCCGCACCTCCACCCACGGCCGCAACATGGCCGGCGCGCGCGCCCTGTGGCGCGCCACCGGCATGAAGGACGGCGATTTCGGCAAGCCGATCATCGCCGTGGTCAACAGCTTCACCCAGTTCGTGCCGGGCCACGTCCATCTCAAGGACCTCGGCCAGATGGTCGCCCGCGAGATCGAGGCGGCCGGCGGCATCGCCAAGGAATTCAACACCATCGCCATCGACGACGGCATCGCCATGGGCCACGGTGGCATGCTCTACTCGCTGCCCAGCCGCGACCTGATCGCCGATTCGGTCGAATACATGGTCAATGCCCACTGCGCCGACGCCATGGTCTGCATCTCGAACTGCGACAAGATCACCCCGGGCATGCTGATGGCCGCCATGCGCCTCAACATTCCGTGCATCTTCGTTTCCGGCGGCCCGATGGAAGCCGGCAAGGTCAGGCTGCAGGGCGAGGTCATCCACCTCGACCTCGTCGATGCCATGGTCAAGGCCGCCGACAGCGCCGTCTCCGAGGCCGACCTGGCCGAGATCGAGCGCTCGGCCTGCCCGACCTGCGGTTCGTGTTCCGGCATGTTCACCGCCAACTCGATGAACTGCCTGACCGAGGCGCTCGGCCTCTCGTTGCCCGGCAACGGCACCGTCGTCGCGACGCACGCCGACCGCAAGGAACTGTTCCTGCGCGCCGGGCGCCAGGTCGTCGAGCTGTGCCGCCGCTATTACGAGCAGGGCGACCTCTCGATCCTGCCGCGTTCGATCGCCACCTTCCAAGCCTTCGAGAACGCGATGACCCTCGACGTTGCGATGGGCGGCTCGACCAACACCGTGCTGCACATCCTGGCGGCGGCGCAGGAGGCTGGCGTTGATTTCAAGATGGCCGACATCGACCGCATTTCGCGCCAGGTGCCCTGCCTGTGCAAGGTGGCGCCGATGACTGACAAATACCACATCGAGGACGTGCATCGCGCCGGCGGCATCATGGGCATCCTCGGCGAACTCGACCGCGCCGGCCTGCTGCACCGCAACGTGGCGACCGTGCATGAGAAGACGCTGGGCGACGCCATCGACCGCTGGGACATCGTGCGCACGCAGGACGCGACGGTCCACGAATTCTTCCGCGCCGCCCCGGGCGGCGTGCCGACCCAGGTCGCCTTCTCCCAGAACCTGCGTTTCAGCGAACTCGACCTCGACCGCAGTCGTGGCTGCATCCGTACCCGGGCCGACGCCTATTCCCAGGAAGGCGGCCTGGCGGTCCTCCACGGCAACATCGCGGTGGACGGCTGTATCGTCAAGACGGCCGGCGTCGACGAGTCTATCTGGAAATTCACCGGCACCGCGCGCGTCTTCGAAAGCCAGGATGCTGCGGTCGACGGCATTCTGGGGGGCAAAATCGTCGCCGGCGACGTTGTCGTGATTCGCTACGAAGGCCCCAAGGGCGGCCCCGGCATGCAGGAAATGCTCTACCCGACCTCGTACCTGAAGTCGCGCGGTCTCGGCAAGCAATGCGCGCTGCTCACCGATGGCCGCTTCTCCGGCGGCACTTCCGGCCTGTCGATCGGCCATGCTTCGCCGGAAGCCGCCGACGGCGGCGCTATCGGGCTGGTCGAAGAGGGTGACACCATCGAGATCGACATCCCCAACCGGCGCATCCATCTCGCCGTCAGCGATGACGAACTGGCGCGCCGGCGTGCCGCCATGGAGGCGCGGGGCGATGCGGCATGGCAGCCGGTGGCGCGCGAGCGCTTCGTTTCGGCAGCCCTGCAGGCCTACGCCCTGATGACTACCTCGGCCGACAAGGGTGCCGTGCGCGACGTGACGCAGATCCAGCGCCGCAAGTGAGTCTGCCGCTCTGGCTCGGGTTCCTGCTGGCGGCGATCCTGATCGCCGTCACGCCCGGGCCGGGCGCGGTTATCAGCATGGGCACCGGCATCCGCCACGGCTACCGGGCGGCGCTGACGGTCATTCTCGGGTTGCAGGTGGCGCTGGTGGCGCATGTCGCGGTCGTCGCGCTGGGGCTCGGCGCGCTGCTGGCGGCTTCCGAGACCGCCTTCGCGGTGCTCAGGTTCATCGGGGCCTCCTACCTGATCTGGCTCGGCACACAGAAATGGCGGGCGCCCGTCGTTCCCGCCGATGCCGCTGCGTCGCCCCTGCCCCGCAACGGCTTGTTCCTGCAGGGGGTGCTGGTCAATCTGACGAATCCCAAGGCCATCGTTTTCATCTGCGCGCTGGTCCCGCCCTTCATCGATCCGGCGCGGGCGCAACTGCCGCAATACCTGGTCATCGCGGCGACGCTGTGCCTGACCGACATCGTAGTGATGTCGGGCTATGCCCTGGCCGCGGCGCACCTCGGTCGCTGGTTGCACGATCCGGCGGCCATCCGGTTGCAGAACCGCATGTTCGGCGGGCTGTTCGTGTCGGCCGGCGCACTTCTCGCCTTCTCTTCGCGCAACGCGTGACGGTGCCGGTCAACGCTCGTCGCATGTCCCGCGTTAATCGATGGCGGCCGGCGTCTTACCGGGCCGAATCGTGGCGGCAAGCGGTTTTCAAGGCCGACAAAAGGTTTTATCATCACCAACTGATTTACCACCATCAACCCGACGAACGGAGCGAGAGAATGAAAGCTGTTTATGTTGCCATGCTGGCCGCAGCAGGTGTCGTGATTGCCGGTCAGGCCCAGGCTGACGAAGCGCTGGCCAAGGCCAAGAACTGCATGGCCTGCCATGCCATCGACAAGAAGGTGGTCGGTCCGGCGTACAAGGACGTTGCCGCCAAGTACAAGGGCGACAAGGGCGCCGTCGCTACCCTGGCCGCCAAGATCAAGGCCGGCGGCAAGGGCGTCTGGGGCGAGGTTCCGATGCCCCCGAACAACGTCACGCCGGAAGAGGCGACCAAGCTGGCAACCTGGGTCCTGGCCCAGAAATAACCGTGTTATTGTCAGAAAGCCGGCCTTGGCCGGCTTTTTTGCGTTTACGGGTGTTGACACGACAGTCGTGCCTCGGGATAATCTCGCGTTCTTCCGGAGGGGTACCCAAGCGGTCAACGGGAACAGACTGTAAATCTGTCGGCTCTGCCTTCGAAGGTTCGAATCCTTCCCCCTCCACCAGATTGAATGCTGTAGCGGCTAGTGCTGCGGGGCAAGGGTTAAGCGGGTGTAGCTCAATGGTAGAGCTGAAGCCTTCCAAGCTTAAGACGAGGGTTCGATTCCCTTCGCCCGCTCCATTTTGCGGTACGGCTGGAGTTTTAAGGTAGGCCCATGTGGCTCAGTGGTAGAGCACTCCCTTGGTAAGGGAGAGGTCGGCAGTTCGATCCTGCCCATGGGCACCACCGATTTAGCTTTGATTCTGGATTTTTTGCTTATTTGATGATTGGGGAACTGGAATGGCTAAGGAAAAATTCGAGCGTACGAAACCGCACGTAAACGTTGGCACGATTGGACACGTTGACCACGGCAAGACCACGCTGACTGCTGCGATCACTACGGTGCTGTCGGCCAAGTTCGGCGGCTCGGCCAAGAAGTACGACGAAATCGACGCGGCGCCGGAAGAAAAGGCACGCGGCATCACCATCAACACCGCCCACGTCGAATACGAAACCGCCAACCGCCACTACGCCCACGTCGACTGCCCGGGCCACGCCGACTACGTCAAGAACATGATCACCGGTGCCGCCCAGATGGACGGTGCGATCCTCGTCTGTTCCGCCGCCGACGGCCCGATGCCGCAGACCCGCGAGCACATCCTGCTCGCCCGTCAGGTCGGCGTCCCGTACGTCCTGGTTTACATGAACAAGTGCGACATGGTCGACGACGCCGAACTGCTCGAACTCGTCGAAATGGAACTCCGCGAACTCCTCTCCAAGTACGACTTCCCGGGTGACGACACCCCGATCATCCACGGCTCCGCTCTCAAGGCCCTCGAAGGCGACCAGTCCGAAATCGGCGAACCCTCCATCTTCCGTCTCGCCGACGCCCTGGATTCCTACATCCCGACCCCGGAGCGCGCCATCGACCAGCCCTTCCTGATGCCGGTCGAAGACGTCTTCTCCATCTCCGGTCGCGGCACCGTCGTCACCGGCCGTGTCGAGCGCGGCATTGTCAAGGTCGGCGAGGAAATCGAAATCGTCGGTATCCGCCCGACCCAGAAGACCACCTGCACCGGTGTCGAAATGTTCCGCAAGCTGCTCGACCAGGGTCAGGCCGGCGACAACATCGGCGCCCTGCTGCGCGGCACCAAGCGTGAAGACGTCGAGCGTGGCCAGGTTCTGTGCAAGCCGGGTTCGGTCAAGCCGCACACCCACTTCACCTCCGAAGTGTACATCCTGTCCAAGGACGAAGGCGGTCGCCACACCCCGTTCTTCAACGGCTACCGTCCGCAGTTCTACTTCCGCACCACCGACGTCACCGGCTCGATCGACCTGCCTGAAGGCACCGAGATGGTCATGCCGGGCGACAACATCGCGATGACGATCAAGCTGATCGCCCCGATCGCCATGGAAGAAGGCCTGCGCTTCGCCATCCGTGAAGGCGGTCGTACCGTCGGCGCCGGCGTCGTCGCTAAAATCATCGAGTAATCGACGGAAGTCTGGTATTGAAAGCGCTTCGGGCAACCGAAGCGCTTTGATGTTTCTGCAGCAGGGGTGTAGCTCAATTGGTAGAGCAACGGTTTCCAAAACCGTAGGTCGGGGGTTCGATTCCCTCCGCCCCTGCCACTCTCTTTAAAGATCGCGAAAGTCATGGCTGACAAGATCAAGTTTGCGCTGGCGCTGGTTGTCCTGGCTGCGGGCGTGGCTGGTTTCTACCTGCTCTCCGAGCAGGCAATGATTTTGCGCGTCCTTGCGGTACTTGCCGGGGTGGCGCTTGCCGTTGCCGTTGCGTGGAAAACCGAACCGGGGCAGCGCTTCTTCACCTTTGCCAACGAGTCGGTGGTCGAGGCGAAAAAGGTCGTCTGGCCGACGCGCAAGGAAACCATGCAGACCACCGGCGCGGTATTCGCCTTCGTCGTGGTCATGGCCCTGTTCCTCTATCTGACTGACAAGAGCCTCGAATGGGTGCTTTACGATCTCGTGCTGGGCTGGAGGAAATCATGAGCAAGCGCTGGTATGTGGTTCATGCCTACTCCGGGTTCGAGAAAAGCGTGATGCGCGCCATTCAGGAACGGATCGAGCGGCTTGGGATGCAGGACAAGTTCGGTCGCATCATGGTGCCGGTCGAGGAAGTCGTTGAAATGAAGGGTGGTCAGAAGGCCATTTCCGAGCGCAAGTTCTTCCCCGGCTATGTGCTGTGCGAAATGGAGATGGACGACGACTCCTGGCATCTGGTCAAGAACACGCCCAAGGTCACCGGATTCGTTGGTGGTACCGCAACCAAGCCGACGCCGATTTCCCAGAAGGAAGTCGACAAGATCATGCAGCAGATGCAGGAAGGGGTGGAAAAGCCCCGTCCGAAAGTGCTGTTCGAAGTCGGCGAGGTCGTGCGAGTCAAGGAAGGCCCGTTCACCGACTTCCATGGCTCGGTCGAGGACGTCAATTACGAAAAGAATCGCCTGCGCGTGTCGGTCACGATTTTCGGACGCGCGACGCCGGTCGAACTCGAGTTTGCCCAGGTGGAAAAGGCCTGAGCGGACGGAAAGGTTTCAGGGGTCTGCCGGCTGCCCCGAATTAGTCCGGCAAGAGGAGCGCAACTAGGCGTAGGCCGAAAGCGCGTTACCACTCATCAATCAAGGAGCAATCATGGCCAAGAAAATTGTTGGCTACATCAAGCTGCAAGTGCCGGCCGGCAAGGCGAACCCGTCGCCGCCGATCGGTCCCGCGCTGGGTCAGCGCGGTCTGAACATCATGGAATTCTGCAAGGCCTTCAACGCGCAGACGCAGGGCGTCGAGCCGGGTCTGCCGATTCCGGTGGTGATCACCGCCTTCGCGGACAAGTCCTTCACCTTCGTGATGAAGACCCCGCCGGCGACCATCCTGATCAAGAAGGCTGCCGGCATCAAGTCCGGCTCCGCCAAGCCGCATACCGACAAGGTCGGCAAGATCACGCGCGCCCAGGCCGAAGAAATCGCCAAGACCAAGATGCCCGACCTGACTGCAGCCGACATGGATGCAGCGGTTCGTACCATCGCAGGTTCCGCCCGTTCCATGGGCATTACGGTGGAGGGTCTGTGATCATGGCCAAGCTCACGAAAAAGCAGAAGTCGCTGCAGGGCAAGATTGTCCCGCAGAAGCTCTATCCGGTTCAGGAAGCCCTGACGCTGGCGAAGGAAACCGCGATTGCCAAGTTCGACGAGTCGATCGACGTCGCGGTCAATCTCGGCGTCGATGCGCGCAAGTCCGACCAGGTTGTCCGTGGCTCCGTCGTGCTGCCGGCCGGGACCGGCAAGTCGGTGCGCGTCGCCGTTTTTGCCCAGGGTGAAAAGGCGGAAGCTGCCAAGGCTGCCGGTGCCGATGTCGTCGGTTTCGACGATCTGGCGGCCGAGGTCAAGGCCGGCAACCTGAATTTCGATATTGTCATCGCCACGCCGGATGCCATGAAGGTTGTCGGTCAACTCGGCCAGATCCTCGGCCCGCGCGGTCTGATGCCGAACCCGAAGGTCGGTACGGTGACCATGGATGTGACGACGGCCGTCAAGAATGCCAAGGCCGGTCAGGTTCAGTACCGCACTGACAAGGCCGGCATCATTCACGCCACCATCGGTCGCGCCTCGTTCTCCGTCGAGAATCTGGAAACCAACCTGAAGGCGTTGATCGATGCGCTGAACAAGGCGAAGCCGGCTTCGTCCAAGGGCCAGTACCTGCGCAAGGTCGCGGTTGCTGCCACCATGGGGCCGGGCGTTCGCGTCGATCAGGCTACTCTGGTCGGCTAAACAGTACTTTGGGCCGCAGCCTACCGTTCCGACGTTGGGCTGCGGATCGTCAAAGACCGCAGGCGCCCCGGCAACGAGGCTTAATCGCGAAAGCACCCTGCGCAGACGGTGTCCCCGAACAAGATTTTCTGCCACCCGGCAACGGACGGC
Organism: Dechloromonas sp. H13; assembly: GCF_009469615.1. GTDB lineage: Bacteria > Pseudomonadota > Gammaproteobacteria > Burkholderiales > Rhodocyclaceae > Azonexus. The sequence goes on from NZ_SSXX01000004.1 coordinate 177,814, forward strand.
ATTGCTTCTGGTTCAGGTCGCCGTAGGTGCGGCGGGAAATTGTTCCCGCCGTGTTATGACTTGAAAGGAGGAAAGACCTGTGGGTCTCAATCTGAACGACAAAAAAGCTGTCGTGGCTGAGGTGTCGGCACAAGTGGCCAATGCCCAGACCATCGCGATCGCCGAATATCGTGGCATCGAGGTCGGTGACCTCACCGTGCTGCGCAAGAAGGCGCGCGAGTCTGGCGTATATCTGCGCGTGCTCAAGAACACCCTGGTGCGTCGCGCCGTGGAAGGCACTCCGTTTGCCGGCCTGGCCGAGCACATGGTGGGTCCGCTGATTTACAGCGTGTCCGCCGACCCGGTGGCAGCGGCGAAAGTCCTCAACGATTTCGCCAAGACCAATGACAAGTTGGTGCTCAAGGCCGGTTCCTATGCCGGCAAGGTGCTCGATAAAGCCGGTGTGCAGGCGCTTGCCTCCGTGCCGAGCCGTGAAGAGCTGCTCTCCAAGCTGCTGTTTGTCATGCAGGCTCCGGTGTCCGGCTTCGCCCGTGCCCTGGGCGCGCTGGCTGCGCAGCGCGAAGGCGCCGCCGCTTGATCCTTACCGCATACGAACTGATTTAGGAGTTTATTGAAATGGCAATTAGCAAAGAAGACATCCTGGAAGCCGTCGGCTCCATGACCGTGATGGACCTGAATGACCTGGTCAAGGCATTCGAAGAGAAGTTCGGCGTTTCCGCCGCAGCCGTCGCCGTTGCCGGCCCGGCTGGTGGTGGCGCCGCCGCCGCTGCCGAAGAGCAGACCGAGTTCACCGTTGTCCTGGCTGCCGCCGGCGACAAGAAGGTCGAAGTCATCAAGGTCGTGCGTGCGGTGACCGGCCTGGGCCTCAAGGAAGCCAAGGATCTGGTCGACGGCGCACCGAAGCCGGTCAAGGAAGGTGTTTCCAAGGCCGACGCCGAAGCCCTCAAGAAGCAGCTGGAAGACGCGGGCGCCAAGGTCGAAGTCAAGTAAGCGACTGATGGTGTGCGGGCTGGCGGTTTTCCCGCCAGCCCTTTTGTACTTTGTACTTCAGGTTTCACGAATCCAGAAAACGAACTTGAGTCACGCCAGCCGGCAAACGCAAACGTTGCTCTCCTCTTCCCGAAGCGGGAGGCGAGCCCGTTTGCGTTTGCCTGTTTCAACAGGTTCCACGTTTGATTTTATCCGCACGGAGTTACCATGACTTACTCCTTCACCGAGAAGAAACGCATCCGCAAGAGTTTCGCCAAGCGCGCCAGCGTGCTTGACGTGCCTTACCTGCTGGCCACCCAGCTGCAGTCCTTCAAGGATTTCCTGCAGGACGAAGTGGCGCCGGAGAAGCGCAAGAACGAGGGCTTGCAGGCTGCATTCACCTCGATTTTTCCGATCGTTTCGCACTCGGGCAATGCGCGTCTGGAATTCGTCAGCTATATGCTCGGTGAGCCGGCCTTCGATGTGACCGAATGCCAGCAACGCGGCCTGACCTTCGCATCCTCCCTGCGTGCCAAGGTGCGTCTGGTGATCATGGACCGCGAAGCGCCGGATACGGTTAAGGAAGTCAAGGAGCAGGAAGTGTACATGGGCGAAATTCCGCTCATGACGACCAACGGTTCCTTCGTCATCAACGGTACGGAACGCGTCATCGTTTCCCAGTTGCATCGCTCCCCGGGGGTCTTCTTCGAGCACGACCGCGGCAAGACGCACAGCTCCGGCAAGCTCCTGTTCTCGGCGCGCATCATTCCCTATCGCGGTTCCTGGCTCGATTTCGAGTTCGATCCGAAGGATACGCTGTTCTTCCGCGTCGACCGCCGCCGCAAGATGCCCGTCACCACCCTGCTCAGGGCGATCGGCATGTCTTCGGAGGAAATCCTGGCGCAATTTTTCGACTTCGACACCTTCCAGCTGGGCAAGGACAGCGTCGAGTTCACGCTGGTTCCGGAGCGTCTGCGCGGCGAAGTCGCGCGCTTCGACTTCGTCGCTCCCGATGGCAAGGTGATTGTCGCCAAGGACAAGCGGATCACCGCCAAACACATCCGTGATATCGGGGCTGCCGGACTGAAGCAGATCGTTGTGCCGGAAGACTTCATTCTCGGCCGGGTCGTCGCCACCAACGTGGTCGACAGGGACACCGGCGAAGTCATTGCAAGCGCCAACGACGAAATCACCGAAACCCTCCTGGCCAAGCTGCGCGAGGCTGGTATCACGACGCTCGATACCCTGTACACCAACGAACTCGATCGTGGCGCGTTCATTTCCAACACCCTGCGTGCTGACGAGACCGCGACGCGTCAGGCAGCACGCATCGCCATCTACCGCATGATGCGTCCGGGCGAACCGCCGACGGAAGAGGCTGTCGAAATCCTGTTCAACGGATTGTTCTATTCGGACGAACGTTACGACCTGTCCGGCGTCGGCCGCATGAAGTTCAACCGCCGCCTGACGCGCACCGACGTCGTCGAGCACAAGGTAATGATCAGGAGCCTGGCCTCCAAGGCCGAGGCCGCCCTGAAGAACCTGGCGGAAGGTTCCGGCTTCCCGCTGGCGGTGATCCAGGATCTGGTCAGCCTCATGCCCTATGGCGCTCGTGCCCTGTGCGAGAACATGACGCTGGCCGACGCCGAGACGCTGGCCGCCAAGATCAAGCCGCTCGGCGCCAATGTCGAAGTGCGCGAGCAATTAACCCTGTCGCCGCGCGACATCGTCGAGGTGATCAAGATTCTCGTCGAGCTGCGCAACGGCCGCGGTGAAATTGATGATATCGACCACCTCGGCAATCGCCGCGTCCGCTCCGTCGGCGAACTCGCCGAGAACCAGTTCCGCGCCGGCCTCGTCCGCGTCGAGCGCGCCGTCAAGGAACGCCTGAGCCAGGCCGAGTCCGACAACCTGATGCCGCACGACCTGATCAACGCCAAGCCGATCAGCGCCGCGATCAAGGAATTCTTCGGGTCCAGCCAGCTGTCGCAGTTCATGGACCAGACCAACCCGCTGTCGGAAATCACCCACAAGCGCCGCGTCTCGGCCCTCGGCCCGGGCGGTCTGACCCGCGAACGCGCCGGCTTCGAGGTGCGCGACGTGCACCCGACCCACTACGGCCGCGTCTGCCCGATCGAAACGCCGGAAGGTCCGAACATCGGCCTCATCAACTCGCTGGCCTTGTATGCCCGGGTCAACGACTACGGCTTCATCGAAACCGCCTACCGCAAGGTGGTCGATTCCCAGGTGACCGATCAGATCGAATATCTGTCGGCCATCGAGGAGGGGAACTATGTGGTTGCCCAGGCCAACGCCTCCCTCGACGAAGCAGGTCGTTTGTCGGATGATCTGGTGACCTGCCGCGAGAAGGGCGAAACCATTCTCGCCGAACCCTCCCGTGTCCAGTACATGGACGTGGCGCCGGGCCAGATCGTTTCCGTCGCGGCCTCGCTGATTCCCTTCCTCGAACACGACGATGCGAACCGCGCGCTGATGGGCGCCAACATGCAGCGTCAGGCGGTACCCTGCCTGCGTCCCGAAAAGGCGCTGGTCGGCACCGGCATCGAGCGTACCGTTGCGGTCGACTCCGGTACGGCGGTCGTCGCGCGGCGCGGCGGCCTGGTCGACTATGTCGATGCCGGCCGCGTCGTGGTTCGCGTCAATGACGACGAAACCGTGGCTGGCGAGGTGGGTGTCGATATCTACAACCTGGTCAAGTACACCCGCTCCAACCAGAATACCAACATCAACCAGCGTCCGCTGGTCCGTGTCGGCGACCGGATCGCCCGCGGCGACGTCGTGGCCGACGGCGCCTCGACCGACAAGGGCGAACTGGCGCTCGGCCAGAACATGCTGATCGCCTTCATGCCGTGGAACGGCTACAACTTCGAAGATTCGATCCTGATTTCCGAGCGCGTCGTCGCCGAGGACCGCTACACCTCGATCCACATCGAGGAGTTGACGGTCGTCGCCCGTGACACCAAGCTGGGGCCCGAGGAAATCACCCGCGACATCGCCTCGCTCGGCGAAGTCCAGCTTTCCCGTCTCGATGATTCCGGCATCGTCTATATCGGTGCCGAAGTACAGGCTGGCGACGTGCTGGTCGGCAAGGTGACGCCGAAGGGCGAAACCCAGCTGACGCCGGAAGAAAAGCTGCTGCGCGCCATCTTCGGCGAGAAGGCTTCCGACGTGAAGGACACTTCGCTGCGCGTGCCGTCCGGCATCGCCGGCACGGTCATCGACGTCCAGGTGTTCACCCGCGAGGGTATCGAGCGCGACAAGCGCGCCCAGTCGATCATCGACGAGCACCTGCGCCATTACAAGCTCGATCTGGCCGACCAGATGCGCATCGTCGAACGCGACGCGTTCGAGCGTGTCGGTCGCCTGATCGTCGGCAAGAAGGCAAACGGCGGTCCGAAGAAACTGGCCAAGGGCTCGACGATCGAGCAGTCCTACCTGGACGGCATGGATCCGCATCACTGGTTCGACATCCGCGTCGCCGACGAGGACGTGGCGCAGCAACTGGAGCAGGTCAAGGACGGCCTCGAGCAGGCGCGCAAGGATTTCGATCTGGCTTTCGAAGCCAAGCGCAAGAAGCTGACCCAAGGCGACGAACTGCCGCCGGGTGTCCAGAAGATGGTCAAGGTCTACGTCGCGGTAAAGCGCCGCCTGCAGCCCGGCGACAAGATGGCCGGCCGCCACGGCAACAAGGGCGTCGTGTCGCGCATCCTGCCGGTCGAGGACATGCCCTACATGGAAGACGGCAATCCGGTCGATATCGTGCTGAATCCGCTCGGCGTGCCGTCGCGGATGAACGTCGGCCAGATCCTGGAGGTCCACCTCGGCCTGGCTGCCAAGGGTCTCGGCCACAAGATCGGCGCCATGCTGCGGGCCCAGGCCAACGCCAAGGAAATTCGCGGCTTCCTCGACCAGGTCTATAACTCGAGCGGCAAGTCCGAGAATCTGGACGAGCTGACCGATGGCGAAGTCGTCGAAATGGCCAGGAACCTCGAGGGCGGCGTGCCGTTCGCGACCCCGGTGTTCGACGGCGCCAAGGAAGAGGAAATCAAGGCCATGCTGGCGCTCGCCGGCATGCCCTCCTCGGGTCAGATGACCCTGTTCGACGGCCGCACGGGCGAAGCCTTCGAACGTCAGGTCACGGTCGGCTACATGCACTTCCTGAAGCTGCACCACCTGGTCGATGACAAGATGCACGCCCGCTCGACCGGCCCGTACTCGCTGGTTACCCAGCAGCCGCTGGGCGGCAAGGCGCAGTTCGGTGGCCAGCGTTTCGGCGAAATGGAAGTGTGGGCGCTGGAAGCCTACGGTGCTTCCTACGTGCTGCAGGAAATGTTGACCGTCAAGTCGGACGACGTGAATGGCCGGACCAAGGTCTACGAAAACATCGTCAAGGGCGAGCACAAGATCGATGCCGGCATGCCGGAGTCGTTCAACGTGCTGGTCAAGGAAATCCGTTCGCTGGCGATCGATATCGATCTGGAACGTTACTGATTCAGGGCTCAGGAGTTAAACGATGAAAGCATTGCTCGATCTGTTCAAGCAGGTAACCGCCGAAGAGGAATTCGACGCGATTACCATTGGCCTCGCCTCGCCCGAGAAGATCCGTTCCTGGTCCTACGGTGAAGTCAAGAAGCCGGAAACCATCAACTACCGTACCTTCAAACCGGAGCGCGACGGCCTGTTCTGCGCCAAGATCTTCGGCCCGATCAAGGATTACGAGTGCCTGTGTGGCAAGTACAAGCGCCTCAAGCACCGCGGTGTCATCTGTGAAAAATGTGGCGTTGAAGTGACGCTGGCCAAGGTTCGCCGCGACCGCATGGGTCACATCGAACTGGCCTCGCCGACCGCCCACATCTGGTTCCTCAAGTCCCTGCCGTCGCGTCTCGGCATGGTGCTCGACATGACGCTGCGCGACATCGAGCGCGTCCTGTACTTCGAAGCCTATGTCGTCTGCGACCCGGGCATGGTCAGCAACCTCCAGCGCGGTCAACTGCTGACCGAAGAGCAATATCTGGAGATGATGGAAGAGCACGGCGACGAGTTCCTGGCGCTGATGGGCGCCGAGGGGATTCGCGAACTGCTGCGCAACCTCGATCTGAACAGCGAGGTCGAATCGCTGCGCGCCGAACTCGACGTCACCAGTTCCGAAGCCAAGAACAAGAAGCTCGCCAAGCGTCTGAAGATTCTCGAAGGTTTCCAGAAGTCGGGCATCAAACCCGACTGGATGATCCTCGAAGTGCTGCCGGTGCTGCCGCCCGACCTGCGTCCGCTGGTGCCGCTGGACGGTGGTCGCTTCGCGACTTCCGACCTCAACGACCTCTACCGTCGCGTCATCAACCGCAATAACCGTCTCAAGCGCCTGCTTGAGCTCAAGGCTCCGGAAATCATCGTGCGCAACGAAAAGCGCATGCTGCAGGAGTCGGTCGACTCGCTGCTCGACAACGGCCGTCGCGGCAAGGCGATGACCGGCGCCAACAAGCGCCCGCTGAAGTCGCTGGCCGACATGATCAAGGGCAAGGGCGGTCGTTTCCGTCAGAACCTGCTCGGCAAGCGCGTCGACTACTCCGGCCGTTCGGTCATCGTGGTCGGTCCGCAGCTCAAGCTGCATCAGTGCGGCCTGCCCAAACTGATGGCCCTGGAACTGTTCAAGCCCTTCATCTTCCACAAGCTGGAAGTGCTCGGTTACGCCACTACCATCAAGCAAGCCAAGAAGATGGTCGAAGGCCAGGAACCTGTAGTCTGGGACATCCTGGAAGACGTCATCCGCGAACACCCGGTCATGCTGAACCGTGCGCCGACCCTGCACCGTCTGGGTATCCAGGCTTTCGAGCCGACCCTGATCGAAGGCAAGGCCATCCAGCTGCACCCGCTGGTCTGTGCCGCCTTTAACGCCGACTTCGACGGTGACCAGATGGCCGTGCACGTCCCGCTGTCGCTCGAAGCGCAGATGGAAGCCCGCACCCTGATGCTGGCCTCAAACAACGTGCTGTCGCCGGCCAACGGTCAGCCGATCATCGTACCGTCACAGGATATCGTGCTCGGCCTGTACTATGCGACCCGCGAGAAGATCAACGGCAAGGGCGAGGGCATGTACTTCGCCGATATCGCCGAGGTCGAGCGCGCCATGTCGGCCAAGGAACTGGATATCCACTCGCGCATTTCCGTGCGCCTGAAGCAGTACGAGCCTGCTGCGGTCGACGGCGAATGGGAGGAGAAAATCGTTCGCATCGAAACCACGGCCGGCCGCGCTCTGCTGTCGAAGATCCTGCCGAAGGGCCTGCCGTTCAAGGTCATCGACCGCGCGCTGAAGAAGAAGGAAATCTCCAAGCTGATCGACGAATCCTTCCGTCGCTGCGGCCTCAAGGAAACCGTCGTGTTTGCCGACAAGCTGATGCAGAACGGCTATGCGCTGGCGACCCGCGCCGGCATCTCGTTCTGCTCGGACGACATGCGCGTCCCGGCCAAGAAACACGAGATCATCGCGGCCGCCGAAGCCGAAGTTAAGGAAATCGAAACCCAGTACACCAACGGTCTGGTCACCCAAGGCGAACGCTACAACAAGGTGGTCGATATCTGGGGCCGCACCGGCGATCAGGTCGCCAAGGTCATGATGGACGAACTCGGCCACGAGGAAACCGTCGATCGCCACGGCAAGAAGGTCAAGCAGGATTCCTTCAATTCCATCTACATGATGGCCGACTCCGGCGCCCGCGGTTCCGCCGCACAGATTCGTCAGCTGGCCGGTATGCGCGGCCTGATGGCGAAGCCGGATGGTTCCATTATCGAAACGCCGATCACCACCAACTTCCGCGAAGGCCTGAACGTTCTCCAGTACTTCATCTCGACGCACGGCGCCCGTAAGGGTCTGGCCGACACCGCGCTGAAGACCGCGAACTCCGGTTACCTGACCCGCCGTCTGGTCGACGTGACCCAGGATCTGGTCATCACCGAGGACGATTGCGGCACCAAGAACGGCTTTGCCGTCAAGGCGCTGGTCGAAGGCGGCGAGGTCATCGAGCCGCTGCGCGAGCGTATCCTCGGCCGCGTGACTGGCGACGATCTGGTCGACCCGGAAACGCAGGAAACGGTGATTTTCGCCGGCACCATGCTCGACGAGGACCTGGTGGAGCTGATCGACAAGCTCGGCATCGACGAAGTCAGGGTGCGCACCCCGCTGACCTGCGAAACGCGCTACGGCCTGTGCGCCAAGTGCTACGGTCGTGACCTCGGTCGCGGCAGCATGGTCAACGCCGGCGAATCGGTCGGCGTCATCGCCGCCCAGTCGATCGGCGAACCGGGCACCCAGCTGACCATGCGTACCTTCCACGTCGGTGGCGCGGCGTCGCGGGCAGCCGTGGCTTCCCAAGTCGAATCGAAATCCGCCGGTACGGTGCGGTTCACCGCAACCATGCGCTATGTCACCAGCGCCAAGGGCGAAAAGGTGGTCATCTCCCGTTCCGGCGAAGTGCTGATCGCCGACGATCATGGTCGCGAGCGCGAGCGGCACAAGGTGCCCTACGGCGCCATGCTGGCCGTCGATGACGGCAAGGCGGTCAAGGCGGGCGCCAAGCTGGCGACCTGGGATCCGCATACCCGTCCGATCGTGACCGAATACGCGGGTACCGTCCGCTTCGAAAATGTCGAAGAGGGTGTCACCGTCGCCAAGCAGGTCGATGATGTGACCGGCCTGTCCACGCTGGTGGTCATCGACCACAAACGCGGCGGCAAGGCGGCGACCAAGGGCGTCCGCCCGGTGGTCAAGCTGCTCGACGAGAGCGGTCAGGAAGTCAGGATCGCCGGCAGCGATCATGCCGTTTCGATCGCCTTCCAGGTCGGCTCGATCATTTCCGTGGTCGACGGCCAACAGGTCGGCGTCGGCGACGTGCTCGCCCGGATGCCGCAGGAATCCGCCAAGACCCGCGACATTACCGGCGGTCTGCCGCGTGTTGCCGAGCTGTTCGAAGCGCGTACGCCGAAGGATGCTTCCGTGCTGGCCGAATACACCGGCACGATCAGCTTCGGCAAGGACACCAAGGGCAAGCAGCGTCTGGTCATTACCGATCTCGACGGCGAGCAGCACGAGTTCCTGATTTCGAAGGACAAGCACGTGCTGGTGCACGACGGCCAGGTGGTCAACAAGGGTGAGAAGATCGTCGAAGGCGAACCCGACCCCCACGACATCCTGCGTCTGCAGGGCGTCGAGGCGCTGGCCCGCTACATCACCGACGAAGTCCAGGACGTCTACCGTCTGCAGGGCGTGAAGATCAACGACAAGCACATCGAGGTGATCGTCCGCCAGATGCTGCGCCGCGTGACCATCCTCGAGCCGGGCGATACCCGCTTCATCAAGTCCGAGCAGGTGGAGCGCGCCGAACTGCTGGCCGAAAACGATCGTGCCATCGCCGACGGCAAGCTGCCGGCGACCTTCGAGCACATGCTGCTCGGCATCACGAAGGCTTCGCTGTCGACCGACTCCTTCATTTCCGCGGCGTCCTTCCAGGAAACCACCCGCGTGCTCACCGAGGCTGCCATCATGGGCAAGCGCGACGAGTTGCGCGGTCTCAAGGAAAACGTCATCGTCGGTCGCCTCATTCCCGCCGGTACCGGCCTCGCGTATCACCGTACGCGCAAGGCTCAGGCGGCCGGGGAGGATCTTGGCGCCACGCATGCACTCGAGGAACCGGCTGCCGAAAACGCAACACAGGTCGCCGATCAGGGGCTCTGAGTCGTCTCGCAACCCCCGTGTTTCGTTGACATGGGGGTTGATCAACCATAGAATCTATGGTCTTTGTCGGCGGGGGCTAATCATTGTCTCCGCTTTGGATAACAAAATTGCCGTCGTGCCCCGTCTTCGGGGGCCCGGTTGTTGAAGGAAGTTCGATATGCCGACTATCAACCAGCTCGTGCGCAAGCCGCGCGTTGCCGAGGTCACCAAGAGCAAGGTGCCTGCTCTGGAAAAGTGCCCGCAGAAGCGTGGCGTCTGCACCCGTGTTTACACCACTACCCCGAAGAAGCCGAACTCCGCGCTGCGCAAGGTTTGCAAGGTTCGCCTGACGAATGGCTTCGAAGTCATTTCCTATATCGGCGGCGAAGGCCACAACCTGCAGGAACACTCCGTGGTCCTGATCCGTGGTGGTCGTGTCAAGGATTTGCCCGGTGTGCGTTACCACACCGTGCGTGGCTCCCTGGATACCCAGGGCGTCAAGGATCGTAAGCAGGCCCGTTCCAAGTACGGTGCCAAGCGTCCGAAGGCTGCTTGATTCTTCAAGTGGCTTGAGTAAGTGGCCGTCCGGTTGGACGGTCGGGAGAGGCCGGGAGGGTAAAGACCCTAGCCCGGCTTTTCAACTGAATCGTGTTTAATAGAGGTCAATATGCCCCGTCGTCGTGAAGTACCGAAGCGCGATATTCTGCCGGACCCGAAGTTCGGCAATGTCGAGGTCTCCAAGTTCATCAACGCCATCATGCAGAGTGGCAAGAAGTCTGTCGCCGAGCGCATCGTCTATGGCGCTTTCGATATCATCTCCACCAAGTCCGGCAAGGATCCGCTGGAGGTGTTCAGCTCCGCCATGGGCAACGTTCGCCCGATGGTCGAAGTCAAGTCCCGTCGCGTCGGTGGTGCCAACTACCAGGTGCCGGTCGAAGTGCGTCCGGCCCGTCGCGCCGCGCTCGCCATGCGCTGGCTGCGCGAGTCCGCGCGCAAGCGTTCCGAAAAGTCGATGGGCCAGCGCCTGGCTGCCGAAATGATGGAAGCTGCCGAGAACCGTGGCGGCGCCGTCAAGAAGCGTGACGAAGTGCACCGCATGGCCGAGGCGAACAAGGCCTTCGCCCACTTCCGCTTCTAATTTACCGAGGGCTTTAACGTGGCACGTAAGACACCCATCGAGCGCTACCGGAATATCGGTATCAGCGCCCACATCGACGCCGGCAAGACCACCACCACCGAGCGCATCCTCTACTACACCGGTGTTAACCACAAGATCGGCGAAGTGCACGACGGTGCGGCGACCATGGACTGGATGGAGCAGGAGCAGGAGCGCGGCATCACCATCACCTCCGCGGCGACCACCTGTTTCTGGAAGGGTATGGATAACTCCTTCCCGGAGCACCGCTTCAACATCATCGATACCCCGGGGCACGTTGACTTCACCATCGAAGTCGAGCGTTCGATGCGTGTTCTCGATGGTGCCTGCATGGTTTACTGTGCGGTTGGTGGCGTTCAGCCGCAGTCTGAAACCGTGTGGCGTCAGGCGACCAAGTACAAGGTGCCGCGTTTGGCCTTCGTGAATAAGATGGACCGCTCGGGTGCCAACTTCTTCAAGGTCGTCGACCAGATGAAGACCCGCCTCAAGGCGAATCCGGTTCCCATCGTCATTCCTATCGGTGCCGAGGATACCTTCTCCGGCGTCGTCGATCTGCTGAAGATGAAGGCGATCATCTGGGACGAGGCCTCCCAGGGCATGAAGTTCGATTACCGCGACATTCCGGCCGAACTGGTTGAGGCTGCCCAGAGCTGGCGCGAGCAGATGGTCGAGGCGGCTGCCGAAGCTTCCGAAGACCTGATGAACGAATATCTGGAAAACGGCGAACTCTCCGAGGCCAAGATCAAGGAGGGGCTGCGTCTGCGTACCCTGGCTTGCGAAATCCAGCCGATGCTCTGCGGTACGGCCTTCAAGAACAAGGGCGTGCAGCGCATGCTCGACGCCGTCATCGAACTGCTGCCGTCGCCGGTGGATATCCCGCCAGTCGGTGGCGTCGATGAGCGTGAAAACGAGGTTTTCCGCAAGGCCGATGATTCCGAAAAGTTCTCGGCCCTCGCCTTCAAGCTTATGACCGACCCGTTCGTCGGTCAGCTAACATTCATCCGCGTCTACTCTGGCGTGCTGAATTCCGGTGCCACGGTGTACAACTCGGTCAAGGGCAAGAAGGAGCGCATTGGCCGTATTCTGCAGATGCACGCCAACAACCGTGAGGAAATCAAGGAAGTTCTGGCGGGTGACATCGCTGCCTGCGTCGGTCTGAAGGAAGTTACCACCGGTGAAACCCTGTGCGATCCGGATGCGCCGATCATCCTCGAGCGCATGGTCTTCCCGGAGCCGGTGATTCACGTCGCCGTCGAGCCGAAGACCAAGGCCGACCAGGAGAAGATGGGTATCGCTCTCGGCCGCCTGGCTGCTGAAGATCCGTCCTTCCGTGTTCGCACCGACGAGGAGTCCGGCCAGACCATTATTTCCGGCATGGGCGAATTGCACCTCGATATCATCGTCGACCGCATGCGTCGCGAATTCAACGTCGAAGCTGCCGTTGGTGCGCCGCAGGTTGCTTATCGCGAATGCATCAAAAAGGCTGTCGAACAGGAAGGCAAGTTCGTCAAGCAGTCCGGCGGTCGCGGTCAGTTCGGTCACGTCTGGCTCAAGATCGAGCCGAACGAAGCCGGCAAGGGCTACGAGTTCGTTGATGCCATCAAGGGTGGTGTCGTGCCGCGTGAATACATCCCGGCGGTTGACAAGGGTCTGCAGGATGCCGTGACGAGTGGCGTGTTGGCCGGCTTCCCGGTCGTAGATGTCAAATTCACGTTGTTCGATGGTTCCTACCACGACGTGGACTCGAACGAAAACGCGTTCCGCATGGCTGCTTCCATGGCTTTCAAGGAAGGCATGAAGAAGGCCAGCCCGACGCTGCTTGAGCCGATGATGGCGGTCGAGGTCGAAACGCCTGAAGATTACATGGGCAACGTCATGGGCGACCTCTCGTCCCGTCGCGGCATTGTCCAGGGTATGGAGGACCAGGCTGGTGGCATCAAGGTCGTGCGCGCCGAAGTGCCGCTGTCCGAGATGTTCGGTTACGCCACCTCGCTGCGTTCGCTGTCGCAGGGTCGCGCGACCTACTCGATGGAGTTCAAGCACTATACCGAGGCGCCGAAGAACGTCGCCGAGGCTGTCATCAACAAGAAGTAACACGTTATTGGAGAACCGATAATGGCAAAAGAGAAATTTGAACGGACCAAGCCGCACGTAAACGTTGGCACGATTGGACACGTTGACCACGGCAAGACCACGCTGACTGCTGCGATCACTACGGTGCTGTCGGCCAAGTTCGGCGGCTCGGCCAAGAAGTACGACGAAATCGACGCGGCGCCGGAAGAAAAGGCACGCGGCATCACCATCAACACCGCCCACGTCGAATACGAAACCGCCAACCGCCACTACGCCCACGTCGACTGCCCGGGCCACGCCGACTACGTCAAGAACATGATCACCGGTGCCGCCCAGATGGACGGTGCGATCCTCGTCTGTTCCGCCGCCGACGGCCCGATGCCGCAGACCCGCGAGCACATCCTGCTCGCCCGTCAGGTCGGCGTCCCGTACGTCCTGGTTTACATGAACAAGTGCGACATGGTCGACGACGCCGAACTGCTCGAACTCGTCGAAATGGAACTCCGCGAACTCCTCTCCAAGTACGACTTCCCGGGTGACGACACCCCGATCATCCACGGCTCCGCTCTCAAGGCCCTCGAAGGCGACCAGTCCGAAATCGGCGAACCCTCCATCTTCCGTCTCGCCGACGCCCTGGATTCCTACATCCCGACCCCGGAGCGCGCCATCGACCAGCCCTTCCTGATGCCGGTCGAAGACGTCTTCTCCATCTCCGGTCGCGGCACCGTCGTCACCGGCCGTGTCGAGCGCGGCATTGTCAAGGTCGGCGAGGAAATCGAAATCGTCGGTATCCGCCCGACCCAGAAGACCACCTGCACCGGTGTCGAAATGTTCCGCAAGCTGCTCGACCAGGGTCAGGCCGGCGACAACATCGGCGCCCTGCTGCGCGGCACCAAGCGTGAAGACGTCGAGCGTGGCCAGGTTCTGTGCAAGCCGGGTTCGGTCAAGCCGCACACCCACTTCACCTCCGAAGTGTACATCCTGTCCAAGGACGAAGGCGGTCGCCACACCCCGTTCTTCAACGGCTACCGTCCGCAGTTCTACTTCCGCACCACCGACGTCACCGGCTCGATCGACCTGCCTGAAGGCACCGAGATGGTCATGCCGGGCGACAACATCGCGATGACGATCAAGCTGATCGCCCCGATCGCCATGGAAGAAGGCCTGCGCTTCGCCATCCGTGAAGGCGGTCGTACCGTCGGCGCCGGCGTCGTCGCTAAAATCATCGAGTAACTCGCTCTTTTCGAAAATCGGGGTGGGACGTGATTCCACCCCATCGCTCTTTGGAAGCCAAAAATGCAAAGCCAGAAAATCCGTATCCGTCTCAAGGCCTTCGACTATCGCCTGATCGATCAATCCGCTCAGGAAATCGTCGAAACAGCCAAGCGTACCGGTGCAGTCGTTCGCGGTCCGGTGCCCCTGCCGACCCGCAAGCAGCGTTTCGACATCCTGCGTTCGCCGCACGTGAACAAGGCTTCCCGCGATCAGTTGGAAATTCGTACCCATCTGCGTTTGATGGATATCGTCGATCCGACCGATAAGACCGTTGATGCCCTGATGAAGCTGGATCTGCCGGCTGGCGTCGACGTCGAAATCAAGTTGCAGTAATAGAAGTTTTGCGGATATAATCCGCGCCTTTCGGGGGTGGCCGGTGACGGTTGCCCATTTGTTGTTTTACATCGACCGGCCAATCGCAGCCGGCGATGAGGAGAATAACCATGAGTCTAGGCCTTGTCGGTCGCAAGGTCGGCATGACTCGCATTTTCGCCGAGGATGGTGCGTCCATTCCGGTGACTGTGCTTGACGTGTCGAACAACCGCGTGACCCAAGTTAAAACGCCGGAGAACGATGGCTACGCCGCCATCCAGGTCTCTTTCGGCAAGCGCCGTGCCTCGCGCGTTTCCAAGCCCTTGGCTGGCCATCTGGCCAAGGCTGGCGTGGAGGCCGGGCATGTCCTCAAGGAATTCCGTATCGAAGCTGATCAGCTCGCCTCGTTCAAGGCTGGCGATCAGGTTGCTGCGACCATCTTCGCCGAAGGGCAGAAGGTGGACGTGAGCGGTACCTCGATCGGCAAGGGCTTCCAGGGGGGTATCAAGCGTCATAATTTCAGTTCCAACCGTGCTTCCCACGGTAACTCGGTGTCGCACAATGCGCCGGGTTCCATCGGTATGGCGCAGGATCCGGGTCGTGTTTTCCCGGGTAAGCGCATGGCTGGTCACCTCGGTGATGTCCAGACGACGATGCAGGGGCTGACTATCGTTCGCGTTGATGCCGACCGCCAGTTGCTGTTGGTCAAGGGTGCCGTTCCTGGTGCCAAGGGTTCCGACGTCGTCGTGCGTCCGGCGGTCAAGGCTTAAAGGGGGCGACATGGAACTCAAGGTAATCAACGAACGAGGTCAGGAAGCTGCCAAGCTGCAGGCTTCCGACGTGCTGTTCGGTCGCGATTTCAACGAAGCGCTGGTGCATCAGATCGTCGTCGCCTATCAGGCCAACGCGCGCTCTGGCGACCGTCAGCAGAAGGATCGCTCCGAAGTCCGTCATACCACCACCAAACCGTGGCGCCAGAAGGGTACGGGCCGTGCTCGTGCCGGTAGCAATGGCAGTCCGCTGTGGCGTGGAGGCGGTCGGATTTTTCCGAACTCGCCCGAAGAAAATTTCAGTCAGAAGGTTAACAAGAAGATGTTCCGCGCCGGCATGGCTGCGATCCTCTCCGAGTTGGCCCGCCAGGACCGTCTGGTCGTCGTCGACGATCTGGCTGTCGAGGCACCCAAGACCAAGCTCTTCTCCCAGAAACTGAAGGGTATGGGTCTCGAGGGTAATCTTCTGGTTATTACGGATGCGCTGTCCGAGAATCTTTATCTCTCGTCGCGCAACCTGCCGAACGTTCTGGTGCTGGAAGCGCAGGAGGCCGATCCGGTTTCCCTGGTTCGCTTCGCCAAGGTCCTTGTGACCAAGAACGCGGTGGCCAAGTTCGAGGAGATGTGGGGATGAACCAACAACGTCTGATGCAGGTGCTACTGGCGCCGCAAATCTCCGAGAAGGCGACCTACGTTGCAGACAAGCACGAGCAGGTGATTTTCCGCGTTGCCTCCGATGCCACCAAGCCGGAAATCAAGGCTGCGGTCGAATTGCTTTTCAAGGTCGAGGTTGAGGCCGTTCAGGTCGCCAACGTCAAGGGCAAGGTCAAGCGTTTCAAGGGCATGGCTGGTCGTCGCAAGGGCTGGAAGAAGGCCTTCGTGAGCCTGAAGCCGGGCCAGGAAATCAATTTTGTTGAAGGGGGGAATGCCTGATGGCACTCGTTAAAGTCAAGCCGACTTCCCCCGGCCGTCGTGCCGTGGTGCAGGTCGTCAATGCCCATCTGCACAAGGGCAAGCCGTTCGCTGCCCTGGTCGAGTCGCAATCGAAGAATGCCGGTCGTAACAACAATGGCCATGTGACGGTTCGCCATCAGGGTGGTGGTCATAAGCAGGCCTATCGTATCGTCGATTTCAAGCGAGCCAAGGACGGTATCCCGGCCAAGGTCGAACGTCTGGAATACGACCCCAACCGCACCGCCAACATCGCGCTGGTTTGCTACGCCGATGGCGAGCGCCGCTACATCATCGCCAACAAGGGGATGGTGGTCGGCCAGCAGGTCATGAGCGGTTCCGAGGCGCCGATCAAGTCCGGCAACGCCCTGCCCATCCGCAATATCCCGGTTGGTACGACCATCTGCTGCGTCGAGATGCTGCCCGGCAAGGGCGCGCAACTGGCCCGTTCGGCCGGTACCTCGGCCCAACTGCTGGCGCGTGAAGGTTCCTACGCCCAGATCCGTCTGCGCTCCGGCGAAGTCCGCCGCGTGCATGTGGAATGCCGTGCCACGATCGGCGAGGTTGGCAACGAAGAGTTCAACCTGCGCAAGATCGGCAAGGCTGGCGCGCAACGCTGGCGTGGTATCCGTCCGACGGTTCGTGGTGTCGCCATGAACCCGGTCGACCACCCGCATGGGGGTGGCGAGGGTCGCACTGGTGAAGGCCGGGTGCCGGTTAACCCGTGGGGTCAGCCGACCAAGGGCTATCGCACCCGCAGCAACAAGCGCACGAACAGCATGATCGTTCAGCGCCGTCATAAGCGTTAAGGGGTAGGAAATGGGACGTTCTCTCAAAAAAGGCCCGTTCGTTGATGCGTACCTGATCGACAAAGTCGAAGCGGTCCGTGCCACTAGCGACAAGCGCCCGATCAAGACCTGGTCGCGTCGCTCGACGATTCTCCCCGAGTTCATCGGTTTGACGATCGCGGTCCACAATGGCAAGCAGCATATTCCGGTTTTCGTGACCGAGAATATGGTCGGTCACAAGCTCGGCGAGTTTTCGCTGACCCGGACGTTCAAGGGTCACACTGCCGGCAAGAAGGCCAAGAAGTAAGGAGCTGACATGGAAACTCGTGCAAGTCTGCGGGGCGTACGCCTCTCTGAGCAAAAAGGCCGCCTCGTGGCGGATCTGGTGCGTGGCAAGCCGGTCGGTCAGGCTCTCGACATCCTGGCCTTTTCCCCCAAGAAGGGGGCTGGTATCGTCAAGAAGGTGCTGGAGTCGGCTATCGCCAACGCCGAGCACAATGACGGGGCCGATATCGACGAACTGAAGGTCAAGACCATCTACGTCGAAAAGGGCATGGTGCTGAAGCGCTTTACCGCGCGCGCCAAGGGTCGTGGCAATCGGATCGTCAAGCCGACCTGCCATATCTATCTGACCGTTGGTAACTAAGGAAGAGCCATGGGACAGAAAATTCATCCGATTGGCTTTCGTCTAGCCGTCACCAAAAACTGGGGTTCCCGCTGGTATGCAAACAGCAAGGAATTCCCGGGCATGCTCCACGAAGATATCAAGGTCCGCGAGTATCTCAAGCGGAAACTGGCGCACGCTTCCGTGGGTCGCGTTCTGATCGAGCGTCCCGCCAAGAATGCCCGCGTCACTGTCTTCTCGGCCCGTCCGGGCGTCGTCATCGGCAAGAAGGGCGAGGACATCGAACAATTGCGCACGGACCTTCAGCGCATTATGGGCGTTCCTGTCCATGTGTCGATCGAAGAAATCCGCAAGCCGGAAGTCGATGCCCAACTGATCGCAGATTCGATTGCCCAGCAACTCGAGAAGCGCATCATGTTCCGTCGCGCCATGAAGCGCGCGATGCAGAACGCCATGCGTCTCGGCGCCCAGGGCATCAAGGTCATGAGCGCGGGTCGCCTGAACGGTGCGGAAATCGCCCGCAGCGAGTGGTATCGCGAAGGGCGCGTGCCGCTTCATACCCTGCGTGCCAACATCGATTACGCAACTTCCGAAGCGCTGACCACCTACGGCATCATCGGGATCAAGGTCTGGGTCTACAAGGGCGACATGCTCGACCGCAACGAGCAACCGGAGGCCGTCGAACCGGCTGCCGACGATCGTAAGCCGCGTCGCGCACCCGGTCGTCCGGAAGGCGACAAGCCGCGTACCCGTACGGTGAAGAAGCCGGAAGGTGATGCCGCGCCGGCAAAGCGTGTAAGAAAGGCAGGTGCCTAAATGCTGCAACCAAATCGTCGCAAGTTCCGCAAGGAACACAAGGGCCGCAACGAAGGTCTGGCGACCCGTGGCGCCAAGGTTTCGTTTGGTGAATGGGGTCTCAAGGCCACCGGACGTGGCCGCCTGACCGCCCGCCAGATCGAGGCGGCCCGTCGTGCCATGACCCGCCACATCAAGCGGGGCGGCCGCATCTGGATCCGTATCTTCCCGGACAAGCCGATTTCCAAGAAGCCGGCCGAAGTTCGTATGGGTAACGGTAAGGGTAACCCGGAGTACTGGGTCGCCGAAATCCAGCCGGGCAAGGTCCTGTATGAGATGGATGGCGTGAATGAAGCGCTGGCACGCGAGGCGTTTGCCCTTGCTGCCGCCAAGCTGCCGATTTCCACCACCTTCGTGACTCGTCATCTGGGGTAATCATGAAAGCAAGTGAACTGAGAACCAAGAGCGTGGACGAGCTCAACAAGGAACTGCTGGATCTGCTGAAGGCCCAGTTCGGCCTGCGTATGCAGCTCGCTACGCAACAGCTGTCCAATACCAGCCAAATGTCCAAGGTGCGTCGCGACATCGCTCGCGTCCGCACGCTTATCCGTGAAAAGGCGGTGCAGCAATGAGCGAATCCACCAGCATCAAGCGTACGCTGATCGGCCGTGTCGTCAGCGACAAGATGGAAAAGACGGTCACCGTCCTCGTCGAACGTAAGGTCAAGCACCCGATGTACGGCAAGGTGATGGTTCGTTCCAGGAAGTACCACGCCCACAACGAAGGCAACGCAGCCAAGGCCGGGGATCTCGTTGAGATCATTGAAACCCGCCCGGTTTCGCGTACCAAGACGTGGGCAGTTACCAGCGTTCTCCAGAAGGCGATCGTCGTCTGAGGAAATTGTCGAAAACGCTTGCGTGACTATAAAAGAAGCCGGTATAATCCGGCTTCTTTTTTGCAGGCCCTGTCCTGGGGCGGCAAAGTTGTTCGACCCGTACGGGTTCCAAGACTGACCGCGCAAGCGGGTTAAGTTGGAGTTAATTTAAATGATTCAGATGCAGACGACTCTGGACGTCGCCGACAACACCGGTGCTCGTTCAGTAATGTGTATCAAGGTCCTTGGTGGATCCAAGCGCCGCTACGCGGGCATTGGCGACATCATCAAGGTCAGCATTAAGGATGCTGCGCCGCGTGGCCGCGTCAAAAAGGGCGACGTCTATAACGCCGTGGTGGTTCGTACCGCCAAGGGTGTGCGCCGTCCGGACGGCTCGCTCGTGCGTTTTGATGGCAATGCCGCAGTCCTTCTCAACAACAAGCTCGAGCCGATCGGCACGCGCATCTTTGGCCCGGTGACCCGCGAATTGCGTACCGAGCGCTTCATGAAGATCGTGTCCCTGGCGCCTGAAGTGCTGTAAGGAGCGGGTAATGGAAAAGATTCGCAAAGGCGACGAAGTCGTCGTGATTACCGGCAAGGATAAGGGCAAGCGCGGTACCGTGCTGCTTCGCGTTGGTGAAGACCGTGTCGTCGTCGAGGGTGTCAATCGTGCCAAGAAGCACGTCAAGCCGAATCCGATGAAGGGTGTGGCGGGTGGCATCGTTGATAAGGACATGCCGATTCATCTCTCCAATGTTGCGCTGTTCAACCATGCGACCAAGAAGGCCGATCGTGTCGGCATCAAGGTTCTGGAGGACGGTCGCAAGGTTCGCGTGTTCAAGTCGAACGGCGAACTGGTGAACGCATAAGGGGTAGTCATGGCGCGTTTGCAACAGTTTTACAAAGACACCGTCGTGGCCGATCTGACCAAGCAGTTTGGCTACAAGTCGGTCATGGAAGTGCCACGCATCACCAAGATTACCCTCAACATGGGTGTGGGTGAGGCGGTGGCCGACAAGAAGGTTCTCGAGAACGCCGTAGGCGACATGCAGAAGATCGCGGGCCAGAAGCCGGTTACGACCAAGGCTCGCAAGTCCATCGCGGGCTTCAAGATTCGTGATGGCTATCCGATCGGTTGCATGGTGACCCTGCGTGGTCCTCGCATGTTCGAATTCCTTGACCGCCTCGTTACCATCGCCCTGCCGCGCGTTCGCGACTTCCGTGGTGTTTCCGGCAAGGGTTTCGACGGCCAGGGTAACTACAACATGGGTGTCAAGGAGCAGATCATTTTCCCGGAAATCGAATACGACAAGATCGATGCGCTCCGGGGTATGAATATCAGCGTCACCACGACCGCGAAGACCGATGCCGAGTGCAAGGCATTGCTCACCGCGTTCAAGTTCCCGTTCAAGAATTGAGGCAATCATGGCAAAACTTGCTCTGATCAACCGTGAAGAGAAGCGCCGCAAGCTGGTGGCTCAGTACGCCAAGAAGCGCGCCGCCCTTGAGGCGATCATCAACGACGCCGGCCTGTCGGACGAGGAGCGTTATCAGGCTCGTCTCAAGCTGCAGGCACTGCCGCGCAACGCCAGTCCGTCGCGCCTGCGCAACCGCTGCCAGCTGACCGGTCGTCCGCGTGGTGTTTTCCGCAAATTTGGTCTGTGCCGCAACAAGATCCGCGAACTCGCCTTCAACGGCGAGATTCCGGGTGTTGTCAAGGCCAGCTGGTAATCAGGAGATACAGAAATGGCTATGAGCGATCCGATCGCGGACATGCTGACCCGCATCCGCAACGCCCAGCTCGCCGAAAAGGCGTCTGTGTCCATGCCTTCTTCCAAGCTCAAGGTGGCGATTGCCGCCGTGTTGAAGGATGAGGGTTACGTTGATGATTTCGCAGTTCGTGAGGCCGATGGCAAGCCGACCCTCGATATCGCGCTCAAGTACTATGCCGGTCGTCCGGTCATCGAGCGCATCGAGCGTGTTTCGAAGCCTGGTCTGCGTATCTACAAGGGCTGCGACGATATTCCCCGTGTCATGAACGGTCTTGGTGTCGCCATCGTGTCGACTCCGAAGGGCGTCATGACTGATCGCAAGGCTCGCGCCAGCAAGGTTGGCGGCGAAGTCCTGTGCATCGTGGCGTAAGGGAGCAGACATGTCTCGAGTTGGTAAGAATCCCATCGTCCTTCCGGCTGGCGTCGAGCTCAGCATCGGCGAGCAGATCACGGTCAAGGGCCCTCTGGGTAGCCTGAAGACCGCGGCGCACCCGTCGGTCAACGTCGCCGTTGAGGGTCAGAGTGTTGTGGTTTCCAAGATTGAAGGGGCGGTTAATGCCGGTGCCATGTGGGGCACCATGCGCGCCAACCTGAACAACATGGTTACCGGTGTTTCCAAAGGGTTCGAAAAGAAGCTGCAGCTGGTTGGCGTGGGTTACCGCGCCCAGGCACAGGGCGATACCCTGAATCTGACCCTTGGCTTCTCGCATCCGGTCGCGCACAAGATGCCCGCCGGTGTGAAGGTCGAGTGCCCGACCCAGACCGAAATCGTGATCAAGGGTTCGGACAAGCAGCAAGTCGGCCAGGTCGCCGCCGAAGTTCGTGCGTATCGGAAGCCGGAGCCCTACAAGGGCAAGGGCGTTCGCTACTCGGACGAAGTGGTGGTCATCAAGGAAACCAAGAAGAAGTAAGGGTGACATATGTTTAACAGGAAAGAAGCGCGTCTGCGCCGCGCCCGCAAAACCCGGGCCAAAATCGCCGAGCTCAAGGCTGTACGCCTGTGTGTCAACCGCACGAACTGCCACATTTACGCCCAGATCATCTCGGCCTGTGGTGGCAAGGTTCTGGCTTCGGCTTCCACGCTGGAAACGGCTGTTCGTAAGGACGTCGTCAACGGTGGCAACAAGGCTGCCGCCACTTCGATCGGCAAGCTGATCGCCGAGCGCGCCAAGGCCGCCGGCATCGAGCAAGTGGCTTTTGATCGCTCCGGTCTCCAGTACCACGGTCGTGTTCAGGCGCTGGCGGAAGCTGCGCGTGAAGCCGGTCTGAAGTTCTGATCGCCGCGAAAGGACAAGGTTAGAAAATGGCTAAACCTGAAAGAAACAAGAAGCCCCAGCAGGCTGACGAGCGCGACGACGGCATGCGCGAAAAGATGGTTGCGGTCAACCGCGTCACCAAGGTGGTGAAGGGCGGCCGCATCCTCGGTTTCGCTGCGCTGACGGTCGTTGGCGACGGCGACGGCGGTATCGGCATGGGCAAGGGCAAGTCCCGCGAAGTGCCGGTTGCTGCGCAGAAGGCAATGGAAGAGGCGCGTCGCAAGATGGCCAAGGTCAGCCTGAAGAACGGCACCGTGCATCACACGGTCATGGGCCGTCATGGCGCGACCACCGTGATGATCCAGCCGGCCCCGGAAGGCACCGGCATCATTGCCGGCGGCGCCATGCGCGCCGTGTTCGAAGTCGTCGGCGTCACCAACGTCGTCGCCAAGGCGCATGGTTCGACCAATCCCTACAACATCGTGCGTGCCACAATCGACGGCCTGTCGAAGGTGAATACGCCGGCCGAGATTGCCGCCAAGCGTGGCCTGTCGGTTGAACAGATCCTGGGGTAAGCCATGGCTGACAAGAAAATCAAAGTGACGCTCGTCAAGAGCGTCATCGGCACCAAGCAGGATCACCGCGCGACGGTGCGTGGCCTGGGTCTGCGCAAGGTGAACAGTTCTGCTGAACTCGTGGATACGCCGGCGGTTCGCGGCATGATTCATAAGGTCCAGTATCTCGTGAAGGTTGAGGGTTAAGCCATGCGTCTCAATACCATCAAGCCGGGTGAAGGCTCCAAGAAGGCCGCCAAGCGCGTCGGTCGCGGCATCGGCTCCGGTCTCGGCAAAACCTGTGGTCGTGGCCACAAGGGCCAGAAGTCCCGTTCCGGCGGCTTCCACAAGGTCGGCTTCGAGGGCGGCCAGATGCCTTTGCAGCGCCGTCTGCCGAAGCGCGGCTTCAATTCGCTGACGCGCGCCCGCAACTACGAAGTTCGTCTGACCGACCTCGACCGTCTGTCGGTCGATGAGATCGATCTGCTCGGATTGCAGGCTGCCGGCATCGTTCCGGGTGACGCGCTGTCCGCCAAGGTAATCCTCTCGGGCGAGATCACCCGCAAGGTGACGCTCAAGGGGGTCGGTGCGACCAAGGGCGCCAAGGTGGCCATCGAAGCTGCCGGCGGCTCGGTCGGCGAGTAAGGACAGGAAAGGTCAGGGCGTTGGCTGCAAATCCCAATACCGTTGGCAAGGGCGGCAAGTTCGGCGATCTCAAGCGCCGGCTGTGGTTCCTGCTCGGGGCACTGGTCGTGTATCGCATCGGCGCGCACATTCCGGTTCCCGGGATCGATCCCAACGTTCTCTCCGATCTCTTCAATTCGCAACAGGGCGGCATCCTGGGCATGTTCAACATGTTCTCGGGCGGCGCCCTGTCGCGTTTCACCATTTTCGCGCTGGGGATCATGCCGTACATTTCGGCTTCGATCATCATGCAGCTGATGAGCGTTGCCAGTCCGCAACTTGAAGCCCTCAAGAAGGAGGGCGAGGCCGGACGCCGCAAGATTACGCAGTACACCCGCTACGGTACCGTAGCCCTGGCTCTGTTCCAGGGGTTGGGCATTGCCGTGGCGCTCGAGGCGCAGCCTGGGCTGGTCAATGATCCCGGTTTCCTGTTCCGCTTGACCACCGTCTCGACCCTGTTGACCGGAACGATGTTCCTGATGTGGCTGGGCGAGCAGGTGACCGAGCGCGGTCTGGGGAACGGCATCTCGATCATCATTTTCGCCGGTATCGCCGCCGGTTTGCCGAACGCCATCGGCGGCCTGCTCGAACTGGTGCGCACCGGTGCCATGCACCCGCTGACGGCCCTGATCATCAGCGTCCTGGTGGTTCTGGTTACGGCATTCGTCGTCTTCGTCGAGCGTGGTCAACGAAAAATTCTGGTCAATTACGCCAAGCGTCAGGTTGGCAACAAGATCTACGGTGGCCAGAGCTCCCATCTGCCGCTCAAGCTCAACATGTCGGGCGTCATTCCGCCGATCTTCGCCTCGTCGATCATCCTTTTCCCGGCAACCGTCGCCGGCTGGTTCGGGTCCGGGGAGTCGATGCGCTGGCTCAAGGATATCGCTGGCACCCTGTCGCCGGGTCAGCCGATCTACGTGATGCTCTACGCCGCAGCCATCGTCTTTTTCTGCTTCTTCTACACCGCGCTGGTTTTCAATTCCAAGGAAACCGCGGACAACCTTAAGAAGAGCGGCGCCTTCGTTCCCGGCATTCGCCCGGGCGAACAGACGGCGCGCTATATCGACAAGATTCTGATGCGCCTGACGCTGATCGGTGCTGCGTACATCACACTGGTCTGCCTGCTGCCCGAATTTCTTATTCTCAAGTGGAACGTGCCATTCTATTTCGGTGGCACTTCCCTGCTGATTATCGTCGTCGTCACGATGGACTTCATGTCCCAGGTCCAGGCCTACGTGATGTCGCATCAATACGAAAGCCTCTTGAAGAAAGCGAACTTCAAGGGCTCGCCAATGATCAAGTAACCAGTCATGGCCAAGGAAGATTACATCGAAATGCAGGGCGAGGTCGTCGAGAACCTCCCCAATGCGACCTTCAAGGTCAAGCTGGAAAACGGGCACATCGTGCATAGCTTCATTTCCGGGAAGATGCGCATGCACTACATCCGCATCCTGCCTGGCGATAAGGTGACCGTGCAGTTGACCCCGTATGACCTGACCAAGGCGCGGATCGTTTTCCGGGCCAAGTAAAGATTCTCTACGCAATAAACCGCAGGGCAAGGAATCACGGCTGCTTCCAAGCTCTCGCAGACGAGGAGTAAGACATGAAAGTGCAACCTTCAGTGAAGCGCGTTTGCCGCAATTGCAAAGTCATCCGTCGCAAGGGTGTGGTGCGCGTCATTTGCAAGGACCCGCGTCATAAGCAGCGCCAGGGTTGATTCCCTGTCGAGTCCGGCATTTGTTAATTTTCGAAATATTGGAGTGATTCGATGGCCCGTATTGCAGGGGTAAACATTCCGAACCATCAGCATGCTGAAATCGCCCTGACCGCGATTTACGGCATCGGCCGTAGCCGTGCGCAGAAGATCTGTGATGCGGCCGGTGTGGCTCGTACCATCAAAATGAAGGACCTGTCCGACGCGGACATGGACCGCCTGCGTGACGAAGTCGGCAAGTTCACCGTCGAAGGTGACCTGCGCCGCGAAGTCACCATGAACATCAAGCGTCTGATGGACCTCGGTTGCTACCGTGGCCTGCGTCACCGCAAGGGTCTGCCTTGCCGTGGCCAGCGCACCCGTACCAATGCGCGTACCCGCAAGGGCCCGCGCAAGGCCATCGCCGGCAAGAAGTAATAGGGACAGAACATGGCAAAGACTGCTACCAAAGTTCGCAAGAAGGTCAAGAAGAACGTTGCCGAGGGCATCGCCCACATTCACGCTTCGTTCAACAACACCATCATCACCATTACCGACCGTCAGGGCAACGCGCTGTCCTGGGCTACTTCCGGCGGTGCCGGCTTCCGCGGTTCGCGGAAGTCCACCCCGTTTGCCGCCCAGGTCGCTGCCGAAGCCGCTGGCAAGGCCGCCCAGGAATGTGGCGTCAAGAACCTCGAAGTCCGCATCAAGGGCCCGGGTCCTGGCCGCGAATCTTCCGTCCGCGCGCTGAACGCGCTGGGCATGAAGATCACCGCGATTTCCGACGTGACGCCGGTGCCGCACAACGGCTGCCGTCCGCCTAAAAAGCGCCGCATCTAAGGAGAAAGACAAGTGGCTCGTAATCTCGATCCGAAATGCCGTCAGTGCCGCCGCGAGGGCGAAAAGCTGTTCCTGAAGGGCGAAAAGTGCTTCACCGACAAGTGCGCCATTGAGCGCCGCTCGTATGCGCCTGGCCAGCATGGCCAGAAGTCCGGTGCCCGCCTGTCCGACTACGGCGTGCACCTGCGCGCCAAGCAGAAGATCCGTCGCGTATACGGCGTGCTCGAAGGCCAGTTCCGCAAGACCTTTGCCGAAGCCGAGCGCCGCAAGGGCCAGACCGGCGAAAACCTGCTGCAACTGCTGGAAGCACGCCTCGATTCCGTCGCCTATCGCATGGGCTTCGGCGCCTCGCGCACCGAGTCGCGCCAGATCGTCCGCCACAACGGCGTCCTGGTCAATGGCAAGCGCGTGAACATTCCTTCCTTCATCGTCAAGCCGGGCGACGTCGTCCAGTTGACCGACCGTGCGCGCGCTTCCCTGCGTTGCAAGGCCGCTCTCGAAGCCGCCGAATCCCGCGGTTTCCCCGAGTGGATCGCCGTCGATGTCAAGGAAGGCAAGGGCACGTTCAAGGCCATGCCGCAGCGCTCCGAGCTGCCATCGACCCTGAACGAAGGTCTCGTCATCGAACTTTACTCGAAGTAAGCACTGAGCAGAGGAATTTAGCCCATGCAAAGCAGTGGACTTCTAAAACCCCGCATCATCGACGTGCAAAGCGTTTCGCCCGTGCAGGCCAAGGTGGTCATGGAGCCGTTCGAACGCGGTTATGGACATACCCTGGGCAACGCGTTGCGCCGCATCCTGCTGTCGTCGATGCCCGGTTACGCACCGACGGAAGTCGGTATCGACGGCGTGCTGCACGAGTACTCGACCGTCGATGGCGTTCAGGAAGATGTCGTCGACATCCTGCTGAACCTCAAGGGTATCGTTTTCAAGCTGCACAACCGCGACGTGGTCAACCTGAAGCTCGCCAAGGAAGGCGAAGGTGCCGTTCGCGCCGGTGACATCGAGTTGCCGCACGACGTCGAAATCATCAATCCGGAGCACGTCATCGCTCACCTTTCCCCGGGCGGCAAGCTGGCCATGGAAGTGAAGGTTGAGAAGGGTCGCGGCTATGTGCCGGGCAACGTGCGCAACCTGGGCGACTCGAAGGCAATCGGAAAACTGGTTCTGGACGCTTCGTTCAGCCCCATCCGCCGTGTCGCCTACGCCGTCGAGAGTGCGCGTGTCGAACAGCGTACCGACCTTGACAAGCTGATCGTCGATATCGAGACCAACGGCGTCGTCGAGCCGGAAGAGGCCATCCGCTACGCGGCTCGCGTGCTGATGGAGCAACTCTCCGTCTTCGCCGACCTCGAAGGTACCGCGCCGGTCGCCGAGGCCTCGAAGCCTGCACAGGTCGACCCGGTGCTGCTCCGTCCGGTGGATGATCTCGAACTGACTGTTCGCTCGGCGAACTGCCTGAAGGCCGAGAACATCTATTACATCGGCGACCTCATCCAGCGTACCGAGAACGAGCTTCTCAAGACCCCGAACCTGGGTCGCAAGTCGCTGAACGAGATCAAGGAAGTGCTGGCTGCCCGCGGCTTGACCCTGGGCATGAAATTGGAAAATTGGCCGCCGGCCGGTCTGGAAAAGGTCTGAGGACCTTTTCCGACCCGGGCAGTCAAGGGACGCCTGTAGAACATAGAAAGGATTAACCATGCGTCACCGTTTGGGACTTCGCAAACTCAACCGTACCAGCAGCCATCGCCTGGCGATGCTGCGCAACATGACCGTTTCGCTGCTCCGTCACGAAGCCATCAAGACCACCGTGCCGAAGGCCAAGGAACTGCGTCGTGTCGTCGAACCGATGATCACCCTCGGCAAGACGCCGACCCTGGCGAACAAGCGCCTGGCGTTCGATCGCCTGCGCGACCGCGAAATCGTCGTCAAGCTGTTCGCCGAAATCGGCCCGCGCTATGCGACCCGTCCGGGTGGCTACCTGCGCATCCTCAAGTGCGGCTTCCGCGTCGGTGACAATGCGCCGATGGCGTTCGTCGAATTGGTGGACCGCCCGGAGCCGACCGAAGCGGTGGAAGTTGAAGAATCTGCAGCCGAATAAGCTGTCAGCCGCAGAATGAAGAAGGCCGGGATTTTCCCGGCCTTTTTTCTTTCAGTGCTGAAGGATTTTCGAGAGGAACAATTGCGCTCGCTGAGAGCGCGGCGTGCCGAAGAAGTCTTCCTTCCTTGCATCCTCGACGATCTTCCCCTGATCCATGAAGATTACCCGATGTGCGACCTTGCGCGCGAAGCCCATCTCGTGGGTGACGCACATCATGGTCATGCCTTCGTGAGCCAGTTCGACCATGACGTCAAGCACCTCGTTGATCATCTCGGGGTCGAGCGCCGACGTGGGCTCGTCGAACAGCATGCAGATCGGGTCCATGGCCAGCGCGCGGGCGATCGCCACGCGCTGCTGCTGGCCGCCGGAAAGCTCACCCGGGAACTTGTGGGCATGCGCTTTCAGGCCGACGCGGTCGAGCAGTTTCAGGCCCTTCTCGGTTGCCTCGTCCTTGCCGCGCTTGAGCACCTTGATCTGGCCGATGGTCAGGTTGTCGGTAATGCTCATGTGCGGAAACAGTTCGAAGTGCTGAAAAACCATGCCGACGTGGGCGCGCAATTTCGATAGATTGGTCTTCGGGTCGCCGACTGAGGTGCCCCTGACGAGGATTTCGCCTTTCTGGAACGGTTCCAGCCCATTCACGCACTTGATCAGGGTCGATTTTCCCGACCCCGAAGGGCCGCAGACGACGACCACCTCGCCTTTCTCGACACTGGTCGTGCAATCCGTGAGGACCTGGAACTGGCCATACCACTTGGAAACATCCTTGATTTCGATCATTGGCTGAATCTCGCTTGAAGGCGCTTCACGACCCGGGAGACCGAGAAGCAGATGACGAAATAGACGGCGCCGGCAAAAAGCAGCAGTTCGACGAGCCGCCCGTCACGGTCGCCGATCTTGTACGAGGTGCCGAAGAAGTCGGAAAGGCCGATCACATAGACCAGGGAAGTGTCCTGGAACAGGATGATGCCCTGCGTCAGGAGCAGCGGGAGCATATTGCGGAAGGCCTGCGGCAGGACGATCAGGCGCATCGTCTGCCCCGGCGTCAGGCCGAGGGCGAGGCCGGCGGCGACCTGTCCCTTGGCCACGCTCTGAATCCCGGCGCGGATGATTTCCGAGTAGTAGGCGGCCTCGAACAGGGCGAAGGCGACGAGCGCCGAGGTCAGCCGGATATCGCCGATGTTCTGCCCGAAAATGGCCTTCAAGCCTTGCGGCACGATCAGGTAGAACCACAGGATGACCATCACCAGCGGTACCGAACGGAACAGGTTGACGTAGGCCGTGGCGAGAAACGCCAGGACGCGGCTCCTGCCGAGGCGTGCAACCGCCAGCAGGGTGCCCCAGACGATGCCGACGAAAATGGCGGTCAGCGTCACTTCGAGCGTGATCGCCATGCCCTTGAGGAGCAGGGGGATGGCACCGGGGATGGAGGACCAGTCGAATTCGTACATGCTCATTTCCCTCCGACGAAGCCGGGCACCTGCACCCGCTTTTCGAGACGGCGCATGAGGAACATCACGGTGACGTTGATCAGCAGGTAGAGCAGCGTCACGGCGATGAAGGCCTCGTAGGGTTGGGCGGTGAAATCGACCAGGTGCTGGGCCTGGCGCGAGAGCTCGATGAGGCCGATGGTGGTGGCGACCGCGGAGTTCTTGAAGATGTTGAGGAATTCCGAGGTCAGCGGCGGGACGATGATGCGGTAGGCCATCGGCAGCAGCACGTGGCGATAGCACTGGGCCAGCGTGAAGCCCATCGCCAGGCCGGCATTCTTCTGGCCGCGCGGAAGGGAATTGATGCCGGCGCGCACCTGTTCGGCGACGCGCGCCGCCGTGAACAGGCCAAGGCAGACCATGGCCGAGAAGAACTGCTGGGCCAGCGGATTCATCTGCTTGAAGGTGTTGCCCATTTCGCCCGGCAGCAGTTCCGGCAGCACGAAATACCAGATGAACAGTTGGACCAGCAGGGGAATGTTGCGGAAGACCTCGACGTAGCTGGCAGCGATCAGTCCCAGCCAGCGGTTGGGAACCGTGCGCAGGACGCCGATGACCGAACCGACGACCAGCGCGATGATCCACGCGGTGAGCGAGAGGGTGACGGTCCACTTCAGGCCTTCGAACAGCCAGGCCAGATAGGTTCCCTCACCCGTCGCGCTGGGCTGGAGAAAGACCTGCCAATTCCAGTTGTACGCCATGCGACCACCTCCCCCTCAGAAGCGGTCTGCCCGGAAAATCGCCCCCGGCAGACCGTCGACCGCAACCGATGGAATTACTCGAACGCCTTGTCGTTGGGAGCCTTGTACAGGGCCTTCATCTCGTCGGAGAGGGGCATGCTCAGGTTCAGCCCCTTGGGCGGGATCGGGTTCATGAACCACTTGGCGTAGATCTTCTCGGCATCGCCCGAGGTCATCGCCTTGCTCAGCGCGGCATCGATGATCTTCTTGAATTCCGGGTCGTCCTTCCGGAGCATGCAGCCGTAGGCTTCCTTGGACTGGGCGGTGCCGGTGACGATCCAGTCGCCCGGCTTCTTGGCCTTGGCCATTTCGCCGTAGAGCAGCGCGTCGTCCATCATGAAGGCGACGGCACGCCCGGTTTCCAGCGTCAGGAAGGCTTCGCCGTGATCCTTGGCGGAGATGATGTTCATCTTCAGCTGCTTCTCTTCGTTCATCTTCCGGAGCAGGCGCTCGGAGGTGGTGCCGGCAGTGGTGACGACGTTCTTGCCGGCGAGGTCGGGGAAGTCCTTGATGCCCGAATCTTTCTTGGTCATCAGCTTGGTGCCGATGACGAAGATGGTGGTCGAGAAGCCGACCTGCTTCTGGCGCTCGAGGTTGTTGGTGGTCGAACCGCATTCGATGTCGATGGTGCCGTTCTGGACCAGGGTGATGCGGTTGGCCGAGGTGACCGGCATCAGCTTGGTGTCGAGCTTGGCGAGCTTCAATTGCTCCTTGACGCCGTCGACGGCTTTCAGCATCAGTTCCTGCGAGTAGCCGATGACCTGCTGCTGGTCGTTGTAGTACGAGAACGGAATCGAGGATTCGCGGTGACCCAAGGTGATCGTGCCGGTGTCCTTGATCTTTTTCAGCGTGGGCGATTCCTGAGCCAGCGCCGGCGTGGCGGCGATGGCGGCGGCGATCAGGGCGGCGGGGGCCAATCGGTTCAGTAGCATGGGGTTTCTCCTGGACTAGGTTGGTTTGATACTGCTTTCGACAATGCCTGCTGGAATTCAGTTGCCGGGCGGCGCGATGGTGGCGACTGCGACGTTGCCGCAGCCCTCGTAATGAATGCTGCTGAAGCTTAACATCCTGGCTAGTGCGATGCCGCGTCCATTCGGGTCGCAGGCGCGGCGCGGGTCGAGCTCCAGATAGTCGCGCCAGGCGAATCCCCTGCCTTCGTCGGCGATGCGCAGGGTGATGCGCTCCGGCTCGCGGCGAAAGCTGAGGCGGACACGCTTGCCCAGGTTGTCGGGCAGCGCGCTGCGCCGGTCGACCTCGCTCTTCCAGCAATTGTCGAGCGCCAGTTGCGATTTTTCCTCGTAGGAGAGCCCAAGGTTGCCATGCTCGACGCCGTTGACCAGAAGTTCGGAGATGCCGAACAGGGCAGCATCGGGATTCGGGCAGGCCTGGGCGATCAGGGTGGCGAGTTCGCCGGCCTCCTCGAGCGTGCGGATCGAGAATTCGCAGGTGTCGAGCTCGCGATGCTTCCCCGACTGCCGGCGCAGTTGCCGGCGCAGGGCGTTGCGGAACGAGGACTTGGCGAGCGCCGCATGGACGATGGAGAGCACCGCATCGTGCTGGGCGGGCATGGTCAGGTAATGGTAGGCGCCGGCGGCGGCGCCGCTGCGCATCTGCTCGGCGGTCGGCGGCGCCGGCGTCTGCAGGACGACGGGAATCCCGGCCAGCCGCTGGCTGGCGCGGATCCGCCGCGCCAGGTCGAGGCCGCCGCCTTGCGGCATCAGGCAATCGAGAATCATCAGGTCGAAATGCTCGGCCTGGTCCTGCAGGATGGCCCATGCGGTATCCGGATCGCCTGCCGTATGGAAGGTGACGCCCGGCTCGCTGCGGAAATGGTCGACCAGGGTTGCGAGGCTGCGCGGGTCGCGATCGACGACGAGGAGATGGGCTTCGGTCATGTCGGCGTCGCTTGGCATGCGCGGAATGCAGCGGCTGGCGGCCGGCACTGTCTGTCGGGGGCGAGGGCGATTGCTGAAAGTGTCATCGGGCACGACCGCCGGCTGCGAGGTCCAAGTGAGCGTTGCGGCCAGTATAGAAGAAAGTCATGCATTTTCGGCAGCCAGCGCCTGTTCCTGTTGCTGCAGGGTCCACATGCGGGCGTAGGCGCCGCCGGCTTCGAGCAGCGCCGTATGCGTTCCGCGCTCGATGATCCGGCCGTCCTCCATGACCAGGATTTCGTCGGCGTTCATGACCGTCGATAGGCGGTGGGCGATGATCAGCGTCGTGCGGCCGACGGCGGCGAGTTCGAGCTGGGCCTGGATCGCCCGCTCGGTGGCCGAATCGAGCGCCGACGTCGCCTCGTCGAAGATCAGGATGGGCGGATTCTTGAGCAGGGTGCGGGCGATGGCGACGCGCTGCTTTTCGCCGCCGGAGAGCTTGAGGCCGCGCTCGCCGACGCGCGTTTCGTATTTCTGCGGCAGCGATTCGATGAAGTCGTGCAGCTGGGCGGCGCGCGCGGCGGCGTAGACCTCGTCGCGGCTGGCGTCGGGGCGGCCGTAGTTGATGTTGTAGAAGATGGAGTCGTTGAACAGCACGGTGTCCTGCGGCACGATGCCGATCGCTGCGCGCAGGCTGTCCTGCCTGAGCTGGCGCAGGTCGTGGCCGTTGATGCGGATGGCACCGCCGGTGACGTCGTAGAAGCGGAACAGCAGTCGGGCGAGGGTGGATTTGCCGGCGCCGGAGTGGCCGACGACGGCGACCGTCTTGCCCGGCGCGATGGCGAAGCCGAGGTTGTGGAGAATGACCCGGTCCGGCTCGTAGGCGAAGTCGACCGCCGCGAAATTGACCTGTAGCGGACCTTCCGGCAGGTCGCGGGCATCCGCGGCGTCGGCGATCTCGCGGTTCTCCTTGAGCAGGTTGAACATGCGCTCGATGTCGGTCAGCGCCTGGCGGATTTCGCGATAGACGACACCGAGAAAGTTGAGCGGGATGTAGAGCTGGATCAGGAAGGCGTTGACCAGCACCAGATCGCCGATCGTCATGTTCCCGTCGACCACGCCATTGGCCGCGCGCCACATCATGGCGGTGACGCCGAGCGCGATGATCGCCTGCTGGCCGAGGTTGAGCGCCGAGAGCGTAGTCTGGCTGCGCGTCGCGGCATCCTCCCACTTCAGCATCTGGGCGTCGTAGCGGCGCGCCTCGTAGGCTTCGTTGTTGAAATACTTGACCGTCTCGTAGTTGAGCAGGCTGTCGATGGCGCGCGTGTTGGCGGCGGAATCGCTCTCGTTGACGGCGCGCCGGATGTCGATGCGCAAGTTGCTGACGGTGACCGTGAATACGATATAGCTGACCAGCGAGACGACGGTGATCAGGACGAAGCCGAGATCGTATTTGACGAACAGGATGCCGAGTACCAGCCCGATCTCGACCAGGGTCGGGAGGATCGAGTAAAGCGTGTAGGAGATCAGACTGGAGATCGAACGGGTGCCGCGCTCGATGTCGCGCGAGACGCCGCCGGTCTGCCGTTCGAGATGGAAGCGCAGGCTCAGCGCATGCAGGTGGCGGAACACCTCGAGCGCCACCCGGCGGACGGCGCGCTGCGTCACGCGGGCGAAGAGGAATTCGCGCAGTTCGGTGAACAGGGCGGTGGAGAAGCGCAGCGCGCCGTAGAGGAGGAGCAGCAGCACCGGCAGCGCCAGGGCCTGCTCGCCGGGCGAAAGGCCGTCGATCATGTGCTTGAATACGACGGGGACGCTGACGTTGGCGACCTTGGCGGCGAACAGGCAGCCGAGTGCGGCGAGCACGCGCAGGCGATAGGTCCACAGATAGGGAACCAGCGTGCGCAGCGTCAGCCAGACGTGGCTTTCGGGCAGTGGCTGGCCGACAGGGGGCTTGGGGAGGGCGGTGGCGCGGCGCATGGCAGGTTGGGTGCGGGTTTTCGC
The DNA here is from genome assembly GCF_009469615.1 of Dechloromonas sp. H13. Classification (GTDB taxonomy): domain Bacteria; phylum Pseudomonadota; class Gammaproteobacteria; order Burkholderiales; family Rhodocyclaceae; genus Azonexus. Next base: position 212,135 of record NZ_SSXX01000004.1, read on the forward strand.
CAGTATATGAAAACTTCCCGGATTCCGGGAAAATCGGGCTTTATTTGAAAACGGGCACATCATGACGGTCGACCGCGTCAACCTCCCCCAGAAGCAACCGGTGCTGCGCGTCGTGCCGATGCCGGCCGACCTCAACCAGAATGGCGACGTCTTCGGCGGCTGGGTCATGGCCCAGGTCGACGTCGCCGGGGCGATTCCCGCCATGCGCCGGGCGCGCGGCCGGGTGGCGACGGTCTCGGTCAACTCCTTCCAGTTCAAGCAGGCGATATCGGTCGGCGATATCGTCAGCCTTTACGCCGAGATCGTGCACGTCGGCCGCACCTCGATCACCGTCAATGTCGAGGTCTATGCCGAGCGCAACTACGCCGAGCCGGTGACCGTCAAGGTGACAGAAGCGCAACTAACTTACGTTGCCATCGACGCAAATGGCGAAAAGCGTTCCGTTCCGCTGGAAAATACGTAGAATCAGGCAGGTGCGAATTTTTTTTCAGGTAAAACAAGAGATGAAGACAATGACCCTGCGCGTTCTGCCGGCGCTCGTGCTGGCGGCCTTCTCCGGTGCCGCTTCGGCTGCCGCCTTCCAGCTCTGGGAACAGAATGCCAGCGGCCTCGGCACGGCCTATGCCGGTTCGGCGGCCGTCGCCGACAATGCCAGTACCATCTTCTTCAATCCGGCCGGCATGACCAACATGCCGGGCCTGCAGATGTCGGCCGGCGTGACCGGTGTCGGGCCGCGCTTCGAGTTCAGCGACGACGGATCGAGCGGCCTGCTCGGCACCGGCGGCAACGGCGGCAATGCCGGCGGCTGGGCGGCCGTGCCCAATGCCTATTTCTCGTGGCAGGTGGCGCCGGACTGGTTCGTCGGCCTCGGCATTTCGGCGCCGTTCGGACTGAAGACGGAATACGACAGCAGCAACTGGATCGGCCGCTACCAGGCGATCAAGTCCGAGATCACCACGGTCAACTACAACCCGTCGCTGGCCTGGAAGGTCAACGACAAGGTTTCGCTCGGCATCGGCGTCAGCTATCAGACCATCGACGCCGAAATGACGTCGGCCGTGCCGGGGCGTCTCGCCTACTCCAACCTCAAGGGCGACGACGGTGCCTGGGGCTGGAACGCCGGCGCCCTGTTCACCCTGTCGCCGGCGATGCGCGTTGGTGTTTCGTATCGCTCCGCGGTGAACTACACGATCGAAGGCAATGCCAGCACGGCCTTGTCGTCGACGCCGGCCAGGGCGGACCTGAAACTGCCGGATACCTTCATCCTCTCCGTCTGGCAGCAGGTTTCCGATCGCTGGGAGGCGATGGGCGATCTCTCCTATACCAACTGGAGCACGGTCAATACGCTGAACATCGTCAACGGCAACACCGGCGCGCAGATCGGCAGCGAACACTTCGGCTACGAGGATTCCTGGCGCATCGCCTGGGGCGCCGCCTACAAGGCCAACGACGCGTGGAAGCTGAAGTTCGGCATCGCCTACGACCGCACGCCGACGACGGACGGCAACCGCACGGCGCGCGTGCCGGACAACGACCGCATCTGGCTCTCGCTCGGCGCGCAGTGGAACGGCGGCGTCTATGGCCGGATCGACGCCGGCTACGCCTACCTGTACCTGCGCGACCCGAGCATCACCCAGACCAAGACCTTCGCTCCCGGCGTCACCAGCAACCTGCGCGGCTCCTACGACGACAGCGCGCACCTCCTCGGCGTGCAGTACTCCAAGGGCTTTTAAGCCTCCCGCTCAGGTGCCGGGCGCCTTCTGCAGGCGTCTGGCGAAAACCTTCATCTCCTTCGCCGCCTGGATGTCGCCCTTCGCTTCGGCGACCGCGATGCCGCGCTCGTAGGCGGCCAGCGCGCCGGGCGCGTCGCCGGCCTCGGCCAGCGCCTTGCCGAGCGCCTTCCAGGCTGCCGAATACTGGCTGTCGCGGTCGACCGCGTCCCGGAAGCATTTTCCGGCGCGGGCCGGGTCGCCCGCCTTCAGGTATTCGTTGCCGAGCGAGAAGCGGAGCAGGGCGCCGTCGCGTGGTCCGCCGAGCATTTTTTCCAGGGATTCGATGCGTGGGTTCATGTGGGGTCGGGTCTAAAATAATGCTTTCGCACATCAGGACAGGAAACTCATCATGGCCAAGACCATCATCGCCACGCCCAACGCCCCGGCCGCCATCGGCACCTATTCGCAGGCCGTGCGCGTCGGCGACACTGTTTACCTCTCCGGGCAGATCGGGCTCGATCCGGCGACCATGCAGATGGTAGACGGTATCGACGCGCAAATCGTTCGTGTCTTCGAAAATCTCAAGGCCGTCGCCGAAGCGGCCGGCGGCTCGCTGGCCGACATCGTCAAGCTCAACGTCTTCCTGACCGACCTCGCCAATTTCGCCCGGGTCAATGAAACCATGTCGCGCTATTTCAGCGACCCGTTCCCGGCGCGCGCCGCCGTCGGCGTCAAGGAACTGCCGCGCGGCGCCCTGGTCGAGGCCGACGCGGTGATGTTCACCGGCCGCTGAGCCGCCGATGGGCGGCGACGGTGCGGCGCCGATCCGGGCTTCGGAGGCGCTGCGCAAGAAGCTGGCGAAGATCGGCCTCCAGCGCGAGGCCGATCTGCTCGTTCACCTGCCGCTGCGCTACGAGGACGAAACCTGCATCACGCCGGTCGCCCGCGCGGCCGGCGGGCGGCCGGTGCAGGTCGAGGTCGTCGTCCACGGCAACGAGGTGCAGTACCGGCCGCGCCGCCAGCTGATCGTGCGTGCGGCCGACGCCAGCGGCGAGATCACGCTGCGCTTCTTTTCCTTCTACCCCAGCCAGCAGGCGGCGCTGAGCGCGGGTTCGCGCGTGCGCGCCTTCGGCGAGGTGCGCGGCGGCTTCTTCGGCGCCGAGATGGTGCACCCGCGCTTCCGCAAGGTGGGCGACGACGAGCCGCTGCCCACGGAATTGACCCCGATTTACCCGTCGACCGCAGGCGTCGCCAATTCGGCGCTGCACAAGCTGATCGCCCGGGCGCTGGAAAGTGCCGACCTCGCCGACACCCTGCCCGACGAGCTGCGCCAGCAGCTGAAGCTGCCCGGCCTCGCGCGCAGCCTGCGCTTCCTGCACACGCCGCCGCCGGGCACCGATCTCGACACGCTGCACGCCCGCCACCACCCGGCCTGGCGGCGCGTCAAGTTCGACGAAGTCCTGGCCCAGCAACTGTCGCTGCGCCGCGCCTGGCTCGCCCGCCGCGAACAGGGGGCGCCGGTGCTGGTGGCGCGGGACGACCTCGGCGCCCGCCTGCTCGACCGCCTGCCCTTCGGCCTTACCGGCGCCCAGTTGCGGGCGATGGCCGAAATCGCCCGCGACCTCGGCCAGCCCTACCCGATGCAGCGCCTGCTGCAGGGTGACGTCGGCGCCGGCAAGACCATCGTCGCCGCGCTCGCCGCCTGCCAGGCCATCTCGGCCGGCTGGCAGGCGGCTTTCATGGCGCCGACCGAAATCCTCGCCGAGCAGCATTACCTCAAGCTCGCTGCCTGGCTGGAACCGCTCGGCGTCAAGGTCGCGTGGCTCTCCGGCAGCCTGAAGGGCAAGGCGCGGCGCGAACAGCTGGCTGCGGCGGCGGCCGACGCCCAGCTGATCGTCGGCACCCATGCTCTGATCCAGGAAGGCGTCGATTTTGCCCGCCTCGGCCTCGCCATCGTCGACGAGCAGCACCGCTTCGGCGTCGCCCAGCGCCTGGCGTTGCGCAAGAAGGGGAGCAACCCGCACCAGCTGATGATGTCGGCGACGCCGATCCCGCGCACGCTGGCCATGAGCTACTACGCCGACCTCGACGTCACCGTGCTCGACGAGCTGCCGCCCGGCCGCACGCCGATCAAGACCCGGCTGATCGCCGACAGCCGGCGCGATGAACTCGTCGGCTTCGTCAAAAAGCATGTCGAGGAAGGCCGCCAGGCCTACTGGGTGTGCCCGCTGATCGAGGAGTCGGAAGCCCTGCAGCTGCAGACGGCGCAGGAAACCTACGCGACGCTTCTCGCCGAGTTTTCCGGGTTGACCGTGGGCCTCGTGCACGGCCGCCTGAAAGCCGACGAGAAGCAGGCGGTGATGGCCGCCTTTGCGGCCGGCGAGATCGACGTGCTGGTGGCGACGACGGTCATCGAGGTCGGCGTCGATGTGCCCAATGCCAGCCTGATGGTCATCGAGCACGCCGAGCGCTTCGGCCTCTCGCAACTGCACCAGCTGCGCGGCCGCGTCGGGCGCGGGGCGCACGAGTCGAGCTGCGTCCTCATCTACGCCGGCCCGCTCGGCGAGGTCGCCCGCCAGCGGCTGAAGATCATCTACGAGCACACTGACGGCTTCGAGATCGCCCGCCGCGACCTGCAGCTGCGCGGCCCCGGTGAATTCGTCGGCAGCCGGCAGAGCGGCGTGCCGCTACTGCGCTACGCCGACCTGGAAGCGGACGCCGACCTGGTCGAGATGGCGCGCGGCGTCGCCGAGAACATGCTGACCGCCCACCCCGAACTGGCCGAGCGCCACCTGCAACGCTGGCTGGGGTCGCGGGAGGAGTTGCTGAAGTCGTGAAGGAAGAGGCTTGACCTGCCAGCCTGCTTGGCTGACAACTCGGACGCCTTTTTCCGGTCGCCATCAGGTTTCGCCATTTAGCCAAGGAGCTCAGTCATGAAATGCGTTATCGGCACAATTGCCGCTGCGTTGATCCTTGCCCAGCCGCTCGTCGCCAGCGCGGCCCCGGGCGACCCGGATCGTCGCAGCGAGCTCGTCCACTTTACCAAGGGCGCGAGCTCAACGGTGGTCAAGGGCCGGATCAAGGGGTATCGCTACATCGACTACGTGGTGCACGCCGCAGCTGGACAGACCTTGAGCGTCGAGATGCAGACCGGCAACGGCGCCAACTATTTCAACATCCTGCCGCCGGGCAGCAGCGATGTCGCGATGTTCGTCGGCAGCACGTCCGGTAACCAGTTCTCGGGCGTGCTGCCGGCGGACGGCGATTACGTGATTCGCGTCTACCTGATGCGCAGTGCCGCGCGCCGCAATGAATCGGCAAACTATATGCTGACCGTTGGCGTCAGCGGCCAGCCGCTGGCGGCGACGCCGGCCGCCAAGGATGCGCTGATTCCCGGCACACCTTTTCATGCTTCGGCGAAGATCGCCTGCGTGCCCCCCTTCGATGCCAAAACGAAGGAATGCGAAGCCTTCGTCATCCGCCGCGGTTTCGACGGGACGGCGACCGTCGAGGTGCGCTGGGGCGACGGCCTCAAGCGCCGCATCCTGTTCGTCAAGGGCAGGGTGGTGGCGGCGGATTCGCCGGAGATGTTTTCCGTCGAGCGCAACGGCGATGTCAGCGTCGTCCGTTTCGGCAGCGAGGAACGTTTCGAGATTCCCGACGCGCTGGTTTCCGGCGGCTGACCCGGCCGGAATTTGCCCAAAAAAAACGGGTCGACCGCACTCGGTGGCCGCTAGCCGAAAAAATCCTCGATGATTCGCGCCACCGCTGCCGGCTGGTCGTGGTGCAGCATGTGGTCGGCGCCGTCGATCCACTTTTCGTCGACGTCGGCGAAGCAGGCGCGGCGGGCTTCCCAGTCGCCGGGGCGGGTCGCGTAGTCGCGGACGATCCACGATTCGCGGCCGGCCACCCAGAGCACCGGGCAGGCGACCTGTTTCCAGATGGCCATCGATTCTTCGAGGCGGAACAGGTAGGGCGCCGGCGCCTTGTGCCACGGGTCGCCGTTCCAGATGACCCCGTGCCGGCGCTCGCCGGCCTTGTTCTCGCCGTCGCCGATGCGCGCCAGGTGCTTGGCGAGGAAGGCGGCGCGTTCCGGCGTCAGGAAGCGGTCGCTGTGCAGCAGGCGGCGGGCGAAGGCGGCGCGGTCGGCATAGACGTGCATGCGCGGCGGCTTCCGGAGGGCGCCCAGCCACTGCTGGTAACGCTCCGGCGCCATGCCGGGCTTCGTCGGGGCGATGCCGAAGCCTTCCAGGGTGATCAGCTTTTCGACGCGTCCGGGGCGGATGCCGGCGTACAGGCAGGCGAGGATGCCGCCCATGCTGTGGCCGGCGAGGCGGACCTGGCCGGCCGGCGCGTAGCGGTCGATGATGGCCTCGAGGTCGCCGAGGTGTTCGGCGAAGAAATAGGGGCGGTGCAGCCATTGCGAGCGCCCGAAGCCGCGCCAGTCGGGGGCGACGATGTTCCAGTCGCGCTGCAGTTCGTCGACGACGAACTGGAACGAGGCGGAAACGTCCATCCAGCCGTGCAGCAGGAACAGCAGGGGCGCCTGCGGATCGCCCCAGCGGCGGATGTGGAGGCGAACGGCGGGCAGGTCGAGGGTTTCGGAGCGGGAAGGGCGCATCGGTTTTCGAGCTTTTCAGGCGGTCGACCGCAACAGGCGGCGTAAGGCCGATTCTAGCGCGCCCTTGGCGCGGGGAACCGAAACCGCGCCGCCAGTCCCTTCCCCTGAAGGGAGAGGGCGGGAGATGGGTTCAGGATTTGCGGCGCTACAGCATTCCAGAGCCCCATCCCTGCGCCGGCCCTCCCCTGGCAGGGGAGGGCGTGAATCGACTGCGCAGCCCCTACGGCGTCGGCACGACCTGGTAGTACACCCCGTTCGCGCCGTAAACCGGCTTGAACCAGGTGTTGCCGCACAGGTAGTAGGTCGCGCCGGCCACGCTGGGCCGGATGCAGCCGGACGGCAACTGGGCGTAGCTGCCCCCCATCGTGTAGCCCCCGGCCGGCGCGGCACCGGCCGCGCCGGCGGCGACGCCCGCGTTGTAGGCATTGGTGGTGGCCGCGGCGGTGCTGGCGCTGCCGGTCGCGACGCCGGCGGCGTAGGCGTTCGAGGTGGCCGCCGCGGTGTTCGCCGAGGCGATGGCGGCGCCGGTCGCCATGCCGACCACGGCGCCGGCCGCCGCCGCGCAACCGTAGCAGCCGGTGCTGTAATAGGGCACTGCCACCGGTGGGTGATAGACCGCCGGCGGCGGTGGCGGGACGCCCGGCGGGCGATACGCCGTCGCGCCGCCCGGGTAGGTGTGGTAGGCGCCCTCGCCGTAGCGGCCGGCCGTCGTGCCGCCGTAGACGTTGGTGTGCTCGGTGCCGCCGCCGTAGGCGTGCGCGGTGTCGCCGCCCCAGGCGTTGGTGTGCTCGGTACCTTCGCCCGCCACGTGTTCGGTGCTGCCGCCCCAGCGGTTCTCATGGCCGGTCTGGCCCCAGGTATGCTCGGTGCCGCCGCCGAAACGGTTGGCGCTGCGCCAGGCCGCCGCCTCGGAGGCCCACAGGCCGGCCGCCAGCAGTACCGAAACGAGCGCCGCCGTCCTTTTCATGTCGCGTTGCCGATTCATTTGCCACCTCCGGAAGATGCTGCCGCTTTGCCCTTTGTCGCCTTGCCCGCCGTCAGTGGCTTGACGCCCGGCGGCGGCGCCGCGCCCGGATGGACGAAGGGAATGCGGTCGGCCGCCTGCGCCTTGGCCGAGGCGAAGGCGTCGACGGCGATCGGCGCGTCGAGCTGCCAGTTGGAAAGTTCGAGATCGTGGCGCAGGCGCAGCGGATCGGCGCGGTAGACAGCGCGGATGCGGCGCGGCAGCTTGTCGTCGCTGCCGATCCAGATCTGCAGGAAGACGTCGTTGTCAGCCCATGCCACCATCTCGGTCGGGACGCCGCCGACGACGCCCGACGGCCCGATGTAGAACGCCGACTTGGCGCCCGCCGCCAGCGCCGTGTAGGGGTCGGCGGCGATCAGGTCGGCGAACGGGAAGAAGACGGCCGCCTTCTGGTACGCCTGCTGCAGCATGGCGTCGATGGTCGGCTGCGCCTCGGCGACGGCGACCAGGTTTTCCGCCGGGGCGAAGGCCATCAGCGTCTTGCCGTCGTAGTAGAACTCCGACGCCGGCCCGTCGCCGGGCACGATGACGCGCAGGCGGTCCGGCCGCTGCAGCGCGACGTCGTAGCGCATGCTGTAGACGATGGCCGGCCCGAGCTTGCTCGGGAATTCGAAGTCGGCCGTGGCGGTGAAGGACATCGTCTTCGCCGCCGCGAGGCGCTCGCTCGTCGCCTTGAGCAGCGCCATGGCGCGTTCCTCGACGATCGGCTTGAAGGCCGGGGCGGCCGGCTTCTTGGCCACCTTGGCCGGTCTGACCGTTGGCGCCGGGTCGGCGGCAGTGGCGCCCAGCGCCGCGCAACCCAGGGCGATGGCCAGCGCCAGGCGGGCCGGCCGGCGGAAGATGCGGTCGGCCGGGCTCATGGAATCAGCCCGCATTCGAACATCTTGTTGACGATGGGCCCGGCGACCTTGTCGATGAAGGCCGTGCGCATCTGCGGATCCTGGCGCAGGAACTCGATGACGCGCTGCTCTTCCGGCGACTTCGGCTCGCCCTTCTTCTTCCAAAGATCTTCGCAGTTCTCGGACTGGTATTTCTGGACGACGCGATTGGCCACCGCGTCGAGGATGGGGTACTGCGCGTGCGCGGCGCCGGCGATGCAGCCCAGCGTGGCAAGCAGGATCAGGTGTTTCTTCATGCTTCGCTCCTTGGCGGGTGGCGTTCAGTAAGCCATGTCGGTGAGGACGATCTCGATGCGGCGGTTTTCCTTGCGGCCGGCCGGCGTCGCGTTGGAGGCGACCGGCTGGTATTCGCCGTAGCCGGCGGCTTCGAGGCGCTTCGGATCGATGCCCTTGGCCTGCAGGAAGCGGACGACGTCGCTGGCGCGCGCGGTCGACAGTTCCCAGTTGCTCGGATAGCGGGCGCGCAGGGCGGGGCCGATCGGCTCGTTGTCGGTATAGCCGCGGATGACGATGCGCTTGTCGGTGGTCGACTGCAGGGTGCCGACGATCTTTTCCAGCGTGCTGCGACCCGCGGCATGCATTTCGGCGCTGCCGGAGGCGAAGAGGATTTCGTCGATCAGGGTGATCGTCAGGCGGCCCTCGAGCTGCTTGATGCGCACCTGGTCGGCCTGGACCTCCTTCTGCAGCTGGGCGTTGAGCGCCTGGTAGGTCTTGCTCTGGGCGGCGTAGGTGTTGGCCGTCTGGACTTCCTGGTTGTAGGTGCTCTGGCTGACGCAACCGCCGAGCGCGGCGACGAGGGCGAGGGGAAGCAGTGCTTTTTTCAACATGATTTTCTCCTGCAAAAGTGGCGTGAGGTCACGCCGGTAAAGTTATTTGGGGAACATGAACTGGACCTGGAAACGGATCTGCCAGTTGGCGCCGTCGTCCGGTGTCACCACGTTGTAATACGCCGAAAGCTGCGTGTTCACCGGCAGTTTGCCGATGTGGAAAATCTTGCCGACACCGCCGCCCAGCGGCACCGTCCAGCGCTGGCTGTCCTCCGCCTTCCAGTTGGCAGTGATGATGGGGGAGGTGGTCAGGTAGAGCCCGCCGGGAAAGTTGTAGTTGAGGAAGGGCTGGATGGTCGCATTGTTGTACGAGCCACCGGTGCCGCTGTCGCTCAGCGACCAGATGTTGTTGACCAGCACCCCGTAGACCCAAGGGCTGCCGTGTTCCAGGTGCAGCACGACGCCGGACAGCCCCATGCCCCAGTTGCGGTTGCCGAGTTGCGAGTCGGTATTGGTCGGCAGCTGCACCACCGGCCCCGCCCCCCAGATCACGCTGCCCGGCTTGGCCGGGGAGAGGAAGGCGGTGAACACCGTGTCGCCCAGCCCGTTGGTGCGGTCGTCGCCGGGATAGAGCGCCGGCTGCGACACCACCGGCACGATGGTGCGGGTGATGATGTTCCAGTCCTCGTTGACCGAAACCGGGATCACCGGCTGGATGTTGAGGATGTTCTGGGTCTTCTTCTCCGGCCCGAAGTTGAGGTTGGTGTTGTTCTGGAAGGGGATGCTGACCAGATTGCCGACCGGATTCTGCGCCAGCTTGGCCAGTTCCTCGGCGCTCAGTTCGGCGTGCACGGCACCCGAAAGACACATGGCACCCAACCCAACTGCTACTACCTGCTTTTGGAAATACTGCATGATCGTTCCCGAAGAAAAGTCTTATTCACCTTGCACGCGTGAAATAGATATCGAACTTCTGTTGCGCCACCGCCTGGTAATAGACGCCCTTGAGCACATCGCTCGCCGGGTCGTAGGTCAGCGTGTAGGTCGAGCCGTTGTAGCCGCCGGCGCGCAGTTCGAAGAATAAGCGGATGGTCTTGCCCTCGCGCGTCGCCTCGGCCCTGGAGAACGGCAGTGGATTGGGATTGGCGTAGGAAGCGTCCAGCTTGCCTCCGGCGTCGACACCCCTGATGTTGATGACGTAGCCGCCATCCGGCCGCACCCAGCGGCCCGGCAGCGCGCCGAAGATACTTTCGGCCTGTGCCGCTGGGGCGTCCGCCCTGACCTGCGCCTGCGCCGGCAAGGGAATCAGGCTGACAAGCAGTGCTGCGGTCGACAGCGAAAAAGCGGCCATTTTCATCATCAACGCAGCAGCCTCCGGAAAATGCCCGGCTGGCGCCGAACTGGCGCCAGCACCATCACGACGGTCAGTCCTTGCCCTTCATCGCCGCTTCGAGCTTCTTGATGTCCTCCGGCGACAATTGCGGCCGGTCGATCTTGATCGTCAGCTTGTTCAGTTTGCCGGTGAAGGCGAACGGCGGCTTGTAGTCGGCATCGTTCACGCCGGTCAGCGTGTCGGAACCGACGTCGAAGCTTTCGTCCCACTGCAGGATCATCGGCAGCGTCTTAGGCATCGTCTTGGTCGCGACCACCTTGCCGTCGACCTTGAGCGTGCCCGTGCCTGGCCGACCGACGCCGCTGAAGTTGTTGAACGCCAGCGTGCCGGCGCCCAGGCCGTCGTACTTGAAGTCGAACTCGAGGGTGTGCTTGCCCGGCGTCAGGACATCCGGGCCTTCCCACTTCAGGCGTTCCAGATCGACCATGTTCCACAGCCACACCGGCTTGCCCTTGAGCAGATAGAAGCCGTAGCCGGCGAAGCGGCCGCCCGAGGTCACGATCATCCCTTCGGCACCGCCCTGCGGCACGTCGATGTCCGCCGTGAAGGTATAGGAAGCGTTCAGGATGAACGGCGAATCGCCCTGCGGCAGGCCGGTCATCGGCCGCGTATAGACGAACTCGTTGCGGCCCGCGGTGATGTTCGGGCGTGGCGCGACGATACGCGCAGCCACCGACGCATCAAGCGGCAGCACCTGGTGCTTCTTCGCCTCGGCCAGGAACGCCGAGCGCATCTCCTTGACCTTCTGCGGGTACTTCGCGGCAACGTCCTCCTGTTGGTTCCAGCTTTCCTTGAGGTTGTAGAGCTGGAAGACCTGGTTGTTCAGCGGGTCGGGATTGGCCGCGCCGAAGGCCTGCCACGGCGCACGGTTGACCTTGGTGCTGAGCAGCCAGCCGTCGTCGTACAAGGCCCACTGGCCCATCATTTCGAAGTACTGGGTCTTGTGGCGCGACGGCGCTTTCGCGTTCTTCGCGTCGAAGGTGTAGAGGAAGCTGGTGCCCTCGATCGGTGCCTGCTTGATGCCGTCGACGATATCGGGCGCCTTCAGTCCGGCGGCTTCGAGGATGGTCGGCACGACGTCGATGACGTGGATGAACTGCTCGCGCAGCGCGCCCTTGTCCTTGATCCGCGCCGGCCACGACACCGCCATGTTCTGGTTGATGCCGCCGAGGCGCGAGGCGTTCTGCTTGAACCAGTCGAAGGGTGTGTCGAAGGCCCACGACCAGCCGGCCGACATGTGGTTGTAGGTTTGCTCGGTACCCCAGACGTCGTAGAATTTCATCTGAACTTCCGCCGGCAACTCGTTCAGGCCGTTGAAAAAGGCCACCTCGTTCGGCGTGCCCAGGGGCCCGCCCTCGGCGCTGGTGCCGTTGTCGCCGTTGATGTAGATGATCAGCGTGTTGTCCAGGCGGCCAGCGTCCTCGAAGGCCTGGACTACGCGGCCGATCTCGCTGTCGCTGTAGGCTGCATAGGCGGCAAAGACTTCGACCTGGCGGATGAAGAGCTTCTTTTCCTCGGCGGTAAGCGATGCCCAGGGCTTCAGCACGTCGCTAGGCCAGGGCGTGAGCTTCAGGTCCTTGGGGATCACACCGAGCCTCTTCTGGTTCTCGAAGATGGTTTCGCGCAGCTTCTCGTAGCCATCGTCGAAGAGTTTCATCGCCCGGATCTTCTCCACCCATTCCTTGGTCGGGTGGTGCGGCGCGTGCGTGGCGCCCGGCGCGTACTTGATGAAGATCGGCTTGGCCGGGTCGATCTGGTGCATGCGCGAGATGTAGTCCACCGCGTCGTCCGCCATGCCCGTGATCAGGTTCCAGCCCGGCTTGCCCTGGAACGGATAGATCTGCGTGGTATTGCGGAACAGGTTCGGCTGCCACTGGTTGGAGTCGCCGCCGACGAAGCCGTAGAAGTACTCGAAGCCCATGCCGATGGGCCACTGGTCGAACGGGCCGACCTGGCTCGCCTGGAAGGCCGGCACGTTATGGTCCTTGCCGAACCACGCGGTGGAGTAGCCGTTGTCCTTGAGCATGCGGCCGATCGTCGCCTTGTCGCGCTCGATGATCGAGTTGTAGCCGGGGAAGCCGGTGGACTGCTCGGAGATCACGCCGAAGCCGGCCGAATGGTGGTTGCGCCCGGTGATCAGCGCGGCGCGCGTCGGCGAGCACAGCGCCGTCGAGAAGACGCGGTTGTAGCGCAGGCCGTTGTTGGCGATGCGGTCCATGGTGGGCGTCGGGATGACGCCGCCGAAGGTGCTGGGCACGCCAAAGCCGGCGTCGTCGGTGATGATCAGCAGCACGTTCGGCGCGCCCTTGGGCGGCACGATGCGCGGTGCCCACCAGTACTTGGACTGCAGCGCATCGTTCTTGATGACGCCGCCGAACTTGGGGTCGGGTGCCGGCAACTGCTTGTTGCTGATCGTCGTCGTCGCATCGGGCGAACCCAACACGCCGGTCACCTGCTGGGCCGAGGCCGGTTGCGGGGCGGCTGCGGTCAACAGCCCCGCAAGCCCGAAAATCACTGCCAGTGCGGTGTTTTTCATGTTGCTTTCTCCAGACAGCTACTGCATGTTGCCGCTTGCTCAGAAGCGGAAGTTGGCCCCGATCGCCAGGCCGCCGAAGCTCAGGTTGTCGAGCAGCTTGTCGTCATCCTGGCTGTAGTACAGGTAGCGGTAGTCGACCACGAGGTCGCCCCACTTGAAGGCGTAGCCGATGCCGGCGACGCCCTGCCAGGTGAAGGTCGAACCGCCGCCGCCGACGTCGACGTAACCGCGGGCGAACCAGTCGCTCTCGCCGAAATTCGCGCGGCCGCGCAGGCCGACGATGCCGGCCCAGATGTCTTCACGCTTGCTGACGCCGCCCTGGCGGGCGAAGGTTGCCGTGCGTCCGCCGGGGCCGGTGCCGGTGATCGTCGTCGTCAGCGACCAGTTGGTTTCGGCGTCGAGGCCGAGATAGCGGAAGCCGCCAAGCACCTCCAGGTTCGCCTTCGGCTCCTGCACCAGTGCATAGCCGCCGGCCATCGTCCACACCACGCCCTTGAGGTCGGAGGTTGCGCCGGCATTGACCGACGACGTCGAGATATTGACCGGGCCGGGGCCGGGGTTGAGATCGACGCTCTGCACCTTGCCGTCGGTGCCGGAGAAATGGAGATAGATCAGGTCGGTGCCGAGCACCCAGCGGCCGTTGCGCGCGGTGCCGGTCACCATCGCCGCCATGTCCAGGCTGTCGAAATAGTTGTCGGGGTCGATCTTGACGCGGGCACTGCCGCCACCCAGCGGCGGCGGCCCGTAGTTGAGCTCGCCCTTGACGGTGGGCAGCCAGATGTAAGGCTCCACGGTGAACTTCCAGCCCTCGGCGACGGCAGTCTGGGCATTCGCCAGGCCGGGTGTCAGCAGCGCTGCTGCGGTGGTCGCGGCGACCGCCGCGGTGCGTATGGCCTGATGCTTCATGAATCCCCCTGTGGTGACGCGCCAAAAGATCAAGCCCGGATCGCCTCCCAGCTGCCGGGCCTCATGAATACCTTATGGATAATTCTAGAACTAATAAATGTCAAAAAACTTACATGTTGCGACAATCTATTCACCGTTTGCGACATTTGTGCTTCTTGCGCCAGCATGGCGGCAAAATGCGATCAACATTGCGGGGGAGCGCTGAATCGTGAAGTACAAGGGACGGCCGCGGGCCGGGACGGCGGCGGCCGGCGCCGATCAAAGGACGGGCAGCGCGCCGCGCGCCGGTGGCGGTTCGGGCCGCCTGTGGGCGCCGCTTGCCGCCATCCTGCTGTTCGTCGTCGTTGCTGCCGTCGCCTTCTGGTGGTCGCGTGGCCCGGCGCCGGCGGGCGAAGCGGCGGTGCCGGCGCTGCAAGGTGCGGCGCGGCCGGTCGCCTATGTCGCCGAAACGGCCTGCGCCCAATGCCATGAAAAGGCGTTCTCGGCCTGGCAGGGTTCGCACCACGACCAGGCGATGATGCACGCCAGCGAAGCCAGCGTGCGCGGCGATTTCAACAATGCCAGCTTCACCCGCAAGGGCGAGAAGTCGCGTTTTTTCCGGCGCGACGGCCGATTCTTCGTCAACACGCCGGGGGCCGACGGCAAGGCGCAGGATTTCGAGGTCAAGTACACCTTCGGCGTCGATCCCCTGCAGCAATACCTGGTCGAATTTCCCGGCGGCCGCCTGCAGGCTCTGCCGCTCGCCTGGGATACGCGCCAGCGGCGCTGGTTCCATCTGGCCGGCGAAACCCGCCGCGCCGCCGACGACCGGCTGCACTGGAGCGGGCGCTACCAGAACTGGAACCTGATGTGCGCCGAGTGCCACAGCACCAACCTGCGCAAGGGCTACGATACCAGGACCGACACCTACGACACCCGCTGGGATCTGCTCAACGTCGGCTGCCAGTCGTGTCACGGCCCTGGCGGCGCCCACGTCGCCTGGGCCGAGGCGCGGCAGGGCGGCAAGCCGGCGCCGGCCGACGGTCACGCGCGTTATGGCCTGGTGGTCGATTTCCGGGCCGGCGATGCGCGCCACGAGGTCGACGCCTGCGGCGCCTGCCATTCGCGCCGCCAGCGCCTGAGCGACGGCGACGCGCCGGGCGTGCCCTATCTCGACAACCATCAGCCGGAACTGCTGCGCGAGGGGCTGTATCACGCCGACGGCCAGCAGCTCGACGAGGTCTACGTCTAAGGCTCGATGCTGCAGAGCCGGATGTACCAGCGCGGCGTGCGCTGCACCGATTGCCACGACGCCCACAGCCTGAGGCTCAAGGCCGCCGGCAACGCGGTGTGCACCCAATGCCACAACGCCGCCGGCAACCCGCGCTTTCCGACCCTACGGCACGCCGATTACGACACCCCGGCGCACCACTTCCATCCGGCCGGCGGTGCCGCCGCCCAGTGCACGAGCTGCCACATGCCGAGCAAAAATTACATGGTCGTCCACGCGCGTCCCGATCACAGTTTCCGCATTCCGCGCCCCGATCTCTCGGCCAGGCTCGGCACGCCGAACGCCTGCAACCAGTGCCACGCCGACCGCACGCCGGTCTGGGCGGCCGCCGCCGTTGCCGGCTGGTACGGCGCCGGCCGCCGCCAGGAAGCGACCTTCGCGCCGGCCTTCGCCGCTGCCCGCGCCGGCCGGCGCGAGGCTGGTCCCGCCCTGCTGGCGATCATCCGCGACCCCGACCAGGCCGCCATCGTCCGCGCGACGGCCATCGAGATGCTGCGCGACGATGGCGAGGCGGCGCAGAGCGCCCTGATGCAGGCCCGGGACGACCGCGAGGCGCTGGTGCGCGCGGCGGCCGCCCAGGCGCTGGCCGACCAGCCGCCGGCCCGTCGCCTCTACGCGCTGGCGCCCCTGCTGCACGACCCGGTCCGCCTGGTCCGCATCCAGGCGGCGCGCAGCCTGTCCACCGTGCCGCTGGCGAGTTTTTCCACGGCCGAACGGCGGGCCTTCGACGCGGCGTTCGCCGAATACATGGACGCCCAGGCCGCGCTGGCCGACATGCCGGCTACCAGCCTCAACCTGGCCAATCTGAATTCGCTGCGCGGCGAGGACGCCGCAGCGCGGGCGCTCTATGCCCGCACCCTGGAGATGGACCCCTACCTGGTGCCGGCGCGCACTGCTTTCGCCAGCCACCTGAGCGCAGCCGGCGACCACGCCGCGGCCGAGGCCGTGCTGCGCGAGGGCGTCCGGCGCAGTCCCGACGATGGCGGCCTGCACTATTCGCTCGGCCTCCTGCTCGCCGAATCGGGGCAACTCGCCGCGGCGGCCGGGGAACTGGGGGCGGCCGCCCGTCTGCAGCCGGACAACGCCCGCATCGCCTACAACCACGGCCTGGCGCTGCAGCAGCTCGGCCGCCGGCGCGACGCCGAAGCGGCGCTGATCCGGGCCTACGACCTCGATTCCGGCGAGCCGGCCTACGCCTATGCGCTGGCGAGCCTGTACCTGCAGGAAGGCCGCCGGGAATCCGCGCTGCGCTACGCCGAGCGCCTGCTGGCCGCGCATCCGGACAACCCCGAGGCGCAGCAGCTGATCGAGCACCTTCGCCGCGGTCAACCCCAGAAACCGGGGCAAAACCGCTGAACCGCCGCCGCTATTTCTTGCGCCAGGCCGCCGGCGAAATGCCCTCCCAGGCGACGAAGGCGCGGTTGAAGGCGCTGGCGTTGGAATAGCCGAGCATCCTGGCGATTTCCTTGAGGCTGCTGCGGGTGTCGCACAGCAGCTGGCAGGCGAGATCGTGGCGGGCCTTGTTGTACAGCTCGCGGAAGCTGGTACCGGCCGTTTCGAGGCGCCGGTTCAGGGTGCGCGGGTGTAGCGACAGTTCGGCGGCCAGCGCGTTGAGGGTGAGGCGGCTGCTGCCGAGGCGGGCGAAGATGGCGAGGTAGGCCTCGTCGTGAAAACCGGCGTCCGCATGCCGGCGCAAGTCGCTCAGGTACTGCTCGAAATGCCGCCGCAGCAAGGGGTCGGCCTGGCTGATCGGGCGCGTCAGGCAGGCCGCTGCGAAGCGCAGGCAATTCCGTTCGGCGTTGAAATGCACCGGCGCCTTGAAGAAGCGTTCGTAGACGCCGACGTCGGCCGGGCGATCGCGCCGGAACATGACCTCGACCGGCCGCCAGTCCGGCCCGCACAAGGCATGCAGGATCTTCCAGCCGATCGCCAGCGCCGTTTCGTATACCTCGTCGCTGCCGGCCACGCCCTTCTCGGTGATTTCGTAACCGATGGCGGCCATGTCGCCCGCCACTTCCATGAAGGCATTGGCGCCGCGCTCGTGGAGGTCGAGATTCGCCACCAGGTCGCCCAGGGCCGTCCCGACATCGGGCGCGTTGCGCATCAGGAAGCCGACGGCCCCCAGCGACGAGGCGCCGCCCCGCTGCCCGAGCAGCAGACCGAAATGCGGACAGCCGGTAGCCTGCGCGCCGGCCTTGATCAGGGCTGCCGCGCGGACGTAGGGCACCAGGTTTTCGGGGTTGTCGAAGTCGCCCGGCGCGATGCCGCAGGACTCGATGAGCGGTTCGGGGCGCACGCCGAATTCCTGCAGCAGCTCGGGAATCGCCATCAGCGGCGCGATGCGGAGCATCCCGGCTTTCGGCGCCTGGCGGCGCCGGGGCATGTTGTCGATCGTCATTCAGGCTTCCATCGGGGGCGCATGCCGGACAGGGCGACGCCGCAGCACGGCTGGCGAATGCGCATTGCGCCGGATGTTGCCGGCGGATCGGCGGGAGGTCAATCGCCCGCTGCGGACAGGGTTGCCGGTTGCGCCCCGGGGCGTCGCGCGTGGTTGCCGGCCGGATCCGGTCGCTTGGCGTCTTGCCGCATTCCAACCTACTATCGCGGCGATGGACAACCAGGCTTTCCCGACCAGACCCAAGAGCATCAAGGCGGCATTTCTGCGCGCCTTCGGGCTGGCGCTGCTCGTCATCATGGGGGTGTTCGCGACTGCCATCTACATGGCGGAAGCCAAGGTTCGCGACCGCGACCTCGCGGAACGCGCGCCGGCGGTGGCCGCGCTTTTTGCCGTCAAGCTGGGCAAGGACAGCGCCCTGATGCATGCCGTCGGGCACGCGATGATGGGCAATGCGGCCATCGCGCAGGCGTTCCGGCAACGCAACCGGCAGGCGCTGGAGGATCAAGGCCGGGAGCTGTTCGAGATCCTGCGAACCGACCATCGCATCACCCACCTGTATTTCGACCTGCCCGACCGCGTCAACCTGTATCGCTTTCACAGTCCCGACCGGTATGGCGACAAGATCGACCGCGCCACCATGCTGCAGGCGCACAGTCGCAGCGAACCGGTCAACGGCCTGGAACTCGGCCCGCTCGGCACCCTGACGCTGCGCATGGTCATGCCGTGGCGCCAGGGTAGGCAGCATCTCGGCTACATCGAAGTCGGCGAGGAAATCGAGCATCTGATCAGCGAGGTCAGCGCCACGCTGGCCGTCGATCTCGCCGTGCTGGTCAACAAGCGTTATCTTGCCGAACCGCAGTGGCAGCAGGGGCAGGACATGATGAACCGGCAGGGGGACTGGAGTCGCTTCGCGAGCCATGTCGTCCAGGCGCAAACGATGACCGGGCTGCCCGCTACCCTCGACGAAACGGTGCTCGCCAGGCTGCTGGCCGGGAAAACGGTCAAGATCAAGGATCAGGGGCGTTCGCTGCATGCGGCGCTGGCGCCCCTCGACGATGCTGCCGGCCATCATATCGGCGAACTGCTGCTGATCCGCGACATCAGCGACCTGGAAGCGACCTTCAATGGCTACATGGCGGTCGTGATCCTGCTCAGCCTGGGAGTTGCCGCCGGTGTCTTCGGCGTCTTCTACGTCGCCCTGGAGCGCGTCGACAAGGACTACCAGCGCCAGCACGAACTCGAGCATCGCCTGTTGCGCATGAACACCGAGCACCAGCGCATCCTGCAACTCGAGAAGCTTTCGGCGCTGGGCACGATGGTCGGCGGCATCGCCCACCAGCTGAACAATCCGCTGGTCGGCGTCGTCAATATGGCGGAACTGGCGGCACGCGAAGCCGACGATCCGGATCGCACCCGCGAGCTGCTCGACGAAATCCAGCGCGCCGGCAGGGACTGCCGGAGCTTCGTGCGCCGCATGCTCGAATTTTCCAAGGTCTCCCGTTTCGAGAGCAGGCCGACGCCGATCGCCGACCTGATCAACGACACGGTGCTGATGTTCCGCCAGACCGAAGCGCGGCATTTGCCGGTGGCGGTCGAATTGCCCGATCCGCCGCCGGAGCTGCTGATCGATCCGATCCTCGTGCGTCATGCGCTGTTCAATCTCCTGCAGAATGCCGCCCAGGCGACCGACGGCCAGGCCGGCATCACGATCCGGCTGGTCGCCGGGACCGACGAGGACTCGGGCGCGCCGGGCTGGTCGCTGATCGTCGCGGATCAGGGGCGGGGCATCGCGCCGGAAGCGCTGGACAAGCTCTTCGTCCCCTTCTTCACCACCCGCAGCGACGGGACCGGGCTCGGCCTGCCGGTCGTCCAGCAGGTCGCCCTGCTGCACCACGGGCACGTTTCCGCGCGCAATCGTCCGCAGGGTGGCGCAGAATTTGCACTATGGCTGCCACGATGAAACCCAGAGTCCTGGTCGTCGACGACGATCGCTACACCCGTACCCTGCTCGATCGCCTGCTCGGCAAGTCCGTCGATATCCGTCTGGCGGCGGATGGCGGCGAGGCACGCCGTCTGTTTGCCGACGAGGACTTCAACCTGGTGCTGATGGATCAATGCCTGCCGGGCGACAACGGCATCGAACTGCTGCGCGAATTTCGCGCCCGGCGGCCGAAGCTGGTCGGCATCCTGATGACCGGGTTCGCCGACGTGCGCGACGCCGTCGCGGCCGTGCGCGAGGGGGTGTTCGACTACCTGACCAAGCCCTTCGAGGATCTCGAAAGCTTCGAGGCCACCGTCGGCAAGGCACTCGAACTCGACGCCGCCTATCGTGAAATTGACGGGCTGCGCGCCCGGCTGGACAGCATCGACGGCGCGCCGGTGGTCATCGGGCAAAGCGCAGCGATGGAACGGATGCTGGGCCAGATCCGCCAGGTCGCCGGGCTCGATACCACCGTCTTGCTCGAAGGCGAAAGCGGCACCGGCAAGGACGTCGTCGCCAAATTGATCCACGCCTGGAGCGCACGGGCAGGCAAGCCCTTCATGGAAGTGAACTGCGGCGCGCTGCCCGAATCCCTGCTCGAAAGTCTGTTGTTCGGTTACGAGAAGGGCGCCTTCACCGGCGCCAGCGTGGCCACCCCGGGATATTTCGAAAAGGCGCACGGCGGCAACCTGTTCCTAGACGAGATCGCCGACATGAGTCCCAAGCTGCAAAGCAGCCTGCTGCGCGTGCTCCAGGACCACCAGTGCACGCGAATCGGCAGCACCGAACCACGCAAGGCCGATTTCCGCCTCATCTGCGCGACCAACCGCAGCCTGGCGGGCGAGGTCAAAGCCGGGCGCTTCCGGGAAGACCTGTTCTACCGCATCAACGTCGTCCGGGTCCGCCTGCCGCCGCTGCGCGAGCGCCAGGGCGACGTGATCCTGCTCGCCACCCACTTCATCGAGCATTTCAATGCGAAATTCCACAAGAACTGCGGTCCGCTGACGCCGGATGCCGTGCGTCGGCTCGAGTCCGCGACCTGGCCGGGCAACGTCCGGGAACTCAAGCACTGTATCGAACGCGCGGTCGCCCTGCATCCGGGCGGCCCGATCGACGCCATGCACGTGTGCCTGGACGATCTGCCGGCGTCGGATGGAACGGTTGCTGCAGTCGCACTGCCATCCGCCTACGAAGAGGCGCGCGCCAATTTCGAGCGCGACTACCTGACCCGCATACTCGAAGCGGCTGGCGGCAACGTTTCGGAAGCCGCCCGCCTGAGCGGGATACCGCGCCAGAGCCTGTATGTGCGGATGAAGCGCTGGGGACTTGTCACCGACTGATGACAGCTGTCACGATTTTGTGACAGCCCTAACGGTGCAGCAAAAAGAGAAACCCTTAATTCGCTGAGGTTTTTTCCGGGCACCCCTATTGGCATGCAGATTGCCTTTCCTGATTCGGATCAATCTCGAATCAAGGGGAAAACAAGGTGTTCTCAACCTGGTGCCAACGAATCTTCGGAGCACTGCTGGTCGCCGGCCTGTGCGGAGCGCCGGTCCATGCCGGCAGCGACAGCCCGATCGACAGCGAAACGCTCGCCAAGAACCGCAAGGCCAACGAGGTCTGCTTCGCCTGCCACAGTCCGGCGGGCATCGCCAAGCCGCCGCGCGCTGACCTCGACATGAGCAAGCTGGCCGATTCCCGCGTCGAGCCGGAAATCTTCAACAAGGCCGACCATGGCGTGATGGACTGCCGCCAGTGCCATTCGTCCAAGCACTACGGCGCCGAGTATCCGCATGGCGCCGCCGGCAAGACGGAAACCAGCCCCTGCAACGAGTGCCATGCCGCCAAGCAGTTGCGCCTCGAGCCGCAGTTCAATGCCTCGGTGCATGCCAAGGTCGAGGGAGTCAAGGAAAAGTTCACCTGCAACACCTGCCACAACGTCCACGTTAACGTCCTTGCGCTGCGCCTCAAGGATCCGGCCAAGATCGTCGAGCAGGACAACCATGGCTGTCTCGCCTGCCACAACTCGGACGCCACCTTCGCCCGGTTCGCGCCGGCGAGCGACAAGATGCCCGGGCAGAAGAAGGCGCGCCCGGACATCGACACCATCCACGAGTGGTTGCCAAACACGAAGGCCCACTGGAAGGCAGTGCGCTGCGTCGAATGCCATACGCCGGAAGTGGCGGCGGGCAAGATGCTTTCGCACGAAATCCTGAACAAGGAAAAGGCCGAGAAGAAGTGCCTGACCTGCCACTCGGCCGACAGTTCGCTGAAGACCCGTCTCTACCGCCACATGGTGAAGGACGAGCAGCAACGCCTGGGTTTCACCAACAGCGTGATCCTCTCCAATTCCTATGTGATCGGTGCCACCCGGCACCCGGAGCTGGACAGGATCGTCATCGGGTTCATCGTCCTCACGCTGGCCGGCGTACTTGGCCACGGCGCCGTCCGCTTCATCGCCGCCCTGCGCCGCCGTAAAAATGGAGAAAAGCAATGACCGAGCGCATCTATCTGCTGCCCCTTTGGATTCGTCTCTGGCACTGGAGCAACGCGCTGCTGATCATCACCCTCTCGGTGACCGGCTTCAGCCTGCATTTCGCCGATCCGAAACTGCCGCTGGTCGAGTTCTCGCTGGCTGCGCGCCTCCACCAGGTCGCCGGCATCGCGCTGGTCGCGCTCTATGCCTTCTTCGTCGTGGCCAACCTCGTCACCGGCAACTGGTGGCAGTACATCCCCAAGCCGCCCGGCATCATCGAGCGCTGCTGGGTGCAGGCAAAGTGGTACATGTTCGGCATCTTCCGCGGCGAGCCGCATCCCTACCGGGTCTCGGAGGAAACCAACTTCAATGCCCTGCAGGCGCTGAGCTACTGGTTCATCATGTACATGGTCATGCCGCTCATGCTGCTCTCCGGCCTGCTTTTCCTGTTTCCCGAATTTGCCCCCGACCGCGTCTTCGGTTTCGACGGCCTGCTGCCGGTGGCCGTGGTGCACTACCTCACCGGCGCCGTCATCGTGATGTTCATGATCGCGCACATCTATCTCGGCACCACCGGCACCACTGCCACCAGCATGTTCAAGACCATGATCAACGGCTGGCACGAACATGTCGGCCCCGAAGAAAGCCGCCATGGCGACCGTCGCCATGCCGACAGGCGCGGCTCATAGTCCCGGAACCCGGAAATTCCCGTCACTGTTTTTTCTTTGCCAAAAAGAAGGAGTTGAAATCATGAGAATGAAAACCGTTGCAAGCTGGGCGCTCATCGCACCGCTGTCCTTGGCCATTGGCACGGCGTTCGCCGCCGGCCGCGAACCGGCACCCAAGGAAAAGCCGAAGGAAATGAAGCCGATCACCGTCACTGCCGTGGCGGCTGCGGCGGCGCCGGTCCTCGATGGCGACACCAAGGATGCGATCTGGAAAACGGCGCCGGTGACCAAGCTCAACGCGGTCAAGGGCTGCAACTTCAAGGACGGCAAGACGACCGCCACGCTGCAGGTCGCCTACGACAAGGAAAACATCTACATGCTCGTCACCTACGACGACCCGACCCTGTCGGTGCAGCGCAGCCCATACAAGAAACAGGCAGACGGCAGCTGGCAGATGTTGAAGGATCCGGATGACAAGGGCGGCGACAACTGCGTCTATTACGAGGACAAGCTGGCCGTGCTGTGGAACATCAACAAGAGCATCGTCGGCTTCGAGAAATTCGGCTGCCAGATCGGCTGCCACGGCGGCGAGGCCGGCAAGCCCTACGGCAACAAGTATGTCGAGGAAGAGGGCGAGCTCGGCGACCTCTGGCACATGAAGTGGGTGCGGACGGGCGCCCCCAACGGCCAGATCGACGACGGTTATCTCGATCACACCCGCTACGACGCCCAGAAGGAGAAAAATGCCGGCCGCAAGACCGACCCCAAGACCGGCGGCGGCTACGATGACGTCAATCTGGTCAACGGCAAGCCCGAATTCATGGGCAAGGACGGCAAGCCGGCCAACAAGGGCGGCACCTACTGGATCAAGGCGGAAGACAAGGTGCCGTTCGACGACGCCAAGTTCAAGCCGGGCGACGAAGTCGCGTCGATTCTGGTCGCCCCCTTCGTCGGCGACCGCGGCGACGTGAAGTACGTCGCCAAGTGGGTCAAGGGCAAGTGGGTTGCCGAAATCTCCCGCAAGCTGGTGACCGGCTCGAAATACGACGTGCAGTTCGACGACCTGAAGAAGACCTACGGCTTCGGCGTCGCGCTGTTCGACAACGCCCAGGTTCGCCACGCCATGGTCGAAGAGCCGCTGGTTCTGGAATTCAAGTAAGCACCGGATAAATCGGAGCGGCCCGGGGATGCCCGGGCCTTTTTTTGCGACGGGGCGCGAGTTGCCGGGGCGTGCGCGAAGAGCCGCGAACGGCCGGTGTCTAAAAAATGCTTGACGGGTACGTGTCGATATAACTAAGATCATCGACATGAAAAATGATTACTCCCAGTCTATCCCGTCCGAGTGGCAGGCCATGTCCCGGATTTTCGTCGCGCTGGGCGACGAGCACCGGCAGCGCATCCTGCTGCTGTTCGAGCCGGGCGAGCGGCTCAATGTCGGGCAGATCGCCGAGGTGTCGACCCTGGCGCGGTCGACCGTCTCGCACCACCTGAAAATCCTGCACGAATCGGGCGTTCTGGCTTCCGAGAAGATCGGCAAGGAAGTCTGGTTCTGGATCAATCGCGACGCCCTGCAGGCCACGCTGGGCAACGTTCTCGACTACATCAGGGATTTCACATGATGCGTACCCTCCTGCGGCCGCTGTTGCGCGGCCTGGCCCGTCTGCTGTTCCGCGTGGACGTCCGCCTGCACCAGTCGGATTTCGCCCGCCCGCGGCTGCTCGTCGTCGCCAATCACGAATCCTTCCTCGACGGCCTGCTGATCGGCCTCTTCCTGCCGATCGACCCGGTTTTCGTGGTCCATACCGGCATCGCCAACAATTTCTGGTTCCGCATCCTGCTCTCGCAGGTGGATTACCTGGCGGTCGATCCGACCAGCCCGATGGCGATGAAGAAGGTAATCCGCCTGATCGAATCCGGGCGGCCGGTGGTGATCTTCCCGGAAGGGCGCATCACGCTGACCGGCAGCCTGATGAAGGTCTACGACGGCCCGGCCTTCGTCGCCGCCAAGACCGGCGCGACGGTGCTGCCGGTGCGCCTCGACGGCGCCTCGCGCAGCTATTTCTCGCGCCTCTCCGGAAAATACCCCAAGGAGTTCTTCCCGACCATCCGCCTGACGGTGTTGCCGGAGCGCCATTTCCCGATGCCGGAAGGCGCCACGGCCCGCCTGCGCCGCCGCAAGTCGGGCGAGGCGATGCGCCGCCTGATGCAGGAAATGATCTTCGCCTCGCGCCCCGAACAGACGATCTACACGGCGCTGTGCGACGCCGCCGAGATTTTCGGCAAGCGCCGCCGCCTGCTCGAGGACGTCAAGCAGATCGAGTATTCGTACAACGACCTGCTCAAGATGGCGCTCGTCCTCGGTCGCCAGGTCGAACGCCTGTCGCGGCCCGGCGAGCGCGTCGGCCTGCTGCTGCCCAACCTGGTGCCGACGCTGGGGTTGATCTTCGGCCTGAGCGCCCGCCGCCGCGTGCCGGCCATGCTCAACTACACGGCCGGCGTGGACGCCATGCAGGCGGCTTGCGACGGCGCCGAGGTGCGCATCGTCGTCACCTCGCGCGCCTTCGTCGAGCAGGCCAAGCTGGGCGACAAGCTGGCGGCCCTGCAGGGCGTCACGGTGCAGTACCTGGAGGACATCCGCGAGCGCATCGGTCTCGCCGACAAGCTGTGGCTGATCGCCTACGCCATCCATTTTCCGCGCGCCATGGAACTGCACGCCTCGCCGGAGGACGCCGCGGTGGTGCTGTTCACCTCCGGCTCGGAGGGCAAGCCGAAGGGGGTCGTGCTGCCGCACCGCGCCATCCTCGCCAACATCGCCCAGATCCGCGCGGTGATCGACTTCTCGGTGGACGACAAGGTGCTCAACGCGCTGCCGATCTTCCACAGCTTCGGCCTCACCGCCGGCGCGCTGCTGCCGGTGCTGACCGGCGCCAGCCTCTTCCTCTACCCGTCGCCGCTGCACTACCGCATCATCCCGGAACTGGCCTACGATCGTTCCTGCACGGTGCTCTTCGGCACGTCGACCTTTCTCGCCAACTACGCCAAGTTCGCCCATCCCTACGACTTCTACCGCCTGCGCTACGTCGTGGCCGGCGCCGAAAAGCTGTCGGAGGCGGTGCGCAGCCAGTGGTTCGAGAAATTCGGCATCCGCATCTTCGAAGGCTACGGCGCGACCGAAACCGCGCCGGTGCTCTCGGTCAACACGCCGATGGCCTATAAAACCGGCACCGTCGGCAACCTGCTGCCGGGCATCGAACACCGCCTGCTGCCGGTGCCCGGCATCGAGCACGGCGGCATCCTGCACGTGCGCGGGCCGAACGTGATGGCCGGCTACCTCAAGGCCGACCAGCCGGGCGTGCTGCAGCCGCCGGCTTCCGAACTCGGCGCCGGCTGGTACGAGACCGGCGACGTCGTGCAGATCGACGACGAGGGTTTCGTGAAGATCGTCGGCCGCGTCAAACGCTTCGCCAAGATCGCCGGCGAGATGGTCAGCCTGGAAGTGGCGGAAAAGCTGGCGGCGGCGAGTTCGCCGGAAAAAATGCACGCCGTTTCCAGCCAGCCCGACGCTGCCAAGGGCGAGGCGCTGGTGCTGTTCACCACCGACGGCGAGCTGACCCGCGAACAGCTCGCCGCCACGGCGCGCGAACTCGGCGTGCCGGAGCTGGCCGTGCCGCGCAAGATCCGGTGCGTCGAGGCGCTGCCGCTGCTCGGCACCGGCAAGATCGATTACGTGACCCTTAAACGTCTGGCCGAGGCAGTGTAAACATGAGCGGACAATTCGGACTCCTGAAGACGAAGCGCTTTGCGCCCTTCTTCACCACCCAGTTTCTCGGCGCCTTCAACGACAACCTGTTCAAGAACGCGCTGATCGTCCTGCTGACCTTCCAGTCGGTGCAATGGACGACGCTCCAGCCGGAGCTGCTGGCCAACCTGGCGGCCGGCATCTTCATCCTGCCCTTCTTCCTGTTCTCGGCGACCGCCGGGCAACTGGCCGACAAGTATGACAAAGCCGTGCTGGCGCGCCTGGTCAAGGTACTGGAAATGGTCATCATGGGCGTCGCCGCCGCCGGCTTTTTCATGCACAGCCTGCCCTTGCTGATGGGCGGGCTGTTCCTGCTCGGCCTGCATTCGACGCTGTTCGGGCCGGTCAAGTACGCCATCCTGCCGCAGCACCTGCACACCGACGAGCTGGTCGGCGGCAACGCGCTGATCGAGGCCGGCACCTTCGTCGCCATCCTGGTCGGCACGCTGGCCGGCGGCCTGCTCGCCGGGTCGGTCGAGCATTCGGCGTGGATCGCGCTTGGCGGTTTCGTCGTCGCCTTCGCCGGCTACCTGGCCAGCCGCGGCATTCCTGCGGCACCGGCGCCGGTGCCCGGGTTGAAGGTCAACCCCAATCCGATCACCGAAACCTGGCGCAACATCAACTTCGCCCGCGCCAACCGCACGGTCTTCCTCTCCATCCTCGGCATCTCGTGGTTCTGGCTCTACGGCGCGCTGTTCCTCGCCCAGTTCCCGGCCTACGCGAGGAACGTGCTGGGCGGTAGCGAAGCATCGGTCACGCTGCTGCTCGCCACCTTCACGGTCGGTATCGGCCTCGGCTCGCTGTTGTGCGAGCGGATGTCCGGCAAGCGCGTCGAGATCGGCCTCGTGCCCTTCGGCTCGATCGGCCTGACGCTGTTCGGGCTCGACCTCTATTTCGCCTCGCCGGTCGGGCTGGCCGGCAACGGCACCCACGAACTGCTGGCCCTGCTCAGCCTGCCGGCGGTCTGGCGCGTGCTGTTCGACCTGATGATGCTCGGCGTCTTCGGCGGCTTCTTCATCGTCCCGCTCTACGCCCTGGTCCAGTTGCGCAGCGCCGAGGAAACGCGCGCCCGCATCATCGCCGCCAACAACATCGTCAATGCGCTGTTCATGGTCGTCGGCGCCCTCGGCGCGGCGGCGCTGCTCAGCGCCGGGTTGTCGATCCCCGCGTTGTTCGGCATCGCGGCCCTGCTCAACGCGGCGGTGGCGATCTACATCTACGGGCTGGTGCCGGAATTCCTGCTGCGTTTCATCGCCTGGCTGCTGATCAAGGCCGCCTACCGGTTGCGCAGTGAAGGGCTCGACCATATCCCGCAGGAGGGGGCCGCCGTGCTGGTCGCCAACCACGTCAGTTTCGTCGACGCGGTGATCATCATGGGCGCCGCGCCGCGCCCGGTGCGCTTCGTGATGGACCACCGCATCTTCCGCATTCCCGTTCTCAGCTACATCTTCCGCCACTGCGGCGCGATTCCCATCGCCGCGGCCAAGGAAGACCCGGCGCTGATGGAAAAGGCTTTCGCCGCAGTGTCGACCGCGCTGGCCGAGGGCGAGCTGGTCGCCATCTTCCCCGAGGGCAACATCACCCGCGACGGCGAACTGCAGACCTTCCGCCCCGGCATCAGCCGCATCCTCGCCGCCAACCCGGTGCCGGTCGTGCCGCTGGCGCTGTCCGGTCTGTGGGGCAGCTTCTTCTCGCGGGTCGATGGCGAGGCGATGAAGAAGCCGTTCCGGCGCGGCCTGTTCTCGCGGATCACGCTGCGGGTCGGGGCACCGGTTGCCGCCGCCGAGGCGACGCCGGCGAAGCTGCAGGCCACGGTGCTCGCCCTGCGCGGCGATTGCCGCTGAGGGTGGGCGCCGCGCGGCTTACGGCTGGCAGGGCGTGGCGGCCGGTTCGAGCGCCGGCAGCAGCAGAGGGCCCATCGATTTCAGGATCTGCACCGGCAGCGCCGAGGTGAAGCGGTAGCTGGCGGCTTGCGGGCCGATCACGTAGGCGGTCAGCGTACCGAAGTGGCGCGGGCCGAGGTAGAAGACGAAGGTCGCCGTGCGGTTCATGGTGACGCCGCGCGTCGCGCCCCGGCCGAGGACGATGCGGTTGTCGCCGGTGCCGGTCTTGCCGCCGACGGCGAGCGGCGTGCCATCGGCCAGCTTGAAGGCGCCGGACAGCCGGCGCGCCGTGCCGCCCTCGACCACTTCCGACAGCCCGTTGCGCAGCGCGGCGGCAACTTCCGGTGCCATGACGCGTTCGCCCGTTTTGCCGTTGCTGGCGAAGCGGGTCTCGTAGGGGGTGCCGACGGCAAAATCGAGGCGGTCGATGCGCCGCGTCGGCTTGCGGATGCCGTCGTTTTGGATGATGCCCATCAGCTCGGCCAGCGCGGCCGGCCGGTCGCCGGAACTGCCGAGCGCGGTGGCCAGCGACGGCACCAGGTGGCCGAAGGGATAGCCGACGCGGGCCCAGCGGCGATGAATGTCGAGGAAGGCTTCGACTTCGAGCATGGTATAGATGCGTGAATCCTGGGCCCCCTTGAAGCGGGTCTTGAACAGCCAGCGGTAGACCGCCTGCCGTTCCTTGGCGCTGGCCTGTACCAGCTCGCTCCAGGTGGTTTCCGGATGGGCCGACAGGTAGCCGACCAGCCACAGTTCGAGCGGATGGACGCGCGCCACGTAGCCACGATCCGGCAGGTCGAAAGCCTCCGGCCCGCTGCGTTCGTAGAGGCGGGCGACTTCGTCGCTGCTCAGGCGCGCCCCTTCCAGACGCTGGCGCAGGAAGGTCTCCAGCTCTGCCGGCGTCGCCTGCGGCGACAGGTAACGAAACACGGCGGCCAGCCGGCTCGCGTTCGGACGCAGGCCGTCGAGGAAGACATCCTGGATATCGGCCGCTTTCTTGCCCCGGTACTTGTGCCAGAAGCGGCGCAGGAAGACCTGCCCCTCCTGGTCGGCGAAGCGGGCCAGGTATTCGTTGCGCCGCGGATCGCCGGCCTTTTCCAGCAGTTGCGCGCTGCTGCCCGGCACCTGGTACATGGTGTAACGCACGATGTCGCGCATCAGGCGGACGAAGGGCAGGTTGATCGAACCCTGCAGCGCTTCGCGCACGGTCGGCGCCCGGCCATCGTCCTCGTGCCGGAAGTTGTTGAAATTATGGACGCCGCCGCCGGTGAAAAAATCCTCGCCGGGGCTGGCCGAGTAGCTGCGGGCCAGCGCCGCCTGCAGCATGGCCGGCAGTTCGCGGTCCTTGGCCCTGGCCAGATAGTCGATGGCCCACTGGGTCAGGCGGTCGCGCTTTTCGACCGGGATCTTGCGCAATTCGGCTGGCGTCTGCCCGGCGTAGCGCTGGTGCAGTTCGGCGACGATTTCCAGATAGGTGGTCAGCACGCGCAGCTTGGCTGTCGAGCCGAGTTCCAGCTTGCTGCCTTCGTTGATGTCGAGCGGCTGGTCGGTGGTGTCGGTCTGGACGCGGACGCGGTTGCCGGCTGGTGTGCTTTCGACCAGCGTGAAGCTGTAATAGACGCCGTCGAGCTTGCCCGGGTCGAGCATCCGTTCGCCGAGCAGGCCTACCTTGCGTGCCACCTCCGGTTCGTCCAGATGGCGCAGGAAGCTGGTGACTTCTTGCTGCAGCTTGCCGTTCAGCGTCGTCGAGACATCGGCGTCGTAGCGGTCGAGTTCGTACAGCGAGGCGTCGAGCAGGCCGGATAGCCGGTTGCGGATGGCCATCGCGCCCTTGCCGGCATCGGCCGGCAGCAGGGCCGGGTCGGTCGCCTGGTTGCGGAACTGCAGCGGCTGGTTCAGCGCCGCATCGCGTAGGGCCGGGCTGATCACGCCCTGCTCGGCGAGCAGGCGGACGTAGCTCTCCGATAGCCGGGCCAGGCTGTCGTGCCCCCTGGCCGACAGATAGTAGGTCGGGCGGCGGTGGGCGATCATCAGCGCCACCACCTGGTGCAGCGCCCGACCCTGGTCGGCGAGGCGAGAGCCCTCGGCTTCCGGCGCGGCGAGCAGCGCGTTGACTTCGTCGAAATCGGCGCCGAACCACACCCACAGGCCGTCGCCGAGGCCGTTGACCTCGCCGAAGGTGGGCGCGGCCGAGAGCGGCACGGTGTTCAGGTAATCTAACAGCAGCGTGCGCCGGACCGGCAGCGTATCCTCTCCATCGCGGTAGGCGCGGACGCTGGCCGAGACCATCTGGCGCAGCTTCTCGCCGCTGTTCGGCGTTACGCCGTCCGGCGAATGGCGGAATTTCTCGATCTGCGTCGCCAGCGTGCTACCGCCCGGGGCGTCGAAATCCTCGTTGACCATCCGCCCGATGCGGCCAAGCACTGCGCGGGCGAAACGCACCCAGTCGATGGCCGGGTTCATGGTCGGCCGCGACTCGTCGAGCAGGTCGCGGTTCTCGATGTAGATCAGCGCCTGGCCGATGCGCGGCGGCACGGCGGCGAAGTCGGCGTAGGCCCGGTAGGGGTAGCGGAAGCGATACAGGGTGTCGCCCCGGCAGTCGGTGACGGTCAGCCCGGCCGAGGTCTTTTCCCGGTAGGGCGGGAAGTAGCCGTGGTCGGTGTAGTCGAGCAGCGCTTCGGAAAAGCGGGCCTGCCGGGTCAGCTTGAAGCCGTTGGCGCTCAGGCGGCTGGCGAGCTGGGGCAACTCGCTGTAGCCCATGCGCTGGTTGAAGGGGCCGTGCGTCGGGAAGCGGATGGCGTCGCTGGCGCCGTCGACCATCCGGAAATCGAGAGTCGCCGCGTAGCGGGCCAGATGGGTGGCCTGCAGGCGGGAGGTTTCAATTTCGTCGGCGACCCACAGGCCGGCAGCGGCGAGCAGGGCGACAAAAAGGCCTCCGCTCACCCAATAGCGGCGGCGGGGGGCGGGTGCGTTGGGGCGCATGTGATGATTGTGTTTGTTTTCGGCTTTTACGTCATCAGTATATGGGGATCGCACCGTCGCGGGGTGTTTTGATTGTTTTGCGCCGTTGCCACTGCCTGGCGCGGCCTGAGGGTCGCGACACCGGTAAAATGCACGCTTCTGTTTTTCGTCGCATTGTCATGACCACCGCTTCATCCACTCCCGCCGCATCGCTCTCTTCGTGGGAATGTGCACGCAGCCGTACCCACCGGGCACCAAGGTAGAATCAACCAGATGAACTGGCCTGCAATCAAGGAAAAAGTCGATCTTTACGAAAAGCTGATGCGGCTCGACAAGCCGATCGGCATCCTGCTCCTGCTGTGGCCGACGCTGTGGGCGCTGTGGCTGTCGGCAGACGGTCGGCCCGACCGCATCGTGCTCTGGGTCTTCATCCTCGGCACCGTGCTGATGCGTTCCGCCGGCTGCGTCATCAACGACTACGCCGACCGCGATTTCGACCGCCATGTCGAGCGGACGAAGGAACGTCCGCTGACCGCCGGCCGGGTGACCACGAAGGAAGCGCTGGCGCTGTTCGCCGGCCTTTCGCTGTGCGCCTTCGCGCTCGTGCTGCTGCTCGGCAACCCGCTGGTGATCTGGCTCTCGGTGCCGGCGCTCTTCCTTGCCGCCAGCTACCCGTTCACCAAGCGCTTCCTCGCCATCCCGCAGGCCTATCTCGGCATCGCCTTCGGCTTCGGCATCCCGATGGCCTACGCGGCGCAGCTCGGCGCGGTGCCGGCGGCGGCGTGGTGGCTGCTGCTCGCCAACGTCTTCTGGGCGGTCGCCTACGACACCGAATATGCCATGGTCGACCGGGACGACGACCTCAAGATCGGCATCAAGACCTCGGCCATCACCTTCGGCCGCTTCGACGTGGCGGCGGTGATGCTCTGTTATGCGACGACGCTGCTCATCATCGCCGGCGTCGGCTACGCGCAGAATCTCGGCTGGGCCTTCTACGCCGGGCTGGCGATCGCCGCCGGCATCATGGGCGTGCATTACACGTGGATCCGCGGCCGCGAGCGCATGGCCTGCTTCAAGGCCTTCCTGCACAACAACTACGTCGGCGCGGCGATCTTCGCCGGCATCGTCGTCGATTTCCTGGTTTCCGGGAGGAGCTTCGCATGAAAGCCCTGGTTTTTGCCCTTTTTCTGGCGTCGACCGCAGCCGTCGCCGACGATGCCCGCCAACTCGTCAAGTTGCCGCCGCCGGCGCAGGACGCCCTGCGCGAGGAGATGCAGGGCAACCTCGTCGCCCTCAACGAAGTGCTATCGCTGCTGGCCGCCGGCAAGGTCCGGGAGGCCGGCGAGGCGGCCGAGACCAAACTGGGGCTGTCGGCCATGGGCAGGCATCGTGACAAGCCTTTCGACGCGCGCCCCGGCCCGCACATGCCGCCGGCCATGCACGGCATCGGCATGGATGGACACAAGGCGGCGAGCGAGTTCGCTGCCGCAGCCAAAACCGGCGACCGTGACAAGGCGCTGGCCCTGCTGCCTAACCTGACCTCGGGCTGCGTCGCCTGCCACTTCTCCTACCGTACGCGATGAAATACCACGATCTGCGCGACTTCATGTCGCAACTGGAAAAGACCGGCGGGCTCAAACGGATCGGCGTCGAGGTCGATACCCGTCTCGAAATGACCGAGATCTGCGACCGCGTGCTGCGCGCCGGCGGTCCGGCCATCCTGTTCGAGAAGCCGAAGGGTCACAGCATCCCGGTGCTCGCCAATTTGTTCGGTACGCCGCAGCGGGTGGCGCTCGGCATGGGCGAGGAGTCGGTGCAGGCGTTGCGCGAAGTCGGCAAGCTGCTTGCCTACCTGAAGGAGCCCGAGCCACCCAAGGGGCTGAAGGACGCGTGGGACAAGCTGCCGATTTTGAAGCAGGTGCTCAACATGGCGCCGAAGAAGGTGTCGAACGCGCCGTGCCAGGAAATCGTCTGGGAAGGCAAGGATGTCGATCTGGCGCGCCTGCCGATCCAGCATTGCTGGCCGGGCGACATCGCGCCGCTGATCACCTGGGGTCTGGTCGTGACCAAGGGGCCGCACAAGAACCGGCAGAATCTCGGCATCTACCGCCAACAGGTGTTGGGGCCGAACAAGGTGATCATGCGCTGGCTGGCGCATCGCGGCGGGGCGCTGGATTTCCGCGACCACCAACTGGCCAATCCGGGCCAACCCTTCCCGGTCGCCGTCGTGCTCGGCTGCGACCCGGCGACCATCCTCGGCGCCGTGACGCCGGTGCCAGATTCGCTGTCCGAATACCAGTTCGCCGGCCTGCTGCGCGGCGGCAAGACCGAGCTGACCCAGTGCCTCGGCTCTGGTCTGCAAGTGCCCGCTTCGGCCGAGATCGTGCTCGAAGGTGTCATCCACCCGGGCGAGATGGCGCTCGAAGGGCCGTATGGCGACCACACCGGATACTACAACGAGCAGGCCGAATTCCCGGTGTTCACCATCGAGCGCATCACCATGCGCCGCGACCCGATCTACCACAGCACTTACACCGGCAAGCCGCCCGACGAGCCGGCCGTGTTGGGCGTCGCGTTGAACGAGGTCTTCGTGCCGCTGCTCCAGAAGCAGTACCCGGAAATCGTCGATTTCTACCTGCCGCCGGAAGGCTGCTCGTACCGGATGGCCATCGTTTCGATCAAGAAGCAGTACCCCGGCCACGCCAAGCGCATCATGTTCGGCATCTGGTCCTTTCTGCGCCAGTTCATGTACACCAAGACCATCATCGTCGTCGATGACGACATCGACATCCGCGACTGGAAGGAAGTGGTGTGGGCGATGACGACGCGCATGGATGCGACGCGCGACACGACGCTGGTCGACAACACGCCGATCGATTACCTCGACTTCGCCAGTCCGGTAGCCGGCCTCGGCTCGAAGATGGGGCTCGACGCGACCAACAAGTGGCCGGGCGAAACGAACCGCGAATGGGGTCGGCCGATCGTCATGGACGCCGACGTGAAGCAGCGCGTCGATGCCATGTGGGGGGGGCTCGGGCTGTGAGTTTGCGGGTGGTTGCGGTCGACCTCGAAAACGAGGCGATTTCCAGAACCTGGCTCACTCTTCTCGACCACTACGCGCGCGACCCGATGGGCGGCGGCGCCGGTTTGTCCGACTACGCCAGGCGGCATCTGGTCGACGAGCTGAAAAGCCTGCCCACCTTCCATGGCGCGCTGGCCTTCGCCGGCGACGAGGCGGTCGGCCTGATCAACTGCTTCGCCGGTTTCTCGACCTTCGCCGCCCGGCCGCTGCTCAACATCCACGACATCGTCACCCGCGCCGAGCGGCGCGGACAGGGCGTCGGCCAGGTGCTGCTGGGCTGGGCCGAGCAGCGGGCGCGCGCACTCGGCTGCTGCAAGCTGACCCTCGAAGTGCTGTCCAACAACACGCGGGCGCTGGCCGCCTACGAACGCGCCGGCTTCGCGCCCTACGTGCTCGACCCGGCCGCCGGGCACGCGCTGTTCCTGCAAAAATATCTTCCGGAGAACTGATCATGCCCGAACCCGTCCCTGTCACCCTCGTGCACGGCGTGCGCAATTCGCTGGTGCAGCTGACCCATTTCATCTACGGCCTGCACGCCATCGCCGTCCTCATCGGCGTCACCTCGTCGGCGACGGTTGCCGGCGGCTTCGTCTTTGGCCTGCCCTCGCTGGTCGCCGTCCTGCTCAACTACCTGAAGCGCGGCGACGTCAACGGCACCTGGCTGGAAAGCCATTTCCGCTGGCAAATCCGCACCTTCTGGTTCACCGCGCTGTGGCTGGTCGTCTATGGCCTGCTGATCATCACCATCATCGGCATCCCCGTCGCCTGGATTCTCATCGCCATCCTCGGCCTGTGGGTCGGCTACCGGGTGATCCGCGGCTGGGTTGCGCTGTTCGGCGAACGGCCGGTCGCCTGAAGCACTGCGTCAGGGTTTCCGGGCGCGCGGCTGCAGTTCGCTGCCGACCCAGCGTGCGAATTCAGTACGCGTGCAGCTGCCGGTGCGGTTCAGGCCGTTCCCATCCACCACCTTGTAGATGACCAGGTCGAAATCGGGGTTGTCCGAGCGCCGTTCGTCGACGATCTGGCGCACCGACCACTGCTGCCCCGGACGGTCGTTGCAGTAGAAGCGCCCGAGCCGGACTTCCGGCAGGCGGGCGTCCTGCTCGCGCTGGGCGATATCCAGCGTCTGGTGAATCAGTTCGCCCATTTCGTCGGGACTGACGTCGACGACGACGTTGAGGTGTTCCATGGCCGCCACGACGTGCCGCTCGTCGATGGGCGGCCAGCCGGTGCCGGGGTGCTCCGGTGCATGCCGGTAGCGCATCAGGCTCGCCGGGTAACGCCGCCAGGCGAAGGCGTAGTTGAAGGCGACGCCGACCGCGAGAATGATCAGGGCATTGGCGGCGATCGGGCTCAGCGCATAGCGATAACCGAGTTCGTGCACCGTCGCGCCGCCGATCACCGCCGCCAGCGCCGTGGCGCCGCCCGGTGGGTGCAGGCAGCGCGCGACGTGCATGACACCGATCGCCAGGCCGACGGCGAGGCCGGCCGCCAGGGTCGGATTGGGAATCAGCTGCCAGCAGGCGACGCCGACCAGCGCCGACAGGACGTGCCCGGCCAGCACCGCCCACGGCTGGGCGAACGGGCTGTGCGGCGCGGCGAAGATGAGTACTGCCGAGGCACCCATCGAGGGGACGATGACGAGCGCCGCCGTCGGCCCGACGAGCGCCCTGGTAACCACCAGCACGAGCAGGATGCCGAGCGCGCCGCCGAGCGTGGCGACCAGTTGCTCGCCGGCATGGTGGCTGCTGGCCGGGAAGCCGATGAAGTGCCGGAAGCGCTGCGACCAAGAGGCGTTCGTCATTTTTGCCGGGGCTTGCCCAGGTCCAGGCAGGTTTGCGCCGCTTCGAACAATTCCTGCTCCTCGAAGCGGACATGTGCCCCGAGCAATTCCACGAAGCGCTCCAGCGCCGTCATATCGGCGTCGAGTAGGCGGGCGGCAAGGCTGCGCAGCTCGGCATGCTCGTTCAGCGTGCGCTGGACGAGCGCAGTTTCACCGGCTTGCGCGAGCAGCGGCAGTACATCCGTTTCTTCGCGGACAAAATGTGGCCCCAGTTCGCTGCCGAATGCCTCGGCGCAGGCATTCGCCGCCGCCGTGATCTGGCCCGGGTCGCCCGAGGCGATTGCGCGCCGGCCATGCAGCGCCAGTTTCAGGGCCAGGTGATGTTCGCGCGAAAGATCCTGCAAAGCCTCATGGCGTTTCATCGTGGGCCGCCTGTTCGGAAGAAAGGTGTTGCCGCTTGCCGCGCACGACGCTGATTAGGATGGTGGCGATGAACAGCAGCAGGGCGCTGGCATTGGCCGCGCCGCCGGTGCGCAGCATGGCGAAATCGCCGGCCAGGCCGCCACCGACGCGCAGCGCCAGCGAGGCATGCAGCACCAGCAGCGGCAGATAGAAAGCCGAATGGTAGGGAATCTTCACCCGCGCCACGGCCGGGAAAATGATCGGCGCGTGGCCGAAGACCATGGCGAATACAAAGCCGAGGCCGATGGCGTGGAGTGCCGCATCGCGCCAGACGTGGGCGGGCAGCAGGGCGCCAGCCAGCCCGAGGGCGCCGGCCAGGGCCAGCCAGACATAGCCGGACAGCAGGCAAATGGCGATGAAACGCGTCAATCCCTGCTGCCGCGCATTGCGCCGGGCGATGTCGTAACGCAGCAGCCAGGCGGCGAGGGCGAGGAGCCCGGCGGCGAAGAACCGCAGGCCTTCGCTGGCGAACCACAGACTGAGCGTGGCGCCGGCCAGTATGGCGCCGACGATGAGCATGAAGCGCTGCTGCGCCGCCGGCGGGGTTGGCATGAAGCGGGTCAGTTCGAGACGTTCGCCGGCGATGGTCAATACCAGGAAGGCCAGCCACCAAGGTATGGCCGCGGCCAGCCCGCCACTCGCCAGCCAGGCCAGATTGCCGATCAGCCAGCAGCCGGCGCCGAGGGCGAGGACGATGGTGAACGGGGCGATCAGCCGGTGCAGCACCTGCAGGCTGGCGATGATCATCACGATAGCGGCGACGATGGCGAGCGCCTGGGCGGCCCCGAGCGGGGCGCCGGTGAGCAGGCTGAAGCCGCCGAGGCCGGCGGCGGCCGGTGCCAGATAGGCCCACAGGCGGCCGATGGCGACGGCGCGTTCGAGACTGATGACGGTGCCGAAGAAGGCGGAAATCATCAGCGCGCCATGCCAGCCGGCGGCGGCTGCAGCGAGCGGCGGCACATCCCAGGCGAGGCGCGCCAGCCCGGCGGCGACGCCGGCGAGCAGCGAGATCATGCCGAAGAAGAGCAGCGGCAGCCGGGCGGCCGGCGGCAGGTCGCGCATCGTCGTCGCTACCAGCCGAAATTGCGGCGCGTGCGCTCGCTCATCAGCGCCGGGCTCCACGGCGGTTCCCAGACCAGCGCGACCTCCGCCTGCCAGCCGGGCGGCAGGCCGTCGGCGAGCGCGGCGCGCGCCTCGTCGACGATCATCTCGCCCATCGGGCAGGCCGGCGAGGTCATGGTCATGGCGACCCGGACGCGGCCGGCTGCG
Organism: Dechloromonas sp. H13; assembly: GCF_009469615.1. Lineage (GTDB taxonomy): Bacteria > Pseudomonadota > Gammaproteobacteria > Burkholderiales > Rhodocyclaceae > Azonexus. Next base: position 250,025 of record NZ_SSXX01000004.1, read on the forward strand.
ATGTCGATCTCGTAGACCAGCCCGAGGTCGACGATGTTGGCGCCCACTTCGGGGTCGATCACCTGGCGCAGCAGGGTGCGCACGCGGTCTTCGTCGGGCGGGGGGCTGGCTTCGGTCATGGTTGTTCGCGTTTCCGGGGACGATGAACTGCGATCATAGTGCGGCGCCGCCGGGGCGCGCCATGTGCTGCATCAAGACGGGCGATGGATCTGGCGCAGGGTCTGCAGCGAAATAGAATACGAATGGCGCAGCTGGTCGACGTCGTAGCGATGCGCGGCGCCGACCGGGCAGGCGAGACGCGCCTGACAGGTCGCGGTGCAGGCCGAATCGGGCTGCAGGCGGTAGACGCTGCAGCGGGCGAGGGAAAAACTGCCGTCGGCCATGGCCTGGGCGGGGCAGGCGGTGATGCAGGGCCTGGCTGGGCAGCTGGTACAGGGGCTGCTGCGGTTGACCGCCGGAAAAGGCCGAAAACGGGTGTCGGCCAGCACGACGGCGCGGTAGGCGTACCACGTACCCCATTCGGGGTCGATGCCGACCATAAAGGGCGAGGCATGGTGCCATCCGGCGAGCGTGCCGAGCCGTTGCAGGCCGACCGGGTGGTCGCCGGGATAGACGAGGCGGAAGCGGCTGGCCGGCAGGTGCTCGGCGAAACAGCGTTCGATGCTGCGCACGGTGAAATCGTCGATCGGGTGTTCGCCACCGGCGCCGGCGGCCTTGACGCAGTCCCATAGCGCCTTGCCGGCATGGCCGAGGAGGATCAGCTGGCGGAAGGGGGCGGTGTCGCCCAGGGTGGCGGCGACGGCGGGCGGCAGGTCGGCGAGGTCGAAAACGTGCTGCCGGTTGAGTCCGCAACGATCGAAGGCCGCGCCGGGAAAGGGCTGGAAGCCGGTCATCGCCGCCAGCTCACTCGCTTTCGAGGACGACGCTCTTCTCGCCCGCCCGTCGTTGCGCGACCCAGACCAGCAGGGCGTCGATGGCGGCGCTGCCGGCCTGCGCCTGCGGGTGGTTGATCAGGAAGGTCACCGCGTAGCGCCGGCCCTGGGCGTCGAGTGCGTAGCCGGCGGCGGTCTTGACGCCGTCCAGCGTGCCGGTCTTGATGTGGGCGCGACCGGTGGCCTGCGAGCCGTTGAGGCGCTTCTTCATGGTGCCGTCGATGCCGACGATGGGCAGGCTGGAGATGAATTCCGGCATCACCGGATTCTTCCAGGCGTCGAGCAGCAGGCGGTTGAGGCTGTCGGCGCTGATCCGCTCGCGCCGCGAGAGGCCGGAGCCGTTCTCGATTTCCAGTTCGGTGAAGCGCAGGCCGCGCGCGTTGAGCCAGTCGCCGATGCGCTGGCGCGAGCGTTCGGCAGTCGCCGGTTCGGTATCGTTGCCGAGCGTCAGATAGACCTGGCGGGCCATCACGTTGTTGCTGAACTTGTTGATGTCGCGCACGGCTTCGGCCAGCGGCGGCGATTCGTGGGTGGCGAGCAGCTTGCCGCCGGCGGGCACGGCGCCGCCACGCACCTGGCCGGCCAGCGTGCCGCCCAGTTCCTTCCACAGGCTGCGGATCAGCCCGCCGACCTGGGCATCGGCCGCCAGCGGCGAGAGGTTGAGCGCCTTCTCGCCGCACGCCGCGCTGTAGGTGCCGGTGAATTCGAGGCGATTGCCGGCGTTTTCCGGGATCAGGCGGACGTTGATGAAGTCCTTCCAGTTGCTGCCGCAGCCGCCTTCGCCGGCGCGCAACTGGTTGTCCACGCGCAGGCCGTCACTCGGCGTTTCCAGCAGTACGCGCGGCCGGCCGTTGTCGGGAAGCAGCGTGAAGCGCAGCGCGCGGAAGTTGATCAACAGGCCGTCCGGGCCGACGTTGTAGGGGCGCATCGGCTTGTCGTCGAAGGCGCCGGGGTCGATCGCCGGGACGTTGAAGACGGTGCGGTCGAGCACAACGTCGCCGGCGATGTGCCGGATGCCGCGCACCTGCAGCTGGCGCAGCAGGGCCCACAGGTGTTCGATCGAAAAGCGCGGGTCGCCGCTGCCCTTGAGGTACAAATTGCCGCTCAAAACCCCGTCGACCGCAGCAGCCTCGGTCCACGCCGTGGTCTTCCACGTCCACGCCGGGCCGAGCAGGTCGAGGGCGGCGTAGGTGGTGACCAGCTTCATGACCGAGGCGGGGTTCATCGCCTGCGCCGCGTTGTGGGCGACCAGCGGCTTGCCGGCATCGACCGGCTGGACGACGACAGCGACGCTGCTCGCCGGGATCTGCGCCGCCTTCAGCGCGCCGAGGACGCCGGGCGGCAGGCCGTCGGCGAGCGCCGGCAGGGTCAGAAGTCCGAGCGCCAGCAGCGTGCAACAGCGTTTCATGCGGCGAGCGTCGGGTAGTCGAGGTAGCCCTTTTCGCCGCCCTGGTAGAAGGTGTCGCGGTCGGGTTCGTTGAGTGGCGCGCCGCGGCGGAAGCGTTCGACGAGATCCGGGTTGGCGATCCACGCCTGACCATACGCGACCGCGTCGCACAGATTGGCGGCGAGGCGTGCCTCGCCTCTGGCCTGGTCGAGGGCGCCGTTGCTGATGACCGGCATCGTGGCGATGGGGCGGAAGTGGGCGCCGACGTCGAGCAGCGTGCCCGGCGTGTTGGCGACCTGCTTCGGCGACAGCGGCTCGGTCAGGTGCAGGTAGGCCAGCCCGTAACCGTTGGCGGTGCGCACGACGTGTTCCCACATCGGCACCGTGTCGGCGTCGACGGTGATGCCGTGGAAGTGGTTGAGCATCGGGTTGAGACGGAAACCGACGCGGTCGAGCGGCATGACTTCGCCGACGGCGTCGAGGACCTCGCGGAAGAAGCGGGCGCGGTTCTCATGACTGCCGCCGTACTCGTCGTCGCGCTGGTTCGACTGGTGCGAGAAGAACTGGTGGAACAGGTAGCCGTTCGACGAGTGGATCTCGATGCCGTCGAAGCCGGCCGCCATGGCATTGGCCGCGCCGTGCCGGAAATCGGCGACAGTGGCCTTGATCTCGTCGCGGGTCAGCGCGTGCGGGGTGACTGTTTCCGGGTGGCCGGTGGTCGAAAACATCTTCCAGTTCGGGTTGACCGCGGAAGGCGCCACCGGTGGCTGGCCGTCGTGGAATTCCGGCAGCGACAGGCGCCCGCAATGCCACAACTGGCAGACGATCAGGCCGCCGTTTTCATGCATGGCATCGGTGACCAGCCGCCAGCCCGCGACCTGCTCGGCCGACCAGATGCCCGGCGTGAACGGGTAGCCGCGACCCTGCGGCGAGACGATGGTGCCCTCGGAAACGATCAGCCCGGCACTCGCCCGCTGCGCGTAGTAGCGAGCCATCATTTCGGTCGGCACGTAGCCGGGGTTGTCGCAGCGGCAGCGCGTCAACGGCGCCATGACGACGCGGTTCTTCAGTTCGAGGGCGCCGAGGCGGACGGGGGCGAGGAGTTTCTGGGTCATGATGAAAAAAGGGGAGCCTGAAAGCTCCCCCATTCTAGCGGTCCGGCGGCGGAGGCGGTATCAGACGTTGAACAAAAAGTGCGCCTCACCAATGGCTGCACTGCTTGGGTTTGCTGATTTCGATTTCATTCCATACCCGGTTTTGTACCCGGCTTAAAAATTCCTCAATGCTGCCGCTTGCCTTCCAACAGGATCGAGCCGCCCATACCGCTACCATACCATTCAAGGGATTTACGATCAGCTACTAGGTCATCCTAATTCCACTCCGGGGCCGAAGAGCAGTTCTTCTTTCTCTCTCTGGCTGGACAATCTCGGTATCTTGCTATCAATACAGGTTGGTGCGAAGCGCCGGAAATCCACTGGTTCGCTAGCTGTCTTGATTTTGGTCCGAAATGGTTTTCCAGTATTTCAACCCTGCCAAAGTGCCTACGATGCCCTTTGAAGCCGGAACCACCATTGGGGTACATGTACTGCTAGCACTCGAATACGAATTGACCGCCATCGCCTCTCTGATAGACATCACGAGCGCCTAGAAATCAAGGGCGTTTGGAGCCAAACATTGAGGACACACCGGTTCTTCAAATGTCCCGTTTTTGGTGCTGGAATGGTTTTCCGTGTTTCTACCCTGCCAAACAGCCTCTGAAGCCGGACCCAACATCCAACTGCATAAGCTTCTAACACTCGAGTAGCTTTAGTAATTCCACTCTTCATGCCCCAGTGGTGCCTGATTCAACATCTCCCGGTACTGCCGCCACTGGGGCAGGTGCGCCTCTAGCAATGCCGCGAACCGCTCATTGTGATGCCGCTCCAGCAGATGCACGAGTTCATGCACGACGATGTATTCCAGACACTGGACCGGCTTCTTGGCTAGTTCCAGATTGAACCAAACACGCCGGGCAGTAAGGTTGCAGCTTCCCCACTTGGTTTTCATCTTCTTGATTCCCCAATCGGCGACCTGTATGCCGAGGATTGGTTGCCACTTCTCCAGCATCGGCGGGATCAACGCCTTGAGTTGTTCGCGATGCCAGCGCAGCAGCACGGCTTCCCGCTGGTCGGCAGTCGTGCCGGGGCGCACGAATAGATCGAGGCTGGCAATACCGCGCACGGCAACACGGGCTGGCGCATCCTGCTCATGCACCCGAAGACGGTAGCGCTGCCCGAGAAAGTAATGGCTCTCGCCATTCACCATCTCGCGCTGTGACTGGCGCGGCTGCTCGGCGAACTTGGCTTTCTGGCGCCGGATCCAGCCGAGCTTGTCGATCACCGCCAGCCGCACGGCTTCGTCACTGATGACCAAGGGTGCCGCCACGCGTACCCGGCCATGGGGCGGATAGACGCCCAAGTGCAGGTTCTTGATGTCCTTGCGAACCACCTCCACCTTGATGCCGCTGACGGTGAGGTGGTGAATCTCAGTAGTCATTCTGGTGCTTCGCCAGTTCCAGAATCTGGTCGGCCAAGCCGTCATCATTGAGCAAGGCACGAATAGCGATCCGCACCTTCTTGGTTTTCATGGTGTTCGACTTCCAGCCATCTTGCCGATGGCCAGTAATTGCCGCATCCGCCGCCAGCGCCAGCCCCTCGTCCTTGCCCAGATTGTTGTAGAGCGCCCGCTGTGCCGCCGTCTTGACGCTGGTCGGATAACCGCCCGGCCCGCCCCCCGGCATCGTCGCCTCCTTGGTCAGTTGGGCGATCTTCTCCAGATATTCCTTGTAGCTCACCACACCCTTGCGCCGTAGTTCGATCAGGGCATCCAGCAGCTTCGACATCTTGTCGTAGTAGGCCGGATCGACGGGCGACTCGTTGATGATCAGCTTGCGGACGTTGTTCTCGATGGTTTCGGCCACCGCCTCGTCGGTCTTCATCACCCCCTTGGCCTTTTCCGCCGCTGCATCGGGGCCGCGTTCGACGATCAACTGGATTAGGCTCAAGTCGTCGAAGGCCGAAATCTTCTCGCTCTCCTCGGCCCGGATATAGGTGTCGATCAGGTGGCGCATGGCCGGCTCATAGGCCTTGAGGTCGATATAGTCGCCACTGGCAAGCCGCACCTCGTCGCGCACCTTGCTGTAGTGATCGACCTCGCCCTTGATCGTCCCGATCTGTTCGAGGGTGTAACCCGCTTCAGCCAGTTCGCTGGCAATGCTGGCGTAGGCACGAAGCAGCGCCGCGACGAACTTGTACAGCTTCAAGCGCTTCGGTTCGTTGTCCTTGAGCTGATCGGCATTGCCCGATTCCTTGGCGCAGAAATAGTGCAGGTAAGCCGCCGAATCTCTCGGAGCTTCGACCGGCTCGCATAGCGCCCTGACTGCTTCCCGGGCCTCTTCCAGATCCTCCCGCGCCTTCTCCAGCCGGTTCTCCAGCAACCCCTTTACGTCGTCCTTGTCGTAGCCGTCCAGTGCGCCACTGGTGTAATCGCTGACCGCGCCTTCCAGACTCTGGAACAAGTCCTTGTAGTCGATGATGTAGCCGTAGTCCTTGCTTTCGCCATCCAGCCGATTGACCCGGCAGATGGCTTGGAACAAGCCGTGGTCGCGCATCTGCTTGTCGATGTAGAGGTAGGTGGCCGAGGGCGCATCGAATCCCGTTAGCAGCTTGTCCACCACGATCAGTAGCTTCATCTGCCCCGGCTCGTCGATGAATTTCTTCTTCACCGCTTGCTCGAATTTCTCGACCTTGCCGATGGCCTTGTCTGCCGGCTCATCGAACCAGTCGGCCAGCATCTGGGCGTAAATCCCGTACTTGAGCAGGTTGTCCGTATCGCCCGCGCCCGTCGTCTCGCCCTTGGTGTCGGCAATACTGGGTGCATAGCTGGTGACAATGGCGCACTTGCCTTTGAGTACCGTCTTGGCGAACAACTCATAGAACTTGCACGCCTCGTAGATGCTGCCGGCGACCAGCATGGCGTTGCCGTGGCCGTCCATCAGGCGCGGCTTGGTCGCCATGTCCATGAGTATGTCGGCAACGATTTTCGACAGCCTGTCCTGACTGGACAGCACCGTCTGCATGGTTCCCCATTTCTGCTTGAGTTGCGCCTTGGCGACGTCGTTCAGCCCCTTGGTGTTGGCTTCAAACCACTCGTCGATCTTCTTCTGCGAGGTGATGGACTGATCGATGTCCCGCGCCTCGTAGCGCAAGTCCAGCACCACCCCTTCGCGCACGGCTTGGTCGAACTTGTAGGTGTGGATATAGCTACCGAAGACCTCGATGCTCTTCTGCTTGTCCGCCTTCAGCAGGGGGGTGCCGGTAAAGCCGATGAACAGGGCATTGGGCAGCAGCGCCTTCATCGCCTTGTGCAGGTCGCCGCTCTGGGTGCGGTGGCACTCATCGACGAACACATGAATGTCGCCCTTGGCCTTGAAGTCGGGTGGCAGCTTCTGGATGGCGGCGATGAATTCCTTGGTGCCTTCATCGTTCCTGTCGTCGCCTTTGCCGCCGAATTTATGCACCAGCGAACAGAGCAGCGATTCCTCGGTGCCGTTCAGTTTTTCGATGAGGTCGGTGCCGCTCTTGGTGCGGTAGATCTGCTCATGGACGCCCTTGAAGACTTTCTCGATCTGCTCGTCCAGTTCGGTGCGGTCGGTGATGATCAGCACCCGCGAACCTTCGCGGTTCTCGCGTATCCACTTGGCCAGCCAGACCATGGTCAGCGACTTGCCGCTGCCTTGGGTGTGCCAGATGATGCCGCCCTCGCGGCGACGGATGAAGTCCTGCGCGGCCTTCACTCCGAAAAACTGGTTCTGGCGGCAGAGCTTCTTGGTACCGGCATCGAAGACGACGAAGTCGTGGATCAGTTCCAGCAGTCGCGCCTTGCCGCAGACCTGTAGCAGGTGGCGATCCAGCAGGTTCGCCTCGCCGGCATAGGGGCCAGCGTCCTCGACCCAGCGCAGGTAATACTTCTCTGGCGTCTCGATGGTGCCGTAGCGCAGCCCCTCGGTGTCGTTCCCCGCCATCACCCACTGCATAGTCGAGAAGAAAGGCTGGATGAATTCCTTCTTCTGGTTGTCCAGATTCTGGCGGATGCCCTCGGCTACCGATACAGTGGAGCGTTTCAGCTCCAGTACACCGAGCGCGATCCCGTTGATGTAGATCACCACATCCGGGCGCTTGGTGCTGGCCTTGGCGGCATTCGCCAAGTCAGCGCCCTTCACCGTCACTTCCTCGGCAATGGCGAAGTGGTTGTTCTCCGGGTGCTGCCAGTCGATCAGCCAGACCGTTTCACGGTTCTCGCCGGCACCCGGTTGTACCTTCACCCCATAGCGCAGCAGGTTGTAAACCTCCTTGTTGCGGTCGTAGAGGCTCTTGCTGGTGTCCGTCGCCACCTTGTTCAGTTCGTGCAGCGCCCGGTTAATGAGCATGTCGCTGACGCCCTGCTTGGCCAGCCAGCCACGCAATAACGCTTCCTCGATGTTGCGGTTGTCGAGGTCGGTCTTGTCGCCGAGGTAGTCGTAACACAGGCGATCTCGGAACAGCGCGACGACGCGGGCTTGGGTTTTCTTTTCGATCTGGCCGACGGTTGTCATGTCACGCCTTGATCAGCTTGAAACTGATTTGGTAGCGGAAGAAGTCGATATTGGGCGCGACCGCCAACGCCCGCCGAATCCGCTGATCATCTTCGAGCGCAATGATCACTCCGCGAACCTTCTGGTTCGGCTCGGCCAGCTCCAGCGCGGCAAAGCCCATATAGCGCAGCGTCTGGCCCACGACCACGTCGCTCGCCCGGCCTTTCTTAAGCTCGACGACTAGCAGTTCCGACTTGTCCTTCTTGATCGCGAGGATGTCCATCGGGCCGGTGTCGGTCAGGTACTGCTGCCCCACCTTTGCACCGTCTTCCTCGTAGATGTCGTAATTCTTGCCGAGGTCGGTGTGCGCCCAATTCTGGACAAGAAAGTCTTCGAGGTGTTTTTCCAAGGCGAAGGCCGAAGCGTCCTCAACCGTCTCGTCGGTAGATATCAGCTTGGGAGCCACCTTCCCACCGATAAACGCCTCCAGTTCTTCGCGATAGCCTGAAACGTTGGCTACCGTGCCAATCGACCCGGTCGACCGTTTCAGGGCGTCGCTCAAGCTCGCCCGTTCGATTGATACCTCAAACCAGTGAACCGCCCGTCGCAGCGGCAAGTCTTCGCCCGGCAGGTAATCATAATCACCGATGATCTCGCCGACTCGGTAAGTGCCTTTGCCATCCGGGCACAAAACAATATCGCCTTTCAGAATGCCCTTACAGACTGTCCATGCGACGCCACAGGCCAAGCCCGCTGCAATCCTCGACTTGTCGGGATAGAGCTTGAGGTACTCCGGCACCATCTTGGCATTGAAATGCCGCCAGTCATCGGTCAGGTACGGCCCGATGTCCCGCTGAAGGTCATCGTCGATGCCGATGTAACCGTTGGCGAAACAGGTCGCAGCATGGACACTTTGCTTGCCCAGCATCACGCGGTAGTAGCTCTTCATGGTCTTGATTCCTTGACTCCAAGGTTACGCGGCAAACCATCCTGCGGCACCCAAATCCACCCTTCAGAGGCTGGCACTGACGCCTCCGGCGAGATGAGCTTATCGGGATGCTTATCGAACAGGTAGCCCACCAAGGCACAGGTCAGCGCATCGTCGAGGTCGTCGTGGGCAAGCTTACCGAACGGCTGCTGCAAGCTTTGAATCGTTGCGGAGGCCCTGCAGGCCGACGGATAGGCTTCGATGGCGCTGAGCCACGTACCATCCAACCATACCCCGCAGCGCAGAGTTTGCGGCGCGAATTTGGCGAGGACGTGCATCCCCTTGGTGGCCTGACTACCGATCATGTCCTTGATGGCCGACAGGGGTTTCAGGCCATTCTCAAACAGAAACCGTTCGGTTTGCCGAAACAGGTAGGGGTTCGTGGCTGAATTGCCTACCGCGCCCGCGTGAATTCGCTGCGTCACCAGACGGGTGAATTCCTCAGAAAATCCCAGTGGGGTATCGATTGCCAGCGTGATCTGAGGGCAGCAAGCTAAGGGCTGTGCCTTGCAGAGGGCGAACAGTTTGCTGATCCATTCGGCACTATCGGTGGCTTCGTTGATGGCAGCGCGCAAATTGCCCCGCCACGGCTTGCCGACGATATTCCGGTTGGCGTCGAGAATCACCAGCGCGTCACGGCTCTTGCCGTTCTTGTCGCAATTCCAGCCGCCGACATCCCAGCCGACGTAGTACAAGGATGACTGCGCCCGTGAGTTCATAGCATGTAGAGCGTGCGATACCAATGCGCCCACTGGTTGAGCGCATCGTCCTGCTGTCCCTCGGCAGCGCGAACCAAATCTTCCGAGGTAAAGACGGAGAACTTCGGATTGTGGCCCACCAATTCCTTGAAGGCGTCCAGCGAATCGTCCAGATGGCTATTGCCGGGGTGCCTGACCACTGAAAACGACGCGTGTTGATACGGCTGCTGTTCGTCCTGCTCCATCGCCAAGGCAAGCAGTTGATTGCGCCAGAGTTGGTTCATTCCGCCTTGGAACGGGCAATGCGGGTACCTTCCGTGGTTGACGAAAAACTCGGCGTTTCTCTCAGTGATGTTCCAGTAATTGCGCTCGCGGACAGCGCGGTGAAAGCAGGCGTTCTTGTCCTTCAGTATTTCCGAGACGCTCCGTGTGCAGTCGCAGGAGGGGTGGTTCTTCCGATCCTTGCTCTTGTAGCCCCCGCACGGAGTGAACTCGCTCTCGGTCAGCTTGTGCTCGATCAGCCAGAGGCAAAGTTCGCCCGAGAAATTGCGGTAGGCAATCGCAACATCGGAATCCGTTCCTCCGAGGGCGGACTTGTCACCCAGTAGCCCCCTGTCGGAATCGTCGCCCCCGAAGTTTCCACCCCAGTACTCAATGCAATAGCCATGGTCTAGCTGGTCGGTCGCCAGCGAGGCGAAGTCTGGCTTGAGTGATGCGAGGACTTTGCTCCCCAGCGGATGGTGCAACAATGGCAGGAAGAGATTCACGTTGGCGGCCTGTGAGCTGGCCATGTGGTTGAAGTGGGTGTGAAACCTGAAGGGGTTCTTCCTCCAGTGTTGCCGAAGCGCTTCAACCACGGGTGGATAGATGACGCGAAGCTCGTCGGCCTTATCACTCGGAAGGATGGCGTCGTAGGGGATTAGGTGCTCTTTGTATTCGTAATTGCCGGGTTTGTCCGTGATGTGCGCCCATTTCCAATCAATCAGGTGAACATACATCTGAAGCTGGAATTCATTTAGCCCAGTGGGCAGGCGGTAGTCTCGCCCGTTGATGCTCTCGACTTTCATACCAGCCGAATCCTTCCCGTCAGCAGTTCCTGCATCATGCCCTGCTTGAGGGCGCGGGTCTTGTCGCGGTGGGCTTCGAGGGCGGCGAGTTCGGCGTCCATGTCGGAGAGGACGGTTGCGATGGCCGTTTGTTCCGAAAGCTCGGCAGGGCACCGGACTTCCATCTGGTAGAAGAATTTCTTGTCGAGATGCTTTATTCCAGACCCAGTGAAACAGTTGTCATTGACTGCTCGCTCAACAGACTTGAGAAAGAAATAGAGAAACCGCGTGACACACCTCGTTTCGAAAACAAAGCAGTCAGACATGGCTGCGAAGCGGCCGTCGAAGTAATTGAAATACGCCTCTCCTCCCGTGTTTGCTATGATCGCCTCGGTGTCAAAGTCAGCATCATCCAAGAATCTTTGAACAGGCTTTGTGGTGTTCGTAAAGAATGGAAAAGTGCCTTCTGTTCTGCCCGATGATGACAGGCGGGTGGTTTTCTTGAGCCGGACGATAAGTTCCTCCAACAACTTCACCTTCCACTCCCCGCTAAACCCCGGCAGGCGGGTGTGCCCAGTGAGAAGTTGTTGCATGGCGGCCTCTTTGAGATCGCGCTTCTTGGCGATGAACTGGTCGAGCTTGGCGAGGAGAGCATCCACATCCGACAGCGCGGTGGCAATGGCGCGTTGTTCATCAATCTCTGGCCACGCAATCCTTACCGCTGCCAAAATTGTCTGTGTAACCAGCGGAAGGTCATTCTTGTTCTTGACCTCGTTTAGCTTGGCCGCCTTGAGCGCGTAAGCGAGGAACGGGGCGCAAAAGAGTTGATAGGTATCCTTCGGGTAAAGCGCGTTGTCGGTGATCCACGCAGGCCCATCGGTTAGATAGACCTCTCCACATCTTTGCCCAACACGCCCCACCACTACACAGGCGGCATTAATATTTGGGGTCATCGTATAGCCAGCTATTCCATTTCCGCCATATACCGGCACGGATATGTCTGATGACTTCGTACGGAGTGCCGCTACGCTGATTCCTTTTCCGGATGTAAATCGAGCTAGCTCGCCTACTGAGACCACCGTCCAGTCCGACGGTATCACGCCCACGTCGGTCTGCTTGTATCCCGGCCTCACTGCCATACGAACCCCATCTTCTTCAGGTGTTCATCGACACGGGTGGCGAGGGTCTCCACTTCTTCGGCCAAGCGCGGCAGCGGCGTTGCGTAGCGTTCGGTCAGTTGCCGGATGCGCCCGGTGAGGGATTGGCTGACGCGATCAAGTTCGCCCTGCACGCTGGCGGCGAGTGCGGCTAACCATTTGTCATCCACCGCCAGCGTTTTGATCTCGGTCTCGGTGAGCTTGGCGTATTGGGCGGCCACCTTGGCATCGAGCGCCTTCTGCGCATCCTTCACGGCCTTGCTGGCAGCGGCTTCCTGTTCGATCAGGTCGGCGTAGGCGTTGAGCAGCTTGCGCTCGTCGGCGGCGTCCTTGTCATGCTTGATCTCGGCCAGCCGCGCCTTGACGGTGGCCTTCGTGAGCTTGCCCTTGTCGTTCTTCGCTTCGGCCAGCAGCCCATCCTCGCCGCCATGCTCTTCGTCCATCTCCTCCATCTGGCGGCTGATAGCGTCGCGCTCGGCTTCGCGTTGCTCGATGGCAGCCTGCTCGGCGGAGAAATAGCGTGCAACGACCAGCGCGGGCGGGATCAAATCCACGTTGTTTTTGCCGTCGACCACAGCCTTCCAGCCGTCGCTGGCGATCATCCACGCATCGTCCTGCATGGTCTCGGCCCAGTAGTCCATCAGGTGCTGGTAGACGCCGTAGGGGTCGATCAGCGAGGCGATGGCCTCCCCGCTGCGGAAGGTGTCCAGCAGGTTTTCCGCCAGCGTCTCAATCAGCAGCTTGGGGCGGTCGCCCTGTTTGATTCCGGAGAGCAGCGGGGTATTGGTTGCTTTCCAGTAGGCATACAGCGCACTGACTTGTTGGTTGAAGGCGGTGAATTCAGGATGGGCGAAGATCGTCGCCTTGATCTGGCTGGCTTCGACCTTGGGCTGGCTGTAGCCGGGGCGATCCGCATCGGCAAAGAGTTCGCCGCGCACGCCGGGAAAAATCTGCCAGTAAGCGGCAAGACTATCGATGTCGGCATTGGGGATGCCGCCCTTGAGATGGGCCTCGATGTCCTGCACGTCTTCCGGTTCGGTACTGTCGATATAGCGCGGCAGATTGAGGTTGAAGTCGTTGGCCTCGATCTCGGCCAGCGGCACCATGCGCGAATACTTGGGGATGTCCAACTGGCGGTTGAAGGTATCGACAATCTTGTGGATGTCCTGCGCCCGCAGCCGGTTCTTGTTGCCATCCTTGATGAAGCCCTTGCTGGCATCGACCATGAAGATGCCCTTGCGCCCGGCCGCCCCTTCCTTGTCCAGTACCAGAATGCAGGCGGGGATGCCGGTGCCGTAGAACAGGTTGGCCGGCAGGCCGATGATGCCCTTGATGAACCCACGCCGGACGAGGTTCTTGCGGATCACCGCCTCGGCACCACCCCGGAACAGCACGCCGTGCGGGTGAATCACCGCACCCTTGCCGGTACTCTTGAGCGAGGCGAGGATGTGCAGCAGGAAGGCGTAGTCGCCATTCTTGGCCGGGGGCAGGCCGTAGTCGAAGCGCCCGAAGAGGTCGTTGGCCGGATCGAGGCCGCTCATCCATGCCTTGACCGAGAAGGGAAAATTGGCGACCACGAAGTCGAAGGTCTTGAGACCGCCGTCGGCATTCTTGAAATGCGGGTGCGAGAGGACGTTGTCCTGCCAGATTTCCGCCGTCGGGCAGTCGTGCAGCACCATGTTCATGCGCGCCAGCGCCGAGGTGGCGTTGTCCATCTCCTGCCCGTACAGCGCCAAGTCCAGCCCGGTGCGGCTCTTGGCCTCGTCGTGCGCCTTGAGCAGCAGGGAGCCGGAACCACAGGTGGGGTCGTAGATGCTCTGCCCGGCATGGTTGGCCTTGCCCAGATCGATGACCATGGACATGACACGAGAGACTTCCGCCGGGGTGTAGAACTGCCCCTTGCTCTTGCCGGACTCGGTGGCGAAGTGGCGCATCAGGTATTCGTAGGCGTCGCCGAGCAGGTCGTCGCCCTCGGCCCGGTTGCCACCGAAATTCAGCCCCTCGAAGATCGAGACCAGCTTGGTCAGGCGCTGCACCATGGCATCGGCCTTGCCGAGCTTTTCTTCGTCGTTGAAGTCGGCGACGTTGATCGCGCCCTTGAGGCTGTCGTTGGCGTCGGCCAACCTACCGATGATCTTGTTGATGCGGTCGCCGATCTCTTTGCTGCCCTTGGCCGCCACCATGTCGGCGAAGCCGCCGCCCGCCGGCACGTCGATCAGGGCATCGGGATCACCGGCGTATTTGTCGGAGACGTATTTGACGAACAGCAGGATGAGGACGTAATCCTTGTACTGGCTGGCATCCATGCCCCCGCGCAGCTCGTCGCAGGACTTCCAGAGGGAGGAATAAAGTTCGGATTTCTTGAGGGCCATGATCGGGCTTCTTGGAGTTGTAATGCCAAATGGCAGAAGCCTGTCACTTTACAACACGCACAAGCAAGGACGAAGCCGGTTGATTCCCCTACGTAACCAGATGGAGGGCGTGATTTTGCCAAACTGATTCAGCCACTACGTCCCCGGGCATCGTAATCAAACCCCAAGTATTTTGTCCTGCCAGATCGACCTGATGGCAAACGTATCGGCAAACTGCGACATATTCGGAAGCATCTTGACCCATCCCCGGGTGTGATCTACGATGCACTTGCGCCGATTTGAGTTTCAGCTTGCGGGCGCCATACAAATGCAGCTAAAGCGGTGAAAAACCCGTTCCGGCTGCCGAGCTGAACGGGTTTTTCTTTGGGTGTCTGCGGTCACCGTCGCCGAGTTAAAGGCAACTTGCAGGGCGACTGACAAATGCTGCTAAAGCGTCGCTCGCTTCTCCACTCCCGGAGGCCGGCTGCGCCGGAATGATAGGGAGTCTGGAGAAGAGCATGAACCCACTCGTCAAAGCCGTGGCAATCGCTGCCAACGCCCACCTGACCCACGCCCCCGACAAAGGCGGCTCGCCCTACATCCTGCATCCCCTGCGGATGATGATGAAAATGACGACCGACGAAGAAAAAATGGTCGCCGTGCTGCACGACGTCGTCGAAGACCACGCCAGCGAAGGCTGGACCTTTGAACGACTGGCGGAGGAGGGCATTCCCGAAGTCGTCATCGATGCCCTGCGCTGTGTCACCAAGCTGCATGAAGACGAGGACTACACCCGGTTCATTCAGCGGGCCGCCAGCAACCCCCTCGCCAAGACCGTGAAGCTGGCAGACCTCGAAGACAACATGAACATCCTGCGCATCGCCGACCTCTCCGATAAGGATGTCAAACGTATGCGCAAGTACCACGCCCACTGGAAGTGGCTGAAGGATAGTGCCTGACGGGCGACAAGAGCTTGCGGAAGGCTGAAGGCATACAGTTGCATATTGAACACGTCGCGACGTCCATGTATCTAACCATCAAATACTCTATATGACCTCACGCTACCACCAGCTTTATAGCGGAGAACTCCATGATGCCCCGGGGCGAGCCGAGTCTTGGACGGAGTACGTTAGGTATCTCGGAAATAACCGCTGGGAACTCATAAATGAGGGAACCGATTACGAAGGTGCAGAACTTGGCAAGCCCTCGATAGAACGATTGGGTACCAAGGCCTTGTTGTTGCGAATACTACAGAGCGACGCTGACGAACTCGAAGGGGCCGCTCACAACCAAACTCCAGGCGCCAGGCAAAGCGAAAACGAAGACCGGGAAGACCAGCCCCAGATTGGTCCGCGGGCGACCCGACTGTTCGAAATAGCAAAAGAGGAAAGCGCAACACTCTGCATCGAATGCTTGAACGCGTGGCTTGAGGGGCATTGGCCGAAACCCAAGCCCCGCTCCTCGGCACCGAAAATATGCAAAATAAATGGTGTTGCCAAAAAGGGGATCTGGCTTGGAGTCTATCGAGCTGTTTTCAGCATCGAGACCACGCTGGGCCCCGGTTATCTTCACCCTCCGCAACGTACCGGGATTACATCGTTTTGCTTGACGACTTCGAGTGGCTCCGATCAAGGGTGGCGAGTCCATCTCAACAAGCAGCAAATGGCAGTGATTGAGCAATTCACTCCGGCACTGAAAGCGCTACAGGAATCGCTAACAAGGCCACAAAATAGGGTAGTGACCGCCATTCCTGACGCCCTGCCTGACCAGTCACAGAATAAGGTGACCAGTATCGAGTATTACGACGACTGGTGGGACACCGACAACTACTTCGTCTGCCTAAATCGTCATTACATCTTTGCCGCCAACCGCACGGATCAGTCTCCGCAATGGAAACTTTTAAATAACAACTACAACCATTGGGATGCCGTTCATCAGCGCATCTACAGAAACTTTCGACCGGACAAGATAAACAAGGAAGATCTTCCGCCAAACTTGCCTCCACCACCCGAATCGATTCCACCAGAAGCGGTCAATCCGCCACCACCGCCACCACCAAAGCCCTTACTGGCGAAGGACTATCAGCACTTGGCTGGACACCTCGCTCAACTTGAGGGGCAATCAATAGTTATCTATCTAATCCTGTACGAGGATACATATGAATCATCGTTTGGCGATGGAGAATTCCATTACCCAGATAGACTCTATTTTGATCGCTCAGCCGCGAAAGAATTTATGGGTTCAGACCATCAGGCGTTAATGAAATATCATCTCCGCGAAGGGACGATTCATTTAACTGATGGTGTCTTTTATTGCCAAATTGCCAACAAACTTTTTGATCACTTCAGTTACGCTGAGGTCCTGTCGATGGCGAACTCACTGTATGCCAACGGAGAGAAGTGCTTCGTTCGAAATCACCAAGGGCTATGAAATCGCCTATACACCCCATGACCAAGAAGCACCGCTCAGATGGCAATATATAAATAATATAAATATTCACCGCCTTACGGTGATACGAAAACGTCGATTTTGGTGTCTATTAGACCGGCAAGCGGTGAATTCAGCCTATGCGTATCACCGTCTGCCGGTCTAATGAGACTATTGGTATAACCGGGAGGCGGTAGAGCACTTTATCCATCCCGGAGGAAGCTCTTGACTTGGAAGTCCGCGGGCTTGATGTCCATAAGGGGATCGTAGTCCAATGGAAGCCAGCAAAGGCCCCACCAAGCCGCCCTTCTCGGCTTCATTGCATGGCGAGTCAGCTGTATCAATTTGACCGCCTCAAGCTCGCGCCTTGCGCGGTACAGCGTGTCATTACTGGTCCAACCGCGAGACTTCAAAGCGCTCAACGTACAAAGTAATTTTCCGTTATTCACCCCTGCATATTGCCTAGCCAAATCAACCAAGAGGCGGCTTGCTGGCGCGCTGAGCCCGATATACGCCTTGCTGTCCAGCAGACGATGGGGCAAGGCCAAGAATCGCCCATCAATGCTCGCCCCCTTGCGCCGTTTAGTCATCCTGCGGGCTCCCTACCGCGTTATTAGGCGTGATACCTTCTATGGGCAATACTCGACACAAGTACAAGTACAGGCCATAGATTTCCTCAAGGGAAAGGCTGGAGATATCCGCCTCGAAGCCCAGCCCCCGAGCACCAGCCATCAGCATGAGCAGGTGCTCCATCCATTGTCCGTTCGGCATCGTCCCTAAGCCTTTGCGATCAAGTCGCGAATATCCTCGACACGCCACGCAGTAACGCGCGGCCCGAGCTTCACGGGCTTGGGGAAGCGCCCCGTCTTGACCCCCTGCCACCAGCAGGTCTTCTTGACGGGAATGATCGGGGGGATCGGCGGATTTGCTTTGGGGTCGCCAATAATTTGAGGCAGGCGAACGAAGCCGGTTTCAGGGAGAAGACTCATCGTATCCGTCCTTGTACGTTAATAGACGGCTCCGACTGTATTGGTCCACCTCGAGCGGGTCAGGGTGATTAAGTGATCACTTAATCACCAAGAAGCGCTTTACGTTGTTCAAGTGAGAGTTGAAACAAGGCAAACATTTCCTCGTTCAGCGCTTGTTTTGTCTTCTTAGTAGATCGAGCAAGATCATGCATGGTCTCCTCTGAAATGTTGCCCGCATCAGCTCCAATAGCCTTTGCTTCCTCAAATCTCTTTCCTTCCGAGCGCGCCAACAGGAAGGCATACCACGCCCTTACGTGATTTTCCGAGGGTTTAACATCGGGGGGGCGATGAGCTGGCTTCTGGACACAGAAAGCACGTGGTGCACCATTGCGCCGCTGCAGTGAATCGAGCTTCCTGAAGCGGACCACACACTTTGCCAAGTGCCGTACCAATTCCGGGTGAGCATGTTCGGGAAAATTAACCAACGATGCGAAGAGTCTCAACAGCTTTTCACCTGCTTCTGCATCGCCCTTCTCTGCCGCCTGAGAAAGCTCACGAAGTTCTTGGCCATAGCCGCTCAGATCGTTGCTCATCTGTTCCTCCGCACTTTTGGCAGAACCTTACGCTTTTATCCGTCGTTCTTTTATCGGCACCACTTTAGTGTCGTTCCTTTTCCAAGTGTCCAGCATGTCAGCCCATTCCTGCATCATCTTGGCGCGGTCAGTAAGATGTTCGGCGTGGTTGTAGGTGCGCCGCACCATGTTGGGTTCGGCGTGGGCCAACTGGCGCTCGATCCAGTCGGAGGCGAAACCCAACTCGTTTAGCCGGGTGCTACCGGTTGTCCGGGTGGCGTGGGGGCTGTATTTGCCACCCCAGCCCAAGGAATTGAGCATTTGCCGGAATGAGGCCGCGACCATTGGTTTCGTCCGGTCATCACGATGCGGGAATAGGTGAGTATGGCGCCCAGTGAGTCCGTGCAGTGCACGCAGCATTTCGACTGCTTGCGTGGGCAGGGGCATCGCATGTGCCTTGCGCTTTTTCATCCGCTCTGCGGGAATGCGCCAGACCGCCGCGTCGAGATCGAATTCATCCCATCGCGCTTCAGTTGCCTCGCTCGGGCGGCAGAGGGTCAGCCACATGAGTCGGAATGCGGTGATGGTTTCATGGCGACCACCATGCCCTTCCACGTCGCGCAATAACTGCCCGATCTCGCCGGAATCCAAAGGGCGCTTGTGCTGGGTCTTGTTGGCTGGCAGCGCCTTGCGCACCGGATACACCGGATCGGACTCTACCCGCAAGGTGGATACCGCCAATTCAAAGACACCGGACATCGTGCGCTTGGCTTCCGCTGCAACGGTCAGTCCGTTTTTCTTCGCCGCGGTATTTAGTACGTCGAGGATATGAGCCGGGGTGATGCTCTTGACCGGTAGCGAACCGATCTTCGGGAAAACGACACGGGTGAGCATGTCTAGCCGCCGCGTCTTGGTGACCTCCTCCCAGTCCTTCAGAGCCAGCCATTCATTTGCTACGGCCTCGAAGGTAGTGGCATTTTCCAGCTCGCGCTTGATGCGTTCACGCTGTCGGTTGTGCGCCGGGTTGATGCCTTGCTTGACCAGCGCCCGTGCCTTGATGCGTTCATCTCGAGCCTCGGCCAAGGAAAATCGCTGACCACCCCGTCGGGCCTGTGCCTCTTCTGACGATTCGCCACTAGGGACGGCAACGTAGTCGCCAATCGCAAAGACGCTCTCCTTGGTGGAATCGCCTTCACGCAACTCGAAACGGTAGCGCCAAGCCTTCACCCCGTTAGGTTTGATTTCCAGATACAGCCCTTTGCCGTCTGAAAGTTTGTAAGGCTTGTCCTTGGGCTTGGCGGTGCGGCATTGGGTGTCGGTCAGCATGGCCTGTTCTCCGGGTTCGAGTCGTACCCGGTTTTCAGATATCCGGTTTCGACTCCATACCCGGAATGGTACCCGGTTTGTACCCGGCTTTCAACGGATCATCGCGGATTGTCAAGGAGCGAAAAACACCTCAACAGCTTGAATTAAAACAGTCTTTGTTGTCCGACGAAATCCGCCAACATCCTATGTTTTGTTTAGACGTTGAACAGGAAGTTCAGCACGTCGCCGTCCTTGACCACGTATTCCTTGCCTTCGGCGCGCATCTTGCCGGCTTCCTTGGCGCCGGCTTCGCCCTTGCAGGCGATGAAGTCGTCGAAGGCGATGGTCTGGGCGCGGATGAAGCCGCGTTCGAAGTCGGTGTGGATGACGCCGGCGGCCTGCGGGGCGGTGTCGCCGAGGTGGATGGTCCAGGCGCGGACTTCCTTGACGCCGGCGGTGAAGTAGGTGGCGAGGCCGAGCAGCTTGTAGCCGGCGCGGATCAGGCGGTCGAGGCCGGGTTCGTGGAGGCCCATCGATTCGAGGAACTCGACCTTGTCGGCATCGTCGAGATCGGCGATTTCGGCTTCGATGGCGGCGCACAGCGCGACCACCTCGGCGCCTTCGCCGGCGGCGTGGGCGCGCACCGCATCAAGATGTGGATTGTTCTCGAAGCCGTCTTCGGCGACGTTGGCGGCGTAGAGCACCGGCTTTGCGGTGATCAGGCAGAAGGGCTTGAGGCTGGCCCATTCTTCCTTGGCCAGATCAAGGGAGCGCACCGGCTTGCCCTGGTCGAGCTGGGCGAAGCACTTCTCCAGCACGGCGACCAGGATTTTGGCTTCCTTGTCGCCCGAGCTGGCCGGACGCCGGTAGCGGTTGAGGGCCTTTTCGACGGTTGCCATGTCGGCGAGCGCCAGTTCGGTGTCGATCACCTCGATGTCGCGGAGCGGATCGACGTTGCCCGAGACGTGGACCACGTTGTCGTCGGCAAAGCAGCGCACGACGTGGACGATGGCGTCGGTTTCGCGGATGTTGGCGAGGAACTGGTTGCCCAGGCCTTCACCCTTCGAGGCGCCGGCGACCAGCCCGGCGATGTCGACGAATTCGACGATGGCCGGCTGGATCTTCTGCGGCTTGACGATGGCCGACAGCTGGGCGAGCCGCGGGTCGGGCACCTCGACGATGCCGACGTTCGGCTCGATGGTGCAGAACGGGTAGTTGGCGGCTTCGATGCCGGCCTTGGTCAGGGCGTTGAAGAGTGTGGATTTGCCGACGTTGGGCAGGCCGACGATGCCGCATTTCAAAGACATTTGTTGTTCCTTAGACGGCTTTGCCGTGCAACTGTTGTTGGGCGCCGGCGAAGTCGCCGGCTGCGAGTTTGGGCCAGGCCAGCAGGCAGCGGGCGAGGGCGTGCTCGATCTCGGGCAGCTCTTCCTTGCGCGGCGGGTGGAGGACGAAATCGACGACCTGTTGCGCCAGGCCGAGGGTGCGCGGGTGGCCGATGCCGAGGCGCAGGCGCCAGAAATCGGGGGTGCCGAGGCGGGCCTGGATGTCCTTGAGGCCGTTGTGCCCGCCGTTGCCGCCACCCTGCTTGAGGCGGATGCCGCCGGGTGGCAGGTCGAGCTCGTCGTGGATGACGAGAATCTCGGCCGGCGGAATCTTGTAGAAGTTGGCTAGCGCCGCCACCGCCTGCCCGGAGCGGTTCATGAAGGTGGTCGGTTCGAGCAGCCAGGTGTCGCCGGCGCGTCCGGCCTTGCCGAAGAACTTGCCTTGCGGGGCGAGCGTTACCTTCAGCCGGTCGGCCAGGTGGTCGACGAACCAGAAGCCGACGTTGTGCCGGGTGGTTTCGTATTCCGGCCCGGGGTTGCCGAGGCCGACGATGAGGCGCGGGGGAGTCATGGCTACAAGTGCGAAAAAGCCGCCGGCGGCATCTTGCCAGCGGCGGCCATTGCAGCGAGGTGCCGGAAATTACTCGGCAGCCGCTTCGCCTTCGGCAGCTTCTTCGGAAGAGCCGCCCTTGCCGACGATGCCGACGACGACGGAGTCGTCAGCGCCGTGGTGCGCCAGCTTGACGCCCTTCGGCAGCTTGAGCTGGGACAGGTGGATGCTGTCGCCGACCTTGAGGGCACCGAGGTCGACCTCGATGAACTCGGGCAGGTCCTTGGCCAGGCACTGGACGTCCAGTTCGGTGATGACGTGGTTGACCAGGCCGCCGGAGAGCTTGACGCCGGGGGCGGTTTCCTCGTTGACAAAGTGCAGCGGCACCTTGATGTGCAGCTCATGGGTGGCATCGACGCGCTGGAAGTCGACGTGCAGGACGAGCGGCTTGTAGGCGTGGCGCTGCGTGTCGCGCAGCAGAACCTGCTGCTTCGTGCCGTCGATGACGATGTTGAGGATGGAGGCGTGGAAGGCTTCCTTCTTCAGGTTGAGCAGCAGGTCGTTGTGGTCGACCTCGATGGCCTGCGGGGCGGCTTCGCCACCGTAGATGATGCCCGGTACCTTGCCGGCGCGACGCAGGCGGCGGCTCGCACCCGATCCCTGCAGCGTACGCGCTTGGGCGATGATTTCGAATTGCATGGTGATACTCCAGAATGTTTCCCGATCCGCGACCAGAACGGGAAGGTTGAAAAAACTTAGTCGATGAACAGCGACGAGACGGAGTCGTCGTTGCTGATGCGGCGGATGGTTTCGGCCATGATTTCGGCGACCGACAGCTGGCGGATGCGCGGACAGGCGATGGCGTCATCGCGCAGCGGAATGGTGTCGGTGACGACCAGGGAATCGAGGTCGGAGTCGTTCAGACGATCGATCGCCGGGCCGGACAGCACCGGGTGGGTACAGTAGGCGACGACCTGTCTGGCGCCATTTTCCTTGAGCGCGGTGGCCGCCTTGCACAGCGTGCCGGCGGTGTCGACCATGTCGTCCATGATGATGCAGGTGCGCCCTTCGACTTCGCCGATGATGTTCATGACTTCCGAGACGTTGGCCTTCGGGCGGCGCTTGTCGATGATCGCCAGGTCGCATTCGAGGCGCTTGGCCAGCGAGCGGGCGCGGACGACGCCGCCGTGGTCCGGCGAGACGACCATCGGGTTCTCGTAGTTCTGCTTGCGGATGTCGTCGAGCAGGATGGGCAGGGCGTAGATGTTGTCGACCGGAATGTCGAAGAAGCCCTGGATCTGCTCGGCGTGCAGGTCCATGGTCAGCACGCGGTCGACGCCGGAGGCGACCAGCATGTTGGCGACCAGCTTGGCGGCGATGGGCACGCGCGACGAACGCGAACGGCGGTCCTGGCGGGCGTAGCCGAAGTAGGGGATGGCGGCGGTGATGCGGCCGGCCGAGGCGCGCTTGAGCGAATCGACAATGACCAGCAGTTCCATCAGGTTGTCGTTGCATGGCGCGCAGGTCGATTGCAGCACGAAGATGTCGCGGCCGCGGACGTGTTCCTGCAGCTCGACGCTGACTTCACCGTCGGAAAAGCGGCCGACGTTGGCGCGTCCGAGATCGACGTTGAGCTGGTTCGCAACGTCCGCCGCCAGTCGGGGGTTGGCGTTGCCGGTGAAGACCATCAGGCTGTTGTAGGCCATTTTCACATCCTCCGGGCTGTTCCTGCTCGCGTTTCGCCCGCCACAATGAAAATCGGGCAGGCTTGTGACCTGCCCGAAGGAATTTGGCTGGGGAAGAAGGATTCGAACCTTCGAATGCCGGAATCAAAATCCGGTGCCTTGACCAACTTGGCGACTCCCCAGCGGGACGTCTGCACGGGTTCGCGTGCGAACGAGGCGCGGATATTACAGGAGTCGCCGCAGGAAATCCAGCATTTTTAATCGGAAAAGTGCAGTGCGCCGCGATCAGAAATCGCCGCGCACGGTGGTCAGGCCCAGCGCTTCCCAGTCGAGCATGCCGCCGCGGTAGTAATAGATCTTGTCGGCGGGGAAGCCGTCGCGAATCATCGCGCTCATGGCGATCGGGCTTTGCGGGCAGACCGGGCCGTTGCAGAAGGCGTAGACCTTCTTGGCCTTGCTGCAGTCCCACTTGCCGGCGGCCTTGGTGCAGCCCAGTTCGTTCAGGCGCATCGAGACTTCGGTATAGGGCATGCTGATCGAGTTGGGGATGGTGCCCTTGATGCGGTCGTCGACGACGCGCATGTCGACGACGAGCGAATCCTTGTCGTTGAGGGCATGGAGAATCTCGATTTCGGTGACCGGATGCGTGCCCTTTTCCGGAACCAGCGCCTGCAGCCAGCCTTCGTTCTTGGCGCACGGGGTCATGACGCGGGTGATTTCGAGCGGGCCGTTGGCGGTGTTCACGACGAACTTGGTTTCCTCGCCGATGATGCGCAGCTTCTTCTTTTCCTGGGCGCCGGCGGTCTGGACGAGCGTGGCGGCCAGGAGGCAGGCGAGGGCGGCGTTGAGCAGTTTCATGGTTTGTCTCCAGTAGAAAATAGTGAAAAGCTGATATAGGCCGCCAATGTAAGCCGGCCGGTACCATCAGGCAAGCCTTTCAGAGACTGGCGAGGGGGTGTTCCGCCAGGCCGGCGGCGATCCAGCCGGCCATGTGCGCCGGCCGGCGGGCGAAGACGGCCTCCGCTTCGGCGCGCGTCGCGAAGCTGGCGAAGACGCAGGCGCCGGAGCCGGTCATCAGCGCCGCCGGGGCGTGCTGGCGGAGCCAGGCGAGGTGTTCGGCGACCGCCGGAAACCTGGCGCAGGCGACCGGTTCGAGGTCGTTGCGGCCGTCGCCGTGACGCCAGTCGGCGGGACGGATCGGCGGCGTGTCGCGGCACAGTTCGGGGGCGCCGAAAATGGCCGCGGTCGGGACGTTGACCGCGGGATGCAGCACGAGATAGCACGCCGCCGGCAGGTCGACATCGGTAAAGGCTTCGCCGACGCCCTCGGCGAAGGTGTTGCGGCCGTGCACGAAGACCGGCACGTCGGCGCCGAGCGCGAGGCCGAGCTTCTCCAGTTCGCCGCGCCCGAGCCCGGTCTGCCACAGGTGGTCGAGGGCGAGCAGCACCGTGGCGGCGTCCGACGAGCCGCCACCGAGGCCGCCGCCCATCGGCAGCTGCTTCTCGAGATGGATGGTGGCGCCCTGACGACAGCCGGTGGCCTGCTGCAGCAGCCGGGCGGCACGGACGGTGAGGTCGCTGTCCGGGGCGACGCCCGGGGTCGGCGTCGCCAGCACGATGGCGCTGTCGGCGCGCGGGGCGAAGCGCAGCGTGTCGGCGCGGTCGATGAAGCGAAAGACGGTCTGCAGCAGGTGGTAACCGTCGGCGCGGCGCCCGATCACGTGCAGGAACAGGTTGAGCTTGGCAGGCGCCGGCCAGACGCTGTCCCAGTCCCAGCGGCTCACGGCGATACCCGCCATTCCTCGATGCGCAGGCGGAGTTCGATTTCGTCGGCGCGGCGCAGCGTGACGCGCTCGGGCAGGGCGTCCGGCGCTTCGTCGGCGTAGGCGTAGTCGACCAGCCAGCCGGCTGCGGCCAGGCGCAGCGGACGTCCGCCGGCGTCCTTTTCGAGCTTGCCGCCGCCGCGGCCAAGCAGCCAGGCCGGCAATTGCCGGATGGGCAGGCGCTGGCCGGTGACCTCCGCCATCAGCGCATCGGCGTCGGCCGCTTCGCGGGTCTGGCCGTCGGCGGTGCGCAGGCGCGACAGAGTGGGGGTAGCGTCGATTTCGGCGACGGCGGCGCCGAGCGGGCTGGAGATCAGGATGCGGTCGTTGCCATTTTTGTGCTCCCAGGCGAGTCGACCGCCGCTGCTTTCCGGCGCTCGGTCGGCCAGGCTGATGCGCAGGGCGAAGCGCGCGTCGAGGGCGAAGTCGCGGACTTCGGCGCGCGCCGGCAACGCCGGCGGCGGCGTCGTGGCGCAGGCCGCCAGCAGGCCGCAGGCGAGCGGCAGGGCGAAGCGCAGGCTCAAGGCAGGAATTTTTTCGCGGCGCCGGCCAGCACTTCGTTGTCCGGGAATTTCCTGACCGCCTCGCTGAGCACGCGCGCCGCTTCATCCTTGCGGCCCATGGTCCACAGTACCTCGCCGAGATGGGCGGCGATTTCCGGGTCGGCCTTGATGCCGTAGGCGGTTTCGAGGGTCTTCAGCGCTTCCGGCAGCTTGCCCTGGCGGAACAGCACCCAGCCCATGCTGTCCATGATGAAAGGGTCGTCGGGTGCCAGCTTGAGGGCACGGGCAATCAGGTCCTGCGCCTCGGCGAGGCGGATGTTGCGATCGGCCAGCGAATAGCCGAGCGCGTTGAGCGCGTGGGCATGCTCCGGCTTCAAGGCGAGCAGGCGCCGCAGGTGCATTTCCATGACCTCGGGCTTGCCCTGGCGTTCGGCGGTAAGCGCCGTTTCATAGAGCAGTTCCGGGTTGTCCGGGTACTTGGCGAGCGCGGCCTCGAGCACGGCGTAGCCCTGTTCGCCGCGGCCGGCCTCGCGCAGCAGCTGCGCTTCGGCAATCGCCAGCTGGGCCTGTTCGGCCGGGCTGCCGCCACGCGTCGCGTGCAGCAGTTCGCGCGCTTCCTCCGGCTTACCCTGCTGCAGCAGGATCTGCGCAGCCCGGGCACGGGCGGCGATGTACTGGTCGCCGGCGGTGACCTGGCGGAAATGTGCGAGGGCCGCTTCCGGCTTCTTCTGCTCCTCGTCGAGCTGGCCGAGGAAGAAATGGACGGTGCTCTTGTCCGGGAAATCCGACTTCAGCAGCCTTTCGAGCTGCGCGCGGCCGGTGACGGTGTCACCCTGCTGCAGCGCCAGCATGGCGACCGGGTAGATCACTTCCGGATTGTCGGGGTGATCCTTGAGCAGGCGGTCGAAGTGCACCCGCGCCTCGTCGTACCGGCGCTCGCTGATCAGCAGGCGGGCCAGGGTCAGGCGCGCGTCGCGGGCGTCGGGGTTGGCGGCGACGAACTCGCTCAGGCTTTCGAGCGCGGTGGCATTGGACTGCCGTGCCTGGAACTGCGCCCAGGCTAGGGCGGCGGCCTCCCAGTCGGGGCGCAGCTGCAGGGCTTTCTGGAATTCGCTCTGGGCGCGCATCGGGTCGTCGGCATTGGCGGCGGCGAGACCCATCGCGAAATGCGCTTCCGGCATCTCGGCGTAGGGGGCGGCCACGCGGTCGATCAGCCGTTGCACCGCCTTCTTGTCGGGGTGACGGCTGAGCATCCGGTTCAGGTGCATCAGGTTGTTGGGCAGGCCGGCCTTGTCCTGCTCGAGCAGCTTGGCGAGCTGCGGCGCGAGGTCGTCGATGCGGTTGGACAGCAGCAGCAGCGAGGATTCGGTCTGCCGGGCCTGGGTCGACTCGGGATCGACCTGCAGCCAGAGGCGGGTCAGTTCGAGCGCCAGGTCGTAGTGCCGGGCGCCGGCGGCGACTTCGGTGGCGCGCGCGATGACGGCCGGGTCGCGGGTGCGGCGGGCGAGATCGGCCCAGGCGCTGACGCCGAGTTCGGTATCGCCGCGCTGCAGCGCCAGATCGGCGAGGATGGACTGGAAAACGGTGCGGGCGAGCAGGTCCTCGGGGCCGTAGGTTGCGGTCGACTGCTTGCGGGGCGGCTTTTTCGCCGGCGCCGGGTCGGCAGCATGAAGCGGCCCGGCAAGGGCCAGGGCGAGGGTGGCGAGGATCAGCTTCTTGGACATGGACTGCTTTCAGTCGTGGATCGCACGTTGGATCGCGCAAAGTCTGCTAAGTTTGCGATGTTATTGGGGATTGCCCGGAGGGACAAGCGATGCCGGAATTGCCGGAGGTCGAGGTTTGCCGGCGCGGACTGCAGCCGGAGGTCGAGGGACGGACCCTGCTCGGCGCCGTCGTGCGCGCGCCGCGCCTGCGTTTGCCGCTGCCTGCCGCGCTCGGCGAGACGCTGGCCGGGCAGCGGGTGGCCGCCGTGCGCCGGCGCGGCAAGTACCTCCTGCTCGACTGCCGCGGCGGGGGCGAGGATGGCTGCCTGATCATCCACCTCGGGATGTCGGGCAACCTGCGGTTCGTGCCGCCCGATGCGCCGCCCGGCAAGCACGACCACGTCGACCTGCTGTTCGCCGGGCAGACGCTGCGCTTCGCCGACCCGCGGCGCTTCGGCGTGGTCCTCTGGCAGGCGGCGGAGGCGCCGCCGCATCCGTTGCTGGCGGTGCTCGGCATCGAGCCGCTGGGCGACGAATTCACGGCCGACTGGCTGTTCGCGGCGACGCGGCGGCGGGCCGGACCGATCAAGCCGCTGTTGATGGACAGTCATCTGGTGGTCGGCATCGGCAACATCTACGCCTCGGAAAGCCTGTTTCGCGCCGGCATTTCGCCCCTGCGCGCGGCCAACCGGATCAGCCGCGAACGCTACAAACGCCTGGTGCCGGCCATCCGCCAGACCCTGGCGGATGCCATCGCGGCCGGCGGCAGCAGCATCCGCGACTATGTGCACAGCGACGGCGGGGCCGGCTGCTTCCAGGTCGAGTGCGCCGTCTACGACCGCGCCGGGGCGCCGTGCCGGCGCTGCGCCGGGGTCGTCCGGCAGGTGCGGCAGGGCGGCCGCTCGACCTTCTACTGTCCTGCGTGCCAACATTGAAATCCTGCTGCAAGTCCATGTTTTCGTGCTAAATTGAACCATCTTCCGCGACCGCCGACTGCCATGACCCTTGCCCACCAATTTGCTGCCTACACCGAATGGCGCTCGCGCCTGTCCGCCAATATCGGCGAATTCCAGGGCTGGCTCGCCGCCAACGAGTTGTCGGACGCGCAGACCGACCTCAGCCTGACCCGGCTGCTCGAGCGCCTGCGCGAGGATCGCCTGAACGTCGCCTTCGTCGCCGAGTTTTCTCGCGGCAAGTCGGAACTGATCAACGCCATCTTCTTCGCCGACTACGGTAACCGCATCCTGCCCTCGTCGGCCGGCCGCACGACGATGTGCCCGACCGAGCTGTTCTGCGATCCGGACAAGACGCCGCGCATCGAACTGCTGGCGATCCAGACGCGCGCCGCCAACGGCAGCGTCAGCGAATACAAGCGCTACCCCGAGGAGTGGTTCATGGTGCCGCTCGACGTGGAGTCGGCGGACGTCATGCAGGAGGCGCTGCGCCATGTCAGCGAAACGATCCGGGTGACGCCCGAGGAGGCCGGACGCCTCGGCTTCGAGATCGGCGAGCGGGCGAGCGACCTCTACCGGCCGGGTCCCGACGGCCTGGTCGAAATCCCGCGCTGGCGGCACGCGCTGATCAATTTTCCGCACCCGCTGCTCAAGCAGGGCCTCGTCATCCTCGACACGCCGGGCCTCAACGCCATCGGCGCCGAACCCGAGCTGACCCTGTCGTTGCTGCCCAACGCGCATGCCGTCCTCTTCATCCTCGCCGCCGATACCGGCGTCACCCAGTCCGACCTGACGATCTGGAAGGAGCATATCGGCGATGGCGGCACCGCCAAGCGCGGGCGGGTCGTCGTGCTGAACAAGATCGACGGCCAGTGGGACGAACTGAAGTCGGCCGCCGAGGTCGATGCCGAAATCGGCCGCCAGGTCGATTCCTGCGCGGCGATCCTCGGCCTGCCCGAGCGCCAGATCTTTCCAGTGTCGGCGCAGAAGGGGCTGGTCGCCAAGATCAACGGCGACGCGGCGCTGCTCGACCGGAGCCGCCTGCCCGTCCTCGAGGCGGCATTGTCGGACGAACTGATCCCGGCCAAGCAGGATATCGTCCGCGACAGCACCGACTGCGAATTCGGCGAAGTCAGCCTGCGCGTGCGCGGCCTGCTCGAATCGCGCCTCGCCAGCCTGCGCGAGCAGCTGACCGAACTGATCGAACTGCGCGGCAAGAACAAGGGCGTCGTCGAGTACATGATGGGCAAGGTGCGTTCCGACAAGGACGAATTCGAGGCCGGCCTGCAGCGCTACTACGCGGTGCGCAGCGTGTTCTCGACCCTGACCAACAACCTGTTCGCCCATCTCGGCCTCGATGCCCTGCGCCACCTGACCCATGAAACCCGCAGCGCGATGCTGGAGGCGAGCTTTTCGACGACGCTGTCCGACGCGATGGGCGGCTTTTTCGGCCGTTCGCGCTACGCGCTGGCCAAGTCGGCCGGCGAGATCGGCGAGATCCAGAACATGATGGAGGCGATCTACAAGAAGTTCTCCGTCGAGCACGGGCTCAAGCTCGGCACCCCGGCGGCCTTCTCGCTGCTGCGCTACGAGAAGGAGCTGGATCGCCTGGAAGGCTGGTGCAACACGCATCTCAACACGATGCGCAGCCTGCTGACCACCGACAAGAAGCACCTCACGCAGAGATTCTTCGAGGAGGTCGCGCTGCAGGTGCGGCGCGCCTTCGAGCGGGCCAACAAGGATGCGGAAACCTGGCTGCGGGCGATCATGGCGCCGATGGAAACGCAGGTGCGCGAGCACCAGATTCAGCTCAGGCGCCGCCTGGAAAGCATCAAGCGCATCCACCAGGCGACCGATACGCTGGAAGAGCGCATCAGCGAACTGGAAAGCATCGAGCAGAGCCTGCTGCAACAGATCCAGGCGCTCGAAGGGGTGGTCGGGCGGGTGCGGGAAATGCTCCTGCCGCCGGCGGCGCAACTGCGGGCCGCCTGATCCGGCCGTCTGCGGTCGACAACAAAAAACCCGCGAATTTCGCGGGTTTTTTTTGCGGGGCTGCGCGAGGCTCAGGGGCGCTTGTTGCCCGTCAGCTTCTCGTACTTGACCCACAGCATTTCCTCGGATTCGACGTGGTCGGGATCCTTGGGGATGCAATCCACCGGGCAGACCTGCACGCACTGCGGCTCGTCGTAGTGGCCGACGCATTCCGTGCACTTGTTGGGGTCGATCTCGTAGATCTCCTCGCCCTGGGAAATCGCCTCGTTCGGGCACTCGGGTTCGCAGACGTCGCAGTTGATGCACTCGTCGGTGATGATCAGAGACATGGCTCTCTTTCCTCTCTCAA
Organism: Dechloromonas sp. H13; assembly: GCF_009469615.1. Taxonomy (GTDB): domain Bacteria; phylum Pseudomonadota; class Gammaproteobacteria; order Burkholderiales; family Rhodocyclaceae; genus Azonexus. The sequence continues at coordinate 280,349 of NZ_SSXX01000004.1, forward strand.
TTAACTGAAGTTTTCGCCCGCAGGCGCTTATTTACACAAGGTTGCACAAACTTGCTGACGTCGCCGCCGAGACGCGCGATTTCGCGGACCATCGTGGCGGAGATGAACATGTATTGCTCGCCTGGCGTCAGGAACACGGTTTCGACCTCGGGATAGAGGCTGCGGTTCATTCCGGCCATCTGGAATTCGTATTCGAAGTCGGAAACGGCGCGCAGGCCGCGCACGATGACCTTGGCGCCCTGGGCGTGGACGAAATCCATGAGCAGGGTGTTGAAGCCGACGATCTCGACGTTCTTCACGTCGCCGAGGATTTCCTGCGCCATCTCGACGCGGTCGGCCAGCGTGAAGCGCGGCTGCTTCGCCGGGCTCTCGGCGATCGCCAGGATCAGCTTGTCGAACAGGCCGGATGCCCGGCGCACGAGGTCTTCGTGGCCGCGGGTGATCGGGTCGAAGGTGCCCGGGTAGATCGCCACGCGATGATTGAGTCTGCTCAAGCTGTTTCCCGCCGCATCAACTGAAAATGAACCTCGCCAGCCTTGCCGTGGCGCACCGCGCGCCAATCGCCCAGGGCCTCGATCCGTGCTTCCGCCTCGACGTAGAGCGCCGCATCTTCGTTCGCAACGCCGGCCAGCAGTGGCGCCAGGCGGGGAATCCAGCCCTTGCCGTAGGGCGGATCGAGGAAGATGAGGTCGAATTTCGACGTATTCGAGGCCAAGTATTGTAGCGCATCCCCGCGCATGATCTCCACTTCGCGCGGGTTTTGCAGCATTTTGGCGTTTTCGCGGAGGGCGGCGAGCACTTTCGGGGCCTGTTCGACCATCACGACGCGGGCGGCACCGCGCGACGCCGCTTCGAAGCCGAGGGCGCCGCTGCCGGCGAAGAGGTCAAGGCAATGCCGGCCGTCGAGATCCTGGCCGAGCCAGTTGAACAGCGTTTCGCGCACGCGGTCCGGCGTCGGACGGAGGCCTTCGCTGTCGGGAAAGCGCAGGATGCGGCGACGATAGTGGCCGCCGATGATGCGGACCGAGTTCAATCGGCGGCGACCGTGACCGTCATCAGGTCGGCCGCCCGTACGCGCCGGGAAAAAGCCTGTTTCACATAGTCGACCGTAACCGCCTGGACCTTTTCCTGGTAGCGGTCGAGCCAGTCGAGCGGTAGGCCGTAGAAGCCGATGACGGCGACGTTGTCGAGGATCTTCTTGTTGCTGTCGAGGCGCAGCGGGAAGCTGCCGGTCAGGTTGGCCTTGGCCGCCGCCAGTTCCTCGCCGCTCGGGCCGTCCTTCAGGAAGCCGTCGAGCACGTCGCGCGTCAGCTTGATCGCGTCCTTCGCCTGCGAGCGTTTGGTCTGCAGGCCGATCTGGAACGGCCCGGTCTGCCTGAGCGGCGAGAAGTAGCTGTAGACACTGTAGGCGTAGCCGCGCTTGTCGCGCACTTCCTTCATCAGGCGCGAGACGAAGCCGCCGCCGCCCAGCGTGTAGTTGCCGACCAGCAGCGGGAAGAAATCCGGGTTGCCGCGCTCGATCGCCGGCAGGCCGATCAGCACGTGCGCCTGGCTGGCCGGGTGGGCGAGGGCGACGGTCTTGCCGGGTGCGACGACCGGCGGCGCCGGCAAGGTCGCGGCGGCACCGGCCGGCAATCCGGCGCCCAGCGACTCGGCGATTTTTTCGGCGTCGCCGCGCGAGATGTCGCCGACCAGCGTGATGCTCGCGTTGGCGGCGGTGTAGTAGCGGGCATGGTGGGCCACGAGGTCGTCGCGGGTCAGCGCCGCGACCGATTCGGGCGTCGCCTGCCGGCCATAGGGGTGTGCCGGATAGAGGGCGCCCCAGAAGGCCTTGCCGGCGATGGCGTCGGGGCGCGTCATGGCTTCCTTGAGGCCGGCGACGGTGCGCGCGCGTTCGCGGTCGACGATGGTGGCGTCGAAGCGCGGCGCCTGCAGCACGTTCTTCAGGATGTCGATCGCCGCGTTACGCTTTTCGGGCGTCGCCAGGGTGCGCACGGCGACGCTGGCGCGGTCGGTGTCGGCGCCGCCGCCAAGCGTGGCGCCAATGTCGGCGAGCTGCTCGGCGATGGCGGTTTCGTCACGCGTGCCGGCGCCGAGATCGAGGGTTGCGCGGGTCAGTGCCGCGGTGCCCGATTTGCCGGCCGGATCGAACATCGAGCCGGCGGCGAAATCGACCTGCACGTCGAGGATGGGCAGCACCCGGCTTTCGACGAAGTAGACGCGGGCGCCGCTCGGCGCCACCCAGTGTTCGATCTTGACGCCGGCCAGCGCGGCCTGGGCGGCGAGCAGGGCGATTGCTGCGGTCAACAGTTTTTTCATGGTCATTTTCTTAGTGACGGGGGGCGGCGGACGGACGGCGCTGCTTGCCGTCGAGCGGCTGCGGTTCGAGGACGCCGACGGTCAGGGTGTCGTCGGTGAAATACTTCTTCGCCACCGCCTGCACCTCGGCGGCGGTCACCTGCTGCAGCTTCTCCAGCATGCGGTCGAGCTTCTGGTAGGGAATGCCGGCCGATTCGGTCTGGCCGATCTCCATCGCCTGGCCGAACATCGAGTCGAGCTTGTAGACCTCGGCGGCGACCAGCTGGGCCCGCGCCCGCTTGAGTTCCGGCTCGCTGACGCCGTCCTTCTGGAGGCGGGCGATCTCGGCACGCAGCGCGGTTTCGAGTTCGGCCACCGTCCTGCCTTCGGACGGCGAGCCGGAGAGGTAGATCATGCCGGGGCCGCGCGCCGTGGCGTCGTAGTCGATGTTCACCGCAATCGCCACCTTGTCCTCGCGCACCAGCTTCTTGTTGAAGCGCGCGGCGTCGTGGCCGTCGAGGATGGCGGCCAGCATCTGCAGCGCGTAGGGATCGACGTCCTTGTCGACGTCGCGCAGGACCGGCGCCTTGTAGCCCATGATCAGTACCGGCAGCTCGGCCGGCGCCTTGACGTTGACCCGCCGCGTGCCGTCCTGGACCGGCTCGACCTGCGGCTTGCGCGCCGGCAGGGCGCGCCCTTCGAGTACGCCGTAATACTTTTCGGCCAGCGCGAAGACCTCGCGATGGTCGACGTCGCCGACGATCACCACGTAGGCGTTGTTCGGCACGTACCACGTGTCGTACCAGGCCTTGGCATCGGCGGCGCTCAAGTTCTCGAGATCGCTCATCCAGCCGATGATCGGCCGCCGGTAGGGGTGGGCCTGGAAGGCGACGGCGTTCATCTGCTCGAACAGGCGCGACTGCGGGTTGTCGTCGGTGCGCATGCGGCGCTCTTCCATGACCACCTTGATCTCCTGCGCGAACTCCTTGGGATCGACGTTGAGGTGGCGCATGCGGTCGGCTTCGAGGCGCATCATCTCGGGCAGCTTTTCCTTCGGCACCTGCTGGAAGTAGGCGGTGTAGTCGCGGCTGGTGAAGGCGTTGTCGCGCCCGCCGGCGGCAGCGACCAGCTTGTTGAATTCGCCCGGGCCGACGCTCGGCGTGCCCTTGAACATCATGTGCTCGAGGACGTGGGCGACGCCCGAGGCGCCATCGACCTCGTCCATGCTGCCGATGCGGTACCAGACCATCTGGGCGACGGTCGGCGCGCGACGATCTTCCTTGACGATGACGCGCAGGCCGTTTTTCAGCGTCATCTCGTAGGGATTGGCGATCGCTGCGGTCAACAGCCAGGGGGCGATCAAAATGGCGATCAGGTGTCGTAGGCGCATGGAAAATCGGGCTTTCTGCTAGAATCAGCGGCGAAATTTTTATTGATTCGGACGGCATCTTAACGGCTTGCCGTCTGCCTGTCAGCACGGCTTCAGACCTCATTCCCCATGTTCAGTTTCCTGAAAAAAACCACCAGCGACGCGCCGCCTGCCGAGCCGGCCGCCGCCGCTCCCTCCTGGCGCGAGCGCCTGTTCAAGGGGCTGGCCAAGACGCGCGCCCAGTGGGGCGGCACGCTCAAGTCGATCTTTTCGCGCGGCAAGGTCGACGACGAACTGCTCGAGGAACTGGAAACCCTGCTGCTGACCAGCGACGTCGGCATCGAGGCGACCACGCATCTGCTCGACGAACTGAAGAAGGCGGCCAAGCGCGACAAGCTGGAGACACCGGAAGCGATCCAGAAGGCGCTGGCCGACGTCCTGCTGGCCACGCTGCAGCCGCTCGAGCAGCCGCTCGACGTCAGCGGCCACAAGCCCTACGTGATCATGATCGCCGGCGTGAACGGCGCCGGCAAGACGACCTCGATCGGCAAGCTGGCCAAGTATTTCCAAGGCCAGGGCAGGAGCGTGCTGCTGGCCGCCGGCGACACCTTCCGCGCCGCCGCCCGCGAGCAGCTGGAAACCTGGGGCGAGCGCAACAACGTGACGGTCATCGCCCAGGACAAGGGCGACCCGGCCGCCGTCGTCTTCGACGCCATCTCGGCTGCCCGGGCGCGCGGCATCGACGTCGTGCTCGCCGACACCGCCGGCCGCCTGCCGACCCAACTGCACCTGATGGAAGAAATCGCCAAGGTGCGCCGCGTGATCCAGAAGGTCGAGCCGGACGGCCCCCACGAGACGCTGCTGGTGCTCGACGCCAACATCGGCCAGAATGCGCTGCAGCAGGTCAAGGCCTTCGACAAGGCGATCCAGGTTACCGGCCTGGTCGTTACCAAGCTCGATGGCACGGCCAAGGGCGGCGTCGTGCTCGGCATCGCCCGCCAGTGCCCGAAGCCGATCCGCTTCATCGGCGTCGGCGAGCAGATCGACGACCTGCGCCCGTTCTCCGCCAGGGATTTCGTCGACGCACTGTTCGAGTAGTTGCGAATTGCTGGTCATTTGTCGCCGGCAAAATCCGCCAATAACCAACGACTAACCACTACCGGCTAAAAATGATCGTCGCCAGCAACCTGAGCAAGCGCTACCCCGGCGGCTACGAGGCGCTCGGGGACGTCAGCTTCGCCATCGAGGCCGGGCAGATGGTGTTCATCACCGGCCATTCAGGCGCCGGCAAGACGACGCTGGTCAAGCTGGTCGCCTCGATCGAGCGCCCGACCGCCGGCAGCCTGGTGGTCAACGGCCAGAACCTCTCGGCCCTGCGGCGTAGCGCCATTCCCTACGTGCGGCGCCATCTCGGGCTGATCTTCCAGGACCAGAAGCTGTTGTTCGACCGCAGTGCGCTGGACAACGTCCTGCTGCCCCTGCAGATTGCCGGCATGCCGCGGCGCGAGGCGGTGCGCCGCGCCCAGGCGGCGCTCGACAAGGTCGGCCTGCTGGCGCGCGAGAAGGCGCGGCCGATCGCCCTCTCCGGCGGCGAGCAGCAGCGCCTGGCGATCGCCCGCGCCGTCGTGAACCGGCCGACCATCCTGATCGCCGACGAGCCGACCGGCAATCTCGACGCCGAATCGGCCGGCGACATCCTCGAACTCTTTGCCGACTTCAACCGCGTCGGCGTCACCGTCGTCGTCGCCACGCACGACCAGAACTGGATCGAGCGCTACCGCCCGAACGTGCTGCGGCTCGACCACGGGAGGCTGGTCGCATGAGCGCCTGGTTCGCCCAGCACCGCGCGGCGCTGGCCGCGGCCCTGCGTCGCCTGTGGTCGACGCCGCTCAACACCCTGCTGTCGCTGCTCGTCATCGGCATCGCGCTGACCCTGCCCGGCTTCGGCTACGTGGCGCTCGACAACCTGCGCGATCTCGGCAACAGCGCCACCGGCGTGCAGCAGATCAGCCTGTTCATGAACCTGGACGCCAGCCGGAAGGACGTCGGCGAAATCGAGAACCGGCTGCGCCAGGCGGCGACCGGCAAGTGGCATTTCGTGCCGAAGGAGGAGGCGCTGAAGCGCATGCAGGCGAGCGAGGGCATGGCCGAGATCGTCGCCAGCCTGCCGCGCAACCCGCTGCCCGACGCCTTCGTCATCGAGCCGACCAACGGCGAGCCGGAGGCGCTGGAGATCCTGCGCAAGGAGATCGCCGGCTGGCCCAAGGTTGCCCACGTCCAGCTCGATTCGGCCTGGGTCAAGCGCTTCGACGCCTTCCTGCGGCTGGCCCGGCTGGCGCTTTGGATGCTGGCCGCCATCTTCGCCGCCGGGCTGGTCGCCGTCACTTTCAACACCATCCGCCTGCAGGTCATGGCGCAGGCCGCCGAAATCGAGGTGGCGCGCATGATCGGCGCCACCGACGCGTTCATCCGGCGGCCCTTCTACTACTACGGCGCGCTGCAGGGTGCGCTCGGTGGCCTGCTGGCGGCCGGGCTGGTGTTCGCCGCGCTCCACCTGCTGGGCGAACCGGTCGGCAACCTGGCGGCGCTCTACGGCAGCAGCTTCGCGCTGCGTGAACCGGGCCCCGTCGAGGTCGCGGCGCTGGCCGCCCTTGGCGCCTTCCTGGGCTGGATCGGCGCGCAGCTCTCCGTCAGCCTGTCGCTGCGGAAATTTGACTAGCCGCCGGGATTTCCTGTGCACGGTGGGGGCCGCCACCCTGGCCGGTTGCGCGCCGCAGGGAAACCCGCCGCTGCCGCCCGGCGAACTGCTCGGCATGAACCACGCGCTCGGCCACCGCCTGCGCGAAGGCGATTTCCCGGCTACGTCCGAGACCCGAAGGACCGGGGTGCTGATTGTCGGCGGCGGCATTTCCGGCCTCTCGGCGGCCTGGCGGCTGGCGCGCGGCGGAGTCGACGATTTCCTGCTGCTCGAAATGGAAAGCGAAGCGGGCGGCAACTCGCGCGCCGGCGAGAGCCCGCTCGTCGCCTACCCGTGGGGCGCGCACTACCTGCCGCTGCCCGGGAGGGAAGCGACGCTGGTCCGCGAGCTGCTGGCTGAGCTCAACGTCCTGCAGGGCGACCCGCAGGCGGCGCGGCCGACCTACGACGAGCGCTTCCTGTGCGCGACACCGCAGGAGCGGATCTGGCGCCACGGATTGTGGGAAGAAGGTCTGCTCCCGCATCGCGGCGTCGCTGCCGGCGAGCGCGCGCAGCAGCGGCGCTTTCAGGCGCGCATGGAGGAACTCAAGGTGGCGCGCGGCCGCGACGGCCGGCGTGCCTTCGCCATGCCGATGGAACTGTCGAGCCGCGACCCGGAATGGCTGGCGCTCGACCGCATTTCCTTCCGCCAGTGGCTGAGCGCCAACGGCTTCGACGCGCCCAGCCTGCACTGGCTGGCCAACTATGCGACGCGCGACGATTACGGTACAGCCCACGACCATACCTCGGCCTGGGCCGGCCTGCATTACTTCGCGTGCCGCGACGGCGAAGCGGCCAACGCTGCGCCCGACACCGTGCTGACGGCGCCCGAGGGCAACGCCTGGCTGGCGCGCGGGCTGGCCCGCCACGCCGCGGGGCGCATCGTGACCGAGGCGTTGGTCTGGCGCATTGAGGAAGGCAAGGCGGTGGTTGCGGTCGACGTGCTGCAGGGGGCAAAAACCGTGCGCTACGAGGCGCGGCAGCTGGTCTGGGCAGCGCCGGCCTTCGTTCTGCCGCGCGTCTGGGGCGCCATCCCGGGCGAACTCAAGGCGGCTGCGCTGGCCGGCGATTACGCGCCGTGGCTGACCGCCAACCTGCATCTCGCCGATTTTCCGGAAGAGCGCCACGGCGCGCCGCCGGCCTGGGACAACGTGTTCCACGACAGCCCCGGCCTGGGTTACGTCACGGCGACCCATCAGTTGATCCGCCGCCGGCTACGCGGCACAGTGTTCACCTATTACCGTGCCCTGCACGAGGTCGCGCCGGCGGAAGGGCGTCGCCTGCTGCTGGAAACGCCGCGCGCCGCCTGGGCCGAGGGCATTCTCGGGGAACTGGAACGGGTCCATCCCGACATCCGCCGCCTGACCACGCGCCTCGACATTTTCCGCAACGGCCACGCCATGCGCCGCCCGCTGCCGGGCAGCCTGTGGGGCGGCGCGCGGGAAAAGCTGGTCAACTTCCGCCATCCGCGCATCGCGCTGGCGCACGCCGATCTCTCAGGGTTCTCGCTGTTCGAGGAGGCCCAGTATCGCGGGGTGATGGCGGCCGATCAGGTACTCGCTTCGCCACAATTCCGGCGGCTTTAAAATGCCCGCAATTTATCTACAATGAATGCGTGTGCCGAGTCGTGCGGCAATGATCTGCCAAAGCGTTTGGCATTTGTCGACAATGAGGAGAGGGAAAATGCGTAGATACCTTGCTGCAGCCGTTTCGATTCTGGCCCTGGCTGGCGTGCAGGCGCAGGAAAGTGGAACGAAGGTTTCCGGTGACGAGTTGCGCACCCTCGTGACTGGCGCCAACGTGACACATCTAAACAGATATGGCAGCCTTCGGCGGTGGACGAATGACCCGGATGGCACCTTTGTGGCCTCGACCAGCAACCAGAAGCATGGGAGCGCGTTGAGCGCCTCAAAGACGGCGTCGGGCAAGTGGTCGATCAATAGTGATGGCAAATATTGCATCCAGATTGACTGGAAAGCCGAGGACGAAAAATGGTGCGCCTTCATTATCAAGGGTGCGGACGGCGGCTATTACCTGAATTCCGTCGATCCGGCGCGCAAGATCGAATTCGCCAGGTAAGGCGGCGGTTCGCCGGGGCCCGCGCCGTCAATAGAGCAGGAACTCCCGGCGTGCCGCCGACCAGGCGGCCTCGTCGGCTTGCGCCAGGATGTCCAGCTCGGCGGGTGTCGCCGCCGCGTCGTCCACCCATTCCCGCAGCAACGGCGAACCGTTGATGAGGTCGATGGCCAGCCGCTCGTGTTCGTATTCGTAGGCGAAGTCGCGCCACAGCGGGTAGTCCGGCCAGAGCCGGCGGATGGCCTTGAAGGCCAGCGCCTGCAGGCGCCAGGGGCGGAAGGCGGCGTGGTCGTAGCGGGCGTCCTCGACGTGGATCTGCAGGCCGTTGCACAGCTGGCCGGCGTGTTTGTGGAAGGTCGGCTCGAACCAGATTTCGCGCAGCTGGCAACCGGCCAGCCAGTGGGGGGCGAGGCTGCGCATTTCGGCCAGCACGGCGCGGGCGTCGAGGTCGGGAGCGCCGAAGATTTCCAGCGGACGCGTCGTGCCGCGCCCTTCCGAAAGCGTCGTGCCTTCGAGCATGACGGTGCCGGCGTAGGCGCGCGCCATCCACAGGTTGGGGGCGTTCGGGCTGGGATTGACCCAGGTGCGTTCGCCCAGCGGCCAGCCGTAGCCGGGCGCCGCGTCGGGCTGCCAGCCGTGCATGGCGACGACGCGGTAGTCGACGTTCAGGCCGAGCGCGGCGATGAACCAGCGACCGAGTTCGCCCAGGGTCAGGCCGTGGCGCATCGGCATGGCGCCGGCGCCGACGAAGCTTTCCCAGCCGGCGCGCAGGGTCAGCCCTTCGACCGGGCGGCCGGCCGGGTTCGGGCGGTCGAGCACCCAGACGCTCTTGCCGTGCCGCGCCGCCGCTTCCAGCACGTAGCGCAGCGTGGTGATGAAGGTGTAGATGCGGCAGCCGAGGTCCTGCAGATCGACGAGCAGCACGTCGAAGCTGTCCATCATCGCGTCGGTCGGCCGGCGCACCTCGCCGTACAGGCTGAAGACCGGGATGCCCAGTTGCGGGTCGACGAAGTCCGGCGATTCGACCATGTTGTCCTGCTTGTCGCCGCGCAGGCCGTGCTGCGGGCCGAAGGCGGCGGTCAGTTTCAGGTCGGGCAGGGCGGTGAGCGCATCGAGGCTGTGCGTGAGGTCGGCAGTCACCGAGGCCGGGTGGGCGAGCAGGGCGACGCGGCGGCCGGCGAGCGGCTGGCGCAGGGCGGGATCGGCGAGCAGGCGGTCGATGCCGAACTGGAGGGTGGCGGTCATGGCTTGGCGATGTTCAGGGGCAGCGTGAAACTCTGCGGGTGGTGAAAGTCGGGCTGCGCGGCGGCATGGGCGAGCGCCCAGTAGCTCGTGGCGCCGTCGGCGGCTTCGATGACGGCGTTCAGGCCGACCTGCCAGGCGCCGGACGGCGGCAGCAGGGCGCCGGGAATCCGCGCGTGCAAGTGGAAACCGTCGGCGGTGTGCCGGAAGTCCAGTTGCGGGGCAACCGGCGGCACGAAACCGGCATCGCGTTCACGGTAGGCGGTGAAGCGGTAGGCGGCCCATTCCCCGGACGGCGAAAAATTGAATTCGCGGTATTCCGGACCGTCGACCGCGGCGACGAAGGCTTCGCAGCAGGTGTGCCGCCACAGGCCGTCGGATGCGCCGGAAACCCGCGGGGCGGGGATGCGCATGCCGTCCGCGGCGCCGCGGACGTCGTAGCACAGCGCGAGGTCGCCGCCTTCCGTCAGCTGCACGCTGACCGCGATGGCGCTGACAGCCACGCAGGGCAGGGCGGGGTGGCAGCGCAGGATAAGTTCTCGGGTGGCGGGCAAGACGTCGTCGATCGGCAGGCGGAAGGCGCAGGCCGTACTTTAACCGCTCGCGCGGTGGATTGCTGCGGTCGACCGTCCAAAAGCGGCGAAAACCGGGGCGCGCCCTTGGTCGGCCGGGGCTTTTGGAGTAATTTACCGCCTTTGCGGAACCGCTTGCAGGGAGAGAAAAATGACGCCGCTACGCATCAATCTGGAACAGGAAGAAATCCCCAGCCACTGGTACAATATCGTTGCCGACCTGGCCAACCCGCCGGCACCGCCGCTCGGTCCGGACGGCAAGCCGGTGCCGCCGGAGGCGATGGGGGCGATTTTCCCGGGGCCGATCCTCGAACAGGAAATGTCGGCCGAGCGCTGGATCGCCATCCCCGAGGAAGTGCGCCAGATCTACGCGCAATGGCGCCCGGCCCCGCTGTGCCGGGCCTTGCGCCTGGAGCAGGCGCTGGGCACGCCGGCGAAGATCTTCTTCAAGTACGAGGGCGTTTCGCCGGCCGGTTCGCACAAGCCGAACTCGGCCGTGCCGCAGGCCTATTTCAACAAGCTGGCGGGAACGAAAAGGCTGACCACCGAGACTGGCGCCGGCCAGTGGGGCTCGTCGATCGCCTACGCCGGCCAGATGTTCGGCCTGCCGGTGCGCGTCTTCATGGTCAAGGTCAGCTACCAGCAGAAACCCTTCCGCCGCTCGATGATGCAGACCTGGGGCGCCGAGGTGTTCGCCAGCCCGACCGACCTGACCAACGCCGGGCGCGCCGCGCTGGCCGCCGATCCCGACAACCAGGGTTCGCTCGGCCTGGCCATCTCGGAAGCCGTCGAGGAGGCCGCCGCCGATCCGACGACCTGCTACACGCTCGGCTCGGTGCTCAACCACGTCGTCCTGCACCAGTCGGTGATCGGGCTGGAGGCGAAGAAGCAGTTCGCCAAGATCGGCCTCTACCCCGACGTGATCTTCGGCCCCTGCGGCGGCGGTTCCAGCTTCGGCGGCGTCGCCTTTCCCTTCCTTGCCGACAAGGCGGCCGGCGACAAGCGCGCCGCCAACCTGCGCTGCGTCGCCGTCGAGCCGACCTCCTGCCCGACGCTGACCAAGGGCCACTATGCCTACGACTACGGCGACGTTTCCGGCTACACGCCGATCATGCGCATGTACACCCTCGGCCACGACTTCATGCCGCCTGGTATCCACGCCGGCGGCCTGCGCTACCACGGCGATTCGCCGCTCGTTTCGCAACTGCTGCACGAGGGGCACATCGAGGCGCTGGCCGTGCCGCAGGTGGCGACCTTCGAGGCCGGCGTCCAGTTCGCGCGCGCCGAGGGCATCATTCCGGCGCCGGAATCCTGCCACGCGATTCGCGCCGCCATCGACGAGGCGCTGAAATGCAAGGCGACCGGCGAGGCGAAAACCATCCTGTTCTGCCTGACCGGCCACGGCCACTTCGACATGGCCTCCTACGACAAGTATTTCTCCGGCCAGTTGGAGGATTACGACTACCCGGCGGCGGCCATCGCCGAGTCGCTGAAGCATTTGCCGAAGGTGGGTTGAGCGCTTGAAAGCCCTGGTTTTTTTCCTCGTCCTGGTCAATCTGCTGTTCTATGCCTTTGCGTCGGGCTCCTTCGGTCGCCCGGGCAACCCCGATGCCGGGCGCGTCGAGCAGCAGCTGGCGCCCGAGCGCGTGCGCATCGTTGGGCGCGGCAACCAGCCGCTGCCCAAGGAGGCCAACGGCGCGCCGGAGGCCGTTCCCCAGCGCAGCGCCGAGCCCGAGGAGCTGTGCCTGTTGTGGGAGCGCCTGCCGGCGGCCGAGGCCGACCAGCTGGCGTCGACGCTGGCCGAGAAGTTCGCCGGCGTGCGCGTCGAGCGCCGGGTCGTGGCATCCGAGGGTTCCGGCTGGTGGGTCTTCGTGCCGCCCCAGGCGAGCAAGGCCGATGCCGACAAGAAGGCGAGTGAATTGAAGGAACTGGAGGTCAAGGACTTCTTCATCATCCAGGATGCCGGACCCAACCGCTTCGCCATTTCGCTCGGCGTCTTTTCCGGGGAAAAGGGCGCCCAGGGGCGCCTGGCCGAACTGAAGGCAAAGGGTGTCAAATCGGCGAAGATCGCGCCGCGTCCGGGCCGGGAACCCCATTTCTCGGTCGAGGCGCGCGGGCCGCTGGCGCAGCGCACCGACGTGCAGGCCGCCGCCACCGGCATCGTGCCGAAGGCGACCGCCCAGGTCTGCAAGTGAGCGGTTTCGTCGTCGGCCTCACCGGCGGCATCGGCAGTGGCAAGAGCGCCGCCGCCGACGCCTTCGCCGCGTTGGGCGTCGGCGTCGTCGATACTGATGCCATCGCCCACGAACTGACCGCCGCCGGCGGGGCGGCGATGCCGGCCCTGGTGGCCGAATTCGGCGCCACGGTGGCGACCGCCAGCGGCGCTCTCGACCGCGCGCGCATGCGGCGCCTGGCGTTCGCCGACCCGGCTGCCCGCGGGCGCCTGGAGGCCATCCTGCACCCGCTGATCCGCACCCTGTCGGCCGAACGCTGCCGGCTCGCCGAATCGGCCTACGTCATTCTCGCCGTGCCGCTGCTGGTCGAATCGGGAAGCTATCGCGAGCGCTGCGACCGGATCGTTGTGGTCGACTGCCCGGAAAGCCTGCAAATCAGCCGGGTCATGGCGCGCAACGGGCTGGGCGAAGCCGAGGTGCGCGCCATCATGGCGACTCAGGCGACACGTGGAGAACGGCTCGCGGTCGCCGACGACGTGATCGCCAACGACGGCGATCTGGCCAATCTCGAGCGCCAGGTCGGCGAACTGCACCGCAACTACCTGCGGCTGGCGTCGCGGAAAGCTAAAGCAAACTGTTGAGATTTGCCTGCAAATGGCTCAGAATTAGCGAAATTTTCCGTTCTTAAAAGCCAAAAAACGCGTGATCACCTACGAATATCCCTTCAATGAGCGCATCCGCACCTTGTTGCGTCTCGAAGATTTATTCGAAAAAACGGCTTATTTCGCGGAAAGCGACGGGCAGCTGGAACACCATACCGCGCTCGTCACCCTGTTCGAAATCCTGGAAACGGCCGGCCGCGCCGACCTCAAGATGGATCTCATCCAGGAACTCGAACGCCAGCGCCAGACCCTGCTGGCCTACCGCAACAACCCCGAGATTTCCGAAGAGGCCCTCTCCGGCGCCTTGTACGAGATCGAGCATTCGTCGGCTGCGCTGCTCGGCATGGCCGGCAAGATCGGCCAGTACCTGCGCGACAACGACTGGCTGATGGGCATCAAGAGCCGCGCCGCGATTCCCGGCGGCGTCTGCGAATTCGACTTGCCGTCCTACCATTGGTGGCTGCACCGCTCTCCGGAAGTCCGGCGTGAGGCGATCGCCGGGTGGACCCGGCCGCTGCTGCCGCTGCGCGATGCCGCGGCGATCGTGCTGCGCCTGCTGCGCTCGAGCGGCCGGCCCAAGCACCACACCGCGCTCAAAGGGCAGTTCCAGCTCAATCTCGGCGGCACCGCGGCGCAGATGGTGCGCGTCGAGGTCAGGACCGAGGAGCCGGCGATCCCCGAGGTCAGCGCCAACAAGTATTTCCTCAACATCCGCTTCACCAACCCGTCAGCCGGCGAACTCAAGGCCCGGGTCTGCGAGCACGATGTGCCCTTCGACCTGACCTTCTGTAATCTATAACGACTTCCATCGTCATTTCATCCAGCCTCAATATTGCCTTCAAGACCCCGCTGTTGCGGGGTTTTTTGTTTCTGGTTGTCTCATGAGCTATCATGGAATTAATGTGGCTGTATGTAGCCCGAGGTGTGGCTGGCGTAACTGCTGTGTAGCCAGAGTGATTGGGGGGGTGCGATGGGAAAACTTACTGATGTCCAACTCAAGCAGTGGGTAAAGGCAGGCGAACACGTTGCTAAATCTGATGGGAATGGGCTGACATTCACTTTGTCAGCTAGTGGTGTGGCCGCTTGGGTGTTGCGCTACCGTTTTGGGGGAAAGGCCAAGGAGAAAACCATTGGGCGTTATCCCGATATTTCTCTCGCTGATGCCCGGAAGATTGCGGCGGAGGATCGGGCAAAAATCCAGACAGGCACCGACGTTGCCATGGAAAAGAAGAAGGCCAAGTTGATAACCGCAGGGGCTTGGACAGTGAAGCAATTGGCTGAGGATTACTTGGAGAAATCCTCGGGGCGGATTGCCGAAACGACGATCAAGGGGCGGCGGCAGCAACTCCGGGATTACGTCTTTCCCTTGATCGGAAATATGCCGGCCAGAGAGGTTGAGCCCCTCGCTCTGGTTGATATTGTGGAACGAGTGACTGTGAAGTCCCGTCATGTCGCACGGCTGGTGTTGATTGCGTTACGAGAAGTATTTGCCCATGGGATTGCTCGCCATGTGATTGCAAGCGACCCCTCTGCTCATATCAAGTCAAACTCGGTAATAGGCCCTCGCCCGACAAGCAGAAGCCGCATCATGCTGAATGAACAGGAACTCCGGGCAATCTTCCCCCTTTTGCCGGAGATGGGGGTACAGAACGCCTTGATGTTCAAGATACTTGTTTCTACTGGCGTGCGGATTGGCGAGCTAATCAATGCGAAGTGGGTCAATGTTGATTTTGAGAAACAGCTTTGGACAATCCCGGCGGAAGACATCAAAGGGCGCAAGGTGAAGGCAAGCAAGGGAGAAGACGTGAAGGATTTCGTCATTCCTTTGACCCCGCAAGTTATTGCTTCCTTTCTTGAACTTGAGTCGTTGGCGTTTGGATCGGCATATGTTTTGCCGATTCGGGCGCGCAAAAAGGCTGAAGGTGATGTCCCTATGGAGCCATCAACCTTTAACGCCGCGATCAATACCTTCTGTAAAAAGATCATGCAGGAAAAGTGTCGTCGATTTACGCCTCATGATCTCCGTTCAACAGCCAGAAGTCATTTGGGGGCGCTTGGTGTTGATTTTCTGGTTGCTGAGCGATGCATCAATCACTCGCTCGGGGGGCTCGTGGCTGTGTATGACCAACATGACTACATAGATGCACGAAGGAAAGCACATACCAGCCTCTCGAACTACTTTGAGGCATGCGAGGCCGGCAGACCAAGTCATGTGAGTTCTGTTCAGCTTGCTGCTGCGTGAAGGGGGCGAAATGAGTTACGACACAAAACTTTCGGCCAGTAAATATTACCGCCTGACTGACCTTGCCTCACTATGGAAGCTGGATGTCTGCGAACTGCTGAGGCTTGTCCTTGAACGGGGAATTGGTGTTGCCATTCTTGAGTTTCGTGGAGCCGATCATTATGTTGCCGATCCTACTGATGACGATGAATTTCCAAGTTGGGCTGTGTTCGTTGCCCCTGATGTTCTGAAAAGAATTGCGAGTGTAGGTGATGCGTATATTGGGGGAGGTATTCGCTTCGATGAATCAGAGGCAACGCCTGTGTTTTTCCCGGAGCGTCAGCTTACTGCGGAGCACTTGATCGTTTTGCCAAAAGCCTTCGCAGAGTTGGCAAATTTGGTTGGCGAGGACACAAGTGAGATGGGGGCGGATGAGCAGGAAATGTCAATTGCACGCAGGAGCACACTGCTCAAGCAAATTGCAGCGTTAGCTATTCTTCTGTCTAAGGAACAAACGAAGTTCGCGTGGGGGGAGAGGCCCAACAGTTCTGCGATAGCACTTGCCATATCTCAAGCCATTGCGGCATTGCCAGCCGAACAAATGGGCAATCAGAAGCTTAATTTTTACTCCGAGAGCAAGATCAATGACAGCATTCGTGAGGGGCTTGAATTGCTAGGATTCAAGAAGGTGAGCGACGAGAAGTAGGGGGGCAGGATGTCCATGGCAACAATCTTTTGTCCATGGACGCCTAGCGACACCGATAGCAGCAAACTTCGAGGCATCAGTTAATCGACCGCGAAGGAGCAGTACATGTCAAAGCAAGCAGCGACGCTCGGGGTGTTGCCTAGCACCGGCTATGTCCGCCAATCCCAACTGGTTCCGCACATCATTCCTTTCTCCCCAGCTACGCTTTGGCGGAAGGTGAAATCAGGCGATTTTCCTCGCCCCATCAAACTTTCTGAGCGTGTTACGGCGTGGGCTGTGGAAGATGTACGTGAATGGATGGGGAGCCGTTAATGGCTGCTTCAAATGCCATCCGTGTTTGCACTCTTGATTGGGAGTCGGGTGATGTAATTCGCACCCCCTCAACCATAGGGAAGGTAGAGGGGAAGGTACAGCCGAACCAGCGTGCTGTAATCGTCTGCGACTGGTTTCAGGCCACGATGCCCAGTTCCCTTCATGAACCTGTTCTGGCGCAACTGATTTCGGTATTTGGGATGCCAGAAACGAGGGATGACATCCCGAAGGAAATGCGTTGTTACCGGAAGTGTTTGCAGTTCGCTGATGGAGCAAGGTTTTATCATCTCAACCGCTACAACGAAACATGTTGTTTGGTCATTTCGGGGAAAACGAAACCCTCCGAGCATTTTCCCTTGCTGAAGAAGCTATTTGATCTTGGAGTAAAAACTACTCGGGTGGATTTGGCTTTTGATGATCGACGAGGTGTTCTCTCTCTAGATGCCGTGTGTGATGCGGTGGATTCGGGGTGTGTTGTTTCGCGCTGGAAAGAATCTGACTCGAAGAAGAAAATCTCGCTTTCTTCTGGCGTTCAGCGGGGGCGGAGTATCCAGTTTGGAAGTAAGTTCAGTGCTTCTTATCTCGTCGCCTACGACAAAGGATTGGAGACGGGGGCTGCCGAAGAGGGAGAGTGGGTCCGCTGGGAAATCAGGCTTGCCGATTCAGAAGCAAGAAAATTTGCGGAAGCTTTTTTTGCAGATGCTCCAATGGAGACTGACACTGACGTTCGGTATCACGCTGTGAAAGCTAAGACAGACCCAGTCCTACTTTGTTATGACGCATCCGATATGGATGTGCTGGATAGCTACATGCCGCCCGAATACGTGGAACAGTTTAAGCGTCTCGCGTTAGATGCCCTGAAGTCCCGATTGTCGTTTCGGGAGCGCACCACTGTGTCAAACGTTAGCCGTGCAAAGCTGCTCCCATGGTGGGAGTCTTTCCTCGAATATTTTGATCCGCTCTCGAAAGAGCTATCCAATCAGGACGAGGCAGGCTATGAGGGTGGTCAAAGCCTGACCGATAAGAAAATGCGCCGGGAGATTGCGGTTCGTAAGCAGGCAGAAGAAATGCTCACGGAGATTTATGAAGAGAAATTCCGCCACCATGCCGATAATTACCTAGAAGAGCTAATACGCAACCTCCCAGAATACGGAGACCCCGCCCCCGCGAGGGGCGCTAAAGGTATAGACGAAGCTACCTCAGCTCTCGTAGGACTATTGCCTATCCAAAATTACAACGTGATCCCCTTCCCTTTGACCCATGGGAGGGGAACCGGCGATTTCGATAAGAGCTTGCAGCACCAGTTAGCCGATGTGATTGAACTGGCGGTTAGGGGGGGGCGAGTGCCGGCAGCGGATAGGGAGCAGCGGTTTTCCAGTGCAGTTACCTGCAATCCGATGTTGTGAAAAAGAGTTGGTCGGTATTAAGAAAATTCAATAATTATCAAGTCCATTAGTGGAGACAAGTGTGATTTCCCCTGACGCCTCACTTACCCCGTCGCAACTCAAGGCCGCTGAACTGCTTACCGTTGGGAAGATTGCCAAAGATGTTGCCAAGATCGTTGGTGTTACCCCTGAAACGATCTCGATTTGGAAACGTAAGCCGGCTTTTCGTGCCCTCTGCCAAGAGATGCGACTCCTTGCCTTGAACAATACAATCGCCGAAATCAATAGCCTGAATTCTTTGGCGGAGAACACGCTCAGGGATTTGATGGGGCCAGCCAATCCCCCAGCTATCAGGCTACGCGCTGCGCTGGGGGTATTCAGTAGTCCTAATTGCGATCTCTCGTTTTAGCTGCCCGCCTTGTTGGTCCCATTTGCTCTGATGACTGCATTCACAAAGTCGTGCCAGCCTGTTTCTTCATCCAAGAAGAAGGCTGCATCAGAGCCAAAGACCGCCTTGGTGGCATCGTAATAGGGCTTGTGGGTTTCTTTTTTGGTAATGTAAAGATAGGTCCAGCCAAGCCCTGCTGCGATGTTGCAGTACTTTTGATACCTCTCAGCATCATCGCCAAAAATTCCGCCCGCCTTGATCTCGACGGCGGTATTTAATCCAACGAACAGATCAACCTTGGCACGGCCCTTCAGTGTTTTTTGCTGAGTGATTGGCAGGGTGATGTCTTGCAGTAGCAACTCATCTTCAAGGCATGAGTGAATGGTTTGCTCATATACCCAACCATTCAGTCCTTGGAATGATGGTTTTCGTCCTCTAGCGATTGGGATGGACTCAAGTCCCGTCATTGCAAGACAAAGGTTTTCATTAAAAATCCGCTCAATATCGCTGCCGTTGTATTTCATGGTTACTCCCATTGATTTGTCTCAGGTGGCATCATGCATGCCCATGTAATTGCAGTGTGATTTTGTCATGTTATTGGCGGCGTGCAACTAAGTGTGGCAGTATCCGTTGCAGTTAATTGCAACGGGAGTGGAGGATGTTGACCGATGGGGTGATCTATCCGCTGGTATTCGCTGACGTAGCCCTGTTCTCGATCCAAGAGCGGGACTTGTGTGTTCTTCTTGCTCGAAGAGCTAACGACCCGGAGGCGAACAAGTGGGCACTACCCGGAGGTATCCTAAAGCCGATGATTGATGCTTCATTGGATCAGACCGCAGTTCGCATCATTCGTGACAAGGTTGGTGTTTCAGCGGGATGCGTCGAGCAGGTTCGGTTGTTTAGCGGGGCAACGAGAGACCCAAGAGGCTACTCCCTGAGCCAACTCTATTGCGCCCTGCTCTCGAAGGATCAGGTGTGTGCGGTGGCAGGGCTGAAAACCAGTGAGGTTGGCTGGGTTCCGGTAAAGCTTGCTACAGATAAGGAACTGGCGTTTGACCATGGAGTGATGCTCACAGAAGCGTTGCAATTCCTGCGGGCGAAGATCAAGCATCGTGCGCTGCCGCTTCATCTGCTCAATGCGACTTTTTCGCTCCTTGATCTACAAGATGCGTGCAGCCTCATTCTTGGCTCTCCAGTGGATAAGAGCAGTTTCCGTCGTCGAATGAAAGCCGAAACCTGTATTCGCCCTGTGCAGGGTCAATTCCGGGAGGGGGCTTATAGACCGGCCCAGTTGTATCAGGCAACTCCGGATTTTCAGTTTTGACCAAGGGAGAATGATGAGCGCGGATATTTCAAGTCGAGATAGATGCACCGGAAGCCTGCTCGGTGGGGCGGTGGGGGATGCACTAGGAGCACCAATTGAATTTATGTCGGCCTCCGAAATTGTGAGCCGTTTCGGACCTTCCGGAATTTCAGGCTATGTCCCTGTCTCGACAGGGCGGCTAGGATGGATCACCGACGATACCCAGATGACCCTCTTTACCGCCGAAGGACTGATACGAGCAGGAGTAAAAGCTAAGCAGGATGGCAGTAGCCCGGATTATGTGGGTGCCACAGCGGATGCTTACCTCCGCTGGCTCGCAACCCAGAGAATGCTGGCGGCCCAGCCCGCCCCCCAAAATGGCTGGCTCTACAAGACGCGGGCTTTGCACGAAATCTGCGCACCGGGAAGAACCTGTATCCACGCTTTGCAGCGAATCGCCCCTTCGGCCTCAATGCGAGCTACAAACGATAGCAAGGGCTGCGGTGGGGTGATGCGTGTTGCTCCCGTTGGCTTGTTTGGTCATCGTGTATTTTCGGGGGCGGGCGCAGAAAAAGCCATCTTTGAGTTGGGTTGTGATCTAGCAAGAATTACTCACGGGCATCCAACCGGCTATCTGAGCGCCGGAGCTTTCTCGTTGTTGATTGCGTCGCTGATGGCAGGCGATGGGCTTGAGGAATCGCTTGGGCGAACGCTGTCCGTATTGATGACTTATCGTGACCATGACGAAACAAGCGGAGCCATTGAACAAGCAATTGCTCTTGCATCAAACGTTCCGGGGGACCATGTCGCGATGACTTCTCTCGGGGAGGGGTGGATAGCGGAGGAGGCTCTTGCGTTGGCTATTTACTGCGCCCTCTCGTATCCCGACGATTTCAGAAAAGCCTTGTTGCTCTCCGTCAATCACAGTGGGGATAGCGACTCCACAGGAAGCATCACGGGAAATATCTTGGGAGCGTTGCTCGGTACTCAGGCAATTCCTTCAGAGTGGATCGAGAAATTGGAGCTTTCTGATGTCGTTCGGCAGGTGGGTGCCGACTTGAACGATTTATTTGAATGGGACTTGATGGCTGACGATGTGGTTAGCCGTTATCCGTATTGAACAAGGAGCTACAAATGTCAAAAATACCTGTAATCAAGTGCGATCCTGCTAACCTCACGTACATCGACGAAGCTGAACTGCAAACCAAGACCAATGACGAAGAGTGGCAAGACCTTTACGACATGGATTTCCGCCCGTCCGACTTCAAGGGCAAGGCCCGTGCCGCCTTCGAGGACTTCATCAAGAGAAATGGGTATGAGCTTTGAGGCGTCTCAGTTACTATCGCAGCCCATTTGGCTTTTGCGCTAAAGGCTACTCGGTGGGTGGGGGTTAAACTGCTCGCCCCCGAGGCTTTGTGTAGCTCAGTGCGTGGCCAATAAATATTTTGTGATCAGAACGATGATTAATAAAAGCCTTCGGTCGGTTTTCAACATTACCTTCTGCAACCTCTGATGGCTGTGCGCAAGGTGCGCTGCCCGCAATGCGGCGGCGAGGCGCTGTGGGCGCCGGAAAACCCGTGGCGCCCCTTCTGTTCCGAACGCTGCAAGCAGATCGATCTCGGTTGCTGGGCCAGCGATTCCTACCGGATTCCGGTGCAGGAAGAAGACAACGATCCGGGCGTCGATCCCGATCCTACCAGCCGCGCATAAGCGCGATGCCGTGCGCGCCGTGGCCCTGGGCCGTGGTCAGCATTTCCATCCGCATGCCGCCCAGCGCCAGAACCGGCAGCGTATTGCCGGCCAGCAAGCGCTCGAATTCCGTCCAGCCAATTCCCGATGATTCCGGATGGGTCGGCGTCGGCAGCACCGGGCCGAGCAGCGCATAGTCGAAGGCCAACTCGCCGGCGCGGGCGATTTCCGCCGTGTCGTGGCACGAGGCGCCCACCCACGCGAAATCCGGGCGCCGGGTGCAGGTGGCAAGCCGGGCGGCCGACAGGTGTACGCCGTCGGCGCCGGTACGCCGGGCGATCTCCTCGTCGTCATTGATGACAACCAGCGCGCCGTGGCTGTGCGCCAGGCGGACGACGGTCTCGGCAAACCACAGACGCTGCGCCGGCGGCCAGCCCTTGTCGCGTACCTGGATCAGCCGCAGGCCGGCGCTCAGCGCCTCTTCCAGTCGCTCCAGCTGGCGTTCGACGCCTTCGCTTTCGGCCATGGTGATGGCCATCGTCGTCGGTAGCGCCAGCGCCTTCAGGATCGGATCGTTGGCCGGCAGGATGGGGGCGACGGTCGCCGATTTGCCGCATTCCTGCCAGTCGACCGCAGCATGTTCGAGTGGGGCGGTGATCCCGATTTCGCCCTCCCACGCCGTCACGCGCCAGAAATTGAGACGCACGGTGGCGTGCGGGTAGGTGAAGACGCGGGTCAGCCAGGGCGAACAGGCGGTGACCAAGATGCCGAGTTCCTCGTGCAGTTCGCGGACCAGCGCGTCGCGCACTGTTTCGCCAGGCTCCACCTTGCCGCCGGGAAACTCCCAGTAACCCGCATACACCTTGCCCTCGGGGCGCTGGGCGAGCAGGAATTCGCGGCCGCCGGCGCGCAGCATCACGGCGGCGGCGACCTCGACCACCTGGCTCACTTCGCCTTCTTTCGCGCCGGCTTCTGCTGTCCCGCCAGGTCGCGGGCGAACTGCCAGGCGACGCGTCCGCTGCGCGAGCCACGGCCGAGCGCCCAGTTCAGCGCATCGCGCTCGCAGGCGGCGATCCGCGCCTCGTCGACGCCGAAATGGCGCAGCCAGTGGTTGACGATGCCCAGGTAGTCATCCTGGCTGAACGGGTAGAAGGAAATCCACAGCCCGAAGCGCTCGGAGAGGGAAATCTTCTCCTCGGTCGCCTCGCCGGGATGGATCTCGTCGTCGACGCGCGTGGTGTCGAGATTCTCGGCAAAGTATTCGGGCATCAGGTGGCGCCGGTTCGAGGTGGCGTAGATCAGCACGTTGTCCGGCGGTGCCGCGACCGAGCCGTCGAGCACCGATTTCAGCGCCTTGTACGCTGTTTCCCCGGCTTCGAACGAGAGGTCGTCGCAAAAGACGATGAAGCGCTCGCGGCGCCCCTCGAGCAGTTCGACGATGTCCTGCAGGTCGACCAGGTCGTCCTTGTCGACCTCGATCAGGCGCAGGCCCTTCTTCGCGAATTCGTTGAGCACCGCCTTGACCAGCGACGACTTGCCCGAGCCGCGGCTGCCAGTCAGCAGCACGTTGTTGGCCGGCTGGCCGGCGACGAACTGGCGTGTGTTGGCGACGATGCGCGCCTTCTGGTCATCGATGTGCTCGAGGTCGGCGAGGCGGATCGGGTGCGGGTGGCGCACCGCCTGCAGCCAGCCGCGGCCGTTGCGCGTGCGCCAGCGGAAGGCAATCGCCGCATCCCAGGCGGGTGGCGGCGGGGCGGGTGGGAGGCTGGCTTCAAGTTGCCCGAGAACGGCCTCGGCGCGGGTCAGGAGACGTTCGAGTTGCAGGGTGTTCGGCATGGTGGCTTTATACTTCGCGGCGAATCTGCGAACTCTAACGAAACACATGCGAAAAATCCAAGCTGCCGCGCTTTTCACCGCCATTCTTGCCGCGCTATTCCTGGCTGCCTGCACCACGACCACTACTACGACCCCGACCGGTGAGCCGACCGTCGGCTGCAAATCCTGTCCCGCCTGCCCGACATGTCCGCCGCCTGCGGTGGCGCCACCCGCCGCCGTGCCCTTCTCCCGTACCCTGGTGGCGGCCGCCTGGTCCGACCTTCCGGGCTGGGTAGACGACGATCACGGCGCCGCCTGGCCGGCCTTCATGGCCAGCTGCCGCGGCATTGCCGGCAAGCCGCACGGCGCGGGCTGGAAGCGCGTCTGCGATCTGGCGCGGGCCGCCGAGGGCAAGCCGGGGCACGATGCGCGCCGCTTCTTCGAGACCCAGCTCAAGCCCTACGCAATCCAGGCCGCCGACGGCAATGCCAGCGGCCTGGTGACCGGCTACTACGAGCCGCTGCTGCGCGGCAGCCGGACGCGGACCAGGGGCTTCGAGCAACCGGTGCGCGGCGTGCCGGACGACCTGCTGACCGTCGACCTGTCGGCCATCTTTCCCGAGCTGAAGGACAAGCGGGTGCGCGGCCGGCTCGAAGGCAACAAGGTCGTGCCCTACTGGTCGCGGGGCGAGATCGCCGCGCGCGGCGACAAGCTGCCGGCGCGCACGCTGCTCTACGTCGACGATGCGGTCGAGCTCTTCTTCCTGCAGGTCCAGGGCTCCGGGCGCGTCAGGCTGACCGACGGCACGATGACCCGCCTCAACTATGCCGACCAGAACGGATATCCCTACCAATCCATCGGCCGGGTGCTGGTCGACCGCGGCGAACTGAAACTGGAAGAGGCGTCGATGCAGGGCATCCAGGCCTGGGCGCGGGCCAACCCGGGGCGCCTGGATGAATTGCTCAACACCAATCCCAGCTACGTCTTCTTCCGTGAAGTGCCGAACAGCAAGGATGGCCCGGTCGGCGCGCTGGGCGTGCCGCTGACCGCCGAGCGCAGCATCGCCGTCGATCCGCGCTCGGTACCGCTGGGCGCGCCGGTATTCCTGGCGACGACGCGTCCGAATTCGGGCAGGGCGTTGAATCGCCTGATGCTGGCTCAGGATACCGGCAGCGCGATCAAGGGGGCGGTGCGCGCCGACTTCTTCTGGGGCTTCGGCAAGGAAGCTGGCGAGCAGGCGGGGCGCATGAAGCAGGCCGGCCGCATGTGGTTGCTGTTGCCGCCGGAAGCGGTCCCAAAATGAGGCATGAGCGCACCATTTGAATGCGCGCAGCCGGTAATTTGCACAAAACAGGTGCAAAACTTCTCGTATGCGAGAATCTAATGCACTGATTTGAAATAATATTAATGCACTGGAATGGTGCTTGCTTTCGCATCCGGATTCTTTGATCCGGGGGTTTCATGG
Source organism: Dechloromonas sp. H13 (assembly GCF_009469615.1). Lineage (GTDB taxonomy): Bacteria > Pseudomonadota > Gammaproteobacteria > Burkholderiales > Rhodocyclaceae > Azonexus. The sequence goes on from NZ_SSXX01000004.1 coordinate 304,762, forward strand.
AAGCTTTTCAGTCTGGCGGCAACGTCCTCTTCATTTTGCTGGGTGCCATCATGGTGCTCGCCATGCACGCCGGCTTCGCGTTTCTCGAAGTCGGCACGGTGCGCAAGAAAAACCAGGTCAACGCGCTGGTCAAGATCCTGACCGATTTCGCGATGTCGACCATCGCCTATTTCTTTATCGGCTACAGCATCGCCTACGGCGTCAGCTTCTTCTCCGGCGTCGATACGCTGATGGAGAAGAACGGCTTCGAGCTGACCAAGTTCTTCTTCCTGCTCACCTTCGCCGCCGCCATTCCGGCCATCATCTCCGGCGGCATCGCCGAGCGCGCCAAGTTTCATCCGCAACTGATCGCCACCTTCCTGCTGGTCGGCTTCGTCTATCCGTTCTTCGAGGGCATCGCCTGGAACCAGGCGTTCGGCATCCAGGCCTGGCTCAAGGCCACGTTCGGCGAGGAGTTCCACGATTTCGCCGGTTCCGTGGTGGTGCACGCCATGGGCGGCTGGATCGCGCTGCCGGCGGTGCTCCTGCTCGGTGCCCGCTATGGCCGCTACAGCAAGGACGGGCGGATTTCCGCCCACCCGCCCTCGTCGATTCCCTTCCTGGCGCTCGGTGCCTGGATCCTGACGGTCGGCTGGTTCGGCTTCAACGTCATGAGCGCCCAGACGCTGGACAAGATTTCCGGGCTGGTGGCACTCAATTCGCTGATGGCGATGGTCGGCGGCACGCTGGTCGCGCTGCTGATCGGCAAGAACGACCCCGGCTTCGTGCATAACGGCCCGCTCGCCGGACTGGTCGCCGTCTGTGCCGGTTCGGACCTGATGCACCCGATTGGTGCGCTGGTCGTCGGCGGCGTCGCTGGCGCACTGTTCGTGGTCATGTTCACGCTGACCCAGAACCGCTGGAAGATCGACGACGTGCTCGGCGTCTGGCCCCTGCACGGCCTGTGCGGCGCCTGGGGCGGCATTGCCGCCGGCATCTTCGGCAGCAAGGCGCTCGGCGGCGCCGGCGGCATCGCCTTCATGCCGCAACTGATCATGACCGGGCTGGCGATCGTGGTGGCGATGGCCGGCAGTCTGCTGGTCTATGGTGCGCTGAAGGCGGTGCTCGGCCTGCGCCTCGATCAGGAAGAGGAATACCAGGGCGCCGACCTGAGCATCCACAAGATCACCGCAACGCCCGAGCGCGAGCCGAACTGGTGAATTTCGGCGGCGGCTTGTCGCCAAGTTCACGAAAACCGGGAAGGGCGCCGATGCGGCGCCCTTTTTTTTTCACCATCCGCTTCCCTTGACAGGGGTTTCGGCGACCTGCCGCGGCGGTGTGCGACCGAACTGCGCGGCGCCAGGGAGGCGAACGCCGGTCTAGCGCTCGTGGCTCTGCCTGGCAGGGTCCGAAAATTGCTGCTGACAGCATCGCTTTTGTTTCCGCTGGTAAGCTTGCGCGCTGTTCACTACCGCCGCGACAAGTATCCGGCGGCGTCTCCCTCCGTGCTTCATTGGTGCCAGTCATGATCGAACCCAAGTGCTCGCGATCCGCCATCCGGCGCATCGCTTCGGGCAGCATTGCTGCATTCGCCCTCGTCGGCACACTTGCCGCGGCCGCCGAGCGGCCCCGCGTCGGCCTCGTTCTCGGTGGTGGCGGCGCCCGCGGGGCAGCGCACATCGGTGTCCTCGAGGTGCTCCGGGAGAACCGGATACCGGTCGACTGCGTGGCCGGCACCAGCATGGGCGGGCTGGTCACCGGCGCCTTTGCCGCCGGCCTGAGTCCCGACGAGATGCTGGCGGCGATGGGCAAGGCTGACTGGCGGGCCATGTTCAACGACAACCCGCCGGTGGAGGATCTCAATCCGCGCATCAAGTACCAGTCCCGGCGTTTCATTCCCGGTACCGAGATGGGGATGACGAAGGACGGCGTACAGGCGCTTCCCTCGGTCGTCGGTGGGCAGAAGGTCAAGCTGTTCATCAATCAGCTGGTTCGCAGCCAGTATGGCGAGCCGCAGATCGAGAACATGCCGCTCCCGGTTTCCATCGTCGCCACCGACCTGGTGACCGGCGACAAGGTGGTGTTCCGCGAGGGCAGCCTGACCAAGGCCATGCGCGCGACGATGTCGGTGCCCGGCCTGATGACGCCGGTCAAGGACGGTGACCGGCTGCTGGTCGATGGCGGTCTGGTCGACAACGTGCCGATCGACGAGGTGCGCAAGAACTGCAAGGCCGATGTCGTGATCGCCGTCAACGTCGGGTCGCCGCTGATGAAGGCCGGCGAGATCGGCGGCATCCTCTCGGTGGCCGGGCAGATGGTCAACATCCTGACCGAGCAGAACGTGACGAGGTCGCTGGCTACGCTCACCGCGTCGGATATCTACATCAAGCCGGACCTGGAGGGCATTACCGCGGCCGAATTCGGTCGCTACGATGAAACGGCGAAGCGCGGGCGCGCAGCGGCCGAGGCGCTGCTGCCGCGGCTGCAGGCACTGAGCGTGGACGAGACGCAGTATCAGGCCTGGCTGACGGCCATGACGCCGGTCCGTGGCCCGTTGCCGGTCGTCGACGAAGTGCGGATCGCCGGCCTGAAGCGGGTGAACCCGGCCTATCCGGATCGCTATCTGAAGAATTACGAAGGCGTGCCGGTCGACGTCGACCGGCTGGACAAGGATATCGGCCTGATCTTCGGCGATGGCGAATATGACCATGTGGACTTCTCGCTGTTGTCCACGCGGGATCGCAACATCCTGCGCGTGACGCCGCTGGAAAAGGAATTCGGGCCGGATTACCTGCGCTTTGGCTTCAATCTAAACTCGGTTTCCAACGGCTCGTCCACCTTCAACATGCGGGTCGCCTACCAGAAAACCCTGATCAACAGCCTGGGCGGCGAGTGGCTGGCCGGGGTCCAGGTCGGCAACGAAATCGGGGCGTTCACTGAGTTCTATCAACCGCTCGACGCCGAGCGGCGTTTCTTTTTCGAGCCCAGGCTTATCTACCTGCGCGTACCGCTCGATATCTATCAGAACAACAATCGGGTGGCCGAATACCGGGTCGATCAGACGACCCTCGACCTGCTGGCGGGAATCAACGTCGGCCTGTGGGGGCCGGTGGCGTTTGGCTGGACCGAGCGTTACCGCAATGCCGACCTGGAAACCGGATCGCCGACTTTCAGGAGTGGAGGCAAGGGCTATGGTGGCTTCCTAGCCAAGATGGAATTCGACCAGTTCGACCGCCTGTACAACCCGACGACCGGCTGGGCGGCCTACGGGAACTACTTCTACGCGGCGGGCGACGGCTATGACCGGGCGGAACTGGACCTGCGCGCCGCGCAGAGCATCGGCGACTACGTCTTCCACGGGCGGATCCGCGGCGCCGGTTCCCTGACCGGCACGTTGCCCTTCTACGACGCCGTGGCGCTGGGCGGTTTCCTCAACCTGTCGGGGTTCGTGCGCAACCAGATCATCGGCGACTCGCTCATGTATGGCAACGTCCGCGTCGAGAAGGTTGTCGGGCGACTGCCGGCAGGCCTGCGCGGCGACATGCGGGTCGGCGTGGCTCTGGAGGGCGGGCAGGTCAACGGCCGCTACACGGAAACGAACCTGAACGGCTGGCAAAGCTCGGTGACCGCTTATGCAGGAGGCGAGACGCCGTTGGGGATGGTTTATGTCGGTTACGGGTATGCGCCGAACGGCATGGGCAATTTCTACCTGTTCATCGGGACGCCGTGAGAATGCACGCCGTAGCCGCTATGGCCTCGCAAAACCCCCCAGGGTGATCTGCGCCAAGGCCGCCCCTGGAAGCCCGCCCGTGTTCCGTGCGGTCAGGTGCCGTCCAGGTGGGCCATGATTTCCGTCATGGCCGCGGCGGCGCCCAGTGGCAAGTGGTAGGCGACGTGGGGAGTCAGGCGGGTTTGCGCGGGGTTGATCTCGACGGTGGGAATCCCGACCCGCGCGGCCCAGACCACCGGCTCGGCGATGTACGGAAAGACGGCGGAGGTGCCGATGGTGAATACCATGTCCACACCGCGTTCGAGGGCGCCGATGAAGCGGGTCATCGCCGCTTCCGGCAAGGCCTCGCCGAAGAGCACGACGTCCGGGCGCAGCGTTCCGCCGCATTTCGGGCAGCGGGGCGGGAGCTCATGGCGGCCCAGATCGTCGACCGGTTCGTGGAAGTCGCAACTCGCACAGACCAGCGTCTGCAGGTTGCCATGGATCTCGATCAGCTTGGTGCTGCCCGCCTTGCGGTGCAGGCCGTCGATGTTCTGCGTGAAGACGAAGGTGTCGGGAACTTTCGCTTCCAGGCTCGCGATGGCCCGGTGCGCGGGATTGGGCAGCGCGTCGCGGCAGTGATGGGCGATCCGCGCCAGGTATTTCCAGGTGATTTCCGGGCGGACGGAAAACATGCTTCCCGACAGCGCCGTTTCGATCGGCAGCCCGTCCTCGGTCTCTTCGTCGTTGTACAGACCGCCGACCCCGCGGTAGGTGGGTAGCCCGGAGTCAGCCGAGATGCCGGCGCCGGTGATGAAAAGCACCCGGCGCGAACGGGCGAGGTGGCGGGCGATGCGTTCGATGGCGGCTGGCGTGTCCATGGTCGTGGGCTATAGTGGGGGCCTATATTTCAACGAATTCGCCGGCGTGCGGCAGGCTTACCGCCGTCCAGCCCAGCCGCTCGCGAATCGCTGCGGCGAAGTTCTCCGAGGCCAGCGCTTCGCCATGCACGACGAAGGCCCGGCCCGGCGGGCTGCGGAAGCCGCGCAGCCAGTCGAGCAGGGCTGCTTGGTCGGCATGGGCCGAGAGGCCGCCTACTGTATAGACCCGGGCGCGGACCGGGACCGTCTCGCCGAAGATGCGGACCAGCCGGGCACCGTCGACCAGGCGCCGGCCAAGCGTGCCGGCCGCCTGAAAGCCGGCGATCAGGACGCTGCATTCGCTGCGCGGCAGGTTTTCGCGCAGGTGGTACTTGATCCGTCCCGCCTCGCACATGCCGCTGGCCGAAATGATCACTGCGCCGCTGCGGATTTCGTTCAGCGCCTTGGACGCCTCGACGTCGGCGACGAACTCGAGTTTCATCCGGTCCGGATGGGCCTGCTGCCAGGCGATCAGGGCGCGCGTCTCGGCATCGAGCAATTCCGGATGCGCCAGCGTGATCCGGGTCGCGGAATTCGCCATTGGCGAGTCGACATAGACCTTGAGCGGCGACAGCCGCTGGCGCCGCACCAGATCGGCCAGCAGGTAGATGATCTCCTGCGTGCGGCCGACGGCGAAGGCGGGGATGACGAGGTTGCCGCGGGCGGCGCGGGTCCGCTCGAAGGCGGCGACGATTTCGTCCTCGGTTTCCGGCAGCGAACGGTGCAGGCGGTCGCCGTAGGTCGATTCGATCAGCAGCGCGTCGGCATCCACCGCGACCTTCTCCGGATTGCGCAGCACCGGCCGGTTCGGCATGCCGAGATCGCCCGAGAACACCAGCCGCCGCGGCCGACCTTTAACGCCAACCGTGACTTCCAGCCAGGCCGACCCGAGGATGTGCCCGGCGTCGTGGAAACGCACGGTGACCGCTTCCGCCGGCTGCAGCGTCGCGCCGTAGGCGACCGGCTGCAACTGTCCGAGCACTGCCAGCGCCTGGGCGACGGTGTACAGCGGGGCCGCGACGCCGCGTTCGCTCCTGCCGCGGCGGAAGCGGTGGCGCAGCTGCCATTCGGCTTCCTTTTCCTGGATGTGCGCGCTGTCCGGCAGGAGGACCTCGAGCAGATCGATGGTCGCCGGCGTCGCGTAGATCGGTCCGCGGAAACCGAGGACCATCAGGCGCGGCAGGAGCCCGGAATGGTCGATGTGGGCATGGGTAAGCAGGACGAAATCGATGTTCCGCACATCGAAGCCGAAATTCAGCGCCCGCAGGTTCTTGGTGCGCGCTTCCGGTCCGCCCTGGAACATGCCGCAGTCGACGAGGAAGCGGCAACCCCCCGTGTCCACCAGCGTGCACGAACCGGTCACCTCGCCGGCCGCACCGAGAAAACCCAGACGCATGTGCGAATTCCTCCCGTGGCGGATAGCATGAACCGCGGGGCCGCGGAAAGCAACGGGCGTAGCGCTTCTTTGCCCGAAGGCGCGGCGAACTTGCGTATAGTTGTCGGCTGCACCAATTCATTCCGACTCCGGCATCATGGAAACCATCCGCATTCGCGGCGCGCGCACGCACAACCTCAAGAACATCAACCTCGATCTGCCGCGCGACCGGCTGATCGTCATCACCGGGCTGTCCGGCTCGGGCAAGTCGTCGCTGGCCTTCGACACGCTCTACGCCGAGGGGCAGCGGCGCTACGTCGAGTCGCTGTCGGCCTATGCCCGGCAATTCCTGCAGTTGATGGAGAAGCCCGATGTCGATCTGATCGAGGGGTTGAGCCCGGCCATTTCCATCGAGCAGAAGGCGACCTCGCACAACCCGCGCTCCACCGTCGGCACCGTCACCGAGATCCACGATTACCTGCGCCTGCTGTTCGCCCGCGCCGGCACGCCGTATTGCCCGGAACACGACCAGCCGCTGGAAGCGCAGACGGTGTCGCAGATGGTCGATCACGTGCTGGCCCTGCCGGAAGAAACCAAACTGATGATCCTCGCGCCGGTGGTGGCCAACCGCAAGGGCGAGCAAGCCGATCTCTTCGCCGAACTGCGCGCCCAGGGCTTCGCCCGCGTGCGGGTCGACGGCACGGTCCATGAGATCGACGCCGTTCCCAAGTTGGCCAAGACGCAGAAGCACAATGTCGATGTCGTCGTCGATCGCCTCAAGGTGCGCGACGACATGCGGCAGCGCCTGGCGGAATCCTTCGAGACGGCGCTGCGCCATGCCGACGGCCGGGCGATCGCGCTGGAGATGGACAGCGGGAAGGAGCACCTGTTCTCGGCCAAGTTCGCCTGTCCGGTCTGCTCGTATGCCCTGCAGGAGCTCGAGCCGCGCCTGTTCTCGTTCAACAACCCGATGGGCGCCTGCCCGAAGTGCGACGGGCTGGGCGTCATCCAGTTCTTCGACCCCAGGCGCGTCGTCGGCAACCCCGAACTGTCGCTGGCGGCGGGGGCGATCCGCGGCTGGGACAGGAAGAACCAGTTCTACTTCCAGATCCTCGAATCGCTGGCCGAGCATTACGGGTTTGCAGTCGACACGCCGTTCGCCCAGCTTTCCGAGGCGGTGCGCCAGGTCATCCTCTACGGTTCCGGGCGCGATGCGATCAGCTTCCGCTACGCCAACGAGAAGGGCACGCGCTTCGACCGCAGCCACACCTTCGAGGGCATCATCCCCAACCTCGAGCGGCGTTACCGCGGCAGCGATTCGCAGGCGGTGCGCGAAGAACTCTCCAAGTACATCAGCAACTCGACCTGCCCGCACTGCAACGGCACGCGCCTGCGCATCGAGGCGCGCCACGTGCGCGTCGGCGCGCGCACCCTGCACGAGATCAGCCGCCTGCCGCTGGGCGAGGCGCGCAACTACTTCAACTGCCTGACCCTGGCCGGCCACAAGGCGCAGGTGGCGGACAAGATCCTCAAGGAAATCACCGCCCGCCTTTCCTTCCTGATCAACGTCGGGCTCGACTACCTGTGCCTGGAGCGCAGCGCCGAGACCCTCTCCGGTGGTGAGTCGCAGCGCATCCGCCTGGCCTCGCAGATCGGCTCCGGGCTGACCGGCGTCATGTACGTGCTCGACGAGCCGTCGATCGGTCTCCACCAGCGCGACAACGACCGCCTGCTGCAGACCCTGCGCAACCTGCGCGACATGGGCAACACCGTGCTCGTCGTCGAGCACGACGAGGACGCCATCCGCACCGCCGACTACGTCGTCGACATCGGCCCCGGCGCCGGCGTGCACGGCGGCGCCATCGTCGCCGAAGGCACGCCGGCCGAGGTCGCGGCCAACCCGGCGTCGATGACCGGCGACTACCTGGCCGGCCGCCGGGCAATTCTGGCCCCGCAGCAGCGTCGACCGCAGCAGCCCGACCGCCAGCTGCGCGTGGTCGGCGCCTACGGCAACAACCTGAAGGACGTCACGCTGGAGCTGCCGGTCGGCCTGCTCACCTGCATCACCGGCGTTTCCGGTTCCGGCAAGTCGACGCTGATCAACGACACGCTCTATGCCGCCGCTGCCCGGCACCTCTACGGTTCGACCGCCGAGCCGGCGCCGCACAAGGAAATCGTCGGCCTCGAACTGTTCGACAAGGTGATCAACGTCGACCAGGCGCCGATCGGCCGCACGCCGCGCTCCAACCCGGCGACCTACACCGGCCTGCTGACGCCGATCCGCGAGCTGTTCTCGCAGGTGCCGGAGTCGCGGGCGCGCGGCTACGGGCCCGGGCGCTTCAGCTTCAACGTCAAGGGCGGCCGCTGCGAGGCCTGCCAGGGCGACGGCATGATCAAGGTCGAGATGCACTTCCTGCCCGACATCTACGTGCCGTGCGACGTCTGTCACGGCAAGCGTTACAACCGCGAGACGCTGGAGGTCCACTACAAGGGCAAGACCATCCACGACGTGCTCGGCATGACCGTCGAGCAGGCGCGCGAATTCTTCGACGCCGTGCCGGTCGTCGCCCGCAAACTGCAGACCCTGGTCGACGTCGGTCTCAGCTACATCACCCTTGGCCAGAGTGCGACCACGCTGTCCGGCGGCGAGGCACAGCGCGTCAAGCTGGCGCTCGAACTGTCCAAGCGCGACACCGGCCGCACCCTGTACATTCTCGACGAACCGACCACCGGCCTGCATTTCCAGGACATCGAGATGCTGCTCAGTGTGCTGCAGCGCCTGGTCGCCAACGGCAACACGGTGGTCGTCATCGAGCACAACCTCGACGTCATCAAGACCGCCGACTGGATCGTCGACCTCGGGCCGGAGGGCGGCGACGGCGGCGGGCGCATCCTCGCCGCCGGCACGCCGGAGCAGATTGTCCGCTGCAAGGCCAGTCATACCGGCCGTTTCCTGAAACCGCTGCTGGAGAAAAAGGCATGAGTGCCGCCGAGTTGAAGGGCAAGAAGGGGCTGGTCCGGCTGTGGAACGCGCTGGGTTATTCGCGCGACGGCATCGCCGCCGCCTGGAAGAACGAGGCGGCGTTCCGCGAGGAGGTGCTGCTCGCCGCGGTGACGATTCCGCTCGCCCTTTATCTGGGGCGGAGCGGTGTCGACCGTGCCCTGCTGGTCGGCAGCATCCTGCTGATCCTCATCGTCGAGATCCTCAATTCGGCGGTCGAGGCCGTGGTCGACAAGGCGTCGCCCGAAAAGCACGAATTGGCCAAGCGCGCCAAGGACATGGGCAGCGCGGCGGTGCTCCTAAGCCTGATAAACGCTGCGGCGATCTGGCTCTGCGTGCTGTGGCCGATCGCCCGCGGCTGAGCGGCCGACGCCCAGCGCAGCGGCCAGCGCCAGACTGATCGCCCAGGCCAGCCAGGCCGACCACAGGGTGTGCGAGAGGAAATGTCCCCCCTGGGCCTGGCGGGTCAGCCCCATGACCAGACCGAGGCAGAGGGCGCCGAGGATGAGGCGGCGGGCCAGGCGCGGCGAATGGGTGTGCAGGGCCAGACCGCCGGCCAGCCACATGAAGCCGGTCGCCGCGTGCGCCGCCGGGAAGCACATGCCGCGCGCGATGTCGCCCGACGCTTGCGCAAACAGGCCCAGGTAGGGGGCAAATCCGCCGAACGCCGAGATGTCCCACGGGCAGTGGCGGTTGGTGTTCAGTCGGAGGACGGCGACGGCCGCTGGAATCAGGATCAGGCCGAGCAGGGCCAGCGCAGCATTGCGCGGCGGCAGCCAGGGCAGCCTGCCGCCCAGGCCATAAAGGCAGCCGGCGCCCGCCAGCAGCGCGCCGGCCAGCACGGCGAATTTGACGCCGTAGTAGAAAACCGGGGTGAAGAACCCGTGCTGGCGGAGCGGAAAGTCGCCCAGCACCGGGTTGAAGAATGGCGCCGCCAGTTGCAGGTCGAGATCGGTGCGTTCGAAGACGTAAAACAGCAATACGCCGCTCAGCGCCAGAAACAGGCCGTGCCCGAGGAACCAGCGGCGCGTCATTCCCGCGGCTTCCCTCAGCTGCGCGAACCGTTGGTGCCGTGTCTTTCCATCAGCATGGCGGCGCCCTGGAAGTAGGCGATCGCTTCGTCCGCCAGTTGCCGGTCGGTCGGCACCAGTTGGGCTTCCTTGCCGTCGGCGCTGATGCGGAAGGTTTCGATCCTGCGCTTCGGTTGCAGCACGGTCATGAGGTCGCCCTTCAGGTAGCCGACGTTCTGGTAGGTCGACAGCAGGGCGCGCCCCTGGTCGGGTGGCGTACTGAGGATGTCGCGGCCGACGAAGCGGTCGTTGCCTTCCAGGCCGAGCATGGCGAGCAGGGTGGGGGCGAGGTCGATCTGGCTGGCCAGCGTGTCGACGCGTTGCGGCGAAACGATCTTCGGCGCATAGACGATGGCCGGGATGTGGTAGCGGTCGACCGGGATCTTGGTCTTGCCGGCGCTACTCGCGCAGTGGTCGGCGACGATCAGGAAGATGGTGTTGTCGAACCACGGCTTCGTCCTGGCCATTTCGATGAAGCGGCCGATGGCGTAGTCGGCGTACTTGACGCCGCCCGCCCGCTTGCCCGGCGACGGGATGTCGATGCGTCCGTCGGGGTAGGTGAAGGGACGATGGTTCGAGGTCGTCATGATGTGATAGAAGAAGGGCTTGCCGGTGGCCGCGTCCTGGTCCAAGTTGAGCAGCGCCTGGTCGAACAGGTGCTCGTCGGCGACGCCCCAGATGTTCTCGAACTGAACGAGTCCTTCCCGGAAGTTGGTGCGGTCGGTGACCTGATAGCCCTGGGCATCGAAATAGCTGTTCATGTTGTCGAACATGCCATAGCCGCCGTACAGGAAATGCGGGGTCCAGCCGTGGGCGGCCAGCGTGCTGCCCAGGGTGTTCAGGTTGGTGACGTGCGGCCAGCGCACCACGGCCATGCCCGGCTGCGGCGGCAGGGCGGCGGAGAGCGCTTCCAGCCCGCGCACGGTGCGCGTGCCGGTGGCGTACAGTCGGCTGAACAGCAGGCCTTCGCCGGCCAGGCGGTCAAGGTTGGGTGTGATGTTCTCGCGGTTGCCGAAGGTCGCCATGTACTCGGCCGACATGCTCTCCATCATGATCACCACGACATTCGGCTGGCGTTGCACCGCATAGGTGGCCTTCCGCACCGGCGGGCGGCTCGCCGTGACATTGTCGTGCCCGGACAGGCGCTGCAGGTCGGCCATCACCTCGGCATCGGGCCGGGTGGCGTAGAAATGGCGGTAATCCAGCCGGTTCTGGCCGGCGGCGGCGACGAAGCTGCGCCAGCCGTTGTCGGCCAGTTCGTTGCCGTAGGCATTGGCGGAAAACTCGGGGGCGGCCAGCTTGCCTGCCGCGAACCATGCGAGCACGATCAGGCCCAGGCCCCAGCCGAGCTGGCTGCGGCGCGTCGTTTGGCCGCTGGCGGCGGCGCGCAGCGGACGGCGCAGGGCACAGGCGAGGAAAACGGTCAGCAGCAGCAGGGCGCCGATGATCTTGCCCACCGGGTAGGATTCGCGGATGTTGCCGATCACTTCGGTGGTATAGACCAGATAGTCGACGGCGATGAAATTGAAACGGGTGCTGAATTCGTCCCAGAAGATGCCTTCCGAGACGCCGACGAAGAGCAGCGCGAAGAGATAGACGGCAAACAGCGGCCAGCGCAGGCGTTCCCGCCATCTGGTGCCGGGCATCAGTTCGAGAAGCAGCCACGGCGAGGCGGCGGCGGCGGCCACCGGCAGGTCGCGCAGGACGCCGATCGCCAGCGGGGCGAGCAGGTCGCGCAGCGACTGGTCGCTGAACAGCACCGAATAGCCCAGCAGGGCGAGGCGCGTGACGGAAAACACCGCCAGCGCGACCAGCACGGCAAAGCCCCAGACGCGCAGCGCGGACCCGTTCAAACCCTTGAAAATATTCATTGTCGACCACCCGGCAAAATGTGCCGGCGAATTTAGTCGACCGCGCGTGAGGGTTTAGTGAGCGATTTGTGAGGAAATTGTGAGGTCAGAAGCGGCGGACGCTGCGGCCCAGGTCGACCACGACCTCGGCGCCGCCCGTCGTCGCGTTTCCGGCGCTGACCTGCCAGCCGCTGGCCGTGCAGACATGGTGTACCAGCGCCAGGCCGAGGCCGTGGCGGCCGCGCGGGCCGGTATAGAAACGGTCGAAGACGTGCGCCAGGTCGGCCGCTGCGAAGCCGGGACCGCAATCGGTCACGCTCAGCCGGCTGCCGGCCAGGGTGCAGACGATTTCGCCCGCCTCGCTGTAGCGCAGGGCGTTGTCCAGCAGGTTACGCAGGATCAGGTCGAACAGGGCCGGATCGGCGGCGACGGCGCTTCCCTCCGGGATATCCAGGCGCAGGTGCACCGGCTTGGGATTGGCGATGGTCAGCGCTTCCCAGACCGCCGCGATGGCCGGGCGCAGGCGGATTTCCTCGAGCAGCGCCGGGCGCGCCTCGCGCCCGAGGAGCAGCAGGCTGTTGCCGAGGGCATTGATGCGGTCGACGTTGCCGATCACGCGATTTGCGCGGCGCGCGACGGATTCCGGGAGATCGGGCAGGGCCGCCATGAGTTCGGCGTCGGTGCGGATCGCCGTCAGCGGCGTGCGCAGTTCGTGCGACAGGTTGGCGGCGAACGCCTGTTCGCGGGCCAGCGCCTGCTGCTGGCGCTGGCGGTAGCGGTCGAGCGCGTCGGCGATGGCGAGCAGTTCGCGCTCCATGCCGGGTTCCGCCAGCGCCGTGTCGCCCGGCTCGCCGACCCGCCCGGCGAGGCGTTCGAGCCGGCTGGCCAGGCCGCCGGCCAGGGCGTAGCCGGCGAGCAGCACGACCAGGGCGAGCAGGCCGCCGGCGCTGGCGGTGATCAGGATCAGCTCGTGCAGGCGCGTTTCGTGGTCCTCGACGTCGTAGACCAGGATGTAGCGCGCGCCGTCGTCCTCGCGCACCGCAACGTGGAATTCTCGGCCGGCGCGCAGGATTTCATGATTGCCGACCGCCAGGCGGGCGACGTCGGCGGGAATGCCGGCGGCCGGCTGAGTGCCCCGGGCGATCCGGTACAGCTGCATGTCCGGCGTGTTGGGAAAGGCGGATTCCGGCGCCGTCTGCCACACCGCCATGCTGTGGGCGATCTGCTGGCCGAGGATTTCCGCGATGAATTCCTCTTCCTTTTCGTCGAAGATCATCAGCATGGCCACCGCCTGCGCCGCGATGGCGAGCAGGGTCAGCGCGGCGACCGCGGCCGCGATGCGCAGGCGCATGCTGGGGGCCGCCCTAGCGCCCGACGAGCTTGTAGCCGAGGCCATGGACGTTGACGATCTCGACCGGCGCGCCGGCCGGTAGCGCCTTTCGCAGCGTGTGCAGGACGCTGCGCAGGTTGTCGCTCGATTCCTGGGCCTGTCCCCAGATGGCGACTTCCAGCTCGCGTCGCGAGAAAACCCGCTGCGGCTGCTGCAGCAGGATTTCGACCAGGCGCACGGCCTTGGGGGGCAGGGTCAGCGGCGCCTCGTCGAGCGTCGCCGTTTGCGCCGCCGGATCGAAGGCGAGCGCCCCGAACGCCAGGCGCGCTGCCGCCGTCCGCCCGCCGGCACGGCGCAGCAGCGCCTGCAGGCGGGCCTCGACTTCCTTGAGGGCGAAGGGCTTGGCGAGATAGTCGTCGGCGCCGGCGTCGAAGCCGGCCAGCTTGTCATCCAGCGTGTCGCGTGCGGTCAACATCAGAATCGGCACGGAATTCCCGGTCGACCGCAAGCGGCTGGCCAGTTGGGCGCCATCGCCGTCGGGCAGGCAGCGGTCGAGCACCAGGGCGTCGAAGGTGTCGCGTCCGAGCAGGGCGTTGGCGGCGGCCAGGGTCGGCGCGAAATCGCAGCGATGCCCGCAGCCTTCCAGAAAATCGTAGAGATTTTCGGCGATCGGCCGCTCGTCCTCGACGATCAGGATGTGCATCAGGTCGTCTCGTCGGCGACGATGACGCGGTTGCGCCCCAGGCGCTTGGCCTCGTAGAGGGCGTAATCGGCGTGCTGCAGGGCGACCTCGATCGGGCAGCGGCTGGCATCGGCAAGGCCGATGCTCAGGGTGACGCGCACCAGCAGGCCGTCCGGCAGGCGGATGTCGTGGTCGGCGAAGCGCTGGCGGAAGCGTTCGACGAGGATGCGCGCCTGCTCGACGCTGCTTTCGGGAAAGAGAAAGGCGAATTCCTCGCCGCCGTAACGGCAGACCAGGTCGGACTGACGCACGCTTTCGGCGAGCAGGCCGGCGAAGGTGCGCAGCACGACATCGCCGGCGCCGTGGCCGTAGGTGTCGTTGAGGCGCTTGAAGAAATCGAGGTCGCCGAGGGCGACGGCGATCGGCCGGCCATAGCGGTGGGCACGCTGCAGTTCGGCCTGGGCGAGAAGCATGAAATGGCGGCGGTTCATGAGGCCGGTGAGGCCGTCGCGGCTGGCCAGCAGTTCCAGTTCGCGGCGCGCCTCCTCGTTGCTGACCATCTCGGCGTGCAGGCGCTTGGTCGCTTCCTCGACGGCGTGGATCTCGGTCAGCCGGACGTCCGGGAATTCGGGCGCCGGTCGGTCGACGCCGAGCGACGACAGGGCCTGGTCGATGCGCTGCAGCGGGCGGATCAGGTGTTGCCTGAGCAGGAGCATCATCAGCAGCAGGAAGCAGCCGACCAGCACCAGCGCGCCGAGCAGCTTGATGCGCGCCAGGCGCATGACCGCGACCATGTTGGCGAGGTCGTCGGTGGCCAGGCTGGCGCCCTGCACCGAGAGATCGTCGACCAGCAGGCTCAGCCGCTTGGAGTAGTTCAGCCATTCGGCATGGCGCGCCTTGAGGAGCGCCGGGTCGGCGCCGGCACGGCGGCTGGTTTCGACGAGGAAATTCTCGGTGTCGCGGGCCGTTTCGGCCGATTGCGGATGTTCGAGAATGCTCGGGTGGCTGGCCACCAGCATGACGATGAACAGCGATTGCTGACGCCCTTCCGGGGTGCCGGCCGAAAAGAGGCGCTCGCCTTCCTGGCGCAGCTGGTCGAGGTTGCGCGCCAGGCGCTGGAAACGGATGATTTCCGGCACCGTCTCCTGCTGCAGGCGCTGCGAGGCCTCGAGGACGCGGTGCTGGTCGAAGGCGAGGAGCGCGACGACGCCGCCGAACAGCAGGGCGAAGACGGTCGCCAGCAGCACGAAGGCGCGGTTGGCGCTGTAGCGTTCCCGGTCGGGCGTCGTCATGGCGTTCAGTCCAGACCCACCGGGAAATAGCGGCGCACGATGCGCTGGTAGGTGCCGTCGCTGCGGATCGCCGCGATGGCCTGGTTGACCGCCCGGCGCAACTGCTCATGCTGGCGGGGCAGGATGATGTGCACGGTGCCGCCGAGGCCGCGGTCGGCGGCCGCCGGGCCGACGAATTCGAAGTCGCCGCTGCTGTCGTGGCTGAGCAGGGAATAGGCGGACAGGGTCGGCAGCAGCGCGAAATCGGCGCCGTCGTCGCGCAACGCCTGGAGGGCGTCGATCGGCGTCGGCGTACCGATCGCCGTCAGGCGGCGCTCGCCGGGGAGGCGTTCGAGGAAGGTCAGTTGCTGCGACCCGGCGATCGCCGTCACGCGGGCGTCGCGCAGGCTGTCGAGGGTCACCGGCCGCCCGAGCTTGCCGGCGAAGGCTCTGGCGGCAGCCGGGGAGCCGACCAGGCGCGATGACGAGCGCCAGATCGTGTCGCTGAAGGCGACGCGCCTTTCGCGTTCCGGCGAGCGCAGGAAGTTGCCGAAGCCGAGGTCGAAGCGGCGCGCCTCGACGCCCGGCAGGATTTCCGCGAAGGCGATGTAGTTCAGGGCGCAGCGGGCGTTGATGCGGCGGCAGATTTCGCGGGCGAGATCGTCGTTGACCGCAACCAGTTCGGCGCCCGGCGCGCCGCGCGGAAAGGCCTTGTCCTGCCCGGCGACCTGGGCCGGGTCGAGGACGCCGACCGCCACCGCGAGTTCGGCGGCCTGGACGGCGAGGCCCGCGCACAGGCCGCCGATCAGGAACAGTGTGCGCAGGGCCGCCATCAATGCACGCGGAAGGGCAGGAACTGCGTGTTGATCCGCTCGTATACGCCGTTGCGCTGGATGCGTTCGAGGGCGCTGTCCACCGACTCCTTGAGTTCCGGCCGGTGCGGGCTGATGCCGAAGGAGGCGTTGCCGACCAGTTCGGGCACCTTCATCACCGTCGAATCGAAGCCGAGGCGTCGGAACTCCGGATCCTTGACCAGATTCAGGGCGGTGTTCATGGGCACGATGGCCGCCTGGGCGACGCCGGCGACCAGCGGCTTGCCGAGGTCGCCATTGGTCGCCACGGCGACCGTGTCCCAGCCCTGCTGGCGGACGTAGCGTTCCTGCGCCGACCCCTTGACCGTGGCGACGCGCACACCCTGGTCGCCGGGCATGACGCCGGGGCGGGCGAACCACAGCGAGATCGAGCGGAAGTAGGGCTTGGCAAAAATGATCCTGGCGCGCCGTTCCGGCGTGTCGAGCAGGCTGACGGCGGCGATGTCGACTTCGCCGCCGACCAGCGCGTCGATCACGCGCTCGAGGAAGATCACCTGGAATTCGCAATGGACCTGCATTTCCTGGCAGAGCGCGCGGGCGATCTCGACGCTGAAGCCGGTCAGCCGGCCGTCGGCATCACGATAAGCCATCGGCGGCGAATTTTCCAGGATGGCGACCTTGAGCACGGTCGGCGCTGCATGCGTCGCCCCGCCCGCCAGACAGAGGATGGCGGCGAGACAGGCGACGGCGAGGCGCAGGCGAGGCGGCATTTGTTCTTGACAACTTTTTACATTGATTTCGAGTATATCCGAATGCCTTGTCGCGTCGTCGACCGGCGACAAGGCTTCCCGAAGTCAGGGCAGTTCGACCAGAACGCCCTGTAGCGGGAAGAAGATCGCCAGCCGGAGCGGGAGCGGGTCGCTGGCGAAGAGGCTGGCGTAACGCGCCAGTTGCGGCCGGTAGTCGGCGGCCCGCGCGTTCAGGAAGGCGCTCTCGTCGGCACCTTCGGGCACATGCACCGTCTTGTAATCGACGATCCAGCGGCAGCCGTCGGCGATGAAAATGCGGTCGATTACGTGGTGGACCGCAACCGTTCCCTCCTCCGGCGTCGCGCGGCTCGACCACGCCTGCTCGGCGGCCGCGGCGTCGGCCTGCGCCAGCACCCAGCGTCCGGCCGCCGATTCCAGCGTCCGGCACAGCGCGCCGACCACGGTGGCGGCGCCGGCGGCGGCCTCTGCTGGGCCGTGGCCGGCGTGCGCCAGCCAGCGCCGGTAGGCCGGTTCGAGCGAACGGATGCGCGCGGCCGACCAGTTGGCCAGCGCGTCGTTGGCGACCAGTTCGAGGCAGCGATGGACCAGGGTGCCGACGGCGGCGTCAAGGGCCGGCGCCGGGGTCTCGTCTGCCGGCGGGTTGCCCGGCGGCGTAGCGGGTGCTGTCAGGAATTCCCCGGGCAGGGCGGGGGTGCGCAGGCGGATCAGTTGCGGTACGAAACTCGCCGCATCGACGCCGCCCGGCGCCGCGGCCGCGGCAGCCGGCTCGCCGGCAAGCGCCGCTGCGAAGGCCGGGCCGGCGGTGTGCGGCCACAGGAGCCGGAGCAGCGAGCCGGCCGCCGGCGTCTTCAGCCCCGTTTCCTGTTTCGCATCGGGTTCCAGCGTGCCGAACAGGTGCAGGGCGCGGATCGCCCGCGTGGCGGCGACGTAGAGCAGACGCTCCGCTTCGTGGGCACTGCGCTCGGCCTCGAGGCGGCGCAGGTAATCGTAGGCTGTGGGGCCGTCGGCGCTGGCGCCGCGCGCCTTGAGCGGCGCCACGACCAGATGCTCGTGGGTGTCTGCCACCGTCACTTCGTCCCACAGCAGCAGGCTGCTTTCGCCGCCGCGGGCGACGCGCTGCAGCCCGGGCAGGATGACGGTATCGAATTCCAGCCCCTTCGACTTGTGGATGGTCATCATCTGGATTTGCGCGCCGGCCAGCGGGTCGGGCGGGGCGAAAAGTTCGACGCTTTTCTCCTGCAGCGTTTCCGGATCGAGCTTGCCGGCGGCCGCCAGCTCGTCCATCAGTGCGAAGAAGGCGTCGACGTCGGCGAGCGCCGCCGGCGATTCCAGGCAGCGCGGCCCGCCGAGCATCAGCCAGACGCCCTGAAGCCAGCGCCGCGGATGCTGCCGCCCCTGTTGCGCCAGCGCCTCGCGCAGGATGTCGCGCACCTGGCGCAGGCGTTGCCGACCATCGTTGCTCAGGCGGTCGACGCGGGCCTCGTCCTGCATCAGCTGCCAGATCGTCGACAGGCGGTCGTCGGCGGCCAGTTGGTGCAGGTCGTGCAGCGTCAGGCCGCACCACGGCGCGCGCAGCAGGGCCAGCCAGTTCACGCGGTCAGCGCGGTGGAATAGCGCGTGGGCAAGGATCAGCAGGTCCTGGACATGCTGGCGGTCGGCGAGGCCCTCGATATCGACAGCCTGGAAGCGCAACTCGGGTGCGTCGCGGCGGATGGCCGCGACCAGTTCGTCGAGATGGCTGCGGGCGCGGACCAAGACGGCGATGCGTTGGTCCGGATGCTCGCGCAGCGTGGTCCGGATGACGTCGATCACCCGCGCCGCCTCGCCGGCTTCGGTGCCGTCGTCGCCGGCGAGCAGGGCGTGGATGCGGACCCCGCTGTCGGCGCAGGGCGCCAGCGTGGCGGCCGATTCGGCATAGCGCACGGCGCCGCGCTCGGGGCTGTCGGCGGCGGGGAAGACCTGCGGGAAAGTCTGGTTGACCCAGTCGACGATCGCCGGGTGCGAACGGTTGTTGCGGAACAGGCGCAGGTTTTCGAGGCGGATGTCGCCGATGCCGCGTTGCCGGACGCGCAGGAAGAGGCCGACGTCGGCCTTGCGGAAACGGTAGATCGACTGCATCGGGTCGCCGACGACGAACAGCGTGCGCCCGTCGCCGGGCGTCCAGCCGCGCGTCAGCTTTTCCAGCAAGTCGACCTGGAGCGGGCTGGTGTCCTGGAATTCGTCGACCAGCAGGTGCGAGATCCGGTAGTCGAGCGCCTGCGCCAGGTCGGTCGGCGCATCGTCATCGCCCAGCGCCAGGCTGGCACGCGCGGCGATCTCGCCGAAATCGACGGCGCCGGCCTCCTGGAAGGCCAGCCACAACTGGCCGGCCGCCAGTTGCAGCAGGCGGGCGCAGGCTTCCACGGTCGACCACTCGCCATCGTCCAGTTCCGGAGTGGGCAGGTCGACGGCCTGCGCCAGCGCGGCGGCCAGGCCGTCGTTGCCGGCCAGTTGGTCGACCGCGGCGACGATCGCCTCCTTGAACGGCTTGCCTTCCTTGTCGGCGGGGAAGCCGTCGTTCTTCGTGAAATTCTTGCGCCACTCGCCCTTGCCGGTCAGCAATACGCCGGCCAGTGCCTGCCAGGCCGGCAGGTCGGCGAGATCGGCACCGAGCGGCGTCTGCCAGTCGAGCAGGGCGCCGAGCCGCGCCGGCAGGTTGGCCGCGGCGTAGCGCAGGGGCGGCATCAGCGTCGCCTGCAGCGTCGCGTCGAGACGGCCGGCGAGTTCCGCCAGGTCGCGCCCGATCAGGGCCGCGAAGCCGGCGCTCACTTCCGTGCGCAGGTCTTCCTCGCCAATGCGCCCGGCATGGTGCAGCCATTGCTCGCGGCGCCCGAGCAGGCTGACGATCAGCGCTTCCAGGCGGCCGGCGTCGTTGTCCATGAACTGCAGCGCCGCCGCCACCACCTCGGCGTCCGGGCCTTCTGCCTCGACCATCTCCAGCGTGCGGCGGGCCGCCGTGCGGTAGTGGGGGAGGGCGTCGTCGGTGACGCCGGGCTGGGCGCCGAAGCGGCTGAGATAGGGCATCTGCCGGGCGAGGCTGGCGCACAGCGCATCGAGGGTCGTGATGCGCAGGCGGCCGGGGTGCTGCAGCAGCCCCCAGCCCTGGCGGGCATCGTGGTCGAGCACGGCGCGGGCGAGTTCGCAGGTCTGGCGCTTGTGCGGCGCCAGTGCGGCGGGATTGGCGGTGGCGACGGATTCGAGGCTGCCGAGGATGCGGTCGCGCATCTCGGTCGCCGCCTTGTTGGTGAAGGTCAGCGCGAGGACCTCCTCGGGATGGCGGACCTCGGCCAGCAGGCGCAGGTAGCGCTGGGTCAGCAGTTCGGTCTTGCCGGCACCGGCCGGCGCCTCGACGATGAACGAGGCCAGTTCGAGCGCGCGCAGGCGGGCGGCGGCATCTTCGGCGAGGCGGCGGTCGCTCATGCTCGGCCTCCGGCGGCGGCCCGTTCGAGTTGCCGGCGGCGCTCGGCCAGGCGCAGCAGCGGCCTGACGTCGCAATAGGCGAGCAGGTTCTCGTCGGCGACGACGACGCCGGCGACGCCGGCGCGCACTTCGCCGGCCACCGCTTGCAGGCGCGCCTGCCAGTGGCGGACGACGGCGGCCCAGTCGGGGAACTGCGCCGGGTCGAACAGCTTCTGCTTGTCGTCGCCGACACCGGCGATCCCTGGCAGCAGGTCGCGCTCCTCGGCAACGCCGGCGAAGGCCGGCTTGTCCGCCAGGACCTTGGCGAAAACCACGGCGGCGACCGGCTCGGGCGAGGCGAGCGCGGCGTAGATCGGCAACTGCGGTTCGGTCAGCCGTTCGCTTGCCCAGTTTTTGGTGTCGATCGTCGCCCCGGTCTTGTAGTCGATGATGATCCGGCGGCCGTCGGCCAGCTGATCGATGCGGTCGACGAACATTTTGACCCGGATTTGCTCGATCTCGACCAGCGCTTCCTGCTCGCAGGCGACGACCGTGAAGGGCGCGCCGCGCTGCGCCTCGAAGTCGAGCCAGGTGGCGAGCAGGCGCGCCAGGCGGATTCCCTCCAGCTGGCGGAAGCGCGTCGGCAGTGCGCTGCGCCGTGCGTTCTCGAATTCGGCGAGCGCCGTTGCCACGGCGGTGGCGATGGCGGCGCCGCGGGCAGCGTCGCTCATGACGGCCAGCGTCGCCGAATCGCCGGTGGTGCGCCAGAAGGCTTCCAGGGCCCCATGCACCAGTGTGCCGCGGGCGCGTGGATCGAGGCCCTCGACCGGTGCTTCCAGCGCCTCGCCGGCGAGGCGGTAGCGGAAGTAGCCCCAGGCCGGACAGATCGCCTGCGCGCGCAGCAGCCAGGTGCCGCCGGCCACCCGTTCGCCGTCGCCGACCGGCGGCGCCTGCGCGTCGAGCAGGCCGACGCAGGCGTCCGGCGCCTCGGCGGCGAGTCGTTGCGCCAGGGTCGCCGCCGGCGCCGGGGCGTCGGTCATCGCCGCAAGGCCGGCGAGCAACGGGCTCCGGCGGAGCAGGCGGTTGCCGGCGCTGGCCGGGTACGAGAAGACGACTTCCGGTGCCGCCTGCAGCAGGCGGGCATGCACGCAGGAGGCGAATTCGAGTTCGACCTCGGCGCTGGCGTGCGCGGCGCCCGCCTGGCGCAGCAGTTCGGCCGGCAGCAGCGGGTTGGGCCGCGGTGCCGGCGGCCAGGCGTCGTCGCTCATGCCCATTACCCACAGGGCGTCGAATTCGAGGCCCGCGCTTTCGAGGATGCCGAGCACCTGGATCGCCGGCTGGCCGCGGGTTTCGGGCTGGAAAATGCGCTGACGGCAGAGTTGCGCCAGGCGGCGCGCCGCCTCGCCCTGGCTCAGCGGCCCGAGCACGCCGTCGAGGCTGCCGAGGCTGTCGAGGAGGGCGGAAAAGGCGCGGCGCGCCTGGTATTCATGGCTGGAGAGGCTGCGTTCGCCGGGCCAGCCGGCCGTCCGCAGCCATTGGCGGAAGAGCGCCGCCCATTGCGACAGCGGCCGCCGCCGTCCGCCCGCCGCGGTCGCAGCGTCGAGCAGGGCCGCCAGATGCTCCGTCGTCTGCGGGCACGGCGGAGGATCGCCGGCGCCGGCCAGCCGGACGGCCAAGCGCAGCAGGGCCGCCGGGCGGATGAAATAGGGCAGATCGCGGCGCATGGCGGCGTCGAGGCGGGCGCGGCCGTCGCCTTCGCTGGCGGCCGCCGACCAGTCGGGCGCGCGCAGCAGGGCGCCGAGGCGGGATTGCTCGACCTTGCCGCCACCGGCCAGCGCGATCAGTTCGAGCGCCGTCGCGACCAGCGGCTGGGCCGCCAGCGGACGGCCGAGCGAAATGTTGTAGGTCCGGGCCGCCTCGGCGGCTGCCGGGCGGATCAGCCCGGGATGCAGGACGTCGTCGAGGGCGAAGGCCAGCGGGTCGCGGATGGCGGCGAGGTCGGGGGCGACGATGGCGAGCCGGGCCTGCGGCGCCACGGCCAGCTTGCGTTGCGCCCAGGCGGCGACCGCCGCGCACTCGGCTGCCGGGTCGGGGCAGCGCAGGGTGGTCGGCGGCTCGGCGGCCTGCCGGCCGGCCGGTCGCGCGACGACGAGGCAGCCGCGCTCCGCGAGCGCCCGCTTGAGGCGGGCCTCGAACGGCGTTTCGCGATCGAAGCCGGCGAATTCGATTTCGGCCGGTAATTGCAGTCGACCACGCTCGATCTGCTCGACGACCAGCGCCTGCTGCCCGGCCGGGTCGATCGCCTGCGCCGCCCGGCAGCGTTTCAGGAATTCGCCCTGCCAGGCCAGGAATCGCCGGGTTTCCTCGGCGGCGCTCGCGGCCGCCGGCAGCGACAACTGCCAGACGCGGGTCAGGGCGTGCGCCTCGGCGGCCGATGCCGCCATGCCCTGGATGTCGAACAGCGGCGCTGAGTCGTCGGGCAGGGAATCGGCGATCACCTTTTCCCACAGCAGGACTTCGGCGAAGGGATCGAGCGCCTGCGGCAGGACCGCCGTGCCGCTCAGCAAGGCCTCGTCGGCGAGCGTCGCCAGCCACTGGGCGACGGTCAGCGCCCGCGGCGTCTGCCAGACCGCGGCGTTGCCCGGCGCCATCCCGCGCAGCGTCTGGGCGAGGCGCGAGGTGGCGCAGAGGAGCAGGCGGTCGGTCAAGCCGGGCAGGTCAGTTCGCGGGTGGTCGGGCGGGCTGCGCCGGCCTGGCCGGCATGGCGGGAGTGGCCGCCGGCGCGGCCGGCGGTGTCGCCGGCGCCGCGGCAGCCGGTTGGGCAGGTTTGCCGGGAACGGCCGGGCGGGCGGGTTGCGCGGGCATCGCCGGCGTTGCCGGCGTCGGCCTCGGGTCGCTGGCGGCCGGGGATGCCGGATGGGCCGGTGCTGCCGGCTTCGTTTCCGGGGACGGTGGCAGGGCCGGCCTGGCCGGTGCCGCGGGGTGGGCCGGGGTCGCCGTCGCGGCAGCCGGTTTCGCCTGAGCCTTGGGCGCCGCCGGTGCCTGAACCGCCGGCGCGTGCGGTGCTGAAGCACCGACCGTCACGTCGCGGCGGATGTCCCTGAGGGTGGCCGGTCCGATACCCGGGACATTCTGCAGATCGTCGACTGACCTGAAGGGGCCGTTCTGCCGCCGGTAATCGACGATGGCCTGCGCCTTGGTCGGGCCGATGCCCTTGAGAGCGTCCAGTTCTTCACGGCTGGCGGTGTTGATGTTGATCTGGGCCAGCGCCAGGCCGGACAGCAACAGCCAGCCGGCGAGGGCGCGCAGCAGGTTTCTGATCATGGCGATCCCCGATCGAGGAAATTATTGAGCCGCGGGCGCGGCGGGGGCCGGCGGTGCGGGCGGCGTCGCGGGGGCGACCGAAACGAGCAGCGCTTCCTCGTAGGTGGCGGCGATCTGGTCGCCGACGCGAATGTCCTTCAGCACTTCCCTGTCCTTGACGACGAGGTCGACGCTGCGCTGCGGGCCGCGCAGCGTGATCGTGCCGGCGCCCGCATCCACGGCGGTGACGTCGG
Source organism: Dechloromonas sp. H13 (assembly GCF_009469615.1). Taxonomy (GTDB): domain Bacteria; phylum Pseudomonadota; class Gammaproteobacteria; order Burkholderiales; family Rhodocyclaceae; genus Azonexus. Next base: position 328,526 of record NZ_SSXX01000004.1, read on the forward strand.
CGAGCACCTTGACCGTGCGGGCCTTGCCGGCGGCCGGCACTTCTCCCGGCTTGGCGACCATCGCCTGTTCCGATTCGATGCGCTCGCGCAGGCGGCCGCCGCCCTTCTTGAGTTCGATCCCGAGCGCGGCGATGTAATTCAGGGTGACGAGGTCGCCGACCTTGATCTGCTTGAAGTTCTTGACCTGCGGGCCGGCCGTGAAGGTCACGTCCTGGCCCGATCCGCCCTTGATCGTCAGCTCGCGCCTGGTCTTGTCGATGGCGGTGACGATGCCCTGGAGTTCGACGGCTTCGGTGATGGTCGCGGCGCCCTTCTCCTTTTCGACGACGGTTACCGCTTTCGGCGGTTCCTGGGCGGCAGCGACGGCGGGCAGGGTGGCGATCAGGGTGGCGAGCAGCAGGGAACGGGTTTTCATGGCGCATTGCTCCTTCGGAAAATGCCGATTATGCCAGCGAACTGGAGGCGGGTTCTATGGAATGCCGATGTTCAGGAAGAGATTGGAGGCGCCGCTGGTCGAGTAGCCGACGCCGAGATAGGCAGGACCGAACGGCGTTTCGCCGCCGAGATAGATGGCGGCGGAATTGAGGATGTTGGTGCCGCTGAGATTCGTTTCGGTGTAGTAGGTGCCGACATGGGCGCCCTCGAGGGCGAAGCCGAGGCGCATGTCGCCGCGCAGGCCGATCGGGAAGGTCCCGATGATCTGCTCGGCGCGGATGCCGGCATAGGTGATTTCGTCGCCGAGAATCTGGCCGCGGGCAAAGGCGCTCATGTTCAGGAAGCCGCCGAGCCGGCCGGCGCTGTAGAACGGGAGTTGTCCGCGCGGGGAACCGACGTAATTGGCGCGCCCGGTGATCACCGTCTTGCCGAGCGAGAAGGCGCCCTGCACGTCGACTTCGGCGCGTGCGAACCCGGCGTCATTGGAATCGAAATAATCGAGCTTCGTCGACCAGCCCTGCGTCGCGAAGTAGAGCCGGTTCATCTGGTCCAGCGAAAGTCGGGCATTCCAGCCGGAGTATGAGGTTTCGAAATTGGGCAATTGCGACGCGCCGATGTCGCGGTCGAAATTGCGCTTTTGCTCGATCCAGCCGAGGCGGGCCTGGCCAAGGGTGCCGAAATTGGTGCCGACCGACAAGGCGAACGCGGTGCCCGAGTTGGTGTATTGGGCAACACGGCTGTTGTCCTGGAAGATATCCTGCTGTATCCGTTCGTACTTGACGCCGGTCTCGACGAAGAAGCGTTGCGCTGGGTCGAGCGGCTGATAGAAGTCGATGCCGGCCCCCAGATTGCTGCCGATGCCGACCGTTACCAGCAGTTCGGCACCGAGGTCGTTGATTAGCGTCTTCTGGTAGGCGGCCCGCAGGCCGAAGCTGGATCCCTGGTTGCTGTCGGTGTCCAGATTCAGCGCGAAACGCAGGTAGTCCGGCCCCCAGCTCTTTTCCACAGGGAGAATGCGCAGGATATTGCGGTCGCGCTGGTTGAGCAGCTGGTAATCGACGCTCTGGTAAAAGCCGTCACCGTACATGCGCAGGACATCGCGGTCGATGCTGGAAGTGGCCAACTGCTCGCCGGGCTTGATCGTCAGCTGGCGTTCGACCATGGCCGGGTTGACGCGCTCGAGGCCGGCGATCTCGATTTCATCGATGACCGGCTTCGGCTTGTAGCTGCGATCGATCGGTTCCCGCCATTGGGCGTACGTGGCGGCATCGGTGCCGAGCCTGGCCAGGCGGTCGCGCACTGCTTCGGCAGCGGCGCGCCCGCGGTCGGCGGCCTCGGCGTTGCGGCTGAAATCGCCGGCGCTGATCGTTCCGAGATCGGGCTGGATGTAGATGTCGGTCGGCTTGAGGGTGGCCAGCGAGCGGGTCACGTTCTGCTCGGTCAGGATGTTGACCATCTGCGCCGAGATGGTCAGCAGCGAACCGACGCGTTCGGCGGGCATCAGGGGCGACCCCACGTTGATCGCGATCACGATGTCGGCGTCGCAGCGTTCGCGCGCCTCGGCGATCGGCACGTTATCGACGAGGCCGCCATCGACCAGCTTTCGCCCGTCGCGCGTGATCGGCGCCAGCAGTCCCGGTACCGACATGCTGGCGCGCATGGCCGTGGTCAGGCTGCCGTCGCGCATGACCACGCGCTCGCCGGTGCCGATGTCGGTCGCGATCAGCGACACCGGCAGCGGCAGCTTCTCGATGACACGCTCGGTCCGGTTGGCACCGACCAGCTGGTTGAAGAAGAGCTTGATCTTGATCCCGTCGACAACGCCAGGCGGGAAGCGGACGCCATCGCTCGACACGCCGAGCTCGGAGCCGGGAATGAAGCGGCGCAGCGTCTCCTTGAAACGGTAATTGACATCCGAAAAGTCGGGGATGTCGCTGAACATGGTGTCCCAGTCTGCCTCGGCCAGCGCCTTCCGCATCATGGCCGGGGTCAGGCCCGACGCGTAGGCGCCGGCGACCAGCGCGCCCATGCTGGTGCCCGCCACGCAGTCGACCGGAACCTTCAGCTCCTCAAGGACTTCCAGCACCCCGATGTGCGCCGCGCCGCGGGCGCCACCGCCACCGAGCACGAGGCCGATTTTCGGATGTCCGTCAGCGGCGATCGCCTGGGTGCTCAACAGCAACGCCAGCGAGGTGGAAGCGAGAAGACGCAGGAGTCGGGGCAGGGAGGTTTTCATTTTTTTGATCGTAAAAAAAAACCCCGCGCGAGCGGGGTTTTTGATGAAGCGCGGAGGCTTACTTGGTGCCGATGATTTCGATGTCGGCACGACGATCCGGCTGCAGGCACTCGATCAGGGCCTTGGTCTTGGCATTGCCCTTGCACTTGTCGCCGGTCACCGGCTGGGTCTTGCCCTTGCCTT
>NZ_SSXX01000043.1 GCF_009469615.1 Dechloromonas sp. H13
GTAGTATTGCGAACTATTCGGTGTTGTATCATAATGTTATCGTGATGAGTGTTCGGACTAAACACTTTTGTTTGTTTGTACTCTTGTTTAATATGTGTTAGTAATTCGCTTATGAACATTTATTACTTATGTTGAACTAATTATTTATATGTTTCTGATCAACCTATTTGATGCAGGTATGGCGTACGACACACCGGCGCTGTTGAACCGTGGGATTGACAGGAACCACCGCTCGTTCCTGTCAGCAGTCGAGGGTGCACAGCTCGGCACCTTCCGTCCACGCACGTCGCGCGAGTGGTTGCGTGTCGACCCCCGTCACGTTCCTTGGTACGCGTATGTTCACATTTCAACTCAACTTTGCTTTGTGTTGTACTTATGTTTGAAGTTTGCTCTATACAGGTTGCGTGCGGCAGGCCTTCTACCACTTTGTAGGCTTGTTGAGGCGGCGGCGGACGACCGTGACCCAGCGAAGCGGTGGGATGCAGACCGGTCACTCCTTGCCGCTCTTGTAGACCGCTGGAGACCTGAGACGCACACGTTCCACCTTCCCTGTGGGGAGATGGCTCCGACACTGCAGGACGTGTCGTACCTGCTAGGGCTACCGCTGGCGGGAGCACCAGTTGGTCCCGTGGACGGTGTTTTTGGGTGGAAGGAGGATATCACTGCGCGCTTCGAGCAGGTGATGCGCCTTCCACACCTAGGACCGACCAACACCCTTCCTCCGTACTCTACAGTCGGGCCTAGCAAGGCTTGGTTGCTCCAGTTCACTGTAAGTAAATAAGTTGTTATTATCATACATGCTTATTTGCGACCGGATGAGTGTTTTGTACTAACATTTCATTCTTAACTGTAGGCGGACCTTCTGCACCCTGACGCTGATGATTACTCGGTCCGACGCTCCCTTGAGGCGTACCTGTTGTGGTTGTTCGGGTGGGTGATGTTCACTAGCACCCACGGGCACGCTGTGGACTTCCGGCTGGTCCACTACGCACGGTCCATCGCGGATGCTCAGCCACAGGACGTGCCGCAGTGGAGCTGGGGTTCTGCCGTGCTAGCAGCCACGTACCGTGCCCTCTGTGAGGCGTGCACGAAGACTGACGCGGGAGCGATCATCGCTGGCTGCCCTATGTTGCTTCAGCTTTGGGCAGCCGAGAGGTTTGCCATAGGTCGACCAGTGGTGGACAGCGCACCCTACGGGGTTGGTCGCAGCGCGCAGTGGCCAGAGGACGGTCCCACGATGGGGACTTACTGGTGTCGACGTGGGGTTAGTGCAACTTCGCTGCGTTATAAGTTTATCAGTCCTCTTCTTTTTTTTTCCTTCACATAACATGTCTAATTCCGATCATGTTTATTGCAGCGTCGTTACGCTCACGTG
>NZ_SSXX01000044.1 GCF_009469615.1 Dechloromonas sp. H13
GTCTCTTGTGTTTGAGTGCAGTACCGACGCTTCTCCAAGATGGAGGTAGTTTCGCAATAATGCACCCGGCCACAAATTTGTCGGGTAAGACACACTTAAGGAGTTCGAGTTCCTTAGCCATGGTTTGTATCTCATGAGCCTGTTCGACTACAGAACGGTTGTCAGCCATCTTGTAGTCATGAAACTGCTCCATGATATACAGATCATTGCTAGCATCAGTAGCACCGAATTTAGTATTCAGTGCATCCCACAACTCCTTAGCGTCGGTCATATGCATATACACCTCGACCAGACGATCGCCAAGAACGCTAAGAATGCATCCCACAAAGAGAGTAGTGGCTTCCTCGAATTGCTTCTGCTGTTCAGCAGTAAGAACTCCTTCAGGTTTGCCAGTACTCACCCAGAAGCATTTCATAGCTGTCAGCCACAGAGTGACCCTGATCTGCCATCTCTTAAAATGCACACCGGTGAATTTATCCGGCCTCAGTGCATCGGCAAAACCAGCCATAGTAAAATCACAGTGCCTATAATAAGGTTTTTGGATTGTTGAGATTATAGACATATAATGATTTAATCTATTCCATAAATAAATCATGACATTACAGATGAAAACTAGCATGAACGCATCATTAGATCTACACATGTAAACTACACAGTATAACATGAACAGATCAAATATGCGCAACATATTGAACACGTACCGAGGTGACGGAAAGACCGGCTGCTTGGTCGAAACTTTTCGCAGGTGTCTACGAAGGCACGAAACACGCGAGCGAAGAGGAAGGCGAGCCGTCGCGGACAAACAGGGAGCAGTCGCGCAAAGCGCTTCCCAAAAACCTTATTGCCGCCTTCTCCCGGTGCAGGACGTCGAAGGCAGAGGTTCCGGAGACCTGCTCTCCCGATCACCGGTGCACGCTAGNGAGCGGGATGGAGTAATCTACGAGCGACGGCGCAACACAGAGGAGGAGGCAAACCCTAGATTGATTTCGTGTATATTGCGTGAAGGCGGCGGCTCGGTTTATATAGAGATAGGTCGCTTGATCAGGGCGCCCGCACGATCTCTACTGCGCGTAACCGAACCGGATAAGTCGCGCGTAACTTATCCGGACTCCACGCCGTTTGCACGCACCGGATTTTTCGGAACGTTTCCAAAACAAAAACGAATCCGAATTTGCAGCAAAACAAAACTGCAAAAGGAGGCTGCATCTGCGCAAGGGTGAGGAGCCAATTTTTCGGACCATTCGACGCGTACGTCGTGCACGCGCGCCGCCTGCCCTGCCCGGCCAGGCCAGGCGAGGCGAGCGAGCGCGCGCGTGTGTTTCCCCTCTTCTCTCCA
>NZ_SSXX01000045.1 GCF_009469615.1 Dechloromonas sp. H13
TGCAATGTATCAGTCTTTAGAATTTAAACAAGGTTGGCACCCGGCCAACAGCTTTTCAAACGGCCACCCGGGCCAACAACTTTTCAAACGGCCACCCGGGCCTAGCTGATCCCATCAGCTGCAGATTTTTCAAACATCGAACCCCTTTCCACAACAGCAATTTCACAAGCAGTAGTCAAACAAAACTACGCTAGGAATCACCTCACATCCGCCCATGACCGTGGGCACGGCTGTTCGAACAGTTTGTTAACCTCTGCAGAGGGGGTACACTTTACCCACACGACATTACTAACCCGGATCACCCAGCCCGTGGGGATCAGCCACGTCGGGAGACCTCCAAGCTTTCATGACAAGGCATTTCGAAAGCCGATACAGGTTTACCATATGCCGACGAGAGGGGTCCCAGACCAACAACAGGTTAGGTCCCAGACCATACTGTGCCAGGAAGCCCAGGGGTCCTCCCCGACACCACCCCGGCGAATCCACATGTCTCTCGGCATCAAGGCTCCCCTGATAAGCTAGTTACTCAGCCAGGGGTGTCCCATTCCACCCATGTGGTCGTACTTGTCTTATGTTTGGATGAAATTCCAAGGAAACGGTCCTTAAGTGCAAGAGCGGGAAACCGTACACCCGGTACGTTCCCCGGTCCGCGGTTTTGGAAATTCATTTAGTTCGCAAGCACCGACCCAGGTGTCGGGTTTTCCAAGTCTTTTGTAAAACTCCAGTTTTACCCAAGTTGTTACTCAGATTTTAAGTTTGAAGGCGACCGTCGATACTCGCACAGAGTGCACGAGTATCGAGGTGCAACTGGGTGGTTACAAGGGGACATGATATAGCAATTACAATGGAAGGATCAAATGCAACAAGTTAGGTAGGTCCGCCAATCTGCCTTGCAGACGGGACAACAGATTAAGTGCGATCCTATCAATGCATAATATTTTGCAAGCAACATAATTAATTTCAAATATAGGCTCAAGATGTTCAAAGGTGGCTTGCCTTGCTCGAGATCTGGAGCTTGATCCTCGAAATCCTCGCACTGCGGGTCTTCGGGCTCCGAAACTACACGCAAAACGGGACAACTCAACAAACGGCGAAAATAAAGCCCTATTAATGACCTCTAAGCGTGCCATTAGATAGATCTCGAGATTTGAGGAATTTTGGAAGTTGAACGGAGTCAAATGGATTTACGGTTGGGAAGATATTGAATTTCTAAGATTATTGGATTTTTGGTCTAAAGGAAAAGGATTTAATTAAATCCTTTTTGGAAAAGAAAAGAAAAGAAAAAGAGAGGGAGGGAAAATAGACTTCCCTCGGGCGGCTAGGGCGCGGCCCGAGAGAAAGG
>NZ_SSXX01000046.1 GCF_009469615.1 Dechloromonas sp. H13
CGAAGGACGGTCACACCATGGTGGAAACCAACCAGCAAAAGGATCGCTTCGCCAGTTGAGACGCTCAAGGAATGGCGCTTCCATTTTCGTTAGTTGTGTGCTAGTGGGAAAGAAGATATGAAGAGGTTGCCTTCAGATTGTCAATTATATAGCGTCGTTTTCACTGCAATATATGTGAACTCAATGAGATACATTATTCATTAGATGTGACAAGACGATCACGCGTGGGCGTGATTCACTTTATGTCAACAGGCAGCGCCGAAAGTTGATAGTGATAACTCGAGCTGCCGCTTTTCATGTGTGCTGTTGTGGACTGTGCGCGCTACTGGATATGGCACTACCGTGAAGCGCCGAAAGTGTGTTGTTGTGAGCATAAGTTGTTCAAGCACCATATGAATGAAAAGAACTACGTAGACGAGACAAACACAAGTAGTACTGCAGTAGTAATAGCAAAAGTAGTACTGCTTTACAAGTTTGTAAGCCAAAAGAAACGGTCACATAAGGACTGAAGAGGTAGAACACTACTGACGAGGCCTCTTACCCCTGTCCCTCCTACCCTGCGCCCTAATGTGCCCCTGGGAGTACGTGAGTCGGTCCGGGGGTACGGCACGGCCAACCCGTCCTGCCTGTACAGGTGTGACCTCTGGCTGCTCCTGAGTGTGCGCCTCTGGAGCTCCTCCAAGCTGAGAGGAGCCTAGTACGTCGTGGTGGTGTGCACCGTGCAAGTCGTCGTCGTAGAACTGGCTAGTAGGACCAGTCCTACCGGCGTGAGACGAAGAGGCCCCAGTACCGAAGATCCCGGCTGCATATCCTGCTGGACAAGGACCATCAGTTTCGTACAAGTATTTAACAGTAGTAATAAAAAGTAAAGTACCGTGTGGGCGAGGGATCGACGCTCCGTGAGAGGAAGAGCTGGCGAACGCGCCCGAAGAGGTGGCGAACGCCCCTGCGGAGCTCGCGGAAGCGCCGGTCGTGCCTGCGAACGCGCTCGAAGGCAGACGAGGTCCTGCGATGAGGAAACGTGCAGTTAAAACATGGTGACACATTCGTGCAAAAGCTGAAACAAAAATGAACTAATATCTGGGCTGAACTGTACCGTGCGAAACCGGTGCTGTAGGTCGCACTGCTCCGAAGCTAGGGGCGCTCGAAGGCAAACGAGGTCCTGCGAGGATGGAACATCAAGTTACGACGGGGTGATGTTTTCGTACAAAAACAGAAACAAAACTTAAGAAACCTCTGGGCTGAGCAGTACCGTGCGAAACAGGTGCCGTAGGTCGAGGTCCTGCTCCGACGGTAGGCGCGCGAGGCCGTGGTTGTACCGGACCA
>NZ_SSXX01000047.1 GCF_009469615.1 Dechloromonas sp. H13
GACCCAACAAACTTTCTAAAAAGATAAAAAAAGAAACCGATCCCTAAAAAAATTCCTCGATTTCTTTTTAGGGATCAGTCTTCCAGCAAGATTTGCAAGTTGGTACCAACTTGCGAAAAAAAAGAAAAATCCGCTTATGCAACTTCTTCTTTTTGTATTTTGGGGCGCTACCCCAATCCCCAAGTATCGGTTATTTAATAGCGCGGAAATCCAAAGAATAGGACGTACCCTGAAACAAAAAAAGACTGCTCTCACGAGCAGCCCAAAATGAGATTATCCTATTCATCAACATAAAAATATTACAAAGTGAAGAACTAGAGAAAGACAAAAAAAGCATATCAAATCCTCTCAAAAATAACAAGTCTTTAAAAAATGACAGATAAAAATGCACAAAGAACTAAAAAAGAGAAATCGCGTAAAATCAAGCATTAGAAGCTAGTAACTAGCTAGACCAATTAAAAATCACAAAGTGAGCGTCTCTATCCATTGGTAGAGGGGCTACTTGGCATAGTCGACATTATGTTAACTAGCTCGATAAATAACGATTATGTTCCCAAAACAATATTTTATGAACTATAACAAAAATTTGTTATCGCATATTGTATATTTTAATTATATAATTATAGGTGTATACCACTTAAATTTAACACAAAGACGTGATTATTTTGAAACCCAAAAAGAAAATTTATCTAGGTCTCCTCTTTTCCTTGATGATTGGAATTTTTAGTATAGGAATTACAAATACCTATGCTTCAGAAAATTCTAATTTCAATATCAACTCCCAACCAATTGAAGAACAAGCAATTAATTTTGCGAAAACTGATTTTGAACACTCCATAACTTCAATTCTTTTAATGGAAAATAACACCGAAACTGATATTAACTATACTCTTGGTTCGCCATTTAAAATGCTCGATGGAGAAAATACGGCAAATAGTTCTATTTTCTTTCCAGTATTTTCAGACGCTGATAATACGATTAAATATATTTATACCGTCAAAAAAAATACAAATGGAGAATATTCAGGAAGTATTTCACAATTTTTAGCAAAAGAACTTCAAAATCTAGTAGATAGTAATATAACAGATACAACCTTATTTTTTCAAGATAATAGCATTTATTATTCCGATAATGGACAAATTAAACTACTTTGGAAATCACCTTTAAGTACAGAAAAAAATGGTGTTTCTTCCTTTACAGAAAAAAATGATCTTATATCCGTAAATATAAAAAATAAAATTAAAAATTTCTCTAAAAAACAAAATTTTCCTGCGGTTAAAC
>NZ_SSXX01000048.1 GCF_009469615.1 Dechloromonas sp. H13
CACAATCCACCGCAGCGCACCATTCCTGGATCATAATCACCCCCTTATAAAACAAGGCATGGACTCCCCAGCGACCCCCGTGGGCTTATCTCCGCCACTTCTCAGTCTGGTCCTCCGTAATGAATCATGTTATACAAAAGGTAAAGCCGTTGCCCACGCTGGCTTGTGGTTGGCACGATTAATGTTTCACAATAGTAACTCGCGAACCGGTCCTTAATTGTCATGAGCACGACTCTCAAAACCATGTGCTCACAACCCACCATTATCAAGTTTTAGTTGGCAAGTAATTAATTAACCAATCACGATTGACCATCGTGAACTATCATTAAGCCATCATTAAATAATATGAGTCATAAATTATCCCAATAGTGTGCTAATGTTTCTAAGCATGGCTAAGCAATTATATCTAATATCTAGTTGAACCAATATATATAGCTCAACTAGTCCAATTATAATAACCCAAGGTATCAAGGAATAGGACATTCAATGCAAATTGGCCATAACAAAGGAATAGGTTCACACCACCCGGTGACATTCGAAAATAAATGCACAGTTGAAATAAATAGAGAATTTAAATATAGGATCAACATGCTCAAAGGATTGTGTTTAGGATCTGTGTGACTTGCCTTGCAATAATCGGTCTTCAATTAATCTTCTTGAACACTTCCGACGCACTCACGAACCTTCGCAACGACGGAAACGACAAGCTAACACGCAAAACGAAGAAAAAGACTAATAAAAACCAAATAAACAGTACATAAAAAGTAAACAAACATGTAGATCATAATTTTAGATGAATTATGAGACTTGAACGGCCTCATTCTGACTTCAAATGAATTTATTATGAATTTTACAAGATCAAATCTAATTAAAGCCCATTTAAAAAGAATTAAATAAATTTAATTCAATTTATGGACAATTTTAATATGTAGATCTTTATTTTAGAAAAATTTAGCAACTTGAACCACCTAAAACGGATCTACGGTTATTTAGATATGATTTTCCGAAGATTTAAACTATTAGAAAAACGGGAAAAAGGAAGGATGATGATGTCACGCTGACATCATCCATGGCAGCCACAGCACGGGTGGCGACCTCGCCGGAGCTAGGGTGGTCGGCCGGGATTTTGGAGGACACCTACGCGAAGAGGACGACGAGACGAACCCGACGGTACTCACCACAACGGCAAACAACGCACGACGACGGCCGGCGACGAGGAGGACGACGGCGGCGGCTCGGGTG
>NZ_SSXX01000049.1 GCF_009469615.1 Dechloromonas sp. H13
GTGAATCGCCCCGGCATTACTAGACACTCTGTAGCCGGTTGAAATACTGGTTTTCGAACTCTACCGGAGAAACGTCGTTTGCATAACCGTGACGACGTTTCGGGTTGTAGAACATCTCGATGTAGTCGAAGACGTCACGGCGGGCCTCCTCACGATCGAGATAGGTTTTTCGGCGGATGCGTTCCCGCTTGAGCAACTGGAAGAAGCTCTCGGCGACGGCATTGTCGTAGCAGTTCCCTCGTCGGCTCATGCTGGCCACCAGGCCATGGGCTTTCAGGAAGGCTTGCCAATCGTGGCTGGTGTACTGACATCCCTGGTCGGAATGGACGATCACGGGTGCCTTCGGATTTCTCCGCCAAACCGCCATCAGCAAAGCGTTGATCGCCAATTCGCTATCGATCCGCGAGCGCATCGACCAACCGATCACCTGGCGCGAGAACAGATCCAGCACCACAGCTAGATACAGCCAGCCTTCGTGAGTCCGGATATAGGTGATATCCGTCACCCAAATCTGATTGGGGGCTTCGACATCGAAATTCTGCTCCAGCTGATTCTTGGCGACGACCGCTGGCTTGCCATAATGGCCCGCTCGACGGCGGTAACCAACCTGCGCCCGTAGTCCTTCCAGCCTCATCAGACGATAGACCCGATGCTTGCCGCAGCGCTCCCCCAGATCCCGCAGATCATGGGCGATCTTGCGGTAGCCATAGACGCCGCCGCTTTCCAGCCACGATTGCTTGATCAGCCCCAGCAGGCGCTGATCATCCTTCCGTCGAGGTGACGCCGGTTCAGCTTTCCAGGCGTAATAGCCACTGGGATGCACGGCCATCACGTGACAGAGTCGGCGAACGGGATACTGCGTTTCGTGTGCTTGAATGAAGGCGTACCTTACCGGGACTCTTTGGCAAAGTACGCTGCGGCCTTTTTTAGGATGTCGCGCTCCTCGCTGACCCGCTTCAGTTCCGCCTTCAGGCGTCTGATTTCCGCAGCCTGACCTTGCAATTCATCGCGCTCGACCGGCGGAAGGCTATAGCGTTTCAGCCACTCATACAGGCTGTGTTGCGATACGCCGATCCGGCTGGCCACCTCGGCGACTGGATGACCTCGTTCCGTGACCTGCTTGACCGCCTCGATCCTGAATTCTTCCGGATAACGCTTGCTGCTCATGACTTCTCCTTTTGCCTAAGTTTAAGGCTACGGAGCGTCTAGAGGTTCCGGGGCGATTCA
>NZ_SSXX01000050.1 GCF_009469615.1 Dechloromonas sp. H13
ATGGTGAGTGGAAGTATCTGGAAAGTTACATCACAGAAGGTGATAATCCTGTACACGAAGCCAGATCAGGCATAGCGGTATCCTGAGTAACGCGGGACACGAGGAATCCTGCGCGAATCTGCCGGGACCATCCGGTAAGGCTAAATACTCCCGTGAGACCGATAGCGAACGAGTACTGTGAAGGAAAGGTGAAAAGAACCCCGAGCAGGGGAGTGAAATAGTTCCTGAAACCATGCGCCTACAAGCGGTCGGAGCATTGTAAGATGTGACGGCGTGCCTTTTGCATAATGATCCTACGAGTTACCGTCACTGGCGAGGTTGAGTACCATGAGGTACGTAGCCGCAGTGAAAGCGAGCCTGAACAGGGCGCACAGTCAGTGGGGGTAGACGCGAAACCAAGTGATCTACACTTGGCCAGGATGAAGTCCCGGTAACACGGGATGGAGGTCCGCACCAATAAGCGTTGAAAAGCTTCTGGATGAGCCGAGTGTAGGAGTGAAAGGCCAATCAAACTTGGAGATAGCTCGTACTCCCCGAAAGGCATTTAGGTGCCGCGTCGGATGGTCACCGTGAGAGGTAGAGCGACCGATAGGACAAGAGGGCTTCACCGCCTATCGAGTCCTGACGAACTCCGAATGCTCACGGTTTGCAGTCCGGCAGTAAGGGGGCGGGTGCTAAGGTCCGTCCCCGAGAGGAGAAGAATCCAGACCGCCGTCTAAGGTCCCGGAGTTCTGCCTGAGTTAGTCTAACGAAGTCTGGTCCCTATGACAGCTAGGATGTTGGCTTGGAAGCAGCCATTCATTCAAAGAGTGCGTAACAGCTCACTAGTCGAGGGTCCGGGCATGGATAATAATCGGGTATAAGGCAGACACCGAAGGCGCGGGATAGCATATTAAAAAGTATCGGTAGGGGAGCATACTCACAGCGTCGAATGGTGTACGTAAGTTATCCTGGAGCGGTGAGTAAAGCAAATGTAGGAATAAGTAACGATAAGGAGGGTTAGATTCCCTCCCGCTGTAAGACCAAGGTTTCCCGGGCAATGCCAATCAGCCCGGGGTCAGTCGGGTCCTAAGTCTAAGCCGAACGGCGATGGCGATGGCAGAGACGGTTAATATTCCGTCACTGCCGCATGGGGCGACGTGGAGACGGAGCAGTGAAACCACCGCGGGGCGACGGAAGTCCCCGTTGAAGAGTGTAGGTGTTGAGGATGGCAGGCAAATCC
>NZ_SSXX01000051.1 GCF_009469615.1 Dechloromonas sp. H13
ACGATTGGAGTTGTTGTTGAAAAAAGCAGAGACAATCTCGTTTTTGTGACAGAAATTCAAACAGGCAGAGCTTTTGTCGTCACAGACAAAGCGGCAAAAGCTTATCAAAGTGGCGATATTTTAACGTTAAATCTGACTACGAAGACGTTCGTCGATGCGGCAGAAGATTATCCATTTGTTTAGTCTAATGGTGATAAGTCAAGATGAAATTTAAGATTTTCTTTATTGAGTAATATGTTTTGAAGCGCACGAAACTAGACCCGATCAAAATCAAATTTTTTTCGGGTTGATTCAAGGATTTGCGTCAATAACGGATTGTTATTTCTCTATCACACTCCTTGGTGGCGTATAGAGTTGGTGTTTACGTAGTAGCGTATCCACCAGACGCGTAAATTTTCTTGCGGTTAGGACGAGTGCACGTTTGTGTTGATGCTTTGGAACCTCCTTATATTTACTTTGATAAAAAGCTTTGTATTCAGGAAGATAATTTTTTACAGAGTTGGCAGCTTCAACTAAGTAGTATCTAAAATATCGATTTCCTTGTTTTGTCAGAGGTGTATTTTGCGACTGATAGTTTCCAGATTGGTTCACTTTCCAACTTAATCCAGCGTATTTTGCCAATTTTGTCTGATCTTCAAATCTTTCGATTTGACCAATTTCAGCGATTAAACCGGCAGCATAGACTTTACCAACGCCTGGAATACTGGTTAAGCATTGATATTCTGGAATGACAACAATTACTTGTTCGATGGCTTTATCTAATTCTTTGATATTTTTTTCAAGTGCTCGTATTTCTCGTACGAGAACACTTAAAACAACATTAATTGATTCTTGTGCAAGAGCACCTAGGCGGTAACTCATGGTAATTGCACGTTGAATTGCTTTAGCGATTTTTTCTGGTTGCTTGAAACGGCCTTTTCCTTTTTCTTGAAGTAAATCACAGAAAGCTTCTAAAGGAAGCTCAGCAAGTTCATCCAATGTGAAATCTTCCGTCATGAGTGAAATGAGGGTTGCACTAAAAAGACTCGTCGATTCGTCTCGCATTTCTCGAGCAAGCGTATTACATTTGTACGTTAGATTTTCAAGAAAATGTTGCTTTGTACGAATCAATTGCTTAATAAGTTGATAGCGAGTACGTGTTAAACGCTGTAAGGCCATGTATTTCTCTTCTTTGATAGGGGAAGTTGTGAATCGTTGAATACGCAAGAAATCAGCGA
>NZ_SSXX01000052.1 GCF_009469615.1 Dechloromonas sp. H13
CTAATTAATCAGCGAAGCATCTACCTAAATTCATACTAGTGGAACCATGAATAGAGTACCCACTAGTTGGGGTTTTGTTTATTCTAGGGTGAACAAGGTAATAATAACAATAGCAATAATAATGTCATAACAAAGGTAAATAGGCATGGCTAAATAAAACAGTGATAACGCGGGAATTTAAATAAAGCGATAATGCAATAATTTAAATCAAAATAATTTTATAAACTGGGATTCAATATGTTCAAGGATGATGTGACTTGCCTTGCTCAGAGAGAACGGCCTTCCGAACCTTCGGCGACGGCCGCGAACCACGCTTCGGGAACCTCCGGAACGACAGAAGCTACGCGAAGCACACAAGCAAAGCTACAAGCCTATAAAGAAGCAATAACAATACATAAAAAGAAAGCACCGGGTTCTTTAGGTTATAACAAACATTAGGAGACTTGAACGGGTCGATTCAGAGTTCGTATGACCAAGATATGGTCATCCGAAGTTTAATGCTGTTATATGGAGATTTGCGGATTATTATAATTAGGTTTTGCAATTATAAAACATGTGGAAGCGCTAGCCTGGAAAAGACAGGAAGGCTGCGCTGTTGACATGCGGACCCCACATGTCAACCTAAAGGACCGCGGTGGACCGAGTACACAGAGACGGTCCACGGGTCGACGGAAGCGGACCCCGTGTGTCAACCGAGGCGAGTGGTCGACAAACGGACTCCACTAGACACCACACGGGTTGCACACGTGGAAACCACGTGGCTACCAAGCGGGCACACTAACACGGTCACCACCCGCACACGTGAACGACTACCGACACCGGTACACGGGTACCGGGGCCGACGACCGCACAACGAGCACGGGCGACACCGAAAGGACGAGGACGGGGCAGCGAGGGAGAGGAAACCTTACCACCACGCGACGAGGCGTGGGAACGACAACGACGAACGGGCGCGGCGGAGACGGCCGGGAACTACGGAGACGAACGGCGAGGGGACGACTTCGGCGGCGATCCTTGGACGAAGGCGAGACGCGGCCGGCACAAGGCTTGACGACGCGGAGCCGAGGACGAAGACGATGACGGGGCTGCAGCGGCTCACTTGACGGAACGCGGACGACGAACGCGAACGGCTTGACGGAGGGACGAACACCACGACGATGAGGACAACGAGAGGACGACGACGACGACGATGACCGGGGCCGGCGAGGAG
>NZ_SSXX01000005.1 GCF_009469615.1 Dechloromonas sp. H13
GCTCGACCGCGCGGCGTCAATCGGGCATTTTTATGGATGTTCATTCGGGGCCTCGGAGGCTTGTATGGTTGGCGCCTCCAATTCTCCGGGGAGACACCCCGAGTGAACAACCTACAGAGAGATCACAGCTAGCGCCCGCTGCGGTCAACGCGTTCCGAGCAGCGATTTCCGTACCGTCTGCCAGCTGCGCCAGACAAGGAAGCCGCGCTTTCCCCACCGCCAAGCCCGCTTGGGGCTGGCGACGACCAGAACGACAACCGCCGCCGCCACGGCCGCCGGATGATGCTTCAGCCAATCGACGCCGGCCAGTGCCTTGTCGGCGCCGCCCAATGCAGCTTCAAGCGGGGCCACATGTTGCGTCAGGTCCGCGCGTTGTTCCGCAATGCGCGCCCGCAGCGCACCGTGGCGAATCGCCACTTCGAGCCGGCTGGCGCTCACTGCACGTCCTTGTGCCGGCGCAACTGGGCCATGTCGGCTTCCAGTTCGGCGAGGCTGCCGCGGAATATCTTGCTGGGCTGAGCCATCTGTCGTCGCAGCGAGGCGAAGACCATAAAGCCAACACCAAGAAACAGGACGGAGGCCAGGCCGAAGACCAGTACGCGCTGCTCCCAGAAGGCAACCGCAAGGCAACAAACCACCATGACGGTGCCAAGGGCGAAGAGCCACGCTGCACCGATCGCCTTGGCCCACAGCGACATCAGGCGGAACTTCTCCTCCTCAAGCTCGTTGACGAGAAGTTCCGCTCGCGTCTTGCCGATCGCGAGCAGCGTCGCGACCAGATTCTTCAGGGAAACGAAGAGACCTTGGCGGCCGGCTTCGCCACCCGTTCCAGCGGACATGCGCTTAACGACGGCCGATCAGCACACCGAGGGCGAGACCGACGGCGGCAGCGACGCCGACCGCCTTCCACGGCTCTTCATGCACGAAATCGTCGGTGGCACGCGCCGCTGCCTTGGACTTTTCGACCAGGGCCACCTCGAGATCGACCACGCGCTCCTTGGCGTCGCGCAGGCGAATCGCCAGGCGCTCGCGCAGATCGCCGACCTTTTCGCCGGCCGCACCGGCCGTGGCGCGCAGCAGTTCTTCGGTATCGGAAATCACGACCTTGAGGTCGGAAACCAGCTTTTCCTTGTTGGCGACGCTCATTTCTTCAGCCATTTTCAATCTCCCGGGTGACGGTTATTCAGATTGGGAAGATTATCCCGTTCGGACAGCGAAAGCAATTCACAACGTCCATTCATAGTCGATGATCAGCGGCGCATGATCGGAGAAGCGCTCGGCCTTGTAGATTTCCGCCCGGCGTGCGCCCGCAGCCAGTTCCGGAGTGGCGATCTGGTAGTCGATCCGCCAGCCGACGTTCTTGGCCCAGGCCTGGCCGCGATTGCTCCACCAGGTGTAGGACTCGCCCGTCGTTTCGGGATGCAGGCGGCGATAGACGTCGACCCAGCCCTGGTCGTCGAAGACGCCGCTGAGCCAGGCGCGCTCTTCGGGCAGGAAGCCCGAGTTCTTCTGGTTGGACTTCCAGTTCCTGAGGTCGATTTCCTTGTGCGCGATGTTCCAGTCACCGCACAGCACGATTTCGCGCCCCTCGTCGCGCAGGGCGGCGAGATGCGGGAGGAAGGCGTCGAGAAAGCGGAACTTGGCTTCCTGGCGCTCGGGCGACGACGAACCCGACGGCAGGTAGAGCGAAATCACCGACAGTTTGCCGAAATCGGCGCGGATGTAACGCCCTTCGGCGTCGAACTCGCCGTGGCCGAAGCCCTCGGTCACCCGGTCCGGCGGCATCCGGCTCCAGATCCCGACGCCGCTGTAGCCCTTCTTTTCCGCGGCGTGGTAATAGGCCCGCATGCCGTCGGGGGCGAGCATT
Source organism: Dechloromonas sp. H13 (assembly GCF_009469615.1). Taxonomy (GTDB): domain Bacteria; phylum Pseudomonadota; class Gammaproteobacteria; order Burkholderiales; family Rhodocyclaceae; genus Azonexus. The sequence goes on from NZ_SSXX01000005.1 coordinate 1,868, forward strand.
TCCGGCGTCAGATCGGGCAATTGCGCCTTCAGTTCCTGCACGCAGACGATGTCGGGGGCCTGGGCGACGGTCCACGGAAGCACGTTTTTGCTCCAGGCGCTGCGAATACCATTGAGATTCAGGGAGATGATGCGTAACATTCGGTCGGTTGGGGCTGGCGTGCTGTGGCCTGCAGGAATGGAAAGGTATGGACTTTCGTCAGGAATTCATCGAATTCGCCCTCGGCTGCAAGGTTTTGCGCTTCGGGGAATTCAAGACCAAGGCGGGGAGGCTCTCCCCGTATTTTTTTAACGCCGGGCTGTTCAACGACGGGCAGTCGCTGGCGCGCCTCGCCGAATTCTACGCCAAAGCGGCCGAAGCCGGCGGCGTGCACTTCGACATGCTGTTCGGGCCGGCCTACAAGGGCATTCCGCTGGTCGCCGCGATTTCCATGGCCCTGGCGCAGCGCGGGCGGAACTACCCGTTCGCCTTCAACCGGAAGGAAGCCAAGGACCACGGCGAGGGCGGCAGCATCGTCGGCGCCCCGCTCGCCGGGCGCGTGCTGATCGTCGACGACGTCATCTCGGCCGGCACCTCGGTGCGCGAATCGGTCGAGCTAATCCGCGCCGCCGGCGCCACGCCGGCCGCCGTGCTGATCGCCCTCGACCGCCAGGAACGCGGCCTCGGCGACCTATCGGCGGTGCAGGAAGTGCAGCGCGACTACGGCATCCCGGTCGTCGCCGTCGCCGGTCTGGGCGACCTGATGGCCTACCTCGAACATCATCCGGAATTTTCAACGCATCGGACAGCCGTCGCACGTTATCGGGAGCAATATGGTGTCAGTTCTTAAACATTCGGCCGGCCTGATCCTGCTGCTGGCCGCCTTTTCGACACAGGCCGCGGCGCCGGCCGGACCCGGGCGCTTCTACTGCTGCGAGGGCGGGCGCGTCTGCGGCGACTCCCTGCCGGAACAATGCCGCGGCAAGGCCTACCGCATTCTCGACAATGGCGGCAACGTGCTCAAGGAAGTCGGACCGCCACTGACCGCCGAGCAGAAGGCGCTGGCCACCGCCGAGGCGCTGCGCAAGAAGGAACTCGAGGAACATGCCCGGGAGCAGCGGCGCAAGGACCAGGCCCTGCTCGACACCTACGCCACGCCGCAGGACATCGATCTCGCCCAGGGCAAGGCCGAGGCCGACATCAATCTGGCCATCAAGGGGGCGGAGGAACGCATCGCGGCGGCCCGCAAGCAGCGGAAGAAGTTCGAGGACGAGGCCGAGTTCTACAAGAAGAAGGCCCTGCCGCCGGACGTCGCCAAGGGGCTGCGCGACGCCGACCACGAGATCAAGACCCAGCAGGAACTGCTCGACGTCAAGCAGGGCGACGCCGCGACGATCAAGGCCAAATACGACGCCGACCGCAAGCGCTACGCCGAACTGACCGGCCGCACCACGGCGGCCACGGCCAAGCCCGGCGCGACGCCGGCCACGCAGCCGCGCTGATCAGCCGGCCAGCTTTTTCCGCAGCAGGTCGTTGACCTGTTGCGGGTTGGCCTTGCCCTTGGCCACCTTCATCACCTGGCCGACCAGCGCGTTGAAGGCCTTTTCCTTGCCTGCCCGGAATTCGGCGACGTTGGCGGCGTTGGCCGCCAGCACTTCGTCGACCAGGGCCTCGATGGCACCGCTGTCGGTGATCTGCTTGAGGCCCTGCTTTTCGATGATCTCGTCGGCACTCGCGCCTTCGCCGTTCCACAGCGCCTCGAAGACCTTCTTGGCGATGTTGTTGGAAATGGTGTTGTCGGCGATGCGCTGGATCAGCCCGGCCAGCTGGGCGGCGGCCACCGGGGACTCGGCAAGCACCTTGCCTTCCTTGTTGAGACGGGCGGCCAGATCGACCATCACCCAGTTGGCGCAGGGCTTGGCGTTGGCCTTGCCGGCGACGGCTACGGTCGACTCGAAATAATTGGCCATTTCCTGGCTGGCGGTCAGTATCGCCGCATCGTAGGCGGAAAGCCCGAGATCGTCGATGAAGCGCTGGCGCATCTGGCCCGGCAGTTCCGGCAGCTCGCCGCGGACGCGCGCGATCCAGTCGTCGGAAATCACCAGCGGCAACAGGTCGGGGTCCGGGAAATAGCGATAGTCATGTGCGTCTTCCTTGCTCCGCATCATGCGCGTCTCGCCACTGTCCGGGTCGAACAGCACGGTGGCCTGCTGGATGGCGCGGCCTTCCTCGATCTCGTTGATCTGCCACTGGACTTCGAAGTCGATGGCTTCCTTGAGGAAACGGAAGGAGTTGAGGTTCTTGATCTCGCGGCGGGTGCCGAAAGGCGCGCCGGGGCGGCGCACCGAGACGTTGGCGTCGCAGCGGAAGGAACCTTCCTGCATGTTGCCGTCGCAGATGCCGATCCACTGCACCAGCGCATGCAGCGCCCTGGCGTAGGCGACGGCCTCGTCCGACGAACGCATGTCGGGTTCGGAAACGATTTCGAGCAGCGGCGTGCCGGCACGGTTGAGGTCGATGCCGGACTTGCCGTGGAAGTCCTCGTGCAGCGACTTGCCGGCGTCCTCTTCGAGGTGGGCGCGGGTCAGGCGGATGGTTTTTTCGTAGGCCTTGTCGCCGCTGCCGACTTGCACGGTAATGGCGCCGCCCTGCACGACCGGCAGTTCGAACTGGCTGATCTGGTAACCCTTGGGCAGGTCCGGGTAGAAGTAATTCTTGCGCGCGAACACCGATTTCTGCGCCACCTCGGCGCCGATCGACAGGCCGAAGCGGATGGCGCAGTCCACCGCCTTGCGGTTGAGCACCGGCAGCACGCCGGGCAAGGCGAGGTCGACCGCGCAGGCCTGCGTATTCGGCGCACCGCCGAAGGCCGTCGCGGCACCCGAGAAAATCTTCGAGACGGTCGCCAGCTGCGCGTGCGTCTCGATACCGATCACCACTTCCCACTGATTCATCGTTTCATTCCGTTTCTTAACAACGCCCCGACTTGCTCTCGACGAGCAACGGCCACAGGTAGCTGAAGGCGTCGCCTTCGCACGACCTGGGACAGTCGTTGAAGGCGATCGTCACGGTGCTCCCCTGTTCCCACATGCGGACCGTGCAGCCGCTTTCCTGACGGTGCCTCAGCAGCGCCTGCGGCATCTTCTCGATCTGCTCGAATTCCCGCAGGCTGAAGCGACACGTGCCGTGTTCCTTCATCGTCACCTGGGCGTCGAAGGTCTGCACGCTGGCCTCCTTGACCAGCAGGTCGAGACGCCGCACGGTGCCGACCGCATCGCGGGTCGAGCATTTCGCACGCACGTTGAGCGGACGGGTCGGCTGCGGCTTGATGTTGCGGTTCTTCAGATACTTGAGCGGCTGCGATTCGATCTTTTGCTCGGCGGTTGCGGTCGACGCCTCGCTGCGTGCCGATTCCGGCCCGCCCATTTCGGCGCAGCCGGCGGCGAGCAGGGGCAGCAGCAGCCAGAACGCCCGCATCGGTTTCACGCGATCCCGTCCGGCCGCCGCTGGTGCCAGTCGGTCGCCTGCTGGTAGCGGTGGGCGACGTTGAGCAACTGCGCTTCGGCGAAATAGTTGCCGACCAGCTGCAGACCAACCGGCAGGCCGCCGGCGAAGCCACAGGGAATCGACATCCCCGGCAGGCCGGCCAGGTTGACGGCGATCGTGTAGATATCGGAGAGGTACATCTGCACCGGGTCGGCCGCCTTCTCGCCGAGTTTGAAAGCGGTCGTCGGCGAGGTCGGCCCCATGATCACGTCGCATGACTTGAAGGCTTCGACGAAGTCGTCGGCGATCAGGCGGCGGATGCGCTGCGCCTGCAAGTAATAGGCGTCGTAGTAGCCGTGCGACAGCACGTAGGTGCCGATCAGGATGCGCCGCTTGACCTCGGCGCCGAACCCCTGGGCCCGGGTCTTCATGTACATGTCGTCGAGGCTGCCGTACTCGGGGGCGCGGTAGCCGTAGCGCACGCCGTCGAAGCGCGACAGGTTGGAACTTGCCTCGGCCGGCGCGATGACGTAGTAAGCCGGGACCGACAGGTGCGAGTTGGGCAGCGAGACCTCGACGGTCGTCGCGCCGAGCTTTTCGTATTCGGCAATGGCCGCCTGCACGGCGGCCATCACCCCGGCGTCGCAGCCGGCGCCGAAGAACTCCCTGGGCAGGCCGATGCGCAGGCCGGCCAGCGGCTTGTCCAGGTCGCGGGCGTAGTCCTCGACCGGGCGGTCGAGCGAGGTCGAGTCGCGCTCGTCGAAACCAGCCATGGTATTGAGCAGCAGCGCGCAATCCTCGGCACTGGCGGCCATCGGGCCGCCCTGGTCGAGCGAGGAGGCAAAGGCGATCATGCCGTAGCGCGAGACGACGCCATAGGTCGGCTTGAGGCCGGTCAGGTTGCACAGCGCGGCCGGCTGGCGGATCGACCCACCGGTATCGGTGCCGGTCGCCGCCGGCGCCAGGCGCGCCGCCACCGCCGCGGCGGAACCGCCCGACGAGCCGCCGGGCACGCGGGCGGTATCCCACGGGTTCTTCACCGGGCCGAAGAACGAGGTCTCGTTCGACGAACCCATGGCGAACTCGTCCATGTTGGTCTTGCCCAGCGAAACTAGGCCGGCTTCGGCGTGCATCCTGCGGATCACCGTCGCGTCGTAGGGCGCGACGAAATTGGCCAGCATCTTCGAGCCGCAGGTGGTCGTCCAGCCCTCGGCGCAGAAGATGTCCTTCTGGGCGATCGGGATGCCGGTCAGCGGCCCCGCCGTGCCGGCGGCGATGCGGGCGTCGGCGGCGCGGGCGGAATTCAGGCTTTTTTCGGGGTCGATCGTGACGAACGCGTTCAGCGCCGGATTCAGGCGCGCGATGCGTTCGAGAAAGAGCTGCGTCAGCTCGACGCTGGAAATCCGCTTCGCCGCCAGCGCCTGCGACAACTCCTTGAGGCTGGCGTTGATCATTCGATCACCTTCGGCACGAGGTAGAGGCCGGCTTCGGTTTCCGGGGCGACGGCCTGGAATGCGGCGCGGCGATCGCCTTCGGTCACCGCGTCGGCGCGCAGGCGCTGGGCGACATCCTGGGCGTGCGCCATCGGTTCGATGCCGCGGGTATCGACCGCCTGCATCTGCTCGATCAGCTGGAAGATGCCGTTGAGGTGGCCCTGCGTGGTCGTGGCTTCGGTTTCGCTGATCTCGATGCGGGCGAGATGGGCGATGCGCTGAACCTGTTCTAGTGATAGCGACATGGCGAGCAAAGACTTTTTGCGGTGCACAAAGTCTTAAAATGGAAAGCGTTATAAGGTATCATAAAAGTTTTCCCTACTGCATCCCAAGCAGCGGAGTCATCGATGTTCGGTTTCCTCAGCAAATATTTTTCCAACGACCTCGCCATCGACCTCGGCACGGCCAATACGCTCATCTACGTGCGCGGCCGCGGCATCGTCCTCGATGAGCCTTCGGTCGTTGCGATCCGCCTCGAGGGCGGCCCCAACGCCAAAAAATCCATTCAGGCCGTCGGCAAGGAAGCCAAGGAAATGCTTGGCAAGGCCCCCGGCAGCATCACCGTGATCCGCCCGATGAAGGATGGCGTGATCGCCGACTTCACCGTCACCGAGCAGATGCTCAAGCAGTTCATCAAGAAGGTGCACGACTCCAAGCTGTTCAGCCCGAGCCCGCGCATCATCATCTGCGTTCCCTCCGGCTCGACCCAGGTCGAGCGCCGCGCCATCCGCGAATCCGCCCTCGGCGCCGGCGCCAGCCAGGTGTACCTGATCGAGGAACCGATGGCCGCCGCGATCGGCGCCGGCCTGCCGGTCGCCGACGCCACCGGCTCGATGGTCGTCGACATCGGCGGCGGCACCACCGAGGTCGGCGTCATCTCGCTCGGCGGCATGGTCTATGCCGGTTCCGTGCGCGTCGGCGGCGACAAGCTGGACGAGGCGATCATCAACTACATCAGCCGCAACTACGGCATGATGATCGGCGAGAACACCGCCGAGAACATCAAGAAGCACATCGGCTCCGCCTTCCCTGGCGCCGAGGTCAAGGAAATGGAAGTCTCCGGCATCAACAAGGCCGAGGGCATCCCGCGCAAGTTCACGATTTCCTCCAACGAAATCCTCGAGGCGCTGACCGACCCGCTCAACCAGGTCGTTTCCGCCGTCAAGTCGGCGCTGGAAAAGACCCCGCCCGAACTCGGCGCCGACATCGCCGAGCGCGGCATGGTGCTGACCGGCGGCGGCGCGCTGCTGCGTGACCTCGACCGCCTGCTGATGGAAGAAACCGGCCTGCCCGTCATCGTCGCCGACGAGCCGCTGACCTGCGTCGCCCGCGGCTGCGGCATGGCGCTGGAAAAGATGGACAAGCTGGGCAGCATCTTTGCCTCGGACTGAGCGTTGACCGCAGCAGGGCTGGATTAGGCCGTGGCCAGCATCGACCACGCTCCGCCACCGTTTTTCAAGCAAGGGCCGGCACCGCTGGCCCTGCTGACTTTTTACATCCTGATTTCGCTGGCGGTGTTCGTCGTCGACCTGCGCTTCCGCAGCCTCGACCTGCTGCGGCAAAGCGTGGCGCTGGTCGTCGACCCGGTGCAGCGCGTCGCGCAGACGCCGGGCAGTTTGGTCGACTACGCGCGCAACTACCTGCAGGGCATGCAGTTGCTGCAGCGCGAGAACGATGAACTGCGGCACGCCAAGCTCAACACGGCGCCCAACCTGCTGCGCCTGGAACAGCTGGAAGCCGAGAACGAGCGCCTGCGCAAGCTGCTGGTGGTCAAGGAGCGCGAGCAGGCCAGGGGCCAGGTCGCGCAGATTCTCTATACCGCACGCGACCCCTTCTCGCGCAAGGTGATCGTCGACAAGGGCCAGCAGTCCGGCATCGTCGCCGGCCAGCCGGCGATCGACGAGACCGGCGTCGTCGGCCAGGTCACCCGCGTCTTCCCGTTCTCGGCCGAAATCACGCTGATCACCGACAAGGACCAGGCGGTGCCGGTGCAGATCGTCCGCACTGGCCAGCGCTCGGTGGTCTTCGGCCTCGGCAACGGCCAGCTCGAACTGCGCTACATGCCGGCCAACGCCGACGTCCAGATCGGCGACGTGCTGGTCACCTCGGGTCTCGACAGCATATATCTGCAGGGCTACCCGGTCGCCAAGGTGGTCAGCATCGAACGCGAGGGCGCCTATTCGTTCGCCCGCATCCTCGGGGCGCCGATCGCCGGCGTCGAGAATTTCGGGGAAGTGATGATCCTCGACCCGCGCCAGGCGCTGCCGCCGCCCCCGCCGGCGGCGAAGGGACGCGGCACCGACGGCAGCGACAAGCCCGGCCAGCGCTCCAAGAAAAAACGCGCCACCAAGGAAAACTGATGCAACCGACCTTTTCCTCCTCGCGCATCCTGCTGCCGGTCCGCCCGTGGTTCATCTACCTGAGCCTGATCGTTGCCCTGCTGCTCAACTTCCTGCCGACCTCCAACTGGCCGGCGATGCCCGACTGGGTGGCGCTGGTCCTCTGCTTCTGGGGCGTGCGCGAGTTCCGCCGCGTCGGCATGGGCTGGGCCTTCATCCTCGGCCTGCTGATGGACGTCGCCGACGGCGCGGTGCTCGGCCAGCATTGCTTCGCCTACGTGCTGCTGGCCTACGCCGCGGCCGCCCAGTCGCGCCGCCTGCTCTGGTTCCCGGTCGCCCAGCAGGCGCTGCAGGTCCTGCCGCTGCTGCTGCTAACCCAGGTCATCCAGGTCCTGATGCGCCTCGCGGTCGGCGCCGATTTCCCGGGCTGGAGCTATTTCGCCGGCCCGCTGATCGCCAGCCTGCTGTGGATTCCGCTCACCTTCATCCTGCTTCTGCCGCAATACCAGCCTGTCGAGCAGAATCCGGACCGCCCGATCTGACGAGCGCCGCCGGCCATGAGCAGCTTCCACAACCCCGACGCCGATGTGAACCGCTTCCGGTTCCGCCTGGGCATCGCGTCGCTCGTGGTGCTGCTCGCCTTCGGCCTGCTGCTCGGCCGCTTCGTCTGGCTGCAGGTGCTCCAGCACGATTTCTACCGCACCCGCGCCGAAGACAACCGCATCGCCCTGATTCCCATCGTGCCCAACCGCGGCGTCATCACCGATCGCAACGGCGTCGTGCTGGCCCGCAACTATTCGGCCTTCACGCTGGAGATCACCCCCTCGCAGGCCGGCAATCTCGAGGAGACGATCGACGCGCTGGCTGAGGTCATCGACATCCAGCCCAAGGACCGCAAGCGCTTCAAGCGCCTGATGGACGAAGCCAAGAACTTCGAGTCGATCCCCATCCGCACGCGCCTGACCGATGCCGAGGTGGCGCAGTTCGCCGCCCAGCGTTACCGCTTCCCGGGCGTCGAGGTCAAGGCCCGGCTGTTCCGCCAATACCCGCTGGGCGCAGTCGGTTCGCATGCCATCGGCTACATCGGCCGCATTACCGACCGCGACCTGAAATGGATCGAGGAATCCGAACAGCAGGCCAATTACAAGGGCACCGACCACATCGGCAAGACCGGCCTGGAGCAGCACTACGAGTTCGAACTGCACGGCCAGACCGGCTACGAAGAGGTCGAAATCGACGCCGGCGGCCGTGCGCTGCGCAGCCTGAAGCGGATCCCGCCGGTTTCCGGCAACAATTTGCAGTTGACCCTGGACGCCCGGCTACAGGAAATCACCGAACAGGCCTTCGGCGACCGCAAGGGCGCGCTGGTCGCCATCGACCCGGCCACCGGCGGCATCCTGGCCCTGGTTTCCAATCCGACCTACGACCCCAACCTGTTCGTTGACGGCATCACGCCGGACAACTGGAAGGAACTGAACGAGCACCCGAGCAAGCCGATGGTCAACCGGGCGATCAACGGCGCCTATCCGCCCGGCTCGACGTTCAAGCCCTTCATGGCGCTGGCCGCGCTGGAGATCGGCAAGCGCACGCCGAACCAGGCGATTTCCGACCCCGGCTACTTCAATTTCGGCAACCACCAGTTCCGCGACGACAAGAAGGGCGGGCACGGCAGCGTGGACATGTACAAGTCGATCGTCCATTCCTGCGACACCTACTACTACATGCTGGCCAACGACATGGGGATCGACAACATCGCCAGGTTCATGGGCCAGCTGGGTCTCGGCCAGCGCACCGGCGTCGATCTCGGCAAGGACGATTCGGGCGAGTCGAAGGGCGTGCTGCCGTCGCCGGAATGGAAGAAACAGCGCTTCAAGAAACCGGAACAGCAGAAATGGTACTCCGGCGAAACCATCTCGATCGGCATCGGCCAGGGTTACAACGCCTACACGCCGATCCAGCTGGCCTCGGCGACGGCGACGCTGGCCAACAACGGCGTGATGTTCCGACCGCACCTGGTCAACCAGATCGTCGACGCCCGGACTGGCGAGAAGCGTCCGGTGGAGCCGCAGCCGATCCGCGACCTCAAGCTCAAGCCGCAGAACGTCGACGTCATCCGCCGCGCCATGGTCGGCGTCAACAAGGAAGGCACGGGCACCCGCGCCTTCGCCGGCGCCCCCTACGAGGCCGCCGGCAAGACGGGAACGGCGCAGGTCTTCTCGCTGAAGGGTGCCGATTACAAGGCGCACGCCATCAAGAAGGAGTTGCGCGACCACGCCCTCTTCATCGCCTATGCGCCGGCCGACAAGCCGCGCATCGCGCTCGCCGTGCTCGTCGAGAACGGCGGTTTCGGCGCCCAGTCGGCGGCGCCGATCGCCCGCATGGTGCTCGACTACTACCTGCTCGGCAAGCTGCCGGGCGGCGCCGCCAAGGAAGACGAGGCCGCCGTGGAGGATGACAACGAAGAATGATCGACGTCGTCGGCACCCTCAAACGTGGCGCGCGCGAACTGATCGCCCACATCGACTTCCCGCTGCTGCTGATCACCCTGGCGATCATGGCGGTCGGCCTCGCCACCGTTCATTCGGCCACCTTCGGCGGCAACGAGCGCATGCTGTCGCAGGCTGGCAACATGGGCGTCGCGCTGGTCATCATGTGGTTCGTTTCGCGCCTGCCGCCGCAGAAGCTGATGAGCTTCGCCATTCCGCTCTACGTCGTCGGGCTCCTGCTGCTGGTCGCCGTCTTCCTGTTCGGAATCAAGGTCAATGGCGCCAAACGCTGGCTATCGCTCGGCTTCACCCGCATCCAGCCGTCGGAGATCATGAAGATCGCCATGCCGCTGATGCTCGCCTGGTATTTTCACAAATACGAGGCGACGCTGCGCGCCCGCCACTTCATCGTCGCCGCGCTGCTGCTGCTCGTGCCGTTCGCGCTGATCGCCAAGCAGCCCGACCTCGGCACCGCCCTGCTGGTCGGCGGCGCCGGGTTCTTCGTGATCTTCTTCGCCGGCCTGCCGTGGAAGGTGATGCTCGGGCTAGGCGCCGCCGGCGCCGCCGCCGCCCCCTTGCTCTGGAACATGCTGCACGACTACCAGCGCAAGCGCATCATGACCCTGATCGATCCAACCACCGACCCGCTCGGCGCCGGCTACCACATCATCCAGGCGACCATCGCCATCGGTTCCGGCGGCCCGTTTGGCAAGGGCTACCTGAACGGCACCCAGACCCACCTCGAATTCATCCCGGAAAAGCACACCGACTTCATCTTCGCCGTCTATTCCGAGGAATGGGGCCTGCTCGGCAACGGCCTCCTCGTCTTCCTCTACACCCTGCTGATCGGGCGCGGCCTGATGATCGCCGCCGCCGCCCCGACCAAGTTCTCGCGCCTGCTGGCCGGCGCCATCACGCTCGGCTTCTTCACCTACGCCTTCATCAACATGGGCATGGTCAGCGGTATCCTGCCCGTCGTCGGCGTGCCGCTACCCTTCATGAGCTATGGCGGCACGGCGCTGGTCACCCTGTTCCTCGGCATCGGCATCCTGATGTCGATCCAGACCCACCGCATGCTGGTGAAGAAGTGAGCGCCCGCCTCACCGCCTGCGCCCTGGTGGCCCTGCTGCTGGCAGCCTGCGGCAGCGCGCCGCGGCAGGATGCGGTCGACGGCCAGAAAGGCGGCATTTCCAAGACGCCGACCAAGAAACCGAATGTCGTCCTCAAGCGCGGCGGCGGCTTCTACAAGGACGACGGCCCGGGCGACGACATTCCCGACGGCCTTGACGACATTCCAGACGCCGAGCCGAAATGGGAGCCGCTGCACAAACCGGCGACCAAACCCTACGTCGTCCTCGGCAAGGAATACGTGCCGAACACCACGGTCAGGCCCTATCGGGTGCGCGGCATCGCCAGCTGGTACGGCAAGAAGTTCCACGGCCAGAAAACCTCGATCGGCGAACCGTACGACATGTTCGCCATGACCGCCGCCCACCCGACGCTGGCCCTTCCCTCCTACGTGCGCGTCACCAACGTGCAGACCGGCAAGGCGGTGGTCGTCCGCATCACCGACCGCGGCCCCTTCCACGCCGACCGCGTCATCGACCTTTCCTACACCGCCGCCTACAAGCTCGGCCTGATCAACGGCGGCAGCGGGCAGGTCGAGGTCGAGGCGATCATTCCCGGCGAGCCGTCAGCCACCGCTTACGCCCAGGTCGCACCGCCGGCGCCCCGCCCGGCGCCCGCCGAACGCGACGAAATCGAACTGCTCGCCCGCCGCATGGCGCTCGAGGAACGGCCGGTGCAGACGGCGGCGATGGCCGGCATGGGCGGCGACGCCGGTGCGGCGAAAGGCGTCTATCTGCAGCTTGGCGCCTTCAGCAGCGCCGACAATGCCGAAAGCCTGAAGAATCACCTGACGCGCGAACTCGACTGGCTGGCCGAGCCGATGCGCGTGCAGCCGGGCGACGGCATCCATCGCCTGCACCTCGGCCCCTACGCCAGCCGCGGCGACGCCGACAAGGTGGCGGAGAAGATCCGCGCCGCGCTGGGCTACAAACCGACCGTCGTTATCCGCTGAAGCGGCCAATCTGGCCGACCTTTGACCAGCATCAATGGCGGCTACGGGCGGCTGGCTATACTGCCCCGCTTGCCATACTGGAAGTCCGCGATGAGCTCCCTGCCCGATCTCGTCTGCCCGGCCGGCAGCCTGCCGGCCCTCAAGGCCGCCGTCGATAACGGCGCCGATGCCGTCTATCTCGGCTACAAGAACGACACCAACGCCCGCAATTTCGCCGGTCTCAACTTCGACGCCAAGACCATGAGCGACGGCATCCGCTACGCCCACAGCAAGGGCCGCGAGGTGCTGATGGCGATCAATACCTTCGCCCAGGCCGGCCGCGTTGCCGACTGGCAGAAGGCCGTTGATGGCGCCGTCGACCAGGGCGTCGACGCGATCATCCTCGCCGATGTCGGCCTGCTCGACTACGCCCGCCGCCGCCATCCGCAGCAGCGTCTGCATCTCTCGGTGCAAGGCTCGGCGACCAGCTATGAGGCCATCAACTTCTGCCAGCGCGAATTCGGCATCCAGCGCGCCGTGCTGCCGCGCGTTCTGACCCTGGCCCAGGTCGAACACGTCATCAAGAACACCACGGTCGAAATCGAGGTCTTCGGCTTCGGTAGCCTGTGCGTGATGAACGAAGGCCGCTGCTGGCTATCGTCCTACGCCTGCGGCGAATCGCCGAACACCGTCGGCGCCTGCTCGCCGGCCAAGTACGTCAAGTGGGACAAGCAGCCGGGGCACATGGACACGCGCTTGAACGGCATCCTCATCGACCGCTTCGGCGACGACGAGCCCGCCGGTTACCCGACGCTGTGCAAGGGCCGTTTCGAGGTCCAGGGCGAGACCTATTACGCGCTCGAGGAGCCGACCAGCCTCAACGTGTTGTCCATCCTGCCCGAGATCATCAAGATCGGCGTCCGCGCGATCAAGGTCGAGGGCCGCCAGCGCAGCCCGGCCTACGTCACCCAGGTCACCCGCACCCTGCGCGCCGCGCTCGACGCACTGGCGGCGAGCGGCGAGCGTTACCACGTCAAGCCGGCCTGGCAGGCCGAGCTGGCCAAGGTCTCCGAAGGCAGCCAGGCCACGCTGGGCGCCTACAACCGGCCGTGGCGCTGAAGGAAGAAGCCGCATGAAACTCGCGCTCGGACCCCTGCTCTATTTCTGGCCCAAGGCCGAAGTCCTCGAGTTCTACGTCGAAATGGCGCAGAACCCGGCCATCGACATCATCTACGTCGGCGAAGTCGTATGCTCGCGCCGCCAGCAACTGCGTACCGCCGACTGGATCGGCCTGGCCCGCGACCTGACCGATGCCGGCAAGGAAGTCGTCGTCTCGGCACAGGCCTTGCTCGAATCGGAAAGCGACCTCAAGGCCTTGCGCCGCCTGATTGATGACGCAGGATGCAAGGTCGAAGCCAATGACCTGGGTGCGGTCAACCTCGCCCAGGGCAAGGAATTCGTCGCCGGCCCGCATCTCAACATCTACAACGAGGCGACGCTCGCCACCTACGCCCGCTACGGCATGAAGCGCTGGGTGCCGCCGCTGGAAGCGACGCGGACGCTGGTCGAGACCCTGCATGCCAGCCGCCCGGCCGGCGTCGAAACCGAGGTCTTCGTCTATGGCAAGCTGCCTCTGGCCTTCTCGGCGCGCTGCTTCACCGCCCGCCATTACGACCTCAACAAGGACGACTGCCAGTTCAAGTGCCTCGACCATCCCGAGGGCCTGACGCTGAAAACCCGCGAAGGCCAGGATTTCCTCTGCATCAACGGCATCCAGACCATGTCGGCGCAAAGCTACAACCTGCTGCATGAAGTTCCGACCTTGCGCCAGCTGGGCATCGACATCATCCGTGTCAGCCCGCAGAAGGCGCACATCAGCGAAATCATCGCCGCCTTTGACGCCGCCCGCCGTGGCGAGACGGTCGATGTTGACGGCCGCGACTGGAATGCCAGCGGCCAGGTAGACGGCTACTGGTTTGGCGACGCCGGCATCCATCAACATCACACGCAAGCCCTTGCCCATCTGGGAGCCACCGCATGAGCGACTTCACCATCCCCAAATTCCGCCTGCCCGGCTTCGTCGCCGCCCTCGGCCATAAGTTGCCGCAATGGCCGCACGGCCTCGCCCTCGTCGCCGGGCTCAATGCCGCGCTCAAGATGAAATTGCTGCCTGAAAGCGAGTTGACCGCGCTGGAAGACAAACTCTTCCGCGTCCAGGTGCTCGACACCGGCGGCACCGCCCACTTCACGTATCGCGACGGTCTCTTCCGCCCGGTGTTTCGTGCCGAACGCGAACCCGATCTCGCCTTCGCCGCCAATCTCTCGGCCTACCTGCAGCTCCTCGCCCGCCAGGAAGACCCGGACACCCTTTTCTTTAACCGCGAACTGGAAATCACCGGCGACACCGAGTTGGGTCTCCTCGTCAAGAACATGCTCGACGCCGTCGAGTGGCCCAAACTGCCCCGCCTACCGTTGCCGTCGCGCTGATCTCGCGCGACCGGTTCAGGCCGGGAAAATTCTCCTGCTGTTGCTGTCGACCGTAAAATCCAGGCGATTTTCAGTTGCCCACCGAGATCACGGCCTCGTCTTCCTCGCCCGTCGCGGCATGTCCGGCAGTCCCGGTGTGGACCAGGCCGGTTGGACAACTCGGGTTGGCGACGGCAACGATGCTGACCACTTCCTCCTGATCGACCGGCATCGTCAGGCTTTCGCGGCCATGCAGCACGGCGCCGCCGAAATAGACCGCGAGGCCGTCGGCCAGGCTACCGTCGGCACACAGCAGCGATTCACCCAAGGCCGGATACTCGTGGCCGACCGCCTCCAGGATCTCGCCGACGGTCTCACCGCTGGCCATGATTTCGTCGCGGCCTTCGGCAAGCGGACGCAGGATGGGGGGAATGTGGACCGAGACGACAGGATATTCGCTCATCAACATGGCGCACCTCCTTTTCATTACTTACATTTGACAGGCGGCGCAGCGAAAGTTCACGAAAAACGGGAGGCCGCAGCCTCCCGTCATTTGCCCGCAAGCGGTCGAATTACTTCTTCTTCTGGGCGTCCAGGCGGAACTTGACGTAGCTGCCCGGTGCATCCTCGATGACCTTGAGCGAGCCATCCTCCGGATTGCGTGCCTTGACCTTGGCGCTGCCGCCCGGCAGGCTGTTCACCCACTGGCTCCAGTGCGTCCACCACGAACCGGCGTTCTGTGTCGCGCCGGCCAGGAAATCTTCGGGATCTTCCGGCAGGTTGCCGTCGGTGGCGTCGTTGGTCCAGAAGCCGTACTTGTTGGCGACCGGCGGGTTGACGATGCCGGCGATGTGGCCGGAACCGCCGAGGACGAACTTGGTCGGACCGGACGGCAGGCGGGCACCCATGTAGGTGCTCTTCCACGGCGCGATGTGGTCTTCGACCGTCGAGATGAAGTAGCACGGGGTCTTGACCTTGCTGATGTCGATCTTGACGCCGCCGAGGGTGATGCCGCCCGGATCCTTCAGCTTGTTGCCAAGGTACATGTTGCGCAGGTAGAAGCTGTGCATCGCCGCCGGCATGCGGGTCGAATCGGAGTTCCAGTAGAGCAGGTCGAAGGGGAAGGGATCCTTGCCCATCAGGTAGTTGTTGACCACGAAGGACCAGATCAGGTCGTTGGCGCGCAGCATGTTGAAGGTGCCGGCCATTTCCGAACCTTCGAGGAAGCCGCGTTCGTTCATCCGCTTTTCGAGGCCGGAGACAGCGCCTTCGTCGAGGAAGATGCCCAGCTCGCCCGGGTCGGAGAAGTCGAGCATGGTGGTGAAAAAGGTGGCGGAATTGGCACGCTTGTCCTTCTTCGCCGCCATGTAGGCCAGCGTCGTCATGGTCAGCGTGCCGCCCAGACAGTAACCGGCCAGGTTGACGCTGTCTTCGCCGGTATGGGCGCAGACCTGGTTGATGGCCTCCATCGAGCCTTCGAGCAGGTAGTTCTCGAAGGACTTCTGGGCCAGCTTCTCGTCCGGGTTGATCCACGACATGATGAAGGTCGTGTAGCCCTGGTCGGTCGCCCACTTGACGTAGGAGTTCTTCTCGCGCAGGTCGAGGATGTAGTACTTGTTGATCCACGGCGGCACGATCAGCAGCGGCTTCTTGTACTGGTCGGGGGTGGTCGGGTTGTACTGGATGAGCTGGAACAGCTCGTTCTGGAAGATGACCTTGCCCGGCGTCGTGGCAACGTTCTTGCCCATTTCGAAGGCCGAGGTGTCGGTCATGCGGATGCGCAGCTGGCCGTCGCCGGATTCGACGTCGTGCAGCAGATTGTTGAGGCCCTTGATCAGGTTCTGGCCGTGGCTCTTGACCGTCTCGCGGAAGACTTCCGGGTTGGTCAGCGCGAAGTTGGACGGCGACAGGGCGTCGATGTACTGGCGGGTGAAGAAGTTGACTTTCTGCTGCGTCGGTTCGTCGAGGCCCTCGGTGCCGGCGACGGTGTCATGCAGATGGCGGGCGGTGATCAGGTAGGACTGCTTGACGAAGTCGAACAGGAAATGCTGCTCCCATTCCTCGTCCTTGAAGCGGTTGTCACCCTTCTTGGGCGCGGCGACCGGCGCCTGCACCGGCATCCCCATCATCTTCATCGAGGTGTTCTGCCACAGCGAGAAGTAGTCCCACATCATGTTCATCTGCGTCTGCGCCATCTTGTACGGGTTGGCGAGCAGGCGGGACGAGAGGTCCATGAAGGCCTTGGCGACGCCCAGCTCGTCGCTCGGCGCCTCGACGCCTTCCTTGGCTTTCTTCTCGACGAACTGGGAAATCAGGCGGGAAGCACGCTGGGCGACTTCGGCGTAGGTCTTGGCCATCTCGGCCGGGTTGGGCAGGTTGCCTGCCTTGTCATCGGTTTGCTGCGACATGCTAAAACTCCCTCTCTGTCAGTACGCGGCCGGTTAGTGTTGTAGCCGCATGAAACGAATTACACCGTCGGCGTCGGTGCTGCATGACAACCGGCCAGCTTGATGAAGGTGGTTCAGATGAGCGATCGCCTCGCCCATGGCAAACATCGTCTGATGCGTGTCGAGCGCCCGCTGGAACAGCGTTTCGAGCAACTCGGCCGCACTTTTCGGCGCCTCCTCACATGCTTCCTCCAGCGCCTGCAACCGCTCCTCGTGGTGCGCACGCAAAGCCTTCACCCGCGCCTGAACTCCCGTGAAAGGCAAACCGTGCGACGGCAGAACCAGGGTCTTCTCCGGCATTTTCCTGGCCATAGCTTCCAGCGATTCCAGAAACCAGCCCAAGGCATCGGCATCCGGGGTCGCCGCAAACACACTGATATTCGTGGAAATTCTTGGCAAAAGCATGTCGCCGGAAATTAACACGCCGAGTTCGGCGCAGTAAAGCGCCATATGCTCGGGCGCGTGACCGTGGCCGATGATTATTTGCCATTGGCGACCGTCGACCGCAACCGCGTCGCCCGCCTTCAGGCGATGGTAGTGCTCGGGCAGCGCCGGCACCGCCTTGCGGTAGCCGGAGCCGCGTTTCTCGAACTTGCCCAGCCGCTCGTCATCCAGCCCGTGCTGGCGGAACTGTTCGACCATGAAGCGGGCGCCGTGGCCGCCGACTTCGTTCCACACGACGTGGGCGGTCAGGAATTCGCCGGAGGTCATCCACAGCGGAGCGCCGGTCTGCTCCATCAGCCACGCGGCGAGGCCGAGATGATCGGGGTGGAAATGCGTGACGATCAGGCGCCTGACCGGCCCGTCGAGGCCTTCGATGATCCGCTTCCAGGTGGCCATCACCGCGTCGTTCGGAAAACCGGTGTCGACGATCGTCCACCCGTCGCCGTCGCGCAGCAGCCAGAGGTTGATGTGGTCGAGCTGGAACGGGAGGGGCATGCGCAGCCAGAAGACGCCGGGCGCGACCTCGATCCGCTCGGCGGCGGCAGGCGGATGGGCATGGGGGTAATGCAGGGACATGGACGAATCTTCGAAGCAGGAAGCGCAAATTACCATACGGTAGCGGATTGAAAAAACCCCTTTCTTCTGATTTACTTGCCCGAACCGTTCAAGGACCCTCCAGTGAACCAGCCGGCTACCATCTTCGCCATTTCCGACCTCGCCCGCGAATTCAACATCACGCCGCGCACCATCCGCTTCTGGGAAGACCAGGGCATCCTGGCGCCGGAACGCGAAGGCGGCAAGCGCGTGTTCACCCGCCGCGACCGCGCCCGCCTCAAGATGGCCCTGCGCGGCAAGCGCCTCGGTTTGAGCCTGGCCGAGATCAAGGACCTGATCGGCATGTACGCGTCGACCGAGGACGAGACGCCGCAGCTGCTGGAATGCCTGCGCGTCATGTCCAAGCGGCGCGAGGCCCTGGTCCAGCAGCGCGAGGACATCGAAGCGATGCTCGCCGAGATCGCCCAGTTCGAGCGGCAGTGCGAGCAGGAACTGGCGCGCCGCAATGCGGCCTGAAATATTTTTGACCAACTAGTTGACGTTAACGTTAACGTCAATACAATCACGCCATGACCCGAATTTCCGACCCCCATTTCGCCGAGCGCGTCCGCGCCAGTTTCGACCGCCAGAACGCGATGGCGCTGATCCACGCCAGCCTGCCCGTGATCGAGCACGGCCGCACCGAAATCCACCTGCCGCACTGGCACGGCGTCGAGCAGCAGCACGGCTTCGTGCACGGCGGCGTGGTCGGCATGATCGCCGACTCGGCCGCCGGCTACGCGGCGATGACCATGGTGCCCGCCTCGGCCTCGGTGCTGACGGTCGAATACAAGATGAACCTGATGGCCCCCGCCGATGGCGACCAACTGATCGCCCGCGGCACGGTGGTGCGTGCCGGGCGAACGTTGATCGTCACCCGGGCCGAAGTGTTCGCCGTCAAGGACGGCCAGGAAACGCAATGCGCGCTGATGCAGCAGACCATCATGGTGATGCACGGCAAGAGCGAGAAGTAGCCCAACCAAAAGACAACGGAGACAAACCCATGAACATTCCCAGCCTCGACTTCGGCCTCGGCGAAGACATCAACCTGCTGCGCGACGCGGTGAAAGCCTTCGCCGACGCCGAGATCGCCCCGCGCGCCGCCGAGATCGACCGCGTCAACGAATTCCCCGCCGACCTGTGGAAGAAGTTCGGCGACATGGGCCTGCTCGGCATGACCGCCGGCGAGGAATACGGCGGCACCAACATGGGCTACCTCGCCCACATCGTCGCGCTCGAGGAAATCTCGCGCGCCTCGGCCTCGGTCGGCCTCTCGTACGGCGCCCATTCGAACCTGTGCGTCAACCAGATCCGCCGCAATGGCAACGAAGCCCAGCGCCAGAAATACCTGCCCAAGCTGATCTCCGGCGAGCACGTCGGGGCGCTCGCCATGTCCGAGCCGAATGCCGGCTCCGATGTCGTCTCGATGAAGCTGAAGGCCGACAAGAAGGGCGACCGCTACGTGCTGAATGGCGCCAAGATGTGGATCACCAACGGCGGTGACGCCGACACCCTGGTGGTCTACGCCAAGACCGACCCGGAAGCCGGTGCCAAGGGCATGACTGCCTTCATCGTCGAGAAGGGTTTCAAGGGCTTCAGCCACGGCACCCACCTCGACAAGCTGGGCATGCGCGGCTCGAACACTTTCCCGCTGTTCTTCGACGACTGCGAGATTCCCGAGGAGAACGTGTTGGGCGGCGTCGGCAACGGCACCAAGGTGCTGATGTCCGGCCTCGACTATGAGCGCGCCGTGCTGTGCGGCGGCCCGCTCGGCATCATGGCCGCCTGTATGGACGTCGTCGTGCCCTACCTGCACGAGCGCAAGCAGTTCGGCCAGAGCATCGGCGAATTCCAGCTGATGCAGGGCAAGGTCGCCGACATGTATTCGACCTGGCAGGCCACCCGCGCCTACGTCTATGCGCTGGGCCGCGCCTGCGACAACACCGACCACGCCCGCACCCTGCGCAAGGACGCCGCCGGCGCCATCCTCTACTCCGCCGAGAAGGCGACCTGGATGGCCGGAGAGGCGATCCAGACGCTGGGTGGCGTCGGCTACACCAACGAATATCCGACCGGCCGCCTGTGGCGAGACGCCAAGCTCTACGAGATCGGGGCAGGCACCTCCGAAATCCGTAGAATGCTGATTGGTCGCGAACTTTTCGCCGAAACCGCATAACACGCTCCTGCCGGCGCTCCGGACG
The DNA here is from genome assembly GCF_009469615.1 of Dechloromonas sp. H13. GTDB lineage: Bacteria > Pseudomonadota > Gammaproteobacteria > Burkholderiales > Rhodocyclaceae > Azonexus. Next base: position 21,862 of record NZ_SSXX01000005.1, read on the forward strand.
GGAGCGCCGCACAAGGAGCCCCACAGCATGACCGTTACCCTTCGCACCCTCACCGCCAACGACACCGAAGCCATCGAGCAGGTTCGCCAGTACTTCCGCAATTACGCGGCCTGGCTGGGCGTCGACCTGTCGTACCAGAACTTCGACCAGGAAATGGCCTTGCTGCCCGGTGCCTATGCCGAGCCGCAGGGCCGCCTGTTCTTTGCCGAGGTCGATGGCCGCCCGGCCGGCTGCGTCGGCGTGCGCCCGCTGCCCGACAGCGAAGGCCTGTGCGAGATGAAGCGCCTTTACGTCGCACCGGAAGCGCGTGGCCAGGGCGTCGGCGCCACGCTGGCCATGGCCGCGATCAAGGCTGCCAAGGAAATCGGCTACAAGAAGCTGATGCTCGACACGCTGCCCAACATGCGCATGGCGGTGAAGCTCTACCGTGAACTGGGCTTTACCGAGGCACCGGCCTATTACCAGACGCCGATCGAAGGCACGATGTTCCTCACCCTCGACCTCGAAAACTGGTCGGAGGAGGAAGTTCGCAGCGAAAACCTGTCCCACCTCTTCGATTTCAACCGCGCCTGGGCACGCAAGATGCAGGAAGTCGATGCCGACTACTTCAACCGGCTGGCCAAGCTGCAAACGCCGGAACTGCTGTGGATCGGCTGTTCCGATTCGCGCGTGCCGGCCAATGAAATTGTCGGCCTGCTGCCGGGCGAGGTCTTCGTCCACCGCAACGTCGCCAACCTCGTGCTGCATACCGACCTCAACTGCCTGTCGGTCATCCAGTACGCCGTCGATGTGCTGAAGGTGAAGCACATCATGGTCGTCGGCCACTATGGCTGCGGCGGCGTGCTCGCCGCGCTGAACAAGGCTCGCGTCGGCATCGTGGACTTCTGGCTGGACAACGTGCAACAGGTTCATAACAAACACCTCGCGCAGGTCGACAACCTGCCGGTCGAACAACGCCACGGCCGGTTATGCGAACTGAACGTACTCGAACAGGTGGTCAGCCTGTGCAACACACCGGTGGTCAAGGATGCCTGGGCGCGCGGCCAGAAGCTGACCATCCACGGCTGGATCTACGGCCTGAAGGACGGCCTGATGCACGACCTGGGCATCACCATCGACTGCCCGCAGGATCTGAATACCCGCTACGACGCCGCACTGAAGGCGCTGGAAGCCTAGTTAAAACTACCATCAAGGAGAAATCAGCATGTCCGACCCGATCGTCATCGTTTCCGCCGCCCGCACCGCCATGGGTTCGTTCCAGGGCGGCTTCAGCAGCCTGACTGCCGCCAACCTCGGCGCCGTCGCCATCCGGGCCGCCGTCGAGCGCGCCGGCATCGACGCCGCGCTGGTCGAGGAAGTGCTGATGGGCTGCGTGCTGCAGGCCGGCCAGGGCCAGGCCCCGGCCCGCCAGGCGGCGCTGCAGGCCGGCCTGCCGCTCACCGCCGGCTGCGCGACCATCCACAAGGTCTGCGGTTCGGCGATGAAAGCGACCATGCTCGGCCACGACGGCATCCTCGCCGGCTCCTACGGCGTCGCCGTGGTCGGCGGCATGGAGTCGATGACCAACGCCCCCTACCTGCTGCCCAAGGCGCGCGGCGGCTACCGCCTCGGCCACGGCCAGATCATCGACCACATGTTCATGGACGGCCTCGAGGACGCCTACTCGAAGGAAAACCGCGGCCGCCTGATGGGCACCTTCGCCGAGGATTGCGCCGGCGCCTACGGCTTCACCCGCGAGGCACAGGACGAGTTCGCCATCCGCTCGACGACGCGCGCCAAGCAGGCCAGCGACGACGGCAGCTTCGCCTGGGAAATCGCGCCGGTCACCGTCGCCGGCCGCAAGGGCGATGTCGTCATCGACAAGGACGAAGGTCCGTTCGCGGTCAACATCGAAAAGATCCCGACCCTGAAGCCGGCGTTCCGCAAGGACGGCACCGTCACCCCGGCCAACTCGTCGTCGATTTCCGACGGCGCCGCCGCCCTGGTCCTGATGCGCGCCTCGCAGGCGGCCGCCCTCGGCCTGCAGCCGATCGCGCGCATCGTCGGCCACACGACCAATGCCGGCCTGCCGGCGCAGTTCCCGTCGGCCCCGGTCGGCGCCATGCAGAAATTGTTCGCCAAAACCGGGTGGACCGCGGACAGCGTCGATCTCTATGAAATCAACGAAGCCTTCGCCGTCGTCACCATGGCCGCGCTGCACGACCTCAAGCTGCCGGCCGAGAAGGTCAACATCCACGGCGGCGCCTGCGCGCTCGGCCACCCGATCGGCGCCTCCGGCGCGCGCATCGTCGTCACCCTGCTCGGCGCCCTCAGGAAATACGGCAAGAAGCGCGGCGTCGCCTCGCTGTGCATTGGCGGCGGCGAAGCCACGGCCCTCGCGGTGGAAATGCTGTAATTGCCGCAGCCGGCCCGTTCGCTCACCTACGCCAAGCTCGTCGCCGCCATGTTCATGTGGGGAGGCACCTGGATCGCCGGGCGCATCATCGCCCAGGAGCTGTCGGCGCCGCTGGCGGTCGCCGCGCTGCGCTTCGTCGTCGCCGGGCTGGCGCTGGCCGGCGTCGCGCTGCTCGCCGGCGACGGCATTCCGTTGCCGGAGACCGGCCGCGAATGGGGCGTAGTGTGGGGGCTGGGCTTCTTCGGCATCTTCCTCTACGGCCTCTGCTTCTTCTTCGGCCTGCAGCGCATCCCGGCCGGACGCGGCGCGCTGGTTGTCGCCCTCAATCCGGTCGTCGTCGTGCTCGCCGCCTGGCTGGCCGGCCAGGAACGGATGAACGCGCGCAAGGCCCTCGGCTGCGTCATCGCGCTCGCCGGCTGCCTGACGGTGATCGGCAACGGCGACCCGCTGGCCTTGCTGCGCGGCACGGTCGGCCTCGGCGAGGCGCTGATCGTCGGCTGCGTGCTGAGCTGGACGGCCTACACCTTCATCGGCCGCCTGGCGACCCGGACGCTGACGCCTCTGGCGACGACGCTGCACGCCAGCCTGGCCGGCGCCCTGTTGCTCGGCCTCGCCGCGCTGGTCCACGGCGACATCGACCCGGCCGCCTGGTCGTGGCGGGTCTGGGCCAGCATGCTGTTCCTCGCGCTGTTCGGCACCGCCATCGCCTACACCTGGTTCACCGAGGCGGTGCACAAGCTGGGCGCCGGCCACGCTTCCGTTTTCATCAACCTGGTGCCGGTGTTCGCCGTCCTGCAGGCGGCGCTCCTGCTCGACGAACGGCTCGGCCTGCCGGTCCTGTTTGGTGGCGCGCTGGTCATCGCCGGCGTCTGGCTGACCACACGACAAAAAATTTCTCTGGAGACCACATCATGATCCTCACGCAGGAACAGGAAATGATCCGCGACTCGATGCGCGCCTTCGCGCAGGAGCGCCTCGCCCCCTTCGCTGCCGAATGGGACAAGCACCACACCTTCCCGGCCGAAGCGCTGAAGGAACTGGGCGAACTGGGTGCCATGGGCATGTGCGTGCCCGAGGAATGGGGCGGCGCCGGCATGGATTACATGTCGCTGGTGCTGACCCTGGAAGAAATCGCCGCCGGCGATGGCGCCACGTCGACTATCGTCTCGGTGCAGAATTCGCTGGCCTGCGGCATCACGCAAAAGTACGGTACCGACGCGCAGAAGGAAGAATGGCTGAAGCCGCTGGCGCGCGGTGAAAAGTGGGGTTGCTTCTGCCTGACCGAGCCGCACACCGGTTCCGACGCCGCTGCAATCACCACCCGCGCCGACCGCGATGGCGATTCCTTCGTGCTGAACGGCGTCAAGCAGTTCATCACCACCGGCAAACACGCCCACATGGCCATCGTTTTCGCCGTGACCGACAAGGCGGCGGGCAAGAAGGGGATTTCCTGCTTCCTGATCCCGACCGACACCCCGGGCTTCATCGTCGGCCGGACCGAGGACAAGATGGGGCAGCATGCCTCCGACACCGTGCAGATCATTTTCGAGAACTGCCGCGTGCCTGCCTCGGCGCTGCTCGGCAAGGAAGGAGAAGGCTACAAGATCGCCCTCTCCAACCTCGAAGCCGGCCGCATCGGTATCGCCGCCCAGAGCATCGGCATGGCCCGTGCTGCCTTCGAAGCCGCCGTGCGCTACGCCAAGGAGCGCGTCACTTTCGGAGTGCCGATCATCGAACACCAGGCGGTCAATTTCCGCCTCGCCGACATGAACACCCTGCTCGACGCCGCTCGCCTGATGGTCTGGCGCGCCGCCCAGTTGAAGGACGCCGGCAAACCCTGCCTGAAGGAAGCCTCGATGGCCAAGATGTTCGCCTCGGAAGCAGCCGAGAAGATCGCCTCGGACGCCATCCAGATCCACGGCGGCGTCGGCTACACCAGCGACTTCCCGGTCGAGCGCATCTACCGCGACGTGCGCATCAGCCAGATTTACGAAGGCGCCAACGACATTCAGCGGCTGGTGATCGGCCGCAGCATCGCCAGCGAATAGACGCCATGGCGCGGTCGACCGGGAAATACCACCAAAAATGCCGGCGACCGCCCCCCGACGAGGAGACATGAGATGAACGAGACAACGAACAACGACAAGCCCCCGATCGATTTCTGGTTCGATTTCTCCAGCCCCTACGGCTACCTGCTGAGCGAGCGCATCGACGAGGTCGCCGCCCGCTACGAGCGCAAGGTGCGCTGGCATCCGATCCTGCTCGGCGTCGTCTTCCAGTCCACCGGCAGCGCCCCGCTGACCCTGCAGAACGCCCCCAAGGCGGCCTACTCGCTCCATGACTTCGCCCGCTCGGCGCGCTTCATGGGCGTCGCCTACCGGCACCCGACGCTGTTCCCGCTGCCGACGCAGAACGCCGCGCGCGCCTTCTACTGGCTGCACGGGCAGGACTGCGCCCTCGCCCGCCGCTTCGCCCACGCCGCCTATCGCGCGCTGTTCGTCGACAACCGCGACATCTCGGCCCCCGACACCGTGCTCGAAATTGCCGCCGATCTGGGCGTCGACCGCAGCCGCCTGCAGGCGGCGCTGCAAAGCCCGGAAATCAAGGCGCGCCTCAAGGACGAGGTCGAGCAGGCCATGAAGGCCGGCGTCTTCGGCTCGCCGCACGTCATCATCGACGGCGAGCCCTTCTTCGGCGCCGACCGCCTGCCGCAGATCGAGAAATGGCTGGCGACCGGCGGCTTCTGAGACCGACATGAAACGACTCTGCGTCTTCTGCGGCTCGAACGCCGGCAATGATCCGGTCTACCGCGCCGAAGCGGAAAAGCTCGGCCGCCTGCTCGCTGCCCGCGGCATCGAGCTGATCTATGGCGCCGGCAACATCGGCCTCATGGGCGCCGTCGCCGATGCCTGCCTGGGCGCCGGCGGCACGGTCATCGGCGTCATTCCGGAAGCGCTGATGGGCAAGGAAGTCGCCGGCCGCGCCGTCGATCACCGGGCGCTGACGCGGATCGAGGTCGTCGATTCGATGCACACGCGCAAGGCGCGCATGGCCGAGTTGTCCGACGGTTTCGTCGCCCTGCCCGGCGGTTTCGGCACCTTCGAGGAATTCTGCGAAATCCTGACCTGGGGCCAGCTCGGGTTCCACGTGAAACCGATGGGCCTGCTCAACGTGAATGGCTTCTACGACCCGCTGCTCGCGCTGTTCGACAAGGCGGTCGCCGAAGGCTTCCTGCGCCCGCAGAACCGGGCGATGGCGCTGGCCGACACCGACATCGGGCGCCTGCTCGACGCGATGGCCGCCTACCGGCCCGAGCCGGTCAGCAAATGGCTTAAAGAAGAAAAGCAACTCTAGCTGCCAGCAAGCAGCGACCAATAACAAGGAAGAGACATGACTATCCTGAAAACCCAGCTCAATCCGCGCTCGGCCGATTTCCAGGCCAATGCGGCGGCGATGGCGGCGGTCGTCGCCGACCTCCATGAGAAAGTGGACAAGATCGCCCTTGGCGGCCCCGAGGCGGCGCGCCAGAAGCATCTGGCGCGCGGCAAGCTTCTGCCGCGCGAGCGGGTCAACGGCCTGCTCGACCCCGGCACGCCCTTCCTCGAAATCGGCCAGTTCGCCGCCTACGGCATGTACGGCGGCGACGTGCCGGCGGCCTCGGTGATTGCCGGCATCGGCCGCATCCACGGCGTCGAGTGCATGGTGGTGGCCAACGACGCGACGGTGAAGGGCGGCACCTATTACCCGCTGACCGTCAAGAAGCACTTGCGCGCTCAGGAAATTGCGCTGGAAAACCGCCTGCCCTGCGTCTATCTGGTCGATTCCGGTGGCGCCTTCCTGCCCATGCAGGACGAGGTCTTCCCGGACAAGGAACACTTCGGGCGCATCTTCTTCAACCAGGCCAATCTCTCGGCCAAGGGCATCCCGCAGATCGCCGCGGTGATGGGTTCATGCACGGCCGGCGGCGCCTACGTGCCGGCGATGTGCGACGAGTCGATCATCGTCAAGAACCAGGGCACGATCTTTTTGGGCGGCCCGCCGCTGGTCAAGGCGGCAACGGGTGAAGTGGTGAGCGCCGAGGATCTCGGCGGCGCCGACGTCCATACGCGCATCTCGGGCGTCGCCGATCATCTGGCCGAAAACGATGCGCACGCGCTGGCCATCGCCCGCCGCATCGTCAAGGACCTGAACTGGAAAAAGGCCCCGCCGGTGACGTTGACCGCACCCGCCGAGCCGCTCTACGCCGCCGAGGAACTCTACGGCGTGATCCCGACCGACTCGAAGAAGCCCTTCGACGTGCGCGAGATCATCGCCCGCCTCGTCGACGGCTCCGATTTCGACGAATTCAAGGCCCGCTACGGCAACACCCTGGTCTGCGGCTTCGCCCGCATCTGGGGCTACCCGGTCGGCATCGTCGCCAATAACGGCATCCTGTTCTCGGAGTCGGCCCAGAAAGGCGCGCACTTCATCGAACTCTGCGCCCAGCGCGGCATCCCGCTCGTCTTCCTGCAGAACATCACCGGCTTCATGGTCGGCAAGAAGTACGAAAACGGCGGCATCGCCCGCGACGGCGCCAAGATGGTCACTGCCGTCGCCACCGCCAAAGTGCCGAAGTTCACTGTCGTCATCGGCGGCAGCTTCGGCGCCGGCAACTACGGCATGTGCGGCCGTGCCTACTCGCCACGTCTGATGTGGATGTGGCCCAACGCGCGCATCTCGGTGATGGGCGGCGAGCAGGCCGCCGGCGTGCTGGCGACCGTCAAGCGCGACGGGCTGGAGGCCGCCGGCAAGACCTGGAGCGGCGACGAGGAAGCGGCGTTCAAGGCGCCGATCCGCGAACAGTACGAAACGCAGGGGCATCCCTACTACGCCTCGGCGCGGCTGTGGGACGACGGCATCATCGACCCGGCCGATACGCGGCGCGTGCTCGGGCTGGGACTGTCGGCGGCGATGAATGCGCCGGCCGAAGACACGAAGTTCGGCATCTTCCGGATGTGATGGTGATGAGTGCTTGCGCGTCTCAATCGCTGGTTTTCACGCCTGACGCGCGGGTGGGTTTTTCTGATGCGTCAGGTTCCGCCGTTGACCGGCGGGCCTACTTTCTTTTGCTTCGCCAAAAGAAAGTAGCCAAAGAAAAGGCGACCCCAGGTTTTGCGCCCGGCTACGCCGGGTTCCCTGCGCTACTCGACGGGCCGGGCGGCTGGCTAAACTCGCCGCTGCGCGGCTCGGACAACGCCAGCCGACTGCCCCCGGCCCGCCTGCGTTGCTCGGCGCTCCACATGGGGACCCGGAAAGGCGTCGCCGCACAGCCAGCAAGGAGAAAAAACGGTCTGCTGCGGTCGACCTTCCAAAAAGGCCAAAAATGCGGAACGCCCTTCGCACTCCCTCGGTTCTCCGGGCCCCTTGCGAGGCGCCGAGCAACGCAGGGCTTCGCGGATAAAGGGCGAGCACTGTCTGAGCCGCACAGCGGCGAGTTGCGCAGCCCCCGCGAAACCCGAGTAGCGCAGGGCACCCGGCAAAGCCGGGCGCCGACCCAGGGGCGGCCTTCTTTTTGGCTACTTTTTCTTGGCCACACAAGAAAAAGTACGCCCGCCGGCAAGGCGGAAGGCAGCGCATCAAGAAAACCGCCCGCGCGTCAGGCGCGGAAACCAGCGCCCACTACGAAGTGAAGCCCCGCTAAATCACCCAAAAGAAAAATGAGGAGACAAAACACCATGCCCTTCCAAGCCCTGGAAATCGAACTCTCCGGCCCGGTCGCCACGATCTGGATGAACCGCCCCGATCTCCACAATGCCTTCGATGAAATCCTGATCGCCGAGCTGACTGCCGCCTGCGTCGCGCTCGACGACGACCCGGACGTCCGCGTCGTCGTCCTCGCCGGCCGCGGCAAGAGCTTTTCGGCCGGCGCCGATCTCAACTGGATGCGGCGTGCCGCCAACAACGGCCTTGACGACAACCTGCACGACGCCCGTGCGCTGGCGAAAATGCTGCGCACGCTGGCCGCGATGACGAAGCCGACCATCGCCCGCGTCCAGGGCGCCGCGCTGGGCGGCGGGATGGGACTGGCGTCGGCCTGCGACGTCGCCATCGCTTCGACCAGGGCGGTGTTCGCCACCTCCGAGGTCAGGTTCGGGATCATTCCCTCGGCCATTTCGCCCTACGTGCTGCGCGCCATCGGCGCCCGCCAGGCGAGCCGCTACTTCCAGAGCGCCGAGCGCATCGATGCCGCCCGCGCCCGCGAGATCGGCCTGGTCCACGAAGCCGTCGCGCCGGAGCAGCTGGACGCCAAGGTGCAGGAAATCGTCGACGCGCTATTGCAGGGCGGCCCGCTCGCCCAGGCCGCCGCCAAGGACCTGATCCGCGCGGTCGACGGCCAGCCGGTCAACGACACGCTGGTCGAGGAAACCGCCCACCGCATCGCCCACCTGCGCGCGACGCCGGAAGCCCGTGAAGGCATTTCCGCCTTCCTCGAAAAACGTCAGCCCAACTGGATTGGGGAATAAGCATGTTCACCAAGATACTAATCGCCAACCGCGGCGAAATCGCCTGCCGCGTCATCAAGACCGCCCGCCGCATGGGCATCCGCACCGTCGCCGTCTATTCCGAGGCCGACGCCAACGCCCGCCATGTGCGGCTCGCCGACGAGGCGGTGCTGCTCGGGCCGGCGGCGGCGCGCGAGTCCTACCTCGTCGCCGAAAGGATCATCGAGGCCTGCAAGCGCACCGGCGCCCAGGCCGTGCATCCAGGCTACGGCTTCCTGTCGGAGAACGAGGATTTCGCCGAGGCGCTGGCCGCCAACGGCATCGCCTTCATCGGGCCGCCGGCCGCGGCGATCCGCGCCATGGGCTCGAAGTCGGAAGCCAAGAAGCTGATGGGCGCCGCCAGCGTGCCGCTGACCCCGGGCTACCACGGCGACGACCAGACGCCCGCGCTGCTCCACAGGGAAGCCGATGCCATCGGCTACCCTGTGCTGATCAAGGCGGCGGCCGGCGGCGGCGGCAAGGGCATGCGCCTGGTCGAGCAATCGGCCGATTTCCCCGACGCGCTGGCTTCCTGCAAGCGCGAGGCGATTTCCAGCTTCGGCGACGACCACGTGCTGATCGAGAAGTACATCACCCGGCCGCGCCACGTCGAAATCCAGGTCTTCGCCGACACGCTGGGCAACTGCGTCTATCTCTTCGAGCGCGACTGCTCGGTGCAGCGCCGCCACCAGAAGGTGCTGGAAGAAGCCCCGGCGCCCGGCATGCCCGAGGAGCGCCGCCGCCAGATGGGCGAGGCCGCCGTCGCCGCGGCCCAGGCCGTCGGCTATGTCGGCGCCGGAACGGTCGAGTTCATCGCCAACCAGGACGGCACCTTCTATTTCATGGAGATGAACACCCGCCTGCAGGTCGAGCATCCGGTCACCGAGATGATCACCGGCCAGGATCTCGTCGAATGGCAGTTGCGCGTTGCCGCCGGCGAACCGCTGCCGCTCCGGCAGGAGCAACTGCAGATCCGCGGCCATGCGCTGGAGGCGCGCATCTACGCCGAGGACGCCAGCAAGGGCTTCCTGCCCGCCACGGGCAGGCTGGTCCGCCTCGCCCCGCCGGCCGAATCGCTCAACGTGCGCGTCGATACCGGCGTCGAGGAAGGCGACGAAATCACGCCCTTCTACGACCCGATGATCGCCAAGCTCATCGTCTGGGACGAAACCCGCGACGGCGCGCTCGCCCGCATGCGCCAGGCGCTGGCCGACTACCAGGTGGCCGGGCTGACGACCAACATCGATTTCCTCTCGCGCCTCGTCGCCTGCCCCGCCTTTGCCGGCGCCGACCTCGACACCGGGCTGATCGAACGGCAGAAGGACTTCCTCTTCCCCGCCGCCCAGCCGGTGCCGCGCGACGCCCTGCTCGTCGCCACCGTCGGCGAACTGCTGTGGGAACAGCACCAGGCCAAGCTCGCCGCCCGGGCCAGCGGCGATCCCTGGTCGCCGTGGCACGCCCGCGACGGCTGGCGCATGAACCTGTCAGCGGCACGCACCATCAGCTTCCGCGATGGCGAAACCCTGGTCGACGCGCAGGTCCGCTACCAGCGCGACCAGTGGCGGATCACCATCGCCGGGCAGAGCACCCTGGCGCGCGGCAGGAAACTGGAAGGCGACCGCTTCGCCGTCGAACTCGACGACCGGCGGCTGATCGCCTCGGTGGTTGCGGTCGACGACAAAAGAAGCGTCTTTTTGCAAGGCAGCACCTACTCGCTCCTGCGCGACGACCCGCTGCACCGCGTCGACGCCGGCGACAGCCACGGCGGCGGCCTGACCGCACCGATGCCCGGCAAGGTCGTCGCCCTCCTCGCCCAGCCCGGCCAGAAGGTCGACAAGGGCACGCCGCTGCTGATCCTCGAAGCGATGAAGATGGAACACACCATCACCGCGCCCGCCGCCGGCACGGTCAAGGCCTTCTGCTACGCGGCCGGCGAACAGGTCGCCGACGGGGCGGCGCTGGTGGAATTTGAGGGGGAGTAGTCCGATTGTATCTGTCTGTCAAATGGCGTTAATTTGGCAGCAGCACCTACAGAGCAGCCCATGAAGACAGCATTCCCGAATATACCCAGAGGTACCGACCCGACCGAGCCCACCAAGAAGCCAGCGAGGCAAGCCGGGCAAATCGGCCTGCTCGCATGCAAGGCTACAATCAGTTTCCGCCACGACTTTTTGACTACTGATGAAGAATTGCTTGGTGCAAATAACACCCCGGAAGATACAGATGGGAGTCGCACTCAACAAAATTCGCAGTTGAAAGGAGAAATAGATTGAAAGATTTTGTTGCGCGAGGAAATGACCTCCGGATCAAAGCGAAGGCTCTCGTTCATGAATTCATGCAGTCGGCCAGCCTCTGCCAGCCGGGCGCGGAAGGTATGAAGCTTGCCCCCATTTTCCGCGCTTGCGGCTTCGACTGGGGGAATTACGAGAAAGCAACTTCGTCCAACCAGCAATATTGGGTTGTCGCGCTGATGCGCGAACTAGAAGCAGAAGGGAAGGTTGAACGTGTTTCGGAGTCCGGACCTTGGAGGCTCCGCTGAAATATTCGGACTTGTTCCTCATGTCGCTGTGAAAAAGAACGGAATCTTCATGCATCTCCCTAGTAAAGTAAAAATCGTCGAAGTCGGCCCCCGCGACGGGCTGCAGAACGAGAAGCAGGTCGTCCCGACCGCGACCAAGATCGAACTGATCGAGCGCCTGACCGAGGCCGGCCTGCGCGTCATCGAGGCGACTTCCTTCGTCTCGCCGAAATGGGTGCCGCAGATGGGCGATAACACGGCGGTCATGCAGGGCATCAGGCGCCATCCGGCTGCGGTCTACCCGGTTTTGACGCCCAATCTGCAGGGTTTCGACGCTGCCATCCAGGCCGGGGCGACCGAGGTCGCGATTTTCGGCGCTGCCTCCGAGAGCTTTTCGCGCAAGAACATCAACTGCTCGATCGCCGAGAGCCTGAAGCGCTTCGAGCCGGTCGTCTCGGCCGCCTCGGCGCTGGAAATCCCGGTGCGCGGCTACGTGTCGTGCGTCGTCGGCTGCCCCTACGAGGGCGCCATCGCGCCGGAACAGGCCGCGGCGGTGGCCAAAACGCTGTTCGACATGGGCTGCTACGAAGTCTCGCTCGGCGACACCATCGGCGTTGGCAACCCGGCGGCGGTCCAGCGCATGATCGAGGCCTGCGCCCGGATCGTGCCGATCGGGAAACTCGCGGGCCACTACCACGACACCTACGGCATGGCCATCGCCAACATCTACGCCTCGCTGGAGATGGGCATGGCGGTGTTCGACAGTTCCATCGCCGGGCTCGGCGGCTGCCCCTATGCCCAGGGCGCTTCCGGCAACGTGGCGACCGAGGACGTCGTCTATCTGCTGCACGGCCTGGGCATTGAAACCGGCGTCGATCTGGCTAAACTGGCAGCAGTGGGCGACTGGATTTCCAGCGCCATCAACCGCCCGAACGGCGCCAAGGCCGGCCGGGCGCTCTGCGCCAAGGTTGCCACATGAGTCTGTTTTCCGCCGTCGCCGATTTTCTCAAGCCCGCGCCGCCGCCCAGTCCGCAGGTGCTGAAGGCGCTCGACCGCGTCGCCGAACTGGTCGATCCGCTGCTCAAATCGGCTTCCGGTTTCGAGCGCCACCTGACGCTGCCGGTCGAGCACGCCCTCGGCTATTGCGAGGGGCTGGTCGCCGCCCTGCCCGGTCCGGTCGACATCGATCGCCAGTCGTTTTCCCGCGACCCGCTGGTCCATGCCCTGTTCGCCACCGCCGACGACATCGACCAGATGCTCGGCCGCAGCCAGGCCATCCGCGACTTCCTGGCCGAGCCGCAGAGCTGGGAGAACGAATTTTTCTATGCGCTGTTCGCCGCCCGCCGCCAGCAGAAGAAGCAGCTCGGCATGGCGCAGCACGGCGACGTCATCCAGAACGACGTGCCGCAGACGGTAGTCTATTTTCAGGACCACACGCTGGTCGAGCCCCACTGCAATCTCCGGGCGACGCAGGAGAGCCTGCGCGGCAACGCGCTGGCCAGCCTGCTGCGCACCTTCCACGAGCACGTCGACGCCTTGCGCGCCGAACGCGAGGGCCTGCGCGCCGATGCCTCGGTCGAGCGCGCCCATCTGACGGTATTGCGCGGCAAGACGCCGGGCGCCGAGTACCAGGTGCATACCCGCCACCTCGCCGATCTCGACGCGAAGCTGCGCGCGACGGCGGAATCGCTGATGCCCGACCAGCTGCTCGGCGCGCTCTGCGAATTCCTGCAGGCGCCGGAGACCTCGCTCGGCCTGTCGCCGATCAGCATCACCGTCGACCGCCTCGGCGTCGTCAGCGACCAGCCGGCCAACGATATCGACGTTCATACCCTCAACTTTCCCGAACTCCGGGGCCGCGACAAGCGTCAATACATGGTAATGCTCGCCCGCATCCGCCGCGACGAGGCGCAGGCGGCGGTCGAGGCAGTGCGCGACCAGCAGCGCCGGTTCATCCTCATCTGATGGTTGCCTCGCCCTGCATCAACCTGTGCCGGATGGACGCCCGGAGCGGCCTGTGCGACGGCTGCTACCGGACCATCGACGAGATTGCCGCGTGGTCGCGGATGGACGACGCGCGGCGGCGTGACATCCTTGCCGCCGTCGCCCGGCGCCGGCAGGAACATAACCCGGGCAAGGACACGCTGCGCCACGAAGGCGACCAACATGGATAACGAAGACCAGTACATCTGCGTCGGCATCTGCATGGCCGACCCCGACTCCGGCTACTGCCTGGGCTGCGGCCGGCCGCCGCTGGAAACCCCCGACATCGTCGCCGAAGTCGCCGTTCCCCCGCCCCGGCCCACGACCAGCGATCCGGACCAGCCGGAATGAGCGTTCCGCTCCCGGCGTCGCTGCTCGTCCTCGAGCGCGGCTGGCTGTCGGCCAACAACATTCTGTGTTTCGACGGCGACGAGGCGACCCTGGTCGACAGCGGCTACGTCACGCACGCCGCGCAGACCGTCGACCTGGTCGGCCACGCCTTGTCCGGTCGACGCCTGAAAAGGCTCGTAAATACCCACTCGCACTCCGACCACATCGGCGGCAACGCGGCGCTGCAGGCCGCCTTCGGCTGCGAGGTGATGGTCCCCGCCGGGCTGCACGCGACGATCGCCGACTGGGACGAGGACGCCCTGCTGCTCTCGCCGCTCGGCCAGCAAGCGGCCCGCTTTCAGCACGACCGCCTGATCGGCGCCGGCAGCGAACTCGAAATGGGCGGCCTCAACTGGCAGGCGCTGGCCGTGCCCGGTCACGACATGGAAGCGCTGGCCTATTACAACCCGGAAAAGCGCATCCTGATCTCCGGCGACGCGCTGTGGGAAAACGGCTTCGGCGTCATCTTCCCGGAATTGCTCGGCGAGGCCGACGGCCTGGCCAGCACGCGGGCGACGCTGGAAATGCTCTCCCGGCTGCCGATCGACACCGTCATTCCCGGCCACGGCAGCCCGTTCGCTGCGGTCGACGCCGTTTTCGAGCGCGCTTTCCGGCGCGTCGACAGCTTCGCCGCCGACATCGACAAGCTGGCCTGGCACGCGATCAAGGTCATCGTCTCGTTCGCCATGCTGGAAAAGCGCCGCCTGCCGGCCGCCGATTTCCCCGCCTTCGTGCTCGGGCTGCCGTTCGCCGTCGACGTCAACCGGCGCTACGTCGGCCTGCCGGAAGACGTGCTGGCCGCCCGCCTCGAGCGCGAACTGCTGCTGGTCAACGCCCTGCGCCGCGAGGATGGCTTCCTGACCGCCGGGTGACGCGCCGCCGTAGCATCCCGCTGCTACCCGAAGCCCGCCGCTTTTGCGCAGAATGATTCCGCCACCAACCACGAGGAGACGAACATGGCAGCGAAAAGGATACTGATGTTGACCGGCGACTTCACCGAGGACTACGAGACCATGGTGCCCTTCCAGGCGCTGCTGATGGTCGGCCACACGGTGCACGCCGCCTGCCCCGGCAAGAAGGCCGGCGAACAGGTGCGCACCGCGGTGCACGACTTCGAGGGCGACCAAACCTACTCGGAAAAGCCCGGCCACAATTTCACCCTCAACGCGACCTTCGACGACATCGACCCGGCGGCCTACGACGCCCTGGTCATCCCCGGTGGCCGCGCGCCGGAATACCTGCGCCTCAATCCAGCGGTGATCGCCGCCGTCCGGCACTTCGCCAAGGCCGGTAAGCCGATCGCCGCCATCTGCCACGGCGCCCAGTTGCTCGCCGCCGCCGGCGTCATCACCGGCCGCTCGTGCAGCGCCTATCCGGCCTGCGGCCCGGAAGTAACGGCGGCCGGCGGCAAATTCGCCGACATTTCGGTCGACCAGGCGCATGTCGACGGCAATCTGGTCACCGCCCCGGCCTGGCCGGCGCATCCGGACTGGCTGGCCAAGTTCCTGAAAGTATTGGGAACGCGCATCGAAGCCTGATCTCCCAGCGGGGCGGCGTCGCCGCCGCCCCCTTTTCCGAAAGGAGCGAAGCATGTGCGAAATCTACGTCAGGGCCGACCCCATCCTCTACGAGTCGCGCTCCCGCTCGCTGCGCATCCACGGCTGCGTGACCAAGATCCGGCTGGAGAACCTGTTCTGGGACATCCTCGCCGAGATCGCGGCAAGCGACGGCTACACGACCAATGCGCTGATCGCCAAACTGTACGACGAACTGCTGGAATACCGCGGCGAAATCGACAACTTCGCCTCCTTCCTCCGCGTTTCCTGCCTGCGCTACCTGTCGCTCAGGAAAGGCGCCGGCGAGCGCCCGGCGCTGGCCGTCGTCACCGGCAACGCCGCCTGAGACGTCAGCCCTTCGGCAAGGCCCGCTGCACCAGACGCACCCAGTAGCTGACGCCCGGCGCCAGGATGGCGTCGTTGAAATCGTAATGCGGGTTGTGCAGCGTGCAGCCGCCGGTGCCCGGGCCATTGCCCAGCCACACGTAGCAGCCCGGCTTCTCGCGCAGCATGTAGGCGAAGTCCTCGGCGCCCATCGACGGCAGGACATCAGTGAGCACTCGCTCGCTGCCCAGCACTTCCGCCGCAACCTCCTGGCAGAATTTCGCCTCGGCGACGCTGTTGACCGTCGGCGGATAGCGGTGGTCGAAACGGACGCTGATCTGCGCCCCGTTGGCCGCCGCGATGCCGCTGCAAAGGCGCTCGATGGCACGCTCGACGCTCTCCTGGACCTCCGCCTTGAAGCTGCGGATGGTGCCGCGCAGCACCACTTCCTCGGGAATGATGTTCCACGCCTCGCCGGCATGGAACTGCGTGACGCTGACCACCGCCGACTCGCACGGGTGCAGCGTGCGGCTGACCACCGTCTGCAGGGCCTGCACCAGCTGCGCCCCGGCGACGATTGAATCGACCCCCTGGTGCGGCATCGCGGCATGGCAGCCGTGGCCGCGCACGTGGATCTCGAGGGCGCAGGTGCCGGCCATCACCGGCCCCGGCATCACCGCCATCTCGCCGACCGGGATGCCCGGCCAGTTGTGCAGCCCGAACACGGCTTCGACCGGGAAGCGCTCGAAGAGGCCGTCCTCGATCATCACCGCGGCGCCGCCTTCCGATTCCTCGGCCGGCTGGAAGATGAAGACGACGATGCCGTCGAAATCGGGATGCGCCGCCAGGTGGCGCGCCGCGCCGAGCAGCAGCGCGGTGTGGCCGTCATGGCCGCAGGCATGCATCTTCCCGGGATGTTTCGAGTGGTGCGGGAACTCGTTCAACTCGGCGAGCGGCAGCGCGTCCATGTCGGCGCGCAGGCCGATCATGCGCGGCGAACTGCCGGCGCGCAGGACGCCGACGACGCCGGTCTTCGCAATGCCGCGGTGCACCTCCAGCCCGCAGCGTTCGAGCTCGCCGGCGACCAAGTCGGCGGTGCGGTTCTCGGCGAAGGCCAGTTCCGGGTGGGCATGGATGTCGCGGCGAAACGCCGTCAACTCGGCGATGAAGGGCAGATCAAGCAGGGGCAGGGTCGGGGGCATGGTCGTCTCCTTGTTTGAACCTATTATGCCGCGGGTTGCTTGTGCGCGCCGCCTTGATTATGCTGCGGGGGATGGAACTGGTTCTCATTAGCGGCCTCTCCGGCTCGGGCAAATCGGTCGCCCTGCACCTCCTCGAAGATGCGGGCTACTACTGCGTAGACAACCTGCCGGTGGTGATGCTCACCTTTCTCGTGCGGATGCTGCGCGAGGAAGGCATCCGCAAGGTGGCGGTGGCGATCGACGCCCGTTCCGGCCACGGCATCGACCTCCTGCCGGAACGCCTGCGCCTGCTGTCGGAAGAAGGCACGCGCCATGCCTTCCTGTTTCTCTATTCCAACGAGGAAACCCTGCTCAAGCGCTATTCGGAATCGCGCCGGCGCCATCCGCTGGCCACCGACGGCCAGTCGCTGGAAGAAGCGATCCGCGCCGAACGCGCGATGCTCGAACCGATTTCCACCCTCGGCCACCGCATCGACACCAGCGGCCTGAAGGCAAGTGCGCTGCGCGAGTGGGTGCGCCAGTTCATCGAGGCGACGCCCGGCCAGGGCCTGACCCTGATGTTCGAATCCTTCGGCTTCAAGCACGGCATTCCGCTCGACGCCGACCTCGTCTTCGACGTCCGCTGCCTGCCCAACCCGCACTACGACCCCGACCTGCGCCCGCTGACCGGCAAGGACCAGGCAGTCGTCGACTTCCTCGAAGGCGAGGCGGAAGTCGTCCGCATGCGCGACGACATCCAGCGCTTCATCGCCACCTGGCTGCCGGCCTACATCCGCGACAATCGCAACTACCTGACGGTGGCCATCGGCTGTACCGGCGGCCAGCACCGTTCGGTCTACCTCGCCGAGTGGCTGGGCCGCGCCTTCCGCGACCAGGCGCACGTGCTGATCCGCCACCGCACGCTGGCCGGCGGCTGATGCACTGGCTGGCCCTGCTGCGCCCCGGCGACTGGCTGGTGATGGCCGGCGGCGCCGCGCTGGTCGGCCTCAGCCTGCCGCTGCTCTGGCAGGGCGGCTTCGCCGAGCGCGCGATCATCCGCCAGAATGGCCAGGTCTACGCCGAGGCTGACCTGCACAGCCGGCGCGATTTCGCGGTGCCGGGACCGCTCGGCACGACCCTCATCGCCATCGAGCCGGGCCGCGCCCGCGTCGTCGCCGACCCCGGCCCGCGCCAGTATTGCGTGCGCCAGGGCTGGCTGCGGCGCCCCGGCGAAATCGCCATCTGCGCCCCCAACCGCGTCAGCCTGCAGATCGCCGGGCGGACCCGCGCCTATGACAGCCTCAGTTACTGAACTGACCGTCACCGCCGAGGACCGCCGCGTCGCCTGGCTGGCGACCGCGGCGGTCGCCCTGTCGCTGGTCGATGCGGCGATTCCCAGCCCGCTGCCCGGCGTCAAGCCCGGCCTCGCCAACATCGTCACCCTGGTCGTCCTGCAGCGCTACGGCTGGGCGACGGCGGTCTGGGTCAGCGGCCTGCGCGTGCTGGCCGGCAGCCTGCTGCTCGGCTATTTTCTCGCCCCCGGTTTTTTCCTGTCGCTGACCGGCACGGCGTTCAGCCTGGCGACGCTCGGCCTCGCCCGTCATCTGCCGGCGCGCTGGTTCGGCCCGGTCAGCCTCAGCATCCTCGCCGCCTTCGCCCACATCGGCGGGCAGTTACTACTCGCCCGGGCGTGGCTGATCCCGCACGACGGCGTGTTCCTGCTGACCCCGGTCTTCGCCGCCGCGGCGCTGGTTTTCGGCACCCTCAACGGGCTGATCGCGGCTAAACTGCTAATGGAACCTTCCGCCGCCGCCACCCACCGATGACCAAGACGATCTGCCTCGCCCTGACCGGCGCCTCCGGCATGCCCTACGGCCTGCGCCTGCTCGACTGCCTGCTGGCCGCCGGCTGCCGGGTGCAACTGCTGTACTCGCAGGCGGCGCAGGTGGTCGCCCGTCAGGAGATGGATTTCGAACTGCCGTCGCGCCCGGCCGAGGCCAAGGCCGCCCTGCTCGCCCGACTGGCTGCGGTCGACCCCGAAAAACTGGCCGTTTTCGGGCGCGAGGAATGGTTTGCGCCGGTCGCCTCGGGTTCCAACCCGCCCGACGCGATGGTCGTCTGCCCGTGCTCGATGGGCACCCTGGCCGCCATCGCCCAGGGGCTCGCCGACAACCTGATCGAGCGCGCCGCCGACGTGGTACTCAAGGAAGGCCGCAAGCTGGTGCTGGTTCCACGTGAAACGCCGTTCTCGGTCATCCACCTCGAAAACATGCTGCGCCTGGCGCGCGCCGGCGCCGTCATCGTGCCGCCCAGCCCGGGCTTCTACCACCACCCGCAGGCGGTCGCCGACCTCGTCGATTTCGTTGTCGCCCGCATCCTCGACCAGCTGGCCGTGCCGCACGACCTGATGCAGCGCTGGGGGGCGTGATGGGCTGGTTCGGACTCTCCCGCACGCCGGCGCCGCCGGCCCCGGTGCGCATGGAAATCCCGCTCTTTCCGCTCGATACCGTGCTCTTTCCCGGCGGCCTGCTGCCGCTGAAGATTTTCGAGCAGCGCTATCTCGACATGACCGCCGCCTGCCTGAAGGCGGGACAGCCGTTCGGCATCTGCCTGATCGCCGCCGGCAAGGAAGTCGGCACCGTGGCCGAACCGCATGCCGTGGGCACGCTGGCGGAAATCGCCAGCTGGGAAATGGAGCAGCTCGGCATCCTGATGGTGACGGCGCGCGGTGGCCAGCGTTTCCGCATCCTGGAAAAATCCGCCGGCAGCGACAACCTGCTGCGCGCGACGGTGGAAATCATCGCCGACAACGGCCCGCTGCCGCTGCCTCCGGAACGCCAGCGCCTGCTGCCGCTGCTGCGGCGGATCGCCAGCGACATCGGCCCCGGGCGGTTCCCCGAGCCGCACCGCTACGACGACGCCGAGTGGGTCGGCTACCGCATCACCGAAATCCTGCCGGTGCAGAACCTCGCCAAGCAGAAGCTGCTCGAACTCGAAGACCCGCTGGCGCGCCTGGAAATCCTCGAAAAGTTCCTCGACCAGCGCAAGCTGCTCGGCTGACCGCCGGGTGCCGCCGCGGTTTTTGCCCTGGATTGCGGGTCGACCGCAGCCGACCGGTCAGGTCGCCTGATGCACCGCGATGCGCCGGATCGCCTGGCGGGCGTCGGCCGGCAGCACCAGCTCGGCGTAGGCGAGCGGCCCCAGCAGATGCTCGTCGAAGTGCAGCAGCCCTTCGTCGTCCTCGCGCAGCAGCTCGCTGTCGAGCAGGTTGGCGACGAAGCTGGCGAAGACCGAGCGGTCGGCGACTTCCGCCGCGCTGAAGCCGTGCAGCAGCGCCAGGCGCTGCGTCAGCAGCTGGCAGTCCTGCTCCAGCACGCGCCGCGTCTGGGCACCCGAGCCGCGCTGCTGGAGCAGCGCGAGGACGAGGAAATGGCGCCCGAGCATCGGCCGCAGGGTCTCGCCGATCTGCAGCAGCTCGGGGTATTCGAGGCTGTTGGTTTCCGGCGTCCGCAGCCAGCCGCTCGGTTCGGTGCGGATCAGCAGGCCGCGTTCGGCGAACACCGTGACGACACGCTGCACCTCGGCGAGCAGTTCCTCCTCCGACCAGCGCAGGAACAGTTCCGAGCGCATCAGGCGGTAGATGCCGAGCACCGCGTCGCTCAGGCGCCGGATGTCGAGGCTGCGGTTGTTGCCGAGCAGGCAGGCGACCAGCGCCGGCACCGCGAACAGGTGGAGGACGTTGTTGCGGAAATAGGGCAGGACTTCGAGCTGGGCGTCGACCACGCGCACCAGGTTGCCGAAGGGATGCTGGATCTCCTCGACGATGCCGAGACGCGCGGCGTGCGCGATGACCTGGGCGGGGTCGAGGGTGCACGCGATGCGCTGTGGCGAATACGGGGCCGCCGCGTCGACCGCCTGATAGTGGGCGATCATCCGCCGCAGACCGTACTCGTCGGCGGTGCATTCGGGCGTCGCCAGCAGGCCGAGGGCGATCAGGCTGACCGGGTTGATGACGGCTGCCTCGTTGATCCGCTTCGCCAGTTCGCCGGCGGCGTTGCGCGTCGCGGCGCGCAGCCATTCGCCGTCGGCCGGCAGCGTGCGCCAGTCGCCGTCGTGGCGGTCGAGAAAACCGGCCAGCGGCAACGGGTCGCCGAAATTGACATGCACCTTGCCGAACACGCGGCGGATGCTGCGCACGCTCTTCGCCAGCTGCCACAGCGACTCGCCCTGCTTCGGCCGTCCGGCCAGCTCGCGGACGTAGGTCTGCCCCTCGATCAGGCGCTCGTAGCCGATATAGACCGGTACGAAGACCAGCGGCCGGCTGTGGCTGCGCACGAAGCTGCGCACGCTCATGCCGAGGATGCCGGCCTTCGGCGTCAGCGTGCGGCCGGTCCGGCTGCGCCCGCCCTCGATGAAATACTCGATCGGGAAGCCGCGCGTCTGCATCAGGTAGAGATACTCGTCGAACACCGCCGCATAGAGCGGCTCGCCCTTGAAGCTGCGGCGCAGGAAGAAGGCGCCGCCGCGGCGCAGCAGCGGGCCGACGAGCGGCATGTCGAGGTTGTCGCCGGCGGCGATGTGCGGCGGCGTCAGGCCGTTGCGGTAAATCAGGTAGGACAGCAGCAGGTAGTCGATGTGGCTGCGGTGGCACGGCACGTAGACGATGCCTTGGCCCGGCGCGATGCGCGTCACCACGTCGAAATTCTGCACCTCGATGCCGTCGTAGAGGTGTTCCCACAGCCAGCTGAGGAACAGCTCCATGGCGCGCACCACACCGTACGAATAGTCCGAGGCGATTTCCAGCGCGAATTTTTGTGCCCGGGCCCGCGCCTCGTCGCCGGAAATCCCTCGCCGGCTCGCTTCGGCGGCAATCGCCGCGCGCACCGGTTCGCTAGCCAGCAGGACCTCGACCTGCGTGTTGCGGTGCGACAGGTCGGGCCCGATGGCCATCTCGCGCTGGCGCCGGAAATGTACGCGCAACACGCGCGACAGCTTGCGCAGGGCCAGCCCTTCACCGAGCGGCGAGGCGCCGCCATGCACCAGCTCGCGCAGCGAGAGCGGCGGGTTGAAGCGCACCAGCGTCTGGCGCCCGTGCAGCAGCACCGCGAAGAACTGGCGCAGCATGCCCGACGTCCGCCAGGTTTCCGCCAGCAGCGCCTTGAGGATCGACTCCTGCTTGGCCGGGCTGCGCCCCCAGAGAATGACCACCGGCACCAGTTGCACGTCGAGCGTCGGGTCGGCGACCACCGCCTTCACCAGCCCGACCAGCGCCGGCGACGGCGCCGCGCTGGCATGGCGCCGGTTGAGGAAGAACACCGAGCGCTTCGCCTGCATGGCGCCGCAGGCGAGCGGCGCCTCGCCCGGCGGCAGGCCGGCCCGCCGCGATTCCTCGAAAAGGACCAGAAGATTCGACAGGTGGCGGTCCTGCAGGACGTAGCAGACCGGGCGCGCCGGATCGACGGTCGCCGCTTCGGCGAACACGGTCGTGCGCACCCAGGCGTAGAGCACGCGCCGCGCCAATGGAACGAACCAGCCGGAAATGTCGAACACGCTTTCCCCCGCCTCCCCTGCGGGCCGCCCGATTGCCGCCCGTCTTCCGGGATTCTAACGGCAAGCGGCGATCACGCGCAGGACGCGGCGGCCGCAAACGCAGTGAAATATGAATCCGATATAATGCCGGCGCTGCACCACGACGTTTTCGCCGCCCGCGACGATTCCCCTGCCGATGGCACCGGCAAGCGGCGGAATGCGCCCGGCAGCCCCGTCACCGCCAACCGGAACCGCCCATGGCCGGAGAGAATTCGATCCGCGTTCTGCCCGCACTGTCAGCCACCATCCTGACCGCGGCGGCGCTTTATTTCGCCGGCGGCATCTTCGCGCCGGTGGCCGTTTCGCTGTTCGTCATGGCCATCGTCTGGCCCCTGCAGAAAACGCTGGAGGCGCGCATTCCGCGGCTCTTCGCGTGGCTATTCACGCTGGCGACGACCATTGTCGTCATCAGCGCCTTCGCTTGGCTGATCGCCTGGAGCTTCGGCATGGTCGGACGCTGGCTGCTGGCCAACATCAACCGCTTTTACGTCCTCTACGGGCTGACCACGGAATGGCTGGACGGGCACGGCATCTTCGTCGCCGGCCAGCTCGGCGAACGCTTCAACGTCCTGTCGCTGGTCCGCCTGTTCCAGGACATCGCCCTGCGGATCAACGGCCTCGTCGGCTTCGCGCTGATGGTGCTGATCTTCACCATGCTCGGCCTGCTCGAAGTCGGCGACTTCCGGCACAAGCTGCAGTCGTTCCGCCACGGCATGAACGCCGACCGCCTGCTCGAAGTCGCCACCGGCATCGCCCGCAAGTTCCGCAAATACCTGCTGGTCCGCACCGGCGCGAGCATCCTGACCGGCCTCGTCGTCTGGGGCTTCACGCTGGCCCTCAACATCGAACTCGCCGCCGCCTGGGGCGTCATCGCCTTCGCCCTCAACTACATCCCGGTGCTCGGCCCGCTGTTCGCTACCGTCGTGCCCACCCTGTTCACCGCCGCCCAGTTCGAGTCGTGGCAGATGGCGCTCCTCGTCTTCCTCGGCCTCAACGTGATCCAGTTCGTGATCGGCAGCTATCTCGAGCCGCGCTTCTCGGGCAGCGCACTCGCCATTTCGCCCTTCGTCGTCGTCCTCGCCGTCTTTTTCTGGACTTTCCTGTGGGGCATCCCGGGCGCCTTCATCGGCGTCCCGGTGACCATTGCCATGCTCAGCGCCTGCGAACTCAGCCCCGCCAGCCGCTGGATCGCCACCCTGCTGGCCGGGCCGCCGCCCGACAAGGACTAGCCCTCGCCGGACGCCGCCGGCCGGCGGCGCGGCCGCTGCTCGTACAGGGCAATGACCTGGGCGCCGATCAGCAGCACCGTGGCGGCGATTTCGAAGCTGAGCAGCAGCGAGATCGCCGTCGCGAACGATCCGTACAGCACGCCGATCTTCGACAGCGTGGCGAAGAACCAGGCCAGCAGGTGGCGCGTCAGTTCCCACAGCAGGCCCGCGGTGACGCCGCCGACCAGCGCGTGCCGCCACGACAGGCGGCCGCTCGGCATGACCATGTAGATCGAGCTGAGCAGCAGAATCTCGCCGCTCAGGCCCATGGCGTACAGCAGGGCGCCGGCCGTGCCTTCGAGCGAGCGAATGTGCCCGAAGACGACGACCTCGCGGGTGCCGAGCGCCTCCAGCGACATCGAGGCCAGCGTCACCAGCAGCAGGCCGGCGCCGATGACCAGGATATAGGCGTAGGGAATCAGCGCCGAGGTGATCCAGTGCCGCCGGTGTTTTTTGACGCGATGGTGAAAGATGGTCGCCAGCGACTTCTCGAGCACGGTGAACGCCAGCGAACTGGAGAAAAGCAGGGTCGCCAGCAGCACGCCCCCGGTGACCTCGCGATGACCGAGGAAGCGGGCCAGCTGATCGACCAGCGGGTCGGCGAGGCCGGGCGCCATCAGGTCGAGGTAACGGCTCAGTGTCGACAGCAGTTGCTCCGCGGGCAGGAAGGGCGACAGCGCGAGGACCAGCAGGATCAGCAGCGGCAGGATCGACAGCAACATGTAGTAGGCGATCGCGCCGGCCAGCAGCAGGCCCTGATTCTGCATGAAGGTCGCAAGAACGCGGCGGACGAAGCGCAGCACGTCATCCATATAGGCGACGACAGGAAACGGGCGCATGGACATGGCGGGAATAGGCGGCGGTGGGATTTGGCGGAAACGCCCGAGGCGGATTGTCTCGGCCGATTATGACACGCGCCCGCTTCCGGAATGCCGCCCAACGGGAGAGCGGCAATCCGCGGATCAGCGGCGCCTGGCGAGGATCCGGTCGGCGGCCTGGCGGCCCGAAAGAAAAGCGCCGCCGCAGGTCTGCATCAGCTCCAGGGCGACCGCCTCGCCAGCGAAATGCAGGCGCTCGTCCACCGCTTCGCCCAGCACGGCGCGCGCCTCGCCGCCGCCCGGCACCAGGTAGGCGTAGGCGCCAAGGTGGAGCGGATCGCTGGCCCAGCCGGTAAAGGCGCCCCTGACCAGGTGCCGGCCATGCCGGATGCCGATGCATTCCAGCAGGCGGGCGTGCCCTTCGCGCACCGCCTCGGCCTCGGACAGGCTCGCCAGCGCCTCGCCGTAGGCGCCGCCGGCCAGCCCGACGACCAGCTTCGAGCCGAAGGGATGGCAGAGGAAATGCATGGTCCGTTCCGCCGGCGGCCGGGCTTCGGCGACCCAGCTCCCCGCCGGCAGCCCCGGCAGGCAGGCGTCGAATTCGAGGATGACCTTGGTGAAATGCCCCATCGGCAGCGCGTCCAGCGCATGCAGCTTGGCCAGCGGCAGCGCCGGCCGGAAGCGGATCGCCTCGGCGCGCAGAACGCCCGTCGACACGGTGACGATGCAGTCGGTCGCCTCCAGCACGCCGCCGCTGGTGCGCACCACGATGCGCGGGCCACGGCGGTCGATCTCGCCGACCCGTTCGCCGAGGGCGACCGGCAGCCCGGCGCCGTAGCGCGCGACGACCGTGCCGAAGCCTTCGCGGACCAGCCAGTTCGGCCGGGTCGTCCCGTGCTGCTGCAGGCCGATCACCGACAGGTGCGCGCTGTCGGCCCCGGCATCGAGCGGCCCCAGCGTCTCGCAGGCCCAGCGCTCGCTCCAGCTGCGCGGATCGCACAACGCCGCCAGCGGGCGGTCGGCGCCGGCATGGCTGGAAATGCGCTGTTCCAGCGCGTCGACCGCAGCAAGCGCCTCGTTTTCCTGCGCCGCATCGAGACGCATGCCCTGCGCGAAGAGTTGCCATGGTGCGTCGTCGTGCGCGGCCAGGGTAAAGCCGCACGCCTGCGCCAGGGGCGTGAAGGGGTTGCGGTCGGCCTGATGCAGCCAGGCGCAGCCGCGGTCCACCGGGCTGGAAAAGGTTTCGCCATCGGTCCACGCCCGGCCGCCGATGCGCGCCGCGGCCTCGAGCACCAGCACCCGCTGCCCGGCCTCCAGCAGACGACGCGCCGCAGCGAGGCCGGCGGCACCGGCGCCGATGATGACCGTATCGAAAGTGGAGGAATGCCGACTCATGCCCTTATCCGAACCGTTCTGATTGGTTCAATATGCCACTCGACTCCGGAGTCCGGCAGATTTTTGATGAAGCGGACGACGGAAATTGAACACGTAGATCCAGTCCGATTAATTAATCAATGACACTTCACCAAACACTTGGAAAACATGGGCTTTATCCGGGTTATTTTGGATTTCGCTGTGACCAGAGTTTGACCAAGCGTGTATTTAGATTTCACAGATTTCCTCTGTCGCGGGCAGCGATTTTTTAGCTGCCATGTAGATCGCCCCAGCGCAGGTAAAACGCAAAAAAAAGGATCGGTGACATGCAGCTTTTTGTCAGTCTCTTCAAAGTCAATGACTGGTGTCGAACTTTGATCTGTCGCGGCGATAGTCGCCATATGCTTCAGGACTCGCGCAACTTCATGCAATTGTGGGATTTGCACGGCCGATACCTCTCGAATCGCAGCGCGTAGATCCTCGTACTCGAGCGTTACCAGGCCTGGCTTCAGGTGAGCTAAGCCGTGAAGTACTAATTCGTAGATATCTACTTCGCGACCGTCTTTGAGTTGTCTGCGGACACGGTCTGTACGCTGCCGAGGCCCGCGCGCAAGCTTTTCAAATATGGGGCGTCCAATCGTATCTGCCACCTCTCGAAATACCTCCTTTAAAACCTCATGGTCAGTTACAGCAATGCCGTCCTGATCTTTGCTGCGTTTACCGATAGCCCTGCAAAACTCCTGCATTAGATGAGGGCTTCCAATGGCCTGCTCCGCCAACTGCTGATTGATGCCTGGCTCGACTTTTAGCCCGATAAGTGGAAACCCTTGTTCGGGAATAAAAATGAGCTCTTCCTCAGCCCAGACCGGAATAGCCAAAGAGAGAATTCGGCCCGTCATCTCCTTCTCAACTTTCACAGCATCGTATCGTCGGTGCGGAATCGCGATCACAACAACTGCTAGCCCATCGAAAACCAGCGGCTTAAGCGCTCGCACGATGCTGCCCTGAAGGTCTTTTGGTAGGTAGTGGAAATCGTCAATGACTAGCGGCACTCTGTTGTTGCGAAGCGCCTGTAGCGCAGCAACACGAGAGGAGACCTTGCGCGTTTGCTCTCTGGAGGACGTTCTTTGAGATTCGTAGGCGGCTCCCAGTTCCCCCTCGCCCTTTGCAACCAAGAAGTTTGCTCCAGCAGAGGCTTTACCTTCGATCTTGCTCGCTGCCCCATCTTCAGACCCCTCAGATGTTTCCTGAAAGGCCACAAGTCGCTCAAGAATGATGCTCCAAAAATCTTGTTCGTCGGCGACGACTCCCCCATCTATCCACACCGAACTCTCGGTCGGAAGAACTTTCCGAGTCAAAACAGTCTTACCTGACTTTGTATGTCCAGTAACCGTAACAAGCTTGCACAAATTTTCACGCACTTCACTCAACTTGGTTTC
Organism: Dechloromonas sp. H13; assembly: GCF_009469615.1. GTDB lineage: Bacteria > Pseudomonadota > Gammaproteobacteria > Burkholderiales > Rhodocyclaceae > Azonexus. The sequence goes on from NZ_SSXX01000005.1 coordinate 49,218, forward strand.
AAGCAAAAGTGGTTCACGAGGATTGTAGGTGTGACGCGGGAAGCCACCCGGTACGAAGACTTCAGAGTACTTAAGGTTTGCCATATCTCTCTCGGAAACTAACGTAAAGCAGGCAGCAACATGCCGGACAATTTGCCCAAGACTGTATCCAATCGTCTTATTGTATCGTGCGTGCCATTGGTAAGTTGCTCAGGTTTGCGGTAGAAGGCCCAGACGGCAAGTTTTGGCAGGCGGTTCACAGTGCTCGATTTACTTTTTTTCTTTAACCGAACCTAGCTCTGACCAGAAATCGACCAGACAACAAAAAAGCCAACCGGTCTCGGTTGGCTTTTTCTTTTGCAGATCAAAAATCTGCCTAAATTCGATGTGGAGCGGGCGAAGGGAATCGAACCCTCCTCATGAGCTTGGGAAGCTCAGGTAATGCCACTATACGACGCCCGCTCTGGACTGGAGGCTGCATTCTAAGCGCAGCGGCCGCCGCGTTCAATCCTCGGACAGGTTGCGGTACTGTCCGGTGTGGAAGATCAGCGGCGCCAGGCCGGCGGTTTCGCCGAACCGTTCGACGCGGCCGACGAAGATCGTGTGATCGCCGCCGAGGTGGCTGGCTTCGTTGACGACCTCGAAGCTGGCGCAGCAGCCGGGGAGCAGCGGCGCGCCGCCGATGCCGGGTTGCCAGGGCAGGCCGGCGAAGCGGTCGACCGGCCAGGTCGCGAAGCGGTTGGAGAGATCGGTCTGGTCGGCGGCCAGCACGTTGATGGCATGGTGGCTGGCGTGCCGGAAGGCCTCGAGGTTGTGCGAGCCGTTGTCGAGGCACCAGAGCACCAGCGGCGGGTTCAGCGAGACGGCCGAGAACGAATTGACGGTCAGGCCGATCGGCTGCCCTTCCGGGTCGATCGCTGTGACGATGGTCACGCCGGTCGCGAAGCGGCCGTAGGCGTTGCGCAAGGCGCGGCTGTCGTCCTGAATCTGGCTCATCGGGGGGGCGCTGGTGAGAAAAGGACGTATTATCCGTGCTCCGCACCTGTACGTCGAGGCTGATTTGTCTGCTCTTCCCGCCTTTGCCGGGCGCCTGGTCGCCTGGCAGAAAGCCGCCGGACGCCACGACCTGCCGTGGCAGCAGACCCGTGACCCGTACCGCATCTGGCTCTCCGAGATCATGTTGCAGCAGACGCAGGTCAACACGGTGATTCCCTATTTCCAGCGCTTCCTGGCGCGCTTTCCGACCCTGCAGGCGCTGGCGGAAGCGCCGCTCGACGCCGTGATCGAGCATTGGGCGGGGCTCGGCTACTACGCCCGGGCGCGCAATCTCCATCGCTGCGCGCAGCAGGTCGTTGCGGTCCACGCCGGAAAATTCCCCAATTCCGCCGCCGCGCTGAGCACCCTGCCGGGCATCGGCCGCTCCACGGCGGCGGCCATCGCCGCCTTCGCCTTCGGGCAGCGCAGCGCCATTCTCGACGGCAACGTCAAGCGCGTGCTGTGCCGCCACTTCGGCATCGAGGGCTTTCCCGGCCAGGCGGCGGTCGAGCGCGAATTGTGGGAACTGGCCGAACGCCTGCTGCCGGCGCACGAAATCGAGGCCTACACGCAGGGCCTGATGGACCTGGGCGCGACGCTCTGCACGCGCGCCCGACCTCGCTGCGGCGAGTGCCCGCTGGCGGCTTCCTGCGCGGCGCGGCTGGGCGGCCGCCAGGGCGAACTGCCGAGCGCCCGGCCGCGCCCGCAGCTGCCCGAGCGGCGCGCCGGCTTCGTGCTGATCAGCGACGGCCGCCGCCTGCTGCTCGAACGCCGGCCGCCGCATGGCCTGTGGGGCGGCCTGCTGGTGCCGCCGGAGGGCGAGGCGGCGGCGGTCCTCGCCCGCCTGGGCCTGCGCGCCACGCGGCAAAGCGTGCTGGCGCCGCTGAAGCATGCCTTCACGCATTTCCGCCTGACCCTCGAACCGGTGCTGTGCATCGTCGAACCGCCACCTGGCGTCGGCGAACCGGGCCTGAACTGGGTCGCCCTCGACACCGCGGCGACCGCCGGCGTCCCGACGCCGATCAGGAAGCTGATCGAACGGATTTCCGGCCAGGCCGGCTGAACCTCAGGGTTTGGCTGCTGCGCCCGCCGCGGCCTTGGCGTTCGCCTTTTCCATCTGCTCGGCGACCCGCGCATCGTGGTCGGCCTGCTTCTTGCGCAGGCGCTCGGCCTCCTCGGCCTTGCGTTTGGCGCCTTCCTCGGCCTTGCGCGCCTTGTCGGCGCGCGTCGCCGCCTCCTCGGCAGCCGCCGCATTGCGCGCCGCCGTCGTCTCGGCCTCGCGCGCCCGCAGTTCGGCCTCGCGCTCGGGCATTTCCGCCGCCGCCTGCGCGTCGCGCGCGGCCAGTTGCTCCTTCTTGACCTGACGCTCGATGGCCTTGCCTTCGTTCTGCACCCGGCGCCCCGCCCGGTTGGCTTCGACGTAGTCGTTCCGGGCGTTGTCGCGGCAACGGTTGACCATGAACTTCCCGTTGCAGGCGGCCATCTGTTCTTCCAGCAGCTTTTCGGCGGCGGCCCGGCGTTCGCCGCCCTCTTTCTGCAATTCGGCGGCCTGCGCCAGACGTTGCGCCCACTCGGCCTGCTGCGCCGGCGTCGCGCCGCCGTCGGCCGCGGCGCTGCCGGTAATCAGCCCGATGCTGAGCAGGCAGGCAAGAGCCGCCTGACGGGCAGCAGACGGAATGGGGCGCGGGGCTTTGATCATTTGGGCTGGCACGGACGAAGTGCAGGGATTTTAGCAGCCCGCCGCTATAATTCGCCCGCCCATGATCGCCCTCCGCCAAGTCACCTTCGCCCGCGCCGGCCGCCCGCTGGTCATCGACGCCTCCGTCCAGCTGCACCCCGGCTGGAAGGTCGGCGTCGTCGGCGCCAACGGCTGCGGCAAATCCAGCCTGTTCGCCCTGCTCGCCGGCGAGCTGCATGCCGAAGCCGGCGATGTCGAGATCCCGGCGCGCTGGCAGATCGCCCGCGTTGCCCAGGAAACCCCGGCGCTGCCCGATGCCGCCCTCGATTTCGTGCTCGACGGCGACGTCGAACTGCGCCGCATCGAGCGCGAACTGGCCGCCGCCGAAGCGCGCGGCGATGGCGAGGCGATCGGCCACCTGCATGCCCGCTACGGCGAAATCGGCGGCTACTCGGCCAAGGCGCGGGTCGCCGAGGTGCTGCACGGGCTGGGCTTCAGCGACGCCGATTTCGCGCGCCCGGTCGCCGACTTTTCCGGCGGCTGGCGCGTCCGCCTCAACCTCGCCCGCGCCCTCTCGTGCCGCGCCGACCTGCTGCTGCTCGACGAGCCGACCAACCACCTCGACCTCGACGCCGTGCTCTGGCTCGAACAGTGGCTGAAGAACACGCCGGCAACGCTGCTGCTCATTTCGCACGACCGCGACTTCCTCGACGCCGTCGTCGGCCAGATCATCGCCATCGACCTCCAGCGCCTGAGCCTGACCAGCGGCGGCTATTCGGACTACGAACGGGCGCGGGCCGCCCGCCTGGCTGCGCAGCAATCGACCTACGAGGCGCAGCAGCGCGAAATCGCCCACCTGACGCGCTTCGTCGAACGCTTCAAGGCCAAGGCGACCAAGGCGCGGCAGGCGCAAAGCCGGGTCAAGATGCTGGAGCGCATGGAAATCGTCGCCGCCGCGCACGTCGATTCCCCCTTCCATTTCAGTTTCCGCCAGCCGGCCGCCCTTCCCGATCCGCTGCTGAGCATCGAAAATGCCGCTGCCGGCTACGTCGACCGCAGCATCCTGCAAAACGTCACGCTGACCCTGCGCCCGGGCTGCCGCATCGGCCTGCTCGGCCGCAACGGCGCCGGCAAGTCGACGCTGGTCAAGCTGCTGGCCGGCGCCATCGCCCAGCAGGGCGGCGAGCGCAAGGAAGCCAAGGCGCTCAACATCGGCTACTTCGCCCAGCATCAGCTCGAACAGCTGCGCCCCGACGAATCGCCGCTGCAGCACATGGCCCGCCTCGAACCGACGACGCCGGAACAGGAACTGCGCGACTACCTCGGCGGCTTCGACTTCCGCGGCGACATGGCGACGCGCGCCGTCGAGCCCTTCTCCGGCGGCGAGAAGTCGCGTCTGGCGCTGGCCCTGCTGATCCGCACCAAGCCCAACCTGCTGCTGCTCGACGAGCCGACCAACCACCTCGACCTCGAAATGCGCGAGGCGCTGACCTTCGCCCTGCAGGACTACGAAGGCGGCATGGTCGTCGTCTCGCACGACCGCCACCTGCTGCGCACCTGTGCCGACGAACTGCTGCTGGTCGCCGACGGCAAGGTCAGCGAATTCGACGGCGATCTCGACGACTACGCCGCCTGGCTGGCCAGCCAGCGCAACGCCGACAAGGCGCCGGAACCCGAGGTCGCCGCCGAAAAGAGCGAACGCCTGCAGCAGCGCGCCGACGCCAAGGCCAACCGGCAGGCGCTACTGGCGCAGCGAAGGCCGCTGGTCAAGGAAATCGAGCAGCTGGAACGGAAGCTGGCCAAGTGGAACGAGGAAAAGGCCGCGCTGGAAACGCAGTTCGCCGATCCCGGTTTCTATGCTGCGGTCGACCGCGCAAAAAGCGAGGAAATGCACCGTCAGGCGGGATTGCTCGGCGAGCAGATCGACGCGGCCGAAATGCGCTGGCTGGAAGTGCACGAAGCGCTGGAGGCGCTGCCGGCACCCGACTGAACACGGAGCAGCTGGTTCGCCCTCAGGCGGCGGCCAGCCGCCCCCAGTCCGCCCGCCCCCGCCCCGCCGAGCGCGTGCCGCGGTTGACGCAGTGCCCGGCCCCGGAGTCGCGATAGCGGCGCAGGCGGCCGACGTCGGGCACGCTGATCTGGCGCCCGTCGACGACGATCATTCCGTGCTCCGACAACTGGCGCAGCAGGCGGGAAAAATGCTCCTGCGTCAGGTTGAGCTGCGAGGCGATGATCGACTTCGACAGCGACAGCTCGATGACGGCCGCCTGGCCCCGCGCCGGACCGAGGTCGATTTCGCGGATCAGGAAATCGACGATGCGCTCGGCCCCGGAAAGCAGCGACGAACTCTCGACATCGACCAGGAGACGGTGGAACTTCTCGGCGATGCGCTTCATCATGCGGCAGGCGAATTTGCGGTCGCTCTCGACGCACTCGATCAGCACGTGCTGCGGCAGGAACACCAGCGTCGTATCGCTCAGGGCCTCGGCATGCAACTGGTGACTCCTGCCGATCGACATGCTGGCCTCGCCAATGCCCTGCCCGGCGCTGACGATGCCGACGACTTTCTCGGCGCCGTGCGGCGAGCAGAAGGAAAGCTTGATGCGCCCGGCGGCGACGACATGCACGCCGCGGCAGGCGTCGCCCTGCTCGAACAGCGTTTCCCCGCGCTCGACGTGGACCAGCCGCGCGGCAGCGACCAGGCGTCCGAAGGCGGCATCCTCGAGCGCCGCATAGGGCTCGATGCCGCGGAGAAATTCCGGCAAGTCGATCTGCTGCTTGTGGTTCATCCTGCGCTCCAGGCAATGGCGGTGGCCGATAGGGCGAGGATTTCCGCACAGAAAACCGGCACCGGTTTGATCTCGATCAAAACCATCCGAATGACCCGCCGCGACTACTACCGAATGCCTAGACGAGCCCCCGCGGAAGTAGCAGGCGGCGCGCAAGCCCGCGTTGGTTGCGGTCGACGCCCGAAACAACCCGAAAATCAAGCCTCATAAGGTAAAATTTCGGTTTTACGAACTCGCCGCTGGAGCCAACCCGTGCAAATCGTCTGCCTCGACCTCGAAGGGGTCCTCGTCCCCGAAATCTGGATCGAATTCTCCAAGCGCACGGGCATCCCCGAGTTGATGCGCACGACGCGCGACGAGCCGGACTACGACAAGCTGATGACCTACCGCCTGGACATCCTGCGCCAGCATAAGCTCGGCCTGCCGGACATCCAGAAGGTGATCGGCGAGATGGGGCCGATGCCCGGCGCGCGCGCCTTCCTCGACCAGCTGCGCGAGGATTACCAGGTCGTCATCCTCTCCGACACCTTCTACGAATTCGCCCACCCGCTGATGCGCCAGCTGGGCTGGCCGACGCTGTTCTGCCATTCGCTCGAGGACGACGAGGCGGGCATGCTGGTCGACTACCACCTGCGCATGCCGGACCAGAAGCGCGAGGCGGTCCGGCGCTTCAAGGAGCTGAACTTCACCGTCGTCGCCGCCGGCGATTCGTACAACGACACGGCGATGCTCGGCGAGGCGCACGGCGGCATCCTGTTCCACCCGCCGGAGAACGTCATCCGCGAATTCCCGCAGTTCCCGGTAACGCGGACCTACGACGAACTGCGCGCCGAGATCGACAAGGCATTCGCCAAGGTCGCCTGACCTTGGCGCAAGCCTTCGGCAATTTGCCCCACCCCCGCTCACTGCGTTCGCCGCCCTCCAAGGGGGCTCGCTCTTTCCGCTCATAGCCGGCCATATCAAGCCATGCACCGCGACCGTTTCTATACCCTGTCCGCCTCCTGCCCCGACCAGGTCGGCATCATCGCCAAGGTTTCCGGCTTCATCGCGCAGAGCGGCGGCTGGATACTCGAGTCGAGTTTCCACGCCGACGCGCTGACCGGCCGTTATTTCATGCGCATCGAGATCAAGGCCGATTCGCTGCCCTTCCTGCTCGCCGAATTCCGTGAGCGTTTCGGCAAGGAAGTGGCGACGCCGCTGCAGATGACCTGGCGGATCAGCGACAGCGCGGTCAAGAAACGCGTCGTCGTCCTCGTCTCCAAGCAGGAGCACTGCCTCTACGACCTGCTGGCGCGCTGGCAGGCCAAGGAACTCGACATCGAGATCCCTTGCGTCATCTCCAACCACGACACCTTCCGCGGCTTCGTCGAGTGGCACGGCATCCCCTTCCATCACGTCCCGGTCACCGGCGACAACAAGCAGGCCGCCTACGCCGAGGTCCAGCGCATTTTCGACGACGTGCGCGGCGACACCATGGTGCTCGCCCGCTACATGCAGATCCTGTCGCCCGAGCTGTGCGACGCGCTGGCCGGCCGAATCATCAACATCCACCACTCCTTCCTGCCCAGCTTCGCCGGCGCCAAGCCCTACCACCAGGCCTACACGCGCGGCGTCAAGCTGATCGGCGCCACCTGCCACTACGTCACCAGCGAACTCGACGCCGGCCCGATCATCGAGCAGGACGTCATCCGCATCGACCATTCCGACTCGCCGGAAGACATGGTGCGCTACGGCAAGGACATCGAGAAGACGGTGCTCGCCCGCGGCCTGCGCTACCACCTCGAAGACCGGGTGCTGGTGCACGGCAACAAGACCGTCGTCTTCCGCTGACCCGCCTGCTGCGGTCGACCCGGGTTCTGGGGCAAAAGCCGCCCCGGCCACCGGACGGCCGTCATGCCGTACAACTATGAAAATTCCGTTCGCCTACGACGGCGAAGCGCGGAATATTTCACGCTGACACGAAAACTCCCCGATTTCATCGGTCGCCAGTGAGAAATATTTCCTGTCATGCCGAATAACCGACTCCTAATATGGAATCCGCCATCACTGGGAAAATTCCATGCCGGAAGTTCTGCACCCGCCACGCCTGCTGTTCCTCGACTTGCGTAAGCGCAAGCGGGCGGCGTTGCCTGCCTTGCCGGGCCTAGTGGCGGTCAGTCCCAATCCGGACGGCCAGTGCGCGGAAGCCAACGCAGCGCTGGCGGTCCTCGTCGCGATCGACGGCGAAGCTGCCCACAGCGACTGGCGGCAACGCTTTCACCCGATGTGCCCGAGCGATTTTCCGCATGTTGTCCTGCTCGACCCCTATGACCCGGTGCTGGCGCGCCGCATTGTCGGCAGCGACGCCTTCGACTGCTGCGCGATGGACGACGGTGATCGCATCGCGCTGATCGTCGCCCGGCTCGAGCGGCAGCCGCGCATCGCCTGCCACGAGGTGCCGCCCGGCCTGCCCCTCGCGCAACTGCTGCGCCTGCAGGCTACCGTGGACACCCTGCCGATCCCGATCTTCATCAAGAACCGCGAGCGCCGCTACACGGCCTGCAACAAGGCGTTCGAGGACTTCATCGGGCTGCCGGCCAGCGAGATCGTCGGCAAGACGGTGTTCGACATCGCCAGCGAGGAGATGGCCCGGGTCTATGAAAAATCGGATATCGACCACCTCGCGAAGGGCGGCACCCAGACCTATGAAACCCGCGTCCGCTATGCCGACGGCAATGTCCGCGACGTCATCTTCCACAAGGCGGTATTCAACGATTCGGCCGGCCAGCCGGACGGCATCGTCGGCGCCATGCTCGACATCTCGGAGCGCAAGGCGCTGGAGCAGCGCCTCGAAATCCTGGCGGCGACCGACTTCCTGACCGGCGCCTACAACCTGCGCACCTTCTACGAACTCGCGCAGCACGAACTCTCCCGCCTTACCCGCAACGGCGGCGACCTGGCGCTGGTCGTGATGGACATCGACCACTTCAAGGAAATCAACGACAGCCTCGGACACGCCGCCGGCGACGAGGCGCTGCGCCAGTTCGTCGCCGTCGTGAAGGACAACCTGCGCGAACAGGACATCTTCGCGCGCGCCGGCGGCGACGAGTTCCGCCTGCTGTTGCCGGAAACCTCGACGGATGGCGCCTATCTGGTCGCCGAGCGGATCCGCAAGGCGGTCAACGAGATCCTGATCAACAATCCGCGCGGCTTCGTCCGCCTCTCGATCAGCTGCGGCGTCGCGGCCTGCATCGGCGGCGACGAAACCCTCGACCACGCCACCCTGTGCGCCGACGACGCGCTCTACAAGGCCAAGGCCGCCGGCCGCAACTGCATCTACCCGCCCCCCGAGCAGGGCTGGTTCCCGCTGTTCCCGTCCGACGAGAACAGCGGTCCCAGACTACTCCGGGAAGATTTACTGCGGGAAGATTAGAACCCGTCGTTCAGGGCGATACCCGCTCCGACGGTGGTCTGGTTCCAGTTGTAGTCGATCAGGCTCTCGCCATAGCCCGAAAAGACCTGCACGTAGCCGCGCAACGGACCGAACAGCGGCGGCGTGAACCAGCCGGCCTGCACGGAACCCTTGCCGGTGGCCACGTTGCCACGCGCCGAAAGCTTGAAGCTGTTGCCGCGCCAGCGGTACAGGGCGCTCAGCTCGCCGTAGCCGTAGTAGTCGGTGATGTCCGGATTGTCGTCCTGGCTCGCACTTTCGGGAAGGCGGTACCAGGCGGTAGCGTAAAGGGCGAGATTTTCCCGCTCGACGCCGACCGTGGCGAAGAGTCGGTCCCAGCTGCGCGACAGCACGTCGGTACGGCCATTCGACTGATGGTTGTAGCCGACATTCAGGAGCTTCCAGTTGAAGCCGCCGCCGAGATCGACATCCGGGCGGTAACTGACGAACACCTCGGGCATGTAGTTGTTCTCGCGGAACGGCCGCGACACGTCGCCGTTGTAGACCTGCCACTGGCTCTGCTGGGTGTAGGCTGCCCAGACGCCCCAGCGCCGGTCGTCGGTCGTCCACACGCGCGCCTTGAAGCTGATCTGGAACTTTGCCTCGATGTCGTTGAGATTTTCCTGCGGCTGCCCGGCAGCCTGGAACAGCGGCATGTAGGGCGCGTTGTTGACGTGGTCCGTGTAACGACCGAAAAGCAGGTAGTTCGAGTTGTGGAAACTGATGTCGTAGCGTGGCGAGGCGGGATCGAAACCCCACGTCGCGTCGATGATCGATGGCGCCGAAGGCGCCTGGCCGGCCGCCGCCAAGGTGGTACCGGCGGCTGCCGGGTCACCGGAAACGACCGGCCCGGGCGCCGGTGCGGCAGCGGGGTTGGCGGATTCCCTGGCCGATGTTTCGGATCGTCCGACCGCGGCGTCGTAGCAGGCCAGCCGTTCCATGCTCGCCGCGATGTTGCGGCAGTCGGCCGGGGTCGCCGGCGGCTTCTGGGCGAAGGCGACGCCGCTGCTGCCGGCGGTGGCAAGAAGAAGTGCGCCGAGGCGCAGGGTGTCGATGGAGATTTTCATTTTGTTTCGATGTGAAACCGTAGCGCGGCCCTATGGCGTTGTCAGGTTGGCAGGAAGATGTCATGCAGGTGTCAGACCCGGATTATTGCATCCGGCGCCCGTCACAGCCAGAAAATCGTCCTCGAAAGGAAACAAAAAAAACGGGCACCCGAAGGTGCCCGAAGGGAGAGAGACTGAAAATCCCGTGCTTAGTGGTGGTAGGCGGTTTCGCCGTGGGAGGTGAGGTCGAGACCTTCGCGCTCCTCGTCTTCCGGCACACGCAGGCCGATGACGATATCCACCAGCTTGTAGGCGACGATGGAGACGACGCCCGACCAGACGACGACGGTACCGACGCCCCACAGCTGGGAAATGACTTGCGTGGTCATGTCGAAGTCACCGACCTTGTTGGCCACGTAGTCATAGACGCCCGTGCCGCCGAGGGCCGGATCGACGAAGACGCCGGTCAGGATGGCGCCGAGGATGCCGCCGACGCCATGGACGCCGAAGACGTCGAGCGAGTCGTCCGCACCGAGCAGCTTCTTCAGGCCATTGACGCCCCACAGGCAGACGATGCCCGCCAGCAGGCCGATGACGATGGCACCCATGACACCGACGAAGCCGGCAGCCGGAGTGATCGCCACGAGGCCGGCGACAGCGCCGGAAGCGGCACCCAGCATCGAGGGCTTACCCTTGATGATCCATTCGGCGAACATCCAGGACAGTGCCGCGCAAGCGGTAGCCAGCCAGGTATTGACCATGGCCAGGGCAGCGCCGCCGGAAGCCTCGAGGGCGGAACCGGCGTTGAAGCCGAACCAGCCGAACCACAGCAGGGAGGCACCGATCATCGTGAAGGTCAGGGAGTGCGGGGCCATGGCGACGTTGCCCAGACCGGTACGCTTGCCGACCATGTAGGCACCGACCAGACCGGCGATGGCTGCGTTGATATGCACGACGGTACCGCCGGCAAAGTCGAGCGCACCCTTCTGGAACAGGAAGCCGGCGGTCTTGCCGGCCGCTTCAGCCGCGGCGGCGTCGGTGTAGGCGTCCGGGCCCGCCCAGTACCAGACCATGTGCGCCATCGGGATGTAGGACAGCGTGAACCAGATCACCATGAAGACGAGGATGGCGGAGAACTTGGCACGCTCGGCGAAGGCGCCGACGATCAGGCCGCAGGTGATGGCCGCGAAGGCGCCCTGGAAGATCACGAAGGCCAGTTCGGAGATGACCACGCCCTTGGAGAAGGTCGCGCCCACCGATTCCGGCGTCACACCCTTCAGGAAGAGCTTGTCGAGGACTCCGAAGAACTCGTTGCCCTCGGTGAACGCCGCCGAGTAGCCATAGACCACCCAGAGCACGGTAATCATCGAGAAGACGACGAAGACCTGCATGAGCACCGACAACATGTTCTTCGAACGGACCAGACCGCCGTAGAACAGCGCCAGGCCGGGGATCGACATCAGGATGACGAGCGCGGCGCTCATCATGACCCAGGCGTTGTCGCCCTTGTTGGGAACCAGCGCCGGCGCAGCTTCGGCCGGTGCGGCGGCATCGGCCGCGGCGGGTGCCGCCGCAGCAGCCGCGGCCGCAGGCGCGGTGGCCGCCGGAGCCGCGGGAGCGGCCTTTTCCTCCGCCCAGGCCGGTGCGCCGAAGGCGACCGCGCCGACCAGGGCCAGCAATGCAAATACGCGTTTCATGTTGCGCTCCTTACAGGGCATCGGTACCGGTTTCGCCGGTACGGATACGAATGACTTGTTCGAGGTCGAAGACGAAGATCTTGCCGTCGCCGATCTTGCCGGTGCTGGCGGATTTCTCGATGGCTTCGATGACCTGGTCGATCTGGTCGGCCTTCACTGCGGCTTCGATCTTGACCTTGGGCAGGAAATCGACGACATATTCGGCGCCCCGATACAACTCGGTGTGCCCTTTCTGCCGGCCGAAACCTTTCACTTCAGTGACCGTGACGCCCTGCACGCCGATGGCGGACAAGGCTTCACGCACTTCGTCAAGCTTGAACGGCTTGATGATGGCGGTTACGAATTTCATGGCTAGTTCCCCAAAAGAATTGACATTGGCACTTCCCCGCTGGCGCCGGCCGGGTCACCGGCGGGGAAGGTTCAGGCTGGATTAGAAGGTCTTGGACACGGAGATCACACCAATACCGCGGCCGGCATCCTTGGTCTTCGAGCCCAGGCCGCCGTTGGCGTTGAGGGAATTGGAGAAGCAGTAGAACTCGGCGCTGCCGCAATCACCCTTGGCATTGGTATCGATATAGGCGAGACCGACCACCCAGCCGCTGAAGTCCTTGGTCACGCCCAGTTTCCAGTCGGTGTAGCTGATGTCGTCGCTGCCGGTGGTGCCGGCATACTTGTACTTCGAGGCGTACAGGTGGCCGACGTGGGCCTGGATGCCCCAGCCGTCGCCCAGATCGTAGTTGGCCGACAGGTCGAGATAGCTGGTGCCCTTGGAGTCCGGCAGGCTGAAGTAGTCGGTGATCGCGTAGTTGTACTTCAGCGAGATGAATTTCCAGCTGGCGCCGATGTAGAGTTCGCCGTTATGGACGGTACCGCTGGACGAGGCGCCCAGATCCTTGGAGTTCGTGTAGGACAGCGGGCTGGCATTGGAACCCGGGTAGTAGTAATAGATACCGCCGAGGTCGAGGCCGAAGTCGCCAAAGCTCTTCTTCCAGCCGCCGTAGAAGTCCATTTCCAGGTTGCCTTCCGGGAAGCCGGCGCCGGAGGAAACGTTGGAGTTCCAGTTACCGACGTAGATGCCGCTCTCGTGCGAGTAATCGATACCACCCTGGAGGGCCGGCTTGCCGAAGGTCTGGTCGATACCACGGAAACGATAGCTCGAGGCAATGGTCATGTTGCCGGTCAAGGTGTGCGGGCCCGCCGGTTCGGCGGCCGGGGGGGCGCCCGTTGCGTCGGACGACGACGTTTGGGCGTAAGCCGGAACGGCAAAGGCGCCAGCCAAGGCCAAGGCGATCAGGGACTTCTTCATGGTGTCTCTCCTGCAGTCAAGGTAAAAAAAGAAAAAGAAAATTGTGCAGCACAGCATTAGCAGAACCCGTGCCAGGCAATTTTTTTGATTCAAATCATGGGATTGATCCCAGGGTGGCAAGCCATGCACCAAGGCGGCGCACCAAACAGGTGCGGTTACACATTGTTACGCACCACGGGCGGGCGGTCTGACCAAAATGGGGCCGACCGGCGCTGTGATACACTCGAAAGCCACGGAGGAACCCCATGCTCGACCCGAAAACACTCGAAGATATCGGCAACAAGATGAGCTCCCTGCTCGCCAATTCGCCGGCCAAGGATTTTGAAAAAAATGCCAAGGCGGTCGTGAGCGGCCTGCTGGCCAAGCTCGATCTGGTCACCCGCGAGGAATTCGACATTCAGGCGCAGGTGCTGGCGCGCACCCGCGAGAAGCTGAAGGAACTCGAAGCCCGCGTCGAGGCGCTGGAAAAGGCCCGCGCGGGCCAGTAGGCGGCCATGGCGCTCGCCGTCGCGCACAGCCGGGGGCTGGACGGCCTGCAGGCGCCCCCGGTGCTGGTCGAAGCCCACCTGGCCAGCGGCCTGCCGGCGTTCACGCTGGTCGGCCTTCCCGATACCGAAGTCAAGGAAGCGCGTGACCGGGTGCGCGCCGCGATCGTCAATTCCGGCTTCGAATTCCCGCAGAAGCGCATCACCGTCAATCTGGCGCCGGCCGACCTGCCCAAGGAATCCGGGCGCTTCGACCTGCCGATCGCCCTCGGCATCCTGGCTGCCAGCGGCCAGATTCCGGCGCCGGCGCTGGATGCCTGCGAGTTTGCCGGCGAACTGTCGCTGTCCGGCGAACTGCGTCCGGTGCGCGGCGCGCTGGCCATGGTCCTGCAGTCGGCAGCCAACGGCAAGGCCTTCATCCTGCCCGAGGCCAGCGCCCGCGAAGCGGCGCTGACCGGCAGCGAGAACATCTACTCGGCGCGCTCCCTGCTCGAAGTGTGCGCTCACCTTGGCGGCCAGCAGCTGCTGCCGCGGCCGGCTGCGGTCGACTTCGAAAATCAGCCGGTTTTCGCCGACCTCGGCGAGGTACGCGGCCAGAGCCAGGCCAAGCGGGCGCTCGAGATCGCCGCCGCCGGCAACCACTCGCTGCTGATGATCGGCCCGCCGGGTTCCGGCAAGTCGATGCTCGCCGCCCGCCTGCCCGGGCTGATGCCGGCGCTCGATGTCGAGGCGGCCAAGGCGTCGGCCGCCGTGCTGTCGCTGGTCGGGCAGTTCCGCCCCGAACGCTTCGGCCAGCGCCCCTATCGTGCACCGCACCATACGGCGTCGGCGGTCGCCCTGGTCGGCGGCGGCAACCCGCCGCGCCCCGGCGAGATCTCGCTGGCGCACCAGGGCGTCGTGTTCCTCGACGAACTGCCGGAATTCGATCGCAAGGTGCTCGAGACCCTGCGCGAGCCGCTCGAATCGGGGCGTATCCACATCGCCCGCGCCGCCCGCCATGCCGAGTTCCCGGCCGAATTCCAGCTGGTCGCGGCGATGAATCCCTGCCCCTGCGGCTTCAGCGGCCACAGCAACGGCAAGTGCCGGTGCACCCCGGACCAGATCGCCCGTTACCGCGGCAAGCTCTCCGGCCCCTTCCTCGACCGCATCGATCTGCTGATCGAAGTTCCCGCCCTGCCGGCCGAGGCGCTCGCCGGGAAGGGCGACGGCGAATCGTCGGCGACGGTACGCGGACGAGTAGTGGCCGCGCAGGCGCTGCAACGGGCGCGCCAGCAAAAGCCGAACGCCCGGCTCAGCGCCGCCGAGGTCGACGTCCATTGCATGCCCGACGCCGCCGGCGCCGGCCTGCTCAGGCAGGCGAGCCAGCGGCTGGACCTCTCGGCGCGCGCCTGGCACCGCATCCTCAAGGTCGCGCGCACCGTCGCCGACCTCGCCGACAGCCCCACCGTCGGCGCCGCCCATGTTGCCGAGGCCATCCAGTACCGGCGCCTCTCCGGTGGCTGAAGGGAAGGCGCCGTCAACCCGCGCCATCGCCTTGCTGCTGGCGTCGATGGCGGCGCTCGGTCCGTTCTCGATCGACACCTACCTGCCGTCCTTCCATGAAATCGGCGCCACCCTCGGGGCCACGCCGCTCGAGGTCCAGCAGACCCTCTCCGCCTATCTCGCGGCCTTCGCCGCGATGACGTTGTGGCATGGCGCACTGTCCGACCGCTTCGGCCGCCGGCGCATCATTCTCCTGGCCCTCGCGCTGTTCGCCGCCGCCTCGGCCGGCTGCGCCTTCGCCACCCGCATCGAACAGCTCTGGTTCTGGCGGGCGATGCAGGGCGTCACGGCGGGCGCCGGCATCGTCATCAGCCGCGCCATCGTGCGCGACCTGTTCGACGGTGCCGCGGCGCAACGCCTGATGTCGCAGATCACCATGATGTTCGCCCTGGCGCCGGCCATCGCGCCGGTGATCGGCGGCTGGCTGCAGACCCTGTTCGGCTGGCGCTCGGTTTTTGCCTTCCTGGTGCTGTCGACCGCAGCACTCTGGCTGGCCTGCTGGAAGCTGCTACCGGAAACCCTGCCGCCGGAGCGGCGACAATCCCTGCGGCCCGCCTATCTTGGGCGCACCTACTGGAAGGTGATGACTTCGCCGCCCTTCCTGCTCGCCTGCGCCGCCCTCTCACTCAATTTCGCCGGCTTCTTCATCTACGTGCTGTCGGCGCCGGTGTTCCTGATGCGGCATCTCGGCATCCACGAAACCGGGTTTCTCTGGCTGTTCGGCCCGGCCATGGCCGGACTGATGAGCGGATCGTGGCTTTCCGGGCGCCTGGCCGGAAAGGTCGCGCGCGGGCGCACCATCGCCCTCGGCTACCTGGTGATGGGCAGCGCCGCGCTCGCCAATCTGGGTCTCAACCTGACCCTACCGCCGGCCCTGCCGTGGAGCGTCATGCCGCTGTGCGCGTACACCCTGGGCATGTCGCTGGCGATGCCCACCCTGACCCTCTACGCCCTCGACCCCTTTCCGGCGCAGCGCGGGCTGGCCGCTTCCTGCCAGACCTTCTTCCAGTCCGGCTTCAACAGCCTGGCGGCCGCCCTGATCGCGCCGCTGCTCTGGGGCTCGACGCTGACCCTGGCCCTCGGCATGGCCGGCCTGATGACGCTCGGCGGTCTGGCCGCCGGCGCCCACCAGAAGCTACGACTGCTGCCACGGTAGCCCGCGGTGGCGCCAGCCGCCCAAGGTGCTGCGGTGAAATTCGTCATCGAGCGGCCCCTCGAAGCCCTCGAGCACGTTGATCACCGCGGCGAAGCCGGCGGCTTCCAGCGCCTCGCCGGCATAGACCGAGCGGTGGCCGCTGCGACAGATCAGCAACACCGGACGCTCCAGGTCGCCACCGACCAGCCACTTCACCTTGTCGGCGAATTCGGGGTCGATTTCCCAGTCCGGCGCCTCCTGCCAGGCGACGTGCTCGGCGCCGACCGGGTGGCCGACGTACATGTGCTCGACTTCCGTCCGGCAATCGACCAGCAGCGCCCGCGGATGCGCCTGCAGGAAGGCATGGGCGGCGACGGGATCGAGATGTTGCATGGTCATATCCGTAAATCAGGGGATACCGATATTATGGAAGCAAGCGCGGAATGGCGTAAACTCCGGGCATGAAATCAGGCAACTGGATCACCGCCGCCGTCGCGGCCATCGCCGCCATCCTCCCCGGCTGCGACAACCTCGTCCTGCAGGACATCAAGCCGGGCGTCACGAGCGCCGCCGAGGTGCGCGCCCGAATGGGCAATCCCGGGTTCGAGTTCCGCAACGACGACGGCAGCGTGACCTGGGAATTCACCCGCCAGCCGAGCGGCGTGCATTGCTACATGATCACCTTTGGCCCCGACCAGATCGTGCGGACGGTCGACCAGGTGCTGAACGAGGCCAACTACGCCCGGGTCCAGCCGGGCATGGACCGCGACCGGATCCGCCGCCTGCTCGGCCAGCCGGCGCGCGTCGAAACCTTCGCCAACCTGCGCGAGGAAGTCTGGGAATGGCGGATCGAGGGCATTCCGCACAACGAGGAAACCTATTTCAACGTCTTCTTCGACACCGGCAGCGGGCTGGTCACCAAGGCCGGCAAACGTGTCGCGATGAAAGCCTAGACAAATCAAGGCGCTTGGCAGCCGGCGGCGCGGACAGTAAACTAGGCCCCCTGCCGAGGAGCGCTGCGACCCTTTTCATGCCCACCCGTGAATTTCGGGGCCAGGCTCGGCAACGATCAACGGCGCTCGCAAACCCTGCCGGTTTGTGACGCCGTTTGCTTTTTGCGGCGTCTCCGGCGCACGTTTGTCTTGCCGAGGTAATCATGATGCAGCCCGACCGCTCCGCCGAACTCCAATCCCTCCTGCAGCAGCGCCTGCTCGTCCTCGACGGCGCCATGGGCACGATGATCCAGCGCCGCGGGCTGCTCGAGGCCGACTACCGCGGCGAACGCTTCGCCGACCACCCGCACGACCTCAAGGGCAACAACGACCTGCTGGTGCTGACCCGGCCCGACGTCATCGGCGACATCCACCGCGAGTACCTGGAAGCCGGCGCCGACATCCTGGAAACCTGCACCTTCAACTCGACCGCCGTCTCGCAGGCCGACTACAACCTGACCGAGATCGTTTACGAGCTGAACTTCGAGGGCGCCGCGCTGGCCCGCCGGCTGTGCGACGAATTCACCGCCGCCAACCCGGGCAAGCCGCGCTTCGTCGCCGGCGTCCTCGGCCCGACCAGCCGCACGGCGTCGATCTCGCCGGACGTCAACGACCCCGGCTACCGCAACGTCAGTTTTGACGAGCTGGTCGCCAACTACTTCGAGGCGATCACCGGGCTGGTCGAGGGCGGCGCCGACATCCTGCTGGTCGAGACGGTATTCGACACGCTGAACGCCAAGGCTGCGCTGTTCGCCCTTGAGACCTTCTTCGAGCGCACCGGCCGCCGCTGGCCGGTGATGATCTCCGGCACCATCACCGACGCTTCCGGCCGCACGCTCTCCGGGCAGACCGCCGAAGCCTTCTGGAATTCGCTGAACCACATCCGGCCGCTGTCCTTCGGCCTCAACTGCGCGCTCGGCGCCAAGGAGCTGCGCCAGTACGTCGAGGAACTCTCGCGCGTCTGCGACTGCTTCGTCTCGGCCCACCCCAACGCCGGCCTGCCCAACGCCTTCGGCGGCTACGACGAGACGCCCGAGATGCTGGCCGACGAGATCGGGAGCTGGGCGCAGACCGGCATCGTCAACATCGTCGGCGGCTGCTGCGGCACCGCGCCCGAGCACATCGCGGCGATCGCCGAGCGGGTCGCTGCGGTCGACCCGCGAAAAGTGCCGGAAATCGAGCGGAAACTGCGCCTGTCCGGACTGGAACCGTTCAACGTCGGCGCCGATTCGCTCTACGTGAACGTCGGCGAACGGACCAACGTCACCGGCTCCAAGGCCTTCGCCCGGATGATCCTCGAAGGCCGCTTCGACGACGCGCTGGCCGTCGCCCGCCAGCAGGTCGACAACGGCGCCCAGGTCATCGACATCAACATGGACGAGGCGATGCTCGATTCGCTCGCCGCGATGGACCGCTTCCTCAAGCTCATCGCCTCCGAGCCGGACATCTCCCGGGTGCCGATCATGATCGACTCGTCGAAATGGGACGTCATCGAGGCCGGCCTCAAGTGCATCCAGGGCAAGGGCATCGTCAATTCGATCTCGATGAAGGAAGGCGAGGCCAAGTTCCTCGAACAGGCCCGCCTCGCCCGCCGCTACGGCGCCGCGGTCATCGTCATGGCCTTCGACGAGCAGGGCCAGGCCGACACCTTCGCCCGCAAGACCGAAATCTGCCGGCGCGCCTACGACCTGCTGACCGGCATCGGCTTCCCGGCCGAGGACATCATCTTCGATCCCAACATCTTCGCCATCGCCACCGGCATTCCCGAGCACGACAACTACGCCGTCGATTTCATCGAGGCGACGCGCTGGATCAAGCAGAACCTGCCGCACGCCCACGTTTCCGGCGGCGTTTCCAACGTTTCCTTCAGCTTCCGCGGCAACGACCCGGTGCGCGAGGCGATCCACACCGTCTTCCTCTACCACGCGATCCGCGCCGGCATGACCATGGGCATCGTCAACGCCGGCATGCTCGGCGTCTATGACGACCTCGAAGCGACGCTGCGCGGGAAGGTCGAGGACGTCGTGCTGAACAGGAATCCCGGCGCCGGCGAGGCGCTGGTCGAGTTCGCGCAAACGGTCAAGGAAGGCAAGTCCAGGGACAGCGGCCCCGATCTTTCGTGGCGCGAGAAATCCGTCGAGAAACGGCTGGAACATGCGCTGATCAAGGGCATCACCGATTTCGTCGTCGCCGATACCGAAGAGGTGCGCGCCAAACTGGAAAGCGAAGGCAAGCCACCGCTCGCCGTCATCGAAGGCCCGCTGATGGCCGGCATGAACCACGTCGGCGACCTATTCGGCGCCGGCAAGATGTTCCTGCCGCAGGTGGTCAAGTCGGCCCGTGTCATGAAGCAGGCGGTCGCCCACCTGCTACCCTTCATCGAAGCCGAAAAATCGCGCACCGGCCTCGGCTCCAAGGGCAAGATCCTGATGGCCACGGTCAAGGGCGACGTGCACGACATCGGCAAGAACATCGTCGGCGTCGTCCTCGGCTGCAACGGCTACGACGTCATCGACCTCGGCGTCATGGTGTCCTGCGAGAACATCCTGCACGCCGCGCGCGAACACAGGGTGGACATCATCGGCCTCTCCGGCCTGATCACCCCGTCGCTCGAGGAAATGTCGCATGTCGCCGGCGAGATGCAGCGCCAGGGCATGGAGCAGCCGCTGCTGATCGGCGGCGCCACCACCAGCCGCGCCCACACGGCGATCAAGATCGCGCCCAATTACGAGGGCGCCGTCGTCTACGTGCCCGACGCCTCGCGCGCCGTCGGCGTCGCCACCAAGCTGCTCTCGGCCGACCAGCGCGACGCCTACAAGCAGGAAATCGTCGCCGAATACGCCGGCGTCCGCGCCGAGCACGCCGGGCGCAGGGGCGCCACGCTGGTTTCGCTGGCCGAAGCGCGCGCCAACCGTTTCACGTGGAACCAGCCCTATGCCCCGGTCATCCCGAACCAGCTCGGGCTGCTGGCGATCACGCTCGAACTCGAGGACCTCGCCCTCTTCATCGACTGGTCGCCCTTCTTCCAGAGCTGGGACCTGGCCGGCCGCTACCCGGCCATCCTGGAAAACGAAACGGTCGGCGAAACCGCCCGCCAGTTGTTCGCTGACGCCAAGGCCATGCTGGCCCGGATCGTCGGCGAAAACTGGCTGACCGCCCGCGCCGTCTTCGGCCTCTACCCGGCGCGTGGTGAGAACGAGGACATCGTCATCTACGGCGACGAGGAACGGACGCGCGAACTGGCCCGCTGGGTCGGCCTGCGCCAGCAGCACAAGCAGCCCAAGGGCCGCTTCAACCTGGCGCTCGCCGATTTCGTCGGCGAGCGCGACTACGTCGGCGCCTTCGCGGTGACCGCCGGCCTCGGCATCGAAAGCCGGATCGCCGAATTCGAGGCGGCGCACGACGACTACTCGGCAATCATGCTCAAGGCCCTCGCCGACCGTCTCGCCGAGGCCGCCGCCGAATGGCTGCACCTGCGCGTGCGCACCCACTACTGGGGCTACGCCGGCGACGAGAACCTGGACAACGACGCGCTGATCGCCGAGCAATACAAGGGCATCCGCCCCGCCCCCGGCTACCCGGCCTGCCCGGACCATACCGCCAAGCGCGACCTGTTCGCCCTGCTCGACGCCCCCGGCAACGCCGGCATGGGACTTACCGAATCCTGCGCCATGACGCCGGCCGCATCCGTCTCGGGCTTCTACATCGGCCACCCGGCGGCGCAGTATTTCGCCATCCCCAAGATCGGCCACGATCAGCTCGCGGACTGGGCCGCGCGCAAGGGCATGAGCCTCACGGACGCCGAATACTGGCTGGCGCCGTTGCTGTGATCCTGCGGCACGGCGTCGATCTCGCGGCGCGCCACACCCTCGCCCTGCCGGGCCGGGCGGCGCGCTTTGCCAGCATCGACGACGCCGCGCAACTCACCGCCCCGGAACTGCGCGAAACGCCACGCTTCGTCCTCGGCGGCGGCAGCAACTTGGTACTGAACGGCGATTTCGACGGGCTGGTGGTGCACATGGCCATTCCCGGCAGACGCCTGCTCACGGAGGATGCCGATGCCTGGTACGTCGCGGCCGGTGCCGGCGAGAACTGGCACGATTTCGTGCAATGGACGCTGGCGCAGGGCTGGCCGGGGCTGGAAAACCTGAGCCTGATTCCCGGCACGGTGGGCGCCGCGCCGATCCAGAACATCGGCGCCTACGGACTGGAAATCGCCGAACGATTCCATTCCCTGACCGCCTGGGATTTTGAAAAACAGGCATTTTTCACCGTCGACCGCGACGCATGCCGGTTCGCCTACCGCGACAGCATGTTCAAGCAGGAAGGCTGGCATCTCAACGGGCGCGTGGCGATCACCGCCGTCGTCTTCCGCCTGCCCAAAGCGTGGACGGCCAACCTGCGCTACGCCGACGTCGCCCAGGAACTGGCCGCCCAACGGATCGCCGCGCCGACGCCGCGCGACATCGCCGACGCCATCGTCGCCATCCGCCGGCGCAAATTGCCGGACCCGGCGACGACGCCGAACGCCGGCAGCTTCTTCCACAACCCGGTGGTCGACGCCGCCCGGGCAGCCGCGCTGGCCGCCGCGCATCCGGGCCTGCCGCGCTATCCGCAGGCCGACGGCCGCGTCAAGCTGGCGGCCGGCTGGCTGATCGAACAGGCCGGCTGGAAGGGCAGGAATCTCGGCCCGGTCGGCATGTACGAAAAGCAGGCGCTGGTGCTGGTCAATTGCGGCGGGGCGACGGGCGCCGACGTCCGGCGGACGATGGCGGCGGTTCAGGCGGCGGTGCGCGACAAGTTCGCCGTCGACCTCACGCCCGAACCGATATTCCTGTAGGGCGCGCGACGGCTACCCGCTGCCTCGTCACTTCGTCCCGACCGCCAGGCAGGCGGCGATGCCGGTCGCCACGGCATCGGCCATGCGTGCCTGGCGATCGCCATCGAGCAGTTCCAGCTCCTCCTCGCGGTGCTTGATGACGCCGGCCTCGAACAGCACGGCCGGAAAGGTCGCCTTGTGCAGGACGACCAGGTTGTCGTAGAACCAGACGCCGTTGTCGGCATCGGCCGGCTGGTGCTTGCGCCCGTGCCAGGGCGTCGGCACGAAGCCGGTGCGGCGCAGCCGGGCGCCGATCGCCGAGGCGCAGCGCAGGCTGCCGGCGAGGTCGGGGTTGCGCCGCGAGACGAAGATGCCGAAGCCGCGCTTGAGCGTCGTATGGCTCAGTTCCTCGCCGTCCCAATCCCAGAACTGCAGGTATTCCGGGCTGATCGAGTCATGGTGGACGGAAATGAGGAAGTCGCTGCCGCGCGCCTGCGCCGGGCGCTCGGCCAGGCTGCCGATGGCGCCGGCGAAATTGACCTCGAGGACGCCCAGCCTTTCGGCGCGCAGGGCGGCGGCCAGCAAGCGGGCAAAATCGAGGTTGTACGCAAATTCGCTGCGTCCGCGCGCGCTGCTGGCCCCGGGATCGGCGAGCGTGTGGCCGACATCGACGGCCACCTGCGGCGCCGCCAGGGCCGTTGCGGTCGACGCCCAGAAACAGGCGGAAATCAACAGGCGCAGAAATTCCATGCCGGGATTATCGCCGCCAATTAAACTGGCGGCTTGTCCTCCCGGAAAATCGATCATGCGTCTCCATCCCCTCCTCCTCCTTCCGCTCATCGCCGCCCTGTCGCCGACCGTCGTGGCCCAGGAAAAAAGCGGCGCCGAGGTCTATCAGGCCGTCTGCATCGAGTGCCACGGCAGCGGCAAGGAGAACGCCCCGCGTTTCGGCGATGCCAAGGCCTGGGGCAAGCTGGTCCGCGAGGGGCTGAACGACCTGGTGCCGGCCGCCCTTCGCGGCGTGCGCAAGATGCCGGCGATGGGCGGCAACCCGCAGCTGAGCGATCTCGAGGTGGCGCGCGCCGTCGTCCATATGGCCAACGCCGGTGGCGGCAAGTTTGCCGAACCAAGCGCGGCCGACGCCGCCCGCTGGCGCAAGAAGGCCGACGCCCGCCGCAAGGGCTGACCCGGCGCCGGTCGCGGGCCCGCCCGAGGCGCGTTTCCGGTAACCGCCCGGACGGCGCGGGCCGGCAATTGGCCCGAGATTCGCCCTAGAAATCCGCCGCCGCTTCCCAGACGATGTTGGCCTGCGCGTCGCCCCTGGCCGAACGCTCCAGCATGTCGATCAGCGGCCAAGCGCGCGGGCCGAGCGCCACCGGCGGCTCGCCCCCCTCGTCCACTTCCTCCGCCTGAGCGCCGCTTTCGCCGCGCGCGACGGCGGCGCGCAACAGCTGCGCGGCGGGCAGCATCTCGTCGCGGGTGAAGGTGCCGCGCCGCGTCGTCTCCTTGCCGACCGCCCGTAACAGGGTGCCGGCCACGTCGGCGAACATCATCAGCTCACCGGTTTCGCTCGATAGGAATTTGACCAACATGGAATGCTCCTCCGCCTTGTCCGTGCCTCAGGTTGTCAGACTGCCCGCGCATCATGCAGAATGGTTGCAGGAGAGTCCGCCTATGACGACCAATATTAACGCCAATCCCCTGGAGTCGGGGAACGATGAACTCGAACGCTACGCGCTGGAGGAATGTCTCAAGCGCCAGCGGGTGGATCACCGCACCTCGGTGCTGATCATCCCGGCCAGCCGCTGCGAACTGGCCAGGCGCTTCGCCCAGCTGGAGGCTCGCGTCGTGCTCGGCGACGACCCGGCGCGCAAGCAGGAAATCGAGGGGCGCATCGTCGCCGCCGGAATCGGCAACGAAGTCAGCTTCCTTCCCTGCACGCTCGACCAGCTGCCCGCCGAACTGCCGGGCGAGCCGTTCGACATCATCATGGTGCGCCGCGGCCTGTGCGCCCTGCGCTACGAGCACGCGCGCGCGGTCATCCGCCAGCTGCTGCTCAAGCTGCGCATCGGCGGCAAGCTCTATGTGTCGATCCACGGCCTGCATTCGGAACTCGGCGACGGCTATCCCGGCCACGAGCAGCACAGCAGCGACCGCTACGCCCCGCTCGCCCCGGCGATGGCCAAGAAATACGGCATCACCGGGCCGGTCTGCCTGTACACCGAGCGCAACCTCTTCATGCTGCTGCTCGAAGCCGGCGGCAGCGTGCTGCGCACCATGACCACCACCTACGGCAACGTGAAGGGCGTGGCGGTCCGCGTTTGAGCCGCCTGCGCATCGGCGTCGACCTTGGCGGCACCAAGATCGAGGTCATCGCCCTCGCGGCGGACGGCCGGGAACTGCTGCGCCGCCGGCTGCCGACGCCGCAGGGCGACTACGTGGCGACCATCGCCGCCGTCGCCGGGTTGGTCAAAGCTGCTGAAAGCGAACTCGGCCGGCGCGGCTCGGTCGGCATCGGCATCCCCGGTGCCGAATCGCGGGCGAGCGGCCTGATCAAGAACGCCAACTCGACCTGCCTGATCGGCCGCCCGCTCCGCACCGACCTCGAAGCGCTGCTGCAGCGCGAGGTGCGCCTGGCCAACGACGCCAACTGCTTCACCCTGTCGGAAGCCGCCGACGGCGCCGGGCGCGGCGCCGAGGTAGTCTTCGGCGTCATCCTCGGCACCGGCGTCGGCGGCGGCATCGTCGCCCATGGTCACATCCTCGCCGGCGCCAACGCCATCGCCGGCGAATGGGGACACAACCCGCTGCCGTTGCCGCAAGCCGCCGACCTGCCGTTGCCCGCCTGCTATTGCGGGCGCCGCGGCTGCATCGAAACCTACCTGTGCGGGCCGGCACTAACCCGCGACCATGCCCAGCAGACCGGCGAAACCCTCGATCCGGCAGAAATCGACCAGCGCGCCAGCGCCGGCGACGCCACCTGCGAGGCTACCCTGCAACGCTACGAGGCGCGCCTCGGTCGCGCCCTGGCCGGCGTCATCAACCTGCTCGACCCGCAGGTCATCGTCCTCGGCGGCGGTCTGTCGAACCTGCAGCGCCTCTACCGCAACCTGCCGGCCTGTTGCGGTCCACACGTTTTTTCGGACGTTTTCTACACAAGAATCGTCCCGCCGGCACATGGGGATTCCTCGGGGGTGCGCGGCGCGGCATGGCTGTGGGATTGATGGCAAAATCACGCGACCATGAACCGCATTTCCCTCTTCATCGGCGGCATTGCTCCGCTCCCCGACAGCGGGCGCCCGACCGGCATGTTCAAGCATCCCGTCCGCGCCGCGCTGCAGCTCGGCCCGGAAGGCTTTTCCGGTGACGAACAGGCCGACCGGCGCGTCCACGGCGGCCCGGAAAAGGCCGTCCATCTCTATCCGGCCGCCCACTACGCGCGCCTCGCCGAGAAGTTTCCGGAAGCCGCCGCGCAGCTGCTGCCCGGCAGCCTCGGGGAAAACATTTCCAGTCCCGCACTCGATGAAACCCAGGTTCGCATCGGCGACATCTTCCAGCTTGGCGCGACCCGACTGCAGGTCTGCCAGCCGCGCAGCCCGTGCTGGAAGATCGACGACCGTTTTGGCTGTGATGGCATGGCCGCCCATATTGCCGAGCAGCGCCTGACGGGCTGGTATTTCCGTGTCCTGCAGCCGGGAACGGTAACCCCGGAGGCCAGTCTGGATCTCGTCGAAACCGCCGCCGACGCCCCCACCCTCGCCGCCGCGATGGCGCTCTGGGCCACGCACCGGCCGGCCCCGGCCGCGCTCCGGCAACTGGCCGCCACACCGGGCATCGCTGCCGGCTGGCAACGCAAGATCGTCGACCGCCTCGCCTGGCTGGAAAAGCAGGACGGCCAGGAATCACCGCCGCCGCCGGCGTTCCACGTGAAACCGGAGGCCGGGAAATGACACTCGACAACCGTCAGTTGTGGCTGCGCCTGTTCCTGCCCTTCGCCGCCGGCTATTTCCTGTCCTACCTCTACCGCACGGCGAACGCCGTCATCGGCCCGGTGCTGGCGCGCGACCTCGGCCTCGGCGACAACGCGCTGGGCCTGCTGACCAGTACCTATTTCCTCGCCTTCGGTGCGGCCCAGTTGCCGCTCGGGATGCTGCTCGACCGCTTCGGCCCGCGCCGCGTCGAGGCCGCGCTGCTGCTGATCGCCGCCGCCGGTGCCGCTGCCTTCGCCTGGTCCGATACGCTGACCGGCCTCGCCGTCGGCCGCGCGCTGATCGGCCTCGGCGTCTCGGCCTGCCTGATGGCCTCGTTCAAGGCCTTCTCGCAATGGTTCCCGCCCGAGCGCCAGGCTTCGCTGACCGGCTGGATCATGGCCTCGGGCGGCCTCGGCGCCCTCGCCGCCTCGAAGCCGCTGGAACTGGCGCTCGGCTTCGCCGGCTGGCGCGAGATCATGCTGGGGCTGGCGGTGACCACGCTGCTGGTCGCCACCGCCTTGTGGTGGTTCGTGCCGGACAAGGAAGGCCCCAAAGGCGCCGGATTTGCCGAACAACTGGCCGGCGTCCACCAGGTGTTCACCAGCCGCAATTTCTGGCGCTACGCGCCGATGGGTTTCTGGATGACCGGCGGCTTCATGGCCGTACAGGGCCTGTGGGCGACGCGCTGGATGAGTGTCATCGAACACCTCGACCGCACCGCCATCGCCGCCCGCCTGACCTGGATCAGCAGCGCCATGCTCGCCGGCTTCCTGTTCATGGGCTTCTTCGCCGCCGCTCTGGTGCGGCGCGGGGTCAAGCTCGAGCATGTCTATCTCGGTGCCATGCTGGCCGCCATCGTCAGCCTGGCCGGGCTAACCCTGCTTCCCGGGTACGGTAGCGACTGGCTGTGGCCGGTGCTCGGCGCCTGTTTCTCGCTGTCCAACATCGCCTATTCGCTGGTCGCGCAAACCTTCCCGCCAGCCTTGTCGGGGCGCGCCAACACAGCGCTCAACCTGCTCGTCTTCGCCGGCGCCTTCGGCCTGCAATGGGGCTTCGGCGCCCTCGTCGACCTGCTCCAGGCTGCCGGCTGGGCCGCCGAGGTTGCTTACCGGACCGGCTTCCTGACGCTGCTGGCCGGCCAGGTCGCCGCCTTCGCCTGGTTGTTCATCTCCGGTCGACGCCAATAAAACGGCAAAATCAGAACTCCAGCGGATCGACCTCAAGGTGCCAGCGCAGTTTTGACGGCGCCTTGATGCCCTCGATGGCTTCCCGCCAGCGCGGCAGGAAGGCCTGCAGGGCCGGGCGCGACGGCGACTCAGCGAGCAGCTGGCCGCGCTCGAGACTGGCGAGGCGCGAGAGTTTCATCGGCACCGGGTCGTAAAGGACGACGTTCGGGTGTTCCTGGACCACCGGCAAGGCGCAGGCGGTGGTGAGAAAGGCGATGGCATCGGCCATCTCCGGCGCCTCGGCGCGCAACATAGCCTGGAAGGCATAGGGCGGAAAGCCGGCCTGTTCGCGTTCCTTGAGCAACGCGGCGGCAAAGCCCGGGTAGTCGTGGGCGGCCAGCGCCGCGTACAGCGGGTGATCCGGGTACTCGGTCTGGATCAGCACCTCGCCTTTCAGTTCGGCGCGCCCGGCGCGTCCGGCAACCTGCATCAGTTGGGCGAACAGGCGTTCCGGTGCCCGCCAGTCGGCGGCGAACAGCGCAGCATCGGCACCGAGCACGCCGACCAACGTCAGTTTCGGGAAATCGTGGCCCTTGGCCAGCATCTGCGTGCCGACCAGGATGTCCGCCTCGCCGCCGTGGATGCGTTCGAGCATCGCTTCCCACTGCTTACGGCTTTTCACCGAATCGCGGTCGACGCGCAGGATGCGCGCTTCCGGGAACTGTTCCTGCAGCCAGACCTCGACCCGCTGCGTGCCGCGGCCGAAGGGATGGATGTCCTGGTTGCCGCAGGTCGGGCAGGCTTGCGGCACGCGATTCTCGAAACCGCAGTGGTGGCAGCGCAGGCGGCGCTCCGCCAGATGCAGCACCAGGTTGGCGGCGCAGCGCTGGCAGCGCGACACCCAGCCGCAGGCCGGGCACGCCAGCACCGGCGCATAACCGCGACGGTTGAGGAATACCAGGCTCTGCTCGCCGCGCGCCAGGCGTTCCCTGATGGCGGCGAGCAGCGGTTCGCTGACGCCCTCCCTGAGCACGGTTTTGCGGGTATCCAGCAGGTTGACCGCAGGCAGCACGGCAGCCGGATTGGCCCGCTCGCGCAGGCAGGCCAGGCGATAGCGCCCGCCCTGCGCGTTGGCCCAGGATTCCAGGGCCGGCGTCGCCGAACCGAGGACGACCGGAATGCCATGCTGGCGTGCGCGAAAGACCGCGACATCGCGCGCCGAATAGCGCATCCCGTCCTGCTGCTTGAACGACGTGTCGTGTTCCTCGTCGACGATGATCAGCCCGAGGCGCGGCAGCGGCGCGAAAATGGCCAGGCGCGTGCCGAGGACGATGCTGGCCTCGCCGGCGAAGGCGGCCAGCCAGTTGCGTTCGCGCGCCGCCTCGGCCAGCTCGCTATGCAGCGAGACGACGCCAGCCTCGGGAAAACGCGCCCGCACCCGGCTTTCGAGCTGCGGCGTCAGGTTGATTTCGGGAACCAACAGCAGCGCCTGCCTGCCTGCCGCCAGCGTGCGCTCGACCAAGCGCAGGTAAACCTCGGTCTTGCCGCTGCCGGTGACGCCATGCAGCAGATGGGTGGCGAAGCCGTCCTGCACGGCGATGGTGGCGAGCACCGCAGCCTGCGCCGCGGTAAGCTCGGGGGCCGCCGCCGGCGGCGGCGGACGCACCGCCCGCCCCTGGCGGCGGAGCACCGGGGCCACACGCTTGAGACCGGCAGGCAAGGCCTGCATGACCACTTCGCCGAGCGGTGCCTGATAGTAAGTGCTCGCAAATTCGCAAAGGCCGAAGAAATCGGCGGGCAATGCCGGCAGGTCGCGCAGGATTTCGCCGGCCGCTTTCAGCTGCTCCGGCGGCCACTCGCTGGCAACGGCGACCTCGACGATGACGCCGACCCGCTCGCCGCGCCCGAACGGCACCCGCACGCGATAACCGACATCCGCGGTCGACGCGTCGGCGGCGACATAATCGAACAGGCGATGCAGCGGCAGGTCGAGGGCGACGCGGAGAACAGGCATGGCCGGCTTCTGGAAATGCCGCCCAACCCCGATAAATCAGGGTTTTTCGGCTTGTCCACAAATCCTGTGGATAACTTTGTGGATTGCTTTTGGACGAATCAGCTAAGTAACGATGGCGAAAGGCTTTTGTTACTTTGCCGAAATATTAGGCAATTCGACAAACACAATCAAATCAACAACTTGAACAAAACGCGAACTGTCAAGAGCGGGTTTGGAATTTTTTTTGTGCAGGAAACGACGTTCTGTGCATAACCGCCGTTTCCCACCCGCCTTTTGGCGCCCTATCGGCGCAACAGGCGGCTATGCGAGCGCACCGCCTCGACCAGCGCCGTCACGTGGTCGGGCGGCGTGAATTGCGAAATGCCGTGGCCAAGGTTGAAGACATGGCCGGTGTTGGCCGGGCCGAAGCTG
Source organism: Dechloromonas sp. H13 (assembly GCF_009469615.1). Classification (GTDB taxonomy): domain Bacteria; phylum Pseudomonadota; class Gammaproteobacteria; order Burkholderiales; family Rhodocyclaceae; genus Azonexus. The sequence continues at coordinate 78,713 of NZ_SSXX01000005.1, forward strand.
TCGAGCACCTTGCGGGCTTCGGCGGCGACGACCTCGGGTTGCGCGAACAGCACGTTGGGGTCGAGGTTGCCCTGCAGCGCCACCTTGTCGCCGACCCGGCGGCGCGCTTCGCCGATGTCGATGGTCCAGTCGAGACCGACCGCGTCGCAGCCGATCGCCGCGATCTTCTCCAGCCACAGGCCGCCGTTCTTGGTGAACACGATGCTCGGGATGCGCTGGCCGTCCCTTTCCTTCCTGAGGCCGGCGACGATGCGCTGCATGTAGGCCAGCGAGAATTCCTCGTAGGCCGCTGCCGACAGGGAACCGCCCCAGGTGTCGAAGATCATCACGGCCTGGGCGCCGCTGTCGATCTGGGCGTTGAGATAGCTGGTCACCGAATCGGCGGTCACCGACAGGATGCGGTGCAGAAGGTCCGGCCGGTTGTAGAGCATCGCCTTGATGTGGCGGAAGTCGCTCGACCCCTGGCCCTCGACCATGTAGCAGGCCAGCGTGTAGGGGCTGCCGGAGAAGCCGATCAGCGGTACCGAGTTGTCCAGCGCACGGCGGATCTCGGCGACGGCGTCCATCACGTAGCGCAGGTGATCGTAGGGATCGGGCGCGGTGAGGTCGTTGATCGCCCATTCCTCGCGCAGCGGGCGCTCGAAACGCGGCCCCTCGCCTTCCGCGAAATAGAGCCCGAGGCCCATCGCGTCCGGCACGGTGAGGATGTCGGAGAACAGGATGGCGGCATCGAGGTCGTAGCGGGCCAGCGGCTGCAGCGTGACCTCGCAGGCGAGCGACGGCGACTTGCACAGGTTGAGGAAGTTGTCCGCCCGCTTGCGCGTCTCGCAATACTCCGGCAGGTAGCGGCCGGCCTGGCGCATCAGCCAGAGCGGGGTGTAGTCGGTCGGCTCCTTCAGCAGGGCGCGCAGGAAGGTATCGTTCTTGGGTCGGCTCACGTCGGACTCCGCCAGAAAAATCGCAAAGGTGGGATTATCCGCCTTTCCGGGCGCCGGGTCACTTCCGCCAGAAGGCGGGGGTCAGGACGACGAGCAGGGTGAAGATCTCCAGGCGGCCGAGGAGCATGGCGAAGATGCAGATCCAGGTCTGGAAGTCTTCAAGCACCGCGTAGGTCGTCGATGGTCCCACCACGCCGAGGCCGGGACCGGTGTTGTTGATACTGGCGACCACGGCGGTGAACGCCGAAATGATGTCGAGGCCGGTAAACGCCATCAGCAGGGTCAGCGAGACGACGCTGACCATGTACATGAAACCGAAGGCGAGCACGGCGAACAGGATGGACTGCGGCGCCACCTGGCCGCCGACGCGGATGTTGTAGACGGCGCTCGGGTGCATGGCGCGCAGCAGTTCGCGGTACACCTGCTTGTAGAGCAGGAGGGCGCGCATCATCTTGATGCCGCCGCCGGTCGACCCGGCGCTGGTCGCGAAACTGGACAGAAAGAGCATCCACAGCGGGGCGAAGATCGGCCACAGGGCGTAGTCGACGCTGGCGTAGCCGGTCGTCGTCGCGATCGATACCAGATTGAACGCCACGTGGCGTACCGCCGTGTCGAGTTCGGCGTATGCCCCGTCCTTCCAGATGTAAATGGCGACGATGAGAATGCTGACGACGGTGACGCCGATGAACCAGCCGGCCTCGGGATCGTGCAGGTAGGGGCGCAACGAACGCCCATGCACCGCCAGGAACAGCGTACCGAAATTCATGCCGGCAATCAGCATGAAGATGATACAGACAAGCTCGATGGCCGGTGAATCGAAATAGCCGAAGCTGGCGTCGTGCGTCGAGAAGCCGCCCAGGCCCATGGTCGAGAAACCGTGGCAGACGGCATCGAACCAGGTCATGCCGGCCCAGCGATAGCCGACGATGCAGGCGATGGATACCCCCAGATAGACCAGCCACAAGCCCTTCGCCGTCTCGGCGATGCGCGGCGTCATCTTGGCGTCCTTCATCGGCCCCGGCGTCTCGGCCTTGAACATCTGGCGGCCGCCGATGCCGAGCAGCGGGAGGATGGCGATGGCCAGCACGATCAGGCCCATGCCGCCGACCCAGACCAGCTGGTGCCGCCACAGGTTGATCGACATCGGCAGCGTGTCGATGTTGGAAAGGATGGTCGAGCCGGTCGTGGTCAGGCCGGAAACCGTCTCGAAATAGGCATCGGTGTGGCTGAGGCCGAGGTGGATCATCAGCGGAATGGCGGCGAAGGCTGGCAGGACCGTCCACACCAGCACCACCATCAGGAAGCCGTCGCGGATGGCGAGGTCGCGCTTGCAGTTGTGGTAGCGATACCAGAGGAAGGCGCCGCACAGCATGGTCAGCGCGAAGGCTTCGTCGTAGGCGGTCTGGGCGCCGTCTTCGGTGACGTAGGAGAGGATCAGCGGCGCCAGCATGGTCAGCCCGAAGAGCATGATGATCATGCCCAGCGCGCGATAGACAGGGGCGAAGCGTGTCACGGTCGACCCCTCAGAAGAAGTGGAAACCGACCTGGAACAGTTTCTCGACCTGCTTGACCAGCTTCTTCCGGGTACAGAAGACGATGACGTGGTCCTCGGCCTCGATCACCGTGTCGTGGTGGGCGATCACCACCTCGCCGTGGCGGGTGATCGCGGTCCAGTCGTCGGTCTGGCCGACGATCACCGCCTGGTCGAAATTGCGCACCAGCGCGGCGACGGTGACGCCGTGCGGCCAGTCGATCTGGTCGATGCGCTTGCCGATCACCTGCGACGTCCGGGCGTCGCCGTGGGCGACGATTTCCAGCGCCTCGGCCGCCCCGCGCCGCAGGGAGTGCACTTCCGCCACATCGCCCTGGCGGACGTGGGCGAGCAGCGTGCCGATCGACACCTGGGCCGGCGAAATGCCGATGTCGATCGGCCCGCCCTCGATCATCTCGGCGTAGGCGCGGCGGTTGATCAGCGCCACCACGCGCTTGCAGCCGAGACGCTTGGCCAGGCTGCCGGACATGATGTTGTCTTCGTCGTCGTTGGTCACGGCGAGGAAGAGGTCCATCTCGCAGATGTTCTCCTGTTCCAGCAGCTCCTCGTCGGTCGCGTCGCCGAGCAATACCAGCGTATTGTTGAGCTCGCCGGCGAGGAATTCGGCGCGCTCCTTGCGCCCCTCGACCAGCTTGATTTCGTAGCGCTTCTCGAGCGACCTGGCGACGCGCAGGCCGATGTTGCCACCGCCGGCGACCATGATGCGCTGGACGGGGTTCATCATCCGCCGCAACTGGCGCAGCACCGGCCGGATATGCTCGGCGGCGGCGAGCAGGAAGACCTCGTCGCCGGCCTCGATCACCGTGTCGCCCTCGGGAAAGACCGGCTGGTCGCGGCGGAAGATCGCCGAAATGCGGGCGTCCATCTCGGGCGGCAGATGTTCGCGCATCTGCCTGATCTGCTTGCCGACCAGCAGGCCGCCCTCGTAGGCGCGCACCGCGACGAGGCTGACGCGCCCACGGGCGAAATTGAGCACCTGTAGGGCTTCCGGGAACTCGATCAGGCGCCGGATATAGTCGGTGATCACCTGCTCCGGGCAGAGCGCGAAATCGACCGCGAAATTCTCCGGGGCGAGCAGGCTGGCGTCTTCCAGGAAATCGCGCGAACGCAGGCGGGCGATCCGCGTCGGCACGTTGAAGACGCTGTGCGCCACCTTGCAGGCGACGAGGTTGGTCTGGTCGCTCTGGGTGACGGCGATGATGAGGTCGGCGTCGTCGGCGCCGGCATTGCGCATCACCGAGGGGACGGCGCCGTTGCCGACCACCGTGCGCAGGTCGAGACGGTCCTGCAGTTGCGCCAGCCGGGCGCCGTCGCTATCGACCACCGTGATGTCGTTCTCTTCCGACACCAGGCCCTCGGCCACGCTGGCCCCCACCTGGCCAGCCCCCAGAATGATGACTTTCATGTCGCCCCCGCCCCGGTTTGAACCGGATTATTCTTCGCCGCGCCTGCCGAGCTTCACATCGAGCTGCTTCAACTTGCGGTAGAGGTGCGTGCGCTCCAGCCCGGAACGCTCCGCCAGTTTCGTCATATTGCCACCTTCGAGCCGCAAATGGTGCTCGAAATAGAGTTTTTCGAAGGCATCGCGCGCCTCGCGCAAGGGCTGGTCGAGCAACGGGGCCAGCGAGGCCAGTTCGTGCTCTGCCGCCTGCTCCTGCGGCATCACGCGCTGCACGTCGTCGGCCGTGATCTCCTCATCCAGCGAGGTCAGCGCCAGGTTGCGGACCAGCGCGTAGAGATCGCTCCAGCTCGCTTCCGGGCGGCTGTGCCAGGGCTGGGTACGCAGCGCGTTGAGCGCGCCAGTCGAGAAACGCCGCGGCTGGACTTCGCCGCGTTCGACGAAGTTGGTCAGCAGCAGGCCGGCGATTTCCGGCAGTTCGTCGGCATGGCCGGCGAGCGACGGCAGCGCCACCCACACTTCGGCCAGGCGCGCCAGCAGCTTGCCGTCCCAGCCGGCCTCGCCGAGCGCGGCGAGGGGTGTGACGGTAGCCGCGACGAGCTGCAGATTGAGCCTTTCCAGACGGTCGACCGCAAACGCCAGGTTCATCTGCTGCATCTTGCCGAGCGCCGCCAGGTCCGGCACGAACAGCACGCCGCCGCCCAGCTTCTCGAGCATTTCCTGGGTCAGCGCGCTGCTCACGCCGGACAGGTCGAGCCACGGCGCGCGCGGCGCCTTCAGGGTACGCGCGCAGATTTCGGCCATGCCGCCGACGGCGCCCTTGAGCAGCAGCAGCGGCGCCTTGGCCGCCGCCTGTTCGAGGCGACGGCGGAATTCCTTGACCATCGTCGAGCGCCCGAAGGCTTCCAGCGTCAGCGGCGGCCGCTGCGCCGGGGTGTCGTGCTTGAGCGCCTTCTGCACCGTCGACAGCAGCTTCTGCAGGGCGATCGGCTTTTCGAGGAAATCGAAGGCGCCGAAGCGCGTTGCCTCGACCGCCGTATCGATCGTGCCGTGGCCGGACATCATGACCACCGGCATGTTGAGATGGCCGCCGGCATGCCACTCCTTGAGCAGCGAAATGCCGTCGGTGTCGGGCATCCAGATGTCGAGCAGCACCAGGTCGGGGCGCAGCTCGCCGCGGATGCGGCGCGCCGCCGTGGCGTTTTCCGCCAGCCGCACGTCGTAGCCCTCGTCGATCAGGATTTCCGACAGCAGTTCGCGGATGCCGACTTCGTCGTCAACGACCAGAATGATTGCCATGCTTCGCTTCCTCCTTCACCAGGGGCAGGTGGATGTCGATCCGCGCGCCGCCCTCCGGTGCATTGCTGATTTCGATGCTGCCCTGGTGTTCGTCGACGATCTTCTTGACGATGGGCAGGCCGAGGCCCGTGCCGCGGGCCTTGGTGGTGACATAGGGTTCGAAGATGCGCGGCAGCAGCTCGACCGGGAATCCGGGGCCGTTGTCGGCGATCAGCAGGCGCGCCCGGCCGCCGGCCAGCTCGGTGACGATGCGGATGTGCGCCGCCGCCCGCCCTTCGAGCGCGTCTTCCGAGTTGCGCAACAGGTTGTGGATGACCTGGCGTAGCTGCGTGGCGTCGCCGAGGACCGGTGGCAGGTCGGCGGCGAGGTGGATGTCGATGGTCGCCGACGAGCTCTCGTAGAGGCCGAGCACCTCACCGATCAGTTCGTTGAGGTCGAGCGGGGCGACCTCCGGCACCGGCAGCCGGGCGTAGTCGCGGAAATCGTCGACCATGCGCTTCATCGCCTGCACCTGGTTGATGATCATCTGCGTGCCGCGCGCCAGCATCTCGGCATCGCCGTTCGCCAGCTTGCCGGCCAGCTTGAACTGCAGGCGCTCGGCGGAAAGCTGGATCGGCGTCAGCGGATTCTTGATCTCGTGCGCCAGGCGGCGGGCCACCTCGCCCCAGGCCGCGCTGCGCTGGGCGGCGACGATGCGTGTCACGTCGTCGAAGACGACGACGTCGCCGCCGCCGCTCGCCTCCGGCAGGCGCGAGCCGCGCAGCAGCAGCACCTGCGGCATGCCGTTGACCCGCTCCAGTTCGAGCTGGGCCTGCCACTCGGCGTCCTGCGAGGCCGCGAAATGGTCGCGGATGAACTGGCCGAGAAGGTTCTGGCGGGGCCAGGCGTCGGTCGCCTCGCCGATCAGGCCGAGGAAATCGTCGTCGAGGATCGACAATGCGCTCTCGTTGACCGTGCGCAGTACGAAATGGCGGTCGAAGACCATCACGCCGGCCGACAGGTTGGCGAGGATCGATTCCAGATAGCCGCGCGCCGACTCCAGTTCCGCCCGGTGGCGCTCGGTCTCGCGGCGGGCGTCGTCGAGCTGGCGCGTCATGCGGCTGAACGACTGGGTCAGGACCCCCAGCTCGTCGCGGCTGTAGACTGCCTGGCGCGGCGAGAAGTCGCCCTGGGCCACGGCCTGCGTTCCCTCGGCCAGCATCGACAGCGGCGCCGACAGGCGCCGGGTCATGACGAAGGCCAGGGCGAAGGCGCCGAACAGCGCGACGAGCACGGTCAACGTCAGCGTCAGGGCATAGATCCGGGTCAGCCCCTGACGTGCCAGCTGCAACTCCTGATAGTCGCGATAGACGACCTGGACGGCGTCGGCGTCATGTGCGAGCGAGGGCGGCACCGGCTGGATCAATTGCAGGATGCGCGGCTCCTCGAAGACGGTGCGCGCCGACACCGGCACCAGAACGCGCAGGTAGAGGCGGCCGCCCTCGCCGTCGACCGCGGTCACCGCGCGCGCATTGCGCGCCTGCTTGAGTTGCGCCTGCGTCGGCTGGTCGGGCAGCGGGTCGCCGATTTCGCTGCTGGCGCTGGCCAGCAGCTTGCCGCCCAATGTATAGAGCGCGGCCGACTGCACGCCGCGCTGCTCACGCAGGCGCAGCAGGGCCGAGCGGCGGCCGGATTCGCGCAGTTCGGAGAGCTCGTCGGCCATCGCGTGCCCCTTATCGGTCAGGTCGGCGAGCAGCGAATCGAGCGCCGAACGGCCGAGCTGCAGGCCGGATTCCAGAGCCTTTTCGACGCGCACGTCGAACCAGCTTTCGATCGAGCGCGTGACGAACTGCACCGACACGCCATAGACCAGCGCCCCGGGCAGCACGGCGATGATCCCGAACATCAGCATCAGGCGCAGCTTGAGCCGGGCGCCGAAAATCTGGCTGCGGTAGTCGCGCCACAGCGAGCGCAGCTGCCAGCTGACGAGACCGACCATGGCCAGCGCCAGCACCGCGTTGAGGCCGATCAGCAGCGGGTAGTGGCGGGTGAAGATGGCGGTGTTGGCTGCCGTGGACATCAGCAGCAGGAACCAGACGATGGCGCCGAGGGTGCCCGCCACCGCGCCGCCGACGGCGACGAAGCGCTTCACCGGGCCTCCGCCGGCATGGTCGCCTGCCAGGTCTTCCAGTCGGAAGAGAGATTCCAGTCCTTGTTGCCGAGCGCGCTGATCTGGAAGGGGCGCGGCAGCTGATTGATGTCGAGCCGCAGGCGCAGGGCCGCCGTGTAGGTTTCGCCCGGACGCACAACCGGGTTGCCGTCGGCCGCCCTTTCGATCACCACCCAGTTGCGCAGGCGGGACAGGACGCGCAGGGCTTCCGACAGCGAGTCGAAGGACTGGTGCAGGCCGCCGGTCGACAGGCGGTACTGGCGGGTCAGCGCATGATAGGAAAGGCGGTAGGTCTGGCTGCGGCTGACCACCTTCTCGTCCAGCCAGTACCAGCGCGGGCGGGTGAGCTCGAACTCGGCGACGAAATGGAGGACGACGCCCTTGGTCACCGCCTCCTCGAGCCGCTGGTTGAGATCGAAACCGAAATCGGCGGAAAGGACGTAGCCGTCGTCGCCGGCGACGATCTGCGGATTGGCGATCTCGATTTCGGCCGCCAGCGCCAGCGCCGGCGCCCAGACCAGGCACGCCAGCAGCCAGAGCCGCAGGCGCTCAAGCACGTTTTTCGAGGCGGCAGTAGAAGAAGCCATCATGGTCGGCAGTCGGCAGAATCTGTTCCTCGTGGTCGCGCCGGGCATCCGGGCGGGTCGCCAGAAAACGCCTGATCTGTTCGCCATTTTCCTCGGGGAAGACGGAACAGGTGGCGTACAGCAGTTTACCCCCGGGCCGCACGACCTGCCACAGGGCGTCGAGAATCCGCGCCTGCGTCGCCGCGAAGCCGGCGACGTCGGCGTCGCGGCGCAGCCACTTGGCATCCGGGTTGCGGCGCACGACGCCGCTCGCCGTGCACGGCACGTCGGCGAGCACCGCATCGAACGGCCTTCCGTCCCACCAGCCGGCGGGGCGGGCGCAATCGGCCGCCTTGAGCGAGGCCTGCAGCCCGAGGCGCGCCAGGTTCTCGGCAATGCGCCGGCAGCGCGCCGGCTTGAGGTCGAGCGCCAGCAGGTCGAGGTCGGCGCGCTCCAGCAGATGGGCGGTCTTGCCGCCCGGCGCCGCGCAGGCGTCGAGCACGCGGCTGCCGGGCGCCGGGTCGAGGAGCAGCGCCGCCTGCTGCGCGCCGGGATCCTGCACCGAGACGAGGCCGGCGGCGAAGCCCGGCAGGCGTTCGACGGGCAGCGGCCGCCCGAGCATGAGACCGGCCTCGCCGACCGGTGTCGCGGCGAGGCCGGCGGCCGCCAGGCTCGCCTGGTAGGCGGCGCGCGTCGTGCGCCGCAGATTGACGCGCAGCGCCATCGGCGGCGGCCCGTTGCCGGCGGCGACGATCGCCGGCCAGTCCGCCGGGTAGGCCGCCTGCAGGCGGCGCAGCCACCACTCGGGATGGCAGGCGGCGGCGACCGGGTCGGCGGCCGCGGCGGCGAGCAGCGTTTCCCGCTGCCGCAGAAAATTGCGCAGGACGCCGTTGACCAGGCCGCGGAAGCGCCCGCCGGCCAGCTCCCCGGCCGCCGCGACGGCCTGGTCGACCACCGTGTGCGCCACTTCCGGCCGCGTTTCCAGACGGTACAGCGCGACCAGCAGCAGGGCGTGCACTTCCGGCGTGGCGAGCGGTTTGGCCAGCAATTGCGCGAGCATGAAGTCGCCGCGCCCGAACTGGCGCAGGCTGCCATAGACCAGATCCTGCACCGCCGGCCGCGCCGCGGCATCGACGCGCGCCAGCAGGCCGTCGGCCAGGCTCTGTCCAGCGCCGACGGCGGCGTCGATGCGGGCGGCGTGCAGCAGGGCGTAAGCCAGGGAATCGGGGGGCAGGCGGGACATAGGCCGCGATTATCGCACGCGGCATAATGGCGTCATGCGTCCGTTGCTCGCCGCCCTGTGCCTTCTGTTCTTTCCGCCCCTCGCCGAAGCCTGGAACGCGGCCGGCCACCGGCTGGTCGCGGTGATCGCCTGGGAGCAACTGTCGCCGGCCAGCCGCGAATTCATCGCCGCCGCCCTCGCCCGCCATCCCGACCACCCGCGCTGGGTCGACCGGGCGCGCACCGCCGACCCCGGCGCCATCTTCGCCGAGGCCGCCACCTGGCCCGACGACTCCCGCAACGATCCCCGCTTTTACGACGAAACGCGCGATGCCGCGACGCCGGCGTTGCCCGGCCTGCCCGACACGGCGCGCCACAAGCGCTGGCATTACGTCGATGTCGACCGCCACGGACGCGTCGTGGACGGCGAGGCGGACCGCCAGATCGAGCGCCTGAGCACCCTGCTGCGGTCGACCGGCAAAAAGGACGAAATTTCGTATGCCCTGCCCTGGCTGGCGCATCTGGTCGCCGATCTCCACCAGCCGCTGCATGCCGGCCGCCACGACGACGAGGGCGGCAACACCGTCGAGATCGAGAACCCGTTCAACAGGCGCCTGCCCTTCACCAGCCTCCACCTTTACTGGGACGACCTGCCCGGCCCGCCCTGGCTGCGCGGTGCCCGCCTGCAGAAGAACGCCGAGCGCCTGCGCGCCGGGCACCCGCCGCCGACGCCGGGCGACGTCGCGACGTGGCGCACTGAAAGCCATGCCCTGCTCGCCGTCGCCTACCCGACGGCCGCCGGCAGCCTGTTGCCGATCGTCAGCGAGGACTTCCACCGCCAGGCACGCGCCGTTGCCGACCGCCGCATCGTCGACGCCGGCTACCGCCTCGGCTGGCTGCTGGAGGCCGACATCGCCGCTCGCGTTTCACGTGAAACCCAATAGAATCGCGACATGAATGGCCTGCACCTGATCGCCGACCTGCACGACTGCCGCTGCGCGCCGCGCTTCCTGCTCGACGCGCCGGGCCTCGAGGCATTCTGCGTCACCGCCTGCACGCGCCACGGCCTGACCGTCGTCGGCCGCCTGTTCCACCCCTTCCGCGATGCGCGCGGCCGGCCGGCCGGCGTCACCGGCACCGTCGTGCTGGCCGAGTCGCACCTCGCCGTTCACACCTGGCCGGAAGTCGCCGGCGTCACGCTCGACGTCTATGTCTGCAATTTCAGCGGCGACAACAGCGCCCGGGCGCAGGCGCTGTTCACCGAAGTCGTCGCCGCCTTCGCGCCGGGCCGGCTGCAAAAAAAAGAGGTGGCACGCGGCCACCTCGCTCCACCTCCCCGCGCCTAACGCGCCAGCGCGCGCAGGCGGGCGATGCGCTCCTCGGTCGGCGGGTGGGTCGAGAACAGGCCCTTGATGCCGCCCGCCGAGAGCGGGTTGAGGATCATCATCTGCGCCGTTTCCGGGTGTGCCTCGGCCGGCCCCATCGGGATGCGGCCTTCGGCGTACATCTGGATCTTGCCCAGGGCGTCGGCCAGGGCGTCCGGATCGCCGCTGATCTCGGCGCCGCCGCGGTCCGCCTCGTATTCGCGGGCGCGCGAGATGGCCATCTGGATCAGGCTGGCCGCCAGCGGCGCCAGCAGGGCCACGGCGATGGTGGCAAGCGGGTTGGCCGGGCGGCCGTCGCTGCCGCGCCCGCCGAAGAACATCGCGAAGTTGGCGAGCGCCGAGATGGCGCCGGCCATCGTCGCCGAGATAGTCGAGATCAGGATGTCGCGATGCGCAACGTGCGCCAGCTCGTGCGCCATGACGCCGCGCAGTTCGCGCGCCGACAGCAGCTGCAGGATGCCGGTGGTCGCCGCCACCGCGGCATGCTCCGGATTGCGCCCGGTGGCGAAGGCGTTCGGCTGGTGCTCGTCGATGATATACACGCGCGGCATCGGCAGGTTGGCGCGCTGCGCCAGCTCGCGCACCATGTTGTAGAACTGCGGGGCGCTGGTTTCGTCGACCTCCTGGGCGTTGTACATCTTCAACACCATCTTGTCGGAGAACCAATAGGAAAACACGTTCATCGCGCCGCCGAAAACGAGCGCCATCAGCATGCCCTGCTGACCGCCGAGCATGCCGCCGACGATGCCGAACAGCGCCATGATGGCCGCCATCAGCATGGCCGTCTTCACCCAGTTGAACATTTCGAGCCTCCTCGCGGCTATCGCATCTTTCGTTAAATAGTGCCGCCGCCGGCCGATTTCAAGCCGGCAGGTCGAAGCGGTCGCCGGCCTTCAGCGGGTGGCCAGCGAGAAAATCGCGGACCGCCAGGCGCTTGCCACCGGCCTTCTGCAACTCGCTGACGGCCAGCGCGCCGCTGCCGCAAGCGACGACGATGCTGTCGCGGTCGACGCGCAAAATCCGCCCGATTTCACCGCCATCGGCAAGCGGCACGGCACGCCACAGCTTGACCGTCTGCCCGGCGAACTGCGCCTGCGCACCGGGAAACGGATTGAAGGCGCGGATGTGGCGATCCAGTTCGGCGGCACTGCGCGACCAGTCGATCAGCGCTTCCGCCTTGTCGATCTTCTGCGCGTAGGTGACGCCGGCGGCCGGCTGCGGTTCGCCCGGCAGCGGCAGCTTGCCCAGCGCCTCGACCACCAGCCGGGCACCGAGCTCGGCGAGACGGTCATGCAGGGTCGCGCCGGTCTCGGCGGCGGCGATCGGGAAGGCGCCGCGCAGCAGCACCGGGCCGGTATCCAGCCCGGCTTCCATCTGCATGATGCAGACGCCGGTTTCCGCGTCACCGGCCAGCAGCGCCCGCTGGATGGGCGCCGCCCCGCGCCAGCGCGGCAGCAGCGAGGCATGGATGTTGAGGCAACCGAAACGCGGCAGGTCGAGCACCGCCTGTGGCAGGATCAGGCCGTAGGCAGCGACCACCATGACCTCGGCACCGACCGCGGCAAGCTGCGCCTGCACCGCCGCATCCCTGAGGGTCGGCGGCTGGAAGACGGCGATGCCGTTTTCCAGCGCCAGCCGCTTGACCGGCGACGGCTGCAGGGCCATGCCGCGCCCGGCCGGGCGGTCGGGCTGGGTGAGCACCAGCGCCACCTCGTGCCCGGCGGCGACGATCGCCCGCAGGGCCTGCGCGGCGAAATCCGGCGTCCCGGCGAAAATCAGCCTCACGCGGTGACCCGCGCCTGCTTGGCGAGCTTGTTGCGGATGCGGGTCTGTTTGAGCTGCGAAAGATGGTCGACGAAGACCTTGCCGTTGAGGTGGTCGATCTCATGCTGGATGCACACCGCGAGCAGCCCTTCGGCGACCAGGCTGCGCGTTTCGCCGTCGACGTCCCGGTAATGGACGGTGACCCGCTCGGCGCGCGCCACCTTCTCGAAAATGCCGGGCACCGACAGGCAGCCCTCCTCGCCTTCCTGCTCGCCCTGCAATTCGTCGAGGCACGGATTGATCAGCGCGAGCAACTGGTTTCGTTCCTCCGAGACATCGATCACGACGATCTGCTTGTGCACATCGACCTGGGTGGCCGCCAGGCCGATGCCCGGCGCTTCGTACATGGTTTCGGCCATATCCGCGATCAGCTGGCGGACGGAATCGTCGATCTTGGTGACCGGCGCGGCAATCTTTTTCAAACGCGGGTCGGGGAAACGCAAAATGGGTAGAAGAGCCATGAGAAGTACCGAAAAAAGCTTGCTCGCTTAAGTTATTACGTGCAGAATCTAAAGCAATTCCAGAGATATGGAAGCGGGTTTGCCTGCCATGGATAGGACCGTGACGGCAGCTCCGTGTTCCGTCGGCACGTGAGGTTACGACTATGGTACGCATTATATCCGCGCTCATCCTGGCCGTGACGGCCGTTTGCGCATCGGCCGCCGAGCCCCCGCAGCTCGTCGACAACCCGCCCGACCGCCACGTCGTGGTGCGTGGCGACACGCTCTGGGGAATCTCCGGCAAGTTCCTCAAGGAACCCTGGCGCTGGCCGGAAATCTGGAACATGAACCGCGAGCAGATCAAGAACCCGCACCTGATCTACCCCGGCGAGGTCGTCATCCTCGACCGCTCGGGCAAGACGCCCCGCCTGCGCATCGGCAAGGCGGTCAAGTCGAAGTCCGCCACCGGCGGCCCCGTCAAGCTCGAACCGCAGGTCTATTCGACGCCCGACCAGACGGCCATCTCGAGCATTCCGCCGAACATCATCGAGCCCTTCCTGTCGCAGCCGCTGGTTGTCGAACAGGGTCAGCTCGACGCCGCGCCGCGCTTCGTCGCCGGCCCCGAATACCGCACCATGATGGGCGCCGGGGACAAGGGTTTCGCCGCGGGCATCCCCGACGCCAGCGTCGTGCGCTGGAATGTCTTCCGCCCTGGCAAACCGCTGACCGACCCGGAAACCAAGGAAGTCATCGGCTACGAAGCCTTCTTCCTCGGCAATGCGCAGCTGGTTCAGGCCGGGGAGCCGGCGGTCCTCAACATCACGGTCGCCAAGGAGGAAATCCTGCCCGGCGACCGTCTGGTGCCAGCCCCGCCCGCCAACCTGATCGCCTACGTGCCGCACCGTCCGGATCGCGAAATTGCAGCCCGCGTCATGTCGATCTACGGTGGCGTGGATTCGGGTGCCCGCGGTTCGGTGGTCTCCCTGAACCGCGGCCGGGCCGACGGACTGGAAATCGGCAACGTCCTCGCCCTGTTCCGCAACCGCATCGCCGAGCGCATCGCCGAGGACGGCAGCGGCCGCGTGTACACCCCGATCCCGGAAGAGCGCTACGCCTACGTGTTCGTCTTCCGTACCTTCGACCGCGTCTCCTACGCGCTGGTCCTCGACTCCTCGATTCCCGTGACCGTGGGCGATTCCGCACGCAATCCATGATCGACGACGACGGGTTGGCCGCCTGGTTGCGGCTGACCCTGATCCCCGGCATCGGCGGCGAGACGCAAAGAAAGCTTCTCGCCGCTTTCGGTTTACCGGCGGCCATTTTTGCCGCCGGCCGACTGGCCGCGCGTGCGGTCGTCGGCGAGCGCGCCGACCTGCTGTTCGATTTCGACCCCGCCGAAGGCGTCGACCGCAGCCGGGCGTGGGCCGCGCAGCCGGGCCAGCACATTGTCACCCTGGCCGACGCCGCTTATCCGCCGGCCCTGCTCGAAATCGCCGACCCCCCCACCCTGCTCTACGTACGCGGCGATCCGGCCCTGCTGCGGCAGCGCGGCCTGGCCGTCGTCGGTAGCCGCAACGCGACGCCTCAAGGCATGCAGACCGCGGAAAGTTTGGCCCGCACGCTCGCCGGCAGCGGCCTCGCCATCGTCAGCGGCCTGGCGCTCGGCATCGACGCCGCCGCCCACCGCGGCGCCCTGGCCGCCGGCGGTGCGACGGTCGCTGTCATCGGCACCGGCGCCGACCGCCTCTACCCGGCGCGCAACCGGGAACTGGCGCTGGCCATTGCCGAGCACGGCGCCATCGTTTCCGAATTTCCCCTCGGCACGCCGGCCATCGCCGCCAATTTTCCGCGGCGCAACCGCATCATTTCCGGCCTGGCGCGCGGTGTCCTGGTCGTCGAGGCGGCCCCCGAGAGCGGTTCGCTGATCACCGCCCGCCTCGCCGCCGAGCAGGGGCGCGAGGTCTTCGCCATTCCCGGCTCGATCCATTCGCCGGTCGCCCGCGGCTGCCACAAGCTGATCAAGCAGGGGGCCAAGCTGGTCGAGACGGCGCAGGACATCCTCGAGGAAATCGGGGATTTTCCGGCGTCTACGGCCAGCGCCCCGGCGCCGACGGCGTCCCCCGACGACGACGCCATCCTCGGCGCCCTCGGCCACGATCCCTGCAACCTCGACGACCTCGCCGAGCGCACCGGACTTGCCACCGACCGGCTGCTCGGCGAACTCCTGACGCTGGAACTGGCCGGCCGGATCGCCGCCCTGCCCGGCAACCGCTACCAGCGCCTCGGCTGACGCCATCATATGTAGACGGCTTGCCAAGCCGCGCGCCGGACACTTATCATGCCCCGGCACCCAACCGACAGAACCCATGACCAAAAAGCTGATCATCGCCGAAAAACCCTCCGTCGCCGCCGACATCGCCCGGGCGCTGGGGGGCTTTACCAAGCACGACGACTATTACGAAAGCGAGTCGCACGTGCTGTCCTCGGCCATCGGCCACCTGCTGGAACTGTCCTGCCCCGAGGAATTCGAGGTCAAGCGCGGCAAATGGTCGTTCGCCCACCTGCCGGTGATCCCGCCGCATTTCGCGCTGTCGCCGATCGAGAAGACCGAATCGCGCCTCAAGCTGCTCAACAAGCTGATCAAGCGCAAGGACGTCGAGGGCCTGATCAACGCCTGCGACGCCGGGCGCGAAGGCGAGCTGATCTTCAATTACATCGCCCAGCACGCGAAAACGACCAAGCCGGTGCAGCGCCTGTGGCTGCAGTCGATGACCCAGGGCGCCATCCGCGACGGCTTCGCCCGCCTGCGCCACGGCAACGACATGCAGGGCCTCGGCGACGCCGCCGTCTGCCGCTCCGAATCCGACTGGCTGGTCGGCATCAACGGCACGCGGGCGATGACCGCCTTCAACTCGAAGACCGGCGGCTTCCACCTGACTACCGTCGGCCGCGTGCAGACACCGACGCTGGCCATCGTCGTCGAGCGCGAGAAGAAGATTCGCGAGTTCAAGGCGCGCCCCTATTGGGAAGTCGAGGCCGAATTCGCCGCCCGCGCCGGCAACTACACCGGCAAATGGTTCGACGAAGGCTTTCGGCGGGATGACGACGAACACGCCCGCGCCGACCGTCTCTGGGAAGAAAAACGTGCTGACGCCATCCGTGCTGCCACCCTCGGCAAGCCCGGCCTTGTCAGCGAGGAAGCCAAGCCGGAAACCCGCCTCTCGCCGCTGCTCTTCGACCTCACCAGCCTGCAGCGCGAGGCCAACGCCCGCTTCGGCTTCTCGGCCAAGACGACCCTGTCGCTGGCCCAGGCGCTGTACGAAAAGCACAAGGTCCTGACCTACCCGCGGACCGACTCGCGCTGCCTGCCGGAGGACTACCTGGGCACGGTCAAGGCCACCCTGTCGGTGCTCACCGGCGAAGGCGCCGGCAAGGGCCACGACGAGGTGCTGCTTGCCCGCTACGCGCCGTTCGCGCACCAGATCCTGGCGCGCAACTGGGTGATCCCGAACAAGCGCATCTTCAACAACGCCAAGATCAGCGACCACTTCGCCATCATCCCGACGCCGCAGGCGCCCAAGCACCTGAACGAACTCGAACAGAAGCTCTACGACTTCGTCGTTCGCCGCTTCCTGTCCGTCTTCTTCCCGGCCGCCGAATACCTGGTCACCACCCGCATCACCCGCGTCGAAGGGCATCCCTTCAAGACCGAGGGCAAGGTGCTGGTCAACCCCGGCTGGCTGGCCGTGCATGGCAAGGAAGGCCAGGAAGGCAGCGAAGGCAACCTGGTTGCGGTCGACGCCGGCGAAAAGGTCAAAACCGAAGAGGTCACGGTCAAGGCCAACGAAACCAAGCCCCCGCCGCGCTACTCGGAAGCGACCCTGCTCTCCGCCATGGAAGGCGCCGGCAAGATGGTCGACGACGAGGAACTCAAGGCGGCGATGGCCGGCCGCGGCCTCGGCACGCCAGCCACACGCGCGCAAATCATCGAGAACCTGATCGGCGAGCAGTACATGCACCGCGAAGGCCGCGAGTTGATCCCGACCGCCAAGGCCTTCTCGCTGATGACCTTGCTCAACGGGCTTGGCATCGCCGAACTGACCCAACCGGAACTGACCGGCGATTGGGAATGGAAGCTCGGGCGCATCGAGAAAGGCGAATTCACGCGCGAGGAATTCATGCGCGAAATCGCCGAAATGACCCGGCACATCGTCGAGCGCGCCAAGAGCTACGAAGCCGACACCATCCCCGGCGATTTCGGCGTGCTGTCGGCGCCCTGCCCGAAATGCGGCGGCCAGATCCGCGAAACCTACAAGAAATTCCAGTGCGGTGGCTGCGACTACGCGCTGTGGAAGATCGTCGCCGGCCGCCAGTTCGAGCCGGCCGAAATCGACACCCTGCTCACCGAAAGGCAGATCGGCCCGCTGACCGGCTTCCGCAACAAGATGGGCCGCAGCTTCGCCGCCACCATCAAGCTCAACGAGAAGATGGAGCCGGAATTCGATTTCGGCCAGGACAAGGCCGACGAGGCCGACGCCGAACCGGTCGACTTTTCCGGCCAGGAACGCCTTGGCAACTGCCCGAAGTGCGCCGCCGGCGTCTACGATCACGGCGCCGCCTACGTCTGCGAGAAATCCGTCGGCCCGGCCCGGACCTGCGACTTCCGCTCCGGCAAGATCATCCTGCAGCAGCCGATCGATGCGGCGCAGATGAAGAAGCTGCTGGCCGACGGCAAGACCGACCTGCTGAAGGAATTCGTTTCCAACCGCACGCGCCGCAAGTTCTCGGCCTACCTGGTGGCCAAGGATGGCAAGGTAGGTTTCGAGTTCGAGAAAAAGGCCCCGGCCAAGAAGCCGGCGCCCAAAAAAGCGGACGCCTGAAGCGCACCACACCTAAAAAACAAAATTCGGCCCGGTGCCGAGGAGCATATCGATGATCGGAAAATCCGCCTTCCGCGGCCTGCTGGCCGCCGCTGCACTCGTCATGGCATCACTGGCCACGGCCGAGACCGGTGTCACCGACGGCAGCATCACCATCGGCCAGTCGGTCCCGCTCAGCGGCCCGGCCCAGGAACTGGGGATCGAGATGCAGCTTGGCGCCAAGCTCTATTTCGACCAGATCAACGCCCAGGGCGGGGTCCACGGTCGCAAGATCAAGCTGCTCTCCCTCGACGACGGCTACGAGCCGGACCGGGCGACCGCCAACACCCGGGAACTGATCGACAAGAATGACGTGTTCGCCCTCTTCGGCTATGTCGGCACGCCGACCAGCCTGGCAGCGCTGCAGGTTTCCAATCCGGCCGGCGTTCCCTTCTTCGGCGCCTTCACCGGTGCCGAGGCGCTGCGCCTGCCGTTCAACCGCCTGGTCTTCAATGTCCGCGCCAGCTACGGCGACGAGACGGAAAAGATCGTCGAGCAATTCACCTCGCTCAACGTCAAGCGCATCGCCGTCTTCTACCAGAACGATGCCTACGGCAAGGCCGGCCTGAGCGGCGTCGAAAAGGCGATGGCCAAACGGAATCTGCAGCTGGTCGCCACCGCCACCGTCGAGCGCAATTCGAGCGATGTCGCCGCCGCCGTCAAGACCCTGATCCCCGCCAAGCCCGACATGGTGGTCATGGTCACCACCTACAAGTCGAGCGCCGCTTTCATCAACGCCATGCGCGCCGCCGGCAGCGGTGCCCAGTTCTACACCGTGTCCTTCGTCGGTAGCCGGGCGCTGGCCAACGAACTCGGCCCCGACGGTGCCGGTGTCGGCATTTCCCAGGTGGTGCCCTTCCCCTGGTCGCGCACCCTGCCCGTCGTGCGTGACTACCAGAAGCTGCTGGCCGCCTCGGGCACCGGGCGCGACGTCTCCTTCACCAGCCTGGAAGGCTACATCGCCGCCAAGGTCTTCGTCGAAGGCCTGCGCCGCTCCGGCAAGGAGCTGACGCGCGACAAGTTCATCTCGGCCATGGAAAACCTGCGCAACTTCGACGCCGGCGGCTTCGCCGTGAATTTCACGCCGGGCAACCACAACGGCTCGACCTTCGTCGAACTGACCATCATCCGCAAGGACGGCAGCTTCCTGCGCTGAACCCGGCCGGTGGCAGGGGCACCGCCGGTTCCACGTGAAACCTCAGCGGACTGGTGTCGCGCCCGGCAGCTGGCAGGACAGGATCGCCGCGCGCACCGCGTCGATCGCCTGCGGACGCGGGAAGGTCACCCGCCACACCAGCCCCACCATGCGCGCCGGCTGGGTGCCGGCGAAGGGCAGCACCTTGACCATCGGCTCCCGGGCGACCAGCGGATCGGCCGCCGTGCTCGGCATCACCGCCACGCCGGCGCCGCTCGCCACCATGTAGCGGATGGTTTCCAGCGAGCTGCCTTCGAGCGAATGAGCGAGCGCATCCGGCACCGTCAGCCGCGGACAGGATTCCAACACCTGGTCACGGAAGCAGTTGCCCTGACCGAGTAGCAGCAGGTTCTCGCCGTCCAGTTCGTCGGCCGCGACGTCGTTCCGGCCGACCCAGGGATGGCCGGCCGGAACGACCACGCGGAACGGCTCTTCATAGACCGGTTGGGCGACCAGGCCCGGCTCGGCGAAGGGCAGCGCGATGACGATGACGTCCAGTTCGCCCGCCTTGAGTGCCGGAATCAGGTTACCGGTGAAATCCTCCTTGAGGAACAGCGGCATCGCCGGCGCCTGCTTGTGAAGGGCGGGAATCAGCTGCGGCAGGAGATACGGCGCAATCGTGTAGATGACGCCGACGCGCAGCGGGCCGCTCATCGGATCGCCGCCCGAACCGGCGATCTCCTCGAGGCGCACGGCCTCCTCCAGCACGCGCCGGGCCTGGGCGACGATGCGCTCGCCAAGGGCAGTGATCCGCACGTCGGAAGCGGTGCGCTCGAAGAGCGCGGCGCCGAGCTGGCCCTCGACCTTCTTCAGGGCCACCGACAGCGTCGGCTGGCTGACGTGGCAGGCGTCGGCCGCCTTGCCGAAATGGCGCTCACGGGCGAGCGCCACGATGTAGCGCATTTCAGTCAGGGTCATGATGGCAAATATCCCAGTTTTTGCAGGTCGACCGCACTCAGCCAGCGCCATTCGCCGGGCTGCAGGTCCGCCGGCAGGGCCAGCGCGCCGACCGCCTCGCGGTGCAGCGCATCGACCCGGTTGCCGGCCGCCGCCACCATGCGCTTGACCTGATGGTACTTGCCCTCGGTGACGGTCAGGCGCAGCAGCCGTTCGCCGGCGATTTCGGCCGCCGCGGCGGCGATCGGCGCCGGCTCGTCGTTGAGCAGGACGCCGACGAGCAGCCTGTCGACCAGCGCCTGGTCGAGCGGATGCCTGGTCGTTGCCAGGTAGGTCTTGGGCACCTTGCGCCGACCCGACGACAGCACATGGTTCAGCTGACCGTCGTCGGTGATCAGCAGCAGGCCGGTGGTGTCCTCGTCGAGGCGGCCGACCGGCTGCACGCCGCGCTCGCGCAGCGGCAGCGGCAGCAGTTCGAGGACGCCGGGGTGGTGCTGCGGCTTACGCGAGCACTCGTAGCCGGCCGGCTTGTGCAGCATCAGGCTGGCGAACTCGGCGTAGGGCCAGGCGACGCCGTCGACGCTGAAGACCAGCCCCGGCGTGGCGATGTCGGCGAAGGGATCGGCGCAGATCGTGCCGTTGACCGCGACCCGCTCGTGGCGGACGAGCGCCCGGCAGGCCTTGCGCGTGCCGAAGCCGTGCTTCTGGAGGAGTCGTTCGAGTTGCATGGCGGGGATGCTAACATCCGCCCATGAATTTCGAGCATCTCATCCAGATCAACGACCCGGACAACCCGCTGATCGCCCCCCTGACCCGCGACCAGCTCTGGCAAGGGCTGCTGTACCGTGCCGAGGACCCGCTGCCCTTCCTGCCGGGGCTGGAGTCGTGCACCATCCTCGAACGGCAGGCTGGCGAACTGCTGCGCGAGCTGGATTTCGGCCCGGCCGTCATCCGCGACCGTGTGACGCTGGCCGAGGCGCACTGGGTCCGCTTCGACATCGAGCCCTCGGCGAGCCATCCCGGCGGCAGCCTGACCATCACCATCGAGGAACCCCAGTCCGGCTTCCTGTTCCTGCGCTTCGCCTACCGGACGACGCTGGCCAGCAATCCGAACTCCGAGGAACGCGCCTACATCGAGTACGTGAAATCGGCCTACCACCAGTCCGACGTGGACTGCGTGCGCATCATCCGCACCCTGGCGGCCGGCGGCAAGCCGCAGTAGCGGCCGGCTGCGGTCGACGCCCGAAAACGGGCAAAAATGCTTATTCGACGCCCTGGCTGGCCAGGTAGTCCTCGTAGCCGCCGAGGTAGTCGACGATGCGGCCGTCGCCCTTGACCTCGAAGACGCGCGTCGCCAGCGAGGAAACGAATTCGCGGTCGTGCGAGACGAAGACCAGGGTGCCGGGGAATTTTTCGAGGCCGCTGTTGAGCGCCTCGATCGATTCCATGTCGAGGTGGTTGGTCGGCTCGTCAAGCACCAGCACGTTCGGTTTCTGCAGCATCAACTTGCCGAACAGCATGCGCCCCTGCTCGCCGCCGGAAATGACGTTGACCGGCTTCTTCTGCTCGTCGCCGGAGAACAGCAGGCGGCCCAGCGTGCCGCGCACCAGGGTTTCCAGGTCGCCGCCCTCCTCGACCGAGGCGCGGGCGTAGCCGACGATCCATTCGGTCAGGCTTTGCGTGCCGGCGAACTCGGCGCTGTGGTCCTGCGCGTAGTAGCCGGGGTTGGCCTTTTCGGCCCACTTCAGCGTGCCGTACTGCGGCTGCAGTTCGCCCATCAAGAGCTTCAGAAAGGTCGTCTTGCCGACGCCGTTCTCGCCGATGACGGCGATCTTCTCGCCGGCGTTGATGGTCACCGTCAGGTTGTCGAAAATCTTGCGCTCGCCGCCCTCGTAGGCGAAGGACAGGTTCTCGATCTCGACCGCCTGGCGGTGCAGCTTCTGCTTGTCGTCGTACTCGAAGCGGATCCACGGGTACTGGCGCGACGACGGCTTGACGTCCTCAGGCTTCAGCTTGTCGATCAGCTTCATCCGGCTGGTCGCCTGCTTGGCCTTCGAGGCGTTGGCCGAGAAACGGCGCACGAAGGTCTGCAGTTCGGCGATCCGTTCCTTGGCCTTGGCGTTGGCATTCGACTGGCGCTCGCGGGCCTGCTGGGCCGCTTCCATGAAGTCGTCGTAGTTGCCCGGATAGATGGTGATCTTGCCGTAGTCGAGGTCGGCCATGTGGGTGCACACCTGGTTCAGGAAGTGGCGGTCGTGCGAGATGATGATCATCGTCGAATCACGATTGTTGAGCACATCCTCCAGCCAGCGGATGGTGTTGATGTCGAGGTTGTTGGTCGGTTCGTCGAGGAGCAGGATGTCCGGGTTGGCGAACAGTGCCTGGCAGAGCAGCACGCGCAGCTTCCAGCCGGGAGCGACCTCGCGCATCGGGCCGTCGTGCTGCTCGGTCGGGATGCCGACGCCGTGCAGCAGCTCGCCGGCGCGCGCCTCGGCGGTGTAGCCGTCGTATTCGCCGACCTTGCCCTCGAGCTCGGCGGCACGCATGTAATCGTCCTCGCTCGCCTCCGGATTGGCGTAGATGGCGTCGCGTTCCTGGATCGCCGCCCACAGCTCCTCGTGGCCCATCATGACGACGTCGAGGACGCGCATGTCCTCGTAGGCGAACTGGTCCTGGCGCAGGTAGGCCATGCGCTCGGTGGCGTCCTTCGAGACGTTGCCGGCCGACGCTTCGAGCGCGCCGCACAGGATCTTCATGAAGGTCGACTTGCCCGCCCCGTTGGCGCCGATCAGGCCGTAGCGGAAACCTTCGCCGAACTTGACGTTGACGTTCTCGAACAGGGGCTTGGCCCCGAACTGCATGGTGATGTTGGCGGCGACGAGCACGGCGGTTCCGATCTGCGAATGACGATAAGGCGAAGGGACGGATTTTACCTGTTTTCAACGGGTTGACCGCGACAGGGTGCCCCATGTTTGTGCACTGCGGTGTAACATTCCAAGGAACAACTACTCGCCGCACAGGCAACGAGACAGCTCATGGTTCCACACCTCACCACCGCCCTCACCGGCCCCCTGCTCGAACTTGAGCGCCGCTTCCTCGCCGCCAGCCCGCAGATCGAGCACTGGCTGCGCGGCCAGTGGCAGGAGCACACGCCGCCCTTCTATTCCTCGTGCGACCTGCGCAATTCCGGCTTCAAGCTGGCGCCGGTCGACACCAACCTGTTCCCCGGCGGCTTCAACAATCTCAACCCGGCCTTCCTGCCGCTGTGCGTGCACGCGGCGATGAGCGCCATCGAGAAGATCTGCCCGGACGCGCGCAACCTGTTGCTGATCCCGGAAAACCACACGCGCAACCTGTTCTACCTGCAGAACGTCGCGCAGATCGCCGCCATCCTCAAGCAGACCGGGCTCAACGTGCGCATCGGCTCGCTGCTGCCGGACATCGTGCAGCCGACGCCGGTCGAGTTGCCGAACGGCCAGACGCTCCTGCTCGAACCGCTGGTGCGTAGCCAGTACCGCCTCGGGCTGGACGGCTTCGACCCGTGCGCCATCCTGCTCAACAACGACCTCTCGGCCGGCATTCCGGAAATCCTGGAGAACCTGCACGAGCAGTTCGTCCTGCCGCCGCTGCACGCCGGCTGGGCGGTGCGCCGCAAATCCAACCACTTCGCCGCCTACGACCAGGTCGCCAACGACTTCGCCCGCGAAATCGGCATCGACCCGTGGCGCATCAACCCCGCCTTCTCGGTCTGCCGCAGCGTCAATTTCCACGAGCGCCAGGGCGAGGAATGCCTGGCCGCCAACGTCGCCGCCGTACTCGACATGGTGCGCGAAAAGTACCGCGAATACGAGATCGACGAAAAACCCTACGTCGTCGTCAAGGCCGACGCCGGCACCTACGGCATGGGCGTCATGACGGTGCGCGACGCCGACGAGGTGATCGCCCTCAACCGCAAGCAGCGCAACAAGATGAGCGTCGTCAAGGAGGGCCTGGAGGTCTCCGAGGTGCTGATCCAGGAAGGCGTCCATTCCTTCGAGACGCTCAACGACGCGGTCGCCGAGCCGGTCATCTACATGATCGACCGCTACGTCGTCGGCGGCTTCTACCGCGTCCATACCGGGCGCGGCAAGGACGAGAACCTCAACGCCCCGGGCATGCATTTCGAACCGCTGGCCTTCGAGACCGGCTGCAACCTGCCCGACTACCGTTGCGGCAACCCGGATTCGCCGCCCAACCGCTTCTACGCCTACGGCGTCGTCGGCCGTCTCGCCTGCCTGGCGGCGGCCGTCGAACTCGAACGCTCGGCGCCCGAAAGCGCGCTGGCCCTCGTCGAGTGAGCGAGACCATGCAACCCGCCGTGGTTCTCCCCACTATCGGCAGCCGGCCGCTGCGGCTGGCCTTCGTCCTCGATCCGCTGCCCGAACTGAAGGCCTGGAAGGATTCGTCGGTGGCCATGATGCGCGCCGCCCAGCACCGCGGCCACAAGGTCTCCGCCATCGAGGCGCAGACGCTGGCCTGGCGCCGGCCGGAAGGCGACCCGGCCGGCGGTGTCAGCGGACTCGCCCGCCACCTCCACCTGAGCCTGGACGAAGCCGACTGGTACCATGAAAGCGCCCGCGAACGGCTGCCGCTGCACGCCGCCTTCGACGCGGTCGTCATGCGCCGCGACCCGCCCTTCGATTTCGAATACCTCACCGCCACCTGGCTGCTCGAACGCGCCGAAGCCGACGGCGTGCGCGTCTTCAACCGGCCGCGCGCCCTGCGCGAGCATTCGGAAAAGCTGGCCATCTGCGAATTCCCGCAGTTCGCCCCGACCACCCTGGTCAGCCGCCAGACCGACCAGCTGCAGCAATTCATCGACGACCAGCGCGATGTCATCCTCAAGCCGCTCGACGGCATGGGTGGCAGCCAGATATTCCGCGTCGGCCACGCCGACCCCAACCGCAACGTCATCATCGAGACGCTGACCCGCGAAGGCACGCGCACCATCATGGCGCAGCGCTTCCTGCCCGAGATTACCGCCGGCGACAAGCGCATCCTGCTCATCGCCGGGCAGCCGGCGCCCTTCTGCCTGGCGCGCATCCCCAAGGCCGGCGAGACGCGCGGCAACCTGGCCACCGGCGGCACCGGCGTCGCGCAGCCGCTGTCGCCGCGCGACCGCGAGATCGCCGAAGCGCTCGGGCCGCTGCTCGCCGCCCGTGGCCTGCTGCTGGTCGGCCTCGACGTGATCGGCGACTGGCTGACCGAAATCAACGTCACCAGCCCGACCTGCATGGTCGAGATCCGCGAGCAGACCGGCTTCGACGCCGCGGCCGCCTTCATCGCCGCCCTCGAGGAGGCATGCGCGCCCTCCTGATCCTCGCCGCCGCGCTGTTGCTCGCCGCCTGCGGCCGCACGCCGCTGCAGGAGCAGCAGGCCTACGTCTTCGGCACCCGCGTCGAGGTGCTGGTGGTCAGCGCCGACCCGGCACAAGGACGGCAGGCGATCGCCGCCGTGCTGCGCGAGTTCGACCGCCTGCACCGCGCCTACCACGCCTGGCAGCCCTCCGAACTGACGACCCTGAATTCAGCCCTGGGCGAGGGTCGACCGCAAACGGTGACACCGGAGCTGGCCGCCTTCGTCGGCGAGGCGCAGGCGCTGTCCAAGCGGGGCGACTACCTGTTCGATCCCGGCATCGGCCGGCTGATCAAGCTGTGGGGCTTCCAGTCCGACGAATTCAAGGCCGAATTGCCGCCGGAAGACGAGATCAGGCGCTGGCTGGCACAAAAGCCGTCGATCGCCGACATCACCATCGACGGCACCACCATCCGCAGCCGCAACCGCGCCGTGGCGCTCGATTTCGGCGGCTACCTGAAGGGCGTCGCCCTCGACCGCGCCGCCGCCATCCTGCGCCAACAGGGCATCCACAACGCGCTGATCAACATCGGTGGCAACGTCATGGCGCTCGGCAGCAAGGAAGGCAAGAAATGGCGGGTCGGCATCCAGCACCCGCGCCAGCCCGGGCCGCTGGCCACGGTGACGCTCGACGACGGCGAAGCGATCGGTACTTCCGGCGACTACCAGCGCTTCTTCGAAATCGGCGACCGCCGCTACGCCCACCTGCTCGACCCGCGCAGCGGCTACCCGGCCGACCACACGCAGGCGGTCACCATCCTCATCCCGGCCGGCCCGCGCGCCGGCACGCTGTCGGACGCCGCCTCCAAGCCGATCTTCATCGCCGGCCCCGAGGCCTGGCGCGCAATGGCCGAAAGGATGGAAATCGGCCTCGTTTTGCGCGTCGACCGCGACAGCCGAGTGTTCGTCACCGAAGCGCTGCATCGGCGCCTCGAATTCATCGGCCAGCCGCCGCCGCTCACCGTCGTGCCCTGAATGGACGCCGCCCTCGCCCGCGCCGCGCGCTGGCTACGCGCTGCCGACGGCCTGTTGATCAGCGCGGGCGCCGGCATGGGCATCGACTCCGGGCTCCCCGATTTCCGCGGGCCGGGCGGCTTCTGGGCCGTCTATCCGGCGCTCGGCAGGGCCGGCATCCGCTTCGAGGCGATCGCCAACCCCGACGCCTTCCGCCGCGACCCGCGCCTGGCCTGGGGCTTCTACGGCCACCGCCTCGCCCTCTACCGCGCTACCGCCCCGCACGCCGGCTTCGCCCTGCTGCGCAGCATCGCCGAAACAATGAGGCACGGCGCCTTCGTGTTCACCAGCAACGTCGATGGCCACTTCGCCAAGGCCGGCTTCCCGCCGCAACGCATCTGCGAAATCCACGGCTCGATCCATCACCTGCAATGTGCCGCCGGCTGCGGCGAGCAGATCTGGGTGGCCGACGACTTCCAGCCCGTCATCGACGCCGAAAACTGCCGCCTGCTCAACGACCCGCCGCAGTGTCCGCGCTGCGGCGCGCTGGCCCGCCCGAACATCCTGATGTTCGGCGACTGGGGCTGGATCGAGCGGCGCAGCGCGCTGCAGGAGCAACGCCTCGGCCAGTGGCTGGCGACCGCGGAGCGCCCGGTAGTCATCGAAATCGGCGCCGGCACGGCCATCCCTTCGGTCCGCCACTTCTCGGAAAACTGCGGCGGCAAGCTCATCCGCATCAACCCCGGCGACCCCGAGGTGCCGGCCAACGACCAAAGCATTTCCCTGCCGCTCGGCGGCCTCGATGGCATCACCCGCCTGTGTCAGGCGTTCGCCTAATAAGCGAGCGCCTACTTAGTCCGGCGCCTTCGAATCCAGGAACAGCGTCACCGGCCCGTCATTGACCAGGCTGATGGCCATGTCGGCACCGAACACCCCGGTCGCCACCGGCCGGCCCAGCGCGGCGGCCAACTTGCCGACAAAACTCGTGAACAACGGCTGCGAAACATCGCCGCGCGCCGCCCGGCTCCACGACGGCCGGTTGCCCTTCTTCGCCGACGCGAACAGCGTGAATTGCGACACCGCCAGAATCTCGCCGCCGGCCTCCTGCACGCTGCGGTTCATCACACCTTCCGCATCGCCGAAAATGCGCATGCGCACGATTTTCCCCGCCATCCAGTCGAGGTCGGCCTCGCCATCGGCCTCCTCGAACCCCGCCAGCACCAACAACCCGCCGCCGATTTTGCCGACAATTTCACCGTCGACCGCAACCGACGCCTCTTTGACCCGCTGGATGACGACACGCATCTCGTTAGCTTTCGACGAAACAACCCGTCAAATACCCTCAAACCAAGACTCGTCAACGCTAACTCGTTCGACAGTTTCCGTGCGAATGCCTAATGCAAATTCCTTCAACTTCTCGGCAAGTTCATCGCCATCAACGAGGTCGATCGGTGGAGCGCCATCCCGAGTCGCTTCCTTGATTGCTGCTGGCGTAAACGAACCCGTCGTAATAAAGAGGCCCTTGTCCGCCCTACCAACCATCGCACCACGGAAATCCCGAATCTCACTTGCGGAGACGGAACCCTTATAGCGCTTGCACTGAAAGAGTACATGGAAGCTCATGAATCCATGAATCCTAGCAATACCCTTTCCGTCGATTCCCCCATCCCCAGTACGTCCGGTTACCTCGACATGAATGAAACCTGACTCACGAAGCAGTCGCTGCACCAAGCGTTCAAAACCAGCCGGGTCGAGTTTTTGGGTCAGGACGGAAGAGAGTTTTTCCTTCCATCCCTCTTGTTCAGTTAACTCTCGAGCCGTCTGATCGGCAGGCCGTTTCTTAGAACCCTCTGCCTTGTCCAAGGCGCGAACAAACCGGACAACCTCTCCAGAATCAACTGTATCCAGCCCGCGAGCCTTTTCGGTAAGCGACCAGATTCCACGGCTCGAATTTTCGAGTAATCCGAATTTCTTCAAGTATGTACGCGCCCAAGCCAAGCGATAACCAACCTCAGTTAGGCTGCTCTTTTCCGGGTCGTGGAGTTGCGCCAAGACATCCTCAGGTAATTGCACGATATCGACAGTCTTCGAATAAATTTCCTCAACCGATCCAGATCCACCCAGCGCATTAAGAGCTGCTAGTAACGGGTTCATGAGTTCGTCAAAGGTAGGGATCGTAATTTCGGGCACTGATCAACTCCAGTTCATAAACTCTGCTATAAAAAAAAAGAGACCCGTAAAACAGGGCCTCTCTTCATGCTCTTGGTCACGGTTCAAATATCGATCCGCGCATTCAGCGCATTGGTCTCGATGAAGACCCTTCGCGGTTCGACCAGTTCGCCCATCAGCGTCGTGAAGATCTCGTCGGCGGCGATCGCATCGTCGATCTGCACGCGCAGCAGGCGGCGGACCTTGGGGTCCATAGTGGTTTCCCAGAGCTGCTCGGGGTTCATTTCGCCGAGGCCCTTGTAGCGCTGCTTGCTGATGCCGCGCTCGACGTCGGCCAGCAGCCACTTCATGGCGTCGCCGAAATTGCCGACCGCCTGCTTCTTCTCGCCGCGCGCCATGAAGGCGCCGGGGCCGAAGAGGTCGGCCAGGGTTTCGGCGGTGCGGCGCAGCTGCAGGAAATCGCCGGAAAGCAGCAGGTCTTCGTCGATCAGGCCGACCTTCAGGTTGCCGTGATGGATTTTCTCGACGCGCAGCGTCCACCGTTCCTGGATGTCGTCGAAACGGGGAACGATGCGGATGCCGCCGGCCAGATGCTGCGCCAGGGTATCGGCGCTGGCCCGGGCGCCGGCTTCGGAAGCGAGGTCGAGCTTCAGGTTGTGCTGGACCAGGGCCTTGAGAACGGAGGGGTCGACCAGGTGCGAGATACGCTCGATGACCGCTTCGGTCAACAGCCAGGAGCGGGCCAGTTCCTCCAGTGCCGGGCCGCTCACCGGCTCGGCGCCGGCGCGCGGCGTCAGGCTAGCTTCATCCATCGCCATGCGCAGCAGGAACTGGTGGTATTCCTGGTCGTCCTTGAGGTAGCGCTCGGTCTTGCCGTGCTTGACTTTGTACAGCGGCGGCTGGGCGATGTAGACGTAGCCGCGTTCGATCAGCTCGGGCATCTGGCGATAGAGCAGCGTCAACAGCAGGGTGCGGATGTGCGCGCCGTCGACGTCGGCGTCGGTCATGATGATGATGCGGTGGTAGCGCAGCTTCTCGATCTTGAATTCGTCCTTGCCGATGCCAGTGCCGAGCGCCGTGATCAGCGTGACAATCTGCTCGCTGGAGATCAGCTTGTCGAAGCGCGCCTTCTCGACGTTGAGCACCTTGCCGCGCAGCGGCAGGATCGCCTGGAACTTGCGGTCGCGGCCCTGCTTGGCGGAGCCGCCTGCGGAGTCACCCTCGACGATGTACATTTCACAGAGTGCCGGGTCCTTTTCCTGGCAATCGGCCAGTTTGCCGGGCAGGCCGATGCCGTCGAGCACGCCCTTGCGCCGCGTCATTTCGCGGGCGCGACGGGCGGCTTCGCGGGCGCGCGAGGCCTCGACAATCTTGCCGCAGATGGTCTTGGCATCGACCGGGCGTTCGAGCAGGAAATCGGCCAGCTTCTGGGCGACGACTTCCTCGACCGCCGGGCGGGCTTCCGAGGAAACCAGCTTCATCTTGGTCTGCGAGGCGAACTTGGGGTCGGGCATCTTGACCGACAGCACGCAGGCCAGGCCTTCGCGCATGTCGTCGCCACTGATGTCGACCTTGGCCTTCTTGGCGATCTCGTTTTCGTCGATGTACTTGTTGATGACCCGGGTCATCGCGGCGCGCAGGCCGGTCAGGTGGGTACCGCCGTCGGACTGCGGGATGTTGTTGGTGAAGCAAAGCACCTGTTCCTGGTAGGAATCGTTCCACTGCATCGCCACTTCGACGCCGATGGTGACGCCGGTGTCGCCGACCCTGGCCTCGCCGGCCGAGTAGAAGATGTTGGGATGGAGGACGGTCTTGGTCCGGTTCACATACTCGACGAAGCTCTTGACGCCGCCGGCGAAGGCGAACAGTTCCTCCTTGCCGGCGCGCTGGTCGACCAGACGGATGCTGACGCCGTTGTTGAGGAAGGACAGCTCGCGCAAGCGCTTGGCGAGGATTTCGTAGTGGAACTCGACGTGGCCGAAGATTTCCTCGTCGGCCAGGAAGTGCACCTCGGTACCGCGCTTCTCGGTATCGCCGAGGATCTTCAGCGGCGATACCTCGACCCCGTCGCGCAGCTCGATGCTGCGGTCGACCGGCACGCCACGGCAGAATTCCATGAAGTGCTTCTTGCCCTCGCGGCGGATGGTCAAGCGCAGCCACTTCGACAGCGCATTGACGCAGGAGACGCCGACACCGTGCAGACCGCCGGACACCTTGTAGGAATTCTGGTTGAACTTGCCGCCGGCGTGCAGCTCGGTCAGCGCGATTTCGGCGGCCGAGCGCTTCGGCTCGTGCTTGTCGTCCATCTTGACGCCGGTCGGGATGCCGCGGCCGTTGTCGATGACGCTGATCGAATTGTCGGTGTGGATGGTGACGGTGATGTCGTCGCAATGCCCGGCCAGGGCTTCGTCGATGGAATTGTCCACGACCTCGAAGACGAGATGGTGCAGGCCGGTGCCGTCGGACGTGTCGCCGATGTACATGCCCGGACGCTTGCGCACGGCCTCCAGGCCCTCGAGGATCTGGATACTGGCTTCACCATAGGCCGGGGCGCCGCCTTGCGGGTTGTTCATCGGCGTGTTTTCTTCGCTCATTACTTGTGTTCCACGTGAAACTAGTCGTTGAATTCAGGGTGTCAGATGCGCATCGGCATGACGACGTACTTGAAGCGGTCGTTGCCCGGCACCGTGATCAGGGCGCTGGAATTGGCGTCGTTGAAGCTCCAGCGGATTTCCTCGGTGTGTACGTTGTTCAGCACGTCGAGTAGATAACCGACGTTGAAGCCGACATCGATCGGTTCGCCGGCGTAATCGACCTCGATTTCCTCCTGCGCCTCTTCCTGTTCGGCGTTGGCGGCGATCAGCTTGAGGCTGTTCTCGCCGAGCACGACGCGCACGCCGCGGAATTTCTCGTTGGTCAGGATCGCCGCCCGCTGCATGGCCTGGGTCAGCGTCTGGCGACCGACCGTCAGGTGATTGCGCAGGCTGCTCGGCACCACCCGCTCGTAATCCGGAAACTTGCCGTCGATCAGCTTGGAAACCAGCACCACGGAGCCGAATGCGAAACGCACCTGGTTCGGGGCGAGCGTAATGTTCAGTGCGTCGTCGCTGTCGACCAGCAGGCGGTTCAGTTCGAGCACCGTCTTGCGCGGCAGGATCATTTCCTGACGCGGCAACTCGGCTTCGATCTCGACGCTGGCGAAGGCCAGGCGATGGCCATCGGTCGCCACGGCGCGCAGTTCCTTGCCTTCGACCAGCAGCAGCAGGCCGTTCAGGTAATAGCGGACATCCTGCGCCGCCATGCTGTACTGCGTCTTGGCGATCAACTGGCGGAAGGCCTTCTGCGAGATCGTGAACTGCCGGGTTTCGCCCTCGCTGATCGTCATGCGTGGAAAATCGTCCGCCGGCAGGGTCTGCAGGCTGAAGCGGCTCTTGCCGGCGCGCACCTGCAGACGCTTGTCTTCCAGCACCAGGCTGACTTCCGAGTTGTCCGACAGTGAACGCAGGATTTCCTGCAGCTTGCGCGCGCCGACCGTCACCGCGCCATCGCCGTCGCCGCCTGCCCCGGCGGTGGCCGTGGTGATCTGGATCTCGATGTCGGTCGCCAGCAGGGTCAGCTTGTCGCCCTTCTTTTCCAGCAGCACGTTGGAAAGGATCGGCAGCGTGTGCCGCCGTTCGACGATTCCCGACACAGACTGCAGCGGGGCCAGGAGCGTGTCTCTATGGGTTTTAATAAGAACCATAAGTTAAATTCCTAAGTTGACTACATCGGGAACAAGTCTGTGGATAAGATAAACAAGTTGTTTATTTTCATGTAGTTAGTTGTTATTTCAGGCTCTGTGCAAGGCACTGCTTTGCCTGTGGGCGAATTCTGGACAATTTTCCCACAAAGCGGAAATCCCCGGTTGGCCCACAATCGGCTGACAGTATCCGCACAGGCTTATCAACAGCTTTCACCCCTTCAGCACCTGCAGCAGCACGTGCAGGTCATGATTGAGTTCGCTTTCCTTGAGGCGCAGCGATTCGATGGTCTTGACCGCATGGATGACCGTGGTGTGATCGCGGCCGCCGAAGGCGTCGCCGATTTCCGGGTAGCTGTGCGAGGTGACTTCGCGACACAGCCACATGGCCAGTTGGCGCGGCCGCGTGACGGCACGCTTGCGGTTCTTGGAAAAGAAATCGGCGACCTTGATCTTGTAATAGTCGGCTACCGTCTTCTGGATGTTGTCGATGCCGACGTTGCGCACCGAGCCGATGAGATCCTTGAGCGCCTCCTTGGCGAGGTCGAGGGCGATGACGCGGCCGTGGAAGGAGGAATAGGCGAGCACCTTCTTGAGTGCGCCTTCCAGTTCGCGGACATTGGAACGCAGGTGCTTGGCGATGAAGAAGGCGACCTCGTCGTCGAGCTGCAGGCCCTCGGCCTCGGCCTTCTTCTTCAGGATGGCGACGCGCATCTCGAGTTCCGGCGGCTCGATCTGGACCGTCAGGCCCCAGTCGAAGCGGGTCACCAGGCGGTCATCGAGGCCGTTGATGTCCTTCGGATAGGTGTCGCAGGTGATGATGATCTGCTTGCGCGCCTCGATCAGGGCGTTGAAGAGGAAGAAGAATTCCTCCTGCGAGCGGTTCTTGCCGTTGAAGAACTGGACGTCGTCGAGCAGCAGCACGTCGAGCGTGCGGTAGGTGCGCTTGAAGGTGTCGAAGGATTTCTGCTGGTAGGCGCGTACGACGTCCGAGTAGTAGTCCTCGGCATGCACGTAGCGGACAATCTTGTCCGGGTTTTCGCCAACGATGGTATTGCCGATGGCGTGGATCAGATGGGTCTTGCCGAGGCCGGCGCCGCCGTAGATGAACAGCGGGTTGTAGGCGCCGCCGGGGTTGTTCGCGACCTGAACGGCGGCGGCGCGGGCGAGGTCGTTGGCCTTGCCGACGACCAGGGTGTCGAAGGTGAACGCCGGGAAGAGGCGCGATTTTTCGTAGGTGTTGGCCTTGCCTGGCGCCTTGCCGGGGCTCGGCGCCACCGGTGCGGCCGGGGCCGTCGCGACCGTTGCCGGTTCCGGGCCGGCGGAGCGCGCGTTGCCGTTGCTAGCGCTGCCCCCCTTGCCGCCGTCGATGACCAGCGAAATGCTGACCGGCCCGCTGAAGAAGGCGCGGCTGTAGTCCTCGATGCGCGTCAGGTAGCGGTCGCGCACCCACTTCATGATGAAGCCGTTGGGAGCGATCAGCCGCAACCCTTCGAGCGGCTGGCTTTCCCCTTCGAGGCGCAGCGGCTTGATCCAGGTATTGAACTGCTGCACAGGCAATTCCTGTTCGAAACGCTGCAAGCAGGATTCCCAAAAACCGGCCATCGCCAACAATACTCCTCCCCGCGCAGGCAAAAAATTGCTGGCGGTTTTATTAACTACATGATTCAGTGGAATTTTTTACAAAATCGCGGGACGGCCGGCGGGCCGTGTGCGAAACCCGGATTCTACCCCTGCCCCGGCAAGTTATCCACAGCTTTCGGAAATAATTGATCTTGACAGGACGGGTCGAAACACGGTGTAATTGCGCGTTTTTCTTAGCACATCAAGGGATTACCACATGAAACGCACGTATCAACCGTCGGTCGTGCGCCGCAAGCGCACCCATGGCTTCCTGGTTCGTATGCGCACCAAGGGTGGCCGCGCAGTCATCGCTGCTCGCCGCGCCAAGGGTCGCGCCCGTCTGGCCGTTTAAGCCGGACGTTCGGCGGGGTGGAACAAGCCTTCGCCAGACGCTATCGCCTGACAAAAACGGATGAGTTCTCATCCGTTTTTGGTTTCAGGAGGGCGATTCGCGGTGAATTGCTGATGCTGCACTACCAGCCGCGGGCCGAAGGTTTCAGCGAGGCGCGCCTCGGCCTGGTGGTCGGCAAGAAACTGGTCAAGCGGGCCGTTGACCGCAACCGGGTCAAACGGGTGATCCGCGAGGAGTTTCGCCGCTGTCGGCCGAACCTGCCGCCGGTCGACCTGGTCGTCCGGCTGGCTGTGAAGCCGCAACGGCCGCTCGTCGGCAAGGCGATCGCCAGCGATTTCCTGGCCCTGCTGGAAAAGCTGCAGCGGCCGCGGGAAAAGCGATGAAGCGCCTGCTGGTCGCCCTGCTGCGCACCTACCAGTATGCGATCAGCCCGTTTCTCGGGCGGCGTTGCCGTTATTATCCGAGCTGTTCGGAATATGCGGTGGAAGCAGTACAGAAATACGGTGCCCTCAAGGGTGGCTGGCTCGGCGTCAAGCGCGTCTGCCGCTGCCATCCCTGGCATCCCGGCGGGTACGATCCGGTACCCTGATTTGAGAATGCTTGATTACGTAGGCTGTTCATGGACACTCGTCGCCTGATCCTGGTTTTGATCTTCACCTTCTCCAGCTTCATGCTGTGGGAAAGCTGGCAGAAGTACAACCAGCCCAAGCCGCCGGCCAATGCAACGGCCGCCGTGCCGGCCGGCAGCGCCGCGCCGCAGCCGTCGGCCGCCCTCCAGGCCGGTGCGCCGGCTGCCGCGCCCGGTGCCGCGGCGGCGCCCGCGGTTGCCGGCGAAACCGTCGATATCCAGACCGACCTGGTCAAGGCCACGATTTCCACCGTCGGCGGCGACATCGTCCACCTCGATCTGCTGAACTACAAGGAACACGACAGCCAGGACAAGACCTTCGCGCTGTTCGACGCCAAGCACCATTACGTGATGCAGAGCGGCCTGATCGGCGACGGAATGCCGACGCACCGCACGACGTTCCGGCGCGTCGCCGGCCCGACCACGCTGGCCGACGGTGCCGACGAGTTGAAGGTCCGCCTCGAAGCCACTGCGCCCAACGGTGCCAACGTGGCCAAGATCCTGACCTTCAGGCGCGGTTCCTACCTGGTCGACGTGGCCTGGGAAATCGACAACAAGGGCGACAAGCCGCTGTCCGCCCACGCCTACTACCAGCTGCAGCGCGACAGCGTGGCGCCGGAAGGCGAAACGATGATGGTGTCGACCTTCACCGGCCCGGCGGTCTATACCGAGGCCGACAAGTACCAGAAGGTGAGCTTCGACGACATCGGCGCCGGCAAGGCCAAATTCGCCAAGGCCGCCGACAACGGCTGGCTGGCCATGGTCCAGCATTATTTCGTGTCGGCCTTCGTGCCCAAGGAGCACAGCCAGCGCGAGTACTACATGCGCAAGGTCGACGGGCAGAACCTCTACCAGGCCGGCGTCATCGTGCCGGTGGCGGAAATCGCGCCGGGTGCGAAGGGCGGCACCTCCGTCGACCTCTACGCCGGCCCGCAGGAGCAGGACACGCTGAAGAAGCTGGCGCCGGGCCTCGACCTCGTCGTCGACTACGGCTGGCTGACCGTCGTCGCGGCGCCCATCTTCTGGGCCCTGCAGGCGATCTACAAGCTGGTCGGCAACTGGGGCTGGGCCATCGTCATCCTGACCATCATCATCAAGGCCGTCTTCTATCCGCTGTCCGCCGCCTCCTACAAGTCGATGGCCAAGATGCGCGTGCTGACGCCGCGCCTGATGCAGCTGAAGGAACGCTACGCCGACGACAAGCAGCGCCTGAACCAGGAGATGATGAAGCTGTATCAGACCGAGAAGGTCAACCCGCTCGGCGGCTGCCTGCCGATCCTCGTGCAGATTCCGGTCTTCATCGCCCTCTATTGGGTGCTGCTCGGTGCCGTCGAGATGCGCGGCGCGCCGTGGATCCTGTGGATCCACGACCTGGCGGCGCCCGATCCCTTCTACATTCTGCCGGTCATCATGATGGCCTCGATGTTCGTCCAGACCAAGCTGAACCCGACGCCGCCGGACCCGATCCAGGCCAAGGTGATGATGATGATGCCGCTGATCTTCGGCTTCATGTTCTTCTGGTTCCCGGCCGGCCTGGTTCTCTACTGGGTGGTCAACAACGTCCTGTCGATCGCCCAGCAGTGGCAGATCACGCGCATGATCGAGGCCGGCGGCAAGGCGGCCAACGACGCCAAGGCCTGACGTGTGAACTCCGGCACCATCGCCGCCATCGCCACGGCCCCCGGCCGCGGCGGTGTCGGGGTGATACGCATCTCGGGCAGCAATTTGCTGCCCTTTGCTTTTGCGCTGACCGGCAAGACGCCGCAGCCGCGCCACGCCACGCTGGCCGATTTCCGTTCGGCCGAGGGGGTTGCGGTCGACACCGGAATTCTGCTGTTTTTCCCCGGCCCGCATTCCTTCACCGGCGAGGACGTCCTCGAACTGCAGGGCCACGGCGGCCCGGTCGTCATGCAGATGCTGCTCGCGCGCTGTCTCGACCTCGGCGCGCGCCTGGCCGAACCGGGCGAATTCAGCCGCCGCGCCTTCCTCAACGGCAAGATGGACCTGGCGCAGGCCGAGGCGGTCGCCGACCTGATCGATGCCGCCACGGCGAGCGCCGCCCGCTCCGCCGTGCGTTCCCTGCAGGGCGAGTTCTCGCAGGCGATCCAGACGCTGACCGACGAACTGATCAACCTGCGCATGCTGGTCGAGGCGACCCTCGATTTCCCCGAAGAAGAAATCGATTTCCTCAAGGCCGCCGATGCCTTCGGCCGCCTGCAGCGCCTGCAGACGAAACTGGCGGAAATTTTCGACCGCGCCGGCCAGGGCAAGCTGCTGCAGTCCGGCCTGCACGTCGTGCTGGCCGGCCAGCCCAACGTCGGCAAGTCGTCGCTGCTCAACCGCCTGGCCGGCGACGAACTGGCCATCGTCACGCCGATCGCCGGCACCACGCGCGATGCGCTGCGGTCGACCATCCAGATCGAGGGAATTCCGCTGCACGTCATTGACACCGCCGGCCTGCGCGAAACCGAGGACGAGGTCGAGAAGATCGGCATCGCACGCAGCTGGCAGGAAATCGAGCGGGCCGACGTGGTCCTCCTGCTGGTCGATGCGCGCAGCGGCGTCGGCGAAGCCGACCGCGAAATCCTCGGCAAGCTGCCCGCCCGCCTGCAGCGCGTCACCGTCTACAACAAGATCGACCTCGCCGGCCGTGCGCCGGAACGTCACGACGAGGCCGACGGCGTCGCCGTTTCGCTGTCGGCGAAGGCCAACCAGGGCATCGACCTGCTGCGCGCCGAACTGCTGCGTGTCGCCGGCTGGCACCAGGCCGAGGACGTCTTCATCGCCCGCGAACGCCACCTGCGCGCGCTGGCCGCGGCGCAGGAGCACGTGGTGGCGGCGAGCAACGTCGTCGAGGGCCGCCTGCCGGCGCTCGAGCTCTTCGCCGAGGAACTGCGCCTGGCGCAGCAGTCGCTCGGCGAAATCACCGGCGAATTCACCGCCGACGACCTGCTCGGCGTCATTTTCAGCCGCTTCTGCATCGGAAAGTAGGTGGAAGCGCTCGCCCCGGGCCTGCTGGCGCTGGTCGTCGCCGCCTTTTTCGCCGGTGCCGTCGACGCCGTGGTCGGCGGTGGCGGGCTGATCCAGATTCCCGCCCTGTTCGCCGTGCATCCGGGCGAGTCGGCCGCCACCCTGTTCGGCACCAACAAGTGCGCCAGCATCGTCGGCACCGCCAACGCGACCTGGCGCTACGCGCGCCGCGTCGTCATGCCGTGGCGCACCATCCTGCCGGCGGCGTTCGCCGCCTTCGCCTTCTCCTACGTCGGGGCGGCCGCCGTCGCCTGGCTGCCGCGCGACGCGGTGCGCCCGCTGATCCTCGTCCTGCTCGTGGTCGCCGCGGTCTACACCCTGAAAAAGAAGGAATTCGGCGAGGCCCACCGCCCGGCCCACAGCGGCCATAGCGAACTGGTCTACGCCCTGCTGCTCGGCGGCGGCATCGGCTTCTACGACGGGTTTTTCGGGCCGGGAACCGGCAGCTTCCTGATCTTCCTGTTCGTCCGCTATTTCGGCTTCGATTTCCTGCACGCCTCGGCCAGCGCCAAGGTGGTCAACGTGGCGACCAACCTGGCGGCGCTGCTCTACTTCGTTCCCAACGGCCATGTCCTGCCGCTGCTGGCGGTGGCGATGGCGGCCGCCAACGTCGCCGGTTCGCAGGCCGGCACCTGGCTGGCGCTGCGCCACGGCAGCCGCTTCGTGCGCCGGGTCTTCCTGGTCCTGGTGGCGGTGCTGATCGTCAAGTTCGCCTGGGACACCGCGCGGGGCTTCGTCTAGCAGCCTGCCGACCTGTCGAGTCCGACCGGCTGCCCGGTCCGCCGTGCCGGCGGGGCGCTGGCGGAAGGGTATAATCCAGGCCGCAGCACAAAGGGAATTCGATGTCAGCTCACACCATTTTCGGGCCTTTTCGCCTGTCGACCGCAGCCGCCCTGGCCGCCCTGCTCGCGGCCTGCGCCGGCGGCCCGACGTCCGACGGCGAGGCGCCCGCGCCGCGCGCCCGGGCCGCCTCTCTCCAGGTCGGTTACGCCTGCTGCAACCTGCATTACGACGGTGACCTGGTCAGCGATTCGAATTACGGCCAGCTGCCGTTCGTGGCGGCCGGCACGCCGCTCCGGGTAACGAAGATCGACGGCTACGTTGCCCATGTCGATGTCGACGGCCGCTCGTTGCGCCTGCTGCTCGAACATCGCGACCAGGAGACGATGCAGGAATGGCTGGGCCGCATCGTCGTTGCCGACGATCCGCGGCCGAAGATCGCCGCCTTCCCGCCGCCGGTGCGCGACGCGGTCAAGGCCGGCCGCCTGCTCAAGGGCATGACGCGGGAACAGGTGATCATTGCCGTCGGCTATCCGCAGACCAGCGACAAGTTCCGGCTCGACGGCCCGTCGTGGCGCTACTGGTGGTCAGGCTTCGCGCCCTATTACGTCTATTGGTCCGCCAACAAGCTGAGCCGGATCGACGGCCAGGCCGAGGTCGTCGGCGCGGTCACCTACAAGGGCCGCTGAGCGCGCCCGTCACGAAGGAGTCGCAAGATGACAGCCAGCGCCCAGGCAGCACCTCCGGCGGCACCGCGGCAATGCGACGTGCTGGTCATCGGCGGCGGCCCGGCCGGGTCGACGGTGGCGCCGCTGCTGGCCGAGATGGGCTATTCGGTGGTGCTGCTCGACAAGGCCCGCCATCCGCGCTTCCACATCGGCGAATCGCTGCTGCCGGCCAACCTGCCGCTGTTCGAGCGGCTAGGCGTGGGCGACGAGGTGCGCGCCATCGGCATGCAGAAATGGGGCGCCGAGTTCGTCTCGCCGCACCACGCCCACAAGCAGGCCTTCGAGTTCGCCGACGCCTGGGACAAGGCGATGCCCTACGCCTACCAGGTCAAGCGCGCCGAATTCGACGCCGTGCTGATCCGCAATGCGGCGCGCAAGGGCGTCGCGGTGCATGAAGGCTGCAAGGTGCGGCGCGTCGATTTCCTGCCTGACAACAGCGGCGCGGTCGTTCGCGCCTGCCATGACGACGGGCGCGAGGAAGAATGGCAGGCGCGCTTCGTGGTGGATGCCTCCGGACGCGACACCTTCCTCGCCAACCGCTTTCGCATCAAGCAGCGCAATCCGAAGCACAACAGCTCGGCGGTCTACGGCCACTACGCCGGGGCTCGGCGCAACGAAGGCCAGGCCGCAGGCAACATCACCATCTTCTGGTTCGAACACGGCTGGTTCTGGTTCATCCCGATGCAGGGCGACGTCACCAGCGTCGGCATGGTGACCTGGCCGTATTTCATGCAAACGCGCGGCGGACGCAGCCTGCAGCAGTTTCTCGCCGACGGCATCGCCCTCTGCCCGGCGCTCGCCGAGCGCCTGCAGGACGCCGAGCTGGTCAACGAGGTCGAGGCGACCGGCAATTTCTCCTATGTTTCCGAGCGCAACCACGGCCCCAACTACCTGCTGCTCGGCGATGCCTACGCCTTCATCGACCCGGTCTTTTCGTCCGGCGTCTGGCTGGCGATGCACAGCGGCGTGCTCGGCGCCGAGACCATCGACGCCTGCCTCCGCAACCCGGCGGCGGCCCCTGCCGCCCTCAAGCGCTTCGACCGCCTGATGCGGCACGGGCCGAAGGAATTCTCGTGGTTCATCTACCGCGTGACCAACCCGATCATGCGCGATTTCTTCATGGGCCCGAAGAACATCTTCCGCGTCAAGGAGGCGCTGCTCTCGGTCCTGGCCGGCGACATCTTCGGCAGGACGCCGATCTGGAATTCGCTGCGCATCTTCAAGCTGCTCTACTACAGCGCCAACCTCCTGCAGCCGCGGCGCGCCTTCCGCGGCTGGCGGCGGCGCCGCTTCAACATC
The DNA here is from genome assembly GCF_009469615.1 of Dechloromonas sp. H13. Taxonomy (GTDB): domain Bacteria; phylum Pseudomonadota; class Gammaproteobacteria; order Burkholderiales; family Rhodocyclaceae; genus Azonexus. The sequence continues at coordinate 119,193 of NZ_SSXX01000005.1, forward strand.
CGCCGCGTCGACGACGCGGCCGTCACGCCGGGCTGACGGTGCTCGAACTGCAGACCCGCGTCGTGCCGGGCGCCCTGCCCGCCGGGGCCGCCGCCGGTCACGTGCTGGGCGGCGCCTGTCTCGGCCCGGCGCCGGCCGGCAGTCCGCCGGGCTGGCCGCTGCAGAGCATTTTTGCCCCTTTGCCGGGGTCGACCGCGACAGGCCTGCACGAGCTGTGGCTGGCGTCCGGACCCTGCACGGCGGGTTGCAGCGAGGGCATCGCCTGGCGGCGCGGCGACGGCATGCTCTACGGCGTCTGCGAAATCGCCGAGGCGGACTTTCCCGGCACCGGCGACCGCTCGCCGCTGCAGGCCGCCAGCCACGCCGCGTATCGCCGCATCTTCCGGCTGCTCGCCGCCGAGCGGGTGCCGCACCTGTGGCGGGCGTGGAACTACTTCGCCGACATCAACGGCGAGTCGCACGGCCTCGAACGCTATCGCCAGTTCAACATCGGCCGCCAGGATGCCTTCCTCGAATTCCACCGTGGCGCCACCGGCAACGTGCCGGCCGCCTGCGCCATCGGCCTCGCCGGCGGGCCGCTGCGCATCGCCTTCATGGCCGGCGAGCGGGCAGCGACGGCGCTCGAGAACCCGCGCCAGGTCAGCGCCTACCACTACCCCGCCGACTACGGGCCGCGCAGCCCGACCTTCTCACGCGCCATGTTGGCCAGCCTGGCGGACCAGGAAATCCTCTTCGTTTCCGGCACGGCGAGCATCGTCGGCCACCGGACGGTGCACGCCGGCGACGCCGTCGCCCAGTGCCGCGAGGTGCTGGCCAACATCGGCGCGGTCGTCGAGGCCGCCAACCAGGTTCGCCGCTCGGCCGCCTACGCGCCCGATGCGCTGAGCTATCGCGTCTACCTCCGCCATGCGGCCGATCTCGCCGGGGTCGCCGATGTCCTGGCCACGCACCTCGGCGCCGCCGCCGACATCGTGTTCGTCCAGGCCGACATCTGCCGCGCCGACCTGCTGCTGGAAATCGAGGCGACCGGCCTCCACCCGCTGGCCGGATGAGCGGGCCGCGGCGCGCCGGCCATCCGCTGTGGATCGCCTACGAAATGCTCGCCATGCTGCTCGGGCTCGGTGCGCTTGCCGTCCTCTGCCTGCTCTGGCTGCCCTGCGCGCTGCTGCTGCGGCCGCTGCTGCCGCGCCCGACCGGGCAGGCGCTCGGGCGGCGGGCGATCATGTACGGCTTCCGTTTCTACCTCGGTTTCCTGCAATGGTTCTGCGCCTGCCGTTTCGATCTCGCCGAACTCGACCGCCTGCGCGACGCCGGGCCGCTGATCGTCGCCGCCAACCATCCCTCGCTGCTCGATGTGGTATTGATTGCTTCGCGCTTGCCCGACGCCGTCTGCGTGATCAAGGCCGCCCTGCTCGACCGCCTGCTGTTCGGCGCGGCGGCGCGTCTCGCCGGCTATATCCGCAACGATGCGCCGCTGGAAATGATTCTGCAGGCGCGTGCCGAACTGCGTGACGGCGCGCAACTGGTGATCTTTCCCGAAGGATCGCGGACCGCCGGCTTCCCGCTCGATCCCTTCGCGCCGGGCTGCGGCCTGCTCGCCTGGCGGGCGGCGACGCCGGTGCAGACGCTGCTGATCGAGTTCTCGACGCCCTATCTCGGCAAGGCCTGGCCGCTGTTCCGGCGCCCGCAGTTGCCCCTGCATTGCCGTATCCGCCTCGGCCAGCGCTTTCCACCGCCGGTCGATCACGCCGCCTTCACCCGCGAACTCGCTGCCTATTTCCGCGCGGAATTGGGCCAAAATACGGCGTCGACCGCAACCGGCGCGGCCTGACCTCCAACCCATGTCCACCGCTTCCCGCACCCACCTCGTCATCATCCCCAGCTACAACCCCGGCCCCGGGGTGGTCGCCACCGTGCGCGCGGCGCGCGCGCAGTGGACGCCGGTCTGGGTCGTGGTCGACGGCAGCAGCGATGGCAGCGCCGAGCAGCTGCAGGCGCTGGCGGCGCAGGACGACGGCCTGCAGGTCATCGCCCTGCCGGAAAACCGCGGCAAGGGCGCGGCGGTGCTCGCCGGCATCACGCGCGCCGCCGCCGCCGGCTTCACCCACGCGCTGACCATGGATTCCGACGGCCAGCATCCGGCCGACCTGATCCCTGCCTTCATGACCGCCTCGCAGGCCGATCCCGGCGCCATGGTGCTGGGCAAGCCGGTGTTCGGGCCGGAAGCGCCGGCGCTGCGCGTCAATGGGCGCAAGGTGTCGAACGGCTGGGCCAATCTCGAAACCCTGTGGATGGGCATCGGCGATTCGCTGTACGGCTTCCGCGTCTATCCGATCGCGCCGCTGATCCGGGTCATGCAAAAAAACCGCTTCATGCGCCGCTTCGATTTCGATCCGGAAGCTGTCGTCCGGCTGTGCTGGGCCGGCGTCCGCCCGCGCAACCTCGACGCGCCGGTACGCTACTTGTCGGCGGCCGAAGGCGGTGTCTCGCATTTCAAATACCTGCGCGACAACACGCTGCTGACCTGGATGCACACGCGGCTGTTCATCGGCTTCCTGCTGCGCTTGCCGTGGCTGGTCTGGCGCCGCGTTACCCACTGAAATCCTTTTTTGACAGTTGCGACAATGAATCCGAGCGAACCGCGCCATACCGCCCTCAAACCCGATGCCCGCCTCGACGCCTATTTTTCCGGCGAGGACGAGCGGCGGCGCGTCACCCGCGAGTTGTTCGACCAGGCGGCCGCCGGCTACGACGAGGCCGAGCGCATCACCGGCTTCGGCACCGGGCCGCGCTATCGGCGTGAGGTGCTGCAGCGCAACGGCCTCGGCGCCGGCATGCACCTGCTCGACGTGGCCGCCGGCACCGGCCTGGTGACGGTTGCCGCGGTGGAACTGGTCGGCCCGCAGGGCCGGGTGCTGGCCCTCGACCCCTCGCCCGGCATGCTCGCCGAGCTGCGCCGGAAGGTCGATGTCGAGACCATCGAAGGCTATGCCGAGGCGATCCCGCTGCCCGACGCTCATGTCGATTTCATCTCGATGGGCTACGCGCTGCGCCACGTCGGCGACCTCGATCGCGCCTTCGCCGAGTACCTGCGCGTGCTGCGGCCCGGTGGCCGGGTCTGCCTGATGGAAATCAGCCGCCCGCGGAACCGGTTCGGCCAGTGGCTGCTGGCCGCCTATCTCGGCCACGTCGTGCCGCTGCTCTCGCGGCTCGGCCGCAGCCGGGCCGACGTCGGCCGCCTGTGGGCCTATTACGGCGACACCGTCGCCGCCGCCGTTGACCCGGCGCTGGTACTCGCCGCCCTGCGCCAGGCTGGCTTCGAGGATGTCCACTGTACGGTCACCTTCGGCATCTTCCGCGAATATCTCGGGCGCAAGGCCGACCGGGTTTCATGAACACCACCGAAGTCTTCCTGATCGCGATGACGATCATCTTCTCCGCGCCCTGGCTGATCTGGCGCGTCGCGCAGACCGACTACTGGGCGCCGCTGGTCGTCGTCCAGATCATTACCGGCATCCTGCTCGGACCCGGCATCCTCGGCCGCTTCCTGCCCGATTACTACGCCTTCGTATTCACGCCGGCCGTCGTCCAGGCGCTGAACGGCATCGCCTGGTGGGCGGTGATGCTGTTCGTCATGATCGCCGGCATCGAACTCGACCTCAGGAAGGCCTGGGAACACCGCCGCGAGAGCACCATTACCGCCGGACTGGCGCTCGGCACGCCGCTGCTCTTCGGCTGCCTGGCCGCCGCCGGCCTGCTCATGTACGACGGCTGGATGGGGCCGCAGGCACGCACCTGGCAATTCGTGCTCGGCGTCGGCATGGCCTGCGCCGTCACCGCCCTGCCCATCCTGATCCTGCTCATGGAAAAGCTGGACATCCTGCGCCAGCCGATCGGCCAGCGCATCCTGCGCTACGCCAGCCTCGACGACATCGCGATCTGGGGCGTCCTGGCGTTGATCCTGATGGACTGGCAGCGGGTCGGCAAGCAGGCTGCCTTCCTGCTCGCCTTCGCCATCGCCGCCTGGGGCTTCCGCCGGCTGATGCAGCGTCTGGCCGAGCGCGACCGCTGGTACGTCGCGCTGATCTGGCTCGCCGTCTGCGCCTTCGGCGCCGACTGGGCCGGCCTGCATTTCATGGTCGGCGCCTTCCTCGCCGGCGCCGTCATCGAGGCCGACTGGTTCGACCAGGCACGCATGGACCAGCTGCGCCACCACGTGCTGCTGGTCATGATGCCGGTCTTCTTCCTGAGCACCGGCCTGCGCACCAACTGGGGGGTCGGCGGCGTCGCGGTGTTCTTCGCCGCCGCCCTGCTGCTGGTCGCCGCGGTCGCCGGCAAGCTGATCGGCGTGCGCTTTGCCGGCCGCCTGCTCGGCTGGACGCCGGGCGAGGCGAGCGTCATCGGCTGGCTGCTGCAGACCAAGGCGCTGATCATGATCATTTTCGCCAACATCCTGCTCGACAAGCAGATCATCACTCCCGAAGCCTTCACCGCGTTGCTGCTGATGGCGGTCGCCAGCACCATGCTCACCGTGCCGCTGGTCGCGCCGCAACTGGCGCGGCTGCAGGCATTGATCCGGCGCTCCGCCTGAGGAAAGACCATGACCTACATCCCGACTTATGCGGTCGACGCCCCGGAACGGGCAGAAATCGACGCCCTCCCCGGTTCCCTGCTGCTCGAATTCGGCGTCGACTGGTGCCCGCACTGCCAGGGTGCGCAGCCGGCCATCGAAGCGGCCCTGCGCGACTATCCCGACCTGCGCCACGTCAAGGTCGAAGACGGACCCGGCCGCCCGCTGGGGCGCTCGTTTCGCGTCAAGCTGTGGCCGACGCTGATTCTGCTGCACGACGGGCGGGAAGTCGCCCGCGTGGTCAGGCCGACCGATGTTTCCGAAGTCAGCGAGATCCTGTCGACTATTGCGGCCTGCTAAGCGCTAGACGCCGGTCTGGCGCCGTGCCTTGACGCGGGCAATTTCGTCGAGCTGGAAGCGCAGCGCGGTGATCGCGTCGCGTTCGGCATCGTCGAGCTGCTCCAGCTTGACATGCTTGATCAGCACCGCCAGCGCGTCGCCGATGCGCCCGAGCTGCTTGCCGTAACTGCCGACCTCGTCGAGCACTTCCTGCTCCAGATCGGGGTCGCTGCTGCGGCCGAGGTTGATATTGACCAGGCCAACCTGACTGCTGGCCGACCCGAAGGTCCAGCTCCACGGATTGATCGCCTGCGTGACGTCGCCGGAGAGCGGCAGACGACCGGTCTGCCACGCGGTGAACGGGTTCTGCAGATAGCTCGACCAGGACAGCCAGGGGTTTGCGGGCGGCTGCGCCGGCGAGGCAAGGCGCGGGACGAAATTCGGCATGGCGGATCTCCTTTGTAAAAGGTTCGCTGCAGATCTTCTGGCAACCCGCCGGCGCATGCAAGATGAATGATGCGACGCCGGCCGCAGCCAGCCTCAGATCATTCCGCCGTTGATCGAGATCACCTGCCCGGAAATGTAGGCCGCCTGCTCGGAGGTAAGGAAGGCGACGAGGTCGGCGACTTCCTCCGGCGTACCGGCACGCTGCATCGGCACCAGCCGCTTGATCGCCTCGGCGTCGAAGGTGTCCTCGCTCATCCCGGTGGCGATGATGCCGGGCGCCACGGCGTTGACCGTGACGCCGCGGCTGGCCAGTTCGAGCGCCAGCGACTTGCTGGCGGCGTGCAGGGCGCCCTTGGCCGCCGAGTAATTGACCTGGCCGCGATTGCCGGCGACGGCGGCGACAGACGAGATATTGACGATGCGCCCCCAGCGGGTGCGGAGCATCGGCAGGGTCAACGGCTGCGTGACGTTGAAAAAGCCGTTCAGCGAAACGTCGACCACGGCATGCCACTGTTCGGCCGACATGCCGGGAAATACCGCGTCGGCGTGGATGCCGGCGTTATTGACGAGAATCTGGATGGGGCCGGCTTCGAGCAGCCGTTCCAGCGCGGCGGCCGTCGCCGCGCGCTCGGTGACGTCGAAGGCGACCGCCTCGGCACTGCCGCCACTGGCAAGGATGTCGGCGACGACCGCCGCCGCCCTGTCCTGGCTGCGGTTGGCATGGACGATGACGTGGTGGCCGGCGGCAGCCAGGCGGCGGCAGATCGCTGCGCCGATGTCGCCGCTGCCGCCGGTGACGAGGGCGCGTTTCATCATTGGTTTTCCTTTCCGGCCGCGGCGTCGAGGATGACGGCGGCACGTCCTTCGAGCAGACAGCGGCCGGCGTGGCTTAACGCAAACTGGTAAAGGACGTGGTTGCCGTCGCCGGACAGGCGCTCGGCGGTGATGGTCAGTTCGCCCGCCAGGTCGTCGAGGCGGGCGACATGCAGCTGCACGCCGCGCACGCTGGCCAGGTAGCCCTGGCGCGGCGGTTCGTCGGCGGCGGCGAGCAGCGCGCCGTGCACGGCCATCGCCTGGGCGGCGTATTCGATGCCGGCCACCGCGCCGAGCCGGCCGTCGGCGCGCAGCGGGTTGGCCGGATCGGCATGGCTGACAGCGCGGCAGGAAATCGCCGTTTCCGACCAGTCGACCACGGCGTCGAGCAGGCACATGGCGCCCTGGTGCGGAATGCGGGCGGCGATCCCGGCGTGGTCTAGCATGCCTGCAGGTCGACCTTGAGCTGCAGCGGCGGCAGGTAGTCGAGGCTGACGCAGCCCGATTCGCCGCGGGCGAGCAGGTCCAGAAGCGGCAGGCCACGCAGCGCCGGGATGGTGGCGCGCAGGGTTTCCAGCACCGGGTCGGCCAGCGTGGCCGGTGCGCTTTCGTCGAGGTGGATGGTGATGTGCGCCAGCGAGCGGGCGCTACGTTCGGGCGTCAGCAGCAGCGCGATGCCGGCGACGTCGGGCAGCGGGCGCTTGCTGTGCAGGGGTTCGGGGTATTCGCTGTCGTAGGCGATCAGCAGCGTCGGCTGGCGGTCGACGACGACCTGGCCGAGAGCGTCGAGCAGCCCGGCGCCGAAGCTGGCGTCATAGGCGCAGAGTACCTGGCACGGCGCCCGCGATTGGGTGGCGATGCCCCAGTAGCCGGCGGCGGCGTTATGCACCGAGTTGTGGAAGCGGGTCGGCGAAATCTGGCGGTCGTCGCTCGCCAGCTGTTCGCACAGCGCGTGGCAGTTGTGGCCGTCGGCACCCGAGGCGGCGAAGACGGTGGCCAGCGTGGCGACGTCGGCAGCGGCATGGGCGGCGGCTTCGAGGCCGATGGTCAGCGCCAGCTTGATGACGCGGCTGGCCCGCCGACGCTCGGCCGGCGGCAGGATGGTCGGCGCCTGAAGGACAGAAGGTGCGGTGCCGATGGCCTGCTCGCCGCGCAGCACGGCACGGGCGCTCGGCCAGTCGGGCAGGCCGGGGGCGAGGAAGCCGACGCCGTCGATCCAGGCGCTGAGCGGCATCGCGTTCATTCGGCCGCCTCCTTGTGCGTCATCACAGCTTGACCGTCCACGTGTCGGCGACGGGCGACACTCGCGGCCGGGCGCATCCCCACTGCGTGGGGCCCCTGCTTCCTGCTCATGTCGCCACCCCCAGGATCAGGCTGCAGTTGCTGCCGCCGAAGCCGAACGAGTTGCTCAGGGCGCGGCGGATGTGGCCGTCGCGGCTGTGCAGCAGGTAGGCGAGCGGCAGTGCCGGGTCGGGCGTTGCGGTGCCCGGGCTGCCGGGCAGCAGGTCGTGCGTCAGCGCCAGCGCGCAGATCACGGCTTCGACGGCGCCGGCGGCGCCCAATGTGTGGCCGGTGGCGCCCTTGGTCGAGCTGCACGCGACGCGGCTGCCGAATAGCGCGGCGACTGCCTTGCCCTCGGCGGTGTCATTGGCCGGCGTCGCCGTCCCGTGCAGGTTGATGTAGTCGATGTCGGCCGTGGCGAGCCCGGCGGAGCGCAATGCGCTTTCCATGGCCAGGCGGGCGCCGAGGCCTTCCGGGTGCGGCGCCGACATGTGGTAGGCGTCGCTCGATTCGCCGCTGCCGAGGAGCAGGACGGCGCCGGCCGGCGCCCTGGCCGGGGCGCGTTCGAGCAGCGCGAAGGCGGCACCCTCGGCGACCGAGATGCCGTCGCGAGTCGCGTCGTAGGGGCGGCACGGCCGGGACGAGGTCAGTTCGAGCGAGGCGAAGCCGTAGAGCGTGGTCAGGCACAGCGAGTCGACGCCGCCGACGACGGCCGCGTCGATCACCCCGCAGGCCAGCAGGCGGGCGGCGGCGGCGAATACCTTGGCGCTCGACGAGCAGGCGGTGGATACGGAAAAAGCCGGCCCTTCCAGCGCGAAATACGCGCGCGTGAATTCGGCCAGAGAAAAGGCGTTGTGTGTGGTGCGGTAGTTGAAGTCGTCGGGCAGCGCGCCGCTCGCCGGGTCGCGCCGGCGGTAGGCGAGCTCGGTCTGCAGGATGCCGGCGGTGCTGGTGCCGAGGAAGACGCCGATGCGCCGCTTGCCGTAGCGGGCGGCCGCCGCGCGCACGCGCTCGCCGAAGCCGTCGGCTTCGAGGGCCAGGGCGGCCAGGCGGTTGTTGCGGCAGTCGTAGGCGGCGAGCGTTTTCGGCAGTTTCTGGGCGTCGACCGCAGCGACCTCGCCGATCCAGGTGTCGAGCCGGACCGTCTCGAAGGCGCAGGGCCGCAGGCCGCTGCGGCCGGCGCGCAGGGCCGCCAGCATGGCCTCCAGCCCGTGGCCGAGACAGGTCGTTGCGGTGTAGGCGGAGAGAAGCTGCGGAGTCACGTCGGACCTCGAGTCGATCAGGCCCGAATTCTAGACCAGAACCCGGGGTGCCGGTGTCGGACTCAGGCGGTGGGCGGCCCGTCTACCGCGGTGGCCAGTGTGACCGGACGTAGCCCGTGCTCGGCGATGCTGCGCAGCAGCCCGGGGAGGACGGCGAGGATCAGCGGCTCGCCTTCCGGAGTGCGGCCGGCATGGCCGTCGTGCAGGAGCAGGATGTCGCCGGCGGCGAGGCGCCTGGTCAGGCGTTCGTGCACCGTGTGCGCGGCGCCGTCGCGGGTGTCGTAGGGACGCCGCGTCCACGCCGCGAGGCGCAGGTCGAGGCCGGCCAGCACGGGGTCGAGCAGCGGGCTGCGCAGGCCGGCGGTCGGCCGGAAGAAGCGTGGTGCCTGCCCGGTCAGGTCGGCCAGCGTCGCCTGGGCGGCGGCGATGTCGGCGCGCATGCGCGCCATGCCGAAGGTCGAGAAGGCCCAGGAATGCGAATCGCCGTGGTTTTCGACGCGGTGGCCGCGGGCGGCGATGGCGCGGCACAGCGCGGGATGGGCGCGGGCGCGGCGGCCGATGCAGAAGAAGCTGGCCCGGACCCCGGCGGCGTCGAGCAGGTCGAGGACGCGCGGCGTGACCTCGGGGTCGGGGCCGTCGTCGATGGTCAGCGCGATTTCGCCGCGGCCGGCGGCGGCCGGCGGCAGGCGCGTCAGGTTGGGGCCGAGCACGCTCGAGCGGGGCAGCAGGCCGGCAGCGGTGAGCGCCAGATGATTGAGGCCGAGCGCGCCGAGCGCCCACGGCCAGGCGGCCGGCGCGGCGACGAGGCCGAGGGCGGCGGCGCCGTGCAGCGCGAACGAAAGCTTGATGGCGGGCGAAGGTTTCCAGGGCTGCGGCATGGCGTCAGGCGGAAAAGTGGCCGAGATCGAGGAAATGTTCCCACAACTGCTGCCACACCGGCCATTCGTGGCCGCCGGGAACGACGGCGCGGGCGGCCGGCGGGAAGCGTTCGGCGATCCGTTGCATGCCGGCAGCGAAGCGGTCCTCGCGGCCGTAGCCGACGAAGATCGGCAGGCCGGCCGGCGGGTTCTGCAGCCAGCGCCACATGCGGAATTCCGGATCGGCCAGTTCTTCCGCGCTCGCCTGCCAGCGGTCGAGGCCGCCGGCGCGGTCGATGGCGGCGGTGGTCAGGCGGCTGCCTGGATACGGCGCGAGCAGGCAGAGGCCGTCGACGCTGCCCGGCGTGTCGGCGGCGTGGCAGAGGGCGAGCAGGCCGCCGAGCGAGATGCCGCCGAGCCAGACCTTCCGGTAGCCCTGGCGGCGGGCCGGGGCGAGGATCTCGTCGTGCACGGCGGGCAACGCAGCGCCGGCGGAAATGGCCGCCAGATCGAGGTCGACCGCAACCAGGTCGAGCGCCAGGCGGCGCCGGGCGACGGTGGCGAAGAAATCGGCGGCGACGAAGTCCGCCGCGCGCATGTAGGCGCCGGGCAGCAGCACCAGCAGGTTGGGCGCGCCGCTCGTCTGGCGCAGGGTGGGCAGCGGATCGCTCATGCGCCAGTTTCACGTGGAACGAAGATCGCCGCCAGCAGCAGCGCGAGGATGGCGCCCGGTCCGACGGTGACGCCGATGGCGTGCAGCATCGGCACCTGCGACAGGCCGAGGGTGCCGAAGCCGATGGCGGTGGTCAGGTTGGCGACCCCCATCGAGGCCAGCGTGTCGGGGTCGGGCGGACCGTCGGCGCCGGCGAAGAACAGCGCGTAGTTGGAGCCGACGGCGACGATCAGCAGCATGCCGACCAGGTGCAGGAGGTGGAGGCGTTCGCCGCTCAGGTGCAGGCCGGCGACGGCGAACAGCACGGCGAGCGCCAGCGGCAGCAGGACGGCGGCCAGCCGGCGCGGCGAGCGCAGCGTCGCGGCGAGCAGGACGACGATGGCGGCAAGGCCGGCAAGGGCGAGGTGCACGGCTTCGTGCAGGTAGTCGTGGTAGAGGGTGTCGAGTTCGCCCTTGAGGTCGAGGGCGAGCGCGCCGCTGCCGGCGAGCGCCTGGCGTACCGCGGCGAGGCCGGCCGCCGGGTCGCCGTCGGCCAGGCGCAGCGGCAGGACGGCGCTCCAGCCGCCGGCGCGCGGCAGCAGCAGCGCATCGACGGCCAGGCCGGGGCCGCTCCCGGCCAGATCGCCGCGAGTGATGTCGGGCGCCTGGCGGGCGGCGGCGACGTCGGCGACGAAGCCCGCCAGCTTGCCGGCGGCCAGCGGCGAATCGGCGAGCGCCGCCTGCAGCCGTGGCCACAGTTCTTCGGCGGCCGGCAGGCTGGCGCGCCGTGCCGCCTGCTGCGCCTGGCTCGGCAGGAAGCGCGCCGGGCTGTCGTAGCCGGCGATGGCGCCGGCGGCCTGCAACTCGTCGAGCACCTGCCCTGCCCGCTCGGCGGCCTGCAGCGCGGCCTCCTGATCGACGCCGCCGACGACCACCAGGAAGCGCGCATCGGACGTGCCGAGGTCGGCGCGCAGCGCCGCGTCGGCGGCGGCATCGGCGCGGCTGGTGGTGCTCAGCACCGAGAGCTCGGGTGCCCACAGGCGGTCGCGTTCTCCGGCGAGGTAGGCGGTGGCCGTCAGGGCGAGGACCACCGCTGGCCAGCGCAGGCGGCGCAGGCGGTGCATGGCGCCCTGCAGGGCGCCGCCGAGTGCGCCGAGGTCACGCGCGGCGACGTGCTCGCCGGCCAGCTGCGGCAGCACGTAGCGGGTGACGACGGCGGCCGTGGCGACGCCGCTCAGGGCGTAGAGCCCAAGCTGGGCGAGGCCGGGGAAGCCCGAGAAAAGCAGCGCGCCGAAGCCGCAGGCCGAGGTCAGCACGCCGAGCCGGATGGTCGGCCAGAAGCGCGCCTGCCACGCGGCGAGACCGCCGCGCCGCGACTGCACGAAGTAGTAGATCGAGTAATCGACGGCCTCGCCGATCAGCGCCGAGCCGAAGCCGACGGTGATGCCGAACACCGTGCCCCAGGCCAGGCTGACGGCGACGATGCCGGCCAGGGCGCCGGACAGCACCGGCAACAGGCCGAGCCCGAGCAGGCGCGGCGAACGGTAGACGAAAAGGAGGACGGCGACGATGGCCAGGGTGCCGATCGCCGACAGACGCGAGACGTCGCCCTTGATCGTCGCCCGCGACTTGACGGCAAAGAGGCCGGGACCGGAAAGCTGCAGGCGGGCGTCGGCGACGCCGGCCGCCGCGGCGCTCGCCGCGAACTGCGCATGGATGGCCGCGATGGCGGCTTCCTGGCCGTCGGTGTCGGCGCCCGCCGCGCGCGTCTGGACCAGGAGCAGCGCCCGTTCGCCGTCGGGCGAGGCCCAGACGCCGTCGCGGCTGTTGGGCTGGGCGCCGGGGTCAAGCTGGCGCAGCACTTCGAACAGTTCGCCGGTCGGGTCGCGCGGCAGCAGCGGCTTGAGCAGCAGGCCGGCCGGCGAGGCGAGGCGGTCGATGCTGTCGGAAATTGCCGTCCGCAGGCCGTCGACCGTGAAGCGTCCGGGCGTCACGGCCGGGCTGAGCAGGTAGCGGTGGCGGAACAGGAAATCGCGGTCGGCGTCGCGGCTGCCGGCTTCGCCGTTCTGCACGGCGACAAATTCGGGCATTCCGGCGAGTCGACCGCGCAGGTCGCGCGACAGCGCGGCGCGCTGCTCGCCGTTGCCGCCGGCGATGGCGACCATCAGCAGGCGGGCGACGGCGCCCTCCTTCAACTGTTCGACCAGGACCTGCTGCCCGGCGCTCGGACGGGCCGGCAGGAAGAACGACATGTCGGCGGTGAAGCGGCTGCTCCAGACGACGGCGGCGCCGGCCAGCATGGCGAGCAGCCAGAGCAGGAAGGCGCGGCGGCCGGCGCGGCTCATCGCTCGGCGAGCGGTTCGATGAGCATCAGCGAGCGGTCGCCGTCGGCCTGCAGATACTCGATGCTGCGGATGTGGTCGCGGCTGCCGCTGATCGTGATGCGCTGGACCAGGCTGGCAATCCGCTGGTCGCTGGGCAGCAGTGTGAGCACCCACTTGTCCGGGTTGCCCGACAGGTGCAGGAGATAGTTCTTCTCGAGCGCGCTCCGGTTGCCGTTCAGCGTGCCGCGCAGGCTGTCGACGAAGGCGAGTGCTTCCGGCTGGCTGGCGAGGTTGATACTCAGTTTCTGCTTCTCGCGCTCGATGCTCAGCGTGTCGCGGTCGAGCCGCAGGGTTTCCTGCTTCGGCGTCAGCGTGCGCTTTTCCAGGCGGTCCGGGGCGCCGTAGGTCAGCTCGCCGGTCGCGACGAGTGGCCGGTCGAGCAGCGCGATGTATTTCGTCTCGACGAATTTCGCCCTGCCCCCCTTGTGCCGGGCCAGGTCGTTCATCAGCTGGCCGATGTCGAAGGCGGCCATGGCCGGCAGGGCGAGGCCGAGCAGCAGGAGGCCGGCGCAAAATCGCTTCATGGGTTGTTCTGCCAGAAATCGAAGAAGTTGAACCAGTTGTAGGGCGCCACCCGGCAGAAATGCGTCAGGCGGTCGGCGTAATTCTGCATCGCCGCGCGGATTGCCGCATCGCGTTCGGCGCGCGGCGTCGCCGAAAAATCGGCGAGCGGCTCGAAGTGGATGCAGTAGCGGTTGCCGCCGAGGTAGAGGCCGGTCATGAAGAACACAGGCCGGCCGAGCATGGCCGCGGTGCGGAAGGGGCCGAGCGGAAACGGCGCCGGCGCGCCGAGGAACTGGCAGTCGACCGTCGCGTCGTCGCCGAGGCCGCGGTCGGCCAGCATGCCGACGAGGTAGCCCTGGTCGAGCCTGTCGCGCGCGGCGAGCATCGATCCCATGTGGCCGAGGGCGATGATGTCGTCGCCGGCCGCCGGGTTGATCGCCGCCAGCGTGGTGTTGATCTTGCGCGCGTTTTCCTCGTACATCAGCATCGCCACCTTGAGCCCGGCGCGGCCGCGGCCGACGGCGCGCAACACCTCGAAGCTGCCGAGGTGGGCGCCGATCAGCAGCGCCCCCGGCTGGCGGGCGAGCGCCGCGTGCAGCGCCTCGGCGCCGACGACCTCGATGTCGAACAGGTCGAAGCGGTCGTTGAGCAGGTAGATGCGGTCGTGGATGGTGCTGGCGAAGCTGAAGACGTGGCGGAAGCCGTCGCCCCAGCCGGCCCAGCGCCCGAGCGCGCGGTTGAGGTAGGCGCGGCTGTAGCGCCGGGCGCGCGGCGCGAACAGCACGTAGTAGGCGGCGATGCCGTAGAGGACCAGGCGCCCGACGCGGCGCCCGAAGGTCAGCGAGATCCACACCATCAGGCGGAGGATGGCGAGGTTGCTTTTTTCCTGCTGGCGCCGCCAGTCGGCACCGGCCGGTCGTTCGCGGCTCATTGCGCGGCGGGCGTCAGGCTGCCGGCGGCCACGGCACGCTCCCCGGCGCGCACGGTGAAGGCGATGGCGCCGCCCGGCCTTTGGTCGAGCGCGAAGGTGAGCACTTCGCCGGGCCCGGCCGGGCTGAAGAACTTGGCGTTGCCGATTTGCCAGGCGCCGTCGGCCGCGCCGCGCAGTTGCCCGGCAAAGGCGATGGCACGGTCGAGCAGGACGACGCCGGGAACGATCGGGCGGCCGGGGAAATGGCCGGCGAAGGCGGGATGGTCGGCGGGCACCGGCCAGGCGAATTCAGCGGCCGCCATCGTGGACCTGTTCGGCATAGAGGGCCTGCAGGCGTTCGCGCGGCAGCTTGCCGGTGCTGTTGCGCGGCAGCGCGTCGAGCAGCACCAGCGGCCGCGGCAGGAAGACCGGGTCGAGGCGCTGGCGCAGGTCGGCGACGAGCTGCCGGCGGCTCAGGCCGGGGGCGACGACAAAGGCGCAGAGACGAGCGATGCCGTCCGCCGTCTCGGCGTCGGGGAGGAAGAAGGCGGCATCGACGACGCCGGCGATGGCGGCGATCTGGTGGTTGAGGTAGGCCAGCGAGGTCCGCTTGCCGGCGATGTTGACCATGTCGGCATTGCGGCCGTGGAGCAGGAAGCGGCCGTCGGCGCGGATCTCGATCAGGTCGGAAAGCGGCACCCGGCCTTCGACGTGGCCGCCACTGGCGAACGTCGTTTCGTCGGCCTGCTCCAGCGCGACGCCGGGCAGCAGCTCCCAGGCGAGGTCGGCGGTGGTGCGCCGGCTAGCCAGCTGGCCGCTTTCGGTCGAGCCGTAGATTTCGTGGAGCGGCGCCTGGCATGCCGCTTCGGCAGCGCACGCCAGTTGTTTCGAGAGCGGTGCGGTAGCCGAGAGCAACAGGTCGACGGCGGGGATTTCGAGGCCGGCGGCCAGCAGCGCCGACAGGTGGAAGGGGGTCGTCACTAGCAGGCGCGGCGCCGGCACGGCCTGCAGCGCGGCGACGATGTCCTGCGGGTAGAAGGGCTTGCCGGACCAGAACGGCGAGTGGCCGTGCAGGGCGAGCAGCACCGTCGATTCGAAACCGTAGCTGTGCTGCGCCGGCACCGTGCCGACGATGCTGTGCGGCTGCCGCAGCAGGCCGAGGCGTTCGGCTTCGACGCGGCCGTTTCGCACCAGCTTGCCCCAGGTCTTGTCGTGGGCGACCGGGCGACCGGTCGAGCCGGAGGTGAACAGCCGGGCTGCGATCAGCTCGGCCGGGATGGCCGGGATTTTTGCCACTTTTGCGGCGTCGACCGCAGGCATCGCCGGAAAGACGAAGCGCGGCAGGTCGAGGCTGTCGAATTCGCCGTCGCTCAGGCAATAGACGTCCGGGCATTCGGCGGCGATCTGGCGCAGCGTTTCGGCCGACTGCGAGGCCGGTTGCAGGCTGGTCTTGCCGCGCAGCAGGCCGGCTGCGAAGCCGACGGCGAAACGGTAGCGGTCGTGGCAGACATTCAGTTGGTGCCGACCGGCCGGTAGCAGGGCGGCGAGTGCTTCGGCGTCGGCGATGAAGTCGCGGACGCGGACCGGCCCGTCGGCGCGCCAGGCGAAAACGTCGTCGAGGCTGGCGTGCCCGAGCAGCGGAACGAGGTTCATCACCGGTCCGGCGGCGGTGCCCGGCGCGCCTTGCCGGCGCGGAAGGCGCGGATCGTGTCGGCGATGCTGGCGCGCTCCGCGGGCGGCAGGACGAGGTGGCGGCACAGGTGCTCGGCTGCGAACATCGCCAGGATCAGCGGCAGCATCAGGAAGTTGGCGAAGACCGACCAGACGGCGGCCGGCGCCAGCAGGAAGAGGCCGGTCGAAATGGCGGCGACGGTGACGAAGAAGCCGGTCCACGCCACCGTTACCTGCCGCGTGTAGCGCAGTTTGGCCGGCGACAGGCCTTCGGGATGGGCGAAGCGCGCCAGCTGGGTGATCAGCGGCTCATGGCCGGCGCCCAGCGTGCGGCCGAAGACGACGGCGAACGCCAGGTTGGTTCCGACGTGCTCGACGTAATGAAGCAGTGCGCCGTTCTCGCGCAGTTGTGGCCAGGCCCAGGCCAGCAGGGCGAGCGCCGCGAGACCGCCGCCGGCGATCGCCAGCGGGTTGCCGAGTCGCCGCAGCAGTATGGCGGCGACGATGACGATCGGTGTCGCGGCGAGCGCGGTGGAAAAATCGGAGGTGCCGCCGATGCTGTTGCGATGGGCGAAGACCGCCCACGCCACGGCCAGGCCGCCGAAGGTCGCGCTGCGCAGCAGGCTGGTGGCGCCGGCCGTGCTCATTTCGTCCGGTGCGTCGCGATATGGGCGGCGAGCGCGCGCAGCGACGAGAAGATGCGGACGTTGTCCTCGTTGTCCGAACGCAGCTGGAATCCGTAGCGTTTGGAGATGACCAGCGCCAGTTCGAGGATGTCGATCGAATCGAGGCCGAGGCCTTCGCCGAACAGCGGCGCCTCGGGGTCGATGTCGCCGGCGCCGATCTCGAGATTGAGCGCGCTGACGACCAGTTCGGCGATTTCCGGCAGGAGGGCGGCGATGGCTTCGGGGGTGGCTTGGGCAGACATGATGGGAACGATCCGTTAGGGTTGGCCGGGAACGGCGCGGAACGCGAGGACCGCGTTGCTGCCGCCGAAGGCGAATGAGCTCGACAGGGCGGCGCGCAGCGGCTGGCCGTGGCGCGCCGTGGTGACGTGGTCGACGCCGGCACAGGCCGGATCGAGCGGGTCGAGGTGGGCGGTGGGCGGAATGGCGCCGGTGCGCAGGGCGAGCACGGTGACGATGGCTTCGAGCGCCCCGGCGGCGCCGAGCAGGTGGCCGTGCATCGACTTGGTGGCGCTGATCGCCGGCCCGCCGTCGCCGAACACCTCGCGGCAGGCGGCGATCTCGACCGGGTCACCCTCGGCGGTCGCCGTGCCGTGGGCGTTGAGGTAGTCGATGTCGGCGGCGGCCAGCCCGCCGTCGGCGAGCGCCGCGCGCAGGGCGCGCACCTGGCCGTCCGGCGCCGGACGTACCAGGTGGCTGTGGTCGCAGGTCGTGCCGTAGCCGGCCAGCTCGCCGTGGATGGTGGCGCCGCGGGCGACGGCGTGGTCCCAGTCCTCGAGCACCAGCGCCGCCCCGCCCTCGCCGAGCACCATGCCGCCGCGTCCGGCGGCGAACGGCCGGCAGCAGCGCGCGGCGCTTTCTTCGTCGGCGCCGGCCATCACGCGCAGGGCCTCCCAGGCGCGGGCGACGGCGTAGGCCTGCGGCGCTTCCGAGCCGCCGGCCAGCATCACCGGCGTCTCGCCGTCGCGCACGCGGCGGAAGGCCTCGCCGATGGCGATCGCCGACGAGGCGCAGGCGACGCTGTGGCAGGTGCTGATGCCGCCGAGGCCGAGCTGGATGGAAATCTGGGCATTGGCGGCATTGTTCATGCCGAGGACGATGGACAGCGGCGACACGCGGTCGCGTTCGCGCTGCCAGAGGTCGCGGTAGCCCTTCTCGAAGGCCATCACGCCGCCCAGCGCGCTGCCCCAGGCGACGCCCCAGGTTGCGCGCTCGGCGCCCGCCGGCGCGCGCGGCAGGCCGGCATCGTCCCAGGCGGCGAAGGCGGCGGCGACGCCGAGCCGGGCGAAACGGTCGAGCAGGCTGGCGAGCGGGCGGCCGAGCGCCGCTTCGGCATCGAAGTCGCGGCAGTCGACGAAGGGCATGGCGAGCGGTCGCGGCCGGTCGTCGGTCTGCAGGAAACGCACCGCCGATTCGCCGGCCAGCAGGCGTGCGAAGAAATCGTCGGGATCGCCGCCGAAGGGACTGACCAGACCGAGTCCGGTGATTGCCACGCGCCGTCGGGTCATGCCGTCAGCTTTGCGCGTCGCGCAGGCGATCGACCAGCGTCACCAGTTCGCCGACGGTTTTGGGGCTTTTCAGGTTCTTGTCGAGCGTCACGCCGAAGCGGTCCTCGCACTCGAAAACCAGCTCGAGCATCATCAGCGAGTCGACGCCGAGGGCGGCCAGCGCGGCGTCGGGAACCACCTGTCCGGGCGGAACGCCGAGGCGGCTGTCGAGAAATTCGCGGATCAGGGTCAAAGAATCCATAACACCATGAATTTTAGCCGAAAAACACATCATTTCGACAGTTTTGCAGTAGCATGGCCCGTCGCCAGCCGCCATTTCCGCCCTCTCCGATGCCCATCCCGCCGCCTTTGCCGGCCCCGCCAGCGGCGAACGACGCCCTGCCCTGGCAGCGCCGGGCGATCAACCGCCTGACCACCCTGTGGCCGCTCAAGGCCTGCGGGACGGCCGCCTTCATGCCGCTGTTTTTCCTGGGCTATTTCGGCGTCCTGCACTACCCCCTCTTTCCGGCGACGGTCATGCCGCTGACCGCGGTCGACGCCTGGGTGCCCTTCACGCCGGCCGCCTTCGGCTTCTACGCCGCGCTGTGGGTCTATGTCTCGGTGCCGCCGGCCTTCCTGCCCGACCGCCGCCAGCTGGTCGGCTACGGCCTGTGGATGGCGGCCCTCTGCCTGAGCGGCCTGGCGATCTTCTGGCTATGGCCGACCGCGGTGCCGCGCGCCGACATCGACTGGAACGCCTACCCGGGCATCGCCCTGGTCAAGGGCATCGACCTCGCCGGCAACGCCTGCCCCTCGCTGCACGTCGCGACGGCCGTCTTCTCGGCGGTCTGGCTCGGCCACCTGCTGGCCGGCATCGGCGCCCCGCGGGCATTGGCGGCGACGAGCTGGGCACTGTGCGCGGCGATCATCTGGTCCACGCTGGCCACCCGCCAGCATGTCTTTCTCGACGTGCTGGGCGGCCTCGCCTTCGGCCTGCTGTTCGCCGCGCTTTCGCTGCGCAGCCTCAGCCGGCCGCGCGCTGCAGCTGTTTGAGGAAGACGGCGGCTTCCTGGAAGCCGACCACGCGCAGCCCGGCGATTTCCCGGCCGCCGCGGTCGAAGAAGATGATCCCCGGCGGGCCGTAGAGCCCGAAGCGGGCGAGCAGCGCCTTGTCGTCCGCCGTGTTGGCGGTGACGTCGGCCTTGAGCAGCGTGAAACCGGCCATTTTCTCGCGCACCACCGGGTCGGCGAAGGTGAATTTCTCCATTTCCTTGCACGAGACGCACCAGTCGGCGTAGAAATCGAGCATCACCGGGCGGTCGACCGCAGCCAGCCGGGCGTCGAGTTCGGCCAGCGAGCGCACCGGCTCGAACGGTAGCTTCGTTTCCTGCGCCGCCACCGCCTGGCCGCGCAGGCCGGCCAGCGGCTGCAGCGGGTCGCGGCTGCCGGCCAGGGCGCCGATCAGCAGCGCGGCGCCGGTCAGCAGCATGACGATGCCGACGCCCTTCCAGAAGCGCTGCCAGCCCCGGGCGTGCGGCGGCAGCGGGTCGAGGGCGTGCAGGTAGATGGCGGGGACGATGAGCAGCGCCGCCCAGGCCAGCATCGGCACGACCGGCGGGACGACCGGCGCGATCAGCCAGATCGCGGTGGCCAGCAGCAGCACGCCGAAGCCCTTCTTGACGCCCTCCATCCACGGCCCGGTCTTCGGCAGCAGCGAACCGCCGGCGGTGCCGACGGCGATCAGCGGCGCGCCCATGCCGAGCGCCATGACGAACAGCGCCGTGCCGCCGAGCACGGCGTCGCCGGTCTGGCCGATGTAGAGCAGCGCGCCGGCGAGCGGCGCGGCGACGCAGGGGCCGACGATCAGCGCCGACAGGGCGCCCATGGCGAAGACGCCGACGCCGCGCCCGCCGCGCAGGTGGCCGGATTCTTCCGACAGCTTGCTCTGCAGCGCGGTCGGCAGTTGCAGTTCGTAGAAGCCGAACATCGAGAACGAGAGGACGACGAAGACCAGCGCAAAGGCGCCGAGCACCCAGGCGTTCTGCAGGGCGGCCGAGAGCAGCGTGCCGGTCAGCCCGGCGGCGATGCCGGCGGCGGCGTAGGTGACGGCCATGCCGAGCACGTAGGCGAGCGACAGCGCGAAGCCGCGGGCGTGCGAGGCCTTGTGCCCCTGTCCGGCGATGATGCCGGAGAGGATGGGGATCATCGGCAGCACGCAGGGCGTCAGCGCCAGGCCGAGGCCGGCGACGAAGAAGAAGGCGAGATTGGCCCAGAAGCCGGCGTCGCGCAGGATGCCGGCGATTTTGCCGCTTTCGTCGGCGTCGACCGCAGCCGGCGGCGGCGCGGCGGGCGTGCTCGCCGGGTCGGGCAGCGCCAGCGTCACCGTCTGCATCTGCGGCGGATAGCAGACGCCGGCATCGGCGCAGCCCTGCGAGGTGACGTTCAGCCGGAGCGGCAGCGTGCCGGAGGCATGGCGTTCGACCGGCAGGCGGATGGCGACGCTGTTGTAGAAGACCTCGACCTTGCCGAAATTCTCGTCGTTCTTTTCCTTGCCGCGGGGAAAGACCGGAGAGCCGAGCGTCACGCTCTCGCCGTCGACGGCGAAGCGGAACTTGTCGCGGTAGAGGTAGTAGCCCTTGGCGATGGCGAAGGCGACCTCGATGGTCTGCGCGTCGAGGGCGCGCGCGCTCGGCTTGAAGGCGACGGCCGGGTCGAGGAATTCGTCGGCGTGGACGAGCGAAACGAGCAAGGCGAAGAGGAAGAACAGGCGGCGCATGATCATTTGAGCGTTTCGGCGGCCACCCAGTTCAGGTAGGCCGGCAGGCCGCGCTCGACCGGCAGGGCGATGATCTCCGGCACGTCGTAGGGATGGCGTTCGCGGATCAGGGTTTCGAGGGCCGCGTAATTGGTTGCGGTCGACTTGAGCAGGAGCGGGATTTCCGTCGCCGATTCGACGGCGCCTTGCCAGCGGTAGACGGACTGGACGCGCGGCAGGATGTTGACGCAGGCGGCCAGGCGGGCCTCGACGGCGGCGAGCGCAATGGCGTTGGCGGTTTCTTCGTCCGGGCAGTTGGCGATGACGAGCAGGGTCTGGTGCATCGGCGGATTTTACTTGAGCAGGCGGCGGCGCGTCAGGCGCAGGGCGATGACGAAGGCTACGCCGGCGGTCGCCAGGAGCGCCATGATGTGGATCAGGGCATCGGCCGGCACCTGCCCGGCGAGCAGCGGACGCACCAGCGCCACGCCCTGGGCCAGCGGCAGCCAGCCGCCGACCGTCGCCAGCCAGCCGGGCAGCTGGTCGGTCGGGAAGAAGACGCCGGAAATCAGCGTCATCGGCGTGATGAACAGCGTGAAGTAGTACATGAAGAAGTCGTAGGACGGCGCCAGCGCGTTCCAGATCAGCCCGAGCGCGGCGAAAGCGAGTCCGGTGAGGACGATGGCCGGCAGCACCCAGAGTGCCAGCGGGCCGCTGGCCAGCCCGAGCGCGGCGACGACGACGAGGATGGCGGCGCCGGAAAAGAGCGACTTGGTCGCCGCCCAGAACAGCTCGCCGGCCACCACGTCGGCCAGCCCGAGCGGCGTGTTGAGGATGGCGTCCCAGGTTTTCTGCACGTGCATGCGCGAAAAGGCCGAATACAGCGCCTCGAAGGTGGCGGCGTTCATCGTCGAGGCGCACACCGTGCCGGCGGCGAGGAAGGCGACGTAGGAGCGGCCGTTGATTTCCGGCAGCATGGCGCCCAGCCCGTAGCCGAGGCCGAGCATGTAGATCAGCGGGTCGGCCAGGTTGCCGAGGATGGACGGCAGTGCCAGCTTCTTCCAGACCAGGAAGTTGCGCTGCCAGACCGGGAACCAGCGCACCGCCGGCGGGCGGACGGCGGCGCTCAGCATGCCGTCCGCGGCGTGGGCAGGACGCCGGTCATCGCCCGAACAGGCCCTTCAGCAGGGTACCGACGCCGGGCGTCGCGGCATCCTGGGCGGCGCCGGCGGCGGCCGCTTCCATGCCGAGGAACACGCTGTCGAAGGCGGTGACGTTGACCGTGGCGGTCCAGATCAGCGGCTTCTTCTCGCCCGGCTTCTGCGGCGGGTAGGAAAAGCCCTGCACCGGGCCGTGCGCGATGCCGGTCAGCATCGCCATCTCGCCCTTGGCGAAGATGCCCTCGGGGATGGTGCAGTCGTGCTGGCTGGCTGGCAGCATCGGGCTCTTGTTGCGTGCCGCCAGCCACATCACGACGTCCTTGTCGTTGCCGGCGGACACCGCCTGCAGGTCGTAGCCGCGGGCGCGGCCGAGGGCGGCCCAGGTCAGCGGGATGGCGGCCTTGAGGTCGCTCGCCTGGGCGCGGAGGTTCATCGGTTCGAGGAAGTCAAGGGCCGGCGTCAGGCTGAAGCGGATATCGTCGTTCATGAAGTTGGCCTTGACGACGTGCTCGCCGACGGCCGAGGCGCCGTCCGGGATGCCGCGGTAATTCTGGTCGCCGGCCGGCCAGCCGATGCTGCGCGGCGGCAGCGACGCATCGGGCGGCGCCCCGCGTCCGCGGCTGCGCCCCTGGCGCGCCATCGCCTGGACCTCGGGCGGCACCTTGCCGGCCATTGCCCGGAAGTCGATGATCTCCGGCTGCCCCTTCGGCACCGTCGGCGAGCAGCCCCAGTAGATCAGCACGCGGCCGTCCGGCTCGCCGTCGGGAGCGCTGCCGCCGCCGCTCCGCCGCTCGCCCTGGAGCGGCAGTTGCGGGCCGATGCGCATGGCCTCCGGCACGGTGTGCGCTGCCTGGTAACTGGCCGGCAGGTCGCTGGGCGCGGTCAGGCGCAGGTCCATGTTGCGGCTGACGCTGCTGCCACCGCCACCGCCGGACAGCATGCCCATGATGCCGCCCATGCCGCCGCCGGCACCCATGCCGGCATGCGTCGTCAGGCGCATTTCGTAGACGGTCGGCGCGGCCAGCGCCGGCAGGGCCAGTGCGGCGAGCGGGAGGGACAGCGTGCGCAGCAGGACGGACAGGGGACGGGGTTGCATGGTGTGGCCTCCGCGGGGTCGGGTTGGGGTCATGTCATTCTAGACCATCGCCATGGCCGGCCGGTTGCGGTCGACGCCCGCAAAAGGCCGATTTTCGCGGCCGCTCAGTCGCGCAGCTCGCGCCCGGTGAGCTTGATGAAGACGTCCTCGAGGTTCGAGGCGCGATGCACGTAGCGCAGGCCGGGCGCCTCGGCCAGGCGGGCGAGCAGCGGACGCGGCTCGCCGCAGTAGAAGAAGGCCGTCTCGCCGCTGGTCTCGACGCGCCCGGCGAGGTCGCGGTGGGCGGCGACGAAGGCCGGCAGGTCGCCGCCCGCCTCGTCGTAGACCTCGACCACCTGCGGCTCGATGTGCGCGGCGATCAGTTCGCGCGGGCTGCCTTCGGCGATCTTGCGCCCGTGGTCGATGACGATCAGCGTGTCGCACAGGCGCTCGGCCTCGTCCATGAAGTGGGTGGTCAGGATCAGCGTCTTGCCCGCCGACTTGAGCTGCTTGAGGCGCTCCCAGATCAGGTGGCGGGCCTGCGGGTCGAGGCCGGTGGTCGGCTCGTCGAGAAAGACGAGGTCGGGGTCGTTGACCAGCGCGCGGGCCAGCGTCAGGCGCCGCTTCATGCCGCCGGAAAGGGTGGCGATGCGCGCGTCGGCCTTGCTGCCCAGCCCGGCGAAGTCGAGCAGTTGCGGGATGCGCTGGCGCACGTCGGCGTCGGCCAGCCCGAAGTAGCGGCCGAAGACGAGCAGGTTTTCGGCGCAGGTGAAGTCGGGGTCGAGGTTGTCGAACTGCGGCACGACGCCGACCCGCGCCCGCGCCTGCTGCGCCGCGGCCGGAATGGCGTGGCCGTTGAGCGTCACGGTGCCGCCGTCGGGCGCGGTGAGCCCGAGGCAGAGGCGCAGCGTCGTCGTCTTGCCGGCGCCGTTCGGCCCGAGCAGGCCGAAGCAGCGGCCGGCCTCGACGGCGAACGAGAGGCCGGCGACGACTTCGGTGCCGCCGTAGGTCTTGCGCAGGCCAGCGGCGCTCAGTGCCGCCATGCGCGGGTGATGATGTCGCGGATCAGGTGCAGGCGACGGTGGAAGAAGTGGTCGGCGCCGGGCACGACGACGACCGGCAGGTCGAGCGGATGGGCCCAGTCGAAGACGTTGGCCAGCGGCACCGTTTCGTCGGCCGAGCCGTGGATGACGATGGTGTCGTGCGGCACGGCCTCGGTGTCGTACTGGCGGGTGCCCTCGACGAAGCCGGCGGCGGTGCCGACCAGCACCAGGCGCTGCGCCGGATGGCCGGCTTCGGCGAGGCGCTTGGCGACGCGCGTCTGGCAGTAGGCGCCGAAGGAGAAGCCGGCGAGCGCGACGGGAATGTTGCCGCAGCGGCACTTGGCGTCCTCGAGCACGGCGAGCAGGTCGTCGGTTTCGCCGCGGCCCTCGTCATGGATGCCCTCGGTGCCGCCGACGCCGCGGAAGTTGGGGCGGAAGGCGGCGTA
The DNA here is from genome assembly GCF_009469615.1 of Dechloromonas sp. H13. Taxonomy (GTDB): domain Bacteria; phylum Pseudomonadota; class Gammaproteobacteria; order Burkholderiales; family Rhodocyclaceae; genus Azonexus. Next base: position 143,535 of record NZ_SSXX01000005.1, read on the forward strand.
GCCGAGGCTGACGAAGGTGCGCGCCAGCGTGTAGGCGACCTTGTTGGTGTTGGCGCCGCCGCCCAGCGGGTGCGGGTGGGCGATCAGGGCGATGCCCTTCGGCGCGTCCGGGCGCTCCATGATGACCTCGATCTTGCCGACCGGGCCGTCGATCAGGATTTTCTCTTCCGGGGCTTTCATATCCTCAGGCGCTCCACGACGCGGCCATGCACCAGGTGCTCCTGGATGATTTCCTCGACGTCTTCCTTGTCGACATAGGTGTACCAGACGGCTTCCGGGTAGATGACCATGACCGGGCCCTCGTCGCAGCGGTCGAGGCAGCCGGCCTTGTTGATGCGCACCTTGCCGGCGCCCTTCATCTTGAGCTGGGCGATGCGGTCCTTGGCGTAGGTCTGCATCTCGCTGGCGCCGTGCGCGTTGCAGCAGGTTTCGCCCGCTTCGCGCTGGTTGCAGCAGAAAAAGACGTGATGTTTGAAATGGCTCATCTTTCCTCCTTGGGGTCAGGAATTATAGTTCCCGCCTTCCGCCAACTGGGTGAAAATGACCGGCAACTTGTCCGGCTTGTGATCGTCATGCTCGAACTCGATGTCTATGGAACCCTGGTTGCCGCCTCGGCGGTGCTGCTGGTTGGACAACTGCTGGTGACGCGGGTGCGCTGGCTGTCCGCCTACACCATCCCGGAACCGGTGGCCGGCGGCCTGCTGGTGGCGCTGCTGATGCTCGCGCTGCGCAGCGGCTTCGATTTCCAGGTGCAGTTCGACACCAACCTCAGCGCGCCGCTGATGCTCACCTTCTTCGCCTGCATCGGGCTCAACGCCGACCTCGCCAGCCTGCGCAAGGGCGGCCGGCCGCTGCTGGTGTTTCTCGGCGTCGTCCTCGGCTTCCTCGTGCTGCAGAACGTGACCGGGCTGCTGCTGGCGACGGCGCTCGGGCAATCGCCCTTCTTTGGCCTGCTCGCCGGGTCGATCGCCCTCTCCGGCGGGCACGGCACCGGGGTGGCCTGGGGCCGGGTGTTCAGCGAGCAGCACGGGGTCGTCGCGGCGACCGAAATCGCCCTCGCCTGCGCCACCTTCGGCCTGGTGCTCGGCGGCATCCTGGGCGGGCCGGTCGCCAAGCATCTCATGCGCCGGGTGGCGCTGCCGGCGGACGGCGCCGGCGGGCCGCCGGAAAACACTTTCGAGAAGCCGCACGAGGTGCGCCTGATCACCGCGCCGGCGCTGATCGAGACGCTGGCCCTGATCTCGATCTGCCTGCTCGCCGGGCAGGCCATCGCGCGGGCGCTGGCCGGCAGCCTGCTGGAGCTGCCGGCCTTCGTCTGCGTCCTCTTCGTCGGCGTCGTGCTGCGCAACGGCCTCGCCGCACTCGGCTGGTACGACGTCTTCGAGCGCGCCGTGTCGGTGCTCGGCAACGTCTCGCTCGCCCTCTTCCTGGCCATGGCGCTGATGACCCTGCGCCTGTGGGAACTCTCGGCGCTGGCTCTGCCGCTGCTCGGCCTGCTCTTCGGGCAGGCGCTGCTGATGGTCGCCTACGCGGTCTTCGTCACCTTCCCGGTGCTCGGGCGCAATTACGACGCGGCGGTGATCGCCGCCGGCCATTGCGGCTTCGGGCTGGGGGCGACGCCGACGGCGATCGCCAACATGCAGGCGGTGACCGACCGCTTCGGCTCGGCGCCCCTGGCCTTCCTGGTGGTGCCGATGGTGGGGGCGTTCTTCATCGACATCGCCAATGCGATTGTGATCAAGCTGTTTCTGGCGTTGCCGGTATTTTCGGGTTGAAGGGCCGGGTTTTGTGCCCGAGGCGTGGGCGGGTTCTGAGGCGTCGGTTTCCGCGCCTGACGCGCGTCTTACTTTCTTCTTGCGTCGCCAAGAAGGAAGTAAGCAAAGAAGAAGGCGACCCTGGGTCGGCGCCGGCTGCGCCGGTTCCCTGCGCTACTCGCCTTGGGCGGGGGCTGCGCAACTCGGGCTGCGCCCTCAGACAGTGCTCGCCCTTTTTCCGCCCAAGCCTGCGTTGCTCGGCACCTCCCAAGGGGCCCGGAAAACCCGCCCGTGCTGAACCGGCATCGCAGCGATTTTGATTTTTGCCCATTTTTGGTGGTCGACCGCAACAGGCCGATTTTTTTCATTGCCGTTTGAGCCGAGACGTCTTTCGGGCCCCTTGGGAGGCGCTGAGCAACGCAGGCGGGCCGGGGGCAGTCGGCTGGCGTTGTTTGAGCCGCAGGCGAGTTTAGCCAGCCGCCCGGCCTGCCGAGTAGCGCAAGGTACCGGGCTTGCCCGGCGCCGACCCAGGGGTGGCCTTTTCTTTGGCTACTTTCTTTTGGCCACCCAAAAGAAAGTATGCCCGCCGGCAAGGCGGAAAACAGCGCATCAAGAAACCCGCCCGCGCGTCGGGCGCGGAACCCGACGCCTCAGAAGACCCGAGCCGAGCGTTAGGCACGGAACGCCAACCAGAATCATCCCCTCCCACGTTCCACGTGAAACGCCGTCCAGCGTTTCTCCACCCCGACGATCAGCGCGCAGAGCCAGGCGAAGGCGAAGATTTCGCCCCATTCGGCGATGCCGATCGGCGCCGTGTGGAAGGCGGCGTTGAGCGGTGGCCAGTAGGTGAGCAGCAGCTGGAGGACGGCCATCGCCGTCAAGCCGCCCCAGAACCACGGGTTGGTGAACAGGCCGACCTGCCAGAAGGGGCGCGTCAGCGAGCGGCAGTTGAACAGGTAGAGCATTTCGACCAGCACGAAGACGTTGACCGCGACCGTCCGTGCCTCGGCCAGCGTGTGCCCCTGTTCCAGTTCGCGCAGGAAGAGGCCGAAGGCGCCGCCGAGCAGGAGCAGCGAGACCAGCACGATGCGGCGGATCAGGGCGCCGTCGAGTACCGGCGTCGCCAGCCGGCGCGGCGGGCGGTTCATGATGCCGCGCTCGATCGGCTCGAAGGCCAGCGTCAGGCCGAGCAGCACGGCAGTGGTCATGTTGATCCAGAGAATTTGCAGCGGCGTGATCGGCAACGTGGCGCCGAAGACGATGGCGGCGACGATGACCAGCCCCTCGCCGAAATTGGTCGGCAGGGTCCACGTGATGAATTTGACCAGGTTGTCCCAGACGCCGCGCCCCTCCTCGACCGCCGCCTCGATGCTGGCGAAGTTGTCGTCGGTGAGCACCATCGCTGCCGCTTCCTTGGCCACCTCGGTGCCGCCCTGCCCCATGGCGATGCCGATGTCGGCCTGCTTGAGCGCCGGCGCGTCGTTGACCCCGTCGCCGGTCATCGCCACCACCTCGCCGCGTTCCTGCAGGGCGCGCACCAGGCGCAGCTTCTGTTCCGGTTCGACGCGGGCGAAGACGTCGATTTCGTGTGCTGCCGTGGCCAGCGCCGCGTCGTCGAGCGCCGCCAGTTCGCGGCCGGTCAGCGCCCGTTCGCCGGGGATGCCGATCTGGCGGGCGATGGCCAGTGCCGTCGTGGCGTGGTCGCCGGTAATCATCTTGACCCGGATGCCGGCCGAATGGCAGTGGCGGATCGCCGCGACCGCCGCCGGGCGCGGCGGGTCGATCATGCCGACGAGGCCGAGCAAGGTCAGGTTGTCGATGCCGGTTGCGGTCAACGGCGAATCCGGGGCCAAAACCGCACGCGCCAGCAGCAGCACGCGCATCCCCTGGCCGGCCAGCGCCTGCGCGGCGGCCTCGACGGCGGCCGGGTCGAGCGGCGCCGGACGGCCGTCGGCGGCGAGCCGGTCGACGCAGCGCGGCAGCAGGCGTTCGAGGGCGCCCTTGACGTAGACGACGCATGCGCCGTCGGCCGCGTGCGCGGTGGCCATGAACTGGCGGCCGGCGTCGAAGGGCAGCTCGTCGCGGCGCGGGTACAGGGCGCGCAGCGTGTGCTCGTCGAGCCCGCCCTTGCGCGCGGCGACCAGCAGCGCTGCCTCGGTCGGATCGCCGGTGATCTTCCAGTGGCCGCCCTCGTGGCGAAGGCTGGCGTCGTTGCACAGGGCGCCGGCGACCAGGCACTCGCGCAGGGCGCCGGCGACCGGCACCGGCTGGCCGGCGAAGTCGATGGCGCCTTCCGGCCGGTAGCCGTGGCCGGCGACCGCGCACACGCGGCCATCGGCGACCAGGGCGCGCACGGTCATGGCGTTTTCGGTCAGCGTGCCGGTCTTGTCGGAACAGATGACGGTCGTGCTGCCCAGCGTCTCGACCGCTGGCAGGCGGCGGACGATGGCGCGCCGCCGCGCCATGCGCGCGACGCCGATCGCCAGGGTGACGGTGACCGCCGCCGGCAGGCCCTCGGGAATGGCGCCGACGGCGAGCGCGACGGCGGCCATGAACATGTCGAACGCCGCTTCGCCGCGCGCCAGCCCGACGCCGAAGGTGAGCACGGCCAGCCCGCCGATGGCCCACAGCAGCCACGTCGAGAAGGTCGCCATCTTGCGCGTCAGCGGCGTCGCCAGCTCGGGGGCGGCGGCCATCAGGTCGGCGATGCGCCCGGTCTCGGTGGCGTCGCCGGTGGCGGTGACCAGCCCGGTGCCCTGCCCGGCGACCACCGTGGTGCCGGCCCAGGCCATGTTGGCGCGTTCGGCGAGCGGCGTGTCGGCGGGCAGCGCCGCGCTGTGCTTGGCGATCGGCAGCGATTCGCCGGTGAGCAGCGAATCGTCGGTGTGCAGCTCCCGGCCGTGCACGAGCCGCAGGTCGGCCGGCAGGCGGTCGCCGGCGGCCAGCAGCACGACGTCGCCGGGCACCAGCTCGTGCGCCGCCAGGCGGCGGCGATGGCCGCCGCGGCGCACCGTGACCGGCATCGCCACGCTCCTGGCGAGCGCTGCCAGGGCGCCCTCGGCCCGCGCTTCCTGCCAGTAGCCGATGACGGCATTGACCAGTACGACGCCGAGGATGACGCTGGCGTCCACCCATTCGCCAAGGCCGGCGGTGATCCCGCCGGCAGCGATCAGCACGAGCACCAGCGGCTGTTTCAGCTGCTCGGCGAAGCGCCGCCAGGGCGGCTTGCCCGGCCGTTCGCTCAGGCGGTTGGGGCCGTGCCGGCGCAGGCGCGTGGCGGCTTCCACCTCGCTCAGCCCGGCGCCGCTGCCGACGCCGAGTCGCGCCTCGGCCTCGGCCGGGGCCAGCGCGTGCCAGTTTACGTCCGGCGGCTGCTCAGCAGCAGGAAGGGCAGGGTCAGGAAGGGCCATAGGGTCGCCACCCAGCGGGTCAGGCCGTTGAAGTTGAGGAAGTGCCCCTGGCGCCAGACGGCCAGCGCGGCGGCCGAATACGGGTTGGGCGGCGCCAGGTTGACCAGGATGGCGCCGGCCATCAGGGCCAGCGCCGCCAGCATCAGGCGCGCCGTGGCCGGCAGCACGATGGCGGGAATCAGCCCGATGGCGGCCATCGTCAGGCCCATCCGGGCGCCCGGCGTCAGCCACGCGAAGGCGTCGCCGGGGCTGTCGAGAATCGCCGTCGCCAGGGTGCGGACCAGCAGGCCGAGCAGGATGAAGAGCGGTACCGCGAGATAGGCGAAGGCGATGCGCGCGCACAGCAGGCGTACGATGAGGCCGACCGCCAGCGCGTTGAAGGCGGTGATGCTGGCCTCGATGAGGACGAAGCTCTCGGCGGCGAACGGCACGGCGCCGCTCAGGCCGAGCAGTTGCCGGAGGTCGCCGGCGCCGAACAGCAGCGTTTCCGGCGAGAGCGGGATCAGCAGCCAGAGCCCGAGCAGGGTGAGGCCGAGTTCGGCGTGCGGGACCGGCGCGATCAGGCGCGCCTGCAGGCCGGCGATGCGGTTGAAGATGCGCGGCCCGACCAGTTGCGCCCAGAGCGCGCCGAGCAGGCCGCCGAGGGCGTTGCAGGCGAGGTCGACGTTCGACGGCACGCGCGACGGCAGCCAGGTCTGCGCCGTTTCGAGCCCGAAGCTGACCGCGCCGGCGAGCACGACCGCCAGCACAGGCGCCGTGAAGCGGCCCGGCAGGCGGTAGAGCGCGAGAGTCAGGAAGAAGCCGAGCGGGACGTAGACCGCGACATTGGCGGCGAGGTCGAAGACCGTCCAGTAGCGCGGCCAGCCGCCTTCAAGAAAGGCGAGGGGCGAAACGCCCTTGTCCAGCCAGCCGGAAAACGGGTGCAGGCTGCCATAGACGACCAGGCCGAGCCAGGCCAGCGCAAGGTAACGGGCGAGAAGAACCGGGCCTCGGGAGTCCATGGCCCGATTGTATGTCAGTGGTGATGCGGGTGTTCTGCCGCGTGGTGGGTTTCGGCGGCGGCGCGGTGGTGCAGCGCGGCGTGGATGTCCGCGGCCGGGGTGGCGTGGCCGACCCATTGCGGCAGCAGCGAACCGGCGACCATGCCGAGCATGCTGACGCCCAGCCCGATCAGCTGCGGCGGCACCAGGCTGGCCTCGCCGACCAGCAGTTCGACCAGGATCCACGCGGCGAGGCCGCCGAAAATGGCGGCCAGGGCGCCCTGTGTCGTCGCCCTCTTCCAGAAGGCGCCGAAGAAGAGGGGCACGAAGGCGCCGGCCAGTGTCACCTTGTAGGCGTTCTCGACCATCTTGAAGATGCTGGCGTTGGAATAGAGCGCGAAGCCAAGGACGACGGCGGTGAAGCAGACAATGGTGATGCGCATGACGCGCAGGAACTGGTGGTCGCCCATGCCGGGAAAGAAGCCGCGCACGATGTTTTCCGAAAAGGCGACCGACGGCGCGAGCAGGGTCGCCGACGAGCAGCTCATGATCGCCGAGAGCACGGCGCCGAAGAAGATGGCCTGGGCGAAGACCGGTGTGTGCTGGAGGACCAGCGTCGGTAGGACCAGCTGCGAGTCGCTTTCGAGCAGGCCGGTGAACAGCTCGGGATCGATCAGCGTTGCCGAATAGGCGATGAACATCGGAACGAAGGTGAAGCAGAAGTAGATGGTGCCACCGAGGATCGAACCCCAGATCGCGATGGTCGCGGTCTTCGCCGAGGTGATGCGCTGGAAGACGTCCTGCTGCGGGATCGAGCCGAGCATCATGGTCATCCAGGCACCGAGGAAGGTCAGCCATTGCCAGGGGTCGGGCGGCGGGAAGAAATCGAGCTTGCCGGCAGCCGAGGCGTGATTGACCACCAGTTCCACCCCGCCGGTGAGGCCGGAGACGATGTAGCCGATGTACAGCATGCCGCCCATGATGACGCCCATCTGGACGAAATCGAGGATGGCCACCGACAGCATGCCGCCGAAGGTGGTGTAGGTGAGGACGATGGTGGCGCCGAGGATCATGCCGGCGGTCTGGTTGACGAAGCCGTTGGTGACGACGTTGAAGACCAGCCCGAGCGCCTTGATCTGCGCCGACACCCAGCCGAGGTAGGAGGCGACGATGCACAACGTGGTCAGCACTTCCACGGTGCGGTTGTAGCGCAGGCGGAAATAGTCGCCCAGGGTCAGGATGTTGAGCTTGTAGAGTTTTTTGGCGAAGAAGAAACCGGCGATGATCAGGCACAGCGACGAGCCGAAGGGATCGGCGACGACGCCGCGCAGGCCGTCCTTGACAAAGGTGGCGGAGACGCCGAACACCGCCTCGGCGCCGAACCAGGTGGCGAACACGGTGGCGGTGACGACCGGCAGCGGCAGGTGGCGGCCGGCGACGGCGAAATCCTTGGCCGTATGCACGCGGGTGGCCACGTAGAGGCCGATGCCGATCGACAGCATCAGGTAGAGAACGACGAACCAGATCAGCATCTTGCGCCGCCCGGAGGCAAGGGGTTGAAAACGCGGGAATTATAAGGCTGTTGCGCTGCAGCAGCGATGCCTGCCGGCGGCATCGTCCCGGCCTGGCGCGGGCGCCAGCGGCGGCCTGCTGCGGTCGACCGGCCAAAAGGGGCGAAATCCGTGCCCGCCCGCGCTTGCCAAGCGACGGGAATCGCTATACTGTGTTTATACACAGTAATTGGCGCTGCCCATTGCCGGTTTTACCCGGGTCGGGAATTCGCGCCGGCACCGCAGCAATTTCTATTCCATCCCCTGGCCCCTGTGCCATAATCCCGTCAAATTTCCGAGGTACCTCCATGGACGACAACAAGGCGAAGGCGCTCGCAGCGGCGCTGCAACAGATTGAAAAGCAGTTCGGCAAGGGCTCCATCATGAAGATGGGCGACGCCGAAATCGACGAAGGCATCCAGGTCGTGTCGACCGGCTCGCTCGGTCTCGACATCGCGCTCGGCGTCGGCGGCCTGCCGCGCGGCCGCGTCGTCGAGATCTACGGTCCGGAATCCTCGGGCAAGACCACGCTGTGCCTGCAGGTCGTCGCCGAAATGCAGAAGTTGGGCGGCGTCGCCGCCTTCATCGATGCCGAACACGCCCTCGACCCGCAGTACGCCCAGAAGCTCGGTGTCAATGTCGGCGACCTGCTGATCTCGCAGCCCGACACCGGCGAACAGGCGCTGGAAATCGCCGACATGCTGGTGCGCTCAGGCTCGGTCGACATCATCGTCGTCGACTCGGTCGCCGCCCTCACTCCGCGCGCCGAAATCGAAGGCGAAATGGGCGACCAGATGGTCGGCCTGCACGCCCGCCTGATGAGCCAGGCCCTGCGCAAGCTGACGGCCAACATCAAGAAGACCAACACGCTGGTCATCTTCATCAACCAGATCCGCATGAAGATCGGCGTCATGTTCGGCTCGCCGGAAACCACCACCGGCGGCAACGCGCTCAAGTTCTACGCCTCGGTGCGCCTCGACATCCGCCGCATCGGCTCGATCAAGAAGGGCGACGAGGTGATCGGCAGCGAAACCAAGGTCAAGGTCGTCAAGAACAAGGTCTCCCCGCCCTTCCGCGAAGCCATCTTCGACATCCTCTACGGCGAGGGCATCTCGCGCCAGGGCGAAATCGTCGAAATGGGCGTCGCCCACAAGTTGGTCGACAAATCCGGCGCCTGGTACGCCTACAAGGGCGAAAAGATTGGCCAGGGCAAGGACAACGCCCGCGAGTTCCTCAAGGCGCATCCGGAAATCGCCCAGGAGATCGAGGCCGGCATCCGTGAGGCGGCCAGCACCACCGTCATCAAGCCGGTCAAGGCGGCAAAGGTCGATGCCTGATTCGTCCGCCGCGCTGCGGGTCGCCGCCCTGCGGCTGCTGACCCGCCGCGATCACAGCCGGGCCGAGCTGAAGGCCAGGTTGGCCGCGCAGGCGGAGTCGGCGGAGCTGCTCGATGCGGTGCTCGACGCCCTGCAGGCCGAGCGCCTGCTGTCCGACCACCGCTACGCCAGCCAGCGCGTCGCCGCGCGCGGCAGCCGTTACGGCAATGCCCGGCTCAGGCAGGAGCTGAAGCAGCAGGGCGTCGCCGACGACGACATCGCCGCGGCGCTGCCCGAGGCCGGCGACGAGACCGAGCGCTGCCGGGCGATCTGGGCGCGCAAGTTCGGTCAGGTGCCGCAATCCGCCGAAGAGCGGGCCAAACAGATGCGTTTCCTGCAATATCGCGGCTTCTCCGGCGAGGCGATTCGCCAGGTGATGCGCGGAGGCGATGAATGAGCGATTCCCGGGTCTCGACCCTTTCCGCGCACAACCTGCGCAAGAAATACAAGGCGCGCACCGTCGTCGAGGATGTCTCGTTCGAGGTGAAGAGCGGCGAAGTTGTCGGCCTGCTCGGTCCCAACGGCGCCGGCAAGACGACCTGCTTCTACATGATCGTCGGCCTGGTGCCGGCCGACGGTGGTGAAGTCCATATCGACGATGCCCGGCTGACCCATCTGCCGATGCACAACCGGGCGCGCCAGGGGCTGTCCTACCTGCCGCAGGAAGCCTCGGTCTTCCGCAAGCTGAACGTCGAGGAAAACATCCGCGCCGTGCTGGAGCTGCTGAATCTGCCGCCGGCGGAAGAAAACGACCGCCTCGAAGGCCTGCTTGCCGAGCTGCACGTCGACCATGTGCGCCACATCAACGCCGCAGCGCTTTCCGGCGGCGAGCGGCGGCGGGTGGAAATCGCCCGCGCGCTGGCCACCAATCCGCGCTTCATCCTGCTCGACGAGCCGTTCGCCGGGGTCGACCCGATCGCCGTGCTGGAAATCCAGAAGATCATCCGCTTCCTCAAGGAACGCGGCATCGGCGTCCTGATCACCGACCACAACGTGCGCGAGACGCTCGGCATCTGCGACCACGCCTACATCATCAACGCCGGCAACGTGCTGGCCGCTGGACGGCCGGCCGAAATCGTGGAGAATGAAAGCGTGCGCAAGGTCTATCTCGGCGAGCATTTCAAGCTGTGATGCCGAGGCCGCGTACCGACAAGCGATGAAGCCCGCACTCCAGTTAAAACTCTCCCAGCACCTTGCGCTGACGCCCCAGCTGCAGCAGTCGATCAAGCTCCTGCAGCTGTCGACCGTCGAGATGCAGCAGGAAATCGAACGCTACCTGCTGGAAAACCCGATGCTGGAACGCGACGACGAAGGGCCGGCCGAATCCTTTGCCGCCGCCCAGCAGTTCGACGCCCCGCGCAGCGAGGCGGCCGAGCGCGGCGAGCAGGAGTCCCAGGACGACCGGGCGGCGCGCGACGAGCGCGAACAGGCCGTGCCGGAGACCCCGACCGGCGTCGATGACGACCGCTGGGCCTCCGATGCCGGCACCTTCACCGGCGCCGGCCGCGACGAGGACGACGACAGCGATGCCCAGGACATCCACGCCAGTACGCCGACCCTGCGCGACCACCTGACCTGGCAGCTGGGGATGACCCAGCTTTCCGAGCGCGACCGCAGCCTGGTGCGCTTCCTGATCGAGGCCCTGGACGACGACGGCTATCTGTCGACGCCCCTCGAAGAGCTCTGGGAAACCCTGCCGCCGGAGTACGAAATCGAACCCGAGGAGCTGGAGATCGCCCTGCGCCACATCCAGAGCTTCGACCCCACCGGAATCGGCGCGCGCAGTCCGCAGGAATGCCTGGCGCTGCAGCTCCGCGCCCGGCCGGCCGACGAACAGTGTCCGCTGGCCCTGCAGATTGTCGAGAAGCATCTCGAACTGCTGGCCGCGCGCGATTTCGTCAAGATCAAGCGGCTGACCGGCTGCGACGACGAAGCCCTGAAGGAGGCGCATGCGCTGATCGTCAGCCTCGACCCGCGGCCCGGCGCCCGCTTTGCGCAGCTCGAGGCGCGCTACATAACGCCCGACGTCATCGTCAAGAAAATCAAGGGCAAATGGACGGCCTACACCAACCCCGACGCCTACCCGCGGCTGCGCATCAACCGCCTGTACGCCGAAGTGCTGGCGCGCCAGCGCCGGGGCAACGGCAACCTGACCGGCCAGCTGCAGGAAGCACGCTGGCTGATCAAGAACGTCCAGCAGCGTTTCGAGACCATCCACCGCGTCACCCAGGCCATCGTCGACCGCCAGCGCCAGTTCTTCGAGCACGGCGAGGTGGCGATGCGGCCGCTGGTCCTGCGCGAGATCGCCGACATTCTCGGCCTCCACGAATCGACCGTGTCGCGCGTGACCAGCCAGAAATACATGGCGACGCCGCGCGGCATCTTCGAACTGAAATATTTTTTTGGCAGCCACGTGTCCACCGATACCGGTGGCGCCTGCTCTGCCACCGCCATCCGCGCCCTGATCAAGCAGCTGATCGGGGCCGAGGACGGCAAGAAGCCCTTGTCGGATAGCCAATTATCCGAAATACTAGGCCAGCAGGGAATCGTTGTCGCCCGACGCACGGTGGCAAAATACCGCGAGTCGCTCAACATCCCGCCGGTCAATTTACGCAAGACCCTGTAGAGAGAGGAGAAAAAATGAATCTGCAGATCGCTGGTCACCATATCGAAGTTACGCCGGCATTGCGCGAATACGTGGAAAACAAGCTGGATCCCGTGGTTCGCCATTTTGACAAGGTTACCGGTGTCAACGTCGTGCTGTCCGTTGAAAAGCTGAAGCAGAAGGCCGAAGTGACCGTCCATGTGCCCGGCAAGGACATGCATGTCGAGGAATCGGGTGACGATCTCTACGCCGCCATCGATGCGATGTTCGACAAGCTGGATCGCCAGGTCCAGAAATACAAGCAGAAGTTGCAGGACCACCATCGCGGCGACAAGGTAGCCAACCACGTCGCCGGCTGATCGCCGAACGGCCGCAGCCTTGATCGCTGCGGCCTTGTTTTTTGTCCCCTATGAACCCATTGACCAACATCCTGTCGGCCTCGCAGGTGCTTCTCGACCTCGACGCCAGCAGCAAGAAACGGGTCTTCGAGCAAGCCGGCATGCTCTTCGAGAGCCATCTCGGCCTTGCCCGCTCGGTTGTCTTCGACAGCCTGTTCGCCCGTGAAAAACTCGGCTCCACCGGCCTCGGCCAGGGCATCGCCATTCCCCACGGCCGCATCAAGGGTCTCAAGCACGCGGCCGGTGCCTTCCTGCGCCTGGCGACGCCGGTGCCCTTCGATTCGCCCGACGGGCGCCCGGTCAACCTGCTGTTCGTGCTGCTGGTCCCGGAGCAGGCGACTGAGGAGCACCTGCAGATCCTCTCCGAGCTGGCCCAGCGTTTCTCCGAGCGCCCCTTCCGCGAAGCCCTGCTGGCCGCGCCCGACTCCGCTGCCATCGTCGCCCTCTTCCGGTCCTGAATTTCCCCGTGGCGCGCCACATCAGCCTGATCCAGCTTTACGAGGACAACCGCGAAAAGCTGATGCTCAACTGGGTGGTCGGGCAGCGCATCGACCGCCGGATCGAAATCAAGCTGTCCAGCAATTACGGGGCAGATGTCGTCGGCCATATCAACGTGATCCACCCCGAGCGCCTGCAGGTCATGGGCCAGGCCGAATACGAATGGGTCATGCGCATCGGCGAGCGCCGCTTCGGACAGCTCTTTCAGGAATTGCTGCAGGCCGAGCCGCCGGCGGTCATCATTGCCGACGGGCTGAAGCCGCCCGAGGTCATGCTCGCCGCCTGCGCGGCCAGCGACACGCCGGTCATCCTGTCGCCCAGGCCGTGCTCGGCGGTGATCGACCTGCTGCGCATCTACCTTTCCGCCCGCCTCGCCGATACCGTCAACCTGCATGGCGTGTTCATGGACGTGCTCGGCATGGGGGTGTTGATCACCGGCGATTCCGGCGTCGGCAAGTCCGAACTGGCGCTCGAGCTGATTTCCCGCGGTCACGGCCTGGTGGCCGACGACGTCGTCGAAATGGGCCGCATCGCGCCGGCGACGGTCGAGGGCCGCTGCCCCGGCATGCTGCGCGATTTTCTCGAGGTGCGCGGTCTCGGCCTGCTCAACATTCGCACCATCTTCGGCGAGACCGCCTCGCGTCGCAAGATGAAGCTCAAGCTGATCGTCCACCTGCAGAAGACCGCCAGCAGCGGCGATGCCCCGCGCCTGCCGCTCGACGCGCAGACCCAGGAAGTGCTCGGGGTGCCGGTGCGCAAGGTGGTGATTCCGGTGGCCGCCGGGCGCAACCTCGCGGTGCTGCTCGAGGCGGCGGTGCGCAATACCATCCTGCAGCTGCGTGGCATCGACAGCATGCAGGATTTCATGGATCGCCAGCAGCGCATGATGCTTGACGATGACGCCTGAATGCCAGATAGTGCGCTGGCCTTTGATCATTCACCACCGAGGGGACAAACCATGAAGACCTTGATTGCCGTATTGCTTGCGGCTTTTGCCGCCACTTCCGTGTACGCCGCCGACGACTGCGAGGCGAAGGCCGCCGAGAAAAAGCTGGCCGGTGCCGCCAAGACCAGCTTCATGAAGAAATGCCTGGCGGACGCCCAGGGTTCCGGCAGTGCCTGCGAGGCCACGGCCGACCAGAAGAAGCTGGCCGGCGCGGCGCGCAGCAGTTTCATCAAGAAGTGCGAGGCTGACGCCAAGGGCAGCCAGGCCGGTGCCGCCTGCGAGGCGGCGGCTGCCGAGAAGAAGCTGGCCGGCGCCGCCAAGAGCAGCTTCATCAAGAAGTGCGTGGCCGACGCCCAGGCAGCCAACTGAATTTCGGCGATTTCCGGTCGTCGACCGCAACGGCCGCCCGAGGGCGGCCGTTTTTCATGGTGCCGGCTTGTCTGTCGATCAGAGATGTTCGAAGTCGGCGAAATCGGCTTTCGGGTCGCTCGCCGAGGCGCCGAACGATATCCGGCCGTTGCCCTTGAGTTCGATTTCGCGCCGCCGCAGCAGGACTTCGCCCTGGCTGCCGATGGTCAGGAAGCTGCCGTTGGTGCTGCTGTCGACGTAGTAGTAGCTGTTGTTGCGCCGTTCGATCCGCCCGTGCTGGCGCGAGGCCTTGCGGTCGACGATGACCAGCTTGTTCGACGGGTCGCGGCCGAGGGTCAGGAGGGGCGATTTCTCGTCGAGCAGAAAGGCGTTGCCGCGGTAGCGAATGCACAGGCGGTCGACATCCGCCAGGAACTGGCTGGGCGTCGGATCGACGGCGATGTTGTCGTGCTTGCGCTGATTTTCTTCATTGGCCAGCCAGTCGATTTCGGCGAGATCGAAGGTGGTTTCGCCCTCCTTCAGGCTGCCGAGGTCGGGCATCGGACGGCTGAGGATGGGTGTCCGCTTGGGCAATTCGGCGATCAGCAGGGAGCTGGCGAGAATCTGGTCGATGCGCGCCTTGCCGGCGATGCGGCCGGTGCTTTCGATGGCGGAACCTTTGATCGTGTCCTTGCCGACGGCGATGGAGCCGACATGGAGGCCGATGCGGATGGTCAGCTTGAGGCCGGACACCGGGGGCAGCTTGGACACCCGCGACTGCATGTCGATCGCGGCATGGCAGGCCTGCTCCGCCGACTCGAAGGTGGCCAGCAGACCGTCGCCCGAAACCTCGACCGCCTGTCCGCCATAGCCGGCGATGGCGCGTTCCATGCGCTTGAGGCAACGCTCGACGGCATAGGATGCTTCGGTATCTCCCAGGCGTTCGAACAGTCGGGCGCTGTCCGATACGTCGGCGAACATCACGATCAATCTGCGTTGCGTATCAGTCATCACGTCAAGGTCCGGTAGAAGCTGCGAATTATCGCACTCTCCGGGCGACTGGACCAGCTTCAATGCACCTTTGCGGCTTGCGTGGCCAAGCATGGCATTCTCCGGGATGGGGTTGGGTCGATCATGCATTCAGTATAGGGAACGGCCGACTTCACAAGACGTGAGGTTTTTCACATGCCCATGAATTCCCGGGAAAAATTTCCACCAGTGGGTGTCGTTTCCGGGCCTGGCGCAACAGCGATCGGCACGCCGCCGCGCAACGGCATCTCGGGTTCGTCGAAGGCGATGTCGCCCTCGTCCACCGGCGTCTCCAGCGTCAGACCGGGAAAATCGAACAGCATGTTGTCGGCCAGGTGCGAAGGCACGACATTCTGCATGGCGGTGAATACCGCTTCGGTGCGCCCCGGGTACCTGCGATCCCAGTCCTCCATCATTGCCCGGATCTTCTGGCGCTGCAGGTTTTCCTGCGACCCGCACAGATTGCAGGGAATGATCGGGAATTCCATGCCGCGCGCGAAGCGGGCGATGTCCTTTTCCGGGCAATAGGCGAGCGGCCGGATGACGACGTGTGCCTTGTCGTCGGTGACCAGCTTGGGCGGCATGGCCTTCAGCTTGCCGCCGAACAGCATGTTGAGGAACAGCGTATGGACCATGTCGTCGCGATGGTGGCCGAGGGCGATCTTGTTGGCGCCCAGTTCCTTGGCCGTCCGGTAAATGATGCCGCGGCGCAGGCGCGAGCAAAGCGAACAGGTGGTCTTGCCTTCGGGGATCTTGTCCTTGACGATCGAATAGGTGTCGGCCTCGACGATGCGGTAGTCCACCCCCAGCGAATCGAAATAGCGCGGCAGGACGTCGGCCGGAAAACCGGGCTGCTTCTGGTCGAGATTCATCGCGATCAGGCGGAAGCTGATCGGCGCCCGCTGCTGCAGGGCGAGCAGGATGTTGAGCAGCGTGTAGGAATCCTTGCCGCCGGAAACGCAGACCAGGACGGTGTCGCCGTCCTCGATCATTTTGTAGTCGCCGATCGCCTTGCCGACGCGGCCTTCGAGGAATTTCCGGAGCTTTTGCAGGGTGTTCGAGGTTTCCATGGCGATTTTCGTTGCCTTCCGCGGTCGACCGCGGAAAAGGGCGAAGTTTACCGCGAGACGGCGATAATTTTCCGGCGCAATGCCACGGCGACCGCTAAAATCGTCTTCTTTCCGGAAATACCATGACTCTCCCCCAACCTTCTCCCGAAGCCGCAGCCCACAGCCGGGCCCTGGTCGCCGCGATCGCCGGCGAAATCGGCGCCGCCGGCGGCTGGATTTCCTTCGCCCGCTTCATGGAGATGGCCCTCTATCAACCGGGTCTCGGCTACTACTCGGCGGGCGCGCGGAAATTCGGCGCCGCCGGCGATTTCGTCACCGCGCCGGAAATGACGGCCTATTTCGGCCGTGCGCTGGCGCGCCAGGTCGCCCAGGTGACGGCCCGGTCGGCGCCGCACGTGCTCGAGGTGGGGGCCGGTTCCGGCCGTCTGGCCGCCGATCTTCTGCTCGAACTCGAACGCCTCGACGCCTTGCCGGCGCACTACGACATCCTCGATCTCTCCGCCGATCTGCGCGAACGCCAGCGGGCGACGCTGGCCGCCGCCGTGCCGCACCTGCTGGCGCGGGTGCGCTGGCTCGATGCCCTGCCGGAAGCATTCGCCGGGGTCGTCGTCGCCAACGAATTGCTCGACGCCATGCCGGCCCACGTCGTTGCCTGGCGGGAAGACGGGATTGTCGAGCGCGGGGTCGGGCTGGACCGGCAAGGCGGTTTCACGTGGAACGAGCGACCGGCGGCCGGCGCGCTGCTGGCGGCCGCGCAGGAAATCGGCCGCCAGTGCCGTCTGCCGCCCGGCTACGAAAGCGAAATCAGCCTGGCGAACCGTGCCTGGGCCGCCGAATGGGGCCACCGCCTGAAACGCGGCGCCCTGCTCCTGATCGACTACGGGTTTCCGCGCCGCGAGTTCTACCACCAGCAGCGCGGCCGCGGCACGCTGATGTGCCACTATCGCCACCATGCGCACCCCGATCCCTTCTACCTGCCCGGCCTGCAGGATGTCACGGTGCATGTCGATTTCACGGCCGTGATCGCCGCCGCCGATGCGGCCGGGCTCGATCTCCTGGGCTACGCCAGCCAGGGCCAGTTCCTGCTCAACTGCGGCATTCTCGACCTGCTGGCGGCGCAGCCCGCCGATACACCGGATTACATCCGCGCTGCCGGCGCCATCAACAAGCTGCTGATGCCGCACGAGATGGGCGAGCTGTTCAAGGTCATCGCCATCGGTCGCGGCATCGAGCAGCCGTTGTGCGGCTTCGCCAGCGGCGACCAGAGCCGCCGTCTATAGGTTACTCATGCGCCACTACCCGCTCTCGTTCATCGTGCTCACCACCCTCGGCATCCTGTGCGCCGTTCCCGGCCTGCTCAGCGTCGCCGGCTTCGGCGCCCTGCTGCATCCGGTCCTCGATGACCCGATGGCCGGCCTGGCCTTCATCGTTTCCGCCGTCGCCCTGATCGGCTCGGGCGCCTTTCCGCTGGTGATCGAGAAGCTGAAGGAAAACGAAGGGGAGTGAGGCCTCAGCGGGGGGCCTGGCCGAGCGTCGCCTTGACCGCTTTGACCAGCCCGGCGATGCCGTCGCGCTGCTGTGCCCAGAAGTGGTCGGCGTGCGCCGGGGCGGCGAGGGTCGGCGACTGGACCCCGGTCGCCGGCAGTTCCTCGCCCAGGTACTGGGTGCCGAACAGGCGGTCCCAGATCGGGAAGAGAATGGCGAAATTGCAGCCGAAGCGGAAATTGCGGCCCGGCGGCAGGTCGACCGCATGATGCCAGCGGTGGTAGCGCGGG
This sequence comes from Dechloromonas sp. H13, assembly GCF_009469615.1. Lineage (GTDB taxonomy): Bacteria > Pseudomonadota > Gammaproteobacteria > Burkholderiales > Rhodocyclaceae > Azonexus. The sequence goes on from NZ_SSXX01000005.1 coordinate 161,274, forward strand.
CTGACCAGCAGGCGTTCGCCGAGCCAGCCGAAGTGTAGCCGGGCGTTCACGTGCGACAGGTTCTCGACGATGCGCACGGCGACCATGAGGCCGACGAAATGTCCGGGCGGGACGCCGATGCAGAGCGCGATCAGGGCGAACCAGGCGCCGCCGATCAGGTCGTCGAGCAGATGGTTGCGGCTGTCGGTCCACAGCGACATCTGGCGCTGGCTGTGGTGGATGGCATGCAGCGCCCACCACCAGCGGAAGGTGTGCGCCAGGCGGTGGCGCCAGTACTCGGCGAAATCGAGGATGACCAGATAGACGACGAAGCTGACCAGTGGATAATTTTCCAGCGAGGGAAAGGCATCCTCGAGCTGCGGCGGGATGATGTCGTGGAAGCGCAGCCAGCTTTCGAGATGGAGGAACAGCGGGCTGAGGAGCGCGAAGACCGCCAGCGGAACGATGCCGAGGCGGTCGAGGAAGGTGTAGAGGACGTCGACGCGCACCGCCTTGCGGTCCGGCCAGCGCTCGATGGGGCGGAAATGCTCGAGCGGACGCAGCAGCATGTAGGCGATGCTCAGCTGCAGGACACCGTAGAGAAAGAATTCGACGCCGTCGAAAGCGACCTCCAGGTAGCTGCCGAGTCCCAGCGCCAGCAGCGGCGGCTGCACGATATGCTCGAGCAGCCAGCCCTGGATCAGCACGAAGGTGTCGAGGAATTGCTGGACCATGTTCTATCTGCCCACCGTACCGGCGGCCGGCGCCAGCGTCGCAAAGCAGAAGCCCCGGGCCTGCAGGCGGTCGAGCAGTTGGTCGAGCGCCGGCGCGAACGGTTCCTGGCGCGACCAGATGCCGAGGTGGGCCATGACGATGTCGCCGTCCTTGAGATTGCCCACCGCGCGGTCGACCAGCAACTGATTCGGATAGGTTTCGGAAGGGAGTTCGTCGCCGAGGAAGCCGGCCGGCGCCCAGCCGACATGGCGGTAGCCGCAGGCCTGCGCGGCCTTCAGCGTCGCCGGCGTGGTGCGCCCGCCGGGGGCACGCCACAGCGGGTCGAGGGGGCGGCCCGTGAGTTCCCGGAAGCGGGTGTCGGGCTGGCGGATCTCGGTGCAGATGGCATCGGCACCGAGATTTTCCGTCTTGCCGTTCATCAGCCGGTAGCGGGTCTGCCCGCCGCTGTCCTGGCGGAAGCTGCCATGTCGCCAGGTATGGCTGCCGAAGGCGTGGCCCTCGGCCACCCGCGCCTGCCAGTAGGGCGCCCAGCTCTGGTCCAGAGCATGGTCGCCGCGCAGGGTCTTCTCGTTGGCGACGAAGAAGGTGGCCCTGGCCTGGTGCCTGGCCAGTATCTCGGCGATCAGTTCGGCATGCCGCATGTTGCCGGTGTCGAAGGTCAGGTACAGGCGGCCGCTGCAGGCGGCGTGTGCCATGCCGGCCGTCGCGGCGAGCAGAGCGGCGAAGGCCAGGCGGCGCAACGGCTGACGGGCGCTCATTTGCGCGGCGCGTGATTCAGGAAGAACACCCCGTGCGGCGAACTGCCGACCGGGATCGAGGTCTTCAATGTCTTGCTGATCAGGTCCACCACCTGGACGCGCCGTCCGAAGCGGGCGGTTGCCCACAGCTCCTTGCCGTCGGCGCGGACTTCCATGTCGTCCGGGCCGCCCGGCACGTCGTACTTTTCGACGACGGTCATGGTCTGAGTATCGAGCAGCGAAATGCTGCCGCCGCTCACCGAGCGATTCGAAACGAAGTAGTGACGTCCGTCGCCGCGCGGGTGCAGGTTGTGGGCGGCGGTGTCGGTCGGCACCTTCTTCACCGTCTTCTGCGCCTTCCAGTCGATCACCTCGACATAGCCCTCGCCCATGATGGCGACCAGGAGATGGCGGTTGTCGGGGGTCATGACGATCCCTGCCGGGGTCGGGCCGACCGGCATGACCCATTCGGTCTTTTGCGTCTTCAGGTTGATCGCCATCACCTCGTTGGAATCCTGCAGGGTGATGAAGACGTACTCGTTGCCGGCGTCGAAGGCCATGTGCGACGGAGTGCGCGGCGCATGCAGACGCGCCTTGAGCCGGAAATCGGCGGCGTCGTAGAGGTCGACGCGGTCGAGGCGCAGCGAGTTGCTGACGAACCACTTGCGGTCGGGCGAGAAGCCGATCTGGTAGGGGTCGGAAATGTTGCGGATGCGCTTCTGTTCCCGGCCGGTCAATGGATCGAAGAAGACCAGCTGGTTGGAGGCCGAGCAGGCGACGATGACCGACTTGTCGTCGGGCGACGGCATCAGGTGGTGCGGCTCCTTGCAGGCCACCGCCTTGCCGACCACCTTGTAGGTTTCGGTGTCGATCAGGCTGATCGTGCCGTCGGCGGAATTCAGCGCGATGGCAAGTCCGGGGGGAGCGGCGAGGCCATCGCCGGCAGCGACAAACAGCGGCAGGCAGGCGAGAAAGGCGGCGAAGCGGGTCTGGCTTAGGAAACGGGCGAACATGGCGATAGTCGAGTGCGACAGCCGATCCGGCTGCCGCCCGCTATTATGCCTCGCGCATCACCCGCCAGTACTGGAATTTTAGGGTTGCCGCGGCGCCGGCGACGATCGCCAGGAAGGTGACGATGGAGCCGAGCGCCAGCGTCGAGAAGCCGGTGATGCCCTGCCCCACCGTGCAGCCCATCGCCGTCACGCCGCCGAAGCCCATCAGCGCGGCGCCGAGCAGGTGGCTGGCGGTATCCTCGACGCTGGCGAAGCCCTCCCAGCGGAAACTGCGGGTCAGCAGGGCCCATGCGCCGGAACCGGCGATCACGCCGAGCACGGTGGCGATGGCGAAAGTCATCTTGCGGCTGGTGTCCGACCACAGCATCAGCAGTTCCAGCGCGTAAGCCTGCGGCGCGACGAAGGTCAGCGATTCCATGCGCCCGCTGTTGGTGGCGATGAAGGCTTCCTCCAGCGTCTCCGGGTGCTCCGGCAGGTAGCCGAGGTGGCCGCTGACGTACCAGGCGGCGACCACGGCCAGCCCGGTGCCGAGGCCGCCGAGCAGGTTGTCGAGCGTCCAGAATTCGCGCCGGAACAGGCTGAATGCGGTCAACCCGCCGCCGATGGCGAGAACCGCGAGCAGGAAAGCCGTTTGCGGGTCCATGCCGGCGGCCGTCAGCAGCGCTGGCACGTCCTGCCCGCCGGGGAAGGAGAGGGCCGCCTTTTCCAGCACATTGACGCGGAAGACGCCGAAGACCCCGCGCATGGTCATGTAGGCGACGATGCCGAGGACCAGGAAGACGATCACCGACTTCAGGTTGCCGCTGCCGATGCGGATAAGCGTCTTCGAACCGCAACCGGAAGCGAGCACCATGCCGATACCGAAACAGAGGCCGCCGACGATGTAGGAAAGCCAGGTGAAGTTGGGCGTCCGGTAGATCGATTTGCCGAGGTCGATCAGGCCGGCCGCATGCAGCGCCGCCGAACCGAGGATCGCCACGCCGATGGCCAGCAGCCACATGCGCATGCGGTTCCAGTCGCCCATGTTCACGATGTCGGACACGGCGCCCAAGGTGCAGAAATGGGTTTTCTGGCCGATGGCGCCGAAGACGAAGGCGACGGCGAAGGCGAGCCAGAGAATGGTGTTGGCTGAAACGGCGGATTCCATCAGCGGAGGACGTAGGCGGTGGGGTCGGGAACGCTGGCGGCGGCGAAGCCTTCGGCGCGCAGTCGGCAGGAATCGCAGACGCCGCAGGCGCGGCCGTCGGCATCGGCCTGGTAGCAGGATACGGTGAGCCCGTAATCGACGCCCAGCCGGCTGCCGGTGCGGATGATGTCGGCCTTGGAAAGGTCGATCAGCGGCGCGTGGATGACCAGCCGGGCGCCTTCGACACCGGCCCGCGTCGCCAGGTTGGCCATTTTCTCGAAGGCCGCGATGTATTCCGGGCGGCAATCGGGATAGCCGGAATAGTCGACCGCATTGACTCCGACGAAGATGTCGCGGCTGCCCAGCACCTCGGCCCAGGCTAGGGCCAGCGACAGCATGATGGTGTTGCGCGCCGGCACGTAGGTGACGGGAATGCCGGGCTGGACGCCGGCGGTGGGCACGGCGATGCGGGTGTCGGTCAGCGCCGAGCCGCCGAACTGGGCGAGGCCGAGGCTGAGGACGCGGTGTTCGACCGCCCCCAGCGCCTGCGCGACCCGCGCGGCGGCCCGCAGTTCGGCGTTGTGCCGCTGGCCGTAGTCGAAGGACAGGCAGTAGCAGGCGAAGCCCTGACTGCGGGCGATGGCGAGGCAGGTGGCGGAATCGAGTCCGCCGGAGAGGAGAACGACTGCAGGCTTCATCATGGGGCGCGAATATACCCGATTACGCCTTGGATTGCGTCGCTATCTGCTTGTTCCGGCGCTGGAAATGCCCGGCCCGGCAGCCCCCTATTTTCCCTTGGCGTTGCCCCACAACAGCTTGTGCAGCTGCAGCTGGAAACGCACGTCAAGGCCGTCCTCGAGGATCCAGTCGGCCAGCGCCGTCGGGTCGACCAGCCCTTGCGCGGGCGAGAAAAGCACCGGGCAGCGCGCGTTCAGGCGCTGTTCGCGCAGCATGGCGCGCGCCCATTCGTAGTCGGCGCGCGAAGCGATGACGATCTTGATTTCGTCGCGCGCGGTCAGCGCCGCCAGGTTTTCCCAGCGGTTCCTGTCACATTCGCCGGACCCCGGCGCCTTGAGGTCCATGATGCGCGCCACGCGCGGGTCGACCGCGGCGATGTCGAGGGCGCCCGAGGTTTCCAGCGAGACGTCGTAGCCGGCGTCGCACAGCGCGCCCAGCAGCGCCAGGCATTCCTTCTGCGCCAGCGGCTCGCCGCCGGTGACGCAGACCTGGCGCGCCGGGTACTTCGCCACCTCGGCCAGCACCGCAGCGACCGTCGCCGGTTCGCCGCCGGTGAAGCTGTAGGTGGTGTCGCACCAGACGCAGCGCAGCGGGCAGCCGGTGAGGCGGACGAACACCGTCGGCAGGCCGACGCGCGATGCCTCGCCCTGCAGCGAGAAGAAGATTTCGGTGAGACGCAGCGCCAACTACTTTTTCTTCAGGCGATCACGCGCGGTATCGGCGGCCGGCGCATTCGGGTACTTGGCCACCAGCGTTTCCAGCGAGCGCTTCGCCGCCGTCGGATTGCCCATCTCCTGCTGGCAGGTCGCCATCGCCAGCCACGAATCCGGCGCCTTGGCACTGTCGGCGTATTTGGTCGTGACCACCGAATGCGCCTCGATCGCCTTGGCGCAGTTGCGCTGGGCGATGAAGGCGTTGCCCAGCCAGAACTGGGCGTTCGGCGCCAGCGAGCTGTCCGGGTATTTCTGGACGAAGGCGGAAAAGCCCCAGGACGCTTCCTTGTACTTGTTGGCTTTGAAGTTGTTCAGCGCGGCCTCGTAGTCGCGCGATTCCCTGGCCGGGTCGCCGGCGCCCGCCGAATTTGCCGCATTTCCGCCGTCGACCGCAGCAGACCCGCCGGCGCCCTGCGGTTCGAGCTTGCGCAGGCGGGTGTCGAGGTCGAGATAGAAGTCCTGCTGGCGCTTCTTGGCGGTTTCCAGCTCGTAGGTCAGTGTTTCGACCTGGCCGCGCAGGCGGGCGATTTCCTCCGACTGGCGCGAAAGCTGGTTGGCGAGGTCGAGCTGGGTCTTGCCCTGCTGATCGAAGCGCGCCTCGTTCTTGATCGTCAGATCCTTGATCTGGCGGCGCGCCTCTTCGTCGTCGAACATGCCGGCCTGGGCCGAGGCGGCGCCGAGCGCGGAAAGCAGGAGGGCGATGCGCAGGGCACGCATGCTCAGAACTCGCCGCGACCGTCGGGTGCGCGGTAGAGGATGTCGGCGCGGCGATTTTCCGCCCAGGCCGCTTCGTCGTGGCCGGGGTTCTTCGGCTTTTCCTCGCCGAGGCTGACCGATTCGACCTGATCTTCCTTGGCGCCGAGCAGGACCAGCGAACGCTTGACCGCGTCGGAACGCTTCTGGCCGAGCGACAGGTTGTACTCGCGGCTACCGCGCTCGTCGGTATTGCCCTGGATCAGCACCTTGAAGCCGCGGTTGGCGATAAGGTACTTGGCATGGGCGGCGACCAGATCCTGATACTCGGCCTTGACCTCGTACTTGTCGAGGTCGAAGTAGATGCTGCGCTGCGACAGCTGGCTCTTGGGATCGGTCAGCTCGCGCGGCAGGCCGCGCGAGTCGAGGCCGCCGGCGGTGACCGGCGTGACGCCGGAGCCGCTGCGCGATTCGACCGGCGCGCCGGAGGTTTCATCGACCGGGGTCGAGCTGCAACCGACGATCAGGGCGGCGAGCAGGGCGGGTACGAGCAGTTTATTCATGGTGTTCTCCGTTGAAGATTATTGAATGAAGGGGCCCCAGGCCGGCTCGCGGACGTCGCCGGCGGCAATCGAGAGGCGCTGCTTGATCCTGCCATCGCTGGAAACAGCGGAAAGGACGCCGCGGCCGCCGGTTTCAGTGGCGATCAGGATCATGCGGCTGTTGGGGGCGAAACTCGGGGATTCGTCCTTGTTCGAGTCGGTCAGGATCTGCACCTGCTTGCTGGCGAGGTCCATCACGGCGAGCTGGAAGCGACCGTCGCGGCGGCTGATGAAGGCCAGGCTCTTGCCGTCGGGCGATGGGCGCGGCGACACGTTGTAGCTGCCTTCGAAAGTGATGCGCTGGGCGTCCCCGCCGTTGGCGCCCATCCGGTAGATCTGCGGGCTGCCGCCGCGGTCCGAGGTGAAGTAGATGCTGCCGCCGTCGGGCGAATAGCGCGGCTCCGTGTCGATGCCGGCCGACTGGGTCAGGCGCTGGAGGCCGGTGCCGTCGGCATTGACCGAATAAATCTGCGAATTGCCGTCCTTGGAGAGGACGACGGCCAGCTTGCGGCCGTCGGGCGACCAGGCCGGGGCGGAATTGGAGCCCTTGAAGTTGGCCACCACCTGGCGCTGGCCGCTGGCCAGCGCATGCACGTAGATGACCGGCTTCTTTTTCTCGAACGAGACGTAGGCCAGCTTGCTTCCGTCCGGCGACCAGACCGGCGAGATGATCGGTTCGGTCGAGCTCAGCGCCGTCACGGCGCCCTGCCCGTCTGCGTCGGCGATCTGCAGGCGGAACTGGCCGCCGGACTTGACGACGTAGGCGATGCGCGTCGAGAAGACGCCCTTCTCGCCGGTCAGCTTCTCGTAGATGTAGTCGGCGATGCGGTGGCCGGCGGCGCGCAACTGGTCGTTGCCAGTGACGTAGACGGCACCGCCCAGCGCCGCCTGCTTTTGCGTGTCGTAGAGACGGAAGCGCGCCTGCATGCGGCCGTCCGGCCCGCGCGTGACGCTGCCGGCAGCCAGTGCGTCGGCGCCGCGGCCCTTCCAGTCGGCGAAACTGACCTGTGCGTTTTCGTCGAGGGTCGCGCCGGCCGGGTCGATCAGCTTGAACAGGCCGCTGCGTTCGAGGTCGGCGCGCACCGTCGCGGTGACGACCTGGGCGGCCGCCGCATCGCCGGCGAAATTGGCGATCGCCACCGGGATGCGGTTGGCGCCGGCGCCGGTGATTTCGACGGAAAGCTGCGCCTGGGCCGTTACGGCGGCCAAAAGCGACAGTGCGAAGAGGATTTTGTGGAAAATCTGGGGCATGGGACTCGATTTCGTCATGGGTTCGCGCGATTCTACTCTTCAAATGGCTTGTATTTGATTTCCAGGTCGCGCCGGAACAGGGCGGGATCGTCGGGTTTGGGCAGCGGCGAGGATTTCAGGATGGCCCGCTCGATGGCGGCGTCGAGGCCGGGATTGCCGCTCGAACGCTTGAGCCGGACGTCGAGCACCTCGCCGGACGGCAGCTGGTTCACCTCGAAGATCGCTTCCGGATTGCCCTGGATGTTCGGCGGCAGGACGATGTTGCCGCGCACCTTGTTGCGGATCTTGTTGGCGTAGTCCTGCAGCCCTTTCTTGCCCGCCGCCGCCCGCTGCTCGGCTTCGGCGGCAGCGGCCTTGGCCATCTGCTGCGAAGCGTTCGGACGCGGGCTGCGCTCGGCGGCCTCGCGCTTGAGCATGTCGCTGAAGTCGGGCGCCTTCGGTTCCGGCTTGGCCTCCGGCTTCGGCTCGGGCTTTTTGGGTTCGGGCCTGGGTTCCGGTTTCTTCGGCTCGGGCTTGGGTTCGGGTTTCTTCGGTTCCGGTTCCGGCTTTTTCGGCTCGGGCTTGGGCGGCTTTTTTTCTTCCTTGATCGCAATGTCCGGCTTCTTCGGCGGGGGCGGTTCGGGTTTCGGCTCGGCCTTGGGCAACGGTTTCGGTTCGGGGGGCGGCTCCGGCTTCGTTTCCGGGGGCGGTGGCGGCGGTGGTGCCGCCGCCTGGACGGCCGGCACCGGGCGGCTGGAGAACAGTTCGACCTCGACCACGTCCGGCTGGCTGCGCTTCCACTGCACGCCGAAGAACAGGAAGGCGAGCAGGCCGACGTGCACCAGGATGGTGAACGTCAGCGCGTACTTCCTGCCGGGTTCTTCGCGCCGTTCGAGAATCATTTGCCGGTGGTTTGCACCAGGAGGCCGATTTTCTTGACCTCGGCACGCTGCAATTCGTCCATCACGGACAGTACCGCCTCGTATTTGACGTTCTTGTCGCCGGCGATCAGCACCGGCTGCTCCGGGTTCTTCTGCTGCGCCGCCAGGATGCGCGACTTGAGTTCGCTGCGGTCGACGCGGATTTCCCGGCCATTTCCGGCGCGGTCGGTCAGCGTCATGCTCTGATCGGCCTTGATCGCCACTTCCAGCGGCATCGCCGGGGCGGTGTTGGCCTTGCCGACCGAGGGCACGTCGATGGTCGAGGTCGTCATCATCGGCGCCGTCACCATGAAGATGACGAGCAGCACCAGCATGACGTCGATGTAGGGAACGACGTTGATCTCGTTCTTGAGGCGGCGCTGGCGCATCGCTTTACCTCATCTGCCGCTGGAGGATGTTGGAGAACTCCTCCATGAACGACTCGTAGCGCACGGCGAGGCGGTCGATGTCGTGCGAGAAGCGGTTGTAGGCGAGCACGGCGGGAATCGCCGCGAAGAGGCCGATGGCGGTGGCGACCAGCGCCTCGGCGATGCCCGGGGCGACGGCGGACAGCGTTGCCTGGCCGACGTTCGAGAGACCGCGGAAGGAATGCATGATGCCCCAGACGGTGCCGAACAGGCCGATGTAGGGCGAGACCGAGCCGACCGAGGCGAGGAAGGCGAGGTGCGCTTCCAGGGCGTCCATCTCGCGTTGGTAGGTGGCGCGCATGGCGCGCCGCGATCCGTCGATGACGTCCTTCGGGTCGAGGTTCTTCTGGCCCTTGAGCTTGGCGAACTCGCGGAAGCCCGACTCGAAGATGCGCTCCATCGAACCGGCGTGGTGGCGGTCGTTGACTGCGCTATTGTAGAGATTGGTGAGGTCGCCGCCCGACCAGAAATCGCGCTCGAAGGTCTCGGTCTTGGCGCGCGCCTGCGTGACCGCGTACCACTTCATGAAGATGTAGTACCAGGACATGAAGGAGACGCCGGCCAGCAAGGCCATGACGGCCTGCACCACCGCACTGGCGTTGAGGATCAGGTGGAGGATGGAAAGATCCTGGGTGACGTTCATTTCAGTGCTTCCAGTTTGCTGTGCAGGAATTCGGGAATCGGCGCCGGCGCCATCTTGCCGATGTCGACGCAGGCGATCTCGACGGTGCCGGTGACTAGTTCCTCGTCGCCGCGCCGCACGTGCTGGCGGAAGACGACGCGGACGCGGGTCAGCTTTTCGACTTCGAGGCCGATCGTCAGCTGGTCATCGAGCCGCGCCGGCTTGAGGTATTCGCAGCTGGCCTTGCGCGCCATGAAGGCGATGCCGGCCTCCGCCGCGAGCTGCGACTGGTCGTGGCCGACCTGGCGCATCCATTCGGTGCGGCAGCGTTCGAAGAACTTCAGGTAATTGGCGTAATAGACGACCCCGCCGGCATCGGTATCCTCGTAATAGACGCGCACGGGGATTGAGAAGGCGTTGGGTTTCGGCTCGAACTTCATCGGGCGATTTTACCTGACTTCGCAGGAATCATTTGTAACGGTTTGTTTCCATGCTAATTCTGGCCTTTTTCAATCACCGAAAAACGCCCGCGACGCCCCGTTATTCCTCGGAAAGCAGGTCACGCACGACGGCGCTGTTCGGTTCGGCCAGGCCGAGGTGGCGGTAGATCGCCGGGGTGGCGATGCGCCCGCGCAGGGTGCGCTGCAGGTAGCCTTGCTGGATCAGGTAGGGTTCGAGGACGTCCTCGATGGTGTCGCGCGCTTCGCCGATGGCGGCGGCGAGGTTGTCGACGCCGACCGGACCGCCGCCGAACTTGTCGATGACGGCCGAGAGCAGCTTGCGGTCCATGATGTCGAGACCGGCCGGGTCGACGTCGAGCATCGCCAGGGCGGCATCAGCGACGGCGCGGGTGATCTGGCCGTCCGCCCTGACCTCGGCGTAGTCGCGCACGCGGCGCAGCAGGCGGTTGGCGATGCGCGGCGTGCCGCGCGAGCGGCGGGCGATTTCCAGCGCGCCGTCAGGGTCGACCGGCGCGTTGAGCAGGCTCGCCGAGCGGCTGACGATGCTTTTGAGCTCATCGGCGGTGTAGAACTCCAGCCGGGCGACGATGCCGAAGCGGTCGCGCAGCGGGTTGGTCAGCATGCCGGCGCGCGTCGTGGCGCCGACCAGCGTGAACGGCGGCAGATCGAGCTTGACCGAGCGCGCGGCCGGGCCTTCGCCGATCATGATGTCGATCTGGAAGTCCTCGAGCGCCGGGTAGAGGATTTCCTCGACCACCGGGCTGAGGCGGTGGATTTCGTCGATGAACAGCACGTCGTGCGGTTCGAGGTTGGTCAGGATGGCGGCGAGGTCGCCGGCGCGTTCGAGCACCGGGCCCGAGGTCTGGCGCAGGTTGACGCCCATTTCGTGGGCGACGATGTGGGCCAGCGTCGTCTTGCCCAGGCCGGGCGGGCCGAAGAGCAGCACGTGGTCGAGCGAATCGCCGCGTTTGCGGGCGGCTTCGATGAAGATTTCCAGCTGTTCGCGGATCTTGGCCTGGCCCGTGTAGTCGGCCAGGCGCTTGGGGCGCAACGCGCGTTCGAGCGCTTCTTCCTGCGCCGACCGGGAATTGGGGGCGATGATGCGGTCGACCGCAGCAAGCTTGTCGGTTTCGATCATGCGGGCTGTTCCTCTTCTCGCGTCCAGCGGCCGAGCAGCATGTGGCCGAGGGCCAGCAGCACCGGGCCGAGAAAGATGCCGATGAAGCCGAAGACGAGCACGCCACCGATCACGCCCAGGGCAATGAGCAGGATCGAGATGCCGGCACCGCGCGCCATCAGGATGGGCTTCAGGAAATTGTCGATGCTGCTGATGACGAAGATGCCGTAGAGCACGAGAAAGATTGCCCAGCCGGTTTCGCCCTGATTGTAGAGCCAGGCGGCGGCGCCGCCCCAGATCAACGGCGGGCCGACCGGAATCATCGACAGGAAAAAGGTGGCGAAGCCGAGCAGCACGGCGCTCGGCACGCCGGCGATCAGGAAACCGAGCATCGCCACCGTACCCTGGGCGGCCGCCGTGCCGACGATGCCCAGCATGACGCCGATCACCGTGCCGCGTGCCCGTTCGATCATTTCCTCGCCAAGGTCGCCGCCCAGCTTGCGGGCGCCGACGTAGAGGGCGTGGGCGATCTTCTCGCCGTCGCGGTAAAGGAAGAAGAGGACGAAGATGACCAGCGCCAGCTGAAGCAGGCCGTTGCCGGCGATCTTGCCGGTCGCCAGTGCCAGGCGGCGGGCGGGGTCGATCAGTTGCTTGAGAACGGCGTTGAGTTCGGCGCGGTTGCTGGCGATGCGATGGTAGTTGGCCTTGATTTCGCTGCCGACCAGCGGCAGGTCACCCAGATACTTGGGCGGTTCGGCCGGCAAGCCTTCCTCGAAGTGCGGGCGGATCTCGCCGATCAGTGCTTCGGCGCCGTTGACCAGGCTGCCGACCAGAAAGATCATCGGCAGCAGCATGATCAGCACGAGCAGCAGGGTCATCAGCGAGGCGCCCAGGGTATGGCGCCCGCCGATGCGCGGCAGCAGTCTTTCCGAATAGACACCCCAGGTACAGATCCACAGCACAAAGGCGAACAGGATGGCGCCGATCATCGGCAGCAGCACCGCGATGCAGCCGATGATCAGCAGCGCGACGAGGGCGATCTGGGCGAGGCGTTTGGGGTTCTCTTCGGTGAACACGCCCTAGACCTTCGAGAGCAGCTTGAGCGCCTGGCGGATGCCATCGGACGTGCCGACATCCGGCGGCAGCAACTTCATTGCCGATGCTGCTTCCTTTTCGTTGTAACCGAGGGCGAGCAGCGCGTTCAAAATGTCCTGTTTGGCGTCGTCGACCGTAGCAGGCAGCGCGGCGCCGGTGGTTTCCGCCAGTTTGCCCTTCAATTCGAGCAGCAGACGTTCGGCCGTCTTCTTGCCGATGCCGGGAATCTTGACCAGGCGCCCGACTTCCTGGCGCGCCACGGCGGCGGCGAGATCGCCGACCGACAGGCCGGACAGCACCGACAAGGCGGTACGGGCGCCGATGCCGGAAATCTTCAGCAACTGGCGGAAGGCAAAGCGCTCGCCCTCGCTCAGGAAGCCGTAGAGGAAATGGCCATCCTCGCGCACCGCGAAATGAGTCAGCAGGGTCACCTTCTCGCCGGCGGCGGGCAGGTTGTAGAAGCTGCTCATCGGCACGTCGAGCTCGTAGCCGACGCCATTGACGTCGACCACGATCTGCGGGGGATTTTTTTCGGCCAGTAGGCCGGTGAGTCGTCCAATCATGGCGCCATGTTAACCGATCAGCCGTCCGCCGCGAACGCGATAGCCCGCCGTCGCCAGCGCCCCCAGCCCCTGCCCGCCGTGCGCGTGGCAGATGGCGCAGGCCAGCGCGTCGGCCGCATCCGCCGTCGGCGCCGCCGGCAGGCCGAGCAGGCGGACGACCATGTGCTGCACCTGGTCCTTGGCCGCCTTGCCGTGCCCGACCACCGCCTGCTTGACCTGCAGGGCGGTGTATTCGGCCACCGGCAGGCCGGCATGGACCAGCGCGCTGAGTGCCGCCCCGCGCGCCTGGCCGAGCAGCAGGGTCGATTGCGGATTGACGTTGACGAACACTTTTTCGACCGCCGCCTGGTTCGGCGCATAGGTGGCGATCACCTCGCCGAGGCCGGCGAACAGCGTGGCGATGCGCTCGGGCAGCGACTGCCGGTCGTTCGACTTGATGCAGCCGCTGGCGACATAAACCAGCTGGTTGCCGTGCTTCTCGATGACGCCAAAGCCGGTCACGCGCAAACCCGGATCGATGCCCAGAATGCGGGGCGCGCTCATTTCGCCGGCCTCGCCACCAGATAGACGCCGCCGACCGCCAGCGCCATGCCGACGGTTGCGGTCGACGTCAGTTTTTCGCCGAAAACGAGCCCGGCGATCAGCGCCGTCGACAGCGGCGTCAGGTAGAACAGGCTGGCCACGTTCACCGCGCTGCCGTTGCGGATCAGCAGGTTGAGCAGGCTGATGGCACCGATCGAGAGGACCAGCACCAGCCAGCCCAGCGCGAAGATGAAATCGCCCGTCCAGGCGACCTGGTAACCCTCGACCAGTGCCACCGCCACGGCGGTCAGCAAGGCGGTCGGCACGAACTGGATCACCGACCCGGTGCGCAGGTCGAAGCTGGCGCAGAAGCGCTTCTGGTAAAGCGTCCCGGCCGTGATGCCGAGCAGCGCGACGAGCGCCGGGATCAGCATCGGCCCCAGCGCCGCGTCGCCGAACTTGCCGGAAACGACCAGGCCGACGCCGACGAAGCCGAGCGCCAGGCCGCCCCATTGGCGAGCGCTCACTTTCTCGTCGAGTAGCCAGCCGGCGCCCAGCGCCGTCAACAACGGCTGCATGCCGACGACCAGCGCCGTGACGCCGGCCGGCAGCCCGTGGGCGATGGCGACGAAGACGCCGCCGAGATAGACGGCATGCACCAGCAACCCGGACACCCCGATGTGCAGCCATTGGCGCGGCGACTTCGGCCATGGTGCGCGGGTCGCCAGCGCGATGACCGTCATCAGCGCGATGACCAGCCCGTAGCGCGTCAGCAGGAAGGACAGCGGCGCGGCATACGGCAGCCCGTACTTGGCGCCGATGAAGCCGGTGCTCCACAGGAAGACGAAGAGCAGCGGGTAGACGCGCTGCATCAGGCGGCGGGCCGGGGCTGGGCCGCGGCGCTCAGTTGCAGGTGGCGGCGCAGGCCGCGGCGTTGGAGGCGCAAGCCCTGGGGTCCTGCAGGGTGCAGGTCTCGTGCGTCCGGTAGGTCAGGTTGATGCCGTTCGGGTAGCTGCAGACCAGTCGCGTGACCTTGCCCTGGCCGGCCAGGGCGATGCCGGTCGGCCGCGCGCCGCGCCATTGCGCCAGCGGCAGGTCGCACGACACGTAGCCGTCGAACCGGCCGTCCGGGGATTCCCACAGCGCCAGGTTCTTCAGCTTGCGGTAATCGGCGTAGCGGACACAGGGATCGGTCTTGTTGCCGTAGGCCATCGCGTTGTCGCTGCAATAGCCGGTGTAGGTGTACTGCAGCTCTTCCTCGCTTGGGCAGGCGTTGACCTGGACCAGCGTCGCGAGGTCCGGACAGGCCAGCTCGGCGGCGCCGGCTGCCCCGCCGAACGCCAGGAGGAAGGCGCCGAAAATGCCGGTCCGCATGGCGGCCGGACTCACTCGTCCATCACCGCGGTGGTGTAGATTTCCTGCACGTCGTCCAGGTTTTCCAGCGCGTCGAGCAGCTTCTGCATCTTCACCGCGTCGTCGCCGGTGAACTCGTTCTCGCTTTCCGGCTTCATCGTCACCTCGGCGAATTCCGGCTTGAAGCCGGCGGTTTCCAGCGCGTCCTTGACGGCGATGAATTCGGTCGGCGCGGTGATCACCTCGATCGAGCCGTCGTCGTTGGTCGCCACGTCGTCGGCGCCGGCCTCGATGGCGGCATCCATCAGTGCCGCCTCGTCGGTGCCGGGGGCGAAGATCAGCTGGCCGCAGTGCTTGAACTGGAAGGCCACGCAGCCGTCGGTGCCCATGTTGCCGCCGTGCTTGTTGAAGGCGTGGCGGACTTCGGCGACGGTGCGCGTCTTGTTGTCGGTCAGGCAGTCGACCATGATCGCCGCGCCGCCGATGCCGTAGCCCTCGTAGCGGATCTCGACGTAATCGACGCCTTCCAGCTCGCCGGTGCCCTTTTTGATCGCGGTGTCGATCTTGTCCTTGGGCATGTTGACGCCCTTGGCCTTGTCGACCGCGACGCGCAGGCGCGGGTTGAAGCTGACGTCGCCGCCGCCCAGCTTGGCGGCGACGGTGATTTCCTTGGCGATCTTGGAGAAGGCGGCGCCGCGCTTCTCGTCCTGACGGCCCTTACGATGTTGGATATTGGCCCATTTGGAGTGTCCGGCCATGGTTTACCTCGACAGATGCACAGCATTGATAGAATCGAAGAATTTTATCACGCCGGAGTTTGCCGCCATGTCCGAACCCCTCTATCTCGCCAAGTCCGAAGACGGCTACCCCGCCCTGCTGCCGCAGATGGCCAACCGCCACGGCCTGATCACCGGGGCGACGGGCACCGGCAAGACGGTCACCCTGCAGTCGATGGCCGAGCGCCTGTCGTATGCCGGTGTGCCGGTCTTCATGGCCGACGTCAAGGGGGACCTTTCCGGCATGGGCGCCGCCGGCGTCCTCACCCCCAAGCTGGAGGCGCGCCTGAAGGATCTCGGGCTCGAAGGCTTCGCGCCCTACGCCAACCCGGTCGCCTTCTGGGACGTCTTCGGCCAGGGCGGCATCCCGGTGCGCGCCACCGTGTCCGACATGGGCCCGCTGCTCCTCGCCCGCCTGCTCAACCTCAACGACACGCAGACCGGCGTCCTGCAGCTGGTGTTCAAGATCGCCGACGACCAGGGCCTGCTGCTGCTCGACCTCAAGGACCTGCGGGCGATGGTCCAGCACGTCGGCGACAATGCCGCGCAGTACAAGACCGAGTATGGCAACGTGACGACCGCCTCGATCGGCGCCATCCAGCGCGGCCTGCTGACGCTCGATGAACAGGGCGGCGATCTCTTCTTCGGCGAACCGATGCTCGACATCCACGACCTGATGCAGACGGACGCGAACGGCCGCGGCGTCATCAACGTGCTGGCCGCCGAAAAGCTGGTGCAGTCGCCGGCGCTCTACTCCACCTTCCTGCTCTGGCTGCTGTCCGAGCTCTTCGAGCAGCTGCCGGAAGCCGGCGACCTCGACAAGCCCAAGCTGGTCTTCTTCTTCGACGAAGCCCACCTGCTGTTCACCGACGCGCCGCAGGCGCTGACCGACAAGGTCGAACAGGTCGTGCGCCTGATCCGCTCCAAGGGCGTCGGCGTCTATTTCGTCACGCAGAACCCGCTCGACGTGCCGGAAAAGATCCTCGGCCAGCTCGGCAACCGCGTCCAGCACGCCCTGCGCGCCTTCACCCCGCGCGACCAGAAGGCCGTCCAGGCCGCGGCGCAGACCATGCGCGCCAACCCCAAGTTCGATGCCGCCACCGTCATCACCGAACTCGGCGTCGGCGAGGCGCTGGTCTCCTTCCTCGACGAAAAGGGCCGTCCCAACGTCGTCGACCGCAGCACCATCTTCCCGCCCGCCTCCCGCCTCGGCCCGCTGACCGCCGACGAGCGCCGGGCCGTCATCCAGGCCTCGCCGCTGCTCGCGACCTACGGCCAGACCGTCGACCGCGAATCGGCCTTCGAAATCCTGCGCGGCAAGCCGGCCGCCGCCCAGCCGGCACCCGGCGCCATTCCCGCACCGCCGGCCGGCGGCGGGCTGGACGCCAACGACTGGGGCAACCACACGGCGCAGCCGGCGCCGCGCCCGGCGCCGCAGCCGCGCCAGAGCGCCCCCGCCCCGCAACCGTCAGGCGGCGGCATCCTCGACGGCCTCGGCGACCTGCTCGGCGGCAGCACCGGCCCGCGCGGCGGCAAGCGCGAAGGCATGATCGAAGCCGCCGCCAAGAGCGCCGCCCGCGGCATGGCCGGCACGGTGGGGCGCGAACTGGGCAAGCAGATCCTGCGCGGCGTGCTGGGGTCGATCCTCGGCGGGCGCCGCTAGGCGAAGTCGGCAACGGCGCGGCGGCCCGCTCTGGGCGCTGCCGGCGGGCAAATGGCGCCGGCATCCGCGGCGCCATTTTCATTTTCGGCCTTGCGGGCCGGTCGACCGCAGCGATCGCCGGAGAAACGGGCTGCCGCACGACATGGGTGAATATTCCGTCGGTTGGCGTAAAATAAGCGTTTTCTAATTTACGAAGGAGCCGGCCATGAAAGCATTTCTCCCGATCACCCTGCTGCTCGCCGCCCTGCCTGCCGTGGCGCAGGACGTCGCCGCGTTGACCGCCGAAACGAAGAAGACGGTGCTGCCGGTCGTGCCCAAAGTGGTCAATGCCATGCAGGAGGCGGTGGCGACCAAAGGCGTGGCGGAGGCGATTCCCGTCTGCAAGGACCAGGCGCCGAAGCTGATCAAGGAAGTCCGCGACAGCACCGGCTGGTCGATCCGCCGCGTCAGCCTCAAGACGCGCAACGCCGAGCGTGGCACGCCCGACCTTTGGGAAGCCCGTGTGCTGGCCGACTTCGACATTCGCGCGGCGAACGGCGAGAAGCCGGAGACGCTGGAAAAGGCCGAGATCGTCACCATCGACGGCAAGCCGGTCTTCCGCTACATGAAGGCGCTGCCGGCCGGCGAGGTCTGCCTCAAGTGCCACGGCCCGGCCGACGGGCTCGACGCAGGGCTCAAGGCGAAGCTCAAGGAAAACTACCCGCACGACCTGGCGACCGGCTATTCGCAGGGCCAGATCCGCGGCGCGCTGACCGTCAAGCGCCCGCTGTAGGCGCCTGCGCCCCGCCCTTTTCGGCGAGATGGTCGAAGAGGGCGGCGGCGGCCGGCGCCAGTGCGGCCCGCGAGCGCACGCACAGCTGCAGGTCGCGCGGCGCCCAGGCGTCGCTGATTTCGACCGTTTTTATCCCGTCGACCGCAACCACCGACGAGCGTGGCACCATGCCGATGCCGACGCCGGCCGCCACCATGCGGCAGACCGCGTTGAAGCTGCGGACCTGGATGCGCACGTCGAGCCGGCCACCGAGGCGCGCCGCGTGGTTCATCATGAAGGTGTGGATGGCGCTACCGGCGTGCAGGCAGACGAAGGGTTCGCCAAGGACGTCGGCGAAGGCGGCGGCGCCGCGCCCGGCCAGCGGATGCCCGGCGGGCACCGCGAGAATCAGGCGGTCGCGCCGGTAGGGACGGGTTTCCAGGCCGCCGAGCCCGGCTTCGGCGGCGACGACGCCGATTTCCACCTGCCCTGCCGCCACCGCTTGGATGATCGCCGGACTCGGCTGTTCCTCGAGGCTGACGCGGATCTGCGGCCGCTCGCGCAGGAAGTCGCCGAGGTCTTCCGGCAGGAAGCAGTTGATCGCGTTGGTGTTGGCGAACACCGTCACCTGGCTGGCGACGCCGCTGGCGTAGGGGGCGAGGTCGGCGTGCATCTGTTCGAGCTGGGCGAAGACCTGACGGGCGTGGCGCAGCAGCGATTCGCCGGCCATCGTCGGCGTCAGGCCGCGCGCGTGGCGGGCGAACAGTGGCACGCCGAGCGCCGTTTCGAACTGCGTCAGGCGATGGCTGGCCGACGACGGCGCCAGGTGGACGAGGTCGGCGGCGCGCGTCAGGCTGCCGCTGTCGGCGATGGCGGCGACCAGCCGCAGGTCGGGAAGGTCATAGCGCATGGATTCGTCCATATCGAATGCTCGCTTCCGATAATACCAATTGTCGACACCGGGTTTCGCGTATTCAATAGCGTTCAGCGAGCTTTTATTGATTGGCGGAATCGGGTGGATTGGCATGAATCGAACGGGCGAAGTCTTGAACGCAGGGGAAAGATTCCCGCTTTTCGGCATCCGCCGCGCCTGGTCGGGTGCCGCCATGCTTGAGCGGCACGGCCATCGCCTCGGCCTGTGGCTGGCGCTCGGCGCCGCCTTCGGCTTTTCGTTCAAGGCCATCTTCGTCAAGCTGGCCTATTCCGTGCCGCAGGCGGTGCCGGTCGATGCCGTCACCCTGCTCTCGCTGCGCATGGTCTTCGCGCTGCCGGTCTTCCTCTGGGTCGGCTTCCAGTCGAGCCGCGCCGCGCCGCCGCTGGCGCGCCGCGACTGGCTGCTGCTGACGGCGCTCGGCCTGCTCGGCTACTACGGCGCCAGCATCCTCGATTTCGTCGGGCTGCGCTACATCACCGCCGGGCTGGAACGGCTGATCCTGTTCACCTACCCGACCCTGACCGTGATGATCGGCGTCCTGTTCATGGGCAAGAAGCTGTCGCGCCGCGAGGTGGCGGCGCTGGTGCTGTCGTATGCCGGGATCGGCCTCGCCTTCGCCCACGACCTCGAGTTCGCCGGCGAAACGCGGGTCGTGCTGCTCGGCGCCGCCTTCGTCTTCGCCTCGTCGCTGTCCTACGCCTTCTACCTGGCCGGCAGCGCGCCGATGATCCAGCGCCTTGGCGCGGCGCGCTTCACGGCGCTGGCGATGCTGGTGTCGACCGGCGCCACGCAGTTGCATTTCTTCGCCACCCAGCCGTTGACCGCGCTCGTCCAGCCGCTGCCGGTCTATGCCTATGGTGCGGCGATGGCCCTGTTCTCGACCGTCCTGCCGGTCTTCATGCAGTCGGCGGCGATCCGCCGCATCGGCTCGGCACGGGCGGTGCTGATCGGCACCATCGGCCCGATGCTGACCATCTTTTTCGGTTGGTGGCTGCTCGCCGAACCGATCTCGCTGGCACAGATCGCCGGCACCGGGCTGGTGCTGGTCGGCGTCCTGCTCGTCTCGCGGCGCTGAGCGACGCCCAGCCGTTCACTTGACCTTGATCTCGGTCCACAGCCGCGACATCAGGCGGCGCTGCTGCGGTTCGAGGTCGCGCAGCATTTCCAGGCGCTGCAAGGTTTCCGGCGGCGGGAAGAGCGCGGTCTCGCCGGCCACTTCCGGACGGATGTAGGGCAGCGCGGCGCGGTTGGGATTGCCGGCGCCGATCAGGTTGGAGACGTCGGCGGCATTCTCGCCGCGCAGCATGAAGTCGATGAAGCGGTGGGCGAGGTCCGGGCGGCGCGCCGACTTGTGAATGACGAAGTTGTCGACCGCCAGCACCGCGCCTTCCCTGGGGATCGCGAAGCCGATGGCGAACGGCCGGCCGGCGGCCCGGGCGTCCGCGCGCGCGCGGAACATGTCGTTCGAGTAGCCGTGGGCGACCCAGATGTTGCCGATCGCCAGGTCCTTGATGTAGGTGCTGTTGGAGAAGGTCGCCCAGTAGGGCTTGGCGCGCAGGATCAGGTCGCGCGCCGCCCGCCAGTGGTCGGGGTCGGTGTCGTTCACCGGATGGCCGAGATAGCGCAGCGCCGCCGCCATCAGTTCGCGCTGGCTGTTGAGGACGGTGACCTTGCCCTTGAGCTTTTGCAGGTGGGCCGGTTCGAAGATGAGCGCCCAGCTGTCGGTCGGCAGCCCGAGTTCGGCAAGTTTCGTCGCGTTGAAGCCGAGCAGCGTGACCGTCGTCGCGTAGGGCACCGCATGGCGCAGGCCGGGGTCGTACCAGGGATCGGCGAAGGCCGTGGCGATGTTGGCGAGGTGCTGCAGGCGCTGGTGGTCGAGCGCCTGCAGTTCGTTCTTGCGGATCAGTGTGTGCACCGCGTTGCCGGTCGGCACCAGCAGGTCGTAGCCGGCGGCGCCGGCTTCCAGCTTGGCCAGCATCTCCTCGTTGTCGGAATAGTAGTCCTGCTTCAGGCGGCAGCCGCACCAGGCCTCGAAGCGCGCCGCCGTCTCGGGTGAGATGTAGTTGTTCCAGATGTAGAGGTGCAGGGTGTCGTCGGCCCGGGCGGGGGCGGCCAGTGCGAGGAGCAGCACGAGCAGCGCCAGTCTCATGCCGATTTCCTCAGCGTTTCCGGGGCGAAACGCAGGGCCAGCGCGATCAGCGTCAGGGTCAACGCCATCAGAAGGGT
Source organism: Dechloromonas sp. H13 (assembly GCF_009469615.1). GTDB lineage: Bacteria > Pseudomonadota > Gammaproteobacteria > Burkholderiales > Rhodocyclaceae > Azonexus. The sequence continues at coordinate 182,271 of NZ_SSXX01000005.1, forward strand.
CGAAATGGCATTGACCTCGGGCGTCACGGCGACCTTGATCAGCGAGTAGATCTGCAGCGGCAGGGTTGTCACGCCGACACCGGCGACGAAGAAGGTGATGACGAAATCGTCGATCGACAGCGTGAAGCTCATCAGGAAGCCGGCGACGATCCCCGGTACGATCAGCGGGAAGGTCACCCGGGTGAAGGTGCGCCACGGTGTCGCGCCGAGGTCGCGGGCGGCCTCGAAGATGCTCTCGTCCATGCCGGCCAGCCGGGCGCGGACGATGATGGCGACGAAGCCGAGCGAGAAGGTGATGTGGGCGGCGAGGATGGAGAACAGGCCGAGGGTCAGGTCGAGCACCTGGCGGAAGAACAGCAGCAACGAGACGCCGAGCAGGATTTCCGGCATCGCCACCGGCGTCAGGACCAGGAAGGGCAGCAGGGGCGGCCGCCAGCGGTGCAGGGCGATGCCGGCCATCGTGCCGAGAACGGTGGCGATCGTGCTCGAAACGATGGCGATCAGCAGTGAATTGGCGGCGGCCTGCAGCAGGTCGGCGTCGCCCAGCAGTTTGCCGTACCAGCGCGTCGTGAAACCGACCCACGAGGCGTTCAGTTCGGAATCGTTGAACGAGAAGAGGACGACGACGGCCAGCGGCACGTAGAGGAAGGCGTAGGTCGCCAGGCCGGCCGCCCACAGCCAGAAGCCGCGCTTCACATCTGCCCCCGGTTGCGCGTCAGCGCCGAGGACAGGCCGGCCACGGCCAGCACCGCCAGCGTCAGCAGCAGCGACAGGGCGGCGCCGAGCGGCCAGTCGCGGTTGTCGAGAAACTGCTCCTTGATCAGGTTGCCGATCAGCAGGTCGCCGGTGCCGCCCAGCAGCTCGGGGACGGCGAACATGCCGAGGACGGGAATGAAGACGAGCGCCGAGCCGGACAGCACGCCGGGCAGCGAGAGCGGCCAGGTGACGCACCAGAAGCGCGCCCAGCCGCCGGCGCCGAGGTCCTGCGCCGCCTCGAGCAGCGCCGGGTCGTGCTTTTCCAGGTTGGTATAGAGCGGCAGGATCATGAACGGCAGGTGCACGTAGACCATGCCGACGATCACGGCGACCGGGCTGTAGAGCAGGTCGAGCGGGCCGAGGATGATCATCCAGGCGTAGATGCGGATCAGGAAGTTGCTGGCGAAGGGCAGGATGACGAGCAGCACGAGGAGGTCGCGCCGGCGCTTCGGGCTGCGCACGATGAGCACCGCCAGCGGGTAGGCGAGGACGAGGCAGAGCAGCGTCGTCAGGCCGGCGACGGCGAAGGACTTGGCGAGGATCCAGGCATAGATGACGTCGTCGAGGACGAAGCGGTAGGCGTCGAGGCTGAAGCCGCGTTCGGCGAGCGGGGCCAGGCCGCCGAACTCGCCCGGTTCGCGGAAGCTGGCGGCGGCCATGATCAGCGCCGGGATCAGGAAGAAGACGACGAGGAAGAGCGCCGGCGGCAGTGTCACCAGCCAGCGGGTCAGGCGGGCGCTCCGGTCAGTCCGGGAGGAAGACGCCGGCATCATGCCTCCATTCGACGCTCACCCGGTCGCCGATCTCGTGGAAACGCGCTCGCCCCGGCCCGGCGTTGGTGGCCAGCGCCTCGAGCAGCAGTCCGTTGTCGAGGCGGACCTTGTAGACCGTGACGTCGCCGAGGAAGAGGTACTCGACGACCGCCCCGGCGAAGTGGTTCTTGAGCCCGGCCCGGTCGGCGTGCCCTGAAATGCGCAGGTGCTCGGGGCGGATCGCCAGCGCCCCGTTGCTGCCGACGGCGACCGCCCCGTGCACCGGCGCGGCGATCTCGCCGAGGCCGGGGGCAGCCAGGCGCAGCCCGTGGCGGCTGGCCTCGACGACCGCGGCGGCGATCAGGTTGATGGTGCCGATGAAATCGGCGACGAAGCGGTTCTTCGGCGTCGAATAGAGCGCCTCGGGTACGTCGAGCTGCTCGATGCGCCCCTCGTTCATTACCGCGATGCGGTGCGATAGGGCGAGCGCCTCCTGCTGGGCGTGGGTGACGAAGACGAAGGTGACGCCGACCTCGCGCTGCAGGGCGATCAGCTCGCCCTGCATGCGCTCGCGCAGCTTGGCGTCGAGGGCGCCGAGCGGTTCGTCGAGCAGCAGCAGGCGCGGCTTGTTGACCAGCCCGCGGGCCAGCGCCACGCGCTGCTTCTGGCCGCCGGAAAGCTCGTGCGGGAAGGCGTCGCCCTTGTCTTCCAGGTGCACCAGGGCCAGCGTCTCGGTGGTCCGCCGGCGGATCTCGTCGCGCGAACGACCGGCCATTTCGAGCGGGAAGGCGATGTTGCCGGCCACCGTCAGGTGCGGGAACAGCGCGTAGCTCTGGAAGACCGTATGCACCGGCCGCTTCTCGGGCGGCATGCCGGCCAGCGGCCGGCCGTCGAGGTAGAGTTCGCCGGCGTCCGGCGCGTCGAAGCCGGCGATCATGCGCAGGATGGTGGTCTTGCCGCAGCCGGAGGGGCCGAGCAGGGTGAAGAACTCGCCGGCCTCGATGTCGAGCGTGACGTCCTTGACCGCTTCGAGGCTGCCGAAGCGGCGGGTGATGTTGCGAATTTCCAGTAGGGCCATGATGAGCCGGCGGGCGCCGGATTCCGCTTATCCGGATTTCATTATAGGCATCCGCCGCACGCGGCGGATTGTGCGCTTGCGCAGCAGTCGCGCGCCTGTCCTCTGGGTTAGAATCCGGCGCATGATCGGAATCCTCCTCATCACCCACGGCAGCTACGGCGAGGCGCTGGTGCAGAACGCCTGCCACGTGCTCAACAAGCGTCCCGTCCAGCTCAACCAGCTCGGCGTGTCGGCGCAGGACGACCCGCTCGACCTGCTGCCGCTCGCCCGCCAGATGCTGCGCCTGGTCGACAACGGCAAGGGGGTGCTGGTGCTCACCGACATCTTCGGCGCCACGCCGTCCAACCTGGCGCTCAAGCTGCTCGAACCGGGCCGCGTCGAGGGCGTTGCCGGCGTCAATCTGCCGATGCTGCTGCGCGCCCTGACCTATCGCGAACGCGGCATGGAAACCTTGCTCACGCGCGCCGTCTCCGGCGGGCGCGACGGCGTGCTCAACATGCAGGACCACTGACGATGCTGACCAGAGAAACCGAAATCATCAACAAGCTCGGCCTGCATGCGCGGGCCTCGGCCAAGCTGACCCAGCTGGCCGGCAAGTTCAAGTGCGAAGTGTGGATGGCCAAGGGAACGCGCCGCATCAACGCCAAGAGCATCATGGGGGTCATGATGCTGGCCGCCGGCAAGGGCTCGAAGGTGACGCTGGAAACCGACGGCGCCGACGAACAGGAAGCGATGGACGCCCTGCTGGCGCTGATCGCCGACTATTTCGGCGAGGGAGAGTAGCGACATGAGCTTCACCCTGCATGGCCTCGGCGTTTCCGGCGGCATCGCCATCGGGCGGGCCATGCTCATGTCGCACGCGACGCTCGAGGTGTCGCACCTGACCATTTCGCAGCGCATGGTGGACAAGGAAATCGCCCGCTTCGACGCCGCCATCAAGGCAGTCAAGGGCGAGCTGGAAACGATGAAGGAAACGACCGAGCACGCGCCGGCCGAGCTCGCCGCCTTCATCGACATCCACACCATGTTCCTCGAAGACCCGGAACTGGTCGACAAGCCGCGCGCGATCATCCGCGAGCGCCGCTGCAACGCCGAATGGGCGCTGGTGCAGCAGATGGAGGACCTCGTCGAGCAGTTCGAGCAGTTCGAGGATCCCTACCTGCGCGAACGCAAGTTCGACGTCGTCCAGGTCGTCGAGCGGGTGATCAAGGAACTGCTCGGCCATCCCGGGCGCGCCGTGATGAAGGCGGCCAAGGGCGTCACCGAGGAAATGCTGATCGTCGTCGCCCACGACCTGTCGCCGGCCGACGTCATCACCTTCAAGGAGCACCGCTTCGCCTCCTTCATCACCGACGTCGGCGGCGCCACCTCGCACACCGCGATCCTCGCGCGCAGCCTGGCGATTCCGTCGGTGGTCGGCATGGAGAACGCCCGCGCGCTGATCCGCGACGGTGAACAGCTAATTGTCGACGGCAAGCGCGGCGTCGTCATCGTCAATCCCGACGTGCGCGTGCTGGAGGAATACCAGCTTCGCAAGAACCAGATCGAGCTCGAGAAATCCAAGCTCAAGCGCCTGAAAACGGCAAAGTCGCAGACGCTCGACGGCGTCGATGTGCAGCTCTACGCCAACATCGAACTGCCGGGCGACGTGCCGGGAGCGCTCGATGCCGGCGCCGAGGGCATCGGCCTGTTCCGCACCGAGTTCCTCTTCCTCGACCGCGGCGACATGCCCGACGAACAGGAGCAGTACGAAGCCTACCGCAAGGTGGTCAAGGGTATGGCCGGGCGCCCCGTTACCATTCGCACCTTCGACCTCGGCAACGACAAGGACCTCCGCCCGGACGGCATGTCCGGCGACCGCGTCAAGACCAACCCGGCCCTCGGGCGGCGCGCCATCCGCCTGTCGCTGGCCGAGCCGCGCATGTTCCAGACCCAGCTGCGCGCCATCCTGCGCGCCTCGAAGCACGGGCCGATCAAGTTGCTGATCCCGATGCTGGCGCATGCGCACGAGATCGACCAGACGCTGGCCGCGCTCGAGCAGGCCAAATCCAGCCTGCGCGGCGAGAAGGTCGCCTTCGACGAAAACATCCCGGTCGGCGGCATGATCGAGATTCCTGCCGCCGCGCTGGCCATCGGCCTCTTCCTGCGCCGTCTCGATTTCCTGTCGGTCGGCACCAACGACCTGATCCAGTACACGCTGGCAATCGACCGCTCCGACGAACAGGTTTCCAGCCTCTACGACCCGCTGCATCCGGCGGTGCTGATGCTGATCGCTCACACCCTGGCCAGCGCCGAGAAGGTGAATATCCCGGTTTCGCTGTGCGGCGAAATGGCCGGCGACCCGAAGCTGACCCGCCTCCTGCTCGGCATGGGGCTGCGCAACTTCTCGATGCACCCGTCGCAGATCCTCGAGGTCAAGAGCCGCGTGCTGAAGGCCGATGTCGCCGACCTCGCCCCCACCGTGCGCCGCATGCTGCGCCTGGACGAGCCGGGCAAGCTGCAGGAAGCGCTGGAAAAGCTCAACGGCTGAGTCGCGGCTGGTTGCGGTCGACCCCCGAAAAAGGCCTAAATCCGGCACCCGGCCACCCCCTTCCCTCGCCGTAGGCAAAATGCCGCGCGGCAATTTGTCGCATTCCATGAACTGCCCCAATGGCTGAAAATCCGGCCCGCCAAAAAAATAATTTCCGGTCAGCAGAGAAAGCACCGATCCAGGGGAAGGTTTCATGGGGTACCACATTCGTCCATTGGCGGCTGCCGTGGCCGTCATTTTTTCCGGCGCGGCATCTCCCGTCGCCGTCGCGCAGACATCGGACGTCCCGGCGACCGTGCTCGACGAGGTCGTCGTACGCGGCGCGCGTGAGCCGTCGGTTCCGGCGACGAGCGGTTTCGGCAACCCGTCCGCGGTCGACAAGCCCGAGCTGCGCATCTTGCGTCCGGCGACCAGCGATACCGCCACCCTGATGCGTGACGTACCCGGCATGCAGTTCCAGAGCGCCGGCGGTACTTCGAGCCTGCCGGTGATCCGCGGCCTTGCCGACGACCGCAATCGCATCCTGGTCGATGGCATGGATCTGATCGCCTCCTGTCCCAACCACATGAATTCGCCGCTGTCGTACCTCGACCCAAGCAATGTGGCGACGCTCAAGGTCTATCCCGGCATCGGTCCGGTCAGTGTTGGCGGCGACAGCATCGGCGGCACGATCATCGCCGGGGGGCGCCCGTTGCCCTTCGCCTCGGCCGGACAGGGTCTGCTGACCACGGGTGAACTGGGGGCGTTCTATCGCAGCAACGGCGATGCCTGGGGTGGCAACATTTATGCCGCGGCAGCCAACGAATCGTTCAGCATCGCGTACACCGGTTCCTACGCTGAATCCGAGAACTACAAGGCCGGCGGCAACTTCAAGACGACGACGGCGACCGGCAATCCGGGTCAATCGATTCCCCTCAACGAGGTCGGATCGAGTGCGTACAAGACCTGGACCCAGCAACTGGCCATCGGCCTCCAGGGGGACGGAAACCTCGTCGAGTTCAAGTACACCTTCGTCAAGACGCCGGAGCAGCTTTACCCGAACCAGCGCATGGACATGCTCGACAACGAGCAGCAACGCTTCAACCTGAACTATGTCGGCCAGTTCGCCTGGGGCAAGCTAGACGCGCGGATCTACCATGAAACCGTCGACCACTACATGGATTTCGGGCCCGACAAGCGCTTCTGGTACGGTGGCGGAATGATGACCTCGGTCGGCATGCCGTGCTCGCCGATCAGCGCCACCTGTGCCGCCGGCATGCCGATGTACACCGCCAGCAGGAACACCGGCGGCACGGTCGCTGCCGACATCGAGCTGAGCGAAAAGGACCTGCTGCGCGTCGGTGGCCTCTACCAGCACTACACGCTTGACGACTGGTGGCCGCCCTCGGGCGGCGGCATGTGGCCAGGCACCTTCTACAACATCAATGACGGCGAGCGTAACCGGTTCGCGCTGTTCGGGGAATGGGAGTCGCGTTTGAATGCCCAGTGGAAGACGCTGCTCGGCGCCCGCTATGAGAACGTGCAGATGGATACCGGCAATGTCCAGGGGTACAACCCGAACACCAACGGCATGGGGATGATGGTGAACAACCAGCAAAAGGACGCTGCCGCCTTCAATGCCCAGGATCGCAAGCGTACCGACGACAACTGGAACCTGACCGCACTTGCCCGCTACACGCCGTCGGAGATGGCCGATATTGAGTTCGGCGCTGCGCGCAAGGTTCGTTCGCCCAACCTCTACGAGCGCTATACCTGGTCAACCTGGTCGATGGCCGCGGTCATGAACAATACCGTGGGTGACGGCAATGGCTACATCGGCAATATCGATCTCAAGCCGGAAAAGGCGAATACCATCGCCGCGACTTTTGATTGGCACGCGGCAGACCGCTCGTGGGAAATCAAGGCAACGCCGTATTATTCGCGCGTAACCGATTACATCGATGCCATCCGCTGTACCAGCGGCGCTGCCTGCACCCGAAACAACACGACCACGACCAATCAGTTCGTTGTCCTGCAATATGCCAACGCCTCCGCGGAACTCTACGGTATCGACATTTCCGGTCAGGCAGCGCTGGCTCAGACTACCGCCGGCGCTTTCGGCCTGCGTGGCGTGATCGGTTATGTTCATGGCGAAAACCGCGATACCGGAGACGGTCTGTACAACATCATGCCGCTCAATGCCCGCATTGCGCTTACCCACCGGCTTGGCGGCTGGGACAACGTTCTCGAAGTCATCGGCGTCACCCGCAAGGACGATGTCTCGGAAGTGCGCAACGAACTCGAAACACCAGGCTACGGGTTGACCAACCTGCGCCTCAGCTATTCGTGGAAGCAGGCCCGCATCGACTTCGGCGTTGAAAACCTGTTCGACAAGTTCTACTACATGCCGCTAGGCGGTGCCTATGTCGGACAAGGGTCGACCATGATGCTCAACCCAGGCAATCCGGCCTGGGGAACCGGCGTGCCAGGCGCCGGACGCACGATCTACACGGGGTTGAACCTCAAGTTTTGATCGTGAAATGTGAGTGCGTAACGAATGGACGGGGCAACACCTTAACCTGCAACTGATGAGTGAGTTACGTAGCGTGCAGTCCTTCCGGCCGGGCGCGCCGATCTACAGGATCGGCGTCGCCGGGCTGGCGTGGCGCGTCGAACGCGGCTCGGTTCGCCTTGACGGCCACGGGGCACCGGGCGAAGCTCGTTTTGCCAGCCTGGCGCTGCCGGGCGACATCATCGGCAGCGAGGCGATGTTGTTTGGCACCTATGCGTTCGCCGCCAGCGCCCTGACCGAATGCGAACTTTCACCGTGGCCGGAAGGCGCCGCGACGGCGCGCAGCGGTTCGCTCTTGCGTTCGCTGGCCACTGCCCAGCGGCGGGCCGCCGACCTCGTCGCGCTGCGCGGCGGTGAAGCCGTCCGCCGGGTGATCGGCCTGATCCGCATGATGGCTGCCGGCGGGGATGGAACCGACGACCCTGTCGTCCTGCCGACGCGTCAGGACATCGCCGACATCACGGCGTTACGCATGGAAACGGTCTCGCGCATCATCAAGCGCCTGGAGCGAGATGGTTTGTTGCAACCGGTGCGTGTTGACGGCGTGCACGCGACGCGCAGTTTCACCGTGGATTTCCGCCGGCTCGCAGTGTAGGCATGGCGGCGCATGACACGCCTGGCTGCGCCGTAAAGATTAGAATGCGCCGATGATGGCCGAACTTCCTGCCGCTCCCGAACCGGCCCGCCTGTTCGGACGCGGCCTGCCTTACCTGTCGTTTTCCCTGTTGCTGCACGCGCTGCTGCTTGCCTGGCCGAGCCTTGGCGCCTACCGCAGGGCGACACCGCCGCCGGTCGATATCCTGGCGGTTACTCTCGTCACCGCGCCGACACCACTGCCGGCCGCCAGCGCCGCAGTTCCGTCTGTCGCGCCCCTGGCCGTCCCGCCACCGCCACGTGCGCGTGCCGCGCACACCCCGCGTTCGGCTGTCGTCGCAGTCAGCCGCAATGACACCCCGTTCGCTGTTCCCGCAGCGCCAGTCGCCGCAGCGCCAGCGTCAACCCCTGCCGGCGGCGACGGGTCGCCGCCAGCGGCACCATCAGCGACCAGCGCGCCGCGTTTCGACGCCGCCTACCTGCACAATCCGGCTCCGTCTTACCCGCCGGCCTCCCGCCGCCTGGGCGAAGAGGGGCGGGTGCATCTGCGCGTGCGGGTTGGCCCCGATGGCAGGCCGGTTGCGGTCGACGTCGAAAAAGGTAGCAATTTCGAGCGCCTCGATGAAGCGGCACGCGCCACCGTTGCGCGCTGGCGTTTCGTTCCCGCCCGACGTGCCGACGAGCCGGTCGAAGGACTGGTCGTTGTGCCCATCGTCTTCCGGCTTGACGAGTGAAGCCATCGCATCGAACCCGTAAATGCGCTGTCGGGCGTCAGGCGGCATCGTCGAGTCGGATTCGGATTGATGTTCCTTCGGGTTGAATTTTCGGAAGGTCGTCCCCATAATGCTTTCATGGCTGTAATTCCGGCGAGTCGGAAGCGCTTCGGACGCGGGTTCGATTCCCGCCACCTCCACCACAGGGGGGGTGTACTGGTTTCGACGGGGTGAATGAGGATGAGCAGGCAGCTCGAAAGGCGACGGACGTAATCCGCGCAAATCCATAATTGCCAACGATGAGCAATTTGCTATCGCCGCCTAAACGGCATAGCTGGGGCCGCTGAAGCCTTATTATCCAAGACAGCCGGCGGGGACTTCGGTCCCCGTCGTCATTTCCGATGCTGTCCGCAAGGGGCGAGCAAGGCGCCCGGAAAAAGGCGCGACGAACATGAAAAAGCCGGGTTTCCCCGGCTCGCTCTCAGTGATAGGCGGTCCTGCTGGACAGCTTTCTGGCCAATAAACAGGCCAGGCTGAAAATGACCGCAGCAAATCCGATGCCCAGGTAGGAGAGTTCGTCCATAGTTGCCCCGCAAAAGGTAGGTTGAGAATTTTGAGCGCGTTTAGACAGGTTCGCCGCGCAAAGTTCCCGGGATCGCGTTCGAGGGTGGGCGGAAATTTCGTTCCGCCGCATTGCCTGTCCGCGCTTTCCCTGCTTGAATGTGCTGTCTGCCGAACATGAAGCGGAGGAATGAAGATGGACCAATCGCAACCGGCACCGTCCGGCGCCCCCCTGAGCCTCCATCAGGCTGCCCAGCTGCTGGCTTCCGCCTCGCTCTCGGTGCGCGATGCCGAGGTCCGGCTGGCACTGGCGATCGACCGCGGCGAACTGCCGGCGAATATCCTGCGCTGGGCGACCGAACAGTGGGAGGGCGAACGCCTCGAAGGCAACATCGACCGCATGCGGACCTTCGTCGCGCGGGCCGACCTCGACGCCTGGCTTGCCGCTCAGGCCGGCGAGGGCAGCTAGCGGCTGCAGACCTGGCGGAAGCGCCGGAGCATGCTTTCGGTGTAGCTCTGGGTCGAGCGGACCTTGCCGCTGGTGTTGTCGAACAGCACGTTGAAGCGCGCCGGTTCGTTCCAGTCGTCGCAGTAGCGCCATTCCCAGACCAGCTCGTCGCGCCGCTCGAAGTAGACGGTCCATTGCGGTTGTGACGGACCGAGGATGCGCAGCACGTCGTCCTGGCTCATGTCCGGGCGGATCAGCGAGAAATGCTTCATGTCGAGAACGCCCTCGATGCTGGCCAGCGTTCCCTTGCTGTCAATTCTCACCATGAAGGTGTTGAAGCCCGCCGGGCCGCGCGGGTAGGCCAGGAGTTCGCTGCCGTCGGGTTCGCGCCAGCGCATGGCGGGCTCGCCCATCAGCTTCACGACCTCGTCGCCGGTGCTGATGCCCGGCTTGAGTCCGCGTCCGTCATAGGAGGCGCAGGCGGCCATCAGGAGTGCGAAGATCAGGGCGATGATGATTTTCATTGGACTCCCCAGGAGGAATGCAGCGTGGAAACCGGCGGGCGGTGGCGCGTTCAGCTATCGCGTTCGGCGCTGAGCAGCCGCTCGCAATAGCGGGCGATCAGGTCGACCTCCAGGTTGACCCGGCTGCCGGCGGCGAGGTGTTTCAGCGTGGTGTTTTCCAGCGTGTGCGGGATCAGGTTGATGGTGAAGATTTCGCCGGCAACCTCGTTGGTCGTCAGGCTGGTGCCGTTGACGGTGACCGAGCCCTTGCGCGCGATGTATTTCGCCAGGTCCTGCGGCGCCTGGATTTCCAGCAGGCGGTTGTCGCCGACCGGGTCGAAGCGCAGCACGACGCCGACGCCGTCGACATGCCCGGAAACGAGGTGGCCGCCGAGCCGGTCGGCCAGGCGCAGCGCCTTTTCCAGGTTGATCTCGCCGGGCGCGTCGAGGCCGATGGTGCATGAGAGCGTCTCGGGTGAGACGTCGACCATGAAGTGGTTGCCTTCCTTCGCCACCACGGTCAGGCAGACGCCGTTGCAGGCGATGGAGTCGCCGAGGGCGACGTCGTCGAGGCCGAGGTTGCCGGCCTCGACATGCAGACGAAAGCCCGCTTCGCGCGTGGTGAGATGGGTGATGCGGCCGACTGCGGCAATGATTCCGGAGAACATGGCAAGTACCGTTCGTTCAAAATGCGGACTTTATCATGCTCCCTTGATCAGGCAGCTTGCGGGGACGCCCGGATGGTAATAGGGTTTTCACCTTTGCATAATCGATTCACCAAAGGGAGAGAAACATGAAGAAAACCGCCCTCGCCATGCTGCTGTCGACGCTGGCCGCGAGCGCCCTCGCCGACCTCAACGTCGGCGTGACGCTGTCGGCCACCGGCCCGGCCGCCTCGCTCGGCATTCCCGAGAAGAACACCATCGACCTGCTGCCGAAGACCATCGCCGGGCAGAAGGTCAATTACATCGTGCTCGACGATGCCTCCGACACGACGACGGCGGTCAAGAATGCCCGCAAGCTGATCGGCGAGAACAAGGTCGATGTGCTGATCGGGTCGACGACGACCCCCAATTCGCTGGCCATGATCGACGTCGCCGCCGAGAGCGAGACGCCGATGATCGCGATGGCGGCGGCGGCGCGCATCGTCGAGCCGATGGACGCCAAGCGCAAGTGGGTGTTCAAGACGCCGCAGAACGACGCCCAGATGTCGACGGCGATCCTCGAGCACATGACCAGCAACAACGTGAAGACCGTCGCCTACATCGGCTTTTCCGACGCCTACGGCGAAGGCTGGTGGAACGAATTCTCGAAGCTGGCCGAGGTGCGCAAGATCAAGGTGGTCGCCAACGAACGCTTCAACCGCACCGATACCACGGTCACCGGCCAGACGCTCAAGATTCTCGCCGCCAAGCCGGATGCGGTGCTGATCGGCGGCGCCGGCACGCCGGCCGCCCTGCCGCAGCGCTCGCTCAAGGAAAAGGGCTACAAGGGCATCGTCTACCAGACGCACGGGGTCGCCAACAACGACTTCCTGCGCGTCTGCGGCAAGGATTGCGAGGGCACCGTGCTGCCCACCGGGCCGGTGCTGGTCGCCGCCCAACTGCCGGCCGACAACCCCGTCAAGAAATCGGCCACCGAGTATGTCAACCGCTACGAAGCCGCCTACGGCCGCGGCAGCGTGACGGCGTTCGGCGGCTACGCCTGGGATGCCGGCCTGCTGCTCGCCAACGCCGTGCCCGAGGCCCTGAAGAAGGGCCAGCCGGGCACCAAAGAGTTCCGCGCAGCCCTGCGCGATGCCCTCGAGTCGACCAAGGATCTGCCGGCCTCGCATGGTGTCTTCAACATGAGTCCCAACGACCACCTCGGCTTCGACCAGCGCGCCCGGGTCATGGTCAAGGTCGAGAACGGCACCTGGAAACTCGTCAAGTAAGCCCGTCCCCCTGCCCGCCGCCGCGCCCGGAGGGGGCGCGTGCTGCGTGGTAGACTGCGGCCTTTGCCGCTGCCTTCCGGAGATCTAACCCGTGTTCAAGAAGCTGACGCTGGCTGTTCTGGCTGCCCTGTCCACCGCCGCGCTGGCCGACATCAACGTCGGCGTTTCGGTTTCCGCCACCGGCCCGGCGGCCTCGCTCGGCATCCCGGAGAAGAACACCATCGCCCTGCTGCCGACGACCATCGCCGGGCAGAAGGTCAATTACATCGTCCTCGACGACGCCACCGACCCGACGGCGGCGACCAAGAACATCAGGAAGCTGATCGGCGAGAACAAGGTCGATGTGATGATCGGGTCGACCACGACGCCGAATTCGCTGGCGATGATGGATGTTGCGGTCGACAGCGAAACCCCCCTAATTTCCATGGCCGGCTCGGCGATCGTCGTCGAGCCGATGGACGCCAAGCGGCAGTGGGTGTTCAAGACCGCCCAGAACGATGCCCACATGGCGACCGCGATCGTCCAGCATATGACCGACAGGAAGGTGCAGACGGTCGCCTTCATCGGCTTCGCCGACGCCTACGGCGAAGGCTGGTACAAGGAGTTCGCCAGGATCGCCGAGGCGCGCAAGCTGAAGATCGTCGCCAGTGAGCGCTACCAGCGCAATGACACTTCGGTGACCGGCCAGATCCTCAAGATCATGGCCGCCAAGCCGGATGCCGTGCTGATCGGCGGCGCCGGCACGCCGGCCGCGCTGCCGCAGAAGACGCTCAAGGAAAAAGGCTACAAGGGCCTGATCTACCAGACGCACGGCGTCGCCAACAACGATTTCCTGCGCGTCGGCGGCAAGGACGTCGAGGGCGCCTTCCTGCCGGTCGGGCCGATGGTCGTCGCCGCCCAGCTGCCGGCCGACAACCCGGTCAAGAAATCGGGGCTGGAGTACGTCACCAGGTACGAGGCGGCGCACGGCAAGGGTAGCGTCAGTTCCTTCGGCGGCCATGCCTGGGATGCCGGCGTGCTGCTCCAGGCCGCCATCCCGCAGGCGCTGAAGAAGGGCCAGCCGGGCACGAAGGAATTCCGCAAGGCGCTGCGCGATGCGCTCGAGTCCACCAAGGACCTGCCGGCCGCGCACGGTATCTTCAACATGACGCCGAACGACCATCAGGGCTTCGACCAGCGCGCGCGCGTCATGGTGACCATCGAGAACGGCAACTGGAAACTCGTGAAGTGAGCGCACGCTCGCGCTGACCAGAGAGCTGCGTCAGGGCCGACCACCATTTCGCCTTAGTCCATGGATCTGCAAATCCTCCTTCTCCTCGGCCAGGACGGCGTCACCAACGGCGCCATCTACGCCCTGCTGGCGCTCGCCCTCGTGCTGGTCTTCGCAGTCACCCGCGTCATCTTCATTCCGCAGGGCGAATTCGTTGCCTACGGTGCCTTGACCCTGGCTGCGCTGCAGGCCGGCAAGGTGCCGGGAACGGTCTGGCTGCTGCTGGCGCTGGGTACGACGGTGGCGCTGCTCGACGGCGTCCGCCTGCTGCGCGAAGGGCGGTTTCGCAAATTGCCGCCGCTGCTCATCTTCAACGTCGGCATCCCGCTGCTCTGCGCCGGCGGGCTGTTCGTCGTGCCGCCGACCCAGTTGCCGCTGTGGGCGCAGGTCGCGGTGTCGATGCTGCTGGTCGTGCCGCTCGGGCCGATGATCTACCGCGTCGCCTACCAGCCGCTGGCCAGCGCCTCGGTGCTGGTGCTGCTGATCGTCTCGGTCGCCGTCCATCTGGCCCTGATCGGCCTCGGCCTGCTGTTCTTCGGCGCCGAAGGCTCGCGGACCCCGGCCTTCACCGAAATCAGCTTCGAACTGGCCGGCGCGCCGCTGCAGGGGCAGACGATCCTGGTCATCGTCGCCTCGGCGCTGCTCATCATCGGGCTCTATTTCTTCTTCGAGCGCACCCTCTACGGCAAGGCGCTGCGCGCCACCGCGATGAACCGCACCGGCGCCCGCCTGATGGGCATCCCGCCGGCGCTCGCAGGCCAGCTGTGCTTCACGCTGGCGGCGGCGATCGGTGCCTTTTCCGGCATCCTGATCGCGCCGATCACCACCATCTACTACGATTCCGGCTTCCTGATCGGCCTCAAGGGCTTCGTCGGCGCCATCATCGGCGGCCTCGCCTCCTACCCGGTCGCCGCCCTCGGCGCCGCGCTGGTCGGCCTGCTCGAATCCTATTCCTCCTTCTACGCCAGCGCCTTCAAGGAAGTCATCGTGTTCACGCTGATCATCCCGGTGCTGCTGTGGCGCTCGCTGACCACGAAGCACGTCGAGGAGGAGGAATGAGGCGCCAGCTTCCCCTCGCCGTCTTCATCGCCCTGCTCGCGGCGGGGCCCCTGCTGCTGCCCGAGTTCTCGATCACCCTGCTGAATTACATCGGCCTCTACGCCATCGTCGCCGTCGGCCTCGTGCTGTTGACCGGCGTCGGCGGGCTGACCTCGTTCGGGCAGGCGGCCTTCGTCGGCATCGGCGCCTACACGACCGCCTGGATGACGACGGCCCACGGCGTCTCGCCATGGCTGACGCTGAGCATCGGCCTCGTCGTCACCGCCGCCGTCGCCCTCTTCCTCGGCTTCATCACCCTGCGCATGGGCGGGCACTACCTGCCGCTCGGCACCATCGCCTGGGGCATCAGCCTCTACTTCCTGTTCGGCAACGTCGAGTTCCTCGGCGGCCATACCGGCATCACCGGCATTCCACCGGTCAGCCTGTTCGGCTGGGAAATGAAGTCGGGCCGCGACTTCTACTACCTCATCTGGCTGGTCGTCCTGCTCGCCATCCTGGCCCTCCGCAACCTGCTCGATTCGCGCGAGGGGCGCGCCATCCGCGCGCTCAAGGGCGGCGCCGTGATGGCCGAGGCGATGGGCATCAACACGCCGCGCGCCAAGATCGTCATCTTCCTGATCGCCGCCCTGCTGGCCAGCATTTCCGGCTGGCTTTACGCGCACCTGCAGCGCTTCGTCAACCCGACGCCGTTTTCGCTGACGCAGGGCATCGAATACCTGTTCATGGCCGTCGTCGGCGGCATCGGCCACGTCTGGGGTGCGGTCCTCGGTGCTGGCCTGATCACCGTGCTCAAGCAGTGGTTGCAGGACTGGCTGCCGCAGATCCTCGGCCAGAGCGGCAATTTCGAGATCATCGTCTTCGGCGTCGCCGTCGTGCTGATCCTGCAGAAGGCGCGCGACGGCCTGTGGCCGGTGATCCTCCGGCTGCTCCCGGCCCCTTCGCGGCAGCGGGCGGTGCCGCAGGCACCGGCACTGGACCGGCGTCCGGCGCCGCCCGCCGGCACCCTGCTGCTGGAAGCGAACGGCGTGACCAAGCGCTTCGGCGGCCTGGTCGCCAACAACAACATGTCGCTGACCGTCCGGGCCGGCGAGGTGATGGCGCTGATCGGCCCGAACGGCGCCGGCAAGAGCACGATGTTCAACTGCATTTCCGCGGTCGACCCGGCCAGCGAGGGCAAAATCGCCTTCCTCGGCGCGTCGACCGCAAGCCTCGCGGCGCGCGACATCGCCAGCCGCGGGATGAGCCGCACCTTCCAGCACGTGCGCCTGCTCGGCCAGATGTCGGTGCTGGAAAACGTCGCCATCGGCGCCCACCTGCGCGGCAGCAGGGGCGCGCTGGCCGCCGCGCTGCGCCTCGACCGCGCCGAGGAGCAGCGTCTGCTGGCCGAGGCGGCGCGCCAGATCGAGCGCGTCGGCCTCGCCGAGCACATGTTCGACGCGGCCGGCAGTCTGGCGCTCGGCCAGCAGCGCATCGTCGAGATCGCTCGCGCCCTCTGTTCCGACCCCTGCCTGCTGCTGCTCGACGAGCCGGCCGCCGGCCTGCGCTACCGCGAGAAGCAGGCCCTGGCCGAGCTGCTGCGCCGCCTGCGCGGCGAAGGCATGGGCATCCTGCTGGTCGAGCACGACATGGATTTCGTCATGGGCCTCGCCGACCGGGTAGTGGTCATGGAATTCGGCGAGAAGATCGCCGAAGGCGCGCCGGAAGCCGTCCAGCGCGACCCGAAGGTGCTCGAAGCCTACCTCGGCGGGGTCGAATGAGCATGAGCAAGCATCCGCACCTGCATGACCACGAGGTCATTCTCGACGTCCGGCATCTGGGCGTCGCCTACGGCAAGGTCGAGGCGCTGCACGACGTCAGCCTGACCATCCGGCGCGGCGAGATCGTCACGGTCATCGGCCCCAACGGCGCCGGCAAGACGACGCTGCTGGCGGCGCTGATGGGCCTGCTGCCGGCGACCGGCGACATCGTCTACATGGGCCATGCCCAGGGGCGCGAACGCGAGGTCGAGGCGCTGGTCCGCCACGGCATGACGTTGGTCCCCGAGAAGCGAGAGCTGTTCGCCGAAATGAGCGTCGAGGACAACCTGCTGCTCGGCGCCTTCGACCGCTATCGCAGCGGCCACCGCGACCAGATGGAAACCATGGACGAGGTCTTCGAGCTCTTCCCGCGCCTCGAGGAGCGCCGCGCCCAGCTGGCCGGCACGCTGTCCGGCGGCGAGCGCCAGATGCTGGCGATGGGTCGCGCCCTGATGGCCAAGCCGAAGCTGTTGATGCTCGACGAACCCAGCCTCGGCCTGGCGCCGCTGATCATCAAGGAAATCTTCCGCATCATCGGCGAACTCAAGCAGACCGGCGTCGCCATCCTGCTCGTCGAACAGAACGCCCGCGCCGCGCTGCAAATCGCCGACTACGGCTACGTCCTGGAAACCGGCGAGGTTTCGCTGGCCGGCCCCAGCCAAGAACTGGCTGCCGACCCGCGCGTCATCGAAAGCTACCTCGGGCTCGGGCACAAGCACTGAGCGCCGCCCCGGCCCGTTGCCGGGGCGCCGAACGAATCAGCGCTGCCTCAGCGTGGACCGCGTTCGTCCCGGCGCTCGTGGCGCCCCGGGTTGCCGCCGCGTTGGCCGTCGCCCGGCGGCGGCCGCGGTTCGCTGCGCGGCATTTCGCGCGGCTGGGCAGCCGGCATCGGCGGCGCCTGCATCTGCCGCGGCGCCTCGCGCACCATCGGCGCGGGCCGTTCGTGCGGCGCTTCGCGATACGCCGGCCGGTTGTCCCGGGGTTGCTGCGCCGGCTGCTGGAATTCGCGCATCGGCGACGCCTGGTAGCGCGGTTCCGGGCGTGGTTCGGGGCGCGGCGGTGCCTGGACGGCGGCCGGCGCTTGCCGGTACTCGCGCTGTTCCATGCGCATCGCCCGCTCGTCGACCTGCGGGGCGCCGAATGCTCGGTTGTCGTCATGGCGCGGATTCATCGGCGGTTGCCGCTCAAGGCCCTGACGCCCGCCGCCATCGGGTGGACGGTTCGGGTAGGCGGACATGCCGCGCTGCGGTTCCGGCGCGCCGCGCTGGTAGTCGCCGGGGTCGCGCTGGCGGCCGGCGGCGGGCGGCATTTCCTGGCGCGGCGCGCGGCCGTCCGGCTCGTTCCGCGGGCCGGGCCGGGCATCGCCGGCCGGCGGCAGCCAGTTGCGGCTGGGCGCCCGGCTAGCCATCGGCGCCTGGCCGATTTCCTGCATGTCGCGCGGACGCAGCGCGTTGCCCTTGATCGGCTTGCCCTCGCGCATCCGGTCGGCCGGCACCACGGTGACGGCCTGCGGTTGGCCGCCGTGCCGGTATTCCGGGCGATAGTCGGGGCGCGTGGCGCGCTCGATTTCCCGGACGTTGTGGACGTGGGTGACGTTCATCTGGCGCACGTAGTTCGGGCTGGCGCGATAGGCCGGCACATAGACTTCGCGCGGCGCCAGCGGGAACCAGCCGACCGCCGGGGCGGCGCCATAGCGGAAATTGACGCTCCAGCCCGGATTGCCATACCAGCCGACCAGCGCCGGCGCATAGACCGGCCGCGCGCTGTAGGCGCCCGGGGCCCAGCCCCAGCGCCCGCCGATCTGCACCCAGCGCCCGTAGTGGAAGGGGGCGAAGCCCCAGGGCGCGGCGTCGACCCAGGTCCAGCCCCAGGGCTCGATCCAGGCCCAGCGTCCGTCGCGGTAGGGCGCCCAGTCGGCGGCCACCGCCCGCGGATACCAGACATTGCCGTAGTCTTCCGCCGTACCCCAGTCGCCGTAGTTGTCGAGATCCTGGTAGCCGGTCATGTAGGGTGAAACGTTGCGCCGGGCGTACGCCGCCTTCGCCCGGTTGTCCTGGGCCGACACCCAGTTGTCGAAATCGTCGCCGTAGGGCGCCGCATCGATGGTGACGACGCCGCGCCCGTCGATCGACGCCATTTCGCCAGCACGCACGGCCAGCGGACGCCCGTCGGCAAACACCTCGGCGCTGCCCGACTGGGCGGCGACGGTGGTCAGGCCGGGCCGCGCCTCGATCCGGTAGCGGCCGGCGTCGGCGAAACGGACCCGCCCTTCCGGCGTCTCGATTTCGAGATCGTCGGCCTGTTCGCGGTCGCGAATGGTGACGGCCAGCGTGCCGGTCGCCAGCTGGAGGTCCACGCTGCGGTCGTCGATGGTGACGAATTCGGCGCGGCTGTTGCCGGCCAGCCGGTAGGCGGTGGAGCCAACCCAGGCTTCGGCCCGTCCGCGCCGCTCGGTATCGATGATGGCGCCGCTGCTGAGCGGCCAGTTGGCCACCGCGGGCGTGCCGGGATCCTGACGGTCGGCGCGCAGGGTGACCCCGCCATCGACCAGCGCCAGACGGCCGACGCGCGCCGGCGGGTCGCCGGCGGCCAGCGCCGGGGCGAGGAAAGCGATCAGGGCCGTCAGCCCGAGAAAATGGCGAAACCGTCCGAACATCATCAACTCCGTCTGTCGCTGCCCGAACATTCGGCAGCGTGCTCCAATAACGTTATTAGAGCCGCTTCGGATGAATCGCGGTCACAAAAAATCGTTTCAGGATGTTGCCGGCGCCGGCACCGGGCGTGCAGGCGAAGCCCGGCAGGTCGGGAAAAACTGTGATTTTTCAGCGGCCTGACGTAAAATCCGCCTCCCGATACTGCGCCGCAACAACCCCGTCCCCATGCTTTATCCCACCCGTTTCGATGTCATCGTTGTCGGCGGCGGCCACGCCGGCACCGAGGCCGCGCTCGCCGCGGCACGGGCGGGGGCGAACACGCTGCTGCTGACGCACAACCTCGACACGCTGGGGGCGATGAGCTGCAACCCGTCGATCGGCGGCATCGGCAAGGGCCACCTGGTGCGCGAGGTCGATGCGCTGGGCGGGGCGATGGCGGCGGCTACCGACGAGGCCGGTATCCAGTTCCGCATCCTGAACGCCTCGAAGGGCCCGGCGGTGCGCGCGACGCGCGCCCAGGCCGACCGCGTGCTGTACAAGCAGGCGATCCGCTCGCGCCTGGAAAACCAGCCCAATCTGACCATCTTCGCCCAGGCCTGCGACGACCTGATCGTCGAGGGCGAGCGCGTGGCGGGGGCAAAGACCCAGCTCGGCATCCGCTTTATGGCCTCTTCCGTGGTGTTGACCGCAGGCACCTTCCTCAACGGCAAGATTCACGTCGGGCTGGAGAACTACACCGGCGGGCGCATGGGCGATCCGCCCTCGGTCTCGCTGGCGGCACGCCTCAAGGAGCTGAACCTGCCGCAAGGTCGCCTGAAGACCGGCACGCCGCCGCGCCTTGACGGCAAGACCATCGATTTCTCGGTGATGGAGGAGCAGCACTCGGACGATCCGCTGCCGGTGTTCTCCTTCCTCGGCAGCGCCGCCCAGCACCCGAAGCAGCTGCCCTGCTGGATTACCGAGACCAACGAACGCACCCACGATATCATTCGCAGCGGCCTCGACCGGTCGCCGATGTACACCGGTGTCATCGAGGGCGTCGGTCCGCGCTACTGCCCGTCGATCGAGGACAAGATCCACCGCTTCGCCGACAAGGATCGCCACAACGTCTTCCTCGAACCGGAAGGCCTGACGACGCACGAGATCTACCCGAACGGCGTGTCGACCAGCCTGCCCTTCGACATCCAGCTGGCGCTGGTGCGTTCGATCCGCGGGCTGGAAAACTGCCACATCCTGCGCCCCGGCTACGCCATCGAATACGATTTCTACGATCCGCGCGGTCTCAAGAACACGCTGGAAACCAAGGCCATCGCCGGCCTCTTCTTCGCCGGCCAGATCAACGGCACGACCGGCTATGAGGAAGCCGCCGCCCAGGGCCTGCTCGCCGGCATCAATGCGGTCAATTACGTCAAGGGTCGCCTAGGCTGGTGCCCGAAGCGCAACGAGGCCTACCTCGGCGTGCTGGTCGACGACCTGATCACGCGCGGCGTCTCCGATCCCTACCGGATGTTCACCAGCCGCGCCGAATATCGCCTGAGCCTGCGCGAGGACAACGCCGACCTGCGCCTGACCGAACAGGGCCGCGCCCTCGGCCTGGTCGACGACGTGCGCTGGGAAGCCTTCTGCCGCAAGCGCGACGCCATCGCCGCCGAGCAGGAGCGCCTCAAGTCGACGTGGATCAACCCGAAAATCACGCCGGCCGAAGATTGCGTCCGCGTGCTCGGCAAGGCCATCGACCACGAATACAACCTGTTCGAACTGCTGCGCCGGCCGGAAGTGGCGTATGAAGCGCTGCTGACCCTGCCCGGTTGCGGTCGACCGGAAAGTTCGCCCGAAATCGACGCCGCCGTCGTCGAGCAACTGGAGATTTCCGCCAAGTACCAAGGCTACATCGACCGTCAGGCCGAGGAGGTTTCCCGGTCGGCCAGCTACGAGAGCACGCTGCTGCCGGCCGATCTCGACTATGCGACGGTCGCTGGGCTGTCCAACGAGGTCAGGCAGAAGCTCGCGCTGCACCGGCCGCAGACCATCGGCCAGGCCTCGCGCATCCAGGGCGTCACGCCGGCGGCGATCTCGCTGCTGCTGATCCACCTCAAGCGTTTCAACCTGTCGCAGGCGGCATGAGCGCGATCAGCCTGTCCGCCGGTCTTGCCGGACTCGGCCTCGAACTGCCCGCAGATGCGCAGCAGAAGCTGCTCGCCTTCCGCGACCTGCTGCTCAAGTGGAACAAGACCTACAATCTGACCGCCCTGCGCGACCCGGAACAGGCCGTTGCGCACCACCTGCTCGACTCGCTGGCCATCCTGCCGCACGTCGGCGCCGGCCCATTGCTCGATGTCGGTTCGGGCGGCGGCCTGCCCGGCATCCCGCTGGCCATCGCTCGCCCCGATCTGGTGGTGAGCATGGTCGATACGGTGCAAAAGAAAGCCACGTTCCTGCAGCAGGCGGTCATCGAACTCGGCCTGAAGAATGTTACGGTCCACCATGCGCGGGTCGAGGAACTGGCCGGGCAGTATTCCCGGATCACGGCGCGCGCCTTCGCCGAACTTGCCCAGTTCGTCGCCCTCACCCGGCATCTGCTGGCGCCGGACGGGCGCTGGCTGGCGATGAAGGGCGTGCGGCCGGATGCGGAAATTGCGGCGCTGCCCGCCGACGTCGCGGTGGAAGCGGTCATTCCGCTGGCCGTGCCGGGGCTGGCCGCCGAACGACATTTGATCATCCTGAAAGCGGGCTCATGAAAGCACTCGCCATCACCAACCAGAAGGGCGGCGTCGGCAAGACGACGACGGCGGTCAATCTGGCCGCCTGCCTGGCAGCCGAAGGCCAGCGCGTCCTGCTGATCGACCTCGATCCGCAGGGCAACGCGACGACCGGCGCCGGCATCACCAAGAAGGAAGCGCTGCCGACGGTGTACCAGCTGCTGATCGGTGCCGCGACACTGTCCGAGGTTTGCATCGCGACCGATTTCGGCTTCGACGTACTGCCGGCAAACCGCGAACTGGCCGGCGCCGAAGTCGAGCTGATCGAACTGAGCGAGCGCGAGTACCGTCTGAAGAACGCGTTGCAGGCCGGCCATGCCACTTACGACTACATCCTGATCGACTGCCCGCCGGCGCTCAACATGCTGACGGTCAACGGCCTGGTCGCGGCCGATTCGGTGCTGATCCCGATGCAGTGCGAATACTACGCGCTGGAAGGCCTCTCCGATCTCGTCGAAACCCTGCGCAAGGTGCGCACCCACCTCAATTCGCGTCTCGAAATCGAAGGTCTGCTGCGCACCATGTACAACCCCCAGAGCACGCTGACACAACAAGTGTCCGGCGAACTGGAAAGCCATTTCGGCAACAAGGTCTACCAGACCATCGTGCCGCGCAACGTCCGGCTGGCCGAAGCGCCGTCCTACGGCAAGCCGGTCATCGCCTTCGACAAGAGCTCCAAGGGCGCGCAGGCCTACAGCGCGCTGGCCAAAGAAATTCTCGAAAGGGTCGCCCCATGATCAAGATGAAAGGACTCGGCCGCGGCCTCGACGCCCTGCTTGCCGGCAGCGACAAGCCGCAGGGCGACGAGCAGCGCAACCTGCCGGTCGACCGACTTAAACCGGGCAAATACCAGCCGCGCACGCACATGGACGAAACCTCGCTCGGCGAACTGGCGGCCTCGATCCGGGCGCAGGGCGTCATGCAGCCGATCCTGGTGCGCGCCATCGACAACACGCCGGGCGCCGAGCGCTACGAGATCGTCGCCGGCGAGCGCCGCTGGCGTGCTTCGCAGCTGGCCGGATTGAGCGAAGTGCCGGTGCTGGTGCGCAGCATCCCGGACGAGCAGGCGTTGGCGATGGCACTGATCGAGAACATCCAGCGCGAGAACCTCAATCCGTTGGAGGAAGCCCAGGGACTGCAGCGCCTGATCGACGAATTCGGCCTGACCCACCAGCAGGCGGCCGATGCCGTCGGGCGTTCGCGCCCGGCGGCGAGCAATTTGCTCCGTCTTTTGCAGTTGACCGCAACCGTCCAGGACATGCTGATGAGCGGCAAGCTCGACATGGGCCACGCGCGGGCGCTGCTGCCGCTAGGCGGGGCGCAGCAGGCGGCGGTGGCGCAGCGCATCGTGCAGAAGGACCTGTCGGTGCGAGAGGCCGAACGGCTGGTGCAGCATCTTTTGAATCCGCCGAAGAAGGCGGCCGAACAGGCGGTCGACCGCGACCTCCTCCGCCTGCAGGAGGAACTGTCGGACGGTCTCGGCGCCAGCGTCGCCATCCGCTCCAACAAGAAGGGGGCGGGCAAGGTCACGATCGAGTTCGGCAGTCTCGACCAGCTCGACGGGCTGATCGCGCGTCTGCGTGGATGATTCATGGCACAATGAAAAATGCTTCGCGAATTCGGGAAAACCCTTGTTTTGTGCGTTGCAGCATTTGACTCATGTATAAGACTTCGTTACACTCGCGCAGTTTTCAACCGGGGCCTGCCTTGCATCCGCATGTAAGCTGGATAATCAGCCGGCAAGCGGCGCTGGCAATCATCCTGGCGACAGTCGCCTGGATGTTCGTCGGCAACAACGCGGCAGTCTCGGTTCTGATCGGGGGATCAGTCGGCATCATCGCAAATCTCGGGTACGTCCTGAGGGCCATGCGGATGACGACGGGGGGTGACCCGCTCAAGCTTTATCGGGCGCAGTCGGCCGGAGAAGGGCTGAAGTTTGCTCTGACCTTCGCCGGGTTTGCGCTGGTGTTTTGGGGGTACAAGGAAGTTTCGGCGTTGCCGCTCTTTCTTGGCTATGCATCAACTTTTGTCATCTTCTGGGTGGCACTCTTGAAGCAACGTTGAGCTGACTGGAGAAATCATGAGCGCTGAAGGCGGCCTGACCACAACAGGTTATATCCAACACCACCTGACCAACCTGACTGTCTGTTCGGACGCGGCCAGGGATGCGGCGGGTCACTGTCACGGATTCTGGAGTTTTCACCTCGATACCCTGGTCATTTCCGGCCTGCTCGGTATCGTCTTCTTCGGCCTGATGGCCAAGGTCGCCGGCAAGGCGACTTCCGGCGTCCCGGGCGGTCTGCAGAACTTCATCGAAATGGTCGTCGGTCTCGTCGACCAGCAGGTCAAGGACACCTTCCACGGCAAGAGCGCCTTGGTCACCCCGCTCGCGATCACCATTTTCGTCTGGGTGTTCGTCATGAACGCCATGGACCTGATCCCGGTCGACTTCCTGCCGCTCGCTGCCGGTGCGGTAGGCATCCATTATCTGAAGGCGGTGCCCACCACCGACCCCAACCTGACCTTCGCCATGTCGATCACGGTCTTCTGCATCATGATCTGGATGAACCTCAAGGTTAAGGGCGTCGGCGGCTTCCTGCACGAAGTCTTCTCCGCCCCGTTCGGTATCAAGCTGGCGCCGGTGAACTTCATCTTCCGCGTCGTCGAGGACATCGCCAAGCCGATTTCGCTGGCTCTGCGTCTCTTCGGCAACATGTATGCCGGCGAAATGGTGTTCATCCTGATCGCCCTGCTCGGGATCTGGCAGCTTCCCTTGGCCTTGCCCTGGGCGCTGTTCCACATCCTGATCATCACCCTGCAAGCCTTCGTGTTCATGATGCTGACCATCGTGTACATGTCCATGGCCGCAGAGTCGCACTAAGCGTTTTGGCAGTTTCCCGTAGTTTTTAGCTTTTAACTTTAACCGTAACAACCTACCTTACTGAGGAGTAAACATGGAACTCGCAACCGTTCTCTCCAACACCGCTATCGCTGTTGCCATCCTGATCGGCGCTGGTGCTCTGGGCACCGCCATCGGCTTCGGTATCCTCGGCGGCCGCTTCCTGGAAGGCGCTGCCCGTCAGCCGGAAATGATCCCGACGTTGCAGGTCAAGATGTTCATCGTTGCCGGTCTGCTCGACGCGGTGACCATGATCGGTGTCGGTATCGCCCTGTTCATGCTCTTCGCCAATCCGTTCATCGCTCTGGTCAAGTAATCTCCACGCGCCTGTAACCCTAATTACCAGGAGGTTAGCGTGAATATCAACGCGACACTGATTGGCCAGGCAATCTGGTTTGCAGTCTTCATCTGGATCACGATGAAGTACGTCTGGCCGCCGCTGCAAAAGGCGATGGCCGACCGTCAAGCACAGATCGCCGAGGGCCTGGCTGCGGCCGAGCGCGGCAAGCACGAGCAGGAGCTCGCTGCCAAGCGTTCCGCCGATGCGCTGCGTGAAGCCAAGGAGAAATCCGCGGATCTCGTCGCTCAAGCCGAAAAGCGTGCGCAACAGATCGTCGAAGAAGCCAAGGGCAATGCCAAGGTCGAGGCGGACAAGGTCGTCGCCGGCGCCAAGGCAGAAATCGAACAGGAAGTCGAACGCGCCAAGCAGCAACTGCGTGAGCGTGTCGCCGAACTGGCGGTTGCCGGTGCCGAGAAGATCCTGCGCAAGGAAATCAACGCGTCCGCGCATGCCGACATGCTGGTCGCCCTGAAACAGGACCTGTAAGCATGGCCGAATCCGTCACTATCGCCCGCCCTTACGCCGAAGCCCTGTTTGGCGCGGCCAAGGAAAGCGGCAATCTGGCCAAGTGGGCCGAGCAGCTCGCACTGCTCGCCCAGGTGGCTGCCAATCCCGAGGCCCGCGCGGCCATCGGCGATCCCAATGTGGCGGCCCCGCAACTGGTCGACCTGTTCCGGTCTGCCTGCGGTACGGCGGTAGGGGCGGAGCTGTCGAACTTCATCCAGCTGCTGTCCAAAAACAACCGTCTGGGGCTGTTGCCGGAGATCGCCGGCTTGTACGAGAGCTACAAGCAGGCCGAGGAAGGCACCAAGCAGGCCGAAATCGTCTCGGCTTTTCCGATCGACGCTACTCAGGTCAAGTCCCTTGTTCCCCAACTCGAGGCGATTTTCAAATCCAGGCTCGAGGCTTCGGTTACGGTCGATCCGGAACTGATTGGTGGTATCAAGGTTATCGTTGGCGACCAGATGCTGGATGCTTCAGTCCGCGGCAAGCTCGACGCCATGGCTACGGCGCTGAACAACTAGGAGAATTTCATGCAGTTGAATCCTTCCGAAATTTCTGAACTGATCAAGAGCAAGATCCAGAACCTGCAAGGCGCATCGGAAGTGCGCACGCAGGGTACTGTGGTTTCCGTGACCGACGGCATCTGCCGCGTGCATGGCCTGCAGGATGTCATGCAGGGCGAAATGCTGGAATTCCCCGGCAACACCTTCGGCATGGCGCTCAACCTCGAGCGCGACTCCGTCGGCGCCGTTGTTCTTGGTGAATACGAGCACATCTCCGAAGGCGACGTGGTCAAGACCACCGGTCGCATTCTCGAAGTTCCCGTCGGTCGCGAACTGCTCGGCCGCGTGGTCAACTCCCTCGGTCAGCCGATCGACGGCAAGGGCCCGATCAACGCCAAGCTGACCGACAAGATCGAAAAGGTCGCGCCGGGCGTCATCTGGCGTCAATCGGTGTCGCAGCCGGTGCAGACCGGCCTCAAGTGCGTGGACTCCATGGTGCCGGTCGGCCGCGGCCAGCGCGAGCTGATCATCGGCGACCGCCAGACCGGCAAGACCGCCGTCGCCGTCGACGCCATCATCAACCAGAAGGGCAAGAACCTCTTCTGCGTCTATGTCGCCGTCGGCCAGAAGGCTTCCACCATCGCCAACGTCGTGCGCAAGCTCGAAGAGCATGGCGCGATGGAATACACCATCGTCGTCGCCGCCTCTGCTTCCGAAACGGCTGCCCTGCAGTACCTGGCTCCGTATGCCGGCTGTACGATGGGTGAGTACTTCCGCGATGTCGGCGAAGATGCGCTGATCATTTATGACGATCTGACCAAGCAGGCTTGGGGCTACCGTCAGGTTTCCCTGCTGCTGCGCCGTCCGCCGGGCCGCGAAGCCTACCCGGGCGACGTGTTCTATCTCCACTCCCGCTTGCTCGAGCGCGCTGCTCGCGTTTCCGCGGCCTGGGTCGAGAAGCTGACCAACGGTGAAGTCAAGGGCAAGACCGGTTCGCTGACCGCCCTGCCGGTCATCGAAACACAAGCCGGTGACGTTTCCGCCTTCGTTCCGACCAACGTGATCTCGATTACCGACGGTCAGATCTTCCTGGAAACCGACCTCTTCAACGCCGGCATCCGTCCCGCGATCAACGCCGGTATCTCGGTGTCCCGCGTCGGTGGCGCTGCCCAGACCAAGCTGATCAAGAAGCTCGGCGGCGGTGTCCGTCTGGCCCTCGCCCAGTACCGCGAACTCGCCGCGTTTGCCCAGTTCGCTTCCGACCTCGACGAAGCGACCCGCAAGCAGCTGGAGCGCGGCCGTCTGGTGACCGAGCTGATGAAGCAGCCGCAGTATTCGCCGATGAGCATCTCCGAAATGGCTGTCACGCTGTACGCTGCCGACAAGGGCTACTTCGACGACGTCGAAGTCAAGCGCGCGCTGGAATGCGAAAAGGCGATGATCGGCTACCTGAAGGCCAACTGTGCCGACCTCATGAGCACCATGGAGTCGACGGCAGACCTGAGCGCCGAATCCGAGAAGCAACTTGCCGCGGGCATCGTCGCTTTCAAGAGCAGCTGGGCCTGATCTAGGAGAACGCCATGCCTAGCGGCAAGGAAATTCGCAACAAGATCAAGAGCGTCGAAAACACGCGCAAGATCACCAAGGCCATGGAGATGGTGGCCGCATCCAAGATGCGCAAGGCGCAGGACCGGATGCGTGCCGCCCGCCCCTACGGCGAGAAGATCCGGCGCGTTGCGGCCAACCTGTCTCATGCCCTCACCGAGTACAAGCACCCGTTCCTGGTTTCCCGCGATCAAGCCAACATCGGCGTGATCCTGATCACCTCGGACAAGGGCCTGTGCGGCGGTCTCAACTCCAACATCCTGCGTCTTACCGTGACCAAGATGAAGGAGCTCGAGAGCCAGGGCAAGAAGTTTCAGGCCACCTGCATCGGCAACAAGGGCTTCGGCTTCATGCAGCGCGCCGGCGGCAAGATCGTTTCGCATGTGACGAATCTTGGCGATACGCCGCACCTGGAGAAGCTGATTGGACCGGTCAAGGTCCAGCTCGACGCCTACATGAAGGGCGAGATCGACGCGCTGTACATCGGTTACACCCGCTTCATCAACACGATGAAGCAGGAGCCGGTCTTCGAGCAGCTGCTCCCGCTGTCCGGCGAGGCCGTCGGTTCCGCCAAGACCAAATGGGACTATGTCTACGAGCCGGATTCCAAGGCCGTTATCGACGACTTGCTGATCCGTTATGTCGAAGCGCTGATCTATCAGGCAGTGGCCGAAAACATGGCCTCCGAGCAGTCGGCACGGATGGTCGCCATGAAGTCCGCTTCGGACAATGCCAAGACCGTCATCGGTGACTTGAAGCTGGTTTACAACAAGGCCCGTCAGGCTGCGATTACCAAGGAACTCTCGGAAATCGTCAGCGGCGCCGCCGCGGTGTGACGCGTAGATTTTTATTTTTGGGGATTTGAATATGAGTCAAGGTTCAATCGTTCAGTGCATCGGTGCCGTTGTGGACATCCACTTCCCGCGCGACGCGATGCCGAAGGTCTACGATGCGCTCAAGCTGGATGCTTCCGAGTCGAACGGCATGGCGGAAGACGGCCTGACCTTCGAAGTGCAGCAGCAGCTGGGTGACGGCGTCGTCCGTACCATCGCCATGGGTTCGTCCGACGGTCTGCGCCGCGGCATGAAGGTCAACAACACCGGCGCTGGCATCTCCGTGCCGGTCGGCATGGGCACCCTGGGTCGCATCATGGACGTTCTCGGTCGTCCGATCGACGAAGCCGGCCCGATCGATTCGAACGAGCTGCGCGTCATTCACCAGCCGGCGCCGAAGTTCGACGAACTGTCGTCTTCCGTCGATCTGCTGGAAACCGGCATCAAGGTTATCGACCTGATCTGCCCGTTCGCCAAGGGCGGCAAGGTCGGTCTGTTCGGTGGCGCCGGCGTCGGCAAGACCGTCAACATGATGGAACTGATCAACAACATCGCCAAGCAGCACTCGGGTCTGTCCGTGTTTGCCGGCGTCGGTGAACGTACCCGCGAGGGCAACGACTTCTACCACGAAATGAAGGACTCCAACGTTCTCGACAAGGTTGCGATGGTGTTCGGTCAGATGAACGAGCCGCCGGGCAACCGTCTGCGCGTCGCGCTGACCGGCCTGACCATGGCCGAACGTTTCCGTGATGATGGTCGTGACATCCTGTTCTTCGTCGATAACATCTATCGCTACACCCTGGCCGGTACCGAAGTGTCCGCGCTGCTCGGTCGTATGCCTTCCGCCGTGGGCTACCAGCCGACGCTGGCCGAAGAAATGGGCCGTCTGCAAGAGCGTATTACCTCGACCAAAGTCGGTTCGATCACCTCCATCCAGGCCGTGTATGTGCCTGCCGATGACTTGACCGATCCGTCCCCGGCCACCACCTTCCTGCACCTCGACTCCACGGTCGTGCTGTCGCGTGACATCGCCTCGCTGGGTATCTATCCGGCCGTCGATCCGCTCGACTCCACTTCCCGCCAGCTCGACCCGCAGGTCGTCGGTGAAGAGCACTATTCGGTCGCCCGTGCCGTGCAGATGACCCTGCAGCGCTACAAGGAACTGCGCGACATCATCGCGATTCTGGGCATGGACGAACTGTCGCCGGAAGACAAGCTGGCCGTTTCCCGTGCCCGCAAGATCCAGCGCTTCCTGTCGCAGCCGTTCCACGTTGCCGAAGTCTTTACCGGTTCCCCGGGCAAGTTCGTTCCGCTCAAGGAAACCATCAAGGGCTTCAAGGGCATCGTTGCCGGCGAATACGATCACCTGCCGGAACAGGCGTTCTACATGGTCGGCGGTATCGAGGAAGTTCTCGAGAAGGCCAAGACGCTGTAACCGGCGTCACCAGCATAGGAGCCAGTCATGGCAATTTCTGTTCATTGTGATGTGGTCAGCGCCGAAGAGTCGATCTTCTCCGGTCTGGTCGAATTCGCCGTTTTCCCCGGCGAATCCGGCGAGCTGGGCATCCTGCCGCACCATACGCCGCTGCTCACCCGTATCAAGCCGGGCACCATTCGCCTGAAGCTGCAGGGTCAGAGCGACTATGAGCTGGTGTACGTGTCAGGCGGAATGCTGGAAGTTCAGCCGGCCATGATCACCGTGCTGGCCGATACGGCCATCCGTGCCCACGATCTGGACGAAGCCAAGGCCCTGGAGGCCAAGAAGCGTGCCGAAGAAGCGCTTGCCAACCGCAACGCCGAAATGGACTACGCTGCCGCGGAATCCGAGCTGGCACAGGCGATCGCCCAGCTGCAGGCCATCCAGCGTCTGCGCAAGTCGGTTCACTAAGCCGTCACCGGCAAACGCAAAAGGGGCAGCTTCGGCTGCCCCTTTTTACTTTCGGTCGTTGCAATGCCCGCCTACGGTGGCAGGCGCGCTATCCGCTTTTCAAGGCGTGCGACATCGTCGCGCAGCTGATCGACCTCAATCGCAAAGCAGCGTGTATCGCGGGCCGGCGTCACCAGCGCCGATTCCTCGGTCGCGTATTCGGCCAGATTCGCCCCCAAGCGACGGGCTGCCGCCCGGTGCCAGGCGATACCGCCAGTCAGCAGCTGCGCCAGGCGATGCGCCGGGATGTCGCCGATCGCGTCGGCGAGATCCGCTTCGTAGTCCCAGCGCAGATTGCGGAAGACGAAAGCGAGCGTTTCGGCAAAGTTTGCCGCGCCGCTCAGGCGTGCCGTGGCGAATACGCTACCGGGATCGGTGAGCAGCCGGAACGGGGCGTCGGCGGCAAAGGCGATGGTCACGCTGGGGGCATCATCCGTGGTGGCAGGACGGAAAAAGCCCCTTTCATCGACCGTCATCGCCAGCCGCAGCAGTCCACCTTCGATCCGGGCAGTCTGTCCGACATAGGACAGAAGCCGCTCGCGCGCCCAATCTTCCCGGTCGAGAAGATGATTCAGCACGGGGACGATGACGGCGCCCGGGTTCAGCATCGATGATCCGGGCTAGAACTTGAAGCCGCGATGCAGGGCGACGACACCGAGGGCCATGTTGAAATATTCGACCCTCTCCAGTCCGGCCTCCTCCATCATCCGCTTGAGCTCCTCCTGCCCGGGATGCACCCGGATCGACTCGGAAAGATAGCGATAGCTGTCGGCATCGTTGGTGACCAGCTTGCCGACGCGCGGAATGACGTGGAAGGAATAGAAATCGTAGGCCGGCGCCAGCGGCTTCCAGACCTGCGAGAACTCGAGGACCAGCAAGCGCCCGCCGGGACGGAGGACGCGATGCATTTCCGCCAGCGCGACATCCTTGTGGGTCATGTTGCGCAGGCCGAAGGCGACGGTGACGCAATCGAACCAATCGTCCGGAAAAGGCAGCTTCTCGGCGTCGCACTGGGCGGCCGGCACCATGAACCCCTTGTCGGTCAGCCGGTTACGGCCGCGCGCCAGCATGGCGTTGTTGATGTCGGTCAGCCAGACCTGCCCGCTCTTGCCGACCTTGCGGGCGAAGGCCAGTGCAAGGTCGCCGGTACCGCCGGCCACGTCGAGGACGCGCGAACCTTCGCGGACGCCGCTACGCTGGATGGTGAATGCCTTCCAGAGCCGGTGCAGGCCGCCCGACATCAGGTCGTTCATCAGGTCGTAACGATTGGCGACCGAGTCGAAGACATCGGCGACACGCCGTGCCTTTTCGCGCTCCGCGACGGTTTCGTAACCGAAATGGGTGGTTTCGTTTTTCATGGTTTCAATGGTGTTGACCGCAACTGCCGCCGCTGTGGCGCGACGTGGTGTCGATGTCGCGCGACAGCCCGTGCGCTTCGATCTGCTTCAGGTATTCCTGCCAGAGTTCGTCGTGGTGTTTGCCGAGGTTGTAGAGCAGATCCCAGGAGTAGAGGCCGCTGTCGTGCCCGTCCGAGAAGACGAAGCGGACGGCGTAGGTGCCGACCGGCTCGATGCGTTCGATCTCCACGTTGCGTTTGCCGGTCTGCAGCGTTTCCTGTCCCGGACCGTGGCCGCGGGCTTCGGCCGACGGTGTATAAACCCGCAGGTACTCGAAATCCAGCTTGAAGCGCTCGCCGCTTGCGTAGGCGATCTCCAGCAGGCGGGATTTCTGGTGCAGCTTGATTTCGCTCGGAATTGGCGTGTCGCGTTCGATGCCGGCCATAAGACCTCCAACAGTGAGGGCGCTAGTTTAGCGCACTCGCCACGGCTACGAGACGAGATGCGTCAAAGCGTCTCGTAGCTGACCCGGTCGAAGTCGACGCCGCGTTGCCGGACGTGCTTCATGCGCAGTAGCAGGGATCCCTCTCCGACATGCACCTCCAGCGTGCCGCTGGCCTGGTACATGCCGCTCGGCAGGACGACCGATCCTTCCTGGTGGATGGCGGCGATCGGCGGCAGCAGGAAGCCGCGGACGAAACGGTCGGCGTGGCCGGCATTCGTCGGCGCATGGCGGACGCCGACTGCTTCCGGCAAGCCGGGCAGCACTGAAATCCCGACCACCATGCCACCGTCCGCTTCCTGCATCAGCCAGCTCGCCTGGCCGAGCAGGAACTGCTCGCCGTCATGCGGACAGACGGCGAGCAGCTGGCTGTGGGCGACCCGTTCGCCGAAGTGGCCGCGCGCCAGGCGGAAGCCGTTGGCCGAATGATTGATGACGTTCCATTCGTCGATCGGGTAGTTGGTCTGCGGCTTGATGCTCAAGGCCTGGCCCGGTATCGCCTGATCGCGGAAGGTGAACAGCTGGTCGAACTCGTTGCGCGAATAGGCGCTGACCGAGTCCGGCTGGACGAATTCGGCGCCGCCGATGAAAAAGTGCATGGCCTCGAAGCCAACGGCGAGCTTCGCCGTGCCTTCCGAGGGGAAGCGGCGGAAGCGGCGCGGCGACGCGGTCTGGGTCCATGGCCGCGAGAGATGTTCGAGCAGCTGGATGACGTTCCCGGAGGTTTCCTCGCCCAGGCCGAGCTGCGACGGCGTCATGCGCTGCCGCAGCTGGGCGAGCATGTGGCTCAATTGCAGGCCGAGGCGACTGGTGTCGAGGCGCCGGGCGTCGGCGCCGATGTTGTCGGCCGAACCGGTGGGGTGGATCGGCTGGTCCTTCATCAGTTCGACGATGTAGGGCGGCACTTCGTACTCGTCGTCGAGGCGGTGCAGCGAAACCAGCGGCGCCCACATGCCGGCCCAGCGGCGGATCAGGTTGAGATTGCGCACGGTGTTGCTGTAGGGGCTGGCGACCTCGATCAGCAACAGCGTCACGTAGGCGGCCGAGCAATGGGTCGCCTGCAGGTCGCTTTCCAGCGAATCGTTGACCGGCGTGTAGATAATCCCCCACTGCTCGGCGGTCTCGTAATAGCCGTGCAGGTCGTGCCAGATGCCGGCCGGCACTTCGCGCCGCGCGCGGTAGTGCTCGAGGATGATCATCCCGGTGTAATACAGGCAGCGGTGCAGGATGGTCGCCACCAGGGTCGAATACAGCGGGTTGTCGGCGGCCGGTTCCTGCAGGCGGGCGCACAGCGCGTAGGCCTTGCCCATGCGCCGCCAGGCGCCGAGAACCTGCTGGAAGGCCTCGTCCTCAGGATCCGAAAGAACCAGCGGCTTGTTGTGATAGCGCCGGGCCATTTCCTCCTCGACGAAATGCATCGGCACCCGCGTCTGCTCGAGCAGCGCCAGGAGGACGCCGGCTTCGGGCGGGTTCTCGAGCAGCGCATCGACGAATGCGACGAGCTGCTTCTCGGCCAGCGGCGGGTTGGCCAGCGGCAACTGGGCCAGGTAGTTGGCTCCGGTTTGCAGATCGGGGATCGACAGGGAGGGCGAGGCCATGTTCATTATTTTCAGCCTTGGTATTGGTCCGGGTGCAGTTGCCTGCGCAGCGCCTGGCGCAGGGTGTTGTCGTCGACCGCCGGGCGCGGGCGGGGCGCGTCGCGCTGCACCGCGCCCCACACCGGCTCGGGAAAGTGCCGGTCATCGTGCCAGCGCGGGATGACGTGCCAATGCAGGTGCGGCGTCATGTTGCCGAAGCTGGCGAGATTGATCTTGTCCGGCGCGAACAGGGCGCGGACCACCTTTTCGACGGCGAAGACCACGTTCATCAGTCCCTGG
The DNA here is from genome assembly GCF_009469615.1 of Dechloromonas sp. H13. GTDB lineage: Bacteria > Pseudomonadota > Gammaproteobacteria > Burkholderiales > Rhodocyclaceae > Azonexus. The sequence goes on from NZ_SSXX01000005.1 coordinate 216,555, forward strand.
CGCTCGTCCGGCTCGAGGTCGGTCATCTCGCGCACATGGGTGGTCCAGATGACGCGGCAGAAACCCGGATAATGCGGATCGTCGACGCGCACCACGCGGCAGGTCGGCGACTCCCAGAGGGTCGTTCCGCCTGCCGAGGCGCACAGTTCGCAGCGCTTGCCGTCCATTCCTGCATTCCCGGTTCAAACAAGGTTGCAAGGATTGCACTTGCATAAAAATACTGCAAGTGCTTCCTTGGCCGTCTTTCGCCCTGTTGCGGTCGACTGCCCGAAACGGCAGGAAATCAGAGCAGCACGCGCTCGATGCCGCCGTGGTTGGCGCGGTTCACGTACTGCGCCGCCCAGTTCTCGCCGAGCAGGTGCCTGGCCATCTCGACGACGATGTAATCCGCCGTGGTTCCGGCGTCGTCGTCGTAACGCGACAGCCCCTGCAGGCAGGCCGGGCACGAGGTCAGGATCTTGACGTCGCCCGCGAAGCCGTCGCCGCGTAGCTTCTCGGCGCCTTTCTCGATCTCCTGCTGCTTGCGGAACTTGACCTGGGTCGCGATGTCCGCCCGCGAGTAGGCGAAGGAGCCGGCATCGCCGCAACAGCGGTCGGACAGCGGCACGTCCTGGCCCATCAGCGACTTGGTCACGGCGAGCGGCGCGTAGGCTTTCATCGGCGTATGGCAGGGGTCGTGGTACATGTAGCGAGTACCGCTGACACCTTCCAGCTTGACGCCCTTCTCCATCAGGTATTCGTGGATGTCGAGCAGGCGGCAGCCGGGGAAGATCTTCTCGAACTGGTATTTCTGCAGCTGGTCCATGCAGGTGCCGCAGGAAACGATGACCGTCTTGATGTCGAGGTAGTTCAGCGTGTTGGCGACGCGGTGGAAGAGCACGCGGTTGTCGGTCGTGATCTTGACGCCCTTGTCCTCGTCGCCCGACGCGGTCTGCGGATAGCCGCAGCACAGGTAGCCCGGCGGCAGCACGGTGGTGGCGCCGATTTCGTAGAGCATCGCCTGGGTCGCCAGGCCGACCTGCGAGAACAGGCGCTCGGAGCCGCAGCCCGGGAAGTAGAAGACGGCGTCCGAGTCCTCGGTGGTCTTCTGCGGGTTGCGGATGACTGGGATGACCTTGTCGTCCTCGATGTCGAGCAGGGCGCGCGAGGTGCGCTTGGGCAGGTTGCCCGGCATCGGCCGGTTGAGGAAGTGGATGACCTGGGTTTTCACCGACGGCGCGCCGAGCGTCGCCGGCGGGTGGGCGCGCGATTCCTGGACCAGGCCGATGGCCTTGGCCGCCTTGTGGGCCAGGCGCTGGGCCTTGAAGCCGAAATCCATCATGACGCCGCGCATCAGCTTGATCGTCGCCGGGTCTTTCAGGTTCAGGTAGGTCATCGCCGCCAGCGTGCCGGGGCTCGTCCGCTTCTTGCCCTGCTTGCGCAGGAAGTTGCGCATCGCCACCGAAACGTCACCGAAATCGATGTCGACCGGACACGGCTTGACGCAGCGGTGGCAGACCGTGCAATGGTCGGCGACGTCGTTGAACTCGTCGAAATGCTTGAGCGAGATGCCGCGCCGGGTCTGCTCCTCGTAGAGGAAGGCTTCGACCAGCAGCGAGGTGCCGAGGATCTTGTTGCGCGGCGAGTAGAGCAGGTTGGCGCGCGGCACGTGGGTCGAGCAGACCGGCTTGCACTTTCCGCAGCGCAGGCAGTCCTTGACCATGTCGGAAATCTTGCCGATTTCGGACTGCTCCATGATCAGCGATTCGGTGCCGAGCAGGCTGAACGACGGCGTGTAGGCATTGCCCATGTCGCCGCCGGGCATCAGCTTGCCCTTGTTGAAGCGCCCTTCCGGGTCGACCTTCTGCTTGTAGGCGCGGAAGGGGCCGATCTCGTCCTCGGTCAGGAATTCGAGCTTGGTGATGCCGATGCCGTGTTCGCCGGAAATGACGCCGTCCAGCGAACGGGCGAGATGCATGATGCGCTCGACGGCCTGGTGGGCGGTCTGCAGCATCTCGTAGTTGTCGGAGTTGACCGGGATGTTGGTATGCACGTTGCCGTCGCCGGCGTGCATGTGCAGGGCGACGAAGACGCGGCCGCGCAGCACTTCCTTGTGGATCGCCTCGATGCGCTCGATGATCGGCCGGTAGACGCCGCCGTCGAAAATCTTGGAGAGGCGGGCGTGCAGTTCCTGCTTCCACGACGTGCGCACCGAGTAGTCCTGCAGGCGGTGGAACAGCGTCGGGTTGGCGGCCTTGTTGGTCAGCTCGCCGGCCACCACGCCGTAGGACGCGAAGCGCGTCTCGGCCTCGGCCAGCGGCAGGTCGAGGTTTTCCAGCAGCCATTCCCAGCGCAGGCGCACGGCCTCGACGTAAGCGAGCGCGGCCTGGCGGCGGTCGCCGATCAGCACGTCGGTGTCGAGCGTCGTGTCGCCGCGGTGCAGCGGCAGGTCACCGCGGAGGAATTCGCTCAGCGCGTCGCACAGCGCCAGCTTGTTGCGCGTCGACAGCTCGATGTTGATGCGTTCGATGCCGTCGCAGTAGTCGCCCATGCGCGGCAACGGGATCACCACGTCCTCGTTGACCTTGAAGGCGTTGGTATGGCGCGAGATCGCCGCCGTGCGCGAGCGGTCGAGCCAGAATTTCTTGCGCGTTTCGGCGTCGACCGCGATGAAGCCCTCGGCGGCGCGCCGGTTGCACATGCGGACGACTTCCGAGGCGGCGGTCATCACCGCCTTTTCGTCGTGGCCGACGAGGTCGCCGATCAGCACCATCTTCGGCCGGCCGTGGCGCTTGGCCTTGGTCGCATAGCCGACCGCCTTCACGTAACGCTCGTCCATGTGTTCGAGGCCGGCCAGCTGGACGCCTGCCGCATGGCCGGCGCCGCCCGGCTTGAAATAGTCGGTGATCTCGACGATCGCCGGCACCGCCTCGCGCACCTGACCGAAGAATTCCAGGCAGACGGTGCGCGTGACCGGCGGCATCTTGTGCAGCACCCAGCGCGCGGCGACGATGATGCCGTCGGTCCCTTCCTTCTGCACCCCCGGCACGCCGCCGAGGAACTTGTCGGTGACGTCCTTGCCCAGCCCGATCTTGCGGCAGGCGGCGCCGGGCATGGTCAGCACTTCTTCCTTGAGCAGCTTATTCCCCGACGGGTCGAAGCGCTTGAGGCGGAACTCGACGTTCTCCTGCTCGTGGATCTTGCCGTAGTTGTGGTTGACGCGTTCGATTTCCAGCCAGTTGCCGTCCGGGTCGACCATCTTCCACCAGGCCAGGTTGTCGAGCGCGGTGCCCCACAGGACGGCCTTCTTGCCGCCGGCGTTCATGGCGATGTTGCCGCCGATGCACGAGGCCGAGGCCGACGTCGGGTCGACGGCGAAGACGCGCCCGGCGGCCGCAGCCGCTTCGGAAACTCGCTCGGTGACGACGCCGGCGCCGGTGCGGATGGTCGCGTAGGGCGTTTCGTGGCCGGCCAGCACCAGTTCCTCGACCGCGCCGATGTCGATCAGCTTCTCGGTGTTGATCACCGCCGAGTACGGCGTCAGCGGCACGGCGCCGCCGGTGTAGCCGGTACCGCCGCCGCGCGGGATGATGGTCAGTCCGGCCTCGATGCAGCCGCGCACGAGGGGGCCGATTTCCTCCTCGGTGTCCGGATAGAGGACGACGAAGGGGTACTCGACGCGCCAGTCGGTGGCGTCGGTGACGTGCGAGACGCGGGCGAGGCCGTCGAAGGCGATGTTGTCCTTGCGCGTGTGCTTGCCGAGAATGCGCAGGGTCTTGCGGCGCAGGTCGTAGGTTTCGGAAAAGCGTTTGGCGAAGCGGTCGACCGCGCCACGCGCCGCCTCGACCAGGCGCCTGACCTTGGCCGAGCGCTCGGGGTCCTCGCTTTCGGTCGCCGTGCGGCGCTTCTCGACTTCGGCCAGGCGGTGGCGCAGGGCGTTGACCAGCGCGTTCCGCCGTTCCTGGTTGTCGAGCAGGTCGTCCTCGAGATAGGGGTTGCGCTGCACGACCCAGATATCGCCCAGGACCTCGTAGAGCATGCGCGCCGAGCGGCCGGTGACGCGCTCGCTGCGCAGTTCGTCGAGCACTGCCCAGTTGTCGGCGCCGAGCAGGCGGATGACGATCTCGCGATCGGAGAACGAGGTGTAGTTGTAGGGGATTTCGCGCAGGCGGGCAGTCATGGAAGCGGCCGGAAGTCCGTCAAAAGGTGGATTTTAGCGTATTGCAGCGCAACACGCGGGTTCAGGTAGACCGCCGGCCGCCGGCGAGGTTTCACATGCTTGCCGCGGCCTGCGCCACCAGCCAGTAACGCGCCAACTTGCCGATCGCCATGAAGGCACAGCACGGCAGCCAGTGCAGGCGCAGCCAGCCGGCGGCGACGCACAGCGCGTCGCCAAGCAGCGGCGCCCAGGCGAGCAGCAGGATCGGGCTGCCCCAGCGTTCGACCTTGTCCTTGTGCGGAATGCGCTCCAGGCGCTGCCATTTCGGGAGAACGCGCCCGCACCACCACGAGGTCATGCCGCCGGCTGTGTTGCCGAGGGTCGCCAGCGCCAGCGCCGCCTGCTGTTCTCCGGGATGCAGTTGCAGGAAACCCCACAGCAAGGCCTCGGAACCGCCGGGCAGGATCGTCGCCGAGAGGAAACTGGCCGCCAAAAGCCCCCACAACCCGCTTTCTGCCGTGACGTTTAGCCACTCCACCCGTAGAATCCCCCTTTTGCCATAATGAGTTGCGCGCAATGCACCCGGATTATCTCGAAAAAGTTCTCAACGCACAGGTCTACGACGTGGCGATCGAAACGCCGCTCGACCTGGCCGGCAACCTTTCCGCCCGGGTCGGCAACAAGATCAGCCTGAAGCGCGAGGACATGCAGCCGGTGTTCTCCTTCAAGTTGCGCGGCGCCTACAACAAGATCGCCAGCCTCTCTGCCGAAAAGCTGAAGCGCGGCGTCATCTGCGCCTCGGCCGGCAACCATGCGCAGGGCGTCGCGTTGTCGGCGGCCAAGGTCGGCTGCCGGGCGGTCATCGTCATGCCGACCTCGACGCCGGGCATCAAGATCGAGGCGGTCAGGCGGCGCGGCGGCGAAGTGGTGCTGCATGGCGATTCCTTCGACGAGGCCTACGCCCATGCGCTCGAGCTGGAAAAGTCCGAGAAGCTGACCTTCGTCCATCCCTTCGACGATCCCGAGGTGATCGCCGGCCAGGGGACGGTGGCCATGGAAATCCTGCGCCAGCACTCGCGCCACAACGGCCCGATCACCGCCGTCTTCTGCGCCATCGGTGGCGGCGGGCTGGCCGCCGGGGTGGCGGCCTACATCAAGCGCCTGCGCCCGGAAATCAAGGTCATCGGCGTCGAAACCTTCGATGCCGACGCGATGAAGCAATCCATCGCCAAGGGCCATCGCGTGCGTCTCGACCAGGTCGGCCTGTTCGCCGACGGCACTGCCGTCAAGCTGGTCGGCGAGGAAACCTTCCGCCTGTGCAAGGAGTATCTCGACGAAGTGATCCTGGTCGACACCGACGCCATCTGCGCGGCGATCAAGGATGTTTTCGAGGACACCCGCTCGATTCTCGAGCCGGCCGGTGCGCTGGCTGTCGCCGGCGCCAAGGAATACGCCCGCCAGCACCGGCTGAAGGACAAGAACCTGATCGCCGTGACCTCCGGTGCCAACATGAATTTCGACCGCCTGCGCTTCGTCGCCGAGCGCGCCGAATTCGGCGAGCAGCGCGAGGCGGTGTTCGCCGTCACGCTGCCGGAAAAGCCGGGCGCCTACAAGAAGTTCCTGTCGCTGATCGGCAAGCGCAACGTCACCGAATTCAACTACCGCTACCACACGGCCGCCGAGGCGCACGTTTTCGTCGGCGTCCAGGTCGTCGACCGCAAGGAATCGTTGAAGCTGGTCGACAGCCTGCAGAAGCACGGCTACCCGACGCTCGACCTGACCGACGACGAGATGGCCAAGAACCACGTCCGCCACATGGTCGGCGGCCACGCGCCGCAGGTCTGCAACAACGGCATGAGCGAACTGCTTTACCGCTTCGAGTTCCCCGAGCGGCCGGGCGCGCTGATGAATTTCCTGACCCAGATGAGCGCCGGCTGGAACATCAGCCTCTTCCACTACCGCAACCATGGCGCCGACTATGGCCGGGTGCTGGTCGGCATGCAGGTGCCGCCAGGCGAGATGAGCGAATTCAAGGTCTTCCTGAAGAACCTCGGCTACGCCCATTGGGACGAAAGCCGGAATCCGGCCTACAAGTTGTTCCTCGGTTAATTCATTTTAATTATATTTTTGTGAAAATTCATTCTTTCACAGAATAACCAAGCAAACCTAGACTCCAGTCATCGCGAATTTATTTCAAATGACTGGAGTCTCACATGCGCAAATTTGCCCTTTTTGCGGCGTTGACCGCAACACTCACGCTCGGCAGCGCGGTCGCCCAGACCTCGCTGCTCAACGTGTCCTACGACCCAACCCGCGAACTGTACAAGGATTACAACGCGGCTTTCGCCAAGCACTGGCTGGCGAAGACCGGGCAGGCGCTGAATTTTCGCCAGTCGCACGGCGGCTCCGGCAAGCAGGCGATGTCGGTGCGCGACGGGCTGGAAGCCGACGTCGTGACGCTGGCGCTGGCCTACGACATCGACGCGCTGGTCGAACGCAACCTCATCCCGGCCGACTGGCAGAAGCGCTTCCCGCACAATTCCTCGCCCTACACCTCGACCATCGTTTTCCTAGTGCGCAAGGGCAATCCCAAGGGGATCAAGGACTGGGGAGATCTGGCGAAGCCGGGCGTCGGCGTCATCACGCCCAACCCGAAAACCTCGGGCGGCGCGCGCTGGAACTACCTGGCGGCCTGGGCCTGGGCGCTGAAGCAGCCGGGCGGCAACGAGCAGAAGGCCAAGGAACTGGTGACGGCGATCTTCAGGAACGTGCCGGTCCTCGATTCCGGGGCGCGCGGCTCGACTACCACCTTCGTCGAACGCGGCCTCGGCGACGTGCTGATCGCTTGGGAGAACGAGGCGCAGCTGGCCGTGAATGAAATCGGCAAGGACAGGTTCGAGATCGTCGCGCCCAGCCTGTCGATCCTCGCCGAGCCGCCGGTCGCCGTCGTGGACAAGGTGGTCGAGAAACGCGGCACGCGGCTGACGGCGCAGGCCTATCTCGACTACCTGTATTCCGAGGAAGGGCAAACGATCGCCGCGAAGCACTACTACCGGCCGCGCGACCCCAAGGTGGCGGCCAGGTACGTGAACCAATTTCCGAAACTTAAGCTGGTTACCATCGATGACACCTTCGGCGGCTGGCCAAAGGCGCAGAAAACGCACTTCGCCGATGGCGGGACGTTCGACCAGATTTACCTGAAGAAATAGGAAGAAGCCATGCCGCTGACCGATCTCGTCCGTTATTTCAATCTTGCCGATGCTGCCGGCGAGAGCACGCTGTATCTGGAAGGCGAGCGGGCGGCTGCATGGCACATGGGCTTGCGGCTGGGCTCGCTGTTCCAGCCGATCGTCGATCTGCAGCGCGAACGCGTCGTCGGCCACCGGGCCTCGCTCAGCGCGCGGCGCGAGGACGGTACGCCGGTCAGCAGCGAAGCGGCGTACGCCTTGTGTGAAACCGCCGAGGCGGTCATTCATTTCGACCGCCTGTGCCGGACGCTGCACGCCCTCAATCTGCTCGCCCAACGGCGCCATGTCGGAGGCTATCTGCAATTGGCGGTGCATCCGCGCCACCTGCGGGCGGTCCAGAATCAGCACGGGCTCGTGTACGAGGCGATTCTCAAGCGCTGCGGGCTAGGCCCCACGGACATCGTGCTGGAAATTGACACCGGCCAGGGGAGCCTGGACGCCCGTCTGGGCGAGGCGGTGAACAGCTACCGCCAGCGTGGTTACCGGCTGGCACTGGGCGTCCCGCTGGAGGACGCAGCACCGGCCGCGCTGCTGGCGCTGAAACCGGACATCGTGAAATTGCGCCTGGGGGAAGAAGGGGAGTTGCCGGGCGCCGCGCGCCATGCCGGCGTCGCCGTCGAACTGACCGGCATCGACAGTGGCCAGGATCTTGCACTGGCACGCGCCGCCGGTGGCGAATTGGGCCAGGGCGATCTCTTTGGCGAGCCGCAGGCCGATTGCCGCGCCACCCACAGCAGCCAGAGAGTCGCCTACAATTCCCTATCCCCAACCGGAGCACGGACATGAAAATCGCCAACAACGTCACCGAACTGGTCGGCAACACACCGCTGGTCAGGCTCAACCGCGTCACCGCCGGCTGCGTCGCCAGCGTCGTCGCCAAACTGGAATTCTTCAACCCCGGCCACAGCGTCAAGGATCGCATCGCTGTCGCCATGCTCGACGCCGCGCAGGCCGCCGGCAAGATCGGTCCCGATACCGTCGTCCTCGAACCGACGTCGGGCAACACCGGCATCGGGCTGGCCATGGTGTGCGCCGCGCGCGGCATCAAGTGCGCCTTCACGATGCCGGAGACCATGAGCCGCGAGCGCAAGCTGCTGCTCAAGGCCTACGGCGCCGAGCTGATCCTGACCCCGGGGCCGGACGGCATGGGCGGCGCCATCGCCAGGGCCAGGGCGCTGGCCGAGAGCGATTCGAAGTATTTCATCCCGCAGCAGTTCGAAAATCCGGCCAACCCGGCGGTCCACCGCACCACGACGGCCGAGGAAGTCTGGCGCGACACTGACGGCCAGGTCGACATCTTCGTTTCCGGCGTCGGCACCGGCGGCACGGTGACCGGTGTCGGCGAGGTGCTCAAGGCGCGCAAACCGGGCGTCCGCATCGTCGCCGTCGAGCCCGACGCCTCGCCGGTGCTGTCCGGCGGCCAGAAGGGGCCGCACCCGATCCAGGGCATCGGCGCCGGCTTCGTGCCGGCCGTGCTCAACACGGCGATCTACGACGAGGTGATCCGGGTGAAAAACGACGACGCCTTCGCCATCGCCCGCCGCATGGCGACCGAGGAAGGCCTGCTGGTCGGCATCTCGTCCGGCGCCGCGACCTGGGCCGCGCTCGAACTGGCGAAGCGCCCGGAAAATGCCGGCAAGCTGATCGTCGTCGTCATTCCGTCGTTCGGCGAGCGCTATCTGTCCACCGCGCTGTATCAGCACCTCGAAGTTTGAGCCTGTTCGACGCGCCCCCCGACCGGCGCGACTCCGACTCGATCAAGTGGGGCAAGTACGCCGGTCGCGACATCCTCCCGCTGTGGGTGGCGGATATGGATTTCGCCGCCCCGCCGGCCGTCGTCGACGCCCTGCAGCGGCGTATCGCGCACGGCGTCTTCGGCTACGGCGGGCCGTCGCCGGCGCTCGTGGAGTCAGTGCTCGCTCACCTTGATGACGAATACGGCTGGGCGATCGAGCCCCAATGGATCGTCTGGCTGCCGGGTCTGGTCACCGGCCTCAACGTCGCCTGCCGCGCCGTCGACGGCGAGGTGCTGACGGCGACGCCGGTCTATCCGCCCTTCCTGTCGGCGCCCCGCTTCTCCGGCCGCAAGCTCAACCGCGTCGAGCTGGCCTGCCGCGGCGGCCGCTGGCAGTGGGACAAAAACGCCCTGCAAAACGCGTCGACCGCAGCGACCCGGCTGTTCCTGCTCTGCCACCCGCACAACCCGGTCGGGCGCTGCTGGAGCACCGACGAGTTGCGCGACCTCGCCGCCTTCGCCGAAGCGAACGACCTGATCGTCTGTTCCGACGAAATCCACTGCGGCCTGATCCTCGACGCCGACAAGCGCCATATCCCCTTCGCCAGCCTGTCGCCAGAGGCGGCGAAACGCAGCATCACGCTGATGGCGCCGTCCAAGACCTACAACATCCCCGGCCTCGGCTGCGCCTTCGCGGTGATTCCCGATGCCGCCCTGCGCCGCCGCTTCCTGCGCGCCATGGACGGCATCGTGCCGCACGTCAATGTGCTCGGCTTCGCCGCCTGCGAAGCCGCCTACCGCGATTGCGGCGACTGGCACCGCGAACTGATCGCCTACCTCGCCGGCAACCGCGATCTGGTGGCGGCTGCGGTCGACGCCGAAAATGGGGCAAAAATGAGCCCGGTCGAGGCCACCTACCTGGCCTGGATCGACGTCCGCGAACTCGGCCTCGCCGATCCGGCGCGCCATTTCGAGGCGCACGGGCTCGGCCTGTCCGACGGCACCGACTTCGGCGCGCCGGGCTGGATGCGTCTCAACTTCGGCTGCGCCCGCGCGACGCTGGCGCAGGCGCTCGCGCGTTTCGCCGCTGCCTGCCGCGCCGCATGAGTTCCTACACGCTGACGCTGCTGGCGTTGTTCGCGGCATTGCTCGCGCAATCGCTCGTCACTGCGCTGGCCACCGAACTGTTCCTGCGCAAGGAACAGGGCGCCCTGGCGCGGCGCTCGTGGATGGCGCTCGCCATCGGCGCGCTGATCTTCGCCCTGCAGAGCGGCTATGCCCTCGAACTGGCGGTCAGCACCGGTCTCCACGACGTGCGCCAGGCGATCCTCGCCGCCGTCGCCTCGCTGCTGGTGGCGGCGGCGGTCTACGGACTCAGGCGCCTGGCCTGAAGGCGCCGCGTTCGGTGACGATCCAGTCCAGCCGCTGGTCGTGCGCCGCCGGCCGGATGCTGTCCACCCGGTTGACCTCGAAGCCGACGCCGACCGCCAGCGGACGCGGGAGGAGGGCGGCCAGCGTGCGGTCGAAATAGCCGCCGCCGTAGCCGAGGCGGTAGCCCGCCGGGTCGAAGCCGTTGAGCGGCAGCAGGATCAGGTCGGGGACCAGCCATTCGCCGCCGGTCGGCGTCGGGATGCCGTAGCGATCGGGGGCGAGGACGGTTTCCGGGGTCCACGCGCGAAAGGCGAGCGGCGCGTCTTCGGCGACGACGACCGGCAGCGCCGCGCGCACGCCGTACGCCGCCCAGGCCGTCAGCAGGGCGCGCACGTCCGGCTCGTGCTTGATCGGCCAGCAGAAGGCCGCCACCACCGGCCGCGGCAGGGCGTCCAGCGCATGGCCGACGATGTGCGCCGACAGCGTGGCGTGCTCGGCATCCGCCAGCGCGGCGCGGCGGGCCACCATCTCCCGCCGCAGCCCGCGCCGCCAGGCCGTGGTATCCTCGGAGCGCTTTTCCATCCGGCAAATCTAGCATGAAGCTTCACGCCTTTTTCCTGGCCTTATTTGTTTCCTTGCCCCTTTTCGCGCAGGATAGTCGCGACAGCACCTTCCTCGCCGCCCGCGATGCCTTCCGCGCCGGTGACCGCGCCAAGCTGGAGCGCGCCGCCGGGCAACTCGGCAACCACGAACTGGCGCCCTACGCCGAAAACTACCTGCTGCGCATGAACATGGAGCAGGGCGACGCGGCGGCGCTGCGCGACTTTTTCGCGCGCAACGAGCGTACCTTCGTCGCCGAAAAGCTGCGTGCCGACTGGATCCGCTGGCTCGGCAAGCGCGGCTACTGGCCGGAAATCGACATCGAGTATCAGAATCTGATCGCCCCCGAGCCGGACGTCACCTGCTGGTTCCAGCAGGCGCGGCTGGCCGCCGGCGACAAGACGGTGCTCGACGAGGTGCAGAAGCAGTGGCTGACCATGCTCGAGCCGCCGGAAGCCTGCCGCCCGGTGATCGAGGCCTTGATTCGCGACAACCGCGTCACGGCCGACGACGTCTGGGTGCGCGCCCGGCGCCAGTTCGAGGCCAATCGCACGGGACCGGCCAAGGCCACCCTGGCCGCCCTGCCGGTCAGCCAGACGCCGGACGCCAAGGCGCTGGAGCAGATGATCGCCAGCCCGATGGGCTATCTGGCGCGCCAGCCGGGCAACTGGTACGCGACCCGCGGCGGCCGCGAACTGGCGGTGCTGGCGATCCAGCGCATCGCCGCCAACGACCCGCGCGCAGCCGCCGGCGAGCTGGAAAAACTGCAGGGCCGCCTGCAGGCCGCCGAGCGGGACTGGGCATGGGGCCAGGTCGCCCTGCAGGCCGCCAAAAAACATTACGCCGAAGCCGTGACCTGGTTCGTCCTGGCCGGCCCGACCCCGCTGTCCGACGAGGCCTTCCAGTGGAAGGTGCGCGCCGCGCTGCGCGCCCACGACTGGAGCGTGGTGCTGGCGACCATCGGCGAAATGCCGTCGGCGCTCGCCGCGCAGCCCGAGTGGATCTACTGGCTGGGACGCGCCTACAAGGCCGGCGGCCTGACCAGCGAGGCCGATGCGCTGTTCGAGAAGATCGCCGGGCAGCCCAATTTCTACGGCAATCTCGCCGACGAGGAACTCGGGCGCAAGATCGTCGTGCCGCCCAGGGCCAAGGCGCCGACCGCCGAGGAACAGAAGGCGGCGCGCGACAACCCGGGAATCCGCCGGGCGCTGGCCTTCTTCCGCCTCGACATGCGGACCGAGGCGGTCCGCGAATGGAACTGGTCGCTGCGCGGCATGGACGACCGCGAACTGCTGGCGGCCGCCGATCTCGCCCGGCGCAACCAGATCTGGGACCGCGCCATCAACACCGCCGACCGCACCAGGAACGAACACGATTTCACGCTGCGCTACCTGGCGCCCTACGGCGACCAGGTGCGCCCGGCGGCGAGCAACCAGGCGCTCGACGACGCCTGGGTCTACGGCCTGATGCGCCAGGAAAGCCGCTTCATCACCAGCGCCAAGTCGAATGTCGGCGCCTCCGGCCTGATGCAGCTGATGCCGGCGACCGCCAAGTGGGTGGCCAAGAAGATCGGCCTCAAGGATTACAACCACGGTCGCGTCAATGATACCGAGACCAACGTGCTGCTCGGCACCAGCTACATGCGGCTGGTCATGGAAAATCTCGACAACCACCCGGTCCTGACCTCGGCCGCCTACAACGCCGGTCCCGGGCGCGCCAAGAAATGGCGCGCCGACCAGCCGCTGGAAGGCGCCATCTACGCCGAAACCATCCCGTTCAACGAAACCCGCGATTACGTGAAGAAGGTGATGAGCAACTCGGTCTATTACTCGGCCCTGTTCACCGGCCGGCCGGATTCGCTCAAGGCCCGACTCGGGGTTGTCGGCGCGCGCACCGCCGATGCGCCGAAGGACGCGGACCTGCCCTGAGCCTCAACAATTTGCGACATTAGAGTGGACGACCGGATGTTCTCGAGTGCAACGAACGAATCCCTGCCCGTGCCGGACGACGCGTGGGAAATCCTGCGCGACTGCCGTGCCTGGTTCCTGAAGCAGGCCGGCCAGCTGCTGCGCGAAGCCGAACCGGTCTCCGAGGCGGCGCTGAACGCCTTCGTCCAGGCAGTGGGCGCCTATTTCGACGAACGGACGACGAGCGAGCGGCGAACCTCCTTCGACCAGCTCGGCGACCTGACCGCCTCCAACATCTCGCTGGTCGGCGAGAGCGACCTCGAACTCGACATCCGTCTCGGCGAATTCGCCTCCCTGCTGACCGAGAGCAATGGCAAGGGGCTGTGGCGCGTCTATCTGCGCTTCGTCACCCTGCTCGGGCGCCCCGACCTGTCGCCGGCCGAGAATCCGGTCGGCCCGAAGGCGATTGCCCGCGGCCTGAGCGCACTGTGCGGGGTGCTCGACGAGGCGCCGGCGCCGATGCTCGAACGGATCGGCCGTCTCGAAGAGCATTTTTCCGAATTTCTCCCGGCCCTCTATGCCGGCCTCAACGACTTTCTGGTCGGTCGCAAGGTATCGGCGGCCCAGCCGACCATCGTCACCGCCCCCGATGCCGCCACGGCGGCGTCCGCCGGCGGTTCGTCCGGCACCCTGGCCATCGACCCGGCCGTCGCCCTGCAGCAGAGCCTGCTCGGGCAGGCGCAGGCCGGCGCAACCGTCAGCGTGAACGCCGGTGTTGCCGCCTCGCTGCTGACCCAGGCGATGTTCGGCCGCCTGCTGGCGCGCCTCGACGATCTCGAACGCGCCGGCCATGGCGGCGAGGGTGGAACGGCGGGGGCGCCGCAGGCGCTCGACTCGACCCGCCTCGGGGTGCCGGCCGGGGCGCCGGAGGCCGCGGCGATCGACGCCCTGGCGATGATCTTCGAGGCCATCTTCGCCTCGCCCACCCTGCCCGACCCGATCAAGGCGGCGCTCTCCAGCCTGCAGATTCCGACCCTGCGTGCCGTGATGCTCGATCAAGGGTTCTTCACGGCCGACGCCCATCCGGCGCGCCAGCTGCTCGACAAGATGGCGCGCGCCGCGGTCGGGCTGCCCGTCGATGTCTCGTCCCGCCATCCGCTGTGCGCGATCGTCCAGCAGATCGCTACCCGCGTGCGCGCCGAGTTCGTCGACGACACGCAGGTGCTGTCGCGCTACGTCGGCGAGCTCGAAAAGCTGATCGCGCGCCGCGACAACGCCGCCGCCCAGGCGGCGGCGAGCTACCGGCCGCTCGTCCAGCGGCTCGAGCAGGGCGACGAGGCGGACACCCGGAGTCGCCAGGCGATCGATACCTTCTGCCTGCGCAGCGATGTGCCGCCGGCCATTTCGCGCTTCCTGCGCGACCACTGGCAGCGGGTGCTGCGCCAGATCTGGCTCGAAAGCGGGGAGGACAGCACCGACTGGCAGGACGGCAAGACGGTGGTCGATCAGCTGCTGTGGAGTGTCCAGCCCAAGGTCGATATCGAGGAGCGCAAGCGGCTGGCCCGCGAGCTGCCGCAGATGCTGCAGAAAATCTCCGCCGGCATGCAGCGGGTGGCGGTGCCGGAAGCGGCGCGTGCCGAGTTCCTCGATGCCTGTTTCGCGCTGCAGACGGCAGCGATGCGCGGCAGCGCCGTCACCGGCGATCAGGCGCCGGCAGCGCCCGCCGGGGGCGCGCGGCCGGCGGCCGGCGTGGTGCCGGCGCTCAGCGAATTGCGCAACGGCGTGCAGCGGCTGCGCATCTACGACCTGGCCGGCGCTTCCCGGGGCGCCGGCCGTTATCGCCAGGCCGCCGTGCACGCGGGCGACTGGCTGAGTTTCCACATGGGCGAGGAGGAGCCGGTCTGCGGCCGTGTCTGCCATGTCGCCAAGGGCAGCGGCAAGCTGCTGCTGGCCAATCCGGACTGGGATTTCGCGGTGCTGCTGCATCCGGCGCTGGCCGAGAGCCAGCTCAAGGAGGGGCGTGCCAGCGTCAGTTCGCAGGTTTCCCTGTTCAATGCGGCAGCGGAACAGGCGCTGCGCCGCACGCCCAAACCGGCCTGAGTGCGCCCAAAGCGGGCGATTTGCCTTAAAATCACGGCTTTAAGAACAGTTTCCGGGGTTCCAAATGGACATCAAGAAGGTCTTGCTGCTGGGGGGTAGCGGTTTCGTCGGTACCTACATTGCCAATCGGCTGTCGCAGCGCGGCGTCGAGGTCACCATCCCGACGCGCCGCCGCGAGCGGACCAAGGCGCTGATCATCCAGCCCAACGTCGAAATGCCGGAAGTCAACATCAACTCCGAAGAGGTGCTGGTTTCGCTGATGCAGGGCCAGGATGCCGTGATCAACCTGGTCGGCATCCTGCACAGCCGCGACGTCCAGCTGCCGTACAGCAAGGACTTCGCCGAGGCCCACGTCGAACTGCCGAAGAAGATCGTCGCCGCCTGCAAGAAGGCCGGCGTGCGCCGCCTGGTGCACATGAGTGCGCTCGGCGCCAACCCCAAGGGACCGTCGGAGTACCTGTCCTCCAAGGGCGACGGCGAGGCGGCGGTGCTGGCTGCGCGCGGCGACCTCGACGTCACGGTGTTCCGCCCGTCGGTGATGTTCGGTCTCGGCGACTCCTTCCTGGCGATGTTCGCCGGCGTGCTGCGCAAGCTGCCGTTCTTCCCGCTCGGTTTCGGCCACGCCCGCTTCCAGCCGGTCTGGGTCGCCGACGTGGCCGACGCCTTCGTCGACAGCCTGGGCAACCCGGCGACCTTCGGCCAGGCCTACGAACTGGTCGGACCCCGGATCTACACGCTGCGCGAGCTGGTCGATTACACCGCCGGCCTGGTCGGCAGCACGGCCAAGGTGATTCCGCTGTCGGAGGGTTTCGCCTACCTGCAGGCCGGCCTCATGTGGCTATCGCCGAAGCCGCTGATGTCGCCGGACAACCTGCGCTCGATGCAGGTCGACAACGTCTGCGACGGTAGCTGCAACCTGCCGCCCAACTGGCGGCCGACGGCGCTGGAAGCCATCGCCCCGACCTACATCGCCCACAACACGCCCAAGGGCAAGCTCGACGGCTTCCGCTACCGGGCCGGAAGATAATTTCCCCGGGCCGCCAATGAACGTCTACATCGTTGGCGGCGCCGTGCGCGACGAGCTGCTCGGCCGTCCGGTCGCCGACCGCGACTACGTGGTCGTCGGCGCCAGCCCGCAGACCATGCTGGAGAGGGGTTTCCGCCCGGTCGGCAAGGATTTCCCGGTCTTTCTCCATCCCGACACCAACGAGGAATACGCGCTCGCCCGTACCGAGCGCAAGACCGGCCGCGGCTACCACGGCTTCGCCTTCCACGCGGCGCCCGACGTCACGCTGGAAGAAGACCTGGCGCGCCGCGACCTGACCATCAACGCGATGGCGAAGGCGCCCGACGGCACGCTGATCGACCCCTTCTGCGGTCGACGCGATCTGGAGGCCAAAATCCTGCGCCACGTCGGCCCGGCCTTCGCCGAGGACCCGGTGCGCATCCTGCGTCTCGCCCGCTTCGCCGCGCGCTTCGACGACTTCTCGGTGGCGCCGGAAACCCGCGACCTGATGCGCGGCATGGTCGCCAGCGGCGAGGTCGACCACCTGGTCGCCGAGCGCGTCTGGCAGGAGCTGGCCAGGGGGCTGATGGAGGCACAGCCGTCGCGCATGTTCGCGGTGCTCCGCGAGTGCGGCGCGCTGGCCCGCCTGCTGCCGGAGGTCGAGGCCCTGTTCGGGGTGCCGCAGCGGGCGGACTACCATCCGGAAATCGATACCGGCGTCCATACCATGATGGTGGTCGACGAGGCGGCGCGCCGTAATTACGCCTTGCCGGTGCGTTTCGCCGCGCTGACCCACGATCTCGGCAAGGCGACGACGCCGGCCGACATCCTGCCGCGCCACATCGGCCACGAGGCGCGCAGCGTGCGCCTGGCCACCGCCCTCTGCGAGCGCCTGCGGGTGCCAAGCGACTGCCGCGACCTCGCCCTGCTCGCCGCGCGCTACCACGGCGACATCCACCGCGCCGCGGACCTGCGGGCGACGACGCTGGTGACCCTGCTCGAACGCACCGATGCGCTGCGCCGACCCGCGCGCTTCCGGCAGCTGCTGCAGGCCTGCCAGAGCGACTACAACGGCCGTCTGGGCTGGCAGGAACGCCCCTACGACAGCCCGCAGCGCCTGTTGGCCGTGCTGGCTGCGGTCAACGGCGTGGACGCCGGCAAAATCGCCGCCGCCTGCGCCGACAAGGCGAAAATTCCCGAGCGCATCCACGCGGCGCGCGTAGCCGCCGTCAGGCACCTGCTAGAGGAAGCGCGAGACGATCAGGACGATCAGTGACAGGATGATCGTCGTCGCGAACGGCAGGTAGTAGGTGCGGCCGCGAAAGCGGCAGGCGATGTCGCCCGGCAGCCGGCCGAAACGGATGAAGCGCGCGGCATGCGGGGCGATGATGCCCAGCAGGAAAATGGCGACGACCAGGGTCAGAATCCACTTCAGCATGTCGACTTGCGCTACTCTTCGGGAGCCCCATTTAAACATGCTTCACCCAACAATCGAGCTGCAATGACAAAAACCGAAAAAATCGCCGGCCTGGAGGTCTTTTCCTGCCTGCCGGCACGCAAGACCGCTCGTCCTCCCCTCCTCTTCATCCACGGCGCCTTCGCCGGCGGCTGGATGTGGACCGACACCTTCATGCCCTTCCTGGCCGCCGCCGGCTACCCCTGCCATGCCCTGTCGCTGCGCGGCCACGGCGGCAGCGACGGGCGCGACCGTCTCGACTGGCACTCGATCGCCGACTATGTCGACGACGTCGCCACCGTCGTCGACTGGCTGGGCGAGGCGCCGGTGCTGATCGGCCATTCGATGGGCGGCTTCGTCGTCCAGAAGTACCTCGAGCGTCATACCGTGCCGG
Source organism: Dechloromonas sp. H13 (assembly GCF_009469615.1). GTDB lineage: Bacteria > Pseudomonadota > Gammaproteobacteria > Burkholderiales > Rhodocyclaceae > Azonexus. Next base: position 234,510 of record NZ_SSXX01000005.1, read on the forward strand.
GCGCCGCCCTTGTCTGCTCGGTGCCACCGCAGGGGCTGGTCGCCGCCCAGTTCCACCTGCTGTTCCAGAAGCCGCAACTGTTCATGGATCTCAACAGCATCATGGGCGGCGACTATGCCGACACCACGACGCTGCGCGAGGCGCTGTTCGCCGGCGAGGTGGACGAGGCGATGCTCGCCGTCTGGCTGGGCCGGATGCAGTCCGAATCGCACCGGGCGATCTGGGACATGTCGATGTTCAACCTGCCCGTCCTGCATGCGATGAACCGGCCGCCGATGCTGATTCTCGGCGCCGAGCACGACGTCCTGGTGCCGGCCTTCCTGGTCCAGTCGACCGGGCACAGCTACGGCCTGCCGGTCCACATCTTCCGTGGCATGGGCCATGCCGTGACCCATGAACGGGAGTGGCAGCTGGTCGCCGCCACGCTGCGCGACTGGGCCGACCAGCTCGCTGCCTGAAGCCGGCTGCCGGCGCCGCACGTATTGCATTTGCCGGCGATTCGCTCCACTATCTTTTCGTGTCCAACCAGATTTCGTCCGTGCCATGAGTCAATCGGAAAAAACCGAGGAGTCGAGCAGGATTCTCGATGCCATCCGCGCCAAGCGCGAGCGCCGCACGGCCCATGTCGGCGACATCGCCGGCCTGGAAGCCTCGCTGATCGCCGACATCGAGGCCTTCGACCTCAACGAGGCCGAACGGCAGGCGCGCCGCGAGCAGCTGGCGAGCCTGGGCGGCATGAGCAACGCGGCGCTCGCCTTTCCCGAGATCGTGCCGAGCGGGGCCGTGCGCAACCTCGACCGCCGGCCGGCCGGTGGCCAAGGTGATGGCGGGCAGGATCCGCAGACCATCGTCGAAGGCAGCAGCCTGCTCGGCCAGTTGCGCCGCCAGGCGGCCGTCCGCCAGCGCGAACTGCATACCGAGCTGGCCGAGCGTTCGGCGAGCAACAACGCCCTGGAGCAGACGCTCAAGTACATGTTCTTCTACCTGCACGATCTCGTGCAGCAGCTCAACATCGTCAAGCCGGCCATCCCGCGCGACTACACGGCGGCCGGCGATGTCGTCTTCCAGGATCTGGTCTGGCAGGAAGGCTTCGCCGATTACCGCACCCAGTCGCAGAGCGCCGGGGCTATGGTCGAGCTGGTCACGCTTTCCTACCAGCTGGCGGCGCCGGTCACCTTCACGATCGAACGCGAAGGTCCGGGCGTCGAGCGCCTGCGTACCGCGCTGTTCGATTACGGCCTGCAGTTCTCGTGCAAGGAATTCAAGAACGAACGCAGCTACGTCGAGCGCGCCGAATTCCAGGTCAACGGCCAGGTCGCCGTCAGCGCCCGCTGGAAGGCGGATTTCGCCAACGGCAACGTGATCCTCGAATCGCGCAACCTCGAACGCCTGGGCAGCAACACCCAGGCGATCCGGCCGGATGCGGTCGACCAGGCGCTGCTCGACGAATTCGGCCGCCTGGTGCTCGGGCTGCCCAACCGCTTCCGCGAGCTGGCGCGGCGCAAGACCGCCTAAAGCCGGCCGTCGAATCTCAGGGCGGAGCGCTTGAGGTTTTCGATGACGCTGGTCGCCAGCGTGATCTCGCGCAGGTAGCAGCCGAGCGCGGTAATCAGGGTCAGCATGGCGGCAATGAACAAGCCGCCGATCTTGGCATAGACGTCGACCTGCAGTTCGTGGCCGACAAACAGGGCGACGACGACCAGGCAAACCAGCAGATAGCAGGTGGTGCACAGAATGATCGCCCAGTGGATCAGTTTTGCGCGGCGCGACAGCGAAACGACCGATGACAGGTTCCGGATGCGGTCGCTCATCGGCGATTCCTCCAGCAGTTCCTTCTCGATCCGGTGAAAGGCGTCGATGATGCGTGCCAGGCGACTGGAGAGTACGCCGAGCAGGGCGCCGACGCTGGTCAGCAGAAAAACCGGAGCGACGGCCAGTTGGATGATCTGTGCAAGGCTTGAAACCTGACTGGGAATATCGCTCATGGCTCGGCTTTCAGGAGGGCAGCGTCGGCGATTTTACCGGAGCGGCGCCCCCGAGTGGTGAGCGCGCGAAATACCGAACCATCGGCGTTTGTACCACTCTCAAAGCCAGCTCCGATTTTTCAGATTGTTTGGTCACCCGATGAACGCACCAGAAACCCTTCGCCTCGAAGACCTCGCCTTCGACAACAGCTTCGCCGGCCTGCCCGAGGCCTTCTACACGCGCCTGGCGCCGCTCGGCCTGCCGGCGCCCTACCTGGTCGGCGCCAGTGCCGAGGTGGCCGAACTGCTCGGCCTCGACCCCGGCGAAATCAGGCGCCCCGAGTTCTGTGAAATCTTCGCCGGCAACCGCCTGCCGCCGGGCAGCGACGTCCTGGCCGCCGTCTATTCCGGGCACCAGTTCGGCGTCTGGGCCGGCCAGCTCGGCGACGGCCGGGCGCACCTGCTGGGCGGCCTGAAGAATGCGCGCGGGCACTGGGAAATCCAGCTCAAGGGGGCGGGGCGCACGCCTTATTCGCGCGGCGCCGACGGGCGCGCCGTGCTGCGCTCGTCGATCCGCGAATTCCTCTGCTCCGAGGCGATGGCCGGGCTCGGCATCCCGACCACGCGGGCGCTTTCGGTGGTCGGCGCCGACCTGCCGGTGCGCCGCGAGGCGATCGAGACGGCCGCCGTCGTCGCCCGCGTCGCGCCCAGCTTCGTGCGCTTCGGCTCCTTCGAGCACTGGGCGGCGCGCGGGCGCACGGCCGAATTGCGCCAGCTGGCCGACTACGTGATCGCCACCTTCCGCCCTGAATGTCGCGAAGCCGCCAATCCGTACGCGGCGCTGCTGGCCGACGTCGCCCGCCGTACCGGCGAGCTGATGGCGCACTGGATGGCGGTCGGCTTCATGCACGGGGTGATGAACACCGACAACATGTCCATTCTCGGTCTGACCCTCGACTACGGCCCCTTCGGCTTCATGGAGGCCTTCGACGCCGGGCATATCTGCAACCATTCCGACACCCATGGCCGCTACACCTTCCGCAACCAGCCGCACGTCGCGCAGTGGAACCTCTACCGTCTGGCCGATGCCCTGCTGCCGCTGATCGGCAAGCCGACGGCGGCGCAGGCGGCGGTCGACGACCATTTCGGCCGCGCCTTCGAGTCCCGTTTCGAACAGCTGATGTGCGCCAAGCTCGGTTTCCTCGCTGCCCTGCCGGACGACGAAGCCTTCATCGGCGAGACCTTCGGCCTGCTGCAGCAGCATCGCCCGGATTTCACGCAGTTCTTCCGCGCGTTGTCGCAACTGCCTGCTGCGGTCGACCGCGAAAAACAGGCCAAAACCGACGCCCCGCTGCGCGACCAGTTCGTCGACCGCGCCGCGTGCGATGCCTGGCTCGCCAACTGGCGCGCCCGCCTGGCGCAGACACCCTGGGGCGACGACGCGCGCCAGGTGGCGATGCGCGCCGCCAATCCGAAATACGTACTGCGCAACTGGCTGGCCGAGGTGGCGATCCGCAAGGCGCAGGACAGGGATTTCTCGGAGGTCGAACGCCTGCTCGCCTGCCTGCGCCATCCATTCGACGAGCAGCCGGAATTTGCGGACTACGCCACGCTGCCGCCCGACTGGGCGAGCGGGCTGGAGGTCAGCTGTTCCAGCTGACGCCGGGCATCGTCAGGGGGCGGTCACCATAACCGGCAGCTCGTCGCCTACTATGACACCCCCTAGTCGGGGATGAAGCAGCGCTGGCCGGCGCAGGCGAACTGGCGCAGCCGGTAGCCGTAGAGGGCGCTGAGCTTTTCGGCGGTCAGAACGGCGTCGACCGCACCCAGTTCGCAGTTGCCGGCACCGTCGATCAGCAGCGCCTGGTCGCAGAAACGGTGCGCCAGCGCCGGGTCGTGGAGAACCATGACGACGCCCGCGCCGCAGTCACGCGCCGCACCGGCAAACAGTTCGAGCACTGCCATCTGGTGGTTGAGGTCGAGGTGGGCAAGCGGCTCGTCGAGCAGGTAGAGCGGCGCCGCCTGGGCGAGCAGGGTGGCGATCGCCAGGCGCTGCCGTTCGCCGCCGGAGAGGGTGTGGATCTGCCGTTCTTCCATGCCGGCGAGCCCGACGGCGGCGAGGGCGCTGCGCGCCAGGTCGGCGTCGCGCGTGCTTTCCCAGTCCCAGCGGCCGAGATGGGGGTGGCGGCCGGTGAGCGCGGTTTCGAGCACCGTCGAACCGAACGGGTCGGCTTGCGTCTGGCCCAGCCAGGCGCGGCGCAGCGCTGCAGCGCGCGGGGTGAGCGCGGCATAGGGGGCGCCACCCAGTTCGATGCGGCCGGCGCCCGGTTCGCGCAGCCCGGCCAGTGTCGCGAGCAGGGTCGATTTGCCGGCGCCGTTGCGCCCGAGGATGGCCAGCCGCTGCCCGGCTTCGACGGTGAGGTCGAGCGCGCGGGCGACGCAACGGCCGCCGATGTCGACCGAGAGTCCGCTGGCGGTCAGCAGTGGCGCGCTCATCGCGGCTGCCGCGACAGCAGGAAGAGGAAGACCGGCACGCCGATCAGCGCCGTCAGCACGCCGACCGGCAGTTGCTGCGGGGCGATCAGCGTCCGCGCCAGGGTGTCGGCGAGCATCAGCAGGGCGCCGCCGGCCAGCGCCGAGGCCGGCAGCAGCAGGCGCTGGTCGTTGCCGGTGGCCAGCCGCACGAGGTGCGGGACGACGAGGCCGATGAAGCCGATCGAGCCGGCGGTCGTCACCGAGGCGGCGGTGGCCAGCGAGGCGAGCAGGAAAACGGCATAGCGCAGGCGGTGGACCGCAACGCCCAGCGCCTGCGCCTGCAGCAGGCCGCGCGCCAGCAGGTTGAGTTCGCGGGCGAAGGGCATTGCCAGGGTCAGGGCGATGGCCAACGCCGCCAGCGGCGGCCAGGCGCTGGTCGCCTGGCCGAGGTCGCCGGACAGCCAGAAGAGCATGCCGCGCAGGCGGTCTTCCGGGGCGATCGCCAGCATCAGGGAAATCAGGGCGCCGCAGCCGGCGGCGACGATGACGCCGGTCAGCAGCAGGCGCGTCTGCGTCCAGCTGCCATCGCCGTGCGCCAGCCCGAAGACGAGCAGCATGGCGCCGAGCGCCCCGGCGAAGGCGAGGCCGTCGATGCCGAGCGCCGGCAGGCCCATCATGATGGCGAACAAGGCACCGACGCCGGCGCCGCCGGAAATGCCGAGGATGTAGGGGTCGGCCAGCGGGTTGCGCAGCAACACCTGCATCAGCGCCCCGGCCAGGGCCAGCAGGCCGCCGCAGGCGAAGCCGGCGAGGGCGCGCGGCAGGCGCAGCTGGCGGACGATGTCGGCGCCGGGTGCTTCCTGCCCGAGCAGGGCGGCGAGAACGTCGCCCGCCGGCAGGGCAATGCTGCCGGCCGCCAGCGCCGCCCAGAAACTCGCCAGTGCCAGTGGCACGAGGACGGCGAGGGTCAGGAAGGCGCGGCGGCGGGTGGGCATCAGCGGAAGTTGTAGCTCGCAGTCATCAGGAAGGTACGACCATCGGCCGGGTAGTAATAATAGTCCGACTGGAAGGTCGAATAGCCGGCGTAGGGCGAGTACTTCTTGTCGAAGGCGTTAAGCAGGCGCGCCGAAATCGACCACGGCTTGAAATTCCAGCCGGCCATGAAGTCGACCGTGGTGTAGCCGGGCAGCTTGTCCAGCGCGTTGGCGAAGTCGCCGCTGTAGTAGCGTTCGCCGACGTAGTTGACCACCGCCGTGTACTGGCCGAGGGCGGCGCCGTCCCAGGTCAACCGGGCCGCCGCCTTGTTGTGCGGAACCAGCGGCACCTGCTTGCCGTCGTAGATGCCTTCGCGGAAGGTCGAGTCGGTGTAGGTGTAGGTTGCGCGGGCCAGCAGCGAGGGCACGATGCGCCAGTCGGCTTCGAGTTCGAGGCCCTGGCGGCGGGTCTTGTCGAGATTGACGTTAGAGAACAGCGAGCCGTCGTAGGCGATTTCGTCCTCCAGATCCATCCGGTAGAGCGCGGCGCGGCCCTTGACCGGGCCGAGCGTGACGCTGCCGCCGATTTCGCCGAGCGTGCCGGTCTGCGGCTTGAGGTTGCCGGCGAAGGTCGGGTTGCCGGTGAACGGATCGTAGCCGAACAATTCGTCGGTGTTGGCGAAGCGGAAGGTGGTGCCGCCCTTGCCGTAGACGCGCCAGCCGTCGCCGGCGTAGCTCAGGCCGAGATCCCAGGCGCTGCGGGTGTATTCGGCACTGCCGTACATCGCCGGCTGCATGCCGAAGAAGCCCATGAAGGCATCCTGCGAGGCGGACTGGTCGACGCGCTGGCTGCGCGCACCGAGGGTCGTGGCGAGGCCGGCGACCCATTCGGTGATGTTCTGGAAGTAGAAGCCGGTGCTGTCCTGCTTGGCGCCCTGGGAAGCGGCGGTCGTGTAGGTGGCGTTGACCTCGCCGGAGTAGTAGTCGATGCCGGCCACGGTTTCGCTCTTCAGGCTGCCGAGGCCGTGCTGCCAGCGCAGGCGCGGGGTGACCGACCAGTTGTCGCGGGTGCGGTCGGCCTGGCTGGAAAAGGAGACGTAGTTAGCGTGCTGGTTCTGGCGGTCGTAGGAGACTTCGGCCTCGAAGCGCAGGGTGTCGGTGAGCGGCAGGGCGACGCCCGGGCGCAGGCGGTAGCCGTCGCTGCGTTGCGAGTCGTAGGGGCTGGTCGAGGTTTTCGGATTGTTCTGGTACGCGGCGCTCAGCAGGTAGCCGGGCAAGCCGGAATGGTCGTTGTACACGGCGTAGTCGACGAAGGCTTCGCCCTTGCCGATATAGAGTCCGCCGCGCCCGCTGAGTGCGGCCTGCTCGGCCTGCGAATTCTCGCGCCAGCCGCCGGTGTGGGCGTAGTGGGCGAAGGCGTTGGCGTAGCCGGTTTCGTTGCCGAAGGCGCCGTTGAGGTCGACGGTCTGGGTGTCGTAGCTGCCGATGCCGACCGTCGCGCCGAAGCGCGGCGTGCCCGACTTGTCGGTGATGATGTTGACCACGCCGCCGGTCGCCTTGTCGCCGTACAGCACGGTGCCGGCGCCGCGCATGACTTCGATGCGCTGCACGCTGTCGAGCGGGATCGCCGACCAGCTGACGCTGCCCATGTCGATCGGGTTCATGCGCTGGCCGTCGAGCAGGATCAGGGTGTTGCTGCCGGCGGTTTCGCCGAAGCCGCGGATGTCGATCGTCGAATCGATGCCGAGGCTGCCGTAGAGGGCGCGCACGTCGACGCCGGCGCTGCCCTTGAGCATGCTCGGCAGGTCGCGGGCCGGGGTGTTGCGGATGTCGTCGCGCGTGATGACGCTGACGTTGGCCGCGACGTTGGTGTCGGCTTCGCTGAAGCGGGTGGCGGTGACGATCACCGGGTCGAGGTCGGCGCTCTGGGCGTGCACCGGCGTCACGAAGGCAATGGACAGTGCCGCGGCGAGCGGCGTGAGACGTGGATTCATGATTCTCCCTTGGCCGGCAGGCGTCCCCGCATACCGGAATGACTGGACAAGGAAGTCCCGGGAGAACGCACGCAGGTCGGAGACCGGCGCCACACCCCCGTGGCACTTCCGCTGGTTTGTCCCAGGCCGGTATCCGGGCTCGCAAGTCTTGACGCGCCGCCTTCCCAGGCCGAAACCCAGTGGCGTTGTGGCGCGCCCGCACTTGCTTACCGTTGCGGGGGCAGCAGCGGAGTTGTCCCGATGGACGCACCGCTTTCCCGTTTATCCGCGGTCGGAGAATCCTTCCGCAGCACCTGACACGGCGCGCATTCTACATGGCCGCTTGCTGCGATGCACCAGAAACTTGCGTCGCCGATTCCGACAAAGCACTTTCAGAATAAAGGCTTAGTCCTTGACCATGCGGGCTTTCAGCCTCTATAGTGCGCGCCATGAATACCGAACTCGATGCGCTCGAAAACAAGATCGAACAGGTCGTCGCCCTGGTTCACCAGTTGCGCGCCGAGAATGAAGTGCTGAAGAACCAGATGGCGGCGGCCGAGGCCGAACGCCTGCATCTGCGCCAGACGATGACGGTCGCCCGCGAGCGTCTCGAAGGTCTGATGGACAAGCTGCCCGAGGATGCCTGAAATGAGCGCGGAGCCGAATTTCCTCGATGTCATGATCATGGGCCGCGAGTATCGCGTGGCCTGCACGCCGGAAGAACGCGAGGCGCTGCTGGCCGCGGTCGACCTGGTCGACGGCAAGATGCGCGAGATCGCCCAGCGCACCAGGACGACCATCGCCGAGCGCGTGGCGGTGATGGCCGCGCTGAACATCGCGCACGAACACCTGTCCCGGCCGCCGGTCGCGGCGGTGCCGGAAATCGACTATGCGGTTGATACTTCCGACGCAAAGCGTAGAATCGACGACATGGGAGCACGGATCGATGCCGTGCTTGCGCCCCAGCAGCAACTGGACCTGTAGTCATTTGCTGTTGACCCCGGCGCCGCCCGCCGAGCGTCCCCTGCGGTGTTTGTCTAGACCATAGATTCCTTGAACCAATGCTAATTGGCATCGGTTGCGGACCATTGAAACCGCTGTTGTGAACGCCCTTCGTCGGGTGGTCCTGAAGCGGAAGGAAAGCAGCCACTCTGAACCCAGGTTCAGGATGCCGGTCTGACGGCACTCGCGGGGGCCTTTTTTTATCCGAGAAGATGATCGAACGCCTTTCCTGAAGCGATGCAGTTCTGGCTGATGAAATCCGAGCCGGAGGACGTCTCGATCGACGACCTCGCTGCCGCGCCGGGGCAGACGGTGCCGTGGACCGGCGTGCGCAACTACCAGGCGCGCAATTTCATGCGCGACGCCATGCGGATCGGCGACCTCGCCTTCTTCTACCATTCCGGCTGCGCCGAACCGGGCATTGCCGGCATCTGCGAAGTCTGTTCCGAGCCTTATCCGGATGCCACCCAGTTCGTTGCGGTCGACCCCTATTTCGACCCGAAATCCAGCCCGGACAAGCCGCGCTGGTGGCTGCGCGATGTCCGTTTCGTCGGCAAGTCGCGTTACATTCCCCTGGCCGAACTGCGGGCGCACCCGGAACTCGCCGGCATGCGCCTCCTCGCCCGCGGCAACCGCCTGTCGATCACGCCGGTGACCCCTGAGGAATGGACGTTCATTACCCAACTGATGGAGCGGCAATGACAATCTGGTGGTTGAGCTACCCCTTGCTCGGCATTTTCGGCGGTTTCGTCGCCGGCTTGTTCGGTGTCGGCGGCGGGCTGACGCTGGTGCCTTTCATGTACATGCTTTTCGTCGCGCAGAATTTCCCGCCCGAGCATGTCATGCACCTGGCGCTGGGCACGTCGATGGCGACCATCGTCTTCACCTCGATTTCCAGCATGCGCGCCCATCACGCGCACGGTGCGGTGCGCTGGGATGTCGTCCGCAGCCTGGCGCCGGGCCTGGTGCTGGGCACCTTCGGCGGTTCGCTGGTGGCCGGCCAGGTGCCGACGGGGCCGATGACGGCAATCTTCGTCGTCATCGTCTATTACGCCTCGCTGCAGATGATGCTCGACTTCAAGCCGCACGCCCATCGGCAACTGCCCGGCCCGCTCGGGCTGTTCACCGCCGGCGGCGTGATCGGCGGCATCTCCAGCCTGGTCGCCGCCGGCGGCGGTTTCCTGTCGGTGCCGTTCATGCTGTTCTGCAACGTGGCCATCCACGCGGCCGTCGGCACCTCTTCCGCGCTCGGATTCCCGATCGCCGTGGCGGGTGCGACCGGCTATATCGTCGCCGGCTTCAATGATGTCGGGCTGCCGCCATACACGCTGGGCTATATCTACTTGCCGGCCTTCGTCGGCATCGTGGTCATGAGCATCCTGATGGCGCCGGTCGGCGCCCGCCTGGCGCACAAGCTGCCGGTCAAGAAGCTGAAGCGGGCCTTCGGCGGCTTTCTCGCCCTGCTGGCCACCAAGATGCTCTACAGCCTGATCGGCTGAGGCTGCCTAGGCGCCTGCGTTGAAGTCGCGCAGGGTTGCCACGAGGTCGGCGAAGCGCTCGCCCTGCACGGTGACATGGGCGCGCAACTGGGCCGCAGCCAGGTCGCTGTCCCCCTTGGTGATGGCGTCGACGATCGCCTGGTGCTCGTTGAACGATGACGCCATCCGGTTGCGCACGCGCAGCTGTAGCCGACGGTAGGGACGCAGGCGCCGGTGCAGCGCCGTCGCCTGCTCGACGAGGAAGCTGTTGTGGCTGGCCTCGTAGATGCGCTGGTGGAAAACCTCGTTCAGCTGGTAGTACACATCCGGGGTGTTCGCATCGCGCGCCGCTTCGCAGGCCCGATGCGCTTCCTGCAGCGCCGCCTGTTCGCCGGGGGTGATGCGGCGGGCGGCCAGACGGCCGCACATGGCCTCCAGTTCGGCCATCACCTCGAACATTTCGCAGACCCTTTCGGCACCGACTTCCGGGACGGTCGCGCCGCGCCGCGGCCGGATCTCGATCAGGCCGACCGAGGCCAGCTGGATCAACGCCTCGCGGACCGGCGTTCGTGAAACGCCGAAGGTATCGGCCAGCTCCTGCTCGTCCAGTCGCGTTCCGGGCGGATAGACGCCGGTCACGATGCGTTCTTCGATGAGTTCCCCCAGGCGTTCCGACTGGCGGGTGTTGGCAGGGATTTCGACAGGGCTGTTCATGGTTCGTGATCCTGCAGATGGCGACGATTAAATTATACGAAATTAGTTGACCAGTATTCAATCATTGTCTATCTTGTATACACAACGGTGATTTTTGAACACAAAACAACAGTGCGGTATTCCTGAAATGAGGATAAGCCAGCCAGTGAGGTTCACCGTCGCAGCCATATCAACCCTGGAGGAGCTTTTCATGATCAGCAAGACCAAACGTCAACTTACGCTGGCCGCGGTTGCCGCCGCATTTGCCTGCACCCTGCCTTCGGCATATGCCCAGACGCCGCGCGTCATCAAGATTTCGCACCAGTTCCCGGCCGCTTCAAACGAAGAGGGCGATTTTCGTGACCGCCTGGTTCGCCGCTTCGCCGCCGAAGTCGAAAAGCAGTCGAAGGGCAGCCTGAAGTTCGAGATCTACCCGGGCAGTTCGTTGATGAAGACCAACAGCCAGATTGGCGCCCTGCGCAAGAGCGCCCTGGACATGAGCCTGGTGCCGCTGGCCTACGGTGGCGGCGAGATTCCCGAGGTCAACATCACGCTGATGCCGACCGTGGTCAGCAGTTACGAGCAGGGAATGCGCTGGAAGACTGCGCCGATCGGCAAGGAGCTCGACCGCATTCTCGCCGACAAGAACATCAAGATCGTGACCTGGGTCTGGCAGGCCGGCGGCATTGCTTCGACCAAGCGGGCGGTAGTCAGTCCGGAGGACGCAAAGGGGCTCAAGTTTCGTGGCGGCAGCAAGGAAATGGACCAGATGTTGAAGGGCGCCGGCGCGGCGGTAACCGGCATGCCTTCCTCGGAAATCTACAGCGCCATGCAGTCCGGCGTGCTCGATGCGGCCCTGACCTCCAGCACTTCCCTGATCAGCTTCCGTTTGCAGGAATTCACCAAGTTCGCGACCTCGGCCCGCAACAAGAGCTTCTGGTTCATGTTCGAGCCGCTGCTGATTTCCAAGGGCCTCTATGACTCGCTGACACCGGATCAACAGAAGATCATCAGCGAAGTCGGGGCCAGCCTCGAGAAATTCGGCGTCGAGGAAGCCAAGAAGGACGATCAGCGCATGGCCGAGGTGTTCGCCAAGGCCGGTGCCAAGGTCGTCGATATGGACGACAAGGCATTCATGGCCTGGCGCGGCGTTGCCGAACAGACGGCGTTCAAGGACTTTTCCGAGAACATCAAGAACGGCCGCGCGCTGCTCGACATGGCGCTGGCAGTCAAGTAAATCCGCGGCCGGGCTTGCCCCGGCCGTGTCCCTTTCGAAAGGTGAATCATGAGTCCCGGACAATTCATCAGTCGCGCGGTCAAGGCGTTCAACATTGCGACAGGTTACCTGTCGGCCTTTCTGATCGTCGTCGCTACCTGCATCCTCGTCTTCGAGGTCGCAGTCCGTTATTTCTTTGCCTGGCCGACCGACTGGGAGATCGAGCTCTGCGTCATGCTGCTCATCGCTTCCAGTTTCCTGGCTGCCGCGCATACCCAGCTCAATCGCGGCCACGTCACGATCGAAATTCTCGACGAGATCACGCCCCATAGCTGGACGCAGTGGCGGATGGCCTTTTCCGACCTGTTGTCCTTCCTGTTCTGCGCCTTCATCGCCTGGAACTGCTGGCACCTCTTCCACGAAGCGTGGGATGAGGGCCGCATGAGCGATACGTCGTGGTCGCCGAAGATGTGGCCGGTTTTCGCCACCATGGCGGTGGGCATGACGTCGCTCGCCTTGCAGGTTTTCGTCCAGTTCATCGAAGACTCGCTGCCCGAAGCGATGCGCTCCCACAAGCCGCCGCCGCAACACAACGCCGCCATCCAGGTGGCCATCGAACGCATCCAGCACGACCAATCAGGAGAGCGCAAATGAGCGTCGGAACACTGGGCCTGCTTTACACGGCCGCCACCTTTGGCTTTCTGTTCTCGGGGATGCCGATCGCCTTCGCCGTCGGTTCGGTCGCCCTGATTTTCATGTTCTTCTTCATGCCGGCAGCACAGCTCTCCATCGTTGCCGAAACCATCTTTTCGGAACTGAACAGCTTCACGCTGCTGACCATTCCGCTGTTCATCATGATGGGGGCGGCGATCGGCAAGTCGCGCGCCGGCTCGGATCTGTACAACTCGCTGAACCGCTGGCTGTACAAGGTGCCGGGCGGCCTCTGCCTGGCCAACACGCTGGCCTGCTCGGTGTTCGCCGCGATGTGCGGCTCGTCGCCGGCGACCTGCTCGGCGATCGGCTCCTCGGGCATTCCGGAAATGCGCAAGCGCGGCTATTCCGAACGCCTGGCGACCGGCCTGATCGCCGCCGGCGGCACGCTGGGCATCCTGATTCCGCCGTCCCTGACGCTGATCCTCTACGGCCTGGCCACCGAGCAGTCGATCGGCAAGCTGTTCATGGCCGGCGTCGGCCCCGGGTTGCTGCTGACCGCGCTGTTCTCGATCTGGGTGATGTACAAGTCCTGGGCCGAAAAGAACGAGAAAATCAGCTCGAGCCGGACAACCGCTCGCCCCCTGCCGGCCGAGGAGTCGTACAGCTGGAAGGAACGCCTGGAGACCCTGCCCCGCCTGGCGCCCTTCCTCGGCCTGATCGTCATCGTCATGGTCGCCCTATATGGCGGCTGGGCGACGCCGTCGGAAGTGGCCGGCATCGGCGCCTTCGGCGCGCTGCTGATGGTGATGACCATCTACGGTTGCTGGCGCTGGAGCGACCTCAAGGTCATCCTCTCCGGCACCGCCCGCGAGTCGTCGATGATCATGCTGATCATCGCCATGTCTTTCCTCTATACCTACGTGATGAGCTACCTGCACATCACCCAGTCGGCCGCCGCCTGGATGATTTCGCTGGAAATGACCAAGTGGGAGTTCTTCTTCTGGGTCAACATCCTGCTCATCGTCCTCGGCTTCTTCCTGCCGCCGGTGGCGATCATCCTGATGGTCACGCCGATCATCCTGCCGGCCATGAAGGCGCTCGGCTTCGACCTGATCTGGTTCGGCGTGATCATGACCATCCTGATGGAAATGGGCCTCATCCACCCGCCGGTCGGCCTCAACCTGTTCGTGATCAGCGGCATCGCGCCCGACATCAAGCTCAAGGAAATCATGTGGGGTACCGTCCCCTTCCTGCTGCTGATGGTGCTCGGCATCGTGCTGCTGTGTTTCTTCCCGGAAATCGCCACCTGGCTGCCATCGCAGTACAGCGGTGCCTGATTGGGCGGAAGGACGACCATGAACGCACCCCTCTCCCGTCAGTGGGATACCCTGCGCCAGAGCCGAAACCGCCGTCTCGAACGGGCGGCGAGCCTCGGTTTTGGCAGGGAAATCCCGGTCGACCGCACCATCGACCTGCTCGAAGCCGTGATCCAGCCGGGCGACCGTGTCTGTCTCGAAGGCAACAACCAGAAGCAGGCCGATTTCCTCGCCGAGTCGCTGGCTGACTGCGACCCGGCGCGTCTCCATCACCTCAGTCTGGTCCAGTCAGTCCTGGCTCTCCCGAGCCATGTGGACCTTTTCGAGCGCGGCCTGGCAAACCGCCTCGACTTTTCTTTCTCCGGCCCGCAGGGCGCCCGGGTGGCGAAACTCGTGCAGGAACAGCGGATCGAGATCGGCGCGATCCACACCTATCTCGAACTGTTCGGCCGCTACTTCCTCGACCTGACGCCCAGCGTCGCGCTGATCGCGGCGCAGGCGGCGGATGCCGCCGGCAACCTCTACCTCGGCCCGAACACCGAGGACACGCCGGCTATCGTCGAAGCCACCGCCTTCAAGGGCGGTATCGTCATCGCCCAGGTCAATGAGCGCCTGGAAAAGCTGCCGCGTGTCGACGTGCCGGCCGACTGGGTCGATTTCACCGTCCTCGCCCCGAAGCCCAACTACATCGAGCCGCTATTTACCCGCGACCCGGCGCAGATCACCGAGGTCCAGGTGTTGATGGCGATGATGGCGATCAAGGGCATCTACGCCGAGTACGGCGTCAAGCGCCTCAACCACGGCATCGGCTTCGACACTGCGGCGATCGAGCTGCTGCTGCCGACCTACGCCGCCGACCTCGGCCTGAAGGGCAAGATCGCCACCCACTGGGCGCTCAATCCGCACCCGACGCTGATCCCGGCCATCGAATCGGGCTTCGTCGAATCGGTGCACTGCTTCGGCTCGGAAGTGGGGATGGACAATTATGTCGCCGCCCGCTCGGACGTCTTCTTCATCGGCGCCGACGGCAGCATGCGCTCGAACCGGGCCTTCAGCCAGACCGCCGGCCTCTACGCCTGCGACATGTTCATCGGCTCGACGCTGCAGATGGACCTGGCCGGCAACAGTTCGACGGCGACGCTGGGCCGCATCACCGGTTTCGGCGGCGCCCCGAACATGGGCTCCGACCCGCACGGCCGCCGCCATGCCAGCCCGGCCTGGCTGAAGGCCGGGCGCGAGGCCTACGGGCCGAACGCCACGCGCGGCCGCAAGCTGGTCGTCCAGATGGTGGAGACCTTCCGCGAGCACATGGCGCCGGTCTTCGTCGAGGAGCTCGACGCCTGGCAACTGCAGAAAGTCATGGGCGCCGACTTGCCGCCGATCATGATCTACGGCGACGACGTCAGCCATATCGTGACCGAGGAAGGCATCGCCAACCTGCTGCTCTGCCGTTCTCCGGAAGAGCGCGAGCAGGCGATCCGCGGCGTCGCCGGCTTCACGCCGGTCGGCCGCGCCCGTGACATCCGCGCGGTCGAGAATCTGCGCGACCGTGGCGTCATCCGCCGCGCCGAAGACCTCGGCATCGATCCGCGTCAGGCCTCGCGCGACCTGCTCGCCGCCCGTTCCGTGAAGGATCTGGTGCGCTGGTCGGGCGGCCTCTACGCCCCGCCTTCCCGCTTCCGCAATTGGTGATCGCCATGGAAACCCTGGACTTTCGTTTCGACTCAAAACCGGCCGGTAGCGCCGCTGCCCCCGCGCTGTGCGGCGTCGTCGGCTCCGGCAACCTGGAAATCCTGATCCGCACCGGTGACGACCCGGCCGCCTGCCGACTGAGCATCAAGACCTCGGCGCGCGGCTTCGCCGACACCTGGCGCGCCGTGCTCGGCGACTTCGCCGCGACCCACGCCGCCGGCGGCACGACGATCGCGATCAACGACATGGGCGCGACGCCCGCCGTCGTCACGCTGCGCCTCGCCCAGGCGCTGGCCGAATACCGTGGAGGTCAGCTATGAACGCGCCGCTCGCCCGCCGGAGCTGGTTCGAGGCGACCGCCCGTGCCCGGATCAAGGGCCTGCTCGATGCCGGCAGCTTCGCCGAGATCCTGCCGCCGGCCGCCGCCGAACCCAGCCCGCATCTGGCCCAGCTCGACCTGCCCGGCGCCTTCGACGACGGCGTCGTCATCGGCTGCGGTCGACTGGCCGAAAAGGCCGTTTTTGTCGCGGCGCAGGAAGGCCAGTTCATGGGTGGCGCCGTCGGCGAAATCCACGGCGCCAAGATCGTCGGCCTGCTGCGCCGCGCCGTTGAAGAAAAGCCGGCTGCCGTGCTGCTGCTGATCGATTCCGGCGGTGTTCGGCTGCACGAGGCCAACGCCGGGCTGATCGCCATTTCCGAGATTATGCGCGCCGTGCTCGATGCGCGCGCTGCCGGCGTCCCGGTTGTCGCACTGGTCGGCGGCAGTTGCGGCGCCTTCGGCGGCATGGGCATCGTCGCCAAGCTGTGCTCGGCAATCCTGATCTCCGAGGAAGGGCGGCTGGCGCTGTCAGGCCCCGAGGTCATCGAGACGGTGATGGGCGTCGAGGAATTCGACTCGAAAGACCGCGCCCTGGTCTGGCGCATCACCGGCGGCAAGCATCGCTATCTGATGGGCGACTGCGCGATGCTGGTCGACGACGACCTCGCTGCCTTCCGCGCCGGCGCCGTCGCTTACCTCGGCGAGCACAGCGAACCACCGCCCTCGCTGGCCGAGTTGCGCGCCAGCCAGCGGCGCCTCGAAAACCGCCTGGCCGCCTACGGCCAGCTGCGCGACGGCCTCGAGGTCTGGGCCGCGCTCGGTGTCGCCGACCCCCAATCCGTGCCGCTGCTCGAACGCGACGAACTGGTCGCCCTGAAGGAAGGATTGCCGACATGAGCCTCAACGACATTCTCGACGGGCTGTTCCCGGCCGGCCACGCGGTGGCCGTTGACCGCCAGGTGCTGACCGGCACTGCCGAGACCGCCACCGGCACCGTCGCTGTGCTCGGCACCACCGACGCCGCGGCGATCGACCACCGGATGGCGCTGGCGTTGGCGGCTTTCGTGCTCGACACCGTCGAGCACCATCCCGGCCGGCCGCTGGTCTTCCTGGTCGACACCTCCGGCCAGGCGCTGTCGCGCGGCCAGGAACTCTTGTGCCTCAACGGCTCGCTGGCGCATCTCGCGCGCTGCGTCGATCTCGCCCGCCGCCAGGATCATCCGTCGATCGCGCTGGTCACCGCCAACGCGGTCAGCGGCGGCTTCCTGTCCTACGGGCTGATGGCCGACCGCGCCTACGCGCTGGCCGACGTCCAGGTCCGGGTCATGGACCTGCGGGCGATGGCGCGGGTGACCAAGATCGCCCACGAACGCCTGGTCGAGCTGGCCGCCAGTTCGCCGATCTTCGCCCCGGGGGCGGAGAACTACCGGCAAATGGGCGCCATCGAGGCGATCTGGCCGGCCCCGTCGGCCGAGCGCCTGGCGACGGCGCTGGCCGACGCGGCGACGGCGCGCGCCGCCGGCGACCGGCGGCAGGCCGAAGGGCTCGCCCGCGGCGGCCGCCGGCTGGCGGCCGGCGGCGGGCGGCATTTCCTGGCGCGGCGCGCGGCCGGCCGGCTCGTTCCGCGGGCCGGGCCGGGCATCGCCGGCCGGCGGCAGCCAGTTGCGGCTGGGCGCCCGGCTAGCCATCGGCGCCTGGCCGATTTCCTGCATGTCGCGCG
>NZ_SSXX01000053.1 GCF_009469615.1 Dechloromonas sp. H13
GTTAGTCCCACATTTAACGTTGCAGATTTGAAGCCGTATTTGGGAGAAGAAGATGAGCTTGAGTCGAGGACGACTCAAATGCAAGAAGGGGAGGATGATGAGGACATCAACACCATCGATACATCCACGTCCCCCCATATACAGCATGATGGTCCTATTACCCGCGCTCGTGCACGTCAACTAAATTATCAGGTGAGTTCTTTCTTGAGTTCATATTCCTCGTCTTTATACCTCGGAGACGCGTGCACTCGTGTTTTACTCAGGAACGATGGAGAGGATCCAAAGGGAAGAGGATTCGCGCGGGGTGGATTCGGACTGCAGGGCAGCGCCAACTTCTGACGGCCGCCACGACTTCATGCGAACTCCGATTTGGGCGTGCAAGTACTTCATGGAAAGCTTATCAAGTCTACTTTCAAATGGATCCAGCCACATGTCCATATCTGTTCTGGAGCGGCCGCAATTGTCATTTTACTCCCGACTATTTTCTGTCCATGGTGCTGCGTCACCTCTTTTGGCCCAATGGGCTGTGTATCCATGTTGGGCCCATTAGGGGCGCGTCCTAGGGTTGGAGCACGACCCTATGGTCGTTCTTCCCCTCTTTTTATACCTCTAGTCGCCGCCAAGAACAGGCGGGTTTTGATGATAGAGATAGCTTCTTGCTACCGGCTCGCAGCGCGCGTGTTGGCTAAACCGCCCGTCTGCCTGTAATCGGAACCCCACCATATTGTGTTTGATAGTGAAACTTTCATCTTTATCTAGCAATTTCAGTGCTTGTCCTACTTGTTCTTGCTTGTTCTTCGATTGCTTGCAGGACGAGTGCCCTCGTGGCCGGGTTGACGCGCACCACAAGTTCGCGGCGACCATTGGAGACGGTGTATCGGTTGCTAAGGCGCAGCGTCTTTGGACAGTTGTAGTCGGGCCGTGAACGTCGACTTCATCTAATCGAGTTATCCCTTACCTCTCATCGAAAGATCGGGCCACAAACCCTAGCGGGTTCGCATCAGGTGGTATCAGAGCGTGGTTCATCGGTGAGAGAATTTACCCTTCCCTTCGTCATTATTATTATTTTTTTCCTATAGTCCAGAAAAGACCAACAAAAAAAATAGTAGATT
>NZ_SSXX01000054.1 GCF_009469615.1 Dechloromonas sp. H13
TATTCGTCAGGAGGACAAGTATAACCGCATGGAGCAGAAGAAACGCCGGATTGCTCAATTCAAGACACAACAGGGGAATAATCAGAAGCCGCGTCTTACTTTAGGACCCCAGTCCATGCCACATGGAGGTTCTTCATCTGTTGTTCGTCCGCAGCGTCAGTTCTTCAACAACAATACTGGCAACAACATCCGCAATCAAGTTCCACGCCCTGTTGCAGCTTCGACACAGCAACAGCCTGCCAAGAGGGAGCAAGGCAGCAAGCCCGGGGTGTGCTTCAACTGTGGAGACCCAGGACATTACGCTGACAAGTGTCCGAAGCCCCGACGCGTGAAGGTTGTCCCTGCCCAGAGCAACTCTGCTGTACCAGTATCAAAGGCCCGTGTCAATCATGTTGCAGCTGCAGAAGCTCAAGGTGCTCCAGATGTGATTTTGGGTACGTTCCCTGTTAACTCAGTTCCTGCAACAGTACTTTTCGATTCTGGTGCTACACATTCATTTTTATCTATGAGTTTTGCGGGAAATCATGGGATGGAAGTAGAAGATCTTAGACGTCCTTTGATGGTTAGTACCCCAAGTAATCAAGCACTTTCTTTGCAACGTAGCCCATCTGTCAGAATAGAAATTCAAGGAGTACCATTTCTGGCCAATCTTATCTTGTTAGAATCCAAAGACCTTGATGTCATCCTAGGGATGGACTGGTTAACCAGACATAAAGGTGTGATAGACTGTGCCAACAGAAAAGTAACTCTCACCAGCAATGATGGTCGAGTTGTAACTGTTCATGCATTGTCTTCTGAGTCTTTAAGGTCAAGACTGAACCAAATAACTTTGGAAGAGATTCCTATAGTTCGGGAGTATCCTGATGTGTTCCCAGATGATTTACCTGGTATGCCGCCGAAAAGGGATATAGAGTTCAGAATAGATTTGGTACCTGGAACAACTCCGATCCATAAGAGACCTTATCGAATGGCAGCCAATGAGTTGGCAGAAGTTAAGAGGCAAGTAGACGATTTGCTCCAGAAAGGATACATCAGACCGAGTTCATCACCATGGGGAGCTCCAGTTATTTTTGTGGAAAAGAAAGATCATACCC
>NZ_SSXX01000055.1 GCF_009469615.1 Dechloromonas sp. H13
CCCGGCACGCCGGGGGGGGGGGGGTGCGGGGTTGGCCCGAGCCCGAAACCTGACACCCGACCCCCACTAGGGGTAGAAGCGACGAAGGTGTTCGATGTTCCACGGGTTAGGCAGCTCCGTGCCGTCGCCCGTGGCCAGCCGTATGGAGCCCGGCCGGGGGACACCGATCACTCGATACGGACCCTCCCACATTGGTGAGAGCTTGCTCAGTCCAGCACGCGTTTGGACGCGGCGTAGGACGAGGTCGTCGACGCAGAGTGATCGGGCCCGGACGTGGCGCTGATGGTAGCGCCGCAGGCTCTGCTGGTAGCGCGCGGCTCGGAGGGCCGCGCGCCGCCTTCGCTCCTCCAAGTAGTCGAGGTCATCTCTGCGAAGCTGATCTTGATCAGCTTCGCAGTACATGGTGGCCCGAGGGGACCTCAGGGTGAGCTCGGATGGGAGAACCGCTTCCGCGCCGTAGACGAGGAAGAAAGGCGTTTCCCCGGTTGCTCGGCTTGGTGTGGTTCGGTTTGCCCAGAGCACCGCTGGCAACTCCTCGATCCACGAATCGCCGTGCTTCTTGAGGATGTTGAAGGTCTTGGTTTTAAGGCCTCTGAGGATTTCCGCATTGGCGCGCTCCACTTGGCCATTGCTTCTGGGGTGGGCAGGTGAGGCGAAGCAGAGCTTGATGCCCATGTCTTCGCAGTAGTCACCGAAAAGCTCACTAGTGAATTGGGTGCCGTTATCCGTAATAATACGGTTAGGCACTCCAAAACGGGCTGTGATGCCCTTAATGAATTTAAGAGCAGAGTGCTTATCGATCTTGACAACCGGATAAGCCTCGGGCCACTTAGTGAACTTGTCGATCGCAACATACAGATACTCAAACCCGCCCGGGGCCCGCCTAAACGGTCCCAGGATATCGAGCCCCCAGACAGCAAATGGCCATGAAAGTGGTATGATCTGCAGGGCCTGGGCCGGCTGATGGATTTGCTTGGCGTGGAATTGACACGCTCTGCATCGCCGGACCAGGTCGACCGCATCATTGAGAGCTGTCGGCCAATAGAAACCTTGACGAAAGGCTTTGCCAACCAAGGTGCGCGAGGCGGAG
>NZ_SSXX01000056.1 GCF_009469615.1 Dechloromonas sp. H13
CTTTCCCCACTCTTTGAAATCTTGGTAGCGGGCACTTCTCCTTCGCTCGCCGTGGCTGCAGCCAGTCGGATATCCTCTCGGGCAGACGCCATCTCGCGGGTTTGGGCCATGTCGCAACTCTCCTTGTCGCATGTGACGGCTTGCTTGATGTCGCTCCGTAGGGATAGGACTCCTCGGGGACCAGGCATCTTCATCATCATGTAGGTGTAGTGCGGGACGGCCATGAACTTGGCTAACGCCGGGCGTCCGAGTATGGCATGGTATGCTGTCTCGAAATCGGCAACTTCAAAGCTGATATTTTCTGTGCGAAAGTTGTCCCGAGTGCCAAAAGTGACCGGGAGGGTGATCTGGCCGAGTGGAGTTGCGGATAATCCTGGAATTACTCCGTGAAAAGGCGCATTGCTTGGTTTTAACTCGGAGCGAGGGATCTGCATATCATCCAAGGTCTTGGCGAAGAGGATATTGAGTGCACTGCCACCGTCGATGAGGGTTCTGCGAAGCTTGACATTACGGACCACTGGGTCTAGTACCAGGGGGTACCGCCCCGGGTGGACCACTCGGTCAGGATGATCCGAGCGGTCAAACTTGATTGCAATCTCTGACCATCGAAGATATTGGGGCGTGTCGGGCTGAACAGCATTGATCTCCCGTTCGGTCAACTTTTGCTTCCTTTTAGACTCATAAGCCAGGGGGCCGCCGAAGATATGGTTGAGCTCCTTGCGGTGGTCTTGAAATCCTGCCGGGGTGTCGCCGTCGTCTTTCTTCCTCGACGTGCTTTGTTCTTCGTCGGAGTTCTTCCGTGTAGTCTTGGTGTATTGCTCCGCAAACTGCTTGTAGATGAAACAATCTTTGGCCACGTGGTTGGAGTTAGGATGGTGCGGGCATTGGGAGTTCATGATCTTGTCGAACGTGTTGACGCGCGAACGCTGTCGAGAAGAGTGACTGGCGGTTGCAACAAGTTCCTCAGGCTTACGCTTGCGGTCCTTATGATTGTTACTTCCACCTCCTCCCGTAGCCGGCGTACCCTTGTTTGGCTTCCAACTGGGACCCGACTGCTTTGATGCGGTGACGGCGTCTTCAGCTTTGGC
>NZ_SSXX01000057.1 GCF_009469615.1 Dechloromonas sp. H13
GACACATGGTTTCACCACACCTGGAAATATATGGCATATGTGGTGTAAAATCCGAGTAAATAAACTCATAAAGGATTTACCAACCGCCTGGAAAATGACCACAATATATAATCAGCCTAAGCCATAATATTGGTCAATAAAAATGCACACTTACGTGGCAAAAAGCAACGATATTGTATCCAATCAATTGCTTAAAAACCCAAACAGCACCATGACTATATTAAAAAGTCAGCGGGGCAGCTATATAAAGCTTTACTGTTTGACACCTTTTAAGATGCATTGTACCAACTCCTAAAAAGTTGAGTAACTGCGGTATAAAAGGATTTTAAGGTATTGGGCACTTGATCACGCGCACTTTGGCCTAAGCAAAAAGTGCCTAAGTCCCTAAAAGAACGTGACAGGCCACACCTGAAAATATGGGCTGCAGACATATTAGGCCTAGGCCAAAAAATATGCCTTCGACACCCTTTAAAGGATGACGCATATAACATGCTCCCGAGTAATAAATCTTCCGGGTAATATAGACCAAGTGTAGCTCATATGAATAGCTTCTGATCTGAGTGATTATCCCTTATGGGATACTCCAAAATAGATATAAAAATTGAATCCCGACTGGCGCAAGTATTCGGTTGATAACCCTTACGGGGAATAATAATTGGTCCAGTCTTTGAGCATAGAAAATAGACTCATGACCATGAATCCATGTTGAATGTATCCGGAACAAGTCCAAATTGGAGATATAATCCTCACGCTTGAGTTGATGAGCCCCTGAGCATATAGCTTGTCCTTCTGTCATAGTCAAAATTGTCTATTGGCAATAGCTGACGCAGTCGGCATGGAGATGAAATGACCAACATGAAGACGAAATTGCTCATCAGAAGTAACGGAAGATGTCAGTGGTAGTAAAAACAGTGACACCAATCAAAGGTAATGAAGTTGCATAGCCGTGGAGGCGAAGAAACCAGTCGGCAGCAGATAAGTCAGTCAGCGATGAAGATGAAGGCGCCCAGCGATAAAGTTGTGTA
>NZ_SSXX01000058.1 GCF_009469615.1 Dechloromonas sp. H13
TGTGATCTCTCTGTAGGTTGTTCACTCGGGGTGTCTCCCCGGAGAATTGGAGGCGCCAACCATACAAGCCTCCGAGGCCCCGAATGAACATCCATAAAAATGCCCGATTGACGCCGCGCGGTCGAGCTCTTCTTGTTCGCCGCATGCTCGATGGCGGGCTGCGACCCGAGGAAGCAGCCCAAGCCAGCGGTGTCAGCGTACGAACCGCCTACAAATGGCTGCGGCGTTTCCGCGAGGAGGGCGAAGCAGGACTCCTTGATCGCTCATCACGTCCGAAATCCTGCCCGCATGCCTTACCGGCAGCCATCCAGGCTCAGGTGATCGAGCAACGGCGTAGCCGCCAAACGTATCGCCAGATCAGCCAGCAATCCGGGATCGGCCAGAGCACCATTGCCCGTTGGCTCAGGTGCGCCGGACTCAACCGCTTGGCGGCACTCGAGCCAGCTGCCCCCATCGTGCGTTATGAGCACCCGGAGCCGGGCGACATGCTCCATCTCGACATCAAGAAGCTGGGGCGTTTCCACCGTCCGGGACATCGGGTCACCGCAGATCGCACACAAACCTCGCCCCGCGCAGGCTGGGAGTTCGTTCATGTCGCCCTCGACGACCATTCGAGAGTCGCCTTTGCCGACATCCAGCCCGATGAGAGTGGCCGCAGCGCTTGCCGGGCGCTGCTCTCAGCCTTGCGCTACTACCGCCAACTCGGCGTCACCTTCCGGCGGGTCCTGACGGATAACGGCGCCTGCTACAAATCCCAACGCTTCGCTCGCCTCTGCCAACGACTCGGGTTACGCCATCGCCGGACCAAGCCTTACACGCCTCAAACCAACGGCAAGGCCGAGCGCTTCATCCAGTCCGCCTTGCGTGAATGGGCCTATGCGCGAGCCTATGAGTCCTCCATCGACCGTGCCCACCATCTGCCGCTATGGCTGCATCACTACAACTGGCACAGACCTCATGCCAGCCTTCAATATCAGCCGCCTATCTCCCGCATCACCTCACTGAACAACCTGGTGGGTTTACACA
>NZ_SSXX01000059.1 GCF_009469615.1 Dechloromonas sp. H13
AGGGTTGGATCGGTACTTTTGTTCACGGCTAGGATGGGTGAAGGGTTATGTCACATCTTTACGACGGGTTCCAAGGCCATGGAATGCGGAGTAAAGATGTGTCTTGTGGGTAAAGATGTACACCTCTGATCAGAGTAAATCTATTCGAATAGCCGAGCCCTCGGATATGGGCAAGCCTAGCAATGTACCCAAGTCAGTGTTCTAATTCTTAAAATTTGCTCAACAACTAAAATGTGGAATGGTTGGCCTGGGTTGGCTTGGGACGAGCTGGGACCCAGGTCGGGTTGCCAGTTCGGTCCGAATCATCGTAGGCCTTGGGTTAAGGCAGGTTCGTGAGGGTTCACGGCCTTGATTAATAATACTGTGTAGCTCTAGGATCGTCTTTACAAAATGGCTTTGGGCAACTAAGTGACTTTTAAATGCTGTTTACTGCAAAACCTAATCCCTATATTATTATTCCCTTGTACCCCCTTGCATTAATCATGCATCGCCGGTGTGGCTTGCTGAGTACTGTGGTTGTACTCATTCTTGCTCAATCTTTCCCCCCTTCAGTAAGAGAAGCTTTGGAGAAGAAGTCTTAGGTGGAGTCCTGGCTTATACCCCAGTTGAGCGCCTGTGAAGATGGAGCCGTAGGCCCGCTAGTCCGCTGCTGTTTATTTTTGTTTGCCAGGCCTAAAGCGCCTTTGTAATAATGTAAATATTATCGATATAATAAAGATGTGTCTTTTATATCATGTTTGTGTGGTGTACCCCGGCTTTTCCTGGGACGGGGATTAATACACTAGCGTTCGGGAAAAGGCAATTTTCCCGGTCGCGACAAGCTGGTATCAGAGCCATCTCGACTGTAGGATAAGCCAAGTGGATAAAACCTAAGGACATATTTTATAAATAAAACTATTTGCGAAAGTTCCTTTTTTCTCCTTCCCCTAATGCTATTTGCAAAAGGTTTACTCCTTTCTTCCTTCTTCGGATTTCAACTAGTACTAGATGGTCAGCTTTGCGAAGAAGAAGATGTCGTCAAT
>NZ_SSXX01000060.1:0-593 GCF_009469615.1 Dechloromonas sp. H13
TCCCCCATAGTGTGACAATTTATCCCCCATAGTGTGACAATTTATCCCCCATAGTGTGACAATTTATCCCCCACTACCTATGTCAATACTTACTCTCCCATAAGGTTGCTAATCCCTAACAGTTATTATTAACAGTATATCTAACAGTATATCTAACAGTATATCTTAAGAGCACATTGAATTTCCCGCCTAAAAAACTCCTACTTTTTCCTCCAAAAAGGTTCGCGAATTTTTCTAAACTGGAAAACTTGCTCCCTACGGTCGCTAAAAAGGTGTGATCGCTATGCTCTCATATTATACTGCGCAGTCGCCTCCGGCTCCTTTGCTAAAACCGTTGTTCAAAGAGGAGGTGTGAGACTCTGAAAGCTTGTCTAAGCCGTTCTAAGACAATTCTTGATTAATTTCCCTTAATCTAGTCGAGAAGCGCCTTACAGGCGGTCAGGGCAAGCCCTAACAACCCTAAAACAAGTGATACTTAAAAACACCACACAAATTTAATTTTTTAAGATATAATAACTTGTCGCCTATCCGACAGTCTTGCGACTGGAAGGAGGTGTATCTAATGTTTGAACTGTTCATTTGCCCCCTTCTTG
>NZ_SSXX01000060.1:711-1015 GCF_009469615.1 Dechloromonas sp. H13
CTTGTCGCCTATCCGACAGTCTTGCGACTGGAAGGAGGTGTATCTAATGTTTGAATTGTTCATTTGCCCCCTTCTTATAGAAGTTTGTGTCTCTTTATTCAGTTATTGGTTGAATAACCGAAACAAGAAGTAAAATCAATAAAGGCGACATCAACCTGAAAAAAAGCCCCAGAGAATCCGACCTCTCTGGGGCTTTCGTGTATCTAATGTTTGATCATTTGCACATTCAGTTTAACATGATTTTAAATCAAATTCAATTTTGTTGTTGCTGATCTAACCATTCCTTGACACTTTTTAGATAGTT
>NZ_SSXX01000061.1 GCF_009469615.1 Dechloromonas sp. H13
TAAACAGTGAAACCTTTGTTGTCATCGGCTAAATCCAACTTATATGTATATGCAATCCTTATGAGCCGATGCAACGTCCAGATAACTCATCGGCTGAAACCCCGATGAAACCCTTATTGACAGTCAAAAAGCAAGCTAGAGATTATGGTTCTAAGCACGACTTAGTAGATCAAACTTAACTGATGCAGCACTAAGTATGAAAAGAAACATAATATCTAGACAATCAAGCCCTTGACTGAGTTTTCAGGGTGGTAGATGTCTAAGCTAATCTAATCTAGCAAGACGATTTAGCCGATACCGGCAGAAACCCTAAAACGAGAAGCAGCCGATAGAGCTAAATTGATATGCTAAGACTAGATTAACAGAGACATATGATAAATAGGTAGGCAAATATATCATCCAAACCAGAGTAATCCAAGAGGTCGAATGTACTGATG
Organism: Dechloromonas sp. H13; assembly: GCF_009469615.1. Classification (GTDB taxonomy): domain Bacteria; phylum Pseudomonadota; class Gammaproteobacteria; order Burkholderiales; family Rhodocyclaceae; genus Azonexus. The sequence continues at coordinate 438 of NZ_SSXX01000061.1, forward strand.
CAGCCTTGAACGACGCCGACGTAGACGATACAATTGCCTGGGCCGACGGAACATTGGACTTACCCCTTAGCCGGAGATCGAACACCGATGCAGCCCCGCGTCAGGTGCCAAGTCCCGCCGGACGATAAAATAAAGTAGAAAAGGTAAAAGGTGGCGATGCGCCGAATTGTATTGATCGTGAAGATAAATTACATAGACCCCGGGTGTACATATTTATACCCATGGGTAGATACAAGTCCTTATCGGACAAGAAAGAAACTTTCCTAAAGATAAAAGGAAAACATAAAGTCCTTATAGGACACTAAACACACTTTCCTAAAGATAAAAGGAAACTAACAAACTATTCCTAATTAATAGATAACTTGCCATGCCGCATTCTCTTTGAACTCGGTCTCTTCTAGATAAGCTTCCTTTAGTAGATCAATTTCCTTAACCGAATATAGCAAGAATCCGACAACTGACGACTTGACAACTCTCATCGGCTAATCTCAGGACTTCGAAGCCGATGCTGACTCTAAGCCGATGACTACTCCGGGCTTACCAAATTTCACTGTTAACACATGCCGCCTAGTGTTGGA
>NZ_SSXX01000062.1 GCF_009469615.1 Dechloromonas sp. H13
TATGTTCGTATTTTCTGTTTGAATGGCAATAAATTTTTCGAGTAATAAATCGAATTGATCTTTTTTGTAATTCATAAGTTGACGGTCAAAATCACTTTCGATTAGAACTTTTAGATATTTATTTCGACTCCATTTTTTGCCCGTTTTGGTTGTGAGTTCCTGACAACGTTTATCTATTCTTGCAATAATTTTGGGATTGATATTTCGAACTAAAATGTCCATGGAAATTTTCCTTTCGTATCAGCGTATAATTTATGTATACCATACAAATATAGTATTTGTATAGCTATTTTTCGCCAAAACACTATACATAGCCTAGCCACAATGGCAAAAAAGTGATAGCAAATTTTTTTCTGAGAAACGTGATAGGCACAGCCTATCTAGCACCTTTCGTAAGAAAGTGATACCACGTTTCCTTATGCTCTTTCAAAATTCAGAAAAATCAGCTGTAAAACGAGTGCAGTCCGAGTAAGATTCAACGAAAAAACGGGGATTGGGGCGCCACCAAAATATCGCAACATGGGTCCATGTTGCTCTGCTCGCAAAAGCAAAAAGAAGAATAAAACCAGCAATTTTTATTAATTTAAATTGCTGGTTTTATTGCCAGAATTGCCACCATTTTTTCTCCGCCTTTGATTGTTTTTCTATCGATTCTGTTTCTTCAGAAAGAGTCGTTGATTTATTTTCCGAAGATTCTTCCGTATAAGTCAACTGTAGTTGTTCCTGCAGTTTCTCGATTTGTTGGTTGGCTTGCAGGGTGAGTTGTTGTTGGTGGTCGAGTAATTTTTGCATTTGTTTTATTTGCTCGTCTTTTTCTTGTAGTTGCATATCTTTTTGATTTAACTGTTGTTCTAGGAGAGAAAGGACTTCTAATTCGGGAACTTGGTTGGCGTTTTTGTGGTTTTCGGTTTTCGTTTTTTCGCCAACTAGTTGTTGATTTGAGTTTTCGTTTTCGTTAAAAAACATTGATTTTATAGCCTTTTGTCCGGTTTCATTAATCACAAACTTGTTTCC
>NZ_SSXX01000006.1 GCF_009469615.1 Dechloromonas sp. H13
GACCTCGTTCCGTGACCTGCTTGACCGCCTCGATCCTGAATTCTTCCGGATAACGCTTGCTGCTCATGACTTCTCCTTTTGCCTAAGTTTAAGGCTACGGAGCGTCTAGAGGTTCCGGGGCGATTCACTCTGAATCACCGATCGTTGCATAAATGTAGCCCGGAATGTCATGAAATTCCATAAAAATAAAGCGTTAAAAGTTATTCTTAATAAAAGATTAACATAAACGCATTGAACGAAAGTTTGGCATACGCGAGTTTCCATCCCCGAGTCGCCGGTAACAAACGTCCTGCTGACCATTTCTACTGCGAGCCGAACGTTAACATTTGATCTGGCTTTGACAGTGGAAGTATGCCCTGAGAACACACAAGGTCTGATCAGAGTCGGGTGTGGGAGTTCGCTAGATCCGGAAGCTGTCGTTTGGCCCCCCGTCCGGACCAACGGCAGCTGACCGGTTGAATCCAAGGGTGCATTGCTGCCTGAGTTTGGCACAATCCCTAAGGTCGGCTTAGGCCGATGAGCTGGAATTGCTCTTCCGGCAGGTTCCATAGTTAAGCAGTCCTTCAGGCGTCCGGTCTGGAGAGAAGGTGGCCGGCTGGTTGTGACCGACAGCACTTATTGGTTGCTGCTTCCTGATACTGGCCAGTGGAAAATTCGAAGTTTGGCGATCGTCGGCTTACTGGCGTAGGCGCCAACTTACTCAATCGGCCAATAGCAGCCATTGAATATTTCATCCCGAAGCGGACATTGAAGTCCGAGTTTCTGTGACGTTTAATTGGTTCGTTATGTGGAATCCGAGAGGGTTTTTAGCACAAATAAACAGCGTATTTATTTAATTTACGCAAAAAAAGCCCAAGTGAAGTTTGCTTACAACCTTGAGCGAATGAAATCTGAAATCTGTAATGACGCGCTTTGGTCGTCATACAAAGCACTATGCGACAATTTCTCGAGAGGATTCAGCGAAACATCGGGATGCCAGTGCCACACAATCCATCGCCCGCTGGGCGTAGGTTCCGCTGACACCTGAAGAAGAATAGCCGCTGCAGCAAGCTCATAGCCAAGCGGAATAGCTAGAATTGACAGCAAAGCGAAAAGGGGGACAGAAACCACCCCCACCAATAGACCACCAAGAATTTTCCCCCCTTCCGCCCCGTCGTTCAGCAATGAGCGGCAAACAATCCAAATAAACGTAACTGCTAGAAACACAAAAATACCCAATGAAAATATATTATTATTGGCTGCAGACCATATAGCCAGCAAAAGCGACAGCCACCACATTGTAAACAATGAAAAATTTATTGTCTGTTCATGGCGAAGAACAGCCCGGCTCCAAATTGAAACTCTTTCCAAGGCCTGCTGCAGCAAGATTGCTGGAAACGAATAGATTGCATTAAATGAAAAACTAATAGCCTGCGCCGCATTTAATGCCAATAATGCTTCATCCATTGTCCCTCGAAGAATAAGGACTTTTTCACTTGAAACTGTGGGTAGCGCCAGTCGCTCCATTAACTTTGCGGAAAATTTTTTAAAATAAGCAGGGGATACTATAAGAAACCAAACTCCGGAAAAAAATCCAAATAAGTAAATTGCGGGTTCGACGCGATGGAGAATTTGAAATAAATATAATAGCACACTGGGTAGGATAGTTGACATAAAAATAAATGGTGCAACCCTTAGTGAAGCCGTGTGAAATATGTTTTGAGCCCTTGCTTGATACAAAATAAATGGCGTAGACAAAGTTATCACCCCATCAATTTGATCGCAAATATTACTGTTTGTGAGCGACTTTAATGCAACAGCACCCCCATGGCTATGCCCAATAATAAAATGACGTGCCTCGGGCCACTTTTCTAGATTCTCTTCCAATTGATGTGCAAGTTCTGCTCCCGCTTGATGTCGTGCGGAAATTGAATTCCTTCCCGACCAACGAAACTCTTGCGTTATTACACTGCAGGGTTTCAGTAGATAACGTAGCCTACTAGAAAATGCAGCATTCGGAGAAATCCATTTGCTTTTTCTCGCCCATGTTCCGTGAACTAAAGTAATCACTATATCTGGGTTGTTATCAAATTCGTCCGTTTGAAAAACATGTTCATTTTTTTTCCATAAACGGCTAAACAGAACAACAACCAAAGCAGTCAAAATGGCGCTGAAATATGCCAAGAATCCAATAACAATCAAAATTATCGCTATGTACTCCATTAGATCGCTCCCGACAAAATATCAATTTAAATATAATTACCTCGTTATCGAGGGCTGTTAAGTATAATTAAATTACTTTCAATATCCGGCGGTTATGTTATTTGACCCTATTGGTTACGGCAGTGACTTTAGGGTTTCAAAAATGTTGATCCGGCCCGAGCGAGCTTTCCTTCAATTCATCCTGAATTCCCTGCAAGTTCAACACCTAGTGGCTCATCGCTGCATGATCTTGCCATATTTTGTTGTTTTCAGTCGTCCCGAAGTGAGTCAGCAACTTTCAAGATGAAGGAGGATGGGGTTTGATGGTTCATAAGTTGAATCTGGCGCCTCAAAGCTTATGGGTGCCTGAACATCTGCTTCTACAAGTTGGCTAATTCCGGTTTGGGTCGGGAGTACGCGTTCGCAGGTTTAGAAAGGTGACGCTCGGGTCGAAACCTTGCCGAGCGGCCGCTAACCGGCGCATTGCTGACCGAGAGGGTCAGCTAGTCGAACGACCGCAGTGGCCGACGAGCACTCGGTGATCAGACTGCCTGAGCGTCCGCTGAACTCGGGAACCTGGCGCCGTCGCATCCCGGCGACCAACGACAACAACGGTGCGAAGTACGACTAACGATTTCTCGCCAGTCTGGCGCCGGAGATCAAGAATCTTCCTTCTGCCACCGTGCCGCCGCACTGTCGTCGGCTTCCCGCGCATCGACCCAGCGCGCGCCGTCCGGCGTCGCTTCGCGCTTCCAGAACGGCGCGCGGGTCTTCAGGTAGTCCATGATGAATTCGCAGGCGGCGAAGGCTTCGCCGCGGTGGGCGCTGGTGACGGCGACGAGGACGATCTGGTCGCACGGCCGGAGCGGTCCGACGCGGTGGATGACGAGGACGCCGTAAAGGTCCCAGCGCGTTTTCGCTTCGTCGACGATGGCTTCCAGCGCCCTCTCGGTCATGCCCGGATAGTGTTCCAGCGTAATTTCCGAGACACCGGCGCCGTCGTTGATGTCGCGCACCAGGCCGACGAAGCTGGCCAGCGCGCCGACGCGGGCGTCGCCGGCCCTGAGCGCGGTCAACTCGGCGTTGAGGTCGAAATCCGCTTCCTGGACGCGCACCGTCATGTCAGCCTCCGGTCACCGGCGGAAAGAAGGCCACCTCGTCGCCATCGCGGACGGCAGTTTCCGGGCCACCCATTTCCTGATTGACGGCGCAGCGCAGGTTCTTCGCGCTCGCCAGCCTTTCGCGGCCCAGCCCGACCAGCCAGTCGCGCAGGGTGCCCACGGTGGCGACCCCGGCCGGCAGTTCCAGCGTTTCGCTGCCGATGCCGAGCGCCTCGCGCAGCCCGGCGAAATAGAGAATCTTCACGCTCACGACAGCAGCTCCGAATAGGGAATGAAACGCACCGGGTCACCGCGTTTGACCGCCTGGCCGGGCGGGTTGTCGACGATGCCGTTGCTCCAGACGAGCGAGGTCTGCACCCCGGCGCCCTGGTTGGGAAACAGTTCGACGCCGCCGGCCTCGTTCAGGCGGGCGCGCAGGAATTCGCGGCGCACGTCGGGGCGCGGCCAGTCGAACTCGGCGGGCAGCGTCAGCACCTGCGGCATGACCTGGTCGACGCCCTGCAGGCGCAGCACGAAGGGGCGCACGGTCATCATGAAGGTGACGATGGCCGACACCGGGTTGCCCGGCAGGCCGATGAACCAGGCCTTGCCGTCGGGGCGCGGGATTTCGCCGAAGGCCAGCGGCTTGCCGGGCTTGGTCGCCACCTGCCACATGTCGAGGCGCCCTTCGGCCTCGACCGCCGGCTTGACGTGATCCTCCTCGCCGACCGAAACGCCGCCGCAGGTGATGATCAGGTCGTTGTCGGCGGCCGCCTGGCGCAGCGCCTCGCGGGTCGCATCGAGCTTGTCCGGCACGGTGCCGAGGTCGCGGACTTCGCAGCCGAGCCCTTCGAGCAGCGCGCGCAGCGCGAAGCGGTTGGAGTTGTAGATGGCGCCGGGCGGCAGCGGCTCGCCGGGCTGCACCAGCTCGTCGCCGGTAAAGAAGGTGCCGACGCGCAGGCGGCGGCGCACCGGCAGTTCGGCCAGCCCGGCTGCAGCGGCCAGCGCGACGTCCTGCGGGCGCAGCCTGATGCCGGCGGCCAGGATCTCGCGGTCGAGCGCGATGTCCTCGCCGGCCGGACGGACGTTCTCGCCGGGGCGCGGCACATGATTGATGACGACGGCGCCGTCGCTGTGCTCGCAGCGTTCCTGCATCACCACCGCATCGGCCCCCGCGGGCACCGGGGCGCCGGTGAAGATGCGGGCGGCGCTGCCCGGCTGCAGCGCGCTGCCGACCGTGCCAGCCGGGATGCGCTGGCTGACCGGCAGGCGGACGCCGGTGGCGGCCACATCGGCGGCGCGCACGGCGTAGCCGTCCATCGCCGAGTTGGCGAGCGGCGGCACGGCGACGGTCGCCCGCTGGGCAGCGGCCAGGACGCGGCCGGCGGCGGCAGTCAGGGGGAGCGAGCGCACTTCCGCGACGGGCTGGGCGGCAGCGAGCAGTTTTTCCAGGGCTTGTTCGAAGGTCAGCATCAGCGTTCCTGCAATTGAAGGGTGTCGATAACGAATCGGGCGATGGCCGCGGCGTCGTTGAGCGGCAATACCGGGAGTGCGGTGTCGATCGCGGCCTCGGTGGCTACCGCGACGATGTCGTCGCGATCGGGAAAAAGCGGCGGCTTGCCGTTTTCCGGGCGATAGACTTCGAGCTTGGGCACCGGTTCCTGCTTGAAGCCTTCGACCAGCACCAGGTCGCAAGGTGCCAGCCGAGCCAGCAGTTCGTCGAGCATGACGTCGCCCTCGTGCCGCCGCTCGTGCATCAGCGCCCAGCGCTCGCCGCAGGAGAGCAGCACTTCGCTGGCGCCGGCCTCGCGGTGTCGGTAGGAATCCTTGCCCGGACGGTCGATGTCGAAACCGTGGTGGGCGTGCTTGATGACCGAGACCTTGAGGCCGCGCGCGGTGAACTGGGGAATCAGCTTCTCCAGCAGCGTGGTCTTGCCGGAACCGGAATAGCCGGCGATGCCGAAAACTTTCATGCGGTGATCCTGCCCGTTCAGTCAGCGAAGGCCGGCGCAAAACCGCCGCCCGGGGTGCGGAAATTGGTCGTCTGCCCCTGGTAGAGGCGGGCGGCGACCAGCTGGATGCGGCCGGCGTAGACGTAGCAGCGGATATCGGCCTTCATGCGTTGCGCCTCGTCGCCGACCTGGACGACGTGTTCGGACGGTGGGGCGATTTCCTGGGCGATGTAGCCGCCATGCAGGATTTCCTCGAAGACGCGGCGCGTCAGCTTGTCGCCACGGTAGGCGGCGCGGCTGCCGAAGCCGGCCGGAGGCTTGAAGAACCAGCGCTTGCGGTCGACCCAGAAATCGGCCTCCTTTTCGGGGTCGACCGCAACCGTCCGCGGAATGCCGGCGAGCAGCGTGCGCTGCGTCGCTTCATCGACGCCGAAGGCCTGCAACACGGCGGCGTCCGAGAGCAGCATCAGGTTGCGTTTGTCGGCGTAGAGCGCGTGGGCGCGCGGATGCGGCGTCACGACGACGCCACCGGCCTCGAAGACGGCCCGCAGATGGGCGTTGGCCGGGGAGTCGAGCGAAAAGTCGGTGAGCCGGTTGTAGATCAGGTCGACCGGTTCGCCGGCGTGCACCAGGCCGCCGCCGGCAACGACCAGTTCGCCGGGACCGGCGATGACGGCGGCGATGCCGTGCTCCTCGAACAGCTCCCTGAAGAGCGCGAATTCCGGCGCCAGGAACTGCCCGGCCGGATTCTCGTCGACGATGGCAATGCGCCGCAGCGGCGCGGCGCCGCGTTCCAGCCGCCATTCCTCACGGAACATGGCGACGAAATCGTCGCGCACGCGGGCGCCCTCCTCCGCCCGCCCGTGCTCGGCCAGCAGGTAGGCGTTGAGCAGCCCGCCGCCGGCATTGGTGTTGATCTCGATGAGTTTCGGGCCGTCATCGGTCAGGTGGAAGTCGTAGCCGAGAAAGGCGCCGCGCGCCCGCGCCGGCAGGCGGGCGATGGCCGGCGCCTGCGCCAGCACGCGCTCCTGGAAAGCCGGCAAGGCGATCACCGACTCGATGGCGGCGACGATCACCGCCATGTCCTGCATGGCGCGCGGGGCGATGGCGACGGCGGCGGCCGAGAAGAGCTGCGGCTGCTGTGCGCGCAGTTGGTCGAAGGTGGCTTTCATCGGCTGGCGAAAAAGTTGAGCACGTCCTGGAGTTCCTTGGTTCGCTTCATCGGCGGCAGACTTTGCCAGACGCGGCGGCCGTATGGCTTTGATAGAAGTCGTGGATCGCAGATCATCAGCACACCGCGGTCGGTCTCGTCGCGGATCAGCCGGCCGGCGCCCTGCTTGACGTTGATCACGGCGCGCGGCAGCTGGTATTCCATGAAGGCGTTGCGGCCCTGCTGCTTCATCTGCTCGATGCGCGCCGACAGCACCGGGTCGTCGGGCGGCGCGAAGGGAATCTTGTCGATGACGACCAGCGACAGCGCCTCGCCGCGCACGTCCACGCCTTCCCAGAAGCTCTGACTGCCGACCAGGATGGCGTTGCCGAGATGGCGGAAGCGTTGCAGCAAGTCGTTCTTGCTGCCCTCGCCCTGGAGCAGCAGCGGCATGTCGATGCCCTCGTCCTCCAGCCGCGCCTTGAGCAGCTCGTGCGTGCGGCGCATGGCGCGCAGGCTGGTGCACAGGAAGAAGGCGCCGCCGCCGGCCGCCACAACGGCCGGAAAGGCGGCGTCGACGACGGCGTCGGTGTAGCCGAAGGAATTCGGCTCCGGCATGCCGAGCGGTGCGTAGAGGACGGCCTGGCTGCCGTAGTCGAAGGGGCTTTCCCAGCACGCCGAATCCGGCTCGCCGAGGCCCAGTTCGGCGCAGTAATGGTGGAACTTGCCCTGCACGGCGAGCGTCGCCGAGGTGAAGATCCAGGCGCGCGGGTGGCCGCCCATCTGCTTCCTGAAAATCTCGGCGACGTCGAGCGGCGTCGAATTGAGCTGCAGCGACTGGGTGAACGCCTCGGCCCAGCGCACGTAGCCGTCGTCGCCGGCCTTCTGCCAAGCGCCCAGGCGCTGCGCCAGTTCGAGCGCCCGCTGCCAGCACTTTTCCAGCCCCTCGGCGCGCTCGGCCTGGGTTTCGAGGATGGCGGCGAATTTGACGACCTCGTCTTCGAGCAGCTTGAGGGCCGGGGCAAATTCGGGCTTTTCGAGCAGTTGACCGCAGGAGAAGCGGCCGGCGTCGATGCCGACCGTCAGGCGCAGGTCGCGGGCGACCTTTTCGAGTGCCTTGCTGCCGCTCTGCAGTTCGAGGCAGTCGCGGGCGCTGGTCAGCCCCTCGGCCCGCGCGTCGCGCGCCAGGTCGACGACCTGCGCCGTCGACACGGTGTCGCCGAAGAACAGCGTCGCCACTTCCGGCAGCTGGTGGGCCTCGTCGAAGATCACCGTGTTGCAGGCCGGCAGCAGCTCGGCCATGCCTTCGTCGCGCAGCATGACGTCGGCGAAGAAGAGGTGGTGATTGACGACGACCAGGTCGGCCGCCATCGCCTCGCGCCGCGCCTGCATGACGAAGCAGTCCTTGTAATCCGGGCAGTCCTGCCCGAGGCAGTTTTCGCGGGTGGACGTCGCATGGTTCCACACCGGCGAGTTTTCCGACACCTCCAGGCATTCGGCCTTGTCGCCGCTCTTGGTCACTTTGGCGAAGACCGCGATGCGGCGCGCGTCGGCGGCGTCCTCGCGGGTCAAAAAACGGCCGTCGGCCAGCGCGCGTTCGAGATGGTAGGGACAGACGTAGTTGGCGCGGCCCTTGAGCAGCGCAATTTTGACCGGCGCCTTCAAGGCATCGCGGACCATCGGCAGGTCCTTGTTGAACAGCTGATCCTGCAGGGTCTTGGTGCCGGTGGAAACGATCACCTTGCCGCCCGAGCGCAGCGCCGGCACCAGGTAGGCAAAGGTCTTGCCGGTGCCGGTCCCGGCCTCGGCGATGAATACCGAACAGCCGTCGATGGCGGCGGCGATGCGCTCGGCCATGTCGAGCTGCTGTTCGCGCACGCGATAGCCGCTGATCGCCTGCGCCAGCGGGCCGTCGGGAGAAAAGATTTCCGGGAGGGACGACAAGGGGAAACGCCTGAAAAAGTGGGGCGAATCTTAGCAGATGGGGCGTCGATTAACGATCCGACGGCGACGCAGCAAGCCGCGGGGCGCCCGCTTGATCAGGTCGGGATACCGGCGAATCGCCGCTCGCCGAATTTTCCTGTTTGCGCGTCGCAACCCACACCTGCGAATCCTGATTTTCGGCGTTTTTTGACTGTCGACCGCAACAGGTGCCGGGAAACACTGCTCAAACCGTTTCCGGGTTGCAGATTGCGGATTGGTGTTTAAGCCCTTGTTATAGTATGGCTTCCTGTCACAGCGAGGGCGATCATGAGCGAACTCAATCCACTGACGATGACCGTCGAGCTGCTCGGCGGGCTCGCGCTCTTTCTCTACGGCATGGAGAAGATGACCGAGGGGTTGAAGGCGGCCGCCGGGCAGCAGATGAATGCGCTGTTGGCGAAACTGACCGGCAACGCAGTTCTGGGTGCCATCACCGGCGCCATCGTGACCGCGGTGATCCAGTCGTCGTCGGTGACCACGGTGCTCGTGGTGGGGTTCGTGAGTGCCGGGATCATGACGCTGGTCCAGTCGGTGGGGGTAATCTTCGGGGCCAATGTGGGCACTACGGTCACGGCACAGATCGTGGCGTTCAACACCACCGCCCTTGCCTATCCGCTCATCGCCATCGGGTTTTTCATGAGCTTCGTCTGGAAGCAGGGCGTCGTTCGCCACTATGGCGCCATGCTCATGGGACTGGGGCTGATCTTCTACGGCATGGCGGCGATGGGCTCGGCCATGGCGCCGTTGCGCACGCACGAGGGCTTTGCCGAGTTGCTGCAATCCCTGAAGAATCCGGTCCTTGGGATGCTGGCCGGCGCGGTGTTTACCGCCCTGGTGCAGTCGTCTTCGGCAACCATCGGCCTTTCGGTGGTCATGGCGACCCAGGGATTGCTTTCCCTGCCGGCGGGCATCGCGATCCTGTTCGGGGCAAAGATCGGCACCGGGATCACGGCGATCCTCGCCGCGATCGGCAAGCCACGGGATGCGAAGCGGGCGGCCGCCGTGCATGTCCTGTTCAATGTGCTGGGCGCCGTGATCTGGTTGCCGTTCATCGCCCAGCTCGCGGGACTCGCCGAGACGGTTTCGCCGGTTGCGGCGCATCTGGAGGGTGTGGAACGGCTCGCCGAGGAGGTGCCGCGCCAGATCGCCAATGCCGCAACCATCTGGGCGACCGCCAACACGGTGTTTTTCCTGCCGTTCGCCGGTTTGTTTGCGAAGATGGCGATCAGGATCATCCCGGACCGGCCAGTCGAGGAAAAGGCCATCATCCGCCCCAGGTATCTCGACGACGAACTGATCCAGGTGCCATCGATGGCCCTGGAACTGGCGCGGAGGGAGCTCGGGCACATGGCGGAACTGACCGAAGGGATGCTTGGCAAGGTCAGGCCGGTTCTCGAATCCAGGGATCTCGGCCCACTGTCGCAGCAACATGACCGGATCGTGGTGCTGCGAGAGGCCTTGCTCAGCTACCTGCAGCAGGTCGGGCGTGCCGAGTTGAACGACGCCGAAGCTGACGAGCATGCACGAGTGGTTGCCGCCATCGGCGAAATCGAGAACATGAGCGCGGCGCTCAGCTACGAACTGATCCCGCTGGCCCAGACCCTGAAGGAGGCGAACACCACCCCTTCGAAGGAGACCACAGATCTGCTGGAAAGGCTGTTCCAGACGATCCAGGCGTCGGCGCAGTCCGCGCTGCGGGCGCTGGTATCGCAGGACGAGACGGCGGCGCAGACCGTGGTCGCGAACCGCGCTGCGATCCTGAAACTCACCTCCGAGTTCCACCGGCAACAGGCCGTGCGTCTCGCCGGGAACGAGCCGGATCGCCTGCTCAAGCTCCGCGTGCAACTCGAAATACTCGACCGGCTGCGGCGCCTCTACAGTGTGGCTGAGCACATGGCGATCTCGATACTGCCACGGAGCGTTCTCGTCGGGGAACTGTCCGCTTGGTCTTCGACGACGTAACCTTGTAACGCGCAATCCGGCCCGGATATCGCGAACCACAGCGAACACGCCGCGTTTTCCCCCTACCCGGTTACGGTCGACCGGGAAATCCGGAATAAATGGCGCGGCTTCAGGACAGCCTTACAACCTGTCTGAACAAAAGCCGTGATCCATCCCCGGGCCCTCCAGCAGGTTGGCCCCGATATTGCTCAGTGGTCGCCGACCCGCGAAACAGCGGGAAAACTTGTCACCAAGACGACATTTTCTGGCGCGGCAGGCTTGGGCGTCGACGCTTTTCCGACAACGGCGGAAAAATGCGCGCCCGCCGCCTGCCCCGAGAACGACCCGATGACTGCAAGCGACACCACCACCCGCTATTTCACCAGCTACAGCGGCGCCCGGCTGCCCCTCAAGCTGGTCGGCGAACTGGCGCCGGCTGACATGCGCAACCGCAACACCTACTACTGCGGCAGCTTCGACCTGGCCGGCCAGCTGATCGCCTGCGAGAAGATCGTCTATGGCGAAACCGAACTGCGCCACGACTACAGCTACCACCCCGACGGCCGCCTCGCCCGGGCGACGATCGACGACGGCGGCGACGAGCCCGCGGTCATCGACTATCCCGCGTGAGCCGGCGCCTGCCTTCCCGTTTCCCCATCAACATCCTTCAGGAGAAAACATGTCCATCGTGCCCATCAAGGCGTTCTCGGATAAGGCCAAGACCGACGCGGAACTGAAAACGCAACTCAAGGCCTGCCAGAAGATCAAGGAACTGCGCGCCCTCGCCCAGGACCACGGCTTCACGATCGAGGAAAACTCCCTCTACCCGCCGAACGAGCCGCAATTTACCGAGGACCAGCTTTCCGAACGCCTGGTCAAGGCGCTGCTGCGCGCCTGACAACGCCCGCCCGACGGCGCCGGAAGGCCGGGGAAACCCGGCCTTCGTCATTTTTGCCCCTTTTTTGGCGGTCGACCGCAACCGGCCGCGCCCCGAACGACCGCGGTGCGGAGCGCTCACCCGATCCGCCGCGTGCCGCCCGGTGCGCCGCTGCGTGCCACCATCGCCTCGCCCATCCAGTCGGCGAGGCGACGACAAGGGGCACTGACGCCCCCCGGGGCAAACAACGCCAGCAGACGAGCCGCCGGCAAGGCCGGCAGGGCCTGCCCGCCGCAGGCCTCGACCACCACCAGGCCCGGCGCGAGCAGGCTGTGCGGCAGCGCGGTGAGGCCGAGGCCACAGGCGATGGCGTGGCGCAGACCGGTGACGCTGCTGCCGGTGTATTGCAGCATCCACGGCAGGCCGGCACGGGCCAGCGCGGCGGTGGCGGCGAGGCGGAAGGCGCAGTTCTCGCCGAACAGGGCGAGCGGCAGGCCGCGCTCGTCGGGCGCCGGGGCGCTGTCGCGGTAGGCCTCGCCGGCCATCCAGACCAGCGCTTCCTGCCAGAGGACGTCGCCTTCGGCCGCCGCTTCCGGGCCGCAATCCTTGACCAGCGCCAGGTCGAGCTGGCCGTCGGCGAGCGCCCGCCGCAGCGTGGCCGAGGTATCGGCCAGGACATTCAGGCGCAGGCGCGGATAGGCCGCGCGAAAGGCGCTCATGGCCGCCGGGAAGACGCTTTCCATCAGCTCTTCCGGCAGGCCGAGGCGCAGGCTGCCGACTGCGTCGTCGCGGGCGACGGCGGCATAGGCCTCGTCGTTCAGGCGCAGGATCTGGCGGGCATAGGCGAGCAGCGCGGCCCCCTCGGCGGTGACGCCGTCCACGCGGCCCTGGGCGCGCCTGAGCAGGGTCTGGCCGAGGGTTTCCTCCAGCCGCTTGAGCTGCAGGCTGACCGCCGACTGGGTGCGGCCGAGGTGCTGCGCCGCGGCGGAGAAGCCGCCGAGATCCACGATGCCGACGAGGGCGCGCAGTGCTTCGATATCGAGGTGGCGACTCATAATTTTAATTCCGTATTTTGAAAACAAATAAATCAATTTTTTTAATTTAATCCTAGCCGTTAGAGTTCCCTTGAAGCAAGCCCCAACCCTCTCACTTCAAGGAGACCGCCATGCCCTTCATCGACCTGCAGCTCGGCCAACCGGCCAGCCTGGAAAACCGCCGCACCCTCGCCGGCCGGGCGACCGACATCATCGTCGAACGCCTGCACAAGCGCCGCGAGGTCACCGCCGTGCGCGTCGCCGAGCACGCCGGCGAGGCCTGGTGCGTCGCCGGTATGCCGGTGGCGCCCGCCCTGCGGCCGGCGCACTGCGTCGTCTACATCACGACCGGCACCAACAGCCCGGCGGAGAAAGCGGCCTGCATCGCCGACCTGCACGCGCTGCTGACGGAAGTGCTCGGGCCGCTTCCGGAAGCGAGCTACATCGTGATCCAGGAAGTACCGGCCACCGACTGGGGCTACGCCGGCCTGACCCAGGCCGCCCGCCGCCCGGCGACGCGCTGAGGCGGCCATGGCCACCGCCGCCCTCGCCCGCCGCGCCGGCTTCGGCCTGCTGGCCGATGAACGCCTGCCGGCGCTGGCTTTCGTGACGCTCTACGGCGCCGGCTTCGTCGGCGCCCGGCTCGGCCTGCCGCACGCCGGACCGCTCGCCTTCCTGGCCCTGCGCTTCGCCCTGGCCGCCGTCCTCCTTGCCGCGCTGGCGCGGGCCTTCCGGGCGCCGTGGCCGGCGCGGCAGGCATTGCCGGCGATCGTGCTGGCCGGACTGCTGACCGTCGGCGTGTTTTCGGTGGGGGTCTTCGTCAGCATCGCCGGCGGCGTGCCGCCCGCCGTTTCGGCGCTGATCATCGCCCTGCACCCTGTGCTGGTCGCCACGCTGGCGCCCGGCCTGCTCGGCGAACGGGTTGCGCCGCGCCGATGGACTGGGCTGCTGCTCGGGCTGGCCGGCGTCTTTCTGGTGTTGCGCGATGGGCTGGCCAGCGGTGCAGCGCCCGGCTGGGCGGTCGCCGCCTCCTTCGCCGGGCTCGCCGGCCTGTCGGCCGGCAACCTCCTGCAGAAGGCGCATTGCGCGGCGATGCATCCGTTCGCCGGCGGTGCCGTGCAGTGCGCGGCGTGCGCCGTCGCCTGCGCGCTTGGCTGGCTGGCCTTTGAGCCGACGCCGGTGCGGTGGACGGGCGAATTCGTCGTCGCCCTGCTGTGGATGGCAGTCGTCGTGTCGGTGGGCGCCGTCAGCCTCCTCGTGGTGCTGATCCGGCGCGACGCGGTCAGCCGGGTGGCCGGCTTGTTCTACCTGGTGCCTGTCTCGGCCGCGCTGGCCGCCTGGCTGCTGTTCGATCAGGGCATCGCGCCGCTGCAATGGCTGGGCATCGCAGTGGCCGCTACGGGCGTCACGCTGGCAATTCGCAATCCGGAGTAACGGAGCGCCGGGCGACAGGCATCCAACGGGATTCACGAACCACTGGTCGACAATTGTGGCCGGGATCGCTCCCGGCCTTCTTCATTTTTGCCCCTTTTTTGCGGTCGACCGCAACCGGCCTCGCCCACGGAAAATGCGGGTCATTACCCAACAAAATTAATTTTTATTGGGTAAATCAGATTAGCCGGGCACCAGTGAATACACATTTCCAAAACATTACCGCCAACCGAACGTAATGCATTTGGGCTACCCCCGCTTTCCATGCCCCTCGATCGCATCACCCCAACTGCACGATCTGATTCAGCACGCCACAAACTTCTGCAAAACGGACATCGGCCAGTTCGCCCATCGGGTGTGGAGCGGCCAGGCGAACTCGCCAGTCGAATGATTTGGGTTGATGACAAAGCACATAACTGGTCTTGCCGGATTTGGTGCCGCCGGCGATCCCCGCCACTACGGCGAACGGGTTACTCGCGTTGTAGGCCGCCGTGGTCATCGGCAAGCCGATCACCAGTGAGGTTCGCTCGTTGAAAGCCCGGGGAGACAGCACCAGGAAAGGATGGCGATCCTGCATTTCCGTGCCGGCTTGAGGATTGCAATCGATCCAGATGATCTCCTGTCGTTCCGGTACCCAGTTGGCTTTCCTTTTGGCTACCACCGCTCGGCTCCAAGCTCGCTGGCAGGCATGACCTCCCCGCCATGCAAAGCTGGGTCAAAAAGCGATAGCCGCTGTTCCAGTGTCGGAACTTGATCCTTGATCGGCTCGATCACGACCCGACCCGCTTCAACAGTCACGCGCACCCGCTGGTCGGCATGCAAATGCGCCTCTCTCGCCACTGCGGCAGGCAAACGGACGCCGAGGTTGTTACCCCAATGTTTGATATCCAGAATCGCTTCGGCCATTTTTTCATTCCAGTAGTTTAAACAAAGTATAAACACCTGTCGGGATATTGCAAACAGGAAATGAGCAGTGGCAGAAATGAAAAAGGCCGGGATTGCTCCCGGCCTTTTGATTTTTGCCTTATTTCCGCGGTCGACCGCAGCGATCAGCCTTTCTTGTGGCCCGCCAGGCGGGTCCAGGTGTCGACGACGGTATCCGGGTTCAGCGAGATGCTGCTGATGCCCTGGTCCATCAGCCATTCGGCCAGATCGGGGTGGTCGGACGGGCCCTGGCCGCAGATGCCGATGTACTTGCCGGCCTTGTTGGCGGAGGCGATGGCCATGGCCAGCAGCTTCTTGACGGCCGGGTCGCGTTCATCAAAGAGGTTGGCGACGAGGCCGGAGTCGCGGTCGAGGCCGAGCGTAAGCTGGGTCAGGTCGTTGGAGCCGATCGAGAAGCCGTCGAAGATCTTGAGGAAATCGTCGGCGAGCAGCGCGTTGGACGGGATTTCGCACATCATGATCAGCTTGAGGTCATGCTCGCCCTGCTTCAGGCCGTGCTCGGCCAGCAGGTCGACGACGCCCTGGCCTTCGCCGACGGTGCGGACGAAGGGCACCATCAGCTGGACGTTGGTGAGGCCCATTTCCTCGCGCACCTTCTTCATCGCGCGGCATTCCATCTCGAAACAGTCGCGGAAGCTTTGCGCGATGTAGCGCGAGGCGCCGCGGAAGCCGAGCATCGGGTTTTCTTCTTCCGGCTCGTAGAGCTCGCCGCCGAGCAGCTTGCGGTATTCGTTGGACTTGAAGTCGGACAGGCGGACGATCACCGGGTTCGGCCAGAAGGCGGCGGCGATGGTGGACACGCCTTCCACCAGCTTCTCGACGAAGAATTCCTTCGGCGAGGCGTAGCCACGGGCGCGGCGCTTGATCTCGTCGCGCTTGGAGGCCGGCAGGCGCTCGACGTCGAGGATGGCCTTCGGGTGGATGCCGATGACGTTGTTGATGATGAACTCGACGCGGGCCAGGCCGACGCCGGCGTTCGGCAGCTGGGCAAATTCGAAGGCCAGTTCGGGGTTGCCGACGTTCATCATGACCTTGACCGGGACGTCCGGCATGGCCGAGATGTCGCGCGTGGTGACTTCGAAATCAAGGCTGCCGCGATAGACGTGGCCGGTATCGCCCTCGGTGCAGGAAACGGTGACCACTTCGCCTTCGTTCAGGGTTTCGGTCGCGTCGCCGCAGCCGACGATGGCCGGGATACCCAGTTCGCGGGCGATGATCGCGGCGTGGCAGGTGCGGCCGCCACGGTTGGTGACGATCGCGGAAGCGCGCTTCATCACCGGCTCCCAGTTGGGGTCGGTCATGTCGGCGACGAGCACGTCACCCGGCTTGACCTGGTCCATCTCCTTCGGGTCCTTGACGATGCGCACCGGGCCGACGCCGATCTTCTGGCCGATGGCGCGGCCGGAGGCGAGCACCTTGGAGAAGGACTTGAGCTTGAACTTCTCGATCTTGCCGGCGCCGGTCTGCGACTGCACGGTTTCCGGACGCGCCTGCAGGATGTACAGCTTGCCGTCGACGCCGTCCTTGCCCCACTCGATGTCCATCGGGCGGCCGTAGTGCTTCTCGATGATCATCGCGTAGCGGGCCAGTTCGAGGACTTCCTCATCGTTGATCGAGAACTGGTGGCGCAGGCTTTCCTCGACGTCTTCGGTAATCGTGGACTTGCCGGCGACCTTCTCGGCGGCGAAGGTCATCTTGATCATCTTGGAGCCGATGTTGCGGCGCACGACGGCCTTCCTGCCGGCGGCCAGCATCGGCTTGTGCACGTAGAACTCGTCCGGATTGACGGCACCCTGGACGACGGTTTCGCCGAGGCCGTAGCTGGAGGTGACGAAGACGGCATCACGGAAACCGGATTCGGTATCGAGGGTGAACATCACGCCGGCGGCGCCCTTGTCCGAACGCACCATGCGCTGGATGCCGGCGGAGAGGGCGACGTCGGCGTGCAGGAAGCCCTTGTGTACGCGGTAGGAAATGGCACGGTCGTTGTACAGCGACGCGAACACTTCCTTGATCGCGTGCATGATGTTTTCCAGGCCGACGATGTTGAGGAAGGTTTCCTGCTGGCCGGCGAAGGAGGCGTCCGGCAGGTCTTCGGCGGTGGCCGAGGAGCGCACGGCGAAGGACATGTCGGCGGTGGAATCGGCGACCAGACGCTGGTATTGCTCGGTGATGGCGATGGTCAGTTCCATCGGGAACGGCGTGTCGAGCACCCACTGGCGAATCTCGGCACCGGTCTTGGCCAGCGCATTGACGTCCTCGACGTCGAGGGCGTCGAGCGCGGCGTTGATCTTCTTGTCGAGACCGCTCTGCGCCAGGAAGACGCGGTAGGCATGAGCCGTGGTGGCGAAGCCGCCCGGCACGCGGACGCCGGTGTCGGCCAGCTGGGAGATCATTTCGCCGAGCGACGAATTCTTGCCGCCGACCTGTTCAACGTCGGTCATGCGCAGCTTTTCAAAGGGGATAACCAGGGGCTCCATGCGGATTCCTTTCAGAGGGGTCGAATCAAGAAATGGTGGAAGGTGAAAAATCGGTGTTCAGGCGGCGCGCGGCGGTTTCGCGGCGGGCCGCGGAGCGCAGTGACTGGGCCAGCGTCTCGCGGACGAAATCGATGTGGGTTTCGGCGGCGGCGCGCGCAGCCTGCGGCTTGCGCTCGCGGATGGCGGCGTGGATGGCTGCGTGCTGGCCCATCAGCAGCGAACCGGCGGCCGGGATGCTCTTCAGCTCGCCGAGGTTGAGGCGGATGTTGTCCTGCATCAGGCGCAGCAGGGCGGCCGACAGATGGCCGACCAGCGCGTTGTGCGACGCCTCGCCGACCGCCTGGTGGAAGGCGATGTCGGCGCTCGAACGGCGTTCCAGGTCATCGGCCGCGAAGGCCTCGGCGAGCGTCGCGAAAGCCTGGTCGAGGCGCGTCAGGTCGGCTTCGGTGGCGCGCTCGGCGGCCCATTCGGCGGCCTGCCCTTCAAGCATGCGGCGGAATTCGAGCATGTCCTCGCGCAGGTTCGGGTGGGCGCCCATCATGTCCTGCCAGGGATCGAAGAAACTCGACTCGAGGCGGTCGGTCACATAGGTGCCGCCACCCTGGCGGCTCTGCACCATGCCCTTGGAGGCCAGCTTCTGGATCGCTTCGCGCAACGACGGCCGGGAAACGCCCAGTTCGAGCGAAAGCTCGCGCTCCGGCGGCAGGCGGTCGCCCGGCTTGAGCGAGCCTTCGAGGATGCGGCGCTCCAGCGCGGAGGCGACGGCATCGGAAATGCGCGGGACCTGCAGCTTGGTTTGCGGAGTAGGCAAAATGAATCGCTCGATTGGTAAGACCAGCACATTTTAATCACGGAACCGGTAAACCGCAAGCTTGGTATAAACCCCTATTTGATTGACTAAGTAGCTCTTGTATAGTACATTTCCACAACCGAGACATATTGGTTTGACCAATTTACCATTGGAGACAAAATGAGCGAACAGGCAAAAACCGGCCAGCGCCCCGCCGACGTCTATTTCTTCGCGACCTGCGTGGTCGACCAGTTCTTCCCCGGCGCCGGGCTCGATGCCATCACCCTGCTCGAACGCGCCGGCATCCGCGTTCATTTCCCCGAAGAACAGACCTGCTGCGGTCAACCGGCCTACACCAGCGGTTTTCCCGACGAGGCACGCAAGGTGGCGGCGCAGCAGCTGACCCTGTTCCCCAACGACTGGCCGGTGATCGTGCCGTCCGGCTCCTGCGCCGGCATGATGAAGCACCACTACCCGACCCTGTTCGCCAATGACCCGGCGCGCAAGGCGCAGGCGGAGGCGCTGTCGGCACGCATTCATGAATTCACCGACTTCCTGGTCAATGTGCTCGGCTGGCAGCCGGAGGACAAGGGCGGCGAATGTACCGTCGTGCTCCATACCTCCTGTTCGGCGCGCCGCGAGATGGGCGTCCACCTGACTGGCCGCAAGCTGCTCGGCGACCTGGCGCACGTCACCGTCGCCCAGCAGGATCACGAATCCGAATGCTGCGGTTTCGGCGGCACCTTCTCGATCAAGCAGCCGGAAATTTCCGGCGCCATGGTCGAGGACAAGGTCAAGTCGCTCAAGGCGACCGGCGCCGAGCGCGTCGTCAGCGCCGACTGCGGCTGCCTGATGAACATCCTCGGCCACGCCGCCTGGAAGGACCGCCAGGAAGGCCGCGCGCAGCCGAGCCTGCCCGGCGAGCACATCGCCAGCTTCCTGTTGCGTCGTACCGAAGAAAGGAGCGGCAAATGAGCGCCCGTGATCGCATCCTGGCCAAGCTGCGCAACGCCATGCCGGCCGAGAATCGTCCGGCGCCCGATGTGGCCGGCTGGTTCGCCGGCCACCGGCCGGTCGAAGGCAAGGCCGAAAAGGCCGCGCGCTTCCGCCATTTCATCGAGCTGGCGCACGCCGAGGTGCATGCCGTCTCGTCCGCCAACTGGGTGCAGAAGCTGTGGGAAGTGCTGGCAGCCAGGGAGATTCGTCGCCTGCTGCTGGCCCCCGGCACCGAACATGGTGCACGCGCCATGAACCAGCTGTCGCAGAGCGGCATCGAGTGCAGGGCCTACGACCGGGCCATCGAGCAGTGGAAGGAGGAAATGTTCCATTACATTCCCGCCGGGTTCACCGCCGCCCGCGCCGCCGTCGCCGAGACCGGCACGCTGATCCTGTGGCCCGACGATCACGAGCCGCGCCTGATGTCGCTGGTGCCTCCGGTCCATGTCGTGCTGCTCGACAGCACCCGCATCTACAACACCTTTTTCGAGGCGACGCAGCAGGAAGGCTGGAAGGACGGCCTGCCGACCAACGCCCTGCTCGTCTCCGGCCCGTCGAAGACCGCCGACATCCAGGTGACCCTGGCCTACGGCGCGCACGGCCCGAAGGAACTGGTCGTGCTGCTGATGGGAGAAGACGCATGAACGCCCAGCCCATCCATTTCAAGCCGTCCGAAGGTTTCCGCGGCCGGGCCAAAGCCGTGGTCGACAACCCCTTCCTGCGCCAGAGCTTCCGCGGCGCGATGGATTTCCTGATGACCAAGCGCGCCGCCCAGTTCCCGGACGCCGAGGAACTCGACAGCCTGCGCACGCTGGGCGAGCACATCCGCCAGTACAACCTCGGCAAGCTGCCCGACCTGCTGGTGCAGCTCGAGGAAAACCTGGCGCGCAACGGCATCCACGTCCATTGGGCGGAAACGCCCGACGAGGCCAACGCCATCATCCTCGGCATCTGCCAGAAGCATTCGGCGAAGCTGATGGTCAAGGGCAAGTCGATGGTCAGCGAGGAGATCGAGCTCAACCATGCCGCCGAGGCCGCCGGCATCGGCGCGCTGGAGTCCGACATGGGCGAGTACATCGTCCAGCTCGCCGGCGAGAAGCCGTCGCACATCATCATGCCGGCCATCCACAAGACCAAGGAAGAGATCGCCACCCTGTTCCACGAGAAGGTGCCCGGCGTCGACTACACCGACAACGTCGATGCGCTGATCCAGATCGGCCGCCGCGTCCTGCGCCAGAAATTCCTGGAAGCCGACATCGGGCTGTCCGGCGTCAATTTCGCCGTCGCCGAGACCGGCACGCTGTGCCTGGTCGAGAACGAAGGCAACGGCCGCATGTGCACCACCGCGCCGCCGGTTCATGTCGCCATCACCGGCATCGAGAAGATCGTCGAAAAGCTGGAACACGTGCCGCCGCTGCTCTCGCTGCTGACCCGCTCGGCCACCGGCCAGAACATCTCGACCTACTTCAACATGATCTCCGGCCCGCGCAAGCCGCACGAGAAGGACGGCCCGCAGGAAGTCCACCTCGTGCTGCTCGACAACGGCCGCAGCCAGGCCTATGCCGACGACCAACTGCGCAAGACGTTGCAGTGCATCCGCTGCGGCGCCTGCATGAACCACTGCCCCGTCTATACGCGGATCGGCGGCCACGCCTACGGCACCACCTACCCCGGCCCGATCGGCAAGATCATCTCGCCGCACATGCTCGGGCTGGAAGCGACGGCGACGATGGCCACCGCCTCGTCGCTATGTGGCGCCTGCGGCGAAGTCTGCCCGGTACGCATACCGATTCCCGAACTGCTGATGCGCCTGCGCGAGGAATCCTTCTCGGCGCCGCACGAGAACCCGGCGATGCGCGGCCAGGGGGCGGGATACAAGCCCTGGGTGACGGCCATCTGGCGCGGCTGGGCGGCAGTGTATCGGTCGCCGTCGCTGTACCGGTTGGCGACCTGGCTGGGAAGCAGGTTCGCCTGGCTTATGCCGTCGAATCAGGGACCGTGGACGACGGTGCGGGTGCCGTTGAAGCCGGCACCGAAGCGGTTGCGGGATATGTTGAAGGAACGGGGATAGTGTTTTCTGAAACGCTGGTTTCCGCGTCTGACGGGCGGATGGTTTTTTTTGATGCGCGGCTTTCCGCCGGCCGGCGGGCGTACCTTCTTTTGCTTCGCCAAAAGAAAGTAGCCAAAGAAAAGGCGACCCCAGGTTTTGCGCCCGGCTACGCCGGGTTCCCTGCGCTACTCGGCACTGGCGGGGGCTGCGGAACTCGGGGCTGTGCCACTCAGACAGTCCTCGCCCTTTTTCCGCCAGCACCTGCGTTGCTCGGCGCGCCACATGGGGACCCGAAAGGCGTCGAAGCGCGACCGGCAAACAGCAATATGGGCTGCTGCGGTCGACCATCCCAAAAGGCCAAAAATGCGAAGCGCCCTTTGCACACCCGCGGTTTTCCGGGCCCCTTGGGAGGCGCCGAGCAACGCAGAAGCGCCGGGGGATTTCGGCGAGCACTGTCTGAGGGGCGTAGCCCCGAGTTGCGCAGCCGCCCGGCGCTTCGATTAGCGCAGGGCACTGGGCACAGCCCGGCGCCGACCCAGGGGTGGCCTTCTTTTTGGCTACTTTTTCTTGGCCAAACAAGAAAAAGTACGCCCGCCGGCCAGGCGGAAAACAGCGCATCAAAAAAATCCGCACCCGCCTCAAACGCGAAAGCCAAATCCCGCAGTAACCAAACCAAAACCCCCCGAGACAACCAACCATGAGCCAGCTCATCCAGCACCTCCGCCAGCAACTGCCGGAAAAGCAGATCATCACCGACGACCTACGTCGCCTCGCCTACGGCACCGACGCCAGCTTCTACCGCCTGATCCCGCAGGTCATCGCCGTCGTCGAATCGGAAGACGAGGTTCGCGCCCTCCTCCAGGCCGCCCGCCGGAACAAGACCGCCGTCACCTTCCGCGCCGCCGGCACCAGCCTTTCCGGCCAGGCGATCACCGACGGCGTGCTGGCCCTTATCGGCGAGGGCTTCGCCGGCTGCGAGATCAGCGCCGATGCGAGCCGGGTCCAGGCCGGCCCCGGCATCGTCGGCGGTGAGATCAATCGACGGCTGGCGCCTTTCGGCCGCAAGATCGGCCCCGATCCGGCGTCGATCAACGCCTGCAAGATCGGCGGCATCGCCGCCAACAACGCTTCCGGCATGTGCTGCGGTACGGCGCAGAACAGCTACCGGACGCTGGCCGGCCTGCGCGTCATGCTGGCTGACGGCACCCTGCTCGATACCGAGGACCCGCTCAGCGTCGCCGCCTTCTCGCGCAGCCACGCCGTGCTGCTCGGCGAACTCGAGCGCCTGGGCCGCGACACTCGCGCCAATGCCGCGCTGGCCGGGCGCATCCGCCACAAGTTCAAGATCAAGAACACCACCGGCTACAGCCTCAACGCGCTGATCGACTACGAAGACCCGATCGACATCCTGGCGCACCTGATGATCGGCTCCGAAGGCACGCTCGGCTTCATTTCGCGCATCACCTACCAGACCGTCGTCGAGGATCCGCACAAGGCCAGCGCGCTGGTCTTCTTCCCCGACATCCGCACCGCCTGCGAGGCGGTCATCCGCCTAAAGCCGCAGCCGGTCTCGGCCGTCGAACTGCTCGACCGCCCCGCCCTGCATTCGGTCGAGAACAAGCCCGGGCTGCCGGCGATCATGCGCGAACTGGGTGAGGACGCCGCCGCCCTGCTGATCGAGGTCCGGGCTGCCGCGGTCGACGCGCTGCAGGACAAGATTTCCGCCGTCCACGCCGCGCTGGCCGGCGTCGCCATGGTCGAGCCGATGGCCTTCTCGACTGACCCGGCGACGTGCGAGATGTACTGGAAGGTACGCAAGGGCACCTTCCCGGCGGTCGGCGCCATGCGCCGCACCGGCACCACGGTGCTGATCGAGGACATCGCCTTCCACATCGAGAACCTGGCCGACGCCACGCTCGACCTGCAGGCGCTGCTACGCCACCACGGCTACCACGAGGCGATCATCTTCGGCCACGCGCTCGAAGGCAACCTGCACTTCGTCATCACCCAGGATTTCGGCGACCCGAGCGAGGTCGACCGCTACGCCCGCTTCATGGACGACGTCTGTCACATGGTGGTCGACAAGTACGACGGCTCGCTCAAGGCCGAGCACGGCACCGGCCGCAACATGGCGCCGTTCGTCGAGATGGAATGGGGCAAGGAGGCCGCCACCCTGATGCGCCGCATCAAGCAACTGTTCGACCCGGACAACCTGCTCAACCCCGGCGTCATCCTCAACGACAATCCGCACGCCCACCTCGAAAACCTGAAGCCGATGCCGGCCGCCGAGGACATCGTCGACCGCTGCATCGAATGCGGCTTCTGCGAACCGCTGTGCCCATCGCACCGGCTCACGCTCAGCCCGCGCCAGCGCATCGTCAGCGTCCGCGAGCTCGCCCGCCGCGCCGCCGCCGGCGAGCCGGCCGGGGCCGTCGGCGAGGACTACGCCTACATGGGCCTCGACACCTGCGCCGGCTGCGGCCTGTGCTCGACCGCCTGCCCGGTCGGCATCAACACCGGCGACCTCACCCGCCGCCTGCGCGGGCGCCGGATGGGCGACGGCGCGCGTCGCGTCAATGCGTGGACGGGCGAGCATTTCGGCACGCTGGCCAACGCCTCGCGCCTCGGCCTCAAGGTGGGGCATGCCGTCTCCGGCGTCCTCGGCGACAACTTCCTCGCCCGGGTTTCCGGCGGCGCCTGGAAGCAGCGCATGCCGCACGCCGGCAAGGCGCCGGCGGCCCGCACCGCCCAGGGCGATCCGGTCGTCTATTTCCCGGCCTGCGGCGGGCGCATCTTCGGGCCGTCCGAATCCGGCACCGCGCAGCTCGGCGACGTCATCAGCGAACTGCTGGTTCGCGCCGGCTACGCGCCGCGCCTGCCGGCAGGCTTCGACCAGCTGTGCTGCGGCCAGATGCTGGCGAGCAAGGGCATGGCGGAAGAAGCCGAGGCCATGTCGCGGACGCTTGAAGCGGCGCTCATGACGGCCAGCGAGAACGGTCGCTACCCGATCATCATGGACGCCAGCAGCTGTTCGATCCGCATGCAGGAACATCTCGCCGGTCGCCTCAAGCTCTACGATTTCCACGAATTCGCCCACGACGCCCTGCTGCCGCGCCTGATGATCACCCGCGAAGCCGGCCCGGTCGCATTGCACGTCAATTGCAGCGTGCGCAAGAACGGCTCGGACGCCAAGCTGCGGAAGGTGCTGGCCGCGTGCGTCGAGCAGATCGTCGAGCCGGCCGGCGTCACCTGCTGCGGTTTCGCCGGCGACCGCGGCTTCGTCGTGCCGGAACTCAATCGCCACGCCCTGCGTCACATCCACGACGAACTGCCCGCCGGCTGCGCCTGCGGCGTCTCGACCAACCGCACCTGCGAAATCGGCCTGACCGCCGAAACCAGACGCACCTACCAGTCGCTCGCCTACCTGCTCGAAAGATGCAGCCGGCCGCAAACCGGCGGCTGTTGAGGATTTCCCTAACAGCCGAAAACGCGGCGAATTGCTAAGGTACGTCCGATCCGCCAAATTCCAAGGAGAACACCCATGTACAAGAACATCCTGGTCGCCATCGACGACAGCGAGACCTCCCGCTGCGCCCTGACCGAAGCCCTGCACATCGCCCGCACCAGCAATGCCAAGCTCTACATCACGCACGTCGCCGACGAGACGCTGATGGGCATGCACGGCCGCACCTTCACGACCTCGCTGAACCTCGACCACGCGATCCAGGCGATCGCCAATGCCGGCCGCGAACTGCTCGTCGAGGCGATGAAAACGGCCAGCGGCGTCGACGCCGAACCCCTGCTGCTAGAAGCGCGCAACCGCCGGGTTTCGGAAACCATCGCCGACAAGGCCAGGGAACTGGGCATCGACCTGATCGTCATCGGCCGCCACGGCCAGCGCGGCCTGGCCAAGCTGATCCTCGGCTCGGTCGCCGAACAGCTGGCCAAGATGGCCGACGCCTCCGTTCTGCTGGTCAGGAAGCACTAAATGCCGCCCGCCGTGCCCGACGCCGCCAAGGAGCAACCGCTGCGCCACGACATCCGCCTGCTGGGCCGCATCCTCGGCGATACGGTGCGCGAACAGGAAGGCGAGGCCGTCTTCGACGTCGTCGAGCGCGTCCGCCAAACCGCCGTGCGCTTCGCCCGCGACGGCGACCCCGCCGCCCGCGCCGAGCTCGCCGCGCTGCTCGACCCTCTGCCGGGCGACACGACGCAGGCCGTCGTCCGCGCCTTCAGCTACTTCCTGCAACTGACCAACATCGCCGAGGACGAGCACCACATCCGGCGGCGCCGCGCCTACGACCTGGCCGGCTCGCCGCCGCGCGAGGGCAGCCTGGTTTTTGCCCTCGACGCGCTGTCGACCGCAGCCGTCTCGCCGGAAGCCGTCGCCGACTTCTTCGCTCACGCCGTCGTCGCCCCGGTGCTCACCGCGCACCCGACCGAGGTGCAACGCCAGAGCCTGATCCGCAACCACCGCGACCTTGCCCGCCTGCTCGACCAGCGCGAACGCCTGCAGATGACGCCGGAAGAACTGGCCGAGAACGACCTGGCGCTGGCCAACGCCATCCTGACCCTGTGGCAGTCGCGCATGCTGCGCCCGGTGCGCCTCAAGGTACTCGACGAGGTCAAGAACGGCATCACCTACTTCAAGGAAACCTTCTTCACCGAACTGCCGCGCCTCTACATCCAGGCCACGCAGCAGCTGCAGCAACGCTACCCGGACAAGACCTGGGCGCTGCCGCCCTTCTTCCGAGTCGGCTCGTGGATCGGCGGCGACCGCGACGGCAACCCCTTCGTCACCGCCGACATCCTCAGGGAAGCGCTGCGCCTGCAGTCGGCCGCCGCGCTCAACCACTACCTCGAGGAAGTCCATGAATTGGGCGGCGAACTGCCGCTCTCCGACCTCCTGGTCAAGGTGACGCCCGAACTGATTTCACTTGCCGAGCACTCGACCGACCACTCGCCGCAGCGCGCCGACGAACCCTACCGCCGCGCCCTCTCCGGCATCTACGCGCGCCTCGCCGCCACCGCGCGCGCCCTCGACCATTTCGAGCCGGTGCGCCACGAAATCGGCAGCGCCGCCCCGTATGACACTCCAGACGCTCTGCGCACCGACCTCAAGGTACTGTCCACCTCGCTCAAGCAGAACGGCAGCGCCGCGCTGGCCAATGGCCGCCTGCGCCGTCTGTTGCGCGCCGTCGAGGTCTTCGGCTACCACCTGGCGCCGATCGACCTGCGCCAGAACTCCGAAGTCCACGCCCGCAGCGTCGCCGAACTGCTCGCCGGCGCCGGCCGCTGTCCCGATTACGAGGCGCTGTCCGAGGTCGACCGCATCCGGCTGCTGATCGAGGAAATCAGCACGCCGCGCCCGCTGTATTCGCCCTACCTGACCTACTCGGACGAAACGCAGGGCGAGCTGGCCATCTTCTTCGCCGCCCGCGAGCTGCGCGGCCGCTACGGCGCCGCGGCGCTGCCCAACTGCATCATCTCGAAGACCGACGGCGTCTCCGACCTCCTCGAACTGGCCCTGCTGCTCAAGGAAGCCGGCCTGCTGCGGCCGGGCGCAACGCCGCGTCTCGACGTCAACATCATTCCCCTCTTCGAAACCATCGAGGACCTGCAGAAGAGCGCCGCCACCATGGACGGCGTCTTCAGGCTGCCGGCCTACCGCGAGCTGATCGCCGGCCGCGGCGACGAGCACGAAGTCATGCTCGGCTATTCCGACAGCAACAAGGACGGCGGTTTCCTGACCTCCGGCTGGGAGCTGTACAAGGCCGAGATCGAACTGGCCCGCGTCTTCGCCGAACACAAGGTCCGCCTGCGCCTGTTCCACGGCCGGGGCGGCTCGGTCGGGCGCGGCGGCGGCCCGACCTACCACGCCATCCTCGCCCAGCCGGCCGGCGCCGTCGCCGGCCAGATCCGCCTGACCGAGCAGGGCGAAGTGATCTCGACCAAGTACGGCAACCCCGACACCGGCCGTCGCAACCTCGAAGTGCTGCTCGCCGCAACGCTGGAAGCCAGCCTGACCGACCACGAGAACAAGGTCGAGCCGGCCGGCCAGTTCCACGCCGTGATGGACGACCTCTCGGCCCGCGCCTTCACCGCCTATCGCGGGCTGGTCTATGAAACCCCCGGCTTCACCACCTATTTCCGGCAATCGACGGTGGTTTCGGAGATCGCCTCGCTCAACATCGGCAGCCGCCCCGCCTCGCGCAAGGCATCCGATCGCATCGAGGACCTGCGCGCCATCCCCTGGGTCTTCAGCTGGGCGCAATGCCGGCTGATGCTGCCCGGCTGGTACGGCTTCGGTTCGGCAGTCGACGGCTGGCTGGCCGCCAATCCGGACGGCCTCGCCACGCTGCGCCGCATGCTCAAGTCGTGGCCCTTCTTCCAGAGCCTGTTGTCTAATATGGACATGGTGCTGGCCAAGACCGACCTCGCCATCGCCTCGCGCTATGCCGAGCTGGTCGCCGATGGCGAACTGCGCGAAAGCATCTTCGGCCGCATCCGGGGCGAATGGGCGCTGACCAGGCAGCACCTGCTGGCCATCCTCGAACAGGACGATTTCCTCGCCGACAACCCGATGCTCAAGCGTTCGCTGCAGCTGCGCTCGCCCTACATGGACCCGCTCAACCACCTGCAGGTCGAACTGCTCAAGCGCCACCGCGCCGGCGACACCGACGAGCGCCTGGCCCGCGGTATCCATCTGTCAATCAACGGAGTCGCCTCGGGATTGCGCAACAGCGGTTAGAATCGCGGGATGCCCAATCCAATCAAACGCACCGTATTCTTCGTTTCCGACGGCACCGGCCTGACCGCGGAAGCGCTCGGCCACAGTCTCCTGACGCAGTTCGAGGAAGTGGAATTCAAGCAGATCCGCATTCCCTTCCTCGACAACATCGCCAAGGCCCAGGAGGCCGTCGTTCGCATCAACGACCAGGGCGAGGCCGACGGCATGCGCCCGATCGTGTTCACGACGCTGGTCAACCCGGAACTCGCCAACATCGTGCACCAGGCCGACGCCTTCTGCCTGTCCTACTTCGAGACCTTCCTGGCGCCGCTGGAAGCCGAACTGGGCGTCAAGTCCAGCCACACCGTCGGCCGCTCGCATGGTTCGGCCGACAGCTCCGACTACAAGAAGCGCATCGAGTCGATCAACTACACCCTGGCTCACGACGACGGCATCACCGACCGCGACCTCGAGGAAGCCGACGTCATCCTCGTCGCCGTCTCGCGCTGCGGCAAGACGCCGACCTCGCTCTACCTGGCCATGCAGTTCGGCCTCAAGGCCGCCAATTTCCCGCTGATTCCCGAAGATTTCGACCGCGGCCGCCTGCCCGGCACGCTGGAAAGGCATCGCGCCAAACTGTTCGGCCTGACCATCCAGCCCGAGCGCCTGCACCAGATCCGCGAGGAACGCCGCGCCGGCAGCAAGTACGCCTCGCTCGCCAACTGCCGCTTCGAGATCGCCGAGGCGGAAAAGATGATGCGCCGCGAAGGCATCCGCTGGCTCGACTCGTCGACCAAGTCGATCGAGGAAATCTCGACCACGATTCTTCAGGAACTGAAGCTGCGCTGAATCGCGCCCCTCGGAGCGGGACGAAGCTTCCTCGCCGCCGCCGGCAACCGCTCAGAACGACTTCTGGAACTGATCAGGTGCCGGATTGCGCGGAACCGGTTCGCCGCGCATCTGTTCTTGCGCCAGCTCGCCGGCCAGCGAATCGTAATATTGGCGACCGTGAAAAACCTTCGCCTCATCATGGTCAACCAGTACCGGCGAAGTGGCGGCCGTTGCCGGCCCGGACACGCCTGCTGCATCCGGGGGCAACGCGTAGTGGCCGCTTGTCGTTTTGCTGGCGGCGAGCGCCGCATCAACGCGCTTTTTCATCGCCGCATCGACTTCGACCATGGTAATCGAGCCATCCCGGTTTACATCGATCTCGTCGAAGTACTGGGGCATGAGCGGAAACGCAGCATAGGCTTCGGCGCGGGTCAGCTTGCCGTCCTTATCCACATCCGCCGCTTGAAAGCGCTTGTTGAAATCCTGCGATTTCTGGTTACCCTGGGCGACGGCAGCCAGCGGTATGGTAAGGGCGAGAGCAGTGACGAGGTGGCTAAGGTTCATGGCAGCGGCAAATGTCAAAAGAATGATTATGCCAGATCGCCAGGAACCGCAGTCGCCCTGCGCCGCACCATCTCGAACAGGCAAATTGCCGCTGCCGCACCGACATTCAGCGATTCGACGGCACCCGGCATGGAAATCCTGATCCGCAATCGGGCGGCGGCGATCAGTTCGCGCCGCACCCCCTGCCCTTCGGCGCCGAAAACCCAGGCCAGCGGGCCGTGCCATTTGGCTTCGTAAAGCGAGGTGGCACTATCGAGACAGGTAACCGCCGTCGTGCCGCGAAAATCGGCCATGAATTCCGCCAGATCGGCATCTTCGTGGATCGCCAGCGCAAAATGTGCGCCTTGCCCGGCGCGCAGGACCTTGGGCGACCACGCCGCGGCGCAGACCGGCGACAGCAATGCCTGCTTCACCCCGGCGGCGGCGGCCGTGCGCAGCAGCGTCCCGACATTGCCGGGATCCTGCACACCGTCGAGCAAAATGGCATCCTTTTCGGGGTCGACCGCAACCGTCGCCGCCGGCATCGCCGCCACCGCCAAGAGGCCGCTCGGCGTGTCGACCAGCCCGAGATCACGCATCAGGGCATCGGCCAGGACCGCGCATTCGCGGCCGTCGACATAGGCGGCGACCTCGCCGCCGCCCAGCGCCGATTCGGCGACAACAAGGGTCTCCACCGGCCCGACCGCCTGCTCGTAGGCAGCGACCAGATGCACGCCGTCGAGCAGCGTCCGGCCTGCCTTGCGCCGCTCGCGCCCCGATTCCGCCAGCCGCTTCAGGGACTTGAAAAAAGGGTTGTCGCGCGAGCGGATCAGCTTCATAGCAGGGAAAGCTGCCGCGCCACCGGGCCGAAACTGCGCCGGTGCGCCGGCGACGCGCCGTGCTCTTCCAGCGCCTGGCAATGCAGCGCCGTCGGGTAGCCCATGTGGCGGTCGAAGCCGTATTGCGGATAGGTCTCGTGGAGGGCCAGCATGCCTGCGTCACGGACCGTCTTGGCGAGGATGGATGCTGCGGCGATCGAGGCGATCTTGCCGTCGCCCTTGACGACGGCCTCGACCGGGATCGCCAGTTTGGGGCAGCGGTTGCCGTCGACCAGGGCGGCCGTCGGCTGCACGGCGAGCCCGGCCACCGCCCGCTGCATGGCCAGCATGGTGGCATGCAAGATGTTGAGGAGGTCGATTTCCCCGACCGTCGCTTCGGCCACGGCCCAAGCGACGGCCCGTTCGCGGATCAATACCGCGAGCGCATCGCGCTTCTTCTCGCTGAGTTTCTTGGAGTCGTTGAGGCCGGGGATCGGCCGCGCCGGATCGAGGATCACCGCCGCGGCGACCACCGGGCCGGCCAGCGGCCCGCGCCCGGCTTCGTCGATGCCGCAGACAAGGCCGGGCGGAATGATCAGTTCAGGCATTCGACCACCGCGCAGGCGGCCTTTTCGGCGTTGTTCTGGCGCAGTTGCAGGTGGATTTCGGTGAATGCCTCGGCCACCGCCGCGGCGTTTTCCTTGTCCTCGTAGAGCTTGATCAGCGCTTCCGCGAGGTTTTCCGGGGTCGCGTCGTCCTGCAAGATTTCCGGCACGACGAAACGGCCGGCCAGGATGTTGGGCAGCCCGACGTACGGCGAGCGGACCATACGCTTGCCGATCCACCAGGAACTGGGCGCCAGCTTGTAGGTGATGACCATCGGCCGCTTGATCAGGGCGGCTTCCAGCGTCGCCGTGCCGCTCGCCACCAGCGAGACGTCGGCGGCGCCGAGGGCGTCCTGGGCGTGCCCGAAGAGAAGGCGGAACGGCACTTCGCCGGCCTGCTCGGCGTAGATCGCGTTTTCGAACTGCAGGCGGGTTTCGCGGGTGGTCAGCGGCACAACGAACTGGGCGTTGGGCAGGAAGCGCTCGCGGATGATTTTCGCGGTCTGCACGAAAGTGGCGGCCATCCGCTCAAGTTCGCCCTTGCGGCTGCCGGGCAGGAGCGCGAAAACCGGCGCCGCCTTGGGCAGGCCCAGTTTTTCGCGGACCGCCTGCTTGCTGGTTTCGAGCGGGATGAGGTCGGCCAGCGGGTGCCCGACGTAGGACACCGGAATACCTTCCCGGTCGTAGAGCGGTGGCTCCATCGGGAAAAGCGCCAGCACGCGATTGACGGCACGGCCGATTTTCTTGATCCGACCGCCGCGCCAGGCCCAGATCGACGGACTGACGTAATGGATGGTCTTGATGCCGGCGGACTTGAGCGCCGTTTCCAGGCCGAGGTTGAAGTCCGGCGCGTCGATGCCGATGAAGACGTCCGGCCGACGCTCCAGCAGGCGCTTCTTCAACTGGCGCCGAATGCCGTAGATTTCGCGAAAATTTTTCAGCGCATCGATGTAGCCAATGACTGAAAGCTTTTCGATCGGCCACCACGCCTCGAAGCCCTGCGCCTGCATCTTCGGCCCGCCGATGCCGTAGAAATCGGCATCCGGCAGCTTTCTCTTCAGGGCGGCAATCAGGAGGCTGCCCAGGAGATCCCCGGAGGCCTCTCCCGCCACCATCGCAATCCGCACCGTACGCCCCATCAGCGGATGATGCCCCGCTTCGACGCCTCCAGGAAGTCGACCATGCGCTGGACATCCGGCTGCGTTTTTGCCTGTTCCGCCAGCTTCCCCTTGGCCTCTTCGAGCAGGAGGCCGGATTTGTAGAGGGTTCGATAGGCGCGCTTGAGTTCGGTAATCGCCTCGCTCGTAAAGCCGCGCCGCTTCAGGCCTTCGACATGGATACCGTAAGGCT
Organism: Dechloromonas sp. H13; assembly: GCF_009469615.1. Taxonomy (GTDB): domain Bacteria; phylum Pseudomonadota; class Gammaproteobacteria; order Burkholderiales; family Rhodocyclaceae; genus Azonexus. The sequence continues at coordinate 31,788 of NZ_SSXX01000006.1, forward strand.
GCGCGGTATTGCCGGCCGCCATCAGATAGGGCGGCACGTCCTGGAGAACCAGCGATGAGGCCGCCGTGATCACGTGGGCCCCAATGCGGCAGAACTGGTGAACGCCGGTATAGCCGCCAAAAATGACCCAATCATCGACGACGACATGCCCGGCGAGCGAGGCGCCGTTGGCGAAGATGGTCTTGTTGCCGACGCAGCAGTCATGTGCAATATGGCAGTTGGCCATCACCCAGTTGTCGTCACCAATACTGGTCACCCCCCGATCCTGCACGGTCCCCAGGTTGAAGGTGCAGAACTCGCGGATGGTGTTGCGGTCACCGATTTCGAGGCGCGTCGGTTCGCCGGCGTATTTCTTGTCCTGCGGCACCTCGCCCAGCGAGCAGAACTGGAAGATGTGGTTGTCGCGCCCGATGCGGGTGTGGCCCTTGATGACGACGTGCGGGCCGACGATGGTGTTGTCGCCGATCTCGACATCCGGCCCGATGATCGAATAGGGACCGATCTGCACGTTGGCGCCGATTCGCGCGCCCGGCTCGACGATCGCAGTGGGGTGAATCATCTCAGACATCCTTCTTGGCGCAGATCAGGCGAGCTTCCGCCGCCAGTTCGCCATCGACGCGGGCCTCGGCCTTGAGCTTGAGCACGTTGCGCATCCAGCGCTCGATCTCGACGTGCAGATGGAGCTGGTCGCCGGGCATCACCTGGCGCTTGAAGCGCGCGTCGTCGATGCCGGCGAACATGAAGAGTGAGCCCGGTGTCGGCTTCTCGCCGGCGGTCTTGAAGGCGAGGATGCCCGCCGCCTGGGCCAGGGCTTCCATGATGAGCACGCCGGGCATCACCGGATGGTGCGGAAAATGCCCGGTGAAATGCGGTTCGTTGAAGCTGACGTTCTTGTAGGCATGGATGCGCTTGCCCAGTTCCATCGACACCACCCGGTCCACCAGCAGGAAGGGGTAACGGTGCGGCAGGTGCTCCATGATATCCTTGATTTCCATTGAATCAATCATTTGCGCTTATCTCTTTCAGTTTTTTCTCAAGTTCGGAAACACGCTCCGCGAGGTGTGACAAGCGGCGGATATGGGCAGCATTGCGCACCCATTCGTCGTGGCTGTCGATCGGGAACACGCTGGTATAGAGGCCGGGCTGAGTGATGTTCTTCATCACCAGCGAGCCACCGGAAATCGTCGTTCCCGGCGCCAGCGTCACATGGCCCGAGATCATGCCGGCGCCGCCGACGATGCAGTGCTCGCCCAAGGTCACGCTGCCAGCGATGCCGGTGCACCCGGCCAGCACGCTGTAGGCACCGATGTTGCAGTTGTGGGCAACCTGGACCAGGTTGTCGATCTTGCACCCGTCGCCGATCACGGTATCGTCAAGGGCGCCGCGGTCGACCGTCGTATTCGCCCCGATCTCGACATCGTCGCCGATGACGACGCCGCCGATCTGCGGAATCTTGATCCACTCCCGGCCTTCCGGCGCGAAGCCGAAGCCGTCGGCGCCGATCACCGCCCCGGAATGCAGGATGGCGCGCTTGCCGATGCGGCAGCCATGATAGATCGTCACCCGCGGGTAGAGGATGCTGCCGTCGCCGATGCTGACGCCGTCGCCGATCGTGCAGCCAGCGTGAATCACGACGTTTTCACCCAGGGCGACACCGCTGCCGATGGTCACCTGCGGGCCGATGGCGGCGCTGGCCGGCAACGGCGAACCAACCACCGCCGAGGGATGCACGCCGGCAAACCCGGCACGAACCGGATTGAGCAGGCTGGCAACGCGGGCGTAGTAGGCGTAGGGATTGGCCGTCACGATGCGCGGCCCGGCGAATTCGTCGGCAAACGCCGGCGCCAGGATGACCGCCGCCGCCCCGGTCGTCTGCAGTTGGCCGCGGTACTTGCGGTTGGCCAGGAAGGCGATGTCGCCGGCGCCGGCCGAGGCCAGCGTCGCCACCCGCCGAATGGCGGTTTGCCGTTCTCCAAGCACATCGCCGCCCAATTGGGCGGCGATGTCGGAAAGCGTGAGCATCAACTCGCCTTGCCGGACCATTACTTGGTGTCGGCGAGCGCCTTGATTACGCGATCGGTGATATCGAGCTTGGGACTGACCCAGACGACGTCCTGCAGGATGAGATCGAACTTGTCGGCCTCGGCGATCTGCTTGATCGCCTTGTTGGCCTTCTCGATCACGGCGGCATTCTCCTCGTTCTGGCGCAGGTTGAGGTCTTCGCGGAACTCGCGCTGACGACGCTGGAATTCGCGTGACAGTTCGCCGAATTCCTTCTCCTTGGCCCGGCGCTCGGTTTCCGCCATGGTCACCGAATTCTTTTCGAGGTTTTCCTGCAGGCCCTGCAGTTGCTTGGCCATTTTCTGCAGATCCTGATCGCGCTTGGCAAACTCGCCTTCGAGCTTCTTCCCGGCCTTTTGGGCCGCCGGTGCATCGCGGAAGATGCGTTGCGTATTGACGTAGCCAACCTTCAGTTCGGCTGCAGCTTCACCCGCAAAGAACAGGATGGACATCAACGACGATGCCAGAACGAGCGACTTAGCTTTCAACATGAGACTCCTGAATCAAAAAGTTGTACCCAACTGGAACTGGAACGCTTCCGTGCGGTCGCCGTCCTGCTTGTTGATCGGATAACCGTAGCTGATCTTGAGCGGGCCGACCGGCGAAATCCACGCCAGGGACAAGCCCGTAGAATAGCGCAAACTGTCGTCGATGCCAGGCTTCGTGTAACCCGCCTGATAGTCGCCCCAGACCTGGCCGGCATCGACGAACCAGCCCATGCGCAGGGATTTTTCCATGCCCGGAATGCCCCACAGCAGTTCGGCCTGGGCGATCACGCGCTCGTTGCCGCCGATCGTGTTGCCGTTGATATCCTGCGGACCCAGGCTGCCGGCCTTGAAGCCGCGCACGGAGTTTACGCCGCCAGCATAGAAGTTCTTATAGAACGGCAGGCCATCGCCGTTGTAGCCGTCGGCATAGCCGACTTCGCCGTTGAGCATCAGGGTGAAGGAGCGGGACAGTGCGAAGTAGCGCTGCAACTGGTAGGAGGCCCGGTAGAAGGTAAGGTCCCCGCCGGGAATCGCGACTTCCAGCGAGGCCTTCTGGTACCAGCCGGTGGTCGGGAAGAGGAAGCTGTCCTTGCCGTCCGCCACCCAGTTCAAGGTAACCGGGATGGTCAGGTTGGTATCGCCGTACTGATTGACGAAGTTGATCGTGCTCGGGGAACTGTTGTCGTAGGACGTGATTTTCGTCTGGTCGATACCGACACCGAAGCTCAGCGACTGCTTCTCGCCGATCGGGAAGCCGAAGCGTACTGCCGCACCGTTGGAGGACGACTTGTAGGGCGCCACCGAGGTCGAGGTCGAATCGATATTGCGGTGATAGATGTCGAAGCCCTGGCTGATGCCATCCACCGTGAAATACGGATTGGTGTAAGAGATCGACGCGACCTGGTTGATCTTGCCGGTATTGAGGGCGAGCGTGACGTTGTTGCCGCTGCCGAGGAAGTTGTTCTGCGAAATCGAGCCGGACAGGATCAGGCCTTCCGTACTCGACACGCCGGCACCCAGCATCAGGTTGCCGGTCGGCTTTTCGGTCACCTTGATATTGACATCGAGCTGGTCCGCCGTGCCCGGCACCGCGGGCGTCTCGACCGTCGTCTCGGAGAAATAGCCAAGCCGGTCGAGACGCTGCTTGGACGCCGTCACGCGGTCGGCGTCGTACCAGCCGCCTTCCATCTGGCGAAGCTCGCGGCGGATGACCTCGTCGCGCGTCTTCGTGTTTCCGGTCACGTTGATGCGCCGCACGTATACCCGCTTTCCCGGATCGACGAAGATGGTGAACGCGACCTGACGCTTTTCCTTGTCGATTTCAGGCGCGGCATTGACGTTTGCGAAGGCGTAACCTTCCTTGCCCAGCCGGTCGCTGATGGCCTTGTTCGATTCGTTGAGCTTCTCGCGGGAGAAGACGTCGCCCGGCTTGATGATGACCAGCTTGGCCAGTTCCTCTTCGCTGATCGTGAAATCGCCGGCCAGCTTGACCGAGGAAACCTGATAGCGCGCACCCTCGTTCACGTTGATGGTGATATACACATCCTGCTTATCGGGCGAAATCGACACCTGCGTCGAGTCGACCGCGAACTCCAGATAACCCCGGTTCATGTAGAAGGATTTCAGCTTCTCGAGGTCGGCCGACAGCTTTTGCCGGGAATACTGGTCGTTCTTCGTGTACCAGGTGATCCAGCCCGGCGTGGTCAGCTCGAACTGGCTGAGCAAATCCTTTTCCGTGAAATCTTTGGCGCCGACGATGTTGATCTGCTTGATCTTGGCCGAAACACCCTCTTCGATGTTGAAGTTGATGCCGACGCGATTGCGTTCGAGCGGCGTGACCGTCGTCGTGATCACCACGCCGTACTTGCCCTTGGTCAGGTATTGTCGCTTGAGCTCCTGCTCCGCCTTCTCGAGCTGCGCCCGGTCGAAAATGCGCCCTTCGGCGATCCCGATTTCCTTGAGCGCCTTGAGGATGACATCCTTGTCGAATTCCTTGAGACCGACGAAATCGACCTGGGCAATGGCCGGGCGTTCCTGCACCACCACGACCATGACATCGTTCTCGATCTCGATCCGCACGTCGCGGAAGAAACCGGTGCCGAACAGGGTCCTAATCGCCTGGGCCGCCTTCTCGTCATTCAGCGTCTCGCCGACCTTGACCGGGAGATAGCCGAAGACCGTGCCCGCCTCGGTCCGCTGGATTCCTTCGACACGGATATCCTTGACGACGAAGGGTTCGAAAGCCAGTGCGGGGAGCGAAAATAGTCCGGCGACGAGAACGGGGATCAGGGATTTCTTCATTATTCAGCCGGAAAACAGGCGGTTCATGTCGTTAAAAAATGCGAAAGCCATCAGGACGAAGAGAATGGAGAGGCCAACTTGCTGGGCGATCTCCATGGCACGCTCGGAAAGCGGCCGACGCCTGACGACTTCTATCATATGATACATCAAATGCCCCCCGTCCAGAACCGGGATCGGCAGCAGATTGAGCACCCCCAGGCTGATGCTGACGAGAGCCATGAACTTGAGGTAGTAGTCGATGCCCAGCCGTGCCGACTGGCCGGCATAGTCGGCGATCGTCACCGGCCCCGACAGGTTGCGCCACGACACCTCGCCGGTCAGCATCTTGCCCAGCATCACCAGGCTGAATATCGACTTGTCCCAGGTTTCCGCCAGCGCCTTGCCGCCCGCCGCAAAAAAGCCGTAGCGCACGAAAACCCTGACCTCCCGGACGGCATCGGGGCTTTCGGCAACCGCCACGCCCACCCTGCCGATTCGCCTGCCGCGCTCGGAAATGGCCTCCGGAACAACGTCGACCGCAACAGGCCGTCCGTCGCGCAGCAACTCGACACGCAGGGTACGCTCGGCGGCATCGCGCACCTTGAGCACGAAATCGTGCCAGGTGACGACTTCGCTGCCATCGACCGCGACGATTTCATCGCCGCTGCGCAGCCCGGCAACCTCCCCGGGACTTCCCGCCAGCACCTTACCGACCACCGGCGGCAGCTTGGGGCGGAAAAACCGGATGCCGAGGCGCTCCAGCGCGTCGCCCTCCCAGCCCTGCTCGCCCGCCGCCTGCAAAGCGAGGCGGCGGAAGGCGACCTCGCTCTGCTCGTTGATGACCTCGAGCGTCGCCGCTTCCTGATCGACCGCCTTGTGCAGTAGCGTCCAGCGCAGGTCGTTCCAGGTCGCCACGGGCTGCCCATCCACCGCCCGCACCTGCTCGCCATTGACGATACCGGCACTGGCGGCCGGCGACGCCGCCGGCGGCGTCCCGAGAATCGGCAGCAATTCGTTGCTGCCGACCATGAATACCGCCCAGTACAGGACGATGGCCAGCAGGAAATTGGCGACCGGCCCGGCGGCCACGATCAGGCTGCGCTTGCCAACCGACTGGCGATTGAAGGCGCGGTGACGCTCTTCCGGCGCGACTTCGGCTTCGCGCTCGTCGAGCATCTTGACATAGCCGCCGAGCGGAAAAATGCTGACCGCCCATTCGGTTCCATCCCGGCCGAAACGGCACTGCCAGAGGGTCCGGCCGAAACCAACCGAGAAACGCAGGACGCGGACGCCGCAATAACGCGCCGCCAGATAATGCCCGAACTCGTGCACCACGATGAGCACACCGAGAACGACGACGAAGGCCAGCAGATAGAACGGAAGCTCGCTCACGCGGGACAGGATGCGCGGACGAGACGGGATGCGACGTGCCGCGCTTCGGCATCGGCCTGCAGCACATCGGCGAGGCTGCCCTCGGGCCCGGAAGGCACGGCGTTCAGGGTCGACTCGATCAGCCGCGGGATGCCGAGGAAGGGCAACTGGCGGTCGAGGAACGCCGCGACCGCCACTTCGTTTGCGGCATTGAGTACCGCCGGCGCGGTACCGCCCGACCGCAGGGCGTCGTAGGCAAGCTGCAGACAGGGAAAGCGGGCGAAATCGGGCGCTTCGAAATCGAGACGGGCGATCTGGAACAGGTCGAGTGAGGCCACGCCGGCGTCGATCCGCTCCGGATAGGCCAGCGCATAGGCGATCGGCGTCCGCATGTCGGGATTGCCCAGCTGCGCTAGGACGGAACCGTCGACGTATTCGACCAGCGAATGGATGACGCTCTGCGGATGTACGACCACCTGGATCCGCTCCGGTGGACAGGCGAACAGCCAGTGGGCCTCGATCACCTCCAGGCCCTTGTTCATCATCGACGCCGAATCGACGGAAATCTTGCGCCCCATCACCCAGTTCGGATGCGCGCACGCTGCCTCGGGCGTCACGTCGGAGAGGGCGGCCAGCGGGGTGGTGCGGAAGGGACCGCCAGACGCCGTCAGCAAGATCCGGCGCACCCCGGATTCAGACAATCCACGTGAAAAATCGGACGGAAGTGATTGAAATATCGCGTTATGTTCACTATCCACGGGCAGCAGCACCGCACCATGCTCGCGCACCGCGTGCATGAAGAGCTCGCCAGCCATGACCAGCACTTCCTTGTTGGCGAGCAGGATCTTCTTGCCCGCCTGCGCCGCGGCCAGGGTCGGTTCGAGACCCGCCGCGCCGACGATGGCCGCCATCACGGCATCGACCTCGCCATGGGTAGCCATGGCGACCAGCGCCGCGACCCCGTGGAGCACTTCGGTCGGCAAACCAGCCTTCCGGCACAACAACGACAGTTCTTCGGCCAGCGGCGCATCGCGCACGACGGCGAACGCCGGCGTAAATTCCCGGCACTGCTCAAACAGCTTGTCGATCTGGCTGTGTGCACACAGTGCAAAGGCACGGTAGCGGTCGGGGTGACGGCGAATGACGTCGAGCGTGTTGACGCCGATCGAACCGGTGGCGCCGAGAATCGTCACGTTCTGGCGCTTCACCCCTGCCCCCGCGACAAGAGCAGCCACAGCAACGCCACTACCGGCAGCGTCGAAGTCAGGCTGTCGATCCGGTCGAGCACCCCGCCGTGACCAGGCAGGACGTTGCTGCTGTCCTTGATCCCGGCCTGCCGCTTGAGCATCGATTCATAAAGGTCACCGACGATGCTGATCGCCGTCACCGCCAGCAGGCAGACAATCCACAACGGCAAGCCGACTGGCGCGAATGAAAACCCGAGGCGCAGGGCCAGTCCGTACAGCACGACGCCGAGCCCGGCGCCGATCGCGCCCTCCCAGGTCTTGCCGGGACTGATCGCTGGCGCCAGCTTGTGCCTGCCGAACGCCTTGCCGGAAAAATAGGCCGCGATATCGGCCATCCAGACCACCGCGAGGATCGCCAGCAGGATGCCCGGTCCGGAAACCCTCAGCTGGACGAGGGCCAGCCAGGTCGGGAAAAGCACGACGGCCCCGACCACGATGCCCGGCAGGCCATGCGGCAACGCCCATTTGGCCCGCAGCCACAGCGGAACCACCGCGCACCAGAACACGGCCGCCACGCCATACGCCGCCAGCACCCAAGGGGCCGCCAGGCCGGCGCCGGCGCCGATACCCATCGCCGCCGGCTCCAGCAGCGAAACCGCGGCACAAATGATGGCCAGCACCGCGCCGAGCAGGCGCCGTCCAGCCTCGGTCATCTTCAGCAAGCCCCCCCACTCCCAGGCACCGATGCCGATGAAGATGGCGACGAGCATCGCCCAGTAAGCCTGGGGCAAAAGGAAAAGGCTGGGCAGGACCAGCGCCAGCAGGGCCAGCGCGGTAATGACGCGGGTCCTAAGCATTGGCTTCGCCGGCCAGCTGCTCGCCGGTCCGTCCGAATCGCCGCTCCCGTTTCTGGTACGAGGCGATGGCCAGGTCGAACTTGCTGCGGTCGAATTCCGGCCACAAGGTGCTGGTGAAATAGAGTTCGGTATAGGCGAGCTGCCAGAGCAGGAAGTTGCTGATCCGCTCCTCGCCGCCGGTACGAATGAAGAGGTCCGGCTCCGGCGCGAAATGCATGGAAAGGTAAGGCTCCAGATCCGCCTCCGCCCACCCGGTGCGTTTTTCAGGCTGCGCCTGCAGCATGGCATTGACTGCCTGCATGATGTCCCAGCGGCCGCCATAGTTCGCGGCGATCGTCAGTTGCAGCCGCTCGTTCGCGGCAGTGCGCGCCTCGGCAGCACGGATCAGTTCCTGCAGGCGGGAATCGAAACGCGTGATGTCGCCGATGATGCGCAGACGGACACCGTTCTCGTCCAGTTTGTCGACCTGCTGCTCCAGCGCCTTGATGAAGAGTTGCATCAGCAGGCTGACCTCTTCCTCCGGCCGCCGCCAGTTTTCTGAACTGAAGGCGAACAGGGTCAGATATTCAATGCCGCGCTCGAGACAGGCACGCACCATCTTGCGCACCATCTCCACACCTTTCGCATGCCCGGAAAAGCGCGGCATGAAGCGCTTCTTCGCCCAGCGGCCATTGCCGTCCATGATGACGGCCACGTGCTGCGGCACGGCCGCCGCCTCGGGAACCTGTCGGGTGGAACTGGTGAAGAGCGCCATTCAGCTGGAAATTTCAGCCGGAATGCGCACTAAACCTGCATCAGCTCGGCCTCTTTCTGGGCGAGCATCTTGTCGACATCGGCGACGTATCGGTCGGTCAGCTTCTGGACATCGTCCTGCGCCTTGCGCTCGTCATCCTCGGGAATGTCGCCCTTCTTCAAGGCGTCCTTGAGGTGGGCGATGGCATCGCGGCGTAGATTGCGGATCGCCACCTTGGCGCCCTCGCCTTCGTGCCTGACGACCTTGATCATTTCCTTGCGCCGCTCTTCCGTCAGTGCCGGCATCGGCACGCGGATCAGGTCGCCCTGCGAAGCCGGATTGAGGCCGAGGTCGGAGTCGCGAATGGCCTTCTCGACCTTCTGCGCCATTCCCTTTTCCCAGGGCTGCACGCCGATCGTTCGGGCATCGATCAGGGTGATGTTGGCGACCTGATTGACCGGCACCAGGGAACCGTAATAGTCCACCTGGACGTGATCGAGCAGACCGGTATGAGCGCGACCGGTACGGATCTTCTGGAGGTCGTTCTTCAGCGCCTCGAGCGACTTCTGCATCTTGCCTTCGGCTGTCTTCTTGAGTTCCGGAATCATTTTGTCTCCCTCAGCAATAGACCAGCGTACCCTCATCCTCGCCGCAGACCACGCGCTTCAGCGCGCCGGGCTTGAAGATGGAGAACACGTTGATCGGCAATTTCTGGTCGCGGCACAACGCGAAGGCCGTGGCATCCATGACGGCGAGATTCCTGGCGATGGCGTCGTTGAAGCTGATCCTGTCGAAGCGGGTTGCCGCAGGAACCTTCTTTGGATCGGCGGAATAGATACCGTCCACCTTGGTGGCCTTGAGAACGATTTCGGCACCGATTTCCGACCCGCGCAAGGCTGCTGCGGTATCGGTGGTAAAGAACGGGTTGCCCGTCCCGGCACCGAAGATGACGATCTTGCCTTCCTCGAGGTAGCGTATGGCCTTGCCGCGGATATACGGCTCGACCACCTGCTCGATGTTCAGCGCCGACTGCACGCGGGCATTGAGTCCCGCCTGGCGGAACGCATCCGAGAGCGCCATGGCGTTCATCACCGTCGCCAGCATGCCCATGTAATCCGCGGTAGCGCGATCCATCCCGGTGGCCGTACCGGCCATGCCGCGAAAGATGTTACCGCCGCCGATCACGACGCCAATTTCGACGCCCAGATCGGCAACCGCCTTGATCTCCCCGACGATCCCCGCGATGGTCTGGGGATTGATGCCGTAGGCGTCGTTGCCCATCAGGGCCTCGCCGGAGAGCTTGAGGAGGATGCGCTTGTATCTGGGCGTGGTCATGGCTTTTCCCTGCAGATTACTTCTTGGCGGCGGCAGCAGCAGCCTGGGCAGCGACTTCGGCGGCGAAGTCGTCGACCTTCTTCTCGATGCCTTCACCCACCACGAACAGCGTGAAGGCGGCGACCGAAGCGCCCTTCTCCTTCAGCAGCTGCTCGATAGTCTGCTTGCCATCGGCTGCCTTGACGAAGACCTGACCGAGCAGCGTGACGTCCTTGAGGTACTTCTGAACCGTACCTTCGGCGATCTTTTCCAGCATCGCTTCCGGCTTGCCGGCCTCGCGCGCCTTTTCGACGGCGATGCGGCGCTCCATGTCGAGCAGCTCGGCGGGAACCCCGGAGGCATCCAGCGACTTCGGTTTGGAGGCGGCGATGTGCATCGCCAGATCCTTGCCCAGTTGCTCGTCGCCACCGATCACATCGACCACGACGCCAACCTTGGCGCCACCGTGGATGTAGGAGACCAGCCGGCCCTTGGCTTCGAAACGGACGAAGCGGCGGATCGTCATGTTTTCGCCGATCTTGCCGACCAGGGCGGAACGGGTCGATTCGACGGTCCCCTCGCCCATCGGCAGCGCGGACAGCGCAGCGACGTCGGCCGGATTTTTTTCAGCGACCAGCGCGGCGGAGCCATTGGCCAGCGCGATGAACTCGTCGTTCTTGGCGACGAAATCGGTTTCGCTGTTCACTTCGATAATGGCACCGGTCTTGCCGTCAGCGGCGATGCTGACGGCGACGATGCCTTCGGCCGCAACGCGGGTCGCGGCCTTGGAGGCCTTGTTGCCGAGCTTGACGCGAAGGATTTCCTCGGCCTTGGCCATGTCGCCGTCGGCTTCGGTCAAGGCCTTCTTGCATTCCATCATCGGTGCGTCGGTCTTGCCGCGCAGTTCGGACACCATGCTTGCGGTAATTGCCGCCATATTATTCTCCTGAGCTTTACAGACGGGCGGAGCACTGGGCCCCGCCCTTGCAACCTTATTGCGCTGCTTCTTCCTGAACTTCGACGAACTCGTCATCGCCGCCGGCGGCAACGATTTCCTGGACGACCTGGCTGCGGCCCTCGAGGATGGCATCGGCCACGCCGCGGGCATACAACTGGATGGCGCGGGACGAGTCGTCGTTACCCGGGATCACGTAGGCCACGCCATCCGGGGAATGGTTGGTATCGACGACGCCGATGACCGGGATGCCGAGCTTTTCGGCCTCGGTGATGGCGATCTTGTGATAGCCGACGTCGATGACGAAGATGGCGTCCGGCAGGCCGGCCATGTCCTTGATACCGCCGATGGACTTCTGCAGCTTTTCCAGTTCGCGGCGGAAGGTCAGCGCCTCCTTCTTGGGCATGCGATCGAGTTCGCCGGCCTCGACGGCCAGTTCCATGTCCTTCAGGCGCTTGATCGAGGTCTTGACCGTCTTGAAGTTGGTCAGCATGCCGCCCAACCACCGCTGGTCGACATACGGGGCGCCGGCGCGCAGCGCTTCTTCGCCGATGATCTCGCGGGCTTGGCGCTTGGTGCCGACGAACAGGATGTTGCCACGGTTGGCGGCCAGCTTCTTCACGAAAGCCATGGCTTCGTTGTACTTGGCCAGGGTCTTTTCAAGGTTGACGATGTGAATCTTGTTACGCGCACCGAAGATATACGGTGCCATCTTGGGGGACCAGAAACGGGTCTGGTGGCCGAAGTGCACGCCGGCCTCCAGCATTTGACGCATGGTCACGGACATAGTGAAACTCCTTTAAGGGTTGAACCGCCACCCGCCGGAAACGCCCGCCACGCTTGAAAATGGCGGACACCCTTAATCGGCGGATGTGTGGATTGATTGCACACACCACGTGCACAACCGTTTTTTTCGAGACTTTCATCTCGGAAAAACTTTTGAATTATAGCATCGCTGAATTATGCAAATAAAGCTCAATAGCCGTTTTGCTTGAGCGAAAGCAATTGCAGCATGCGCACCAGATAAGGCTCCCAGTCGGGCATCTGGAGGCCGAAATCGCGTTCCAGGCGCGTGCAGTCGAGGCGGGAATTGGCGGGCCGCACGGCGGCCGTCGGATATTCGCTGCTCGCGATGGCGCGGATCGCCTCGGATGTCAGCCGCAAGTCGAAGCCCGGCACGGCGCCGGCACGGTCGACGATGGTGCAGGCAAATTCGTGCCAGCTGACCGGTCGACCGGAGCAAAGGTGGTAAAGCCGCTGCTTCTCGCGGTTCATCGCCCGCCCCTTGCGCAACATGGCGAGCACGACGCCGGTGACGGTTGCGATCATTGCCGCCGGCGTCGGCGAGCCGACCTGGTCGGCGACCACGTTCAAGCTCTCCTTCTCGCGCGCCAGGCGCAGGATGGTCTTGACGAAATTCCCACCTCGCGCACCGAAAACCCAACTCGTCCTGAAGATGACGGATTTCCCGCCCGCCGCGCGGATCGCCTCCTCGCCCGCCAGCTTGCTGCGGCCATAGACGCTTTGCGGATTGGTCGGGTCGCTCTCCAGATAGGGCGACGTCTTGCGACCGTCGTAGACATAATCCGTCGAATAGTGGATCAACAGCGCCCCGAGCCGCGCCGTCTCCTCGGCCAACAGGCCCGGGGCCTCGCCATTGACGCGCATGGCCAGCTCAGCTTCGGATTCGGCGCGATCCACCGCGGTATAGGCCGACGCATTGACGACGACCGCCGGTTTCAGCTGTCGGACCATGGAACGCAGACGATCGAGATCGGTCAGATCGCAATCCGAACGCCCACAGGCGATCACCGGACCATGCGGCGCCAGCGAGCGTTGCAGCTGCCAGCCGACCTGACCGTCCTTGCCGAGAAGGAGAATGCCCATTGCCTTGCCGAAGAAATGCAGATCGTCTAATTATGCCATCCGTCGCCGCCCCCGGCTTTGAGAAACAGGTGGCATCCTTTATCCTTCGCCCCTTTCCAACCGCACGGTCCACCGTCCATCCATGAGCATCTCCATCAAGACACCGGAAGAAATCGAGAAAATGCGCGTCGCCGGGCGCCTTGCTGGCGAGGTCCTCGACTATGTCGCACCTTTCGTGAAGGCCGGCGTGACGACCGACGAGCTCGACCGTCTCTGCCACGACTACACGGTGAATGTGCAGGGCGGCATTCCGGCGCCGCTGAACTATGCGCCGTCCGGCTACAACCCCTACCCCAAGTCCATCTGCACCTCGGTCAACCACCAGGTCTGTCACGGCGTGCCCGGCGACCGCGTGCTGAAGAACGGCGACATCATCAACCTCGACGTCACCCCGATCAAGGACGGTTACCACGGCGACACCAGCCGCATGTACCTGATCGGTGAACCTTCCATCCAGGCGAAACGCCTGTGCGAAATCACCTTCGAGTGCATGTGGCTGGGCATTTCCGTGGTCCGTCCCGGCGGCCATATCGGTGACATCGGCGCCATCATCCAGAAGCACGCCGAGAAGAATGGCTATTCGGTGGTCCGTGAATTCTGCGGCCACGGCATCGGCGCCAAGTTCCACGAGGATCCCCAGGTGACGCACTACGGCAAAGCGGGCACCGGACCGAAAATGGAACCCGGCATGATCTTCACCATCGAGCCGATGATCAATGCCGGCAAGGCCGCCATTCGCGAACTGGCCGACGGCTGGACGATCGTCACCAAGGATCATAGCCTGTCCGCCCAGTGGGAACATACCGTCCTCGTCACCGCTACCGGCTACGAAGTCCTCACCCTCTCCGCCGGGTGCCGGCCGAAGCCTGACTGGATCGCATGATGAGCATCGACCTTGCTGCGCTGCGCAACGAAATTCGGAGCGGGCAGCAAAACCTGCGCGAAGCCTATGCGCTGAACAACGACGCGCAGGCGCTGCTCAGAAATCGCTGCCAGCAGGTCGACAGCGTCCTCAACCGCCTCTGGGCGAGCCTGGACTTTCCGGCCTCGCTGGCCCTCGCGGCGGTCGGCGGTTACGGGCGGGGCGAACTGTACCCGGCGTCCGACATCGACCTGCTGATCCTGCTGCCGCAGGAACCCGGGCCGGCGCTGCAGGAGCGCCTGGAAAAGCTGATCGGTCATTTCTGGGACATCGGTCTGGAAATCGGACATAGCGTCCGCACCGTCCAGGAATGCCTGAACGAAGCCGCCGACGACATCACGGTGCAGACGGCGCTGCTTGAAGCCCGCCTGCTGACCGGCAACAAGAAGCTGTTCACCACCTTCGAAAAGCGGCTGCGCGGCAATCTCGACCCGCTGGTGTTCTTCGAGTGCAAGCGGCTCGAACAGCAGGAGCGCCACCTGCGCTTCAACGAAACCCCCTACAGCCTGGAACCGAACTTCAAGGAGGCACCGGGCGGCCTGCGCGACCTGCAGGTGATCTTCTGGGTGGCGAAGGCCGCCGGCTACGGCACGACCTGGGACGAACTGGAAAGGAACGGCATCCTTTCCAGTGAAGGACTGGAACAGGCCCGACGCAGCGAGGAATACTTGCAGCACCTGCGCATCCGCCTGCACCTGATGCTCGGCCGGCGCGAGGATCGCCTGCTGTTCGACTACCAGAACACGCTCGCCGCCCAGTACGGCTTCGAGTCGACGCTGGCAAAGCGCGCGTCCGAGCAGTTGATGCAGGGCTATTATCGCAACGCCAAGGCGATCACCCTGATCAACACGATCCTGATGCAGAACATCGGCGCCGCCCTGGCGCCGGAAAGCGAACAGTTGCCGCAACCGATCGACGAACATTTCCAGTCGGTCGGCGGCCTGCTCGACGTTCGCGACGAAGGCATCTTCGCCAGCAAGCCGGCGCTCATCCTGGACAGTTTCCTGGTCATGCAGGAAAACCCCGATCTGCATGGCATGACCGCGCGTACCCTGCGCGCCCTGTGGCATGCGCGCGACCTCATCACCCCGGAGTTTCGCGCCCGGCCCGAGAATCGCGCCGCCTTCATCAAGCTGCTGCAAAGCGAGCGTGGCGTCGTACACGAGTTCCGCCGCATGAACCAGCTCGACATCCTGGGCGCCTACCTGCCCTGCTTCGGGCGCATCGTCGGCCAGATGCAGCACGACCTGTTCCACGTCTATACGGTCGACCAGCACATCCTGCAGGTCCTGCGCAATATCCGGCGCTTCACCATGAGCGAGTTCGCCCATGAATACCCGCTGTGTGCGCGCGCCATCGCTGAATTCGACCGCCCCTGGCTGCTCTATGTGGCGGCGCTCTTCCACGACATCGCCAAGGGCCGTGGCGGCGATCATTCGGAGCTCGGCACGGTCGATGCGCAGACCTTCTGCGAAGACCACGGCTTCTCGGCGGAAGACACCGAACTGGTCGTCTGGCTGGTCCGCCACCACCTGATCATGTCCCAGGTCGCGCAGAAGGAAGACCTCTCCGATCCCATCGTGATCACCTCCTTCAGCCGCCTGGTCGGCGACTACCGGCACCTGACCGCCCTCTACCTGTTGACCCATGCCGACATCCGCGGCACCAGCCCGAAGGTGTGGAACCAGTGGAAGGGCAAGCTGATGGCCGACCTCTACCACCTGACCCAGGAACATCTCGGCCAGGAAAGCCCGCAGGCGCCGCAGGGCATCATCGCCGAACGGCAGGCCGGGGCGATGCGCCTGTTGCGCTACTTCGCGCTTTCCGACACCGTCCATGAGCGGCTGTGGAAGCAGCTGGATACCGTCTATTTCCTGCGCCATTCGGCCGAAGAGATTGCCTGGCACACGCGCTCACTGCACTATCGCATCTTCAACGACCAGCCGGTCGTGCGCGCCCGCCCGCACCAGGATGGCGACGGCCTGCAGGTGATGGTCTACACCCAGGACCAGCCCGATCTGTTCGCCCGCATCGTCGGCTTTTTCGCCCGCGCCGGCTACAGCATCGTCGACGCCAAGATCCATACCACGGCGCACGGCTACGCGCTGGACAGCTTCGTCGTCCTCGATGTCGCGCAACGCCACAACGACCGCGAAATGGTGGCCTACATCGAGCATGAACTGGAAGATCGCCTGATCCGGCAGACGCCGCCGGAAGCGCCCTCCTCCGGCCGCCTGTCGCGGCAGGTCAAGCATTTCCCGATCAAGGCGGAAGCAGAAATCCGCCCCGACGACAAGGGCGCCCACTTCGTGCTGACGCTGGTGGCCGCCGACCGCCCCGGCCTGCTCTACACCGTGGCCACCACCATCGCGGAGCACGGGGCCAACCTGCACACCGCCAAGATCACCACGCTCGGCGAGCGGGCGGAAGACGTCTTCCTGATCAGCGGCGGCGACCTGCGCCAGAGCTCCCGGCGCATCCAGCTCGAATCCGAGCTGATGGAGCGGCTGAAGGTCAGCGCTTAGGGCGTGTTCACAGCAAGCAGCGGGCTGCCGGTTACTGTGAACACGCCCTAGTCAGACCGACATGCCCATCGGCGGCGTGCCGTTCTGGCAGCCGACGAGCCGCTCGATGACGCTCCGCACGCGCCCCATGGCTTCGTGCAGGACATGCTCGAGGCTGGAGAACTGGATGCCGTTGGCACTGTCGCCACGCCCCGCGGCATGGTTGGCGACCACGCTGATGGCCGCGTAGGGCAGGCCCAGTTCGCGCGCCAGAACCGCTTCCGGCATCCCGGTCATGCCGACCAGGTCGGCGCCGTCGCGTTCAAGGCGGTTGATCTCGGCCGCCGTTTCGAGGCGTGGCCCCTGCGTCGCGGCATAGACGCCGCCGACCTTCATTTCGATCCCGAGCGCCGCGCCGGCCTCCTGTATCCGGGTGCGCAATTCGCGGTCGTACGGCTCGGTGAAGTCGACATGCGTCACCGGCGAACCGTTGCCCTCGAAGAAGGTCGCCTTGCGCCCCCAGGTGTAGTCGATGATCTGGTCGGGAATGACGATGTCGCCCGGCTGCAGGTCGGCGCGGATGCCGCCGACCGAAGCGACGGAAATCACCCCGGTCGCCCGGTGATGATGCAGCGCCCAGAGGTTCGCCCGATAGTTAACCATGTGCGGCGGGATGGTGTGGCCGTAGCCGTGGCGCGGCAGGAACATCGCCGGCCGGCCGCAGATCTGCCCGAAGACCAGTGCGCCTGAGGGCTCGCCATAGGGTGTGCGCACCACTTCGCGGCGCGAAACGTCGAGATTCGACAGCGTGGTAAGGCCGCTGCCGCCGATGATTGCCAGCATTCAGTTGTTCCTTTCGGCCATCAGCGAGGCCAGTGTCGGGACGACGCCCTTGAGCGACGGATGGGCGCGCCGCAAATGCGCCAGTTCCGGCGCGCTGCTCGCGAGCTTGCGGTAGAGCGCGTTGCCGCGTTCGGCGGAGAACGGCAGGTCGCGCAGGGTCTTGCCCAGATGATAGCGGACCAGCGTGTCGCGCCCGATATCCTTGGCCTGCCAGGGAATCGCCGTCCGGTCGACAAGATGCAGGTGACGCACCGACGGCAGCGCCGCCGCCAGTTCGGCCACCTTGCGATGCATGGCTTCGCGATAGGCGACCACCGCCTGTCCGCCGTCGCCGGCCGCCGCCCCGGTCGTCGTTGCGGGTGCGCCCATCAGCCAGCAGACCACGGTATCCGGTGCGAAGGCGGTAATCGCCGCCAGCGCGTCGCTGTCGAGGTTCGCGACATCGGCCTGCCGCAACACGACGCCGGCGCCAACATCCGGCCGTCCGCCGGTCGCCGCCAGGCATTCCGGCAGCGTGTCGATGGCCAGCACCGCCAGTCCGCGCGCCACCAGGGCCGCGGTGCCGAAACCGAGCCCGCAGCCGATCTCGAGGACCCGGCTACCCGTGACCAGCGACGCCATCCATTCGTAATCGCCGTGCCGGGCATAGGCATCGCCTTCGCTCCGCCAGTAGCCGAGAAACTCGCCGACCGTGGCGCCGCTCATTCGGCCTGTTCCTTGAGCGCGTAGATCGCCGGCAGGTTGCGCCAGGCGCCGCCGACATCCATGCCGTAGCCGAAAACGAAGCGGTCAGGCACGGTCAACCCGACAAAATCGGCAGAAACCGGTTTGCGCTTGCCGTTCAGCTTGTCGGCGAAAACCGCCAACAGGACCCGGGCGGCACCGAGGCGCGTCAGGCTTTCCTTGACCGCGGCGAGGGTCACGCCTTCGTCGAGAATGTCGTCGACCACGAGGACGGTGCGGTTCTTGACCGTAATCCACGGCGCGCTGCGCCACGAGATCTTGCCGCCCTGCGTTTCGGCGCCATAGCGCGTCGCGTGCAGGTAGTCGAAGTCGAGCGGAAAATCGAGCTTCGGCAGCAGTTGACCGCAGAAGATCACGCCGCCGGTCATCACGCACAGCACCAGCGGGTTGCTCTCCGCCAGCTGCGCGCGAATTCGCGCCGCAACGTCGTCCAGGGCGGCCTGGACGGCCGTGGCGGAATGAATCTCCTCGGCCCCGGCCAGCAGCGTGCGTGCTTCCTGTCGTTCCACTCAGGCCCCCAGGGATTTCAGATAGGCATCGAAGGCGGGCCCGACTTCCGGGTGGCGCTGGCCGAAGACGACCGTCGCCTGCAGGTAGCCGAGCTTGGAGCCGCAGTCGTAGCGGGTGCCGGCGTAGCGGTAGGCCAGCACCTGCTCCTCGCTGAGCAGCGAGGCGATGCCGTCGGTGAGCTGGATTTCGCCCCCAGCCCCCGGCCTGACGTTCTCCAGGTGGTGGAAGATGCGCGGCGTCAGGATGTAGCGTCCGACGACCGCCAGCGTCGACGGCGCCTCTTCCGGCTTCGGCTTCTCGACGATGGCGCCGACCTGCTCCACCCGGTCGGCGACCTTGCGCGCATCAACAATGCCATAGCTCCGGGTGTCTGCGCGTGGCACATCCTGCACGCCGAGCACGGAGCAGCGGTAATAGTCGTAGGTATCGGTCATCTGCTTCATCACCGGCGGCTGGCCGTCGAGCAGGTCATCGGCCAGCAGCACGGCGAACGGCTCGTCGCCGATCACCGGCTTGGCGCACAGCACGGCGTGGCCGAGGCCGAGCGCTTCGGCCTGGCGGATGTAGATACAGTTGATGTTCTTCGGAATCATGTTACGCACGAACTCCAGCATCTCGTCCTTGCCGCGCGCCGCCAGTTCCGATTCCAACTCGTAGGCCTTGTCGAAATGGTCCTCGATGGAACGCTTGGAGCGGCCGGTGACGAACACCATGTCGGTAATCCCGGCCGCCACCGCTTCCTCGACCGCGAACTGGATCAGCGGCTTATCGACGATGGGCAGCATTTCCTTCGGGCTGGCCTTGGTCGCCGGCAGGAAACGGGTCCCCATGCCGGCTACCGGAAAGACCGCTTTTCTGACTTTTTTCATTCTTTCTCTCCCTCTTCGAGCAATTCCAGCAATTCTGCCTCATCGATCACCGGCACGCCCAGTTCCCGCGCCTTTTCCAGCTTGGAACCAGCCTCCTCGCCGGCCACCACGAAATCCGTCTTCTTCGATACCGAACCGGCCACCTTGCCGCCCGCCGCCTCGATCATGTCCCTGGCCGCGTCGCGCTTCAGCGTCGGCAGCGTGCCGGTCAGCACGAAGGTCTTGCCGGCCAGCGCCGAAATTGGCCCTTTTTCACCGTCGACCGCAGCAGGCAGCATCGCCACCAATTCTTCCCGGCGCATCGCGACGGCAGCGAGCAGGCCGCGCTTGCCCGGCGTCTGCAGCCAGTGGGCCAGCGCGTCGATCACTTCGCCCGGCAAGCCGCCGCTCGACAGCGCCGCGCCATTGACACCCTCGGCCGCCAGCCTCGAACCATCGACCAGCGCGGCCAGTTGTTGCGCCCGCAGGGGCGTCAGCTTCGGCACGCCGAGCGCGCCGTAGAGTTCGCTCCAGGCCAGCCGTTCGGCCAGCCCGGGATGCGGCGCATGCTCGTCGGCCGGCGCCACGCCTTCGGCGAGCAGTGCATCGACCGCGGCGACGTTGCGTTCCTCGGCGAAGAAATCGGCGATCGCCGCCGCCACCGTCGCCCCGATGTCCGGCAGCACGGCGAGCAGCGGCGCCGGCGCCCGGCGCACGCGCTCGAAGCTGCCCAACCAGTCGGCCAGCGTTTTCGCGGTCGACTCGCCGACGTGGCGGATACCCAGTGCAAAGAGCAGCCGCGCCAGGCTCGGCCGGCAGCTGGCGGCAATCCCGGCGAGCAGGTTCTCGGCCCAGCGCGTCGGCACCTGCCCAGCCTTGACCGTTTCCGGCACCGTGCCGTCGCGCTCGTCGGCGCGCCGCTTCATGTCGAGCAGGTCGTCGAGTTTCAGGCGATAGAGGTCGGCGACGCCATGCACGTAGTCGAACTCGACCAGGCGCTCGACGTAACGCTCGCCCAGACCTTCGATGTCCATCATGCGCCGCCCGGCGAAATGCAGGATGGCCTGGATGCGCTGTGCGCGGCACGAAAAACCGCCGGAGCAGCGCGTCACCGCCTCGCCCGGCTCGCGCACGACGTGCGCGCCGCAGACCGGGCAGGCGTCGGGCATCACGAAAGGCTTCGCGTCGACGGGCCGGCGTTCGGCGACGACGCCCAGCACTTCCGGGATGACGTCGCCGGCGCGGCGGACGATCACGGTGTCGCCAACACAGATGCCGCCCTTGCGCTCGACCTCGTCGGCGTTGTGCAGGGTCGCGTTGGTCACCGTGACGCCGCCGACGAAGACCGGCTGCAGGCGCGCCACCGGGGTCAGCGCGCCGGTGCGGCCGACCTGGATGTCGATCGCCTCGACGACGGTCAACGCCTCCTGCGGCGGGTATTTGTGGGCGACCGCCCAGCGCGGCTCGCGCGAACGGAAACCGAGGCGGCATTGCAGCTCCAGGCTGTTGACCTTGTACACCACGCCGTCGATGTCGAACGGCAGGCTGTCGCGCAGCCCGGCGATGCGCCGGTGGAAGCCGGCCAGTGCCTCGCCGCCGGCCAGCACGGCGCGGTGTTCGCAGACCGGCAGGCCGAAGGCGGCCAGCGCGTCGAGCACGCCGGCATGCGTTTTCGGCATTTCCCAGCCGTCGACCGCACCCAGGCCGTAGGCGAAGAAACACAGCGGCCGGCTCGCCGCCACTGCCGGGTCGAGTTGGCGGATGCTACCGGCCGCCGCGTTGCGCGGATTGACCAGCGTCTTCTCGCCGCGCGCCGCGGCCGCCGCGTTGTAGCGTTCGAGATCGTCGCGCCGCATGTAAACCTCGCCGCGCACTTCCAGCAGCGGCGGCGCCGCACCCCAAAGGCGCAGCGGAATCTGCCGCACGGTACGCAGGTTCTGCGTGACGTCCTCGCCGGTGGCGCCGTCGCCGCGCGTCGCGCCGCGCACGAGGACGCCGTTTTCGTAGCGCAGGCTGATCGCCAGACCGTCGAATTTCAGTTCGGCGGCGTAATCGACAGGCGGCGCGTCGTCCGCCAGCAGCAATTCGCGCCGGATGCGCGCGTCGAAATTCAGCGCGCCGCTCGGTCCGGTGTCGGTTTCGGTCTGGATCGACAGCATCGGCACGTCGTGGCGTACCGGCGCGAACTGGGCGAGCGCCGGCGCGCCGACGCGCAGGGTGGGCGAATCGGCGGTGCGCAGCCCGGGATGTTCCGCCTCCAGCGCCTGCAGTTCGCGGAACAGCCGGTCGTACTCGGCATCCGGAACGGTCGGCGCATCGAGGACGTAATAGGCGTGGTTGTGGCTTTCGATTTCGCCGCGCAGCCAGGCGGCGCGCTCGGCGGCCGGCACCGGCACCGCCATCAGGAGAAGAGCCGCAGCGCCTGCGCCGAGCCGGCGGGAATTCCGTAGCTGGCCATCGTCGCTTGCGGCTTGCCGATGAATTCGCGCCGGATGTGGTCGAGCTGCATGTCGTTGAGCGGTTGCCGGTTGTCGTCCACCAGCGTGCCCTGCAGGGTTTCCGCGAAACGCCTGGCGAGGTCGACCATCTGCAGGAAAACCCGCTCGCCGTGGGCGACGCGCGGCACGTCGAGAACGAAGGTCAGGCCATGCGTCGTCAGGTTGCGCATCGCCTCCCCGGAAAAGCGGGTCGTCTCGAAGTTCTGCAGCGTGAACTGGGTGCGGCCGTCGTCATCGTAGCGCGTGAAGGCGCCGTCATCGCCGAGCACCATGCCGGCCGCCTCGGCGAGGGCACGAATCTTGGTGCCGGAAAACGGCGCCGCACGGCTGACCAGATTGACCCCGATTTCCAGGTCGACCGCAGCGCAGAAACGGTCGATCTCGGCCGCCTGGTCACCCAGGCGGCTGGCCGGCATGTCGGCCACCGCCAGCAACTGGTCAGCGAGGTCGTGCATGGCTTCGGTAAAGGTCGCCAGATCGGCATCCGACACCGGGCCGGTGCGATCGACCAGCTGCAGGCCGACCCGCAGGCGGCGCACCGGCACCTCGCTGTCCGGCGCGATGCGTTCCCACTCGCGCGTGCGCTCGTTGAAGGCGACCCAATGCACCGGCTTGCCCAGGTGCTGCAGCGTGGCGTGCTGGGCATGGACGATCTGCGCCCCGGGCACCGCATCGACCAGCTCCATGGCGGCGATGAATTCCAGGCGCGGGTCGAGCAGCGTGCCCGGCACCAGTCCGGCCGGCAGGTCGGGAATTTCGATCTCGGGTTCCGGCACGGGTGCAGCCGCGGCCGGCGAGGCCATCTGCACTTCGGTATCGGCATCTGCCAGGCTCGGCGGCAAATCCCGCGCGGCGCCCTCGTCTTCCGGCGCGGCGTCGGCCAGCACCGGTTCGCGGCGCTCCGCGGCGACTACCGGGCTGGCGGCATGGAATTCCGGTTCGTTGCGCACCACCGGTGCCGCCTTCGGGCCTTCGCCGAGCAGCACGTCCTCGTGCTGCGGTTTCAGCAGCGCCTCGGCGAGCTTGCGCTGGCGGTATTCCTGCCACTTGTTGTAGGCGAACACGCCGACCACCGCCGTCGCGCCCAGGCCAATCAATCCCATCTGGAGTTCGGTCATTTAAGCCGCATCCCTCATCTTCAAAGCTTCTTCGATATCCACTTCCACGACGCGCGATACGCCGGATTCCTGCATCGTCACGCCGACCAGCTGCTCGGCCATTTCCATGGCGATTTTATTATGGGAAATGAATAGAAACTGCGTGTTGGCGGACATTTTCTGCACCATGCCGCAAAAGCGCTCGGTATTGGTATCGTCGAGCGGCGCGTCGACCTCGTCGAGCAGGCAGAACGGCGCCGGGTTGAGCTGGAACATCGAGAAGACCAGCGCGATCGCCGTCAGCGCCTTCTCGCCGCCGGACAGCAGGTGGATGGTCGAGTTCTTCTTGCCCGGCGGCTGGGCGATGACCTGGACGCCGGCATCGAGGATCTCGTCGCCGGTCATCACCAGCTCGGCGCGGCCGCCGCCGAAGAGTTCCGGGAAAAGCCGGCCGAAATGGCCGTTGACCGTGTCGAAGGTGCTTTGCAGCAGGTCGCGCGTCTCGCGGTCGATGCGGCGGATGGCGTTTTCCAGCGTTTCCATCGCCTCGGTCAGGTCGGCCGCCTGCATGTCGAGGTAGCCCTTGCGCTCGGTCGCCGTCTCCAGTTCCTGCAACGCCGCCAGGTTGACCGCGCCGAGTTCGCCGATGGCGTTGCCGAGGCGGGTGATCTCGCCCTGCAGGGCCGCCGGCCGGACGGCGCCGCCCTGGCTGTCGAGTTCCTGCGCCAGCGCCGCCTCGTCGGCGCCGGCTTCCAGCAGTTGCTGGGCGAACTGCTCCGTGTTGAGCGCCGCCGCCTGCTCCTTCAGCTTGAGGTCGCCGATGCGCACGCGCAGCGGCTCCAGACCCTGTTCTATGCGCAGCCGCTGCTCTTCCAGCCCGCGCAGCGCATTGGTCGCCGCCTCCAGGGCATCGCGGCATTGGGCCAGCGCCTTTTCCCTTTCCTGCCGCGTTTCCAGCGCCGCCTGCAGGTTGTCCTCCATGACGTCGGCCGGCGCCACCGCCACCTGCTCGGCGCACTGGGCGCGATCCGCCTCGATGCGGTTCAGTTCGCGCTGCGCCACCGCCTGCTGGGCGAACACGTCCTGCAGCTTGCCTTCGCTTTCACGCTGCGAGAACTGCGCCTCGCGCAGGGCGCGGTCGAGGTCGGCGTTGCGCTCGCGTTCGGCGCGCACGGCGCGTTCGGCCTCGTCCAGCCGCGACTGGGCACCGGCGACCAGCACGCGGATGCGCGCCAGGCCGTCACGCACCTCGGCGATCTTGTCGTCGGCTGCCATGTCGCGTTCGCGCTCGGCCTCCTCTTCCTCGGCGAGTTCGGCCATCTGCTCCTGCAGGCGCTCCTTCTGTTCGCGGTGGCGCTCGATCGCCTGGCCGAGCTTGAGCACCTCGAGCTGCACCGCATGTACGCGCTGCTGGCGATCGGCCACGTACTGGCGGATTTCGCCGATTTCTTCCTGCTTGTCGGCGTACTGCTCGTCGAGCATCGCCAGCTGCTCGCGCACCGCCGCGGCCTGCTCCTCGCCGGCGGCAATATCTGCGGCCAGGGTCTCGATTTCGCGCTGGCGTTCGAGCAGGCCATGCTCGCCCTGGTCGGGCGCGAAGAAGGTGAGACTGGCGTGCGTCACCAGGTCGCCGCCGGCCGTTACCAGCACCGCCCCCGGCGCCAGTTCGGCGCGCCGGGCCAGGGCAGCGTCGAGCGATTCGGCCGTGTGCACCGCACCGAGCCAGTCGGCCAGCGCGGCGGCGATCGCCGGATTGTCGCAGCGTACCCGCTCGCTCAGCCGCCCGGCCTGCTCGCCGTCGCCGGCTGCGGCGGCCAGCATCACGCTCAGGTGCGCGTCGGGCCGGTCGTGCAGCCATTCGTCGAGCTTGGCCGGATCGTCACAGGCGATGGCGTTCAGGCGTTCACGCAGGACCGCCTCGACCGCCGACTCCCAGCCGGCCTCGACATGAATCTGCTGCCATAGCGGCGTCGCGTTTTCCAGCCCGTGGCGGCGCAGCCATTCCGGCAACCTGCCCGATTCGCGGGCGCGCGCCTGCATCTGCTCCAGCGCGGCGCGCCGTGCCTGGCCGGCGGCCAGTTCGCGCTCGTTGCGCTGCAGCTCGCCCTGGACCTGCTTGCGGGAGGCTTCGAGCTGCGGCAATTCCTGCTGCAACTGCTGCAAATGGTCCTGGTCACCGGCCAGCTCCTCGCGCAGCAACGCCAGTTCCTCTTCCTTCTCGGCCAGGTCCAGCGCATCCGGCGCATCCTGTCCGCCGCCCTCGTCGCGCAACCGCTCGCGGCGCTGGACGATGGCCTGCAGCGCGCGCTGGGCATGCGACTTGTTGGTCAGCTCGACCTCCAGGCGCTGCTCGCCGTTGGCGGTGCGCGCCTTCAGGCGCTGCAGTTCCTCCTGGGCCTGGGCGTGGCTTTCCTCGACCTGCGGTGCGATGTTCATCTGCTGGTGCAACCGGTCTGCAGCTTCCTCGACGCGCAGGCGGGTGATTTCCTGCAATTCCTCCCATTTCTGCCGGTCGACCGCAAGCCTTTCCGCCGTCTGCCCCCAGTGGGCCAGTTCGCCCTCCAGCTGGGCGAGGCGCGTCTCCAGCTGATGGCGCGATTCGCGGCGGTGGCGGATTTCGGCTTCCAGCCGCGCCACCTCGGCATTGGCGGCATACATGTCGCTCTGCGCCTGGTGCAGGGCGTCGCCGGCGGCGAAATGCGCTTCCCGCGTTTCCTCGGCGCGCGCTTCGGTTTCACGCAGGGCGGCGCTCTGCGCTTCCAGTTCGGTGACGGCGCGCTCGACGTCCAGCGACAGGCGCTGGCGCTCGCCCTCGGCTTCGCGCTTCCGCAGCAGCCAGAGCAGTTGCTGGCGGCGCACCAGCTGTTCGTTCAGCGCATGATAGCGGCGGGCAACCTCGGCCTGCGCTTCCAACTTCTCCATCTGGTTGCCGAGTTCGAGGCGGATGTCCTCGACGCGCAACAGGTTCTCCCGCGTGTCCTCCAGGCGGCCGTTGGTTTCCTTGCGCCGCTCCTTGTAGCGGGTGACGCCGGCCGCTTCCTCGAGGAAGATGCGCAGGTCGTCCGGCTTGGCCTCGATGATGCGCGAGATCATTCCCTGGCCGATGATGGCGTAGGCGCGCGGCCCGAGGCCGGTGCCGAGGAAGAGGTCGGTGATGTCCTTGCGCCGGACCTTCAGGTTGTTGATGAAGTAATCCGACTGCCCCTGCCGCGTCAGCGTCCGCTTGACCGACAGTTCGGCGTACTGCGACCACTGGCCAAGCGCCCGCCCGAGGGCGTTGTCGAAGATCAGCTCGACCGAGGCGCGCGACACCGGCTTGCGCCCGGTCGTCCCGTTGAAGATGACGTCCATCATCGACTCGCCGCGCAGTTCCGAGGCCTTCGACTCCCCCAGCACCCAGCGCACGGCATCCATGATGTTGGACTTGCCGCAGCCGTTGGGGCCGACGACGCCGACCAGCTGCCCGGGCACGGCCACGGCGGTCGGATCGACGAAGGACTTGAAGCCGGCGAGTTTGAGTTTGGTCAGGCGCATGCGGATGGCGGCAGCGGCGAGAAAGCCCTGCCTTGACGGGGGCCGTATAATAACATCGACCTACTTTTGAAGACGCCCAGCATGTCCAGCCAACCGACCAAGACCCTCGAAACCTTCCCGAATCCCGCCGCCGGCCGTGATTTTCACATCCACATGCAGATTCCGGAATTCACCTGCCTGTGCCCGAAGACCGGGCAGCCGGATTTCGCCACGCTGATCCTCGACTACATCCCCGACCAGCTGTGCGTTGAGCTCAAGAGCCTCAAGCTCTACATGTGGTCCTATCGCAACGAGGGCGCCTTCCACGAAGCCGTCACCAACCGCATCCTCGACGACCTGGTCGCCGCCACCCAGCCGCGCTTCATGCGCCTGACCGCCAAGTTCTACGTGCGTGGTGGCGTGTTCACCAATGTCGTCGCCGAACACCGCAAGGCGGGCTGGCAGCCGGCGCCGCGCGTCGACCTGAGCAGTTTCGACAGCGACTCCAACACCCGGGGCTGATGAACCAGGACGATCTCTTCCTCGCCCGCGCCATCGAACTGGCGCGCATGGGCAGCGAACGCGGCGAGGGCGGCCCCTTCGGCGCCGTCATCGTGTGCGATGGAAGGATCGTCGCGGAGGGCTGGAACCGTGTGGTGGCCAGCCGCGACCCGACGGCGCACGCGGAAATCGGCGCCATCCGCGCCGCCTGTGCCGCGGTCGACAGCTTCCACCTGCCCGCCGCCACGCTCTACGCCTCCAGCGAACCCTGCCCGATGTGCCTTTCCGCCGCCTACTGGGCGCGCATCACCCGCATCGTCTTCGCCAACAGCCGCGCCGAGGCGGCCGCCATCGGCTTTTGCGACGACGAACTCTATTGCGAGTTGGGCCGCCATTTCTCGGCGCGCAGCATCGTCATGGAACACCACCCGCTGCCGGGCTCGCTGCTGCCGCTGCAAAACTGGGCCAGCAACCCGACGCGCGTGGCCTACTGAACTACCGGTTGCGGTCGACGCGAAAAATCAGCCGATTTCCACGCTGATCCTCGCCACTGCCGCGGAACGAACGGCAGGTGATCGCCTCCCAGCGCACCGGAATTTCCCGGCCGTCGGAGCAATGCACCACGCCGTCGCCGGCCTCGCCGGCGCAACTGTCCGGCGTCGGCGACACCCTGGGCGGCAAGGCCAGGCCATCGCAGCTCAGGCGCCCCTCCCGGTCGACCAGCACGAAGCGCCCGCCGCCGCGGTTGCCCGGATAGCCCTTGCCGCTCATCTCGCCCGGCACGTCGCTCAGGCTGCCGCGCGCCTGGTAGCCGAAGGCGCAGGCCGCCAAGACAGCCGGGGCAATGAGAGCAGCGATCAACGCGGGTTTGTTCACGAGGCAGCGCAGGCTTTTTCAGGGATAATCGGCATTTTGACACCCATTCGACGTCCGACGTGAATCCGCACCTCGCCCAACTCCAGCCCTACCCCTTCGAAAAGCTGCGCGCCCTGTTCGCCGGCGTCACCCCGAATCCGCAATACCGGGAGATCAAGCTCTCGATCGGCGAACCGCAGCACCCGACCCCGGCCTTCATCATCGAAGCGCTGGCCAACGGCCTGAAAGGGCTGGCCAACTACCCGACGACGCAGGGCATCCCGGCCCTGCGCCAGGCGATCGCCGCCTGGTGCCAGCGTCGCTACGATCTGGCGCTGAACCCGGAAACCGAGATCCTGCCGGTCAACGGCTCGCGCGAGGCGCTCTTCTCCTTCGCCCAGACGGTCATCGACCCGATCCGCGGTCACGTGCCCTTGGTCGTCAGCCCGAACCCCTTCTACCAGATATACGAAGGCGCCGCCTACCTGGCCGGCGCCGAGCCGCGTTTCCTGAACAACCTGCCGGAAAACGGCTTCGCCTTCGATTACGACCAGTTGTCGCCCGAGGAATGGGCGCGCGTCCAACTTTTCTACGTCTGCTCGCCGGGCAACCCGACCGGCAAGGTGCTGTCGCTCGACGACTGGAAGACACTGTTCGACCTCTCCGACAAGTACGGCTTCATCATCGCTTCCGACGAGTGCTATTCGGAAATCTATTTCGACGAGGCCAATCCGCCAATCGGCGGCCTCCAGGCGGCCAAGCTGCTCGGCCGCACGAACGAACGGCTGGTCATGTTCTCCAGCCTGTCCAAGCGCTCCAACGTGCCGGGCATGCGCTCCGGCTTCGTCGCCGGCGACGCGGCCATCCTGAAAAAATTCCTGCTCTATCGTACCTACCACGGCTGCGCGATGGCGCCCCCGGTGCAGACGGCCTCGGTCGCCGCCTGGAACGACGAGGCGCACGTCCTCGACAACCGCAACCAGTACCGGGAGAAATTCGCCGCCTGCACGCCGCTGGTCGGCGAAGTGCTCGGCACCGGCATGCCGGACGCCAGCTTCTACCTGTGGGCCAGGACGCCGATCGCCGACACCGACTTCGCCCGCGGCCTGCTCGAACACTATAATGTCGTGGTCCTGCCCGGCAGCTTTTTGGCCCGCGAGGTCGATGGCGTCAATCCGGGCGCCAATTTCGTTCGTATCGCGCTGGTGGCTTCGCTCGACGAGTGTCTCGAAGCGACCGCGCGCCTCCGTCAATTCGCACAACAACTGTAACCTGAGAGAGAACACGCCATGACCCATCCCCTGCAAGCCACCATCGAAGAACTCTGGGAACGCCGCACCGAACTGTCGCCGCAGTCCGCGCCGACGACCATCGCCGCCATCGAGTCGGTGATCGGCGACCTCGATTCAGGCAAGTTGCGCGTCGCCGAGAAGATCGCCGGCGAATGGTTTACCCACCAGTGGATCAAGAAGGCCGTGCTGCTCTCCTTCCGCGTGCGCGACAACCGCGTCCAGGAAAGCGGCGACGTTCGCTTCTACGACAAGGTCGACACCAAGTTCCAGGGCTGGACCGAGGAACAGTTCCGCCAGGGCGGCTTCCGCGTCGTGCCGGGCACCATCGTCCGCAAGGGTTCCTTCGTCGCGAAGAACGCCGTGCTGATGCCGTCCTTCGTCAATATCGGCGCCTACGTCGATGAGGGCACGATGGTCGACACCTGGGTCACCGTCGGCTCCTGCGCGCAGATCGGCAAGAACGTGCACCTTTCCGGCGGCGTCGGCATCGGCGGCGTGCTCGAGCCGCTGCAGGCCAACCCGACGGTCATCGAGGACAACTGCTTCATCGGCGCCCGTTCGGAAGTCGTCGAAGGCGTCGTCATCGGCGAAAACTCCGTGCTGTCGATGGGCGTCTACATCGGCCAGAGCACCCCGATCTACGACCGCGAAACTGGTGAAGTGACTTACGGCCGCGTACCCCCGGGTTCCGTCGTGATCAGCGGCACCCTGCCCAAGGCCGACGGCAAGTACAGCCTCTACGCCGCCATCATCGTCAAGAAGGTGGACGCGCAGACCCGCTCGAAGACCAGCATCAACGAACTGCTGCGCGCCTGAGCGACGCATAACGAACCCGGAGATCGCGCATGATCCTCGACAAACTGTTCCAGCTGATGGCGGAAAAGCAGGCCTCGGATATCTTCATCTCCGCCGGCACGCCGATCCACATCAAGATCCAGGGCAACACCATGCCGGTCAACCAGCAGACGATGCTGCCGGACATGATCGAGAAAATCGCCTACGAGCTGATGTCGCCGGACCAGGTCAAGACCTTCGAGGCGACGATGGAGATGAACCTCTCCTTCGGCGTGCCGAACATCGGCAACTTCCGGGTCAATATCTTCCGCCAGCGCGGCTCGATCAGCATCGTCGTCCGCTTCATCCTCGGCAACATCCCGCAACTGGGCGCCCTCCAGCTGCCACCGGTGCTCGGCGACCTGATCATGGAGAAACGCGGCCTGATCCTCATCGTCGGCGCCACCGGCTCCGGCAAGTCGACAACCATCGCGTCGATGCTCGATCACCGCAACAGCAACCGCGCCGGCCATATCCTGACCGTCGAAGACCCCATCGAATTCCTGTTCAAGCACAAGAAATCGATCGTCAACCAGCGCGAAATCGGCATGGACACGCTGGACTGGGCCGCCGCGCTGAAGAACGCCATGCGCCAGGCGCCGGACTGCATCCTGATCGGCGAAATCCGCGACAAGGAAACCATGCAGGCCGCCATCGCCTACGCGCAGACCGGCCACCTGTGCCTGGCGACGCTGCACGCAAACAACAGCTACCACGCGCTCAACCGCATCATCAGCTTCTTCCCGCTGGAAAACCGGCCGGCCCTCTTCCTCGACCTTTCCGTCGCCCTGCGCGCCATCATCTCGCAGCGCCTGGTCAAAACGCCGGAGGGCAAGCGGACGCCGGCCTGCGAGGTAATGCTCAACACGCGCCATATCAGCGAGCTGATCGAGCGCGGCGAAGTCCAGGGCATCAAGGACGCCATGGAACAGACCCTGGCCCCGGGATCGCAGACCTTCGAGCAGGATCTCTTCCGCCTCTATCGCGAGGGCCTGATCTCCCTCGAGGAAGCCCTGGGCAATGCCGATTCGCCGACCAACCTCTCGTGGCTGATCAACAACGCCGAGATCAACCCCACCGGCAGCAGGGACGAACGCAAACCCGACGCCGCGCTCGAATTCGACAGCACCAACGCCGGCGGCGCCTCGTTCAAGGAATTCACGCTCAGCCTGGGCGACCACGACGCCTCGCAGAACTGATGTCCGATCCCACCCTCGACCTGGTCCGCCAGATCATCGCCCGTCCTTCGGTCACGCCGGACGATGCCGGCTGCATGGAAATCATCGCCGCCCGTCTAGAGCCGCTCGGCTTTGCCTGCGAATTCATCAACCGCAACGGCGTCACCAACCTGTGGGCGCGGCGCGGGACGGCCAAGCCCCTGTTCGTCTTCGCCGGCCACACCGACGTCGTGCCGACCGGTCCGCTCGACAAATGGACCTCGCCGCCGTTCGCCCCGGAAATCCGCGACGGCATGTTCTACGGGCGCGGCGCCGCCGACATGAAATCCTCCCTCGCGGCGATGTTGACCGCAACCGAGGCCTTCATCGCCACCCATCCGCAACATCCGGGCTCGATCGCCTTCCTGCTCACCTCCGACGAGGAAGGCGACGCCGTCGATGGAACGACCATCGTCGTCGAAGCCCTCAAGGCGCGCGGCGAAACCCTCGACTTCTGCATCATCGGCGAGCCGACCTCGGTCGACACACTCGGCGACATGATCAAGAACGGCCGCCGCGGCTCGCTGTCCGGCCGGCTGACGGTCAAGGGCATCCAGTGCCACATCGCCTACCCGCACCTCGGGCGCAACCCGATCCACGAAGCCGCTCCGGCCCTCGCCGAACTGGGCGACACCGAATGGGACCAGGGCAACGAGTATTTTCCGCCGACCACCTGGCAAATCTCCAACATCCACGGCGGCACCGGCGCCACCAACGTCGTGCCGGGCAGCGTCGAGATCAAGTTCAACTTCCGCTTTTCCACCGCCAGCACGCCGGAAAGCCTGCAGCAGCGCCTGACCGCCATTCTCGACAAGCACGAACTGGATTACGAGATCGACTGGACGCTCGGCGCCCGTCCCTTCCTGACCGGCCGCGGGCCGCTGGCCGCGGCTGCCAGCAGCGCGATCCGCGAGGTCTGCGGCATCGACACCGAACTATCGACAACCGGCGGCACCTCCGACGGCCGTTTCATCGCCGAGATCTGCGACCAGCTGCTCGAAATCGGCCCGGTCAACGCGACCAGCCACAAGATCGATGAATGCGTCGACATCGCTGCCCTGCCGCAGCTTTCCGCCATCTACACCCGCATCCTCGAGCAACTGCTAAGCGCATGACCGATAACGCCGCCCAAGGCGAACTGGCGACGGTTCGCGACTATCTCCGCTATGCCGTCAGCCGCTTCAACGCCGCCGGCCTGTTCTTCGGCCACGGCAGCGACAACGCCTGGGACGAAGCCGTCTATCTGACCCTGCATACCCTCAACCTGCCGCTCGACCGCCTCGAGCCCTTTCTCGACGCGCGTCTGCTGGCGCACGAGCGCGCCGCACTGCTCGACATCTATCGCCGGCGCTGCGAAGACCGCCTGCCCGCCGCCTACCTGACCAACGAGGCCTGGCTCGGCGAGCATCGCTTCTATGTCGACGAGCGCGTCATCGTGCCGCGCTCCTTCATCGCCGAACTGCTGCACGAGCAATTGACGCCGTGGGTCGAGGACCCGTGGGCCGTCGGCTCGGTGCTCGACCTGTGCACCGGTTCCGGCTGCCTGGCCATCCTCGCCGCACTCGCTTTCCCGCAGGCGCAGGTTGCTGCGGTCGACCTCTCAAAAGAGGCAATTTCCGTCGCCGAGCGCAATGTCGAGGAATACGGCCTCGGCGAACGCATCGAGATCATCCAGTCCGACGCCTTCGCCAAGCTGCAAGGCTGCCGCTACGACCTGATCATCTCCAATCCGCCCTACGTGAACGCCGAATCGGTCGCCGCGCTGCCGCCGGAATATCTCCACGAACCGGTCATGGCCCTCGGCTCCGGCAAGGACGGCCTCGACTTCACCCGCATCATCCTGCGCGAAGCCCGCCGTCACCTGACCCCGGACGGCCTCCTCGTCGTCGAGATCGGCCACAACCGCGCCGAACTGGAAGCCGCCTATCCGACGCTACCCTTCACCTGGCTCGATACCGCCGCCGGCGACGAATTCGTCTTCCTGCTGCACGCCGCCGACCTCCCTGCTTGATCCAGCCCTACGAATTACCCAGCCCGTTCGAAGTCGAAAAGGGCATCGTCCTGCTGCTCGAACCGCCCTGGGCCAGGGCCGGCGAGCTGCGCGCCCGGTTGCTTGACGAGAGCTACCCGAAACCTTTCGTCATCGACGACGGCAAATCGCGCTTCCTCTATTTCAGCGTCCGCCTGATGCAGAGCGAAATGTCGCTCAAGGCGCCGAACGACCTGGCCTTGCGCTACACGCAGAAGATGATGGCCTTCCTGCTCTTCCATCCGCGCCCGAAACGCATCGTGCTGATCGGCCTCGGCGGCGGCTCGCTGGTCCGGTTCTGCCACCATCGTCTGCCCGGCGCCCACATGACCGCCGTCGAACTCGACCCCGACGTCATCGCCTGGCGCGACACCTTCATGCTGCCGCCCGACGGCCCGCGCCTGCAAATCCTGCAGGGCGATGGCGCCGAATACCTCGAACAGGCCGCAAAGGGCATCGACGTCCTGCTCGTCGATGCCTTCGACAAGACCGGCTTCGCGCCCGGCCTGGCCAACCGCGAATTCTTCGAAAACGCCTACGCCAGGCTGGCCGGCAACGGCGTCCTGGTCATCAACCTGGCCGGCGACCGGGAAAGCTACGCCGGCGTCATCGGCGAGGCCATGCACGCCTTCGACGACCAGGTCATCGTGATTTCGGTACCCGACGACGGCAACCACGTCCTCTACGCCTTCAAGGAACGCTGGTTCGAGCCGCGCTGGCGCTGGCTGCACAGCTTCGCGAAGGAACTGCGCGCCAACTACGGCCTCGATTTCGCGGCCTTCGCGCAAAAGATGGAGCGCGCGACCAAACTCGGACTCGCCCGCCGCGAAGCCCTGCGCGGTCGCTGAAGCCTACTTGTCGCCGCCGGCCTGCTCGGCCCGCTGCTGGACTTGCAGATTAGCCTGATCGATTTTCTGCTGCATCTGGTCCATCGTTTTCCGGCCCTGTTCCAGTTCCTGCTTCTTGAGCGCCGCCCCGGTCGCCGCCGTGCTTGCGGTTTCCACGCCGCAAGCGCTCAAGGCCGCTATGGCAATCCATCCCAGCCATGCTTTCATCGTCGGCATCTCCCGTTATCGTTCCGTTCAGCTTACCGCAGCCAGGATGGCCCGCAGAAGGTGCCAGCTGCGGTCGACCGACGAAATATCCACGGATTCCCCCGGCGCATGCGCCCCCCGGATGGTCGGGCCGAAGGAGACGATGTCCAGCCCCGGGTACTTGGCACCGATGATCCCGCACTCCAGGCCGGCGTGGATGACCTGTACCTTCGATTCGGCACCGAACTCCCGGCGATAGACCGACTGGCACAGGGCCAGCAGCGGGGAATCCGGATTCGGCGCCCAGCCCGGGTAATACCCCGCCAGCGTGGCCGACGTGCCGCTCAGCGCGAAAAGGCTGACGATCTCCTCGGCCAGCGCCAGGCTGCCGCTGTCGAGCAGTGAACGCACCATGAAGTTGCACGATCCCCCATTCGGGTGCAGATCGACCATGCCGAGATTGTTCGAGGTTTCGACGACGCCGGGCACCCGCCGGCTCATCCGCCGCACGCCATGCGGCGCCGCATGCAGTGACGCCAGCCAGGCCGCCTGGTCGGCCGGCGCCATCACCCGGGCCACGTCGCAACGCGTCACCTGCAGCGCCACGGCGTCGTCGACGCCGCCCAGTTCGTCGCGCAGCGCGGACTCCGCCCGATTCAGCAGATCCGGCACCCGGGCCAGCTCGGCGGCCGGCACGGCAATGGTCGCCTCCGCCTCCCGCGGCAGCGCGTTGCGCGCCGAGCCGCCGCGCAGCTCGGCGAGGCGCAGCGGCATCGCCCTTTCCAGCTCGCGCAGGACGCGGACCAGCAGCTTGATGGCATTGCCGCGTTGTTCGTGGATATCGACACCGGAATGTCCGCCGCGCAGGCCGCGCAAGCTGACACGACAGGTGGCGAAACCGTCGGGCACCGCTACGCCAGCGCCCGGACGTGCGACATTGACGTCCAGCCCGCCGGCGCAACCCAGGTAGAACTCCCCCCATTCCTCGGTATCGAGATTCAGCATCAGGCGCCCCTGCAGCCGATCCGCCGCCAAGCCGCGCGCGCCGCCCATGCCCGCCTCCTCATCGACCGTGAACAGCGCCTCGATCGGTCCGTGCTGCAACTGGTCATCCTCGAGCACGGCCAGCATCAGCGCCACGCCGATGCCGTTGTCGGCGCCCAGCGTCGTACCCTCGGCCGCCAGCCAGCCGTCGCGGCGCACCGGGCGAATCGGATCGCGCGAGAAATCGTGCGGCGTATCGGCGTTGTTCTGGCACACCATGTCCAGGTGCGCCTGCAGGACGACGCCCGGCAGATGTGCCCGCCCGGCGCTGGCCGCCTTGCGGACAAGCAGGTTGCCGGCGGCATCGACCGTCGCCGTCAGGCCGCGGGCGGCGGCCCAGTCCTGCAGATGCTGCCGCAACCGCCCTTCTTCCTTGGAGGCCCGTGGAATTTCACAGAGGGTCGCGAAGTGCTTCCAGACGATCGCCGGCGCGAGGCCGGAAAACACGGATTGCGGCGACAAATCGGACATGGCGTGGCTCCAAAGAGAAAACCCCCGCCAACCTTGCGGGTTGCGGGGGTTTGAATCTGGGGCGACTGATGGGGCTCGAACCCACGACAACCGGAATCACAATCCGGGACTCTACCAACTGAGCTACAGCCGCCGTCGAAGAAGGCGCGCATTGTAGCGAACATTTCCCGGCTCTGTCTATACATCCTTGAATCCGCCAAGGCATTGCCGCCGCCGGCACCGTGATAGAATTACCAGCTTTATTTTTCGCCCAGCGCCACAAGGAAATCTCATGGAAGCAACCACCGCTCAAGCCAACGAACTGGAACGCCGCATCGACCTGTCCATCGCCATCGCCGATGTCGAGAAAGAGATGGAACAGCGCCTGAAGCGGATGGGTAAAAACATCAAGATGGCCGGCTTCCGTCCGGGCAAGGTGCCGTTCAGCATCATCAAGCAGCAGCATGGCGACCAGGCGCGCCACGAAGTGCTGTCCGAAGCGCTCGACCGCGTCTTCGGCGAAACCGTCACCGAACAGAAAATGCGCGTCGCCGGCTATCCACGCATCGAGCCGAAGACCAGCGACAGCACCACCCACCTCGAGTTTCATGCGATCTTCGAGGTCTACCCGGATTTCACCCCCGCCGACATGTCGACCGCGGAAATCGAGCGCCCGGTGCTCGAAGTCACCGCTGCCGAAGTGGACAAGACCGTCGACATCCTGCGCCAGCAGCGTGTTTCCTATGAGGACGCCGACCGCGCTGCCGCCAAGGGCGACCGCGTCGTCATCGACTTCCTCGGCAAGAAGGATGGCGAGCCGTTCCAGGGCGGCCAGGCCAGCGATTACCCGTTCGTGCTCGGCCAGGGCCAGATGCTGCCCGACTTCGAAAACGCCGTCGAAGGCAGCAAGGCTGGCGAGGCCAAGACTTTCGACCTGACCTTCCCGGCTGACTATTTCGCCAAGGATCTTGCCGGCCAGACCGTCCAGTTCGACATCACCGTCAAGCAGGTCCAGGCACCGAAACTGCCCGAGGTCGACGCCGAATTCGCCCAGGGCATGGGCATCGCCGACGGCGACGTGGCCAAGATGCGCGCCGAGATCGAAGCCAACCTGAAACGCGAAGTGAAGCGCCGCATCGAAGGCAAGGTCAAGGACCAGGTCATGGAAGCCCTGATCAAGGCCAACCAGATCGCGATCCCGAACGCCCTGGTCGAGATGGAAATCCAGCGCCTGATGCAGGCTGCCCGCCAGGACATGGAGCAGCGCGGCATGAAGGTCAAGGACATGCCGATCCAGCCCGAGTGGTTCGCCGACCAAGCCAAGCGCCGCGTCACACTTGGTCTGATTCTTGCTGAACTGGTCAAGACCGAAAAGCTGCAGGCCAAGCCGGAACAGATTCGCGCGATGGTCGAGGAAACCGCGCAGAGCTACGAGCAGCCCGAGGAAGTCATCCGCTGGTACTACGCCCAACCGCAGCGCCTGGGCGAAGTCGAAGGGGTGGCGATCGAGAACAACGTGGTCGACTGGGTCCTGGGCAAGGCCAAGGTGACTGACAAGGCGGCAGTTTTTGATGAATTGATGGGCCAAAAGCAGTAATCTGGACCTTGTCGCAAAAACGACAAACGTCTCGAATGTAACGAAACCGCAACACACAAGGGCTGACATGAATATCGACAACGCAGGCAACTGGGACCCGCAGGCGCTGGGCCTCGTCCCGATGGTGGTTGAACAGAGCGGACGCGGCGAGCGCGCGTACGACATCTATTCGCGCCTGTTGAAGGAGCGGGTGATCTTTCTTGTCGGCCCGGTGAACGACGCCAGCGCCAACCTGGTGGTCGCCCAGTTGCTGTTCCTCGAAGCGGAAAATCCGGACAAGGACATCTACTTCTACATCAACTCCCCGGGCGGTTCGGTGACTGCCGGCATGTCGATCTACGACACCATGCAGTTCATCAAGCCGGACGTGTCGACGCTGTGCATCGGCCAGGCCGCCTCGATGGGCGCCTTCCTGCTCTGCGCCGGCGCCAAGGGCAAGCGCTTCGCCCTGCCCAACTCGCGCGTCATGATCCACCAGCCGCTGGGCGGCTTCCAGGGCCAAGCCTCGGACATCGCGATCCACGCCAAGGAAATCCTGTCGATCAAGGACAAGCTCAACCGGATCATGGCCGAGCATACCGGCCAGCCGTTGGACCGCATCGAAAAGGACACCGATCGCGACAACTTCCTGTCCGCGGCCGAAGCGACGGAATATGGTTTGATCGACAAGGTGTTGACCCGCCGCGATGCGGCTTAAGCAAGGAGATCCAGATGTCTAAAGGCGGCCAGGAAAAACTGCTCTACTGCTCCTTCTGCGGCAAGAGCCAGCACGAAGTCAAGAAGCTGATCGCCGGCCCGTCGGTGTTCATCTGCGACGAGTGCATCGCACTCTGCAACGACATCATCCGCGACGAGTTGCCGGAAGAAGCGGCCAAAGCCGGCCGTTCCGACCTGCCGACGCCGCGCGAGATCAGCGCCATCCTCGACCAGTACGTGATCGGCCAGGACGTCGCCAAGCGCATCCTTGCCGTGGCGGTCTACAACCACTACAAGCGCCTGCGCCACACCGCCAAGAACACCGGCGACGTCGAACTGGCAAAGAGCAACATCCTGCTCATCGGCCCCACCGGCTCGGGCAAGACCCTGCTCGCCCAGACGCTGGCCCGCCTGCTCAACGTCCCCTTCGTGATGGCCGACGCCACCACCCTGACCGAAGCCGGCTACGTCGGCGAGGACGTCGAGAACATCATCCAGAAGCTGCTGCAGAAGTGCGACTACGATGTCGAGAAGGCGCAGCAGGGTATCGTCTATATCGATGAAATCGACAAGATTTCCCGCAAGTCCGACAACCCGTCGATCACCCGCGACGTCTCGGGCGAAGGCGTGCAGCAGGCCCTGCTCAAGCTGATCGAGGGCACCACCGCCTCAATTCCGCCCCAGGGCGGCCGCAAGCATCCGAACCAGGACTTCGTCCAAGTCGATACCACCAACATCCTGTTCATCTGCGGCGGCGCCTTCGCCGGCCTGGAAAAGGTCATCCAGAACCGCTCCGAACGCGGCGGCATCGGCTTCGGCGCAGAGGTCAAGAGCAAGGACGACGGCAAGAACGTCGGCAAGATCCTGCTCGACGCCGAACCGGAAGACCTGATCAAGTTCGGCCTGATTCCGGAACTGATCGGCCGCCTGCCGGTCGTCGCCACCTTGCAGGAACTGGAAGAGTCGGCCCTCGTGCAGATTCTCACCGAGCCCAAGAACGCGCTGGTCAAGCAGTACCAGAAGCTGTTCGGCATGGAGGACGTCGAACTCGAAATCCGCTCCGGCGCGCTTTCCGCCATCGCCAAGAAGGCGCTGGAGCGCAAAACCGGCGCGCGCGGCCTGCGCTCGATCATGGAGCACGCCCTGCTCGACACGATGTACGAACTACCTGGCATGGAGAATGTCGAAAAGGTGGTTATCGACGAGAACATGATCACCGGCGACACCCCGCCCCTGCTCATCTACGCCGACCAGCCGAAGGTTTCCGGCTCCAACTGAGCCGGGGCTTGAATTGCGGTTTCCCGCCCCCACGTAGGGGGCACATACCTATTTCAAAGGCATCTAATGTCGAACCCCAACACGCTCCCGGAAACCGTTGAACTGCCGCTGCTGCCATTGCGCGATGTCGTCGTGTTCCCGCACATGGTCATCCCGCTCTTCGTCGGCCGTCCGAAATCGATCAAGGCCCTCGAAATGGCCATGGAGGCCGGCAAGAACATCCTGTTGCTGGCCCAGAAATCGGCTGCCAAGGACGAACCTGAGCCGGACGACCTCTACCGCATCGGCTGCATGGCCAACATCCTGCAGATGCTCAAGCTGCCCGACGGCACCGTCAAGGTGCTGGTCGAGGGCACGCAGCGCGCGCGCGTCGAAGCCATCGAGGTACAGTCCTCGGTGTTCATGGCGACCGCCGTTCCGTTGCCGCAGCCCGGAGTCGAGGATCACGAGATCGAGGCCATGCGGCGCGCCGTCGTCGCCCAGTTCGACCAGTTCGTCAAGCTGAACAAGAAGATTCCACCGGAAGTGCTCTCGTCCATCGCCGGGATCGAAGATGCCGGCCGCCTGGCCGACACCATTGCCGCCCACCTGCCGCTCAAATTGGAGCAGAAGCAGGAAGTGCTGGAAATGGAAAGCGTGCGCGACCGCATCGACCGCCTGTTGTCGCAACTCGAATCGGAAATCGACATCCTGCAGGTCGAAAAACGCATCCGCGGTCGCGTCAAGCGCCAGATGGAGAAGAGCCAGCGCGAGTACTACCTGAACGAGCAGGTCAAGGCGATCCAGAAGGAGC
The DNA here is from genome assembly GCF_009469615.1 of Dechloromonas sp. H13. Taxonomy (GTDB): domain Bacteria; phylum Pseudomonadota; class Gammaproteobacteria; order Burkholderiales; family Rhodocyclaceae; genus Azonexus. The sequence goes on from NZ_SSXX01000006.1 coordinate 72,059, forward strand.
TCGGCGAAGGCGAGGAAGGCGCCGACCTCGAGGAGCTGGACAAGAAGATCAAGGCGGCCGGCATGAGCAAGGAAGGCCTGGCCAAGGCCCAGGGCGAGCTGAAGAAGCTGCGCCTGATGTCGCCGATGTCGGCCGAAGCCACCGTCGTCCGCAACTTCATCGAAACCCTGATCGGCCTGCCGTGGCGCAAGAAGACGCGGATCAGCAAGGATCTGCGTGAAGCCGAGAAAATTCTCGACGCCGACCACTTCGGCCTGGATAAGGTCAAGGAACGCATCGTCGAATATCTCGCCGTGCAGCAGCGCGTGGACAAGGTCAAGGCGCCGATCCTCTGTCTCGTCGGCCCCCCGGGCGTCGGCAAGACCTCGCTCGGCCAGTCGATCGCCAAGGCGACCAACCGCAAGTTCGTCCGCATGGCGCTCGGCGGCGTCCGCGATGAGGCGGAAATCCGCGGCCATCGCCGCACCTACATCGGCTCGATGCCGGGCAAGATCCTCTCCAGCCTGACCAAGGTCGGGGTACGCAACCCGCTGTTCCTGCTCGACGAAGTCGACAAGCTCGGCCAGGATTTCCGCGGCGACCCGTCTTCCGCCCTGCTCGAAGTGCTCGACCCGGAACAGAACCACACCTTCCAGGACCACTACGTCGAGGTCGATTTCGATCTCTCCGACGTGATGTTCGTGGCCACCGCCAACACCCTGAACATCCCTGCCCCGCTGCTCGACCGCATGGAAGTCATCCGTCTCTCCGGCTATACGGAAGACGAGAAGGTCAACATCGCGATGCGCTACCTGCTGCCCAAGCAGATGAAGAACAACGGCCTCAAGAAGACCGAGATCGCCGTTGCCGACAGCGCCATCCGCGATATCGTCCGCTACTACACCCGCGAGGCGGGCGTCCGGGCGCTGGAACGGGAAATCTCCAAGATCTGCCGCAAAGTGGTCAAAACCCTGGTGCTCAAGAAGCGTGACGGCAAGGTTGCGGTCAACGCCCGCAATCTCGACAAATTCCTCGGCGTGCGCCGCTACACCTTCGGCATGGCCGAGAAGGAAAACCAGGTCGGCCAGGTCACCGGCCTCGCCTGGACCGAGGTTGGCGGCGAACTGCTGACCATCGAATGCGCCAACATGCCGGGCAAGGGAAACATCATCCGCACCGGCTCGCTGGGCGACGTCATGAAGGAATCGGTCGAGGCGGCGCGCTCCGTCGTGCGCGCCCGCGCCCGCCGGCTGGGGATCAAGGACGAGGCGTTCGAGAAGACAGACATCCACATCCACGTGCCGGAAGGGGCGACGCCGAAGGATGGTCCGTCGGCCGGCATCGCCATGACGACCGCCCTGGTCTCGTCCTACACGGGCATCCCGGTCCGTTGCGACGTCTGCATGACCGGCGAAATCACGCTGCGCGGCGAAGTGCTGGCCATTGGTGGGCTCAAGGAAAAGCTGCTGGCGGCCGTTCGCGGCGGTCTGAAGACGGCCCTGATCCCGGAAGAAAACGTCAAGGATCTGACCGAAATCACCGACAACATCAAGAACCGGATCGAGATCGTACCGGTGAAGTGGATCGACCAAGTTCTCGAGCGCGCACTGGAGCGCAAACCGGAATCCCTGCCGGAGCAATCCGAGCAAAACGCAGGCGTCACGGCCAACGCCGAGAACGCACCTGCACAAGTCCTTCTTACCCATTGATTTAGAAGGAAAGCATGCCGACGTATTAGCGGCGGCATGCTTCGCCCCCTTGGCGAGCACGGGTAAACCTCCGAGAATCCGCTTGACACAAGGATTTCAGCAGAGATATAAATCCGTCCTCAACAAAATTTAGTCATCTTTTCTTTCCACCCAAGGGGGATCCAATGAACAAAACCGACCTGATCGAATCGATCGCCACTTCCGCCGAAATCTCCAAGTCAGCCGCCGCCCGTGCGCTCGATGCGACCGTCGAAGCCGTCAAGGCTGCCCTCAAGGCCGGCGACAGCGTGAGCCTGGTGGGCTTCGGTACTTTTGCCGTCGGCGAGCGTGCCGCCCGTACCGGCCGCAACCCCCGTACCGGCAAGACCCTGAACATCAAGGCCGCCAAGGTCCCGAAGTTCCGTCCGGGCAAGGCGCTCAAGGATGCCGTCAATTAATTGACTGCGGGTGCTTAGCTCAGCTGGTAGAGCGTCGCCCTTACAAGGCGAATGTCGGGGGTTCGAGCCCCTCAGCACCCACCAGACGTAATATCGCAGAGCCCCGATTATCGGGGCTCTATTCTTTTGTGCGGACGGTTAACCGGCTTCGCATCAGCGCCCATGCCCTGTCCGCACCCGGGTCGCTGCCAGAATGCCGCGCAGGATATTGACCTCGTCCTTCTCCAAGCGTGCACGCCCGAACAGGCGGCGCAATTTCGGCATCAGGCGTCCCGGCTGTGCCGGATTGAGAAAGCCGGTTTCGGTCATCACCGATTCCAGGTGGCCGTACAAACCCTCGACTTCGTCATGCGTCGCCAGCGGCGACGAGAACGGCGTCACCAGCGGATCGTGCGCCGGCGGCAACCCGCTGTAGGCAGCGACGCGCAGCTCGTAACAGAGCACCTGCACCGCCGCCCCCAGGTTGAGGGAACTGAACGCCGGGTTGGCGGGAATCGTCACCGCGGCCTGGCAGCACTGAATCTCCTCGTTGCTCAGGCCGACGGTTTCATTGCCGAACACCAGGGCCACCTCGCCGTGCCTCGCGTGCGCCAGCAGTTCCGCCGCCATTTCCCGTGGCTGCCCGAGCGGCGGCCCGAGGTCACGATGCCTGGCCGACAGGGCGATCGCCAGTACCGAACCGGCGAGCGCTTCGTGCAGCGTGTCGTGGATTTTTGCCCTTTCCAGCAGGTCGACCGCACCCGTCGCCCGCGCGTCGGCTTCCGGATCGGGAAAGGCCCGTGGCGCGACCAGGCGCAGGTCCGACAACCCCATGGTCTTCATGGCGCGCGCGGCTGCCCCGATATTGCCGGGATGGCTGGGCCGGCACAGCACGACGCGGATACGGGACAGCAGGAGTTCCGGGTTCATAGTAAAATGCGTTCTTTCCAAATAAATCGGGTGGCCCGCGCCACCCGTTAGTTCTTTAATCCATGCATCCAGCCCTGAACATTGCCATCAAGGCGGCGCGCCGCGCCGGCCAGATCATCAACCGCGCCTCGAACGATCTCGACCTGCTGAAGGTAACCGCCAAGCAACCGAACGACTTCGTGACCGAGGTGGACAAGGCAGCGGAGGCGGCGATCATCGAGATGCTGCAGGAAGCCTATCCGCATTACGGGATTCTAGCAGAGGAGTCCGGCGAGACTGCCGGTGCCGGAAGCCGCGACACGGAATACCAATGGATCATCGACCCGCTCGACGGCACCACCAATTTCATTCACGGTATGCCGCAATATGCCGTTTCGATCGCCCTGGCCAGAGCCGGCGTGGTCGAACAGGCGGTCATCTTCGACCCCAACCGCAATGAGTTGTTCACGGCCAGCAAGGGCGGCGGCGCCTTCCTGAACGAACGCCGCATCCGCGTCTCGCGCCGCCTGAAGTTGCAGGATTCGCTGATCGGCACCGGCTTTCCCTATCGCGCCTTCGATCTGGTCGACACCTATCTGGCGATCTTCAAGGAACTGACCCAGAAGACCGCCGGCCAGCGACGCCCCGGCGCCGCCTCGCTGGACCTGGCCTATGTCGCCTGCGGGCGCTACGACGGCTTCTGGGAATTCGGCCTCGCCCCGTGGGACATGGCGGCCGGTGCCTTGCTGATCTCCGAGGCCGGTGGCCTGGTCAGCGACCTGCGCGGCGAAGCAAGTTATCTGACGAGCGGCAACATCGTCGCCGGCACGCCGAAGGTCTTCGCCCCGCTGCTCAACATCATTCAGGAAAAATTGCCGGATTCGCTCCGCGGCTGACCCGGCTTCCGGAGCCCGGGGCGTGCCCCCGGGCAATCTGCCCTGCCGTGCAGGCAGGGCGTGCCGTGATTACTTCTCGGCCTTGTCGGACGAATCGTTGTTGTACTTGAAGCCGGTGAACATGTTGCGCGTCTGGCTTTGCAACTGGTCCTGCATCTGCTGGAACATCTTCTTCGACTGGTCCATGTAGGCCGTCATCATGCTCTGCATCGCCGGTTGCTGGAAATTCAGGAACTGCGCCCAGAAATCCGCCTGCAGATGGCTGTTGTCGCCGCCATACATGGAACGCGACTGCTCCTGCAGCTTTTGCTGGAAGTCGACGAAGGTCTTCATGTTGTTTTCCAGGTACTTGCCGAGCATGCCTTGCATGGCGCTGCCGTAGAAGCGGATGAAGCCCGACAGCAGTTCGCTGGAAAAGAGCGGCGCACCGCCGGTTTCCTCTTCGAGAATGATCTGCAGGAGGATGCTGCGCGTCAGGTCTTCGCTCGTCTTGGCATCGAGCACCTTGAAGGCTTCGAACTTGAGGACCAGATCCTTCACATCACCGAGCGTGATGTATGCACTCGTCTTGGTGTCGTAGAGACGGCGATTGGGATACTTCTTGATCAGGCGTACTTGTTCAGACATCCAGCGACCCTCGAACGAGTTTGTGTGCAGCGCACCATTATAGCTCAAAAAAACAGGCACCCTGAGGTGCCTGTTGTTGATGCAGCGCAAAAACCCTGCAAAATTACTGGTAGTAGAGGCCGCCGTTGATGTTCAGCGTGGCGCCAGTCATGAAACCGGCGTTTTCGGAGGCCAGGTAGACACAGGCGGCGCCCATTTCTTCCGGCTTGCCCAGACGCTTCATCGGCACGCCATCGACGATGGTTTGCAGCACTTCCGGCTTGATCGCCATGACCATCTTGGTAGCGATGTAGCCCGGAGCGATGACGTTCACCGTCACGCCCTTGGCGGCCAGCTCGGCGGCCAGCGCCTTGGAGAAGCCGATCACGCCGGCCTTGGCAGCCGAGTAGTTGGTCTGGCCGGCCTGGCCCTTGACGCCGTTGACGGAGGCGATGTTGATGATGCGACCCCAGCCGCGCTCGGCCATCTTGGCGGAAACCTGCTTGGTCATGTTGAACAGGCTGGACAGGTTGGTGGAGATGACGGCATCCCACTGATCCTTTTCCATCTTGGCGAACATGCGGTCGCGGGTGATGCCGGCGTTGTTGACCAGGATGTCGACCGGGCCGGCAGCGGCTTCGGCTTCGGCAACCATCTTCTGGCAGTCTTCCAGCGAGGAAACGTCGCCCGCCACGCAGACGAAATCGTTGAAGCCGGCGGCGGCCTGTTCCTTCAGCCACTCGTCCTTGTTGTCGAACTGCGGGTGATAGGCGGCGACCACCTTGTGGCCGGCCTTGGCCAGTTCCTGGCAAACCGCGGTTCCGATACCACCCATCGCGCCGGTAACGAGAGCAACACGTTGCGTCATAGTCTTTCCTTCCTTTGTTGATATATACAGCGGGTAAAAAAATACGCCGGTCAGTACATGTGCTGGCCGCCGTTGATGGAAATATTGGCCCCGGTGACGAACGCCGCTTCATCCGAAGCGAGGTAGGCGACGAGGCCGGCGATCTCTTCCGGCTTGCCCAGCCGATTGACCGGGATCTGCGGCAGGATCTTCGAATCGAGGATTTCCTGCGGGATGGCGGTCACCATCTTGGTGCCGATGTAGCCCGGGGAAATGGTATTGACCGTAACCCCCTGCTTTGCCACCTCGAGGGCCAGCGCCTTGGTGAAACCGTGCATGCCGGCCTTGGCCGCCGAATAGTTGGTCTGGCCGAACGCCCCCTTTTGCCCGTTGACCGAGGAGACATTGATGACGCGCCCCCACTTGCGCTCGGTCATGCCGTCGAGCACCTGCTTCGTCATGTTGAAGACCGAGTCGAGATTGGTGTGGATGACCGCGTCCCAGTCGGCCTTGGTCATGCGCTTGAAGGTCATGTCGCGCGTGATGCCGGCATTGTTGACCAGCACGTCGACCGGCCCGACCTCGCGGGTCACCGTCTCGACGCAGGCGCGCGCTGAATCGAAGTCGGTGACGTCGCAGGGATAGGCCTTGAAGCCGAAGCCCATGTTGTTCATGCTCTTCAGCCACCCCTCGGCCTTGTCGTTGCCGGGAGAATAGGTCGTAACGACCTTGTAGCCGAGCGCCGCCAGCTTGATGCAGACCGCCTCGCCGAGGCCGCCCATGCCGCCGGTGACCAACGCAACTCTCGTCATCTTGCCCCCTCCTCCGGAGTTTTTCCGTTAAACCGCGCGTTCCTTGACGTAACGCCCGGGCGCCGGTTCGATCGGCTTGTATTTTGCATTGCCCGGTTTGCGCGGCGCCCGCGGTTCGCCGGCCAGCGGCTTGAGCCAGGCCGCCCAGTCCGGCCACCAGCTGCCCTTCCGCTCCTCTGCTGCGGTCAACCACCCGGCAGCATCGATTTTCACGTCATCGTTGACCCAGTAGCTGCGCTTGTTCTTGCCGGCCGGGTTGATGACCCCGGCGATATGCCCGGAAGCGCCGAGCACGAAGCGCACCTTGCCGCCGAGAATGCGCGTGCTCTGGTAGGCGGAATGCCAGGGAACGATATGATCCTCGCGGGTCGCCAGCAAATAGACCGGCATGTCGAGGCTGCCGAGGTCGACCTTGACGCCGCACATTTCCAGCTTGCCCGGCACGCGCAGATTGTTGTCGTGGTAGAGGTTGCGCATGTACCAGCAGGCGAACGGTCCCGGCAGGTTGGTCGAATCGCCGTTCCAGTAGAGCAGATCGAAGGCCTGCGGCTTCTGACCCTTCAGGTAGTTGCCGGTAACGTAGTTCCAGACCAGGTCGTTGGCGCGCAGGAAGGAAAACGTGTTCTGCAGATCGCGCGCCGGCAGCAGGCCGCCCTTGCCGATGGTCGACTCGCGCGCCATCAGGCCGTTTTCGTCGATGAAGAGGCCGATCTCGCCGGTATCGGTAAAGTCGAGGAGCGTCGTCAGCAGTGTCAGCGACGAGACGATATCCTCGCCACGCCCCTTGAGCACCGCCAGCGCCGAGGTCAGGATGGTGCCACCGACGCAGAAGCCGAGGGCGTTGACCTGCTTGACCTTACAGATATCCCGGACCACGAGCAGCGCGGCGATCGGGCCGTGCTCGAGGTAGTCGTCCCACTGCAGGTGCCCCTGGGCCTCGGTCGGATTGCGCCAGGAAACCAGAAAGACCGTGTTGCCTTGCTCGACCATGTAGCGGATCAGCGAATTGTCCGGCTGCAGGTCCATGATGTAGAACTTGTTGATGCACGGCGGCACGACCAGCAGGGGGCGGGTACCGACCTTGGGCGTCAGCGGCGCGTACTGGATCAGCTGCATCAGCTCATTTTCGTACACCACGGCGCCTTCGGTCGTCGCGATATTCCTGCCGACCTCGAACACCGATTCGTCGGTCATCGAGATGCGGCCCTTCTCGAAATCCTTGAGCAGGTTGTTGATGCCGTCGGTGATGCTCTGGCCCTTGGTGTCCAGCGCCAGCTTGATGAATTCCGGATTGGTCGCGGCGTAGTTCGAGGGCGCCATCGCATCGGCGATCTGGCGCGCCAGGAAGCGCATGCGATTGCGCGCCTTGTCGTCGGCCGCCGGGATCAGCTCGACCATTTCGTTGACGTATTTCGTGTTGAGAAGGTAGGCCTGATGCAGATAGTCGTAGATCGGGCTTTCGCGCCACTCAGGCGCCGCGAAGCGGCGGTCGCCCGACTCCGGACTGACCTTGAAGGCCGGCTCCTTGCCCTGCTGGCTGGCCAGCACCGACTGCCACAGCGACATCTGCTGATCCATGAACTGCTTCTGCAGGGCGGTCAGCGCCTGCGGATCGGGCGCCGGCGCGATCGCCGCCTGGGGATTGCCGGCCTTGCCGATGAATTCCATGAACTGCTGCGCCATGTTCTGGCCAGCCTGCATGAACTGCATGGCCGAACCCATGAAAGCGTCGTTATTGCCTGATCCCTGCTGCGTCATGGCCAGTCTCGTGTCTGTTTATGAATCGGGGGTTGAGCCTTTGGATTCTCCATACCCGTCCGAGGACTGTCAATGGATTTGCATGCATAATTACCGGAATGTACATCGTCGCCATCGGCTGGCTTTACGTGACCGTTCTCGTTGCATTCAACGAGCCCACCATCGCCGCCGGCCTCATCTCCTTCCTCTTCTACGGGCTGCTGCCCTGCGGGCTGCTACTGTGGCTGGCCGGCAGCAAGGCGCGCCGGCAACGCCGGCGGCACTTGGAATCACTCGCCGACCAGCGCACGCACGACGACGATCGACGCCACGCCGAGGCCGATCAGTAGCACCTGTTGCAGGGTGGCCTTCAGTTCGGTCCGCTTGTGCAGACCGGGAATCAGGTCGGCGACCGCGACATAGATCATGCTGGCCGCAGCCAGGCCGAGCAGGGTGGGAATCCATTCGGTGAGATGCGACAGCGCGAGGTAGGCGAGCATCGCGCCGACCAGCGTCGCCAGGCTCGACAGCAGGTTGAACGCCAGGGCCTTGACGCGGCTGTAGCCGGAATGGAGCAGAATCAGGTAATCGCCGACTTCCTGCGGAATTTCGTGGGCGATGATGGCAAGCGCCGTGACGATCCCGAGTTGGGTGCTTTCCAGGAACGCCGCGGCGATCAGGATGCCATCGACGAAATTGTGGAAGGTGTCGCCGACCAGGATCAGTAACCCCGAGCGCCCGTGATCGTGCGCGGGCGCCTGAGCGTCGTGCGCTTCGCAGTGGTCGTGATGGCAGTGCCGCCACAGCACCAGCTTCTCCAGCACGAAGAAGGCCAGGATGCCGAACAGCACGGTCGCCGCCATCCGGTGCGGCTCCCCGTGCTCCAGGGCATGCGGCAGTATTTCCAGGAAGGCCGCCCCGAGCAGCGCACCGATGGCATAGGAGATCAGCACATTGACGCGATGCGTGCCGACCGCGAAGGTCAGGGCGGCGGCTGCCGTCACGCTCAGGAGGCCGCCGGCCAGCGCAACGGCAATGATCCAGGAAAGGGTACTCACGGGAAACCAGGTTTGCGGGAAGGCGCGGATTATACGCCCGAAGCCGGGTGCGCCAGCCAGATCAGGCTCGCCATGCGCCCGGTGACGCCGTCGCGGCGATAGGAATAGTAACGGTCGGCCTCGGTCACGGTGCACGATCCGCCGCCGCCGATCATCGTGACGCCCAGCCGCTGCAGGCGCTGGCGGGCCAGCAAATAAAGGTCGCACAGCCACTTACCCGGGCCCTGCGCAACGAAACCGGCACTCGCTGCCGGATCCCCGGTGACGAAGGCATCTCGCACCTCTTCGCCGACCTCGAAGCAGCGCGGGCCGATTGCCGGCCCTAGCCAGGCCAGCAAATCGCCAGGCGGCACCTTCATGGCGCCAACCGTGGTCTCCAGCACCCCGGCGTGCAGGCCGCGCCAGCCGGCGTGGGCGGCAGCGACGACCGTACCCCGGCGGTCGCACATGAGTACCGGCAGGCAGTCGGCGGTCATCACCGCGCAGACGTTGCCCGTCTGCCGCGCGACGGCGGCGTCGGCCTCCCAGGATTTCGGCCCCTGATCGACGTCGACCGCAACCGTGCCGTGCACCTGGGTCAACCAGAACGGTTCGCCCGGCAGGCGGGCGGCCAGGGCGGCGCGGTTGGCGGTCACCGCCGCCGCGTCGTCGCCGACGTGGTCGCCGAGGTTGAAACCTGCCCACGGCCCGCGACTGACGCCGCCATGGCGCGTCGTCTGCAAGACCCGGACATTTGCCGGAACGGCCCAGTCCGGCACGTAGCACTCATTCATAGCGCAGGGTTTCCAGCAACTCCGCCATGTCGGCAGGCAACGGCACCTCCCACTGGCGCAACCGCTGCTCCAGAGGATGCACCAGTGCCAGGCGCGTGGCATGGAGCGCCTGGCGCGGGAACGCCGGTAGACGGGGATCGGGCCGGCCATAGACCTTGTCGCCGATCAGCGGGTGCTTGACCGAGGCCATGTGGACGCGAATCTGATGCGTGCGCCCGGTCTCCAGCGTGCACTCGATCAGCGCGCAGTGGGCGAACTGCTCCAGTCCGCGGTAGTGCGTGACGGCCGCCTTGCCGCCGCGGGTTTCCGGCACCACCGCCATCTTGACCCGCTGCGCCGGGTGGCGGCCGATCGGCGCATCGATCGTCGCCTGGTAGAAGACGACGCCGGCGACGAAGGCCAGATACTGGCGCTTGACGGTCCGCGCCTGCAGTTGCCGCACCAGGTCGGTCTGCACTTCCAGCGTCTTGGCGACGACCAGCAGACCGCTGGTGTCCTTGTCCAGCCGGTGGACGATGCCGGCCCGCGGCACTTCGGCGATGGCCGGCACGTGATGCAGCAAGGCATTCATCAGCGTGCCGCTCCAGTTGCCGCTGCCCGGGTGCACGACGAGGCCGGCCGGTTTGTTGATCACCAGCAGCGCTTCGTCCTCGAACACGATGTCGAGCGGGATGTCCTCCGGCTGTTCGGCGAGTTCCGCCGCTTCGCGCGGCTCGTTGAGACGCAGCCGCTCGCCACCCAGCAGCTTGCGCTTGGGTTCCTGCTCGACTTTTCCGTCGACTTCCACCAGCCCTTCGCGCACCCACCCCTGCAGGCGATTGCGCGAATGCTGCGGCCACAGTTCCGCCAGCACCTGGTCGAGCCGGCGTCCGGCGCAGCGATCGGGAACGGCGGCGGGATTGGCCGGAGTTCGGCTATAATCCGCGCGGTCTTCCAAAGGATTTTTCATGATGCGAAGTGTACCCGCATTCACTCCCTTCTTTCGCCTCCTGACGGCACTCCTGATCGCAGCGCTTGCCGCCGGTTGCAGCCTCTTTCCCGAGTCGAAGGACGAAACCGCCGGCTGGTCGGCCAACAAGCTGTACGCCGCCGCCAAGGAAGCGCAGTCCGACGGCGCCTGGGACAAGGCCGCCAAGTATTACGAAAAGCTGGAAGCCCGCTACCCCTATGGCCGCTTCGCCCAGCAGGCGCAGCTCGAACTGGGCTATGTTTACTGGAAGGCCGGCGAAACCGGCTCGGCGCTCGCCGCCACCGACCGCTTCATCAAGCTGCACCCGACCCATCCGGCGGTCGACTACGCCTACTACCTGAAGGGGCTGATCAACTTCAACGAGGACATGGGCTGGGCCGGCTACATCAGCACCCAGGACCCGACCGAGCGCGATCCCAAGGCCGCCCGCGAATCATTCGACGCCTTCCGCGAACTGGCGACCCGCTTTCCCGACAGCAAATACACGCCGGATGCCATCCAGCGCATGAACTACCTGGTCAACGCGATGGCCTCGCACGAAGTCCACGTGGCGCGCTACTACTACAATCGCGGTGCCTACGTCGCCGCCGCCAACCGTGCGCAATCCGCCATCAAGACCTATCCTTCGGCCCCCGCCATTGAGGAAGCGATGTACATCCTGGTCCTGTCCTACGACCGCCTCGGCATGACCGACCTGCGCGACGACGCCGACCGCGTGATGCGCAAGAACTTCCCGAACAGCGAATACTATGTCGTCGGGCTGGGCAGCAAGAAGAAGTGGTGGCATCTCTGGTAACGACCAGGTGATGCCGCGCGGCGGCCGGGGCTGCCTGGCCTAGGGGGTCGTCGCCGCACCGATCCAGACAAGTTCCGGCACGCCGTCGTCGCCACCGCAAACGATGGCGTTCTGCCCGTACTTCTCCCCCAGCGCCAGCGCCTCGGGCAGCGAAATGTCGGCGACGAAACAGCTTTCCTCGTCCATCCAGGTTTGGTCGTCGGCCACGTTCTCGCCGGCATAGGGCTCGTAGCCCGCTTCCAGCAGATCGCATTCCAGTTGCGCCTGGCGTGCCGCATTGTGCGCGGCGTCGACCGGCCGCGAGCCCGGATTGTGCGCCGTCAGGACCGCGAAGCGGCTCGCCCCGGCAGTCTCCAGCCAGCAGCGCAGGGTCTCCGACGCGACGCCGGGGCGCAGGTCGCAGACGGCGCCGGGCAGGAAGACGCGATAGGTCGTCGCGCAGTAGGCGGCTTCGAGTTCAGTCGTCTTCGCCATCGAATTCCGTCGTGCCGATCAGTTGTTCCGCCTCGCCGGCCGGCAAGGCCTCGACCTCGCGCAGCTTGCGCGACAACTGGCGGGTCCGCGTCTCGGCCTTGCTGATGCTGTTGCTCGCCTCGTCGAGTTTCTTCTTGGTGTGGGCCAGCGCCTCGCCGAACTTGCCGAATTCGGTCTTGACCGCCCCGAGCACCGCCCAGACCTCGGCCGAACGCTGCTCGATGGCCAGCGTGCGGAAGCCCATCTGCAGGCTGTTGAGCATGGCCGCCAGCGTCGTCGGCCCGGCCAGGCTGACCCGCCAGTCGCGCTGCAGCGTATCGGCCAGACCGGGGCGGCGCAGGGCCTCGGCATACAGCCCTTCGGTCGGCAGGTAGAGCAGCGCGAAATCGGTGGTGTGCGGCGGCGCGACGTACTTCTCGCGAATGCTGCGGGCCTCGTTCTTCAGCCGCAGTTCGATCGCCCGCCCCGCCTCCTCGACCAGCGCCGGCTCGCCCTTTTCCTGGGCATCCATCAGGCGCTGGTAATCCTCGATCGGGAACTTGGCGTCGATCGGCAACCAGACCACGGCGCCATCGCCCTTGCCCGGCAGGCGGATGGCGAAATCGACCCGCTCGCCGCTGCCCGGGCGCGTCGCCACGTTGGCGGAAAACTGGTCGGCCGTCAGCAGTTGTTCGAGCAGCGCCGACAACTGGACTTCGCCCCAGGTGCCGCGCGTTTTGACGTTACTCAGCACGCGCTTGAGGTCGCCGACGCCGGCGGCCAGCGACTGCATTTCGCCGAGCCCGCGATGCACCTGCTCCAGGCGCTCGCTGACCAGCTTGAAAGATTCGCCGAGACGCTGCTCCAGCGTCGCGTGCAGCTTTTCATCGACGGTCCGCCGCATCTCCTCGAGCTTGCCGGCATTGTCGGTCTGGATTGCGGTCAACCGCCCTTCGACGGTCATTTTCAGACGCTCGAAGCGTTCGTCGAGGCCGAGCGAAAAACGGTTCAGCTCGCGGGCGAAGGCTTCCAGCCGTTCCGCCTGCAGGGTGCCGAACTGGCCGACCTGCGTCGTCACCGCCTGCCCGAGAAGGGTCGCCGACTGCGCGCGCTCCTCGCGGTCGCGGAAAGCCTCCTCGGCATCCTCGCGCCGGCTACGCGCCAGTTCCTCGCGCAACTCGCGTTCCAGCCGTTCGAGCCCCTTTTCCTGCGCCTCCTGCAGGGCGCGCAGGCGCATCTCGTCGTCGCCGCGCCGCTGGCCGCGCAACAGGACGACCACCTGCAACACGATGACGAGGACGATCCCGGCCAGCAGGATCATGGTCAATGCCTCGCTCATCACCTACCTCAACGAGAAATCGACACGGCTGCCCTTGTCCTTGTCGCCGGCCTCGGCCTTCGGCTCGACCAGGAATACGCGCTCGGGCGGAACCTTGCCTTCGTCGATCAACCAGCTCTGGACATTTTCCGCTCGGCGCAAGGCCAGTTGCTGGACATCCTCGTCGGTCGCCGGCAGGTTGGTCAGCATCAGCTTCTCCATTTCCTCGACCGGCAGATCCTTCTGCATGCCGATGAGGTTGCGCGGCTTGGGGAACTTCGCTTCCTTGTAGGCCCGCTGCAGATAGACCGGATATTCGGCGGAAGTGACTTCGATCGAGTCGACCGAGGCACCCTCGCCGCCCTTCTTCAGCTGGTCCTTGAGTTTTTCGGCCTTGACCGCGCGCTCGATCGCCACCCGCTTGATCCCCTCCTTGTCAGCTTCCGGATCGGCGCGGCCGGTGATTTCGAGCTTCAGCGATTCGCGTTCGTTGAGCGCCTTGGCCAGCGCTTCGAGACGTTTGCGCGCGGCGTCGTCGAAGGTCGCGCGCCCTGGTCCGAATTCGATGTTGGAAAGTTCCTCGCCTCCGCCGAACATCGAGCCAAGCAGCGCGAACGGCGACGTGACCGCCTTGACGAAGAGATTGACGATGACCTTGATGATCAGTCCGCCGACCGAGAAGTCCGGATCGTCGAGCGAACCGGAAATCGGCAGGTTGAGGTCGATCTCGCCGCGGTTGTTCTTGAGCAGCGCGATGGCGAGATTGACCGGCAGCGTCGTGGCGTCGGGGCTTTCCACCTTGTCGCCGAAGGTCAGCTGGTCGATGAACAGGCGGTTGTCGGCCGACAGCTGGTTGTTCTCCAGCTTGTAGGCGACGTTGAGCGAGAGCTTTCCCTTGTCGATGTTGTAGCCGGCGTACTTGCCGGAGTACGGCGAGAAGGCCACCAGATCGACTCCCTTCACGTCGGCCTTGATGTCGAGGAAGGACTTCGCGGCCAGCGGATTGAGCTTGCCCACCACCTGCACAGGTGCCGAATTGGCGTAGCTGCCGCGCAATTCGAGGTCGGCAACCGTATCGGCGGTGGACGACAGGCCGCTGACGCGCCCGGCCACCTTCGTCACATTCACCGTGTAGTTGGGCTTGACGAAGAAGTCCGAGAAATTGACCGTGCCGCCCTGCAGGGTGATCTTGCCGATCCGGATCGGCACCGCTGCCGGCTTCGCGGCGGGCGCTGGCTCGGTCGCCTTGGGCGGTGCGGCCGGCGGTACCGGCTCGGCGCCCTTGGCGGCGGCAGGTGCCGCCGCGGTCCGCACGATGTCCTGGAGGTTCAGGCGGCCCTCCTTGCTGAGAATCAGGCGCGAATAGAAGTCACTCAGCGCCACCTCGCCGACAGTGACCGCCATCGGTTGCAGGCGGACGTCGATGCCGCCGAGGAACAGCGATTTCCACTTCAGGAAATCGGCATTGTTTACCTTGTCGACCGCAATCAGGTCGCCCAGCGTCAGCGATCCCTTGTAACTGCCGGCCAGGCCATCCTTGCCGAATTCGATCGCCACCTCGCCGCTGTTGGAAACCTGGCCGCGCGTCAGTTCGATGTTCAGGAACTCGGTGAAATACGGCTGCAGCGGCAGGACCGGGATCGTCTGCGTATCCACCTTGAGCGAAGTCAAGAACGGCGCCAGCTGCACGCTGCCATCAACCTTGAGGCTGCCTTTCTGGTTGATCCGGCTCTTCAGCGAAATGCTCCCTTTCTTGCCAGGCTCGGTCGACAGGTTCTCCCCGACCAAGCTGACGGCATCGATGACCTGCACTGCCGCCGGCCGGGTCATCTGGTCCTCAAGGCGCAGGGTCAGGTCGTCGACCGTCGCCTTGCCGATGTTGGCAATCCACGGGCGCTCGTCGGACAGTTCTTCCTTGGCGGCGCGCAGGGTCTTCACGACCGGCGAGCTGATCCATTCGATCTTGCCTTCCTTGTTGCGCACCAGCAGGGCGCGAACCGCCTGCGCGCCAGCCTCGGTAACATCGACGCGGTGACTGTGAAGATCGAGCCGCACGCCTTTCACCGTCATGTGTCCGATCTGCCAGCGTTCCCCAAGATCGACCCGGTACGACGCCTCGCTGACCTCAATCGGCTCGGCAAGCTTTCCGTCCACCTTGCCAATTAGCGCATTGATGTCCAGCACATCGCCCACCGTCGGCCGCAGCGTGGACTCGTCCTGCCAGTGCATCTTGCCGTTGCTCAGGCGAATTTCCTCGATCACCCATTCGGGCGCCTTGGCCGGCGCTGCGGCCGGTGCCTTGTCGTCCGCCGGCACCGCGGCGATCTGCTCCAGCACGCGCACCCAGTTCATTTCGCCCTGCTTGCTGACCGCCACATAAGCGTCCATACCATTGAGCAGCACGTGCTGGATGGCAAACCGCCGGTTGATCAGATCGGCATTGGCGACATCGACATCCAGCCGCTTCCAGCCCAGCAGCGGCGCGCCGCTCGCCTCCGCGAGCGCGAAATCGGAGATATGCGCGCTACCGACGACAGTCAGCGAAAAAACCTTCTCCGACAATTCCTTGAACACCACCCGGAGTTCGGTATCGAGCAACCCGCCTTTCAGGCGCAGCGGCAAAGAACTGGGCACATAAGGCTGGAAGCCCGCCAGATCGAGGCGGTCGAGATCGATGTTGAGCTCGCTTTCCAGCTTTCCCTCGAAGATTTCCTTGCTTTTGCCCTTGAGCGCGAACGGCGCACCGTCCACGGTGGCCGAGAAACTCGGCTCGACCAGCCGCTCGGCCTGGTACGACAGGCTGGAAATGAAGGGCAGCGACAGGTTGATGTCGCTGACGGTATGGACCTTGCCCAGCGGCTGGTCGTCGAAGACCGCCTTGCCGCCGACGATCTGGATATTGTTGATCGAAAAGCGCGGAGTCGGCGACGGCTCGGAAGGCTTCAGCCATTTTTCGAGCAGGTCGGAGATGTCGTATTGGCCCTCGCCGGTCCGCGCCACGGCGACGCGCGGCCCCTGCAGGCGAATCTCGTCGACCACGGCGCCGTACTGGAACAGCGAGAACGATGAGAGGTTGACGAACAGTTCGTCGAAACCGGCGACTTCCCGGCCGCCCTCCGCCTTGACCGAGACGCCGGCCACCCGGGCCGAGAGGGCGTACGGATTGATGTCGATCTTCTCGATGCTGACTTCGCGCTGCAGTTCGGTCGACAACTGCCTGACCAGCAGCCATTTCATCAGCGGCGGCCCGGCGAAATAGCCGAGCACGCCGAAAGCCAGCAGCACGCCCACGAGCCAGAGCCCTATGCGACGGGCGCGCGGCCCCTTGAACGCCGCGATGGCCTTGCTCGATTTGCTGGAAGTGTTGTCGTCAGGCTGCGCTGTCATGATTTTTCTGCGGCTGGTTCTGTATCAGGTCGAATTTAGCATATCGTCGGACCTGAATTAGCCTTGCCGACGGCATGCGACGCTATCGGCTGCTGCTCAGAAGTCGTTGCGCCAACGGCGGATCGCCGCGAAAACGACCACCGGCGAGGCGTCGACCGCAGCATGTTCGAGCGCGGCCGCAACCACGGCCGGCTCGCTGCAACGCAGGAAGGGATTGGTTGCCTTTTCTTCGCGCAGCGTCGAGGGAACGGAGGAATGCCCGGCGGCACGCAGCGCCGCCACCCGCTCGACCCGTTCGCGCACTGCCGCGTTGCGCGGCTCGACCGCCAGCGCGAAGCGCAGGTTGGCTTCGGTGTATTCGTGCGCGCAATAGATCAGGGTGTCGTCAGGCAAGGCGGCAAGGCGGCCGAGCGAGGCGCTCATCTGCGCCGGCGTGCCCTCGAAAAGACGACCGCAGCCGGCGCCGAACAGCGTGTCGCCGCAGAAAACCGCACCGGGAACGCAATAGGCGATATGCCCGCGGGTATGCCCGCCGACCGGCAACACCGTTACGCGCTGCCCCAGCACTTCGATCGTTTCACCCCCCGCCAGAGGGTCCGTGCAGCCTGTGATAGACTCCTCAGCCGGTCCGAAGACACGGGGCTGCCAGCGCGCTACGAGTTCGGCAACGCCGCCCTGATGGTCGGCGTGATGGTGGGTGATCAGGATGGTTTCGAGGTGCAGCCCCGTACCTTCCAGGCGGGCGATAACCGGTCCGGCGTCGCCTGGATCGACCACCGCTGCCCGTCCGTCGCGGACCAGCAGCCAGATGTAATTGTCCTTGAATGCGGGAATGAGCAGGATTTCGAACATGCCGGAACTATCGAGCGAAGGGCAGCGGATGTCAATTCCGGGCCTCGAGGGCTGGCTGGAATCCGCCCAGGGGCGCTATGTGCTGGGCTGGGAGTCGTCCCGGGTCGACGCCGCCGTCGCCGACATTTTCGGCTTCAACGCCCTGCAGCTCGGCATGCCTTGCCACGACTTCCTCCGCGCCAACCGCATCCCGCTGCGCCAGAAGGCCGGCGACGCCGGCCCGGTCGACGCGCTGTGTGAACTCACCGCCCTGCCCTTTGCCGCCCACAGCACCGACCTGGTGGTGCTGCCGCACGTGCTCGAATTCAGCCAGGACGCCCACCAGATCCTGCGCGAAATCGAGCGCATCCTGATCCCCGAGGGCCAGCTGATCGTGCTCGGCTTCAACCCGGTTTCGCTGTGGGGCCTGCGCAATCGCCTGGATCGCAGCGGCAGCTTTCCGTGGCATGGCGCCTACATCTCGCTGCCGCGCCTCAAGGACTGGCTGAAGCTGCTCGGTTTCGAGGTCGACCGCGGCATCGCCGGTTGCCGGGTACCGCCCTGCGAGCGGCAGGCCTGGCTGCGCCGCTGGCGCTTCATGGAAACCGCCGACGAACACTGGTGGGGGTTTCCCGGCGGCGTCTACATGCTGCGGGCGATCAAGCGCACCCATGCCATGCGCCTGATCACCCCGGCCTGGCGCAAGAATGCGGTCGCCGGCAAGGCCTTGCGGCCGATCGCCCAGAAGGAAAATCATGGTCACTGAAGACAATGTGGAAATCTTTACCGACGGCGCCTGCCGCGGCAATCCCGGCCCCGGCGGCTGGGGCGCCATCCTGCGCCTGGGGCGCCACGAGAAGGAATTGTGGGGCGGCGAGCGCGAAACGACCAACAACCGCATGGAGCTGATCGCCGCCATTCGCGCCCTGGAAGCGCTGAAGCGGCCGGTCGCCGGGCGCGTCCATACCGATTCGCAATATGTGCTCAAGGGCATCAGCGAATGGATCCACGGCTGGAAGCGCAACGGCTGGAAGACCGCCGCGAAGCAGCCGGTGAAGAACGCCGACCTCTGGCAGCAGCTCGACGCCCTGCGCCAGCCGCACCGGCTGGAATGGATCTGGGTCAAGGGCCATGCCGGCCACCCGGAAAACGAACGCGCCGACGCCCTGGCCAACCGCGGCATCGACGAACTGAACAACAAGGACGCCGCATGAGACAGATCGTTCTCGATACCGAAACCACCGGCCTCGACCCCCGCCACGGCCACCGCATCATCGAAGTCGCCTGCATCGAGATGGAGAACCGCCGGCTGACCGGCCGCCACCTGCACAAGTACGTCAATCCGGAACGCGAGATCGACGAAGGCGCGCAGGCGGTGCATGGCATCAGCCTCGAATTCCTCGCCGACAAGCCCAAGTTCGCGGACATCGCCGATGAATTCCTCGAATTCATCAACGGTGCCGAGCTGGTCATCCACAACGCACCGTTCGACCTCGGCTTCCTCAACGCCGAGCTGTCCCGCCTCGACCGCGTGCCGGTCGAGACGATCTGCAACGGCGTCACCGACACCCTGCGCATGGCCAAGGACCTCCACCCCGGCAAGCGCAACAGCCTGGATGCCCTGTGCGAGCGCTACGAGATCGACAACTCGCAGCGCACCCTGCACGGCGCGCTGCTCGATACCGAACTGCTGGCTGAAGTCTTCCTGGCGATGACACGCGGCCAGAACACGTTGATGATCGAACCGGACGCCGCCCCCCGCGCCCAGGCAGGCGCCGGCGGCCGCCGCGGCGAACGCAAGCCGCTGCTCGTGCGCCGGCCAACGGATGACGAGCTGGCCGACCACCAGCGGGTACTGGCCGCCATCGACAAGGAAACCAAGGGCGCCTGCATCTGGCTGGCCGGCGCACACCCGGGATCGGCTTCGTAGGCGAGCCGCCCGCCGGGAGGAGTCCCGGCACCGGGCGGGAGCAGCAGTGAGCGACCTGCGAACGGGTGCTGGCCGGATGCCCCCCTGGCAGCCCGGTGCGTTCAGCGCAATATCAGCAGGCCGCCAAGGATCAGACCAGCCAGAAACACCGTGTCGACCGCCAGCATCAGTACCGGGCGCCAGCCGAGGCTGGCCAGTTGCTGCAGCGAGGTCTTGACCCCGAGCGCGGCAATCGCCACGACGAGGCACCAGCGCGACAGGTGGGACGCGGCATCGGTCACCGGCTTGGGAATGATGCCGAGGCTGTTGATCACGACCAGAACGGCGAAGCCGATCAGGAAGCCGGGCAGCAGCGGCGGGCGGGCACCGCCCTCGCCGCGCGTGCGGAAGACCAGCGAGAAGACGAGCACGACCGGCAGCAGCATGGCGACGCGCAGCAGCTTGACAAAGGTGGCGCCATCGCCGACTTCCGGCGAGATCATGTAGCCGGCGGCGACGACCTGGGCGACGTCGTGGATGGTTCCGCCGAGAAAGACCGACGCCGCGCCGGGATCGAGATCCAGGGCGCGAGCGATAGCCGGGTAGGCGATCATCGCCACCGTCGACAGGGTCGTCACGCCGACCACGGTGAACAGCGTGAAACGCTGGTTTTCCTCGTTCTTCGGCATCACCGCGGAGATCGCCAGCGCCGCCGAGGCGCCGCAGATGGCGACGGCGCCACCGGTGAGCAGGCCCTCGGTCTTCGGCCGGCCAAGCAGGCGGCCGACCAGCGCACCGAAGAGGATGGTCAGCACGACGCCGCCAATCACCATCATGATCGGCACGGCACCCAGCCCCGAGATCTGCTCGGCGGTGATGCGGGCGCCGAGCAGCGCGACGCCGAAGCGCAGGATCTGGCGCGACGCGAATTCGATGCCGGCCTTGACCTTCTCGCCGTTGGCGGCAAAGTTGAACGCCATCCCGAAGAACAGGGCATAGAGCAGCTGTGGCCCGCCCTGGTGTTCGGCGATGAAGGTCGCGGCCAGCGCAATGGTGATCGCGGTCAGCACGCCCGGCCAGATCACCGGCCAGGCGGGCAGCTGCAGGGCATGGGCGAGTCTCATGCCAGCCCCTCAGCGGCCGAAGCCGCGGGCCTGCGCCGGCGTCTTCAGCAGGAAGTGGGAAAGCGCCGGGATCAGGATCAGCGCGCCGATCATGTTCCACAGGAACATGAAGGTGAGCAGGATGCCCATGTCGGCCTGGAACTTGATCGGCGACCAGGCCCAGGTGACGACGCCGGCCGCCAGGGTCACGCCAACCAGGGCGACGACCTTGCCGACGAACTGGATCGAGCGCTTGTAGGCGACGGCCAGCGATGCCCCAGCGCGCTGCTGCGCCAACTGGATGCTCAACAGATAGAGGGCGTAATCGACGCCGATGCCGACCCCCAGCGCGATGACCGGCAGGGTCGCCACCTTGACACCGATGCCGAGCATCACCATCAGCGCTTCGCAGAGGATGGACGTCAGGATCAGCGGCACGATGGCGACGACGACCGCGCGCCAGTTGCGGAAGGTGATGAAGCAGAGAGCGATGACCGCGAGATAGACATAGACCAGCATCTCGGTCCAAGCCTTCTTGACGACGATGTTGGTCGCCGCCTCGATCCCGGCGTTGCCGGCGGCGAGCAGGAACTGGCGCTCCGGCGTCGAGTGCTCCTCGGCGAAGCGGGCCGACTCGGCGACCACGCGGCTCAGGGTTTCCGCCCGGTGGTCGCTCAGGTAGGCGATCACCGGCATCACCGAACAGTCGTTGTTGAACAGGTCGGGATTGTTGACCGACGCCTGCTGCGCGCCGTAGTTCAGGATGTCCTGGTTGCGCGCCAGCGTCAGCCACTTCGGGCTACCCTCGTTGGAGCCGGCGGTGATCTGGCGCACCGCGTTGCCGAGGAAGACCGTCGTCTGGACGCCAGGTAACTGCTGCAGGCCCCAAGCCAGGCGGTCGGCCTCGACCAGGGTCTGGTAGTTGAGGCAACCTTCGGCCGCCGTCTTGACGATGACCGCGAACTGGTCGCTCGACAGCGAGTAGCTGCCGGAAATATAGGCATTGTCGCGGTTGTAGCGCGAGTCGGCGCGCAGTTCCGGCGCCCCCTGTTCGAGATCGCCGATCTTGAGCTGCAGGCTGACGATGAAGCCGGCGACCGCCAGAACCAAGGCCACGATGATGGCGCCCAGCGCCCAGCGCCGTTCGGTGAAACGCTCGAGTCCGCGCCACAGTGCGGCGAAGCCGCCGCGGCCGTCATCCGATTCGGCGCGCAGGCTGCGCTCGGCCGCCGCCGTGCTGACGCCAGTATAGGAAAGGAGGACCGGCAGCAGGATCAGGTTGGTGAAGATCAGCACTGCGACGCCGAGGCTGGCGGTCAGCGCCAGATCCTTGATGACCGGAATGTCGATCACCATCAGCACGGCGAAACCGACGGCATCGGCAAGCAGCGCCGTCATGCCGGCGAGGAACAGGCGGCGGAAGGTATAGCGGGCGGCGACCAGGCGGTGCGTGCCGCGGCCGATGTCCTGCATGATGCCGTTCATCTTCTGCGCCCCGTGCGAAACGCCGATGGCGAAGATCAGGAAGGGAACGAGGATCGAGAACGGGTCGAGCTCGAAGCCGAACAGCGCGACCAGGCCGAGCTGCCAGACGACGGCGACCACCGAGCAGGCGACGACCAGCGCCGTGCTGCGCAGGCAGCGGGTGTAGAGATAGATGATGGCGATGGCGATGGCGGCGGCGATGGCGAAGAAAGTCATCACCTTGGCCAGACCGTCGATCAGGTCGCCGACCAGCTTGGCGAAGCCGATCATGTGGATGCGCACGCCCGGCGCACCGTCCTTGGCGGCACGTTCGAAGCGGTCGCGGATGTTCTCCTCGAGGGCGGCGGACAGCGCACGGTAGTCGATCGCCTCGCCGGTCGTCGGATCCTTGTCGAGCAGCGGGACGACGAGCATGCTCGACTTGAAGTCGTTGCCGACAAAGCGGCCGACGATGCCGGAGCGGGCGATGTTGAGGCGCAGCTGCTCGGTGGCCTTGGGCGAGCCGTCGTACGAATCGGGCATCACCGGGCCGCCCTGGAAGCCCTCCTCGGTGATCTCGGTCCAGCGTACCGACGGGGTCCACAGCGATTTCAGCCAGGCGCGGTCGACCCCCGGGGTGAGGAACAATTCGTCGTTGATCTTGCGCAGCGTCTCCTGGTACTTCGGATCGAAGATGTCGCCGTCGGTGTTCTCGACGACGATGCGCAGCACGTTGCCGAGACCGCGCAACTCGGCGCGGTTGTCGAGGTAATTCTTGATGTAGGGCTGGCCCTGCGGAATCATCTTCTCGAAGCTGGCATTCAGCGTCAGCCGGGTGGCCGCCCCGAACAGGAGCACCAGGGTGACCAGTACGCAGACGATGACGACGGCCAGGCGGTTGTTGAAAATCGCCCGTTCGAGGGCAGTCCCCGAGTTGGGGTTGAAGTCGGTCAGGGTTCGCACGATCGGCATGCGATCCATGAGGTCTGTGGCTACGGCCATCGCTGGGTTCTCCTGTCTCTGCTTTTTGGTATGGGTGTTCTGCTTGCTTACTGGATGGCCTGGGTGCGCACGCCGCGGGCGCCGACCATCACTGTGCCTTCGCGACCGAGGCAGGCGACCGCCGAGGCCGGGCTGGCCTGCTCGACCTTGACCGGGCGGAAGCTGGCGCCGGCATCGTCGCTGACCAGCACACGTCCGGCCTGGCTGACGAGGACGAGGCGCTTGTCGCCGCAGCTGGTGGCGCCGGTGATGCCGTCCTGCAGGCCGGTCTCGACCTTTTTCCAGGTCTTGCCGCCATCGCTGCTGCGGAAGGCGTGGCCGCGCAGGCCATGCACCAGGACCGCGCCATCACCGCCGGCAAGGCCGAAGAAACTGCCCTTGTAGCCGGTGTCGAGCGCGACGAAACGGTTGCCGCCGGCATCGAGCTTCAGCACGGTGCCCTGCTCGCCGGCGATGTAGAGCGCGCCGCCAACCTGGCGGATGGCGTAGAGGTGCAGGCGGGACGGGTTCTCGGTGCGGTGGAACCACGGTTCCCAGGTCTTGCCTCCATCGGCGGTGCGAAAGATCTGGTTGAATGCGCCAACGATGAAGCCGTTGTTCTCATCGGCGAACCAGACGTCGAGAAAGGCGTTCTCGGCCCCCTGGGCGCCGATGCGCTTCGTTTCGTCGACCAGTGCCGCGGCGCGGTCGGCCGGGCCAAGGGAACCCTTCGCGGCCTCGGCCGCGTAGAAGTTGGCCATCAATTCGCCGGCGCTGCGCCCGTCGAGCTGGCGTGTCCAGGTGGCGCCGCTGTCGGCGCTGTGCAACACGACGCCGTCGTGGCCGACCGCCCAGCCCTTGGCCGTCGTCGGGAAATATACCGCCACGAGATCGGAGCTGACCGGCACCTTCGCCTGCGTCCAGGTCTTGCCACCGTCGTCGGAAAGAACAATGTGGCCGCGCTGGCCGACGGCGACGATGCGCTGCCCGGCATTGGCGACGCCGTTGAGCAGCGACTTCGCCGCGAAGGCGCTGTCGCGCGCCGGGGTGTCGAGGACGTCGCGGTAGCTCGCGGCGGCGGAGGCTACCAGGGGCAGCGTCAGAACGAACGCAAGGAGCGGAGGAACGATCTTCCGGAAAGTCATGGCTTGCCTTGTCGAAAAAGGGGCCGGTTGCGGGGTCGACCGCAACCGGCCTGGTGGGGAGGAATTACCGGATGCCGGCGCCGGCCAGCGCGTCGGGTGACCAGTCGCGTTCCGACGCCGGCTTGCCCTGGCGGACGCCGCCGGTTTCAGCGGTGTAGCCGGACAGCGAGTAGGAACCGGCGATCAGGTCGTACAGGCCATGCATGTCGGCCCACGGCGCCGACGCCTCGTAACTCGGGGTCTGGTAGGCGAAGCCGGCACGGAACAACTGGCCGCGCGCGTCGTACTGGTCGGAGGCCAGGATGGTCCAGGAATCCTCATCGATGTAGAAGGTGCGCTTGCTGTAGATGTGGCGCTTGCCCTCGCGCAGCTTGGCCTCGACGACCCAGACGCGGTGCAGTTCCCAGCGGACTTGATCCGGATTGATGAACTTCGGCTTCAGGAGGTCATCCTTGTTGGAGGCGAAGGCCATGCGGTAGGTGTTGTACGGGACGTACATTTCCTTCTTGCCGACCAGATTGAAGTCGAAGCGGTCCATCGAGCCGAGGAACAGGAAGACGTCGTCGAAGGTCGAGGTGCCGCCGGTGCCCGGGTTCGGGGTGTCGAAGGCGAAATCCGGGGCGATCTTGACGCGACGCTGACCGGGCAGGTACTGCCAGGCACGGCGGTCGCTGGTTGCGTAGTCGAGCGGATCGATGATCATCATCGCCTCGCCGGCACGGCGGGCCGGACCGGTATAGGTGATGCGCTGCTTGTAGGAAACGCCCGAATCGGCCTTGCCGCTATCCCAGTACGGATATTCCTGGACGATCGAACCTTCGGTCGACACGGACGGACGGCCCGATGCGTCGATGTTCCAGTTGCGGTACTTGACGTTGTAGGCGACGCCCTGGAAACGGACGAGGTGGTTCCACATCACTTCGTAGCCGGTCTTGGGGATCGGGAACGGGATGCCGGCATGACAGCCTTCCATCGAGCGGCCGCCGTTCGTGGTCTTGGCCGACGTCGCGCACTTGGCCGTATTGTCGGCAACCCACTTGGGATAGGCGACGCTGCGCTGGGTCGGGTAGACGTCGATCCGGTAATCCGGATTCTTCTTCATCAGCGCCTTGGTGCCTTCGGTCAGCTTGTCAGCGTATTTGTCCATGTTCTTGGCGTCGACTGCGAACAACGGCTTGTCGGCGGCGAACGGGTCGGGACGCAGGCCGTCGCCGGCCTTGAATTCGGCCGGGGCCTTGGTCAGGCCGCCGGCGTAGGCCGGAATCGAGCCGTCCTTGTTACCGGCCTTCTCGGCGCCGGTGGCGGTCAGGGTGGTGCCGAGCTGCTTGGCTTCTTCGGCGCTGACGCCGGCCAGGGCGGCGCCCGAAACGGACGTCAGCGCAGCAATCAGAAGGGTTTTTTGAAATCGCATGAGTTGTCTCCTCAGAACGTGGTTTTAAGGGTCAGGCTGATGAAGTCACGATCCTTCAGCAGCGAGGTGAAGCCGTTTTGCGTGATGTTCTCGGCGCCCAGCGCACCGCTGGCACCGTAGTCGTTGATGCGGCCGAAGTAGCCGATGTACTTGAGATCGACGCGGTGCTTCTGGAAGATGTCGAAGCCGAGGCCGACGCTGAAGTTGCCGTTGCCCTGGTTGCCGCCAAAGGTCGTCGCCGCGTTGCCGCTCAGACCAATCGAAAAGGTCATCGGCGCCGACATGTCGACCCCGGGCATGACCTGGTACCAGGTCGGCGTGAAGCTGGCGCCCATGCCGACGTAGTTCTTCGTCGCGCAGCCGTCCCACTTGTCGCCGGCCTGGGCCGTCGGCTTGTTGAAGGTACAGCCCTTGTAGCCGACCGCCTGGAAGGTTTCGGCGCCGCTGGTGACGTCGAGCCACTGGCTCCACACCAGTTCGAGCGCCCAGGTGGCGGCATCGAAGACCGGCGTGTCGGGCAGGATGCCGACCGCGTTGACCAAACCGTGCATCGTGTTGCCGCGCGGACCGGTCGTCTCGCCTTCGCTCGGCGCCGGCACGTTGAACGGGTTGGTGCCCGGCACGCCGAGGATCTTGGCCAGCAGCGGGGTGTTGTGGCGATACGAGAGTTCGCCGCCGAAGCTGATGCCGCCGATGTTCTTGGCCAGGCTGATGCCGTAGAGGTCGACGCCGTCCGCGTAGATCAGGTTGTACTGGCTGGCGCTGGCGACCGGCACGAACTGCCCGTTGGGCAGGCGCACCAGCCGCTGGCTGGTGACCAGGCCCTGCGGCAGCTTGTCGGCAAAGCGGCGGTAGTAGACACCGACGGTGCCGTCGAGCGCGTCCGGCGACCAGCGGGCGTTGAGGCCGAATTCGCCGTTGCGCTGGGCCGGCTCGAACGCATTGCCGCGGGTATAGCCGACGCCGGGCGCCAGCAGGATGCGCTCGGGGCCGTTGAAGGCGAAGTCGACTGGACCGAGGTAGGTGCCGCCTTCCGGGAAGCGGTACGGTTCCCATTCCAGGAAATACTGGGCCGCCAGCGAGAGGTTGTCGGTCACCTGCACCTGGCCGGACACCTGGTTCAGGGGACGGAACAGTTCCTTGGCCTCGACACCCGGCGTCGCGAAGCCCTTCTGCAGGTCGAGCGGCATCTGCGAATAGGAAATGCCGTGCAGGGCGCCGCCGAGGAACAGGGACTCGCCCCAGAACACGGTGTGGCGGCCGGCGCGCACCTTGGTGGGCACGTCGCCCACATCGAAGTTGGCGAAGACGAAGGCGTCGAGGATCTCGCCGGACGGGCCGCGATAATACTGTTCGACGTAGGGGCTGAACACCTGGTTCGGGTAGCTGGAAATGCCGGCCCGGGCGAACTTGGGATTGGCGCCGCTGGCCGTGCCGTAGGCACCATCGCCCCAGGCCGCGCCGCTGACGCGGAAGCCGAGCATCTTCTTCCAGGCGAAGTCGAACTCCGAGAAGAGGTCGAGACGGTTGGTGACGAGATCGCCCTTGTCGAACAGGTAGGTGCCTTCGTCCGAAGCGATGTTGTTGCCGATCAGGTTGCTGCGGTTCTTGACGCGCACAGCGGCGTTGTAGCGGACGGTGGTGTCCAGGCGCATTTCGATATCGTCGTTGCCGACGTCGATGTTGAATGCCAGGGCGTTGCCGCCGGCGCCGAACATGGTCGCCAGCGCGAATGCGATCGGGCGGATCTGCTTCCAGCCTTGGCCTTGTCTCTCCATGGTGGTCATTACTTTGTCTTCCTTCCTTATTTGATGAATTACTGAAAGAGATGCGTCTTCCGACTGCTTCGGGAATGGATTATCCGGAGGCTGTTCACCAGCACCCCCCCCAAAAAGCGGGGGATGGGGAGTTGCACGGGGGGGATGCGCGGTCGCGCAAATGGGGGCCTTGGGGGGCGCTGGAGACCGGCCGGGAAACCGTCAGACGAGGAGGCGCGCCAGCCGCCGAACCCGCCTTTCAGCCGATCCGGGCCGCGCGCTCTCCGGCCGCCATGCGGCAGATCAGGGCATTTTTGCCCTGAAAAAGCGGTCGACCGCAGCGATCGGTGCGGAAACGAAAATGTGCTGAACCGGCGTCGGCTGCCGGCCTGTCGCCGGCTGACGGGCGCTACCGCCGACCCGCGCGGGCCGGCACCGGGACGTTCAGCGCGCGCGGATCAGGCGCCGGCGTCGGGCGCACTCAGTCGCTGCCTTCGAGGAGGCCGAGCAGTTGCGCGCGGCG
The DNA here is from genome assembly GCF_009469615.1 of Dechloromonas sp. H13. Classification (GTDB taxonomy): domain Bacteria; phylum Pseudomonadota; class Gammaproteobacteria; order Burkholderiales; family Rhodocyclaceae; genus Azonexus. Next base: position 99,849 of record NZ_SSXX01000006.1, read on the forward strand.
CACAGCGTGCTTGCGCGTGCCGGCGTCGAGTTTGCCGAACAGGTTTTTCAGGTGCCATTTGATCGTCTCCTCGCCAACCGACATCGCCTGGGCGATTTCCTTGTTGGAAAGGTTGCGGGCGAGGAACTCGAGCACCTCGCGCTCCTTGGGGGTCAGGACCATGCTCGGCACCGCCCGCGGCGCGCCGGCCTCGCGCGCCGGACGCGGCCGCACGGCGCGCGGCACCTGGACGGCACCCGGCGCCCCGCTGCCGCCCCCCTCCTCGTCGACCAGGCGACGCATCAGGTCGGCGATGATCGGGTGGGCATCGACGAAGGTCCGCGCCAGCCCGAAGGTCTGCGCCAGGTTCATCGCCTCCAGCATCAACGGACGCCCGTTCTCGCCCTGGCGTTCGAGGGCAAAGGCGCGCAGGGCCATGACCTCGATACGCAGGCGCCCGAGCTTCATCGTGTCGGCCAGCGCCACTGCCGGCGCCAGGCGGTTGAGGGCCGCCTGCCAGTCCTGGGCGGCGATCGCCACGTTGGCATGGGAGATGATCTGCAGCAGCGCCACCGAGCGATGCCACAGCGAACCTTCCGGATGGCCGCTCTGCGCGATGATCTCGTCGATGCGATCGGCCAGCACCCGGCAGGTTTCGCTGCGGAACTTGCCGGCATGGATGCGCACCTGGTCGGCCAGGCTGGCGACGATCAGCCGCGGCAGATGACGTTCGACACCGACGGCGCCGAGCGCTTCGAGCAGGTCGATGGCGCGATGCTCGATGCCCTGGGCGGCGGCGATGCGCGCCACCGTGCGGTAGGCGAACAGCGCCGTCTCGGGGGCACCGAATCGTTCGAGGACGTCCAGCCGGTTGGCCAGCAGCGCGGCCGCCTCGTCCAGCCGGTCGCGCTCGTAGACGGCGACGGCGAGCAGCGCCGCCAGCATGCAGGCCTGCGGGTGGCGGCGGCCGAGTTCGGACTCGGCACGCGTCAGCGCCGGCCGCAGCGTTTCCTCGCCGAGCAGCACCTGGCCTTCCCAGATGTAGCTGAGTCCGGTGACGAACTCCCCCCAGCGGCCCGCATAGACGTGGCTCTTGCCGAGATTTCCGCGCGGAACATGCTGCAGGCAGCGCCGCGCCTGCGCCGGGTCGCCCTTGAGGATGGAGAGGATCGCCTGGCGATTGGCGTGCATCTGGAGCAGGCGCGACTCGCGCGACGGTGGCGCGTCGGCCCACGGCTCGAAGAGGGTGGCGCAGCGGTCCGGCTCGTCGGCGAAGTAGGCGGCGCCGCTGAGGATCAGGGCGCACTCGTAGCGCAGGTGGCTGTCGACATCCGGATTTTCAAGAATGCGGGCGACCAGCCGCCCTGCTTCCTCCTGCCGCTCGCTGAGGGCCAGCGCCCAGGCCGCGGCCAGGCGCAATTGCGGGCGGCTGTCGAGATCGGCCTCGGGCAGATCGTCGAGCCATTCGAGCACGGTGCCGTGGTAACCCTGGGTCACCGCGTCGTACATGCAGCGCTCGGCCATGTCGTAAGCCTGCTGGCGCTGCCCGGCAGCATGCGCATGGCGCGCCGCCTCCTGGAGCATGCCGCGTCCGGACAGCCATTCCATGGCTCGCAGGTGCAGGTCGGCCAGCTCCGCTTCCGGCAAACCGGCGAGCCGCTGGCGCAGGGCATCGCGCGCCAGGGCGTGCAGGCGGAACCATTCGCCATCATCGCCGACCATGAAGATCGGCGTGTCGCCCGCCAGGCGGGCAAGTTGCTCCGGCGCATCGGCGCGCCCGAGCAGGGCGCAGCACAGGTCGGGATGCAGCATGTCGACCACCGAGACGCGGACGAGAAAGTCGACGTCCCCGGGGGCAAGATGGTCGAGCAGGCCGCCGACCAGCTGCTCGCTGCGCCCTTCGTTGCGCGCCAGCATGATGTTGATGGCGACCCCCGGATCGCCCCACCCCTCGACCGCGGCCAGCGCCAGCTGCAGGCCGAGCGGCCAGCCCTCGGTGATCTCGTGCAGCCGCGCGCAGGCGTCGGCATCCACATTGGGGCCGAAACGGTTGCGCATGAAGGCGATCGTTTCGTCGAGACTGAAGCGCAGGATCTCCGGCCCCACCGAAACGCAATCACCGTAGGCAGTCAGATCGGCCAGGGCGTCGTACATGTCGCCGCGCCCGGCGATGATCGCGCGCAGATTGGGTGGCAGGTTGTGCAGCAGGTAGACCAGCGTCGCGAAGTTGCGGGATGGAAGACGTTCCGCCTCGTCGACGATGAGCACCATGTCGAGCGAGGTCTGCGCCACCTCGGCCAGCCACGCGGTAATGCCCTCCAGCTCGCCCCCCGGGGCGCCCCCGCCTTCAAGAAAATAGCGTCCAAAGGCCGGTCGACCGCAACCGACACGCACTGCGAGGGTCAGGGCGTGCAGGAAATGCTGCGGGTCCTCGTGATCGTCGGCGGAAATCCAGGCCACCGCCGCCCCGCGCGCCAGATGCTCGCGCCGCCACTGGCCGAGCAGCGAAGTCTTGCCGAACCCCGCCGGCGCCTGCACCACCAGGACCGGTCGATCGCGGAACTGCTCGGCGTCGAGGCCGAGGCGCGGCCGCAACAACTGGTGCCGCGGCGCCCTTGGCGGCGTGGTGCGGAGAACGAGTCCGGACGTCATGGCGCCGGCCTGGCGGAGTGCGGTGGTCATCGGTATGCCCGCTGTTCATGCCTGGCTCGCGCCAGTTGTTGGAGGATTCCAGCGGTGGCTGCGGCCGGAAGCCCCTGCGACGACGGCCCCGCACCACCCCGAATTGGTTGGCAAATTTAAACACAGGCCGCGATTTTCCGACAACCTATCCCCCCCTTTTTCGAGGGGGGAAAAAGGCCTTCGGACCTCCTACCATGCGCTCCATACCAATTCGTCCGGGAAGCACCAGTCATGAAACTTGTCGATGTCTGCGCAGTGGAAGAGATCCCGCCGGGCAAGTCACGCGCGGTGCGTGCCGAAGGCCGGGATATCGCCCTGTTCAACGTCGACAGTCGCGTCTACGCCATCGAGAACAGCTGCCTGCACCAGGGCGCCGCGCTGAGCGGCGGCCAGCTGTGCGGCCACACGGTGACGTGCCGGGCGCACGGCTGGCGTTTCGACGTGACGACCGGGAAGCTCGGTAGTTCGCAGTGTCTGGGCGTCGCGTCCTTCCCGGTCGAGATTTCCGGTGACAGGGTCCTCGTCACCATCGGCAACTGAACCCGGTATCGCGCCACTCATTACAGGAATCGCCATGTATCGACATCTGCTGGTCCCCATCGAAAACTCCGATCTGTCCACCGTGACCATCGGCCGCGCCGTCGAGTTCGCCCTGGCGCTCGGCGCCCGGATCACCTTCTTCCACGCCAGCGCCGATCACTCGGCGTCGATCACCGGCGACGCCGAGATCGTCCGCATGACGGCGCCGGAAGATTACGCCTACAACTTCGCCGGCCGCGCCCGCGAACTGCTGACCAAGGCCGAATCGGCGGCGCGCGCCCGCGGCGTGCCCTGTTCGTCGGCGAGCACGGTCAGCGATTCGCCTTACACCGCGATCGTAGCCGCAGCGCGCGCCGCCGGCTGCGACCTCATCTTCATGGCGTCGCACGGCCGGCGCAGCACGCTCGGCATGATGCTCGGCTCGCAGACGCTGAAGGTCCTCACCCATTCCGAAATCCCGGTCCTCGTCTCGGCGATGGCCGAACCGCCGGTTCCGGCCCAGGCCATCGGCATCATCCGCGACGAGCACCGTTCGCTGGCCGCCGTCCTGCATGCCTGGCAGCACCTGTTCAAGGATGCGCAGGGCAAGGGCGTCCAGCCCGATGCGGCGCTGATGCAGGCGATGGTCCATTACATCCAGGCCTTCCCGGTCGCCCTGCACCACCCGAAGGAAGACGACTACCTGTTCCGCAAGCTGCGCGAGCGCACCGCCGAGGCCAACCCGGAACTCGACGAACTCGAGCGCCAGCACGTTCGCGACGAACAGCAGGTCATCGAACTGGCAGCGCTGGTCGACCGCTACGCCAGCGGCGCGGCGACCGTCGCCGAAGTCGAACAGGCGGTCTCGCACTACTCGCAGGCGATCTGGGAACACATGGGCCGCGAGGAAGGCGTGATCCTGCCGCTGGCACAACGCTACCTGACGGTGGAGGACTGGACGGAAATCAACGAGGCCTTCCAGAAGAACATGGACCCGCGTTTCGGCGGCGACACCGACGCCGAATTCAAGCGGCTGTTCTCGCGCATCGTCAATCTGGCCCCGTCATCCGCGAACTGACGCGCTGTACCGCACAAATATACATAGACCATAAACAGGAGAACACCTTGGAAAAAGCAATACGCTTCCATCAGACCGGCGGCCCGGAAGTCCTCAAGCTCGAAGAGGTCAGCGTCGGCGAGCCGGGACCGGGCGAAGTCCGCCTGCGCCACGTCGCGGTCGGCCTCAACTTCGCCGACACCTACTTCCGCAACGGCACCTACCCGATCCCCCTGCCCGCCGGCATGGGCGTCGAGGCGGCCGGCGTGGTCGAAGCCGTCGGCCCGGGCGTGAGCAACGTCGCCGTCGGCGACAAGGTGACCTACACCGGCTTCCTCAACACCCTGGGCGCCTACAGCACCTCCCGCATCATCGCCGCCGCGCCGCTGATCCGCCTGCCGGAAGGCATCAGCTGCGAAACCGCTGCCGCCATGACCATGCGCGGCCTGACCTCGGCCTACCTGATGCGCCGCATCCACGACTTCAAGGCCGGCGACACCATCCTGCTGCACGCCGCCGCCGGCGGCGTCGGCCTGATCGTCTCGCAATGGGCCAAGCTGCTCGGCCTGCGCGTCATCGGCACCGTGTCCACCGAGGAGAAGGCAGCCGTTGCCCGCGCCCACGGCTGCGACGAGATCATCAACTACAGCCACGAGGATGTGGCGAAGCGCGCCCGCGAATTGACCGACGGCGTCGGCGTCAATGTCGTCTTCGACAGCGTCGGCAAGAGCACCTTCATGGCCTCGCTCGATTCACTCAAGCGGCGCGGCCTGCTGGTCTGCGTCGGCACCGCCTCGGGCCCGATTGACGCCTTCAACCCGCAACTGCTGGCGATGAAGGGTTCGCTCTACCTGACCCGCCCGGCGCTCGCCGACTACATCGCCGACCCAGCCGAGAAGGCCGAGCTGGCCGGCGAGATCTTCGGCCACGTCGCAGCCGGGCGCATCAAGATCGAGATCAACCAGCGCTACGCGCTGGAAGACGCCGTGCAAGCCCATCGTGACCTCGAATCGCGCAAGACGACCGGGTCATCAATTTTCGTAATTTAAGGACGAGGAGACAACACACAATGAGAATCGAACAACTGACCTGCGCCGTCGGCGCCGAACTGATCGACGTCAATCTCGGCGATGCCGTGCGCGACGACGGCCTGTTCAACGAGATCTACGCCGCGCTGCTCAAGCACAAGGTACTGTTCCTGCGCGACCAGACGCTGGACAGGCTGTCGCGCGTCGATCACATGGCCTTCGCCCAGCGCCTCGGCGAACTCGAAACGCACCCGATGGCCCCGAGCCATCCGGAGGCACCCGGCCTCGTCCAGATCTACAAGAATCCGGACAGCCCGATGGACCGCTACGAGAACGCCTGGCACACCGACGGCACCTGGCGCGAGACGCCGGCGCTCGGCTGCGTGCTGCGCTGCATCGAGTGCCCGCCGGTCGGCGGCGACACGATGTGGGCCAACATGGTGCTGGCCTACGAGAAGCTGCCGGAATCGGTCAAGCAGGAAATCGACGGCCTGATCGCCAGCCACAGCTTCAATTCCTCCTTCGCCGCCGCGATGCCGCAGGACAAGCGCCTGGCGATGAAGGCCCAGTATCCGGATGCCGAACATCCGGTCGTGCGCACCCACCCCGAGACCGGCGAGAAGGTCCTCTTCGTCAATGCCTTCACGACGCACTTCGTCAATTACCACACCCCAAAGCGCGTCCGTTTCGGCCAGGACTACAACAAGAGCGGTTCCGACCTGATGCAGTACCTGATCAGCCAGGCCTACAACCCCGAGTACCAGGTGCGCTGGCGCTGGAAGCCATACAGCATGGCGATCTGGGACAACCGCTCGACGCAGCACTACGCGGTCATGGACTACCCGCCGTGCCACCGCAAGATGGAACGCGCCGCCATCATCGGCGACAAGCCCTTCTAAACAGACACCCGGGCCGGCTGTTGCGGTCGACCCGGCAAAACCACCCAAATCCATATCAAGATCATCTCAAGGAGCAACACATGAATTTCCTCGACGGTTCCCTCTTCCCCGAAAACCAGCAAAAGCTCGTCATCACCTGCGCCCCCTACGGGCCGGAGTGGATGCCTTCCGATTTCCCGGAGGACATCCCGGTCACCATGGAAGAGCAGATCCAGAAGGCGGTTGATTGCTACAACGCCGGCGCCACCGTGCTGCACGTGCATTGCCGCGAACTCGACGGCAAGGGCTCGAAGCGCCTGTCCATGTTCAACGAACTGCTGGCCGGCATCCGTGCCCGCGTGCCGGACATGATCCTGCAGGTCGGCGGCTCCATCTCCTTCGCGCCGGAAAGCGACGGCGAGGCCGCCAAGTGGCTGTCCGACGACACTCGCCACATGCTGGCCGAGCTGACTCCGACGCCGGACCAGGTCACCATCGCCATCAACAGCAACCAGATGAACGTCGTCGAGCAGATGTGCGAAGCCGACGTCGCCGGCACCTCGCTGGGCGAACCGGAGATGTACCGCGCCTACCGCGAGATGACCATCCCGGCCGGTCCGGAGTGGGTCGAGGAGCATATCCGCCGCCTCTCCGCCAAGGGCATCCAGACGCACTTCCAGTTGGCCAACATCACCCAGTTGGAAACCGTCGAGCGCATGATGCGCCGCAATGTCTGCAACGTGCCGCTGATCCTGACCTGGGTCGCCATCGGCGGCGGTTTCGATGCCCCGAACATCTACAACCTGGCCAACTTCGTCCGCGCCTGTCCGGACGGCTCGGTGCTGACGCTCGAAACCTCGATGCTCAACGTCCTGCCGATCAACATGATGGCGATCGCCATGGGCCTGCACGTCCGTTGCGGCATCGAGGACAACATCTGGACCCAGGACCGTTCGCGCAAGATGACCACGGTCGAGCAGATCGAGCAACTGGTGCGCATCGCGAAGGAATTCGGCCGTCCGGTCGCCAACGGCAAGGAAGCCCGCGAAATCTACAAGATCGGCACCTTCTACAAGGACGCCGACGAGACCCTGGCGGCCAACGGCTTCGCGCCGAACCGCAAGCCGGGTCAGATTGGCTTCACGCACTACGCCAAGGCCGCCTGAGCGGCATCCCCTCGGGACGGGCAGCGAACACTGCCCGTCCCGCAACCAGACATAACTAAAATGGCCCAGGCCAGCCGCTGACGCGGCCGGCCGGTGCCTGACCAAAGAATTCGAGGAGATCGCAGTGGCCATCCATGTCGCCGATGCCGGCATCGACATCCGATATACACCGAAGGTGTCACGCACCTTCGCCTGGATCGTCTTCGCCCTCACCTTTGGCCTGCTGCTCTCCGACTACATGTCACGGCAGGTCCTCAACGCCGTGTTCCCGGTGCTCAAGGCCGAATGGGGCCTCAGCGACACGCAGCTCGGCTCGCTGAACAGCATCGTCTCGCTGCTCGTCGGGCTGCTCACCTTTCCACTTTCCCTGCTCGCCGACCGCTGGGGCCGCGTGCGCAGCATCGTCCTGATGGCCGCGCTATGGAGCCTGGCCACCGCCGCCTGCGCTGTCGCCGAGAACTATGGGCAGATGTTTGCCGCGCGCTTCTTCGTCGGTGTCGGCGAAGCCGCCTACGGCAGCGTCGGCATTGCCGTCATCATCGCCGTCTTCCCGCCGCACATGCGCTCGACGCTGAGCGGCGCTTTTCTGGCCGGCGGCGCCTTCGGCTCGGTGCTCGGCATGGCGCTGGGCGGCGTCATCGGCGCCCAGTTCGGCTGGCGCTGGGCCTTCGGTGCCATGGCGCTGTTCGGCGTGGCACTGGTCATCCTCTACGCGCTGGTCGTGACCGAGAAGCGGCTCAATCCGGACGGCCCTGCCCGGCCGGGCGGAAAAGCCGGCAACGCCCGTTTCCCTTCGCTGCGCGGACTGCTCGCCGGCCTGTTTTCCTCGATCTCGGTCTGCTGCGCCTATGTCGGCAGCGGCCTGCAGCTGTTCATGATGGGTTCGATGATGGCCTGGCTGCCCAGCTTCGCTAACCGCTACTACGAGCTGCCGGCGGACCGTGCCGGCCTGTTCGCCGCCGTCTTCGTCCTCGTGGGCGCCGTCGGGATGACCAGCTGCGGCATCATCACCGACCGCCTGAGCCGCGACTTCGCGACGCGCAAGTGGTCCGTTGCCATGGCCTATTCGCTGATTTCGTCGATCGCCCTTTTCGTCGGCTTCCATCTGCCCAACGGCCCGGCCCAGCTGGCCCTGCTCGCCGTCGGCATGTTCTTCGTCGCCGGCACCACCGGACCGGTCGGCGCCATGGTCGCCAATTTGACCCATCCGGCCATCCATGCCACGGCCTTCGCCACCTGGTCGCTAGCCAACAACCTGATCGGCATGGCGCCGGGGCCATTCCTGACCGGTGCCCTCGCCGATCGCATCGGGCTGCTCGGCGCCCTGCAGTGGATGCCGCTGGTCGGCCTCACCGCCGCCGCCGTCTTCGCCCTCGGCCGTCGTAACTACGCCAGCGACCTGGCGCGCATCCGCGCCCAGCAGGCGCAGGAAAATCAATAGACCTCAACGGAGTTCCCATGTCCCGATCCCCCACCCCGACCGTCCTTTTCGTCCCCGGCCTGCGCGACCACGTCGATGACCACTGGCAGACCCACGCCCAGAAAAAGATCCCCGGCGCCCGCTGCGTCGCCCCGCTCGAACACGACAAGCTGTCGCGTGACGCCCGCGTCGAGGCGCTGCAGGTGGCGCTGGCCGACATCGACGGGCCTGTCGTCCTCGCTGCCCATAGCGCCGGCTGCATGATCGTCGTCCAGTGGGCGCAGAAATACCGCCGCGCCGACATCATCGGCGCCCTGCTCGCCGCCCCGGCCGATGTCGAATCGCCGATGCCCGCCGGCTACCCGAGCGTCGACCAGCTCGCCGCTGCCGGCTGGACCCCGATCCCGCGCCGGCCGCTGCCTTTCCCGAGCATCGTCGCCGCCTCGACCAACGATCCGTTGTGCAGTTTCGCCCGCGCCGAGGATTTCGCCCGCGCCTGGGGCAGCCGCTTGCTCGATGTCGGCGCCGTCGGCCACATCAATCCGCCGGCCGGTTTCGGCCCGTGGGCGCAGGGCGAAGACCTGATCCGCGAACTGAGCTGAACGCCGCCCGGAATCCACCCGTGAAAACGCTCTCTCCAGTGGCGTTGACCGCGCTGCTGGCGGTGATCGGCCTCCTGAACTCCATCTGTTCCGACATGGTGATCCCGGCCCTGCCCTCGCTGCGCGACGACCTGCAAGTCAGCAACTGGCAGGCGCAGCAGACCATTTCGTTCTTCTTCGGCTCCTGCGCCTTCATGTCCCTGTGGTATGGGGCGCTGGCCGACGCCTGGGGTCGCCGTGCCGTCACCCTCGGCGCCCTGCTGGTGGTCGCCGTCACCGCGCTCGGCTGCCTCGCCGTCCGTCAGATCGAGCACCTGTGGGCGCTGCGGACCCTGCAGGGCATGGCCTCGGGCGCCGGCCTGGTGATCAGCCGCACCGTCGTGCGCGACCTGCACATCGGCCCCACGGCGCAGAAACTGCTGAGCAACATCATGATGGTGCAGACGCTGTCGCTGGTCGCGACGCCGGTGATCGGCGTGCTGCTGGCCGCAGCCTGGGGCTGGCGCGCCGTCTTCGGCGTCATCGCCGGCCTCATGCTGGCGCTGGCGTTCGTATGCTGGCGCTGGCTGCCGGAAACGCTCCCGGCCGCGCAGCGTCGCCCGCTGCGCCCGGCCGCCCTCTGGCACGCCTACGCCGGCGTGGCGCGCAACGGCAGCTTTCTGCGGCTGTCGACGGCCCACGTCGCCAACTGGGTAGCGATGGCAATGTACGCCTTCTCGGCCCCCGCCATCGTCATCCACCATCTCGGACGCGCAACGACCGATGTCTGGATGGTGTTCGTGCCGATCACCGGCGGGCTGGTTTCCGGCTTCATCCATTTCCCGCGCCTGGCAAAACGCCTCGCGGGAGCCGCCCTTCTCGGGCGCGCCTACCGGATCCTGGCGCTGGCCGTCGCGCTCAATCTCGTCCTTTGCGGCCTGCTGCCGCCCAGCCCGCTCCAGCTGTTCCCCCTGATCGTCTTTTCCTACGGCATGGCGCTGGCCCTGCCGATCCTGATCGACCGCGCGCTGGCGCCGGTGCACGAACACGCCGGGGTCGCCGCCTCGTGCCAGACCTTCATGCAGTTCGCCGTGATGGCCTTCGGCGCCGGCGTCCTCGCCCCGCTGTTGTGGGACTCGCTGTTCCTGCTGGCGCTCGGCACCGGCACCCTTACCGCCATCGGCGCCGGATGCGTGCTCTACGAGGCACGCCGCCGCCCCGCCCACCCCTGCCCGACTACCTGACCGCCACGCCATGTCCATCACCCTCGCCATCGACGTCCATTTCGACCTGATCTGCCCCTGGTGCCTGATCGGCAAGCGCCACCTGCGCACCGCCATCGAGCAGTTCCGCGCCTTGCACCCGGACGTGGAAATCACGGTCGCCTGGCGCTCGCACCAGCTGCTGCCCGACATTCCTGCCGCCGGCATCCCCTACCAGGTATTCTACGAACGGCGCCTCGGCGGCCCGACGGCCGTCGCCGCACGCCGCGCCCAGGTCCAGGCCGCCGCCCGGACAGCCGGCATCGAGTTCGCCTTCGAGCGCATCGCGTTGATGCCCAACACGCAGCTGGCGCACCGGCTGATCGACTGCGCCGGCGAATTCGGCGGCCCCGAACAGGTGGCCTACCTCATCGAGCGCCTGTTCGCCACCTACTTTCTGGAAGGACGCAACATCGGCGCCCTCCCGGTTCTGCTCGCGATCGCTGCCGAAGCGGGCTTCCCGGCCGCCGCCATCGAGGCCCGCCTGGCCACGCCGGAAGCCGGCGACCGCTTCCGCGCCCGGCTCGCCACCGACAGCGGCATTTCCGGCGTCCCGTTCTTCGTCTTCAACAACCGCCTCACAGTTTCCGGCGCCCACCCACCGGCCTCATTGCTGGCGGCGATGGAACAGGCGCTGCTGCCGACCGCCACCGCCCACCCCGTTTAACCGAATCAGCCGCCCACCCCGAGACGGCGCCATCAATATCAAAGGAGAACACTCATGGAAAACCCCGTCGCCGCCTGGACCCCTTCGCCGCAAACGATCGCCGACGCCAAGGTCACCGCCTTCATCGACTGGCTCGGCCGCGAGCGCGGCATCGCGCTCGCCGACTACGACGCCTTGTGGCGCTGGTCGGTGACCGACATCGACGCCTTCTGGGGCGCTGTGTGGGATTACTTCGCCATCCCGTCGGCGACGCCGCGCGGCCAGGCCCTGGCCGATGCCCGCATGCCCGGCGCGGTGTGGTTCCCCGGCGTTGAACTGAACTACATCGAGCAGGTCTTCCGCCATGCGACCGACGCGCGGCCGGCCATCGTCTTCCGCGACGAGTCGGGCGCCGAGCGCGACGTGTCGTGGGCCGAACTGCAGCGCCAGGTCGGCGCCCTGGCCGCGACGCTGCGCGCGCAGGGCATCGGCCGTGGCGACCGCGTCGTCGCCTTCATGCCCAACATTCCCGAGTCGGTCATTGCCTTCCTCGCCGTCGCCAGCCTCGGCGCCATCTGGTCGGTATGCTCGCCGGACATGGGCCGTGTCGCCGTCCTCGACCGCTTCCGCCAGATCGAGCCGAAGGTCATGATCGCCGTCGACGGCTACCGATATGGCGGCAAGGCGCACGACCGCCGCGCGCTGGTCGGCGAACTGCTGGGCGAACTGCCGAGCGTCGAGCACCTGATCCTACTGTCCCAGCTCGACCCTGCCGCCGGCACCACCGGCTTCGCCAACGCCACAACCTGGGCCGACGCCACTGCCGGCAATGCCCCGCTGGCGCCCGAACACGTGCCCTTCGACCATCCGCTTTGGGTTGTGTACTCGTCCGGCACCACCGGCCTGCCCAAGCCCATCGTGCATTCGCAGGGCGGCGTCGTCATCGAGCACCTGAAGGCGATCACCTTCCACCTCGATCTCGGCCCCGGCGACCGCTATCACTGGTATTCGACCACCGGCTGGATGATGTGGAACTTCCAGGTCGGCGGCCTGCTGGCCGGCTGCACCATCTGCCTGTTCGACGGCAACCCCGGCACCCCCGACCTCAACGCCCTCTGGCGCTTCGTCGCCGAGCAGCGGATCGACTTCTTCGGCGCCGGCGCCGCCTTCTACGCCTCGTGCCAGAAGGCCGGCATCGAGCCGACGCAGGCCGGCGACCTCTCCCGCCTGCGCGGCCTCGGCTCGACCGGCTCGCCACTGTCGCCGGAAAACTACCGCTGGCTGCTCGACCACGTGCGCAACGACCTGTGGATCAACCCGATCTCCGGCGGCACCGATCTGGTCAGCGCCTTCATCGGCGGCGTCCCGACATTGCCGATGTATCCCGGCGAAATGCAGTGCCGCTGTCTCGGCGCGAAGATCGAAGCCTTCGACGAAGCCGGTCAGCCGCTGACCGACGCCGTCGGCGAACTGGTGTGCTGTGCCCCGATGCCGTCGATGCCGCTCTATTTCTGGAACGACAGGGACAACCTGCGCTACATCGACAGCTACTTCGACACCTACCCCGGCATCTGGCGCCACGGCGACTGGCTGCGCATCACCCCGCGCGGCGGCGCCATCATCTACGGCCGCTCCGACGCGACGATCAACCGCCACGGCATCCGCATGGGCACCAGCGAGTTGTACCGTGCGGTCGAGGATCTGCCGGAAGTACTCGACAGCATGGTCGTCGACCTCGAATACCTGGGCAAGGAATCCTACATGCCGCTGTTCGTGGTTTTGCGCCCCGGCGAGACGTTGACCGCAACACTCACCGCGACCATCCGCGAACGCATCAAGGTTGCCCTCTCGGCCCGCCACGTGCCGAACGATATCTTCCAGGTGCCCGCCATCCCGCGCACGCTGACCGGCAAGAAGCTGGAACTGCCGATCAAGAAGCTGCTGCTCGGCCAGCCGCTGGAAAAGGTCGTCAACCCGGACACCCTGGCCAACCCGGAATGCCTCGCCTGGTACGGCGAGTTCGCTGCTCACCGGCAGCAGGCAGCCTGATTCGACAATGTCGTTTCCGGTTCGCCGGGAACGACACTTGCCTTGGCCGAGAAAATTCGGATTTGTCCGGGCGATACCTGACCCGGACAGGTGTCACCGGGTGGTATCGACCTACAAGAGACATCCATCGTCTCGATGATCCAGGGGCAGGTTACTGGGAAAAGCAGTCGTTTTGTGTCTAGACAAACCGTGGCGATTCATTCCGCTGGAAAAGCAAAACGGCCAACCCGAAGGTTGAGCATGTACAGAATTTTGTGCAAACAGCTTTTCGTCCTTCATCCGGTTGCCGGCTAACACCAGTCATTCAAATGAAATGGTGCAGATAGCGGTAAATTTGTCCGACTGCTCCCGCCGGCCATCAGACAGGTTTCCGAGTAGAGCTGCCCATTGACTGAAAGCTATTCGGCGAGGCCGAACTTCCGCTCATGGCCGATTGCACCAGTTGCCCGAACTGAGAAGTTGCATCAAACAACGGTCTTCAGTTGAAGCCATGGCCTCTTGGCTTAACTATCAGTCAGCCCGTGCCGCAGCGCGTAGCGCAGCAGGTCGGCGTTGTTCTCGACGCCAAGTTTTTCCAGCAGGCGGGTGCGGTAGGTGCTGACCGTCTTGACACTGAGGAAGAGGCGCTTGCCGATCTCGGTCAGCGATACGCCCTGGATGATCAGGTGCAGGATTTCCAGTTCGCGCGGCGTCAGCTTGTAGTGCGGCGGCTGGCTGCCTTCCTTGCGCAGCTTGACGAAGATGTTGCCGGCGGCGGCCGGCGAGAGGTAGTAGCCGCCGCCGGCGGCGATGCGGATCGCCTGCACCAGCTCGCGGGCGTCGCAGTCCTTGGAGAGGTAGCCGTTGGCGCCGGCGTCGAGCGCCATCGCGGCGTACTGCTCGTGCGGATACATCGACAGCATCAGCACCGGCTGCTCGTGCCAGCGGGCGCGGATGCGCTTGAGCGTGTCGAGGCCGCTGCGCCCGGTCATGTTGATGTCGAGCAGGATCACCGACCAGGTACCGGCCTGCAGCATGTCGAGCGCTTCCTGCCCGTTCCCCGCCTCGCCGGTCACCCGCATGTCCGCCTCGTCCGCCAGCAGGCGTTTCAGGCCGCTGCGGAAGATGGCGTGGTCGTCGACGACCAGGACGTCGATCATGGCTGCTCCTCCAGAGGGACGCGCAGGGACAGCAGGGTGCCGCCGCCCGGCGCGTCGCCGATCGTCAGCGTGCCGCCAAGTTCGCGTGCCCGCTCGCTCATGCCGACCAGGCCGATGCTCTTGCCGGTCGTCGTCCGCCGCGAGACGCCACGCCCGTTGTCGCGGATCTCCAGCACGAGATCGGCGCCGTCGCGGGCCAGGCTGACGGTGACCTGGGTGGCGCCGGCGTGGCGGGCGATGTTGGTCAGGGCTTCCTGGCAGATGCGGTAGATGGTCGTCGCGCGCTGCTGCAGCAGGTCGAGGTCGAAGTCGTCCGGAGTCAGCGTGCAGGCGATCTCGGTGCGCCGCGCGAATTCCTGCAGCGCCGAGCGCAGCGCGGCGAAGAGCCCGAGGTGGTCGAGCACCCCCGGGCGCAGGTCCTCGGATATCTGGCGCACGGCGCCGATGCTTTCCTGAACGAGGAATAGCAGGTCGGCGACGATGGCCTTGACGTCGGCGTCGTCGCTGCGCCGGTCGATGCGCTGGATGTCGATCTTCATCGAGGTCAACAGGCCGCCGACGACGTCGTGCAGCTCGCGGGCGATGCGCGAACGCTGCTCCTCGCGCACGGTGTTGATGTAGCTGGCCAGCTCGCGCAGCCGTTCGCGCGAAGCGCGCA
Source organism: Dechloromonas sp. H13 (assembly GCF_009469615.1). Taxonomy (GTDB): domain Bacteria; phylum Pseudomonadota; class Gammaproteobacteria; order Burkholderiales; family Rhodocyclaceae; genus Azonexus. The sequence goes on from NZ_SSXX01000006.1 coordinate 114,913, forward strand.
GCTCCTCCTGCTGGCGCACCTGTTCGGTGATGTTGATGCCGACCCCGACCACCGCCGGCCGGCCTCGATACAGCAGGCGCGAGCCATGCACTTCGAGGTCGACGAAGCTGCCATCTTTGTGGATGCCCTTGGTGAAGAAGCGGATGCTCGCCACCTCGCCGCTGATCCGCCGGCGGTAATTGGCGAGCTGCGCGTCGCGCACGTCAGGCGCCACCAGCTCGCTCAGGTTCTTCCCGATCAGTTCCTCGGGCGTGTAGCCCATCATCCCGGCGAAGGTCGCGTTGGCGTACTGGAACACCTCGTCCTGGATGACGTAGATGCCGGCGAGCGACTGCTCGACGATGCCGCGGAAGGGAATGTCCAGCGAAGGATGGGCCATGGTCTACGGGCGGTTGGTGGGCGGATCAGGACGGCGTGCCCTGCTCCGCCATTCTACGGCCGCTGGGGCGGGAGATAAAAAAAGCGGAGCCCGCAGGCTCCGGAAAAGACGGGGTAGCGATGCATGAAACCGCGCCCCGTCCGCAGAGGACGTTGGCAACCGCCTACAGCATGTCGTCGGTGACTGCGACCAGCGCCGCATCGCCGGCCATGATGGTTGCCGTTTTGCCCGGCGCGAGCGGCAGCATCTGGTCGGCGTAGAACTGGGCGGTGGCGATCTTGCCGCGGTAGAAGCTCTGGTCGCCCGCGCCGCGCTCGAGATGGCCGGCCGCCGCCAGCGCCGCCCTGCCCATCAGCCAGGCGCCGGTCACGATCACCGAAAGCTCGAGGTAAGGCATCGCTGCGGTCAACGCCCCGGAAACGGCCGTTTTCGCGTGGGCCAGCAACCATTCGGTCGCCTCCTCCCACGCCGCGAGGCCGGCGTCGAGGCGCTGGCCGATGGCCTGCAGTTCGGGGCGGCCGGCTTCGTTGAGGGCGCGGGCGGTGGCCGCCACTTCGCCGAAGACGACGCGCGCGGTGGCGCCCTGGTCGCGCATCAGCTTGCGGAAGATCAGGTCGTTGGCCTGGATGCCGGTCGTCCCTTCATAGATGGTGGTGATGCGCGCATCGCGCCAGTGCTGGGCGGCGCCGGTTTCCTCGATGTAGCCCATGCCGCCGTAAATCTGGATGCCGAGCGAGGTGACCTCGATGCCCATCTCGGTGCCGCCGCCCTTGACGATGGGAATCAGGAATTCGGCCAGATACAGGTCGCGCTTTTTCTGCTCGGGATCGCTGCCGGCGTGGGCGCGGTCGAGCAGGCCGGCGGCGTAGTAGGTCGTCGTGCGGCTGGCTTCGACGCGCGACTTCATCGCCATCAGCATGCGCCGGATGTCGGGATGGTGGTCGATGGTGACCAGCGCCTCGCCGGTCACCGCGTCGCGGCCCTGTTTGCGCTCGCGGGCATAGCCCAACGCCTGCTGGTAGGCGCGCTCGCCGAGCGCCACCCCTTGCAGACCGACGCCCATGCGCGCCTCGTTCATCATCACGAACATGTACTCGAGGCCGCGGTTCGGCTCGCCGAGCAGGTAGCCGACGGCGCCGCCATTGTCACCAAAGGCGAGCACGCAGGTCGGGCTGGCGTGGATGCCGAGCTTGTGCTCGATCGACACGCAATGCGCGTCGTTGCGCGCGCCGAGGCTGCCGTCGGCGTTGACCAGGAACTTGGGCACGAGGAACAGCGAGATGCCGCGCACGCCGGCTGGCGCATCGGGCAGGCGGGCGAGCACCAGATGGACGATGTTGTCCGTCATGTCGTGGTCGCCGTAGGTGATGAAGATCTTCTGGCCGAACACCTTGAAGCTGCCGTCGGCCTGCGGCTCGGCACGGCTGCGGACCAGCGCGAGGTCCGAACCGGCCTGCGGCTCGGTCAGGTTCATCGTGCCGGTCCACTCGCCGGTGATCATCTTTTCCAGATAGGTGGCCTTGAGTTCATCGCTGGCGCAGGTGAGCAGCGCCTGGATGGCGCCGCCGGTCAGCATCGGGCACAGCGAGAAGGCCATGTTGGCCGAGGCGCTCATTTCCTTGACGGCGATGCCGAGGGTTTCGGGCAGCCCCTGGCCGCCGAACTCGACCGGCATCGCCAGACCGTTCCAGCCGCTTTCGCAGAAGGCCTTGTACGCTTCCTTCCAGCCGTCCGGCGTGGTCACGCCGTCGGGACCGAGCTGGCAGCCCTGCTGGTCGCCGCTGCGGTTCAACGGGGCGAGAACGCCCCCGGTAAATTTGGCCGCCTCCTCGAGGATGGCGTCGGCCATGTCGGGCGTTGCCTCTTCGTAGCCGGGCAGTTGCGCGATCTCGGCCAAGCCGACGATCTCGTCCATGATGAAACGCATGTCCTTGACGGGTGCGCGGTAGTCACTCATTTGCTGTCTCCTGTTTGAATTGTTTAAACGCGCTCGAAGATGCCGGCGGCGCCCATGCCGGTGCCGATGCACATGCTGACCATGCCGTAGCGGCCGCCGGTACGCTGCAGGCCATGCACCAGGGTCGCGGTGCGGATGGCGCCGGTGGCGCCGAGCGGATGGCCGAGGGCGATGGCGCCGCCGAGCGGGTTGATGCGGTCCGGATTGAGGCCGAGGTCACGGGTCACCGCCAGTGCCTGCGCGGCGAAGGCTTCGTTCAACTCGATCCAGTCGAGGTCGTCCTGGCGGATGCCAGTCTGCTGCAGCACCCTGGGAATCGCGGCGACCGGGCCGATGCCCATGATCTCCGGCGCGACGCCGCCGACCGCGTAACCGGCGAAGCGGGCCAGCGGGGTCAGGTTGTGTTCCCTGAGCATCTTCTCCGACACCAGCATCACGGCGGCGGCGCCGTCGGACATCTGCGAGGCGTTGCCGGCTGTGACCGAGCCCCTGGCGCGGAAGACCGGGCGCAGCTTGGCAAGCTTTTCCAGCGAAATGTCGGGACGGGCGCCTTCGTCGTTCTCGACGACGCGGCGGCGCTCCCTGATCTGGCCGCTCGCCAGGTCGGGCAGGCGGTCGCAGACGGCGTAGGGCGAGGTCTCGGCATTGAAATGGCCGGCGGCGATCGCCGCACAGGCCTTCTGGTGCGAGACGAGCGCGAAGGCATCCTGCGCGTCGCGGCTGATCTGCCACCTGCTGGCGACTTCCTCGGCGGTGAGGCCCATGCCGTAGGCGATGCCGAGGTTCTCGTCGCTGAAGATGGCCGGGTTGGGCATCACCTTGTCGCCCATGATCTGCGGCATCACGCTCATCGACTCGGTGCCGGCGGCGATCATCACATCGGCCAGGCCGAGGCTGATCTGGGCGGCGGCATCGGCGACGGCCTGCAGGCCCGACGAGCAGAAGCGGTTGATGGTGTAGCCCGGCACCGTGTTCGGCAGGCCGGCCAGCAGCACGCCGATGCGGGCGATGTTCATGCCCTGCTCGGCCTCGGGGATGGCGCAGCCGACGATGACGTCGCCGATGCGCGCCGGGTCGACGGCGGGCACCTGGGCGACGACGGACCGGATGGCGTGCGCCAGCAGATCGTCCGGACGGACGTGCTTGAACAGGCCGTTGCGCTTGGCGACCGGCGTCCGGGTCGCGGCAACGATGTAGGCATCCTGAATCTGTTTGCTCATTTCTTTCTCTCCTCTGCCCGCTCAGTTGCGCAAGGGCTTGCCGGTGTCCAGCATGTGCTTGATCCGGGCCTGGGTTTCGGGGTTCTTCAGCAGGGCGACGAACTGCTCACGTTCGATGCGCAGCAGCCAGGCTTCGTCGACCAGGCTGCCGCCTTCGATCTCGCCGCCACAGAGGGCGACGGCCGCGGCGCGGGCGACCCGGTAGTCGTAGGCGGAGATGAATCCGCCGTCGCGCATGTTGACCAGCGTCATCTCGAGTGCCGCGATGCCGGCGCGGCCGGCGACCGGGATGCCGCGGGCGCGCGGTTGTGGCGCGTAGCCGGCATCGGCCAGGGCGCGGGCTTCCTTGATCGCAACATGGAGCAGCTCATCCGCGTTGAACAGGATGGTGTCCGTGGCGCGGGCGAAGCCGTAGCCGATCGCCTCGTGCGCGCTCTTCGAAACCTTGGCGGTCGCGATGTTCATGAAGGTCGGCTGGATGAAGGCGAGCACTTCGTTCGGGGTCGCCGTGGGCGCCGCCCAGGCCGCCGCCTGCAGGGCAAACTCCTTGCAGCCGCCACCGGCCGGGATCAGCCCGACGCCGGCCTCGACCAGGCCCATGTAGCTTTCCAGCGCCAGCACTCGCCGGGCGGCGTGCATCGCGAATTCGCAGCCACCGCCCAGGCCCATGCCCTGCACCGCCGCGACGACCGGCACCTGCGCATACTTGATCGCCATCGTCGCGTTCTGGAACTCGGCGACGAAGCGGTCGACCTTGGCGAAATCACCGGTCGCGCAGACGTCGGCCACCTGCGCCAGGTTGGCACCGACGGCGAAGGGCGCTTCGTGCCAGATCACCAGGCCGGACAGGCCCGCTTCGGCCCGGGCGACAGCTGCCCTGACGCCTTCAATCACTTCGGCGCCGATCGCATGCATCTTCGACTTGATGGAAATGATGCCAATTCCGGCGTCGACCGCAGGCAACGTCCACAGGCGCACGCCGTCGTTCTGGTACAGCGTCTCGCCGGATTGTTCCGGGGTGGCGGAGCCCTCGCCGAGGACGCACTCGGGAAAGAGCTGGCGCTGGTAGACCGGCAGCGCCGAGCGCGGCGCATAGGCGTTGCGGCGGGCCGAGTACGAGCCTGCCGGCGCATGCACGCCGGTGCGCCCGGCTTCCAGCGCCCAAGGCGGCAGCGGCTTGGCGCTCATGGCCTTGCCGGCGGCAATGTCGGCGGCGATGGCCTGCGCGATGTCGGCCCAGCCGGCGGCCTGCCAGGTCTCGAACGGGCCCTGCGCCCAGCCGAAGCCCCAGCGCATCGCGAAGTCGAGGTCGCGAGCGTTGTCGGCGATGTGTTCCAGTTGCACTGCGGCGTAGTGGAAGACGTCGCGGAAGATGGCCCACAGGAACTGCGCCTGCGGATCGTTCGCGGCGCGCAGCGCGGCAAAGCGGGTCGCCAGGTTGCGCTCCTTGAGGATGGCGGCAACTTCGGCGCTCAACTCGCCGGCCGACGGACGGTAGTCCCCGCTCGCCGGATCGAGGACGCAGATGTCCTTGCCTATCTTCTTGAAGATGCCGCCCCGGGTCTTCTGGCCGAGGGCGCCCTGCTCGATCAGCGCGAACAGGTAGTCCGGCGACTGGAAATGGGCATGCCACGGGTCGTTCGGCAGCGTGTCGCGCATCGTCCGGATGACGTGGGCCAGCGTGTCGAGACCGACGACGTCGGCGGTGCGGTAGGTGGCGCTCTTCGGGCGACCGATCTTCGGGCCGGTCAGCGCATCGACGACGTCGAAGCCGAGGCCGAAGGCGCGGGTGTGGTGCATGACGGCGAGAATGGAGAAGACGCCGATGCGGTTGGCGACGAAGTTCGGCGTGTCGAGGGCGCGGATGACGCCCTTGCCGAGGCGCGAGGTGAGCCAGGTTTCGAGGGCATCGAGCGTCGCGGCATCGGTGCCTTCGGTGGCGATGATTTCAACGAGGCGCATGTAGCGCGGCGGGTTGAAAAAGTGGATGCCGCAGAAGCGCGGCCGCACGGCTGCGGGCAGGCCTTGGGCGAGCGCATTCATCGACAGACCGGAGGTGTTGGAGGCAACGATTGCGGTCGACGACAAAAACGGGGCGATTTTTGCGTAGAGGTCGTTCTTCCAGTCCATGCGCTCGGCGATCGCCTCGATCACCAGGTCGCATTCGGCGAGCAACGGCAGGTGCTCGTCGTAGTTGGCGGCGTCGATGTACTTGAGCTTGTCCTTGCTCGACAGCGGCGCCGGTTCCAGTTTCTTCAGGCCGTCGAGGGCCTTCCTGACGATGCCGTTGCGATCGCCTTCCCTGGCGGCGAGGTCGAACAGGACCACCGGCACGCCGGCATTCGCCAGGTGCGCGGCAATCTGCGCGCCCATCACGCCGGCGCCGAGGACGGCGGCTTTCCTTACATGCAGTTTCTTCACGATGTTCTCCGAATGGATGTTCCGGTCAGCCGGCGATCTGCTCGCGCATGGCCTTCTTGTTGAGCTTGCCGACGCTGGTCTTGGCCAGCGTCTCGACGAAACGCACCTGGTCGGGAATGGCGTAGCGGGAAATGTGGCCGGCGTCGGAATACTTCTGGACGTGGCGCCGGATGTCTTCCAGCGTCGCCGACTGCCCTTCCTTCAGCACGATCAGAGGCAGCGGACGTTCGCCCCACTTTTCGTCCCGGACGCCGACCACCGCCACTTCGTTGACCGCCGGGTACTCGGAAATGATGCTTTCCAGTTCGAGCGAGGAAACCCATTCGCCGCCGGTCTTGATGACGTCCTTCAGGCGGTCGGTGACCTGCAGGCAGCCCCTGGCGTCGAAGACGCCGATGTCGCCGGTATGCAGGTAGCCGCCGGCCCACAGGTCTTCCGACGCGGCCGGGTTGTGCAGGTAGCCCATCGTCAGCCACGGCGAGCGGACGACGATTTCGCCGGCGCTGACGCCGTCGCGCGGGGTGTCGAGCAGGTCGCCGTCGACCGTGCGCAGGTCGACCAGCGGGATCGGATAGCCGGTGCGGATGCGCTCCACCGACTGGCGCTCGATGTCGTCGGCGGCCACTTCGGCCGGCACGCGGGCGATGGTCAGGATCGGGCAGGTTTCCGACATGCCGTAGCCGGCGAAGACGTCGATGCCGCGGCCCAGCGCGCTGGCCGCCAGACCCTTGGGCAGGGCCGAGCCGCCGATGATGACCTTCCAGCCGGAGAAGTCGACGTCCCGGGCGGCCGGGCTGCTCAGCAGCATGTGCAGGATGGTCGGCACACAGTGCGAGAAGGTCACCTTCTCGTCACGGATGTACTGGGCCAGGGTGTCCGGCGCATAGCGGCCGGGATAGACCTGCTTGACGCCGAGCAGCGTGGCGACGTAGGGCAGGCCCCAGGCATGGACGTGGAACATCGGGGTGATCGGCATGTAGACGTCGCCGCGATGCAGGCGGCCGTGGTCGGGCGCGGTGCCGAGATGGGCAGCGACGGCCATGGTATGCAGCACCAGCTGGCGGTGGCTGAAATAGACGCCCTTGGGCAGGCCCGTCGTGCCGGTGGTGTAGAAGGTCGTGGCGCGGGTGTTTTCGTCGAAATCCGGGAAATCGTAGTGCGCCGAAGAGCTGACGAGCAGCGCCTCGTATTCGCCGACGAACGGGATCTTGAATGCGGCCATGTCGGCGCCGTCGTCGCTGATCAGGACGAATTTCTTCACCGTCTCCAGCTGGTCCTTGATGATCGCCAGCAGCGGCACGAATTCGGCGTTGACCAGGACGACGTCGGCCTTGGCGTGATTCAGCGTATAGAGCACCTGCTCCGGCGACAGGCGGACATTGACCGTCTGCAGCACGGCGCCCATCATCGGCACCCCGAAGAAGCACTCCAGGTAGCGGTGACTGTCCCAGTCCATGACGGCGACCGTGTCGCCCTGGCCGACGCCAAGGCCGGAAAGCGTGTTGGCCAGGCGGCCGATGCGGCCGAACAGGTCGCGATAAGTCATGCGATGCGTATCGCGATAGACGATTTCCTGATCGGCGGCGGTCGCCATCGGCGTGTGCAGCAACTGCTTGATCAGCAGCGGATACGCGTAGGCGGACGGGGTGACGGCAATATTCGGGGTGTTCATCGGTGTTCTCCTCGCTAGAGTTCTTGGAATCGAGGATGCAACGATAGAGACGAAATGACCCGCCGGCAGTCGGAATGTTCTCCTGCCCCTGTAGGAAAATTCCTAAACGGTCATTGCGGCACGCTGCCGATGGGTGCCGGAGCGCATGCCGACTGGCTTGCCAGGCTAGTCCGGCAGATCCCGGCCGGCGAACATGGCGGCGGCGATCGCCCGCTCGCGCTCAATGATGGTTTCGAGGAACTCGCTGGCGTCGCGCATGCTGCGGAACGCCTCGAAGCCGCGTTCGAGAAAGGCGTGCAGCTCGCCGAGGCCGGCCAGATGGGCCGGACCATGCATCATCTTCAGCGCGCCGCGGACGAAGGACTTGCGCGCCAGCGCCTCGAGCGCCTCGCCGGTTTCGCCGATCAGGCGCAGTTGCGTAGTGCGCCCCGCGCGATCGCCCACCGCGCGGTAGGCTGCGGCGTAGGCGGCTTCGCTCAACTGTTCGTCATCCAGTTGCGCCCCCAGCTTTTCCACCATCGCCGCGTCGAAACGTTCGGACAGCGCATCGACCTCGACCGCCAGCAGCAGGGTGCGCAGGCCGGAAACCGGCAGCATGGTGGTCATCAGCGGCAGGATGCGCTCGACTTCGGCATCGCGCTCGCTGAAATCCTTCGGCCCGTAGAGATCGGAAAGGAAGAAGGTGGCGGCCGTGCCATAGCGCGGGCTGGCCAGCAGGTCGGCATGCGTGCGCGCCAGGCGCGCCGCCTGCCACTCGCGCAGGCGCTGCCGGCGCCGGCCATGCACCGCGTCGGCCGTCGCCGCACGGCGCAGGTCGCGCGCCTCGGCAAGAAAGGCGGCCAAGGCCGCCGAGCAGGCCGCCCGGTCGAGATCGGAATGTTCGGAATCGCTCATAGGTCAATTATGAATAAGCTGCCAAACGGCGTTTAGAAGCATTTGCCTAACGACCGCCGAGTGCGCCAACTACACTGAAATTGAATATTTTCATGGGAAACCCAGGCCGATGTCCGCTTCAGTTCCGCTGGTCGACGACCAGGTCCGGCTCAACGATGCGTTTGCCCGCATCCGGCAGGCCAGCCGGGCAGATCCGGCGCCGCCGGTGGGCGAACGTCGACGCCGGCTGGATGCCCTGGCCGCCCTGCTGCACGACAATATGGACGCGCTGTGCGCGGCGGTCGCTGCCGATTTCGGCCATCGTTCGCAGCATGAAACCCGCCTGCTGGAGATCTTTCCCAGCCTAGAAGGCATCCGCCACGCCCGCCGTCACCTGGCGCAATGGAGCAAACCGCAACGGCGCGCGGTGTCGCTGTGGTTCCAGCCCGGGCGGGCCGAGGTGCGGCCGCAGCCGCTCGGCTGCGTCGGCATCATCGCGCCGTGGAATTACCCGGTCTATCTCGCCATCGGCCCCCTGACAGCGGCCTTCGCCGCCGGCAACCGGGCGCTGGTGAAAATGTCCGAATTCACACCGTCGACCGCAACCGTCCTGGCGGACCTCGCCAGGCGCTATTTCACGGCCGACGAACTGGCGATCGTCGAGGGCGACCTGGCCGTCGCCGAGGCCTTTTCCCGTCTTCCCTTCGACCACCTGCTGTTCACCGGCTCGACGGCCGTCGGCCGCCATGTCATGCGGGCCGCTGCGGAAAACCTGACGCCGGTGACCCTCGAGCTCGGCGGCAAGTCGCCGGCCATCATCGCGCCCGGCTACCCGATCGACAAGGCCGCTGCGCGGATACTCGCCGGCAAGTGCCTGAACGCCGGCCAGACCTGCATCGCGCCCGACTACCTCTTCGTTCCCGCCGGGCAGGAAGAGGCCTTCGTAGACGCCGCGCGCCGCATCGTCAGCCACAGCTACCCCGACCTCGCCGGCAATGCCGACTACACCGCCGTGGTCAACGCGCGCCATTACGAGCGCCTGACCGGCTATCTGGAAAACGCGCGCATGCTGGGCGGCAAGCCGGTCCCGCTCGCCGAGGACTCCCCAGTCGGGCGCAGCCACCGCCGCCTGCCGCCGACCCTGATCCTCAACCCGAACGACAACATGCGGGTCATGCGCGACGAGATTTTCGGCCCCCTCCTGCCGGTGCTGACCTACGAGCGTCTCGACGACGCGCTGGACTACATCAACCGCCACGACCGCCCGCTGGCGCTCTACCTGTTCGACGACGACCGCGCCCGGATCGAGCACGTGCTCGACCACACCGTTTCCGGCGGCGTGACGGTCAACGACACGATCCTGCACATCGCCCAGGACGACCTGCCCTTCGGCGGCGTCGGCCCGAGCGGCATGGGCCATTACCACGGCCGCGAAGGCTTCATGACCTTTTCCAAGCTGAAGCCGGTGTTCCGCCAGTCGCGGATCAACGCCATCGGCCTCTTCAATCCGCCCTACGGCAAGCGCTTCGAGCGCCTGATCAAGGTTCTGCTGCGATGACGACGCGCCGCGAATTCCTCAAGACCGGTCTTGCCGGCGGGCTTCTGCTCAATGTCGCCGGCTGCGCCCGCCCCTCCGAGAACGGCGGCCGCACGACGGTGCTGACGGCGCTGGTACCGGTCATGCTGACCGGCGCGCTGGTCGCCGAGGGCGAGGCGCGGGAGGCCCTGATCGCCCGCACCGTGGCCGGCGTCGACAAGGCGATCGCCGGCCTGTCGCTCGCCACCCAGCGCGAGGTCGGCGAACTGTTCGACCTCCTCGCCTTCCCACCCACGCGCATGCTGGCCGCCGGCGTCTGGTCGCCGTGGCCCAAGGCGACGCCGGAAGCGATCGGCAGTTTTCTCGAAAGCTGGCGCCACAGCCGCTTCGACCTCCTCCAGTCCGGCTATGCCGCCCTGCACGACCTGATTTTCGGTGCCTGGTACGCGCGACCCGACACCTGGGCCGCCATCGCCTACCCCGGCCCGCCCGAGGTGAAATGATGCGCGACCCGTTCCGTGAAGGACTCGCTGCCGGCTGGAAGCACGTCGATGCCTCCGAACTCGCGGACGATCTGCAATTCGAGGGCGACGTGGTGATCGTCGGCAGCGGTGCCGGTGGCGGCGTGACGGCCGAGATCCTGGCGGCCGCCGGCCTCAGGGTTATCCTCGTCGAGGAAGGCCCGCTGCGCACGACCCGCGATTTCAACATGCGCGAAGCGGAAGCCTACCCCGACCTGTACCAGGAATCCGCGGCGCGCAAGACCGCCGACAAGGCGATCAACATCCTGCAGGGCCGCTGTGTCGGCGGTTCGACCACGGTCAACTGGACCAGCAGTTTCCGCACCCCGCCCAGCACCCTGAACTGGTGGCAGACCGCGCACGGGCTCAAGCGCCTGAGCGTCGACGCCATGGCCCCCTGGTTCGCGGCGATGGAGCAGCGGCTGCACGTCGGGCTGTGGCCGATACCGCCCAACGAGAACAATGCCGCCCTGGCGCGCGGCGCGGCCAAACTCGGCATTCCGGTCGCGGTCATCCCGCGCAACGTCAAGATGTGCTGGAACCTCGGCTACTGTGGCATGGGCTGCCCGACCAATGCCAAGCAGTCGATGCTGATGACCACGATCCCCGGCGCACTGTCGCGCGGCGCGACGCTGATTTCGCGGCTGCGCGCCGAGCGGCTCGAATTCTCGGGGGGCAAGGTCGTAGCCCTGAACGCCGTGGCGCTCAAGCCGGACGGCCTGCACCCGAGCGGCGTCCGGGTCGGCCTGCGTGCCCGTCACTTCGTGCTGGCCGGCGGCGCCGTCAATACGCCCGCCCTGCTCCTGCGCAGCAAGGCCACCGACCCGCACGGCCTGCTCGGCAAGCGCACCTTCCTGCATCCGACGCTGATTTCGTCGGGCCTCTTCGACAAGCCGATCCGCGCCTACGCCGGCGCGCCGCAATCGGTCTACTCGGACCATTTCCTCGAGCAGGCCGCGGTCGACGGCCCGCTGGGCTTCAAACTGGAAGTGCCGCCGCTCCACCCGGTGCTGTTCTCGACGACCCTGCAGGGCTGGGGTGAGGCGCATGCCCGCCTGATGCGGGAATTCGCCCACAGCCAGACCGTCCTGGCGCTGGTCCGCGACGGCTTCCACCCCGACAGCCGAGGCGGCCAGGTCAGGTTGCGCGACGACGGTTCGCCGCTGCTCGACTACCCGCTCAACGCGACCTTCTGGGAAGCCGCCCGGCGCGCCCTGCTGGCGATGGCCGAGATCCAGTTCGCCGCCGGCGCGCGCTGGGTGACGCCGGTGCACGAGACGGCGAGCGGCTACACGAGCTGGGCGGAGGCCAGGCGCGGCCTCGCCGAACTGCCGCTGGCACCGTTGCGCTGCCGTGTCGTCAGCGCCCACGTCATGGGTGGTTGCGCCATGGGCGACGCCCCGGCGCGCGGCGTGGTCGACGACGACGGCCGCCACTTCCAGATCGAAAACCTGTCGGTGCATGACGGGTCGCTGTTCCCGACCAGCATCGGCGCCAATCCGCAGCTTTCCATCTATGGCCTGGTGGCGCGCAACGCCTCGCTGCTCGCCGCCGCATTGACCGGCAAACCGAAACCCGCGATCCTCTGAGCATGGTCCCCATCGCGCTCCTGCTCTGGCTTTCCGCGGAAACGGCCGTCTACGCCGCGGTTGCCCGCCACCTGTTCGATGCCTCGTGGAGCACCGCCGGCCTGATTGCGCTGGCTGCGCTGCTCGCCGTTCGCGCCGGCATCGTCGCGGTAACCTGGGCCTTCGCCAGCGCCTACGCGTCGCCGGCGCGCCCGTTGCCGTTTGGCGAACGAGTGCGCATGGTGCTTGGCGAATACCTCGCCTTCGTCATGAGCTTCGTCGTCGTCATGCCCTTCGAACGCCTGTGGATGCCGCCCGACCGCCTGCGCCCGTGCTCCCGCCCGCTGCTGCTGGTGCACGGCTATGCCTGCAGCCGCGGCGTCTGGTGGCGCCTGCGGCGCGAACTCGAAGCGGCCGGGCACACCGTCGCCAGCGTCAGCCTCTACCCGCCCTACACCAGCATCGGCAAACTGGTGCCGCAGCTCAATCAGCGCATCGAAGAAGTCTGCCAGGCGACCGGCGCCGAACAGGTCGCCCTGATCGCGCACAGCATGGGCGGGCTGGTTTGCCGCTCCTACCTGGCGCGCCACGGCGTCCGCCGGGTCGAGCGCCTGGTCACCATCGCCTCGCCGCACGCCGGTACCGAACTGGCGCGCATCGGCATCGGCAGGAACGCGCGGGAAATGGTGCCGGGATCGCTGTGGCTGAAGGACCTGGCCGCGGAAAACGTGCCGGTGCCGACCATCTCGATCCGCACACCGCACGACAACTACGTGATGCCGCAGGACAACCAGCGCCTGCCCGGCGCGCTCGACCTGGAGCTCGACGGCATCGGCCACCTCGCACTGCTCTACGCCGGTCGCACGGCCGCCGAACTGGTCAGGGCCTGCCGCTAGCCAACTTCCAAGCTACAGGACGGCGAGCACCTGTTCGCCGTGGTCCGGGCAGTCCGGCTCGTCGATCACGTGGCTGATGCGGCCGTTTTCGTCGATGATGAAGGTGACCCGCTCGCTGACCTTGACGACGCTGCGCAGCAGGCCACCGAGCCCGGAACCGGCGACACCGTAGGCCTTGGCCACCGTCAGGTCGGTATCCGCCAGCAGGGGGAAGTTGAGGCTGAATTTCTCGGTGAAGCGCTGATGCGACTCCGTACCCTGGGCCGAAACGCCGAGAATGGCCGCGCCGCGCGCGGCGATTTCGGCGCTCGAATCGCGCAGGCTGCACGCCTGCTTGGTGCAGCCCGGCGTGTCGTCCATCGGGTAGAAGTACATGACCAGCTTGCGGCCGCGAAAATCGGCCAGCCGCAGCGTGCTGCCGTCGGTCGCCGGCGCCGAAAAATCAGGCGCCGGGTCACCTGCCTTGAGATGCGTGCCCATCAGAAGTAGATCCCGCGCATGAATTGCTGGAAGGCGACCTGGTCCGCCGACGGCATGCTCGGCAGGATGCCGGGCTCCGGCTTCTTGGCGGCCGCGGAATCCGGGAACATGCGGAAGGTCGTGTTCATGATGATCTGCGCCACGCGCGGCACCAGCGCATGCAGCACCTGGCCGGTAATGCCGAGCCGGGTCGCGACGCGCACCGGCTTGTGGATCACCGCATCGCAGATCAGCGCCGCCGCCTCCTCCGGGGTCAGGGTCGGCACCTGGTCGTAGAGCTTGGTCGGGGCGATCATCGGCGTCTTGACCAGCGGCATGTTGATGGTCGTGAAGTAGATGCCGCGGTCGGCGAATTCCGAGGCGGCGCAACGCGTCCAGGCATCGAGCGCCGACTTCGAGGCGACGTAGGCCGAGAAGCGCGGCGCGTTGGTCAGCACGCCGATCGAAGAAATGTTGATGATGTGGCCGCGCTTCTGTTCGACCATCTTCGGCAGAACGCCCATGCTGACCTTGAGCGCACCGAAGTAGTTGAGCTGCATGGTGCGCTCGAAATCGTGGAAGCGGTCGAAGGAATTCTCGATGGCGCGGCGGATCGAGCGGCCGGCATTGTTGATCAGGATGTCGACCACGCCGTGCTCGGCCAGCACCTGCTGCGTGACCGCCTCGGCGGAGGCCATGTCGGCCAGGTCGCCGACGTAGGCGTGCAGCTTGAGGCCGGCGGCTTCGAACTCGGCGACCACTTCGTCGAGCTGCTCCTTGTCGCGGGCGATGGTCACCACGTGGGCGCCGGCTTCCGCCAGCTTCCAGGCGGTCGCCTTGCCAATCCCGGACGAGGCGCCGGTGACCAACACGACCTTGCCCTCGACCTGGCCGCGCAGACTGCGGTCGATGAAGAGATCGGGGTCGAGATGGCGCTCCCAGTAATCCCACAGGCGCCAGGCGTAGCTGTCGATCGGCGGCACGGCGATGCCGGTGCCCTTGAGCACGCGGGTCGTCTCGCGGCAGTCGAAGCGCGTCGGGTAATTGACGAAACGGAACATGTCGTCCGGCAGGCCGAGATCCTTCATCACCGCATGGCGGATGCGCCGCACCGGGGTCAGCGCCATCAGCCCCTTGCGCATGTGGCGCGGGATGAAACTGAACAGCGCAGCGTTGATGCGCATCGTCATCTCGGGCGCGTGGGCGGCCCGGGCGAAGGTGTTGAGCAGGTCGCCAACGCGCATCGGCGTCGGATCGACGAGGTGGAAGCATTTGCCGTCCTCGCCCTTGAGGTGGGCGATGTGATCGACGGCATCGACGATGAAATCGACCGGCACGACGTTGATGCGCCCGCCCTCGATGCCGATGGTCGGCATCCACGACGGCAGCATCTTGCGCATCTTCTGGATCAGCTTGAAGAAATAGTAGGGGCCGTCGATCTTGTCCATTTCGCCGGTGCGCGAATCGCCGACGACGAGCGCCGGCCGGTAGATGCGCCAGGGAATCGAACATTCGCGGCGGACGATGCCTTCCGAGTCGTGCTTGGTGCGGAAATATGGGTGCTCCAGCCCTTCGGCCTCCTCGAACATGTCCTCGCGGAAGAGTCCTTCGAAGAGGCCGGCGGAGGCGATCGAGCTGAACAGGTGGAAATGCCTGGCGCCGATCGCTTCGGCGAACTGCACCGTATTGCGCGTGCCATCGACATTGACCCTGAGCTGGATCTCGGCGTCGGCCGCCAGATCGTAGATCGCCGCCAGGTGGAAGAAGTGCGTGGTCTTTTTGCCCAGTTTCCTGCGGTCGACCGCAGCAACCCCCAGGAGCGGCTGGGTCAGGTCGCCGACCACCGGGATCGCCCGCGTGGCATCGCAACCCCAGAATTCGTAGAGCCCGGCAAGCGAATCCTTCTCCGACTCGCGGACGAGGAAGAAGACCGTGCTGCCTTCGCGTTCCAGCAGTTTCCTGACCAGACGCTTGCCGATGAAACCCGATGCTCCAGTAATGAAATACTGCACGTCTCTCTCCTCGAATTTATAAGAATCAACGACATTCTAGAGTAGCCCACCTAGGATATTAGTGTGCCTCTTCTAATTGAATATCCTACACTGGCTTCAAGGGCAGAGAACAAAGCTGCCGGACGATTCAACACTTTCGAGGAGTCAATCATGGTCAAGAAATTCAAAGCCCTCTCTGAAAATCAACTGGCGCAAACCGTCAGGGAATCCGCCCATCAAATCTGGCTGGCCGGACTAGGTGCCTACTCGAAGGCCCAGGAGGAAGGCAACAAGGTGTTCGACGCGCTGGTCAAGGAAGGTGAAACCATCCAGAAGAAGACCCGCAAGGCGGCTGACGAGAAGATGGCCGTCGTCGCCGGCAAGGCTGCCGGCACGTGGGATCGTCTGGAACAGGTCTTCGAGGATCGCGTCGCCCGCGCCCTGTCGAGTCTCGGCGTGCCGACCAAGAAGGACATCGACAAGCTGTCCAAGCGCGTCGCCGAACTGACCGCCGTGGTCCAGCAACTGACCGAGGCGCAGGAAGGCACAGCGAAGAAGGTCGCCACCAAGGCAGCGGCAGTTCCGGCAACCGTCAAAGCAGTTGCCGCCAAGGCAGCGCCGGCCAAGAAGCCGGCCGCGGCCAAAAGCGTTGCCGTCAAGAAGGCCGCAGAGCCTGCTGATGCCGCTGCTGGTGCAGCAGCTGCTGCCTAAGCAGGCGGCCCGGGTATAGCAGGTACCCGAAAAGGCAGGACAGCACTTCGGGATGCCCGGCAACGACCGGGCATCTTTCTTATCAAGGGGGAAGACAACTTGTCCACCATTGGCATTGCGCTGGCCGGCGGCGGCCCGCTCGGCGGCATCTACGAGATCGGCGCCAGCGTGGCGCTCGCCGAGGCGATCGTCGGCCTGGATTTCAACCACGCGGACATCTTCGTCGGCGTCAGTTCGGGAAGTCTGGTGGCCGCCGCATTTGCCAATGGCATCACTCCGGAGAAGCTGGCCCGCATCCTGATCGACAACGACGCCGAAGAGTTCTTCGACCCGGAAATGCTGTTGCGTCCGGCCTTCGGCGAATACCTCAGCCGCGTGCTGTCGGTGCCCCACCTGCTGTGGTCGGCGACGCAGAACTATCTCGCCGACCCCCTGCATCACGGCCTGTTCGAGTCGTTCCAGCGCCTGTCGCGCGCCATCCCGACCGGCCTCTTCGACAACAGCGGCATCGACCGCGTCATGAAGAACCTGTTTTCCCGCCGTGGCCGCACCAACGATTTCCGCAAACTCAAGCACAAGCTGTTTCTCGTGGCGACCGATCTCGATTCCGGCGAGACCGTCGCCTTCGGTTCGCCCGGTCACGACGGCATCCCGATCTCGACCGCCGTCCAGGCGAGCACCGCCCTGCCCGGCCTCTTCCCGCCGGTGCGCATCGACGGCCATTACTTCGTCGACGGCGCCCTGATCAAGACCCTGCACGCCTCGGTAGCGCTGAAGGAAGGCGCCGAACTGGTGCTCTGCATCAACCCGCTCGTTCCTTTCGACGCCGAGCTCGCCGCCCGGCGGAATGCGCAGGAACGCCAGACGCTCAACGATGGCGGCCTGCCCGTCGTGCTGTCTCAGACCTTCCGCGCCATCATCCATTCGCGCATGCGCGTCGGCATGGATCGCTACAAGCACCAGTACGAAAATGCCGACGTCGTCCTGTTCGAGCCGACCCGCGACGACGCCGAGATGTTCTTCACCAACGTCTTCAGCTACCGCGACCGCCGGCGTCTGTGCGAGCACGCCTACCAGCGCACGCGCATCGATCTCTACCGGCGCCGCCACGAACTGCGGCCCATCCTCGAACGCCACGGCCTGGATCTCGATCTGGCCGTGCTCAAGGACCATCGGCGCTCGCTGATCTCGCCGAGCCGGCACCGTGCCCGGGTCAGCTTGGAAAAGACGACGCGCGCCCTCGACACCTCCCTGGACGAATTGCAGCACTGGCTTGAATCGCGACAGCCGGCGTGATGTATCCTGCTGTCTGGAGACAACACAAAAAGAATCCGGACATGGAACGCAAACCCAAACGCCGCACCCGCGAGCGCATTCTCGAAACCGCCCTCAAGCTGTTCAACGACTTCGGCGAGCCGAACGTGACGACCACGGTCATCGCCGATGAAATGGAAATCAGCCCGGGCAACCTCTACTACCATTTCCACAGCAAGGACGAGATCGTCAACGCGCTGTTCGGCGACTACGAGAAGGAAATCGAACCGCTGCTCACCGCACCCGGCAGCCGGCCACAGGGGACCGAGGACATCTGGCTGTTCCTGCACCTGCTGTTCGAGACGATCTGGAAGTACCGTTTCTTCTACCGCGACATCAACGACCTGCTGACGCGCAACCGCCTCGTCGAAACCCACTTCCAGCGCATCCTCGAACACAAGGAACATACCGCGGTCGCCGTCTGCGAGGGATTGGCCGCTTCCGGCACGTTGACCGCAACAGCCGGCGAGATCCGCGCGCTGGCCACCAACATGAGCGTCGTCGCGACCTTCTGGCTGTCGTTCGAACATGCCCGCCGCCCGCGTGGCGAGCCGGACATCGGACGCGGCGTCTACCAGGTCATGTCGCTCGCCGCCCCCTACCTGCAGGGCCAGGCGCGGCACCTGCTGGAGCGGCTTTCCGAGGCCTATGTCGACAAAAACTAGAGGAGAGAAAAGGTGAGCAAGAAGACCTGGAAGAAATTTCCGCACCCGGACAAGCATTTCGGCTACGCCGGCGCCGCCCTCAAGAAGCACTGGGAGCGTCTGCATCGCGGCGACTGCGAACCTTTCCCGGCCGACGAGGCGGCGCAGGAGGCATGGCGCGCCTACCATGCCGGCGATTTCGCCAAGGCCGTCGAACTCGGGCTTGCCGCCGGCCCCTCGGGCATCAACGCCGCCAACAAGGCGGCGATGATCTACGCCAACTATCTCGAGGACGACGACGGCGCGAAGCTCAGGATTTTCGAGGAAATCGCCGAGCGCTGCGTCGCGCTACAGGAGGCGGAACCGAAAAACGCCAATGCCTGGTACATCCACGCCTACGCGCTGGGCCGCTACAGCCAGGGAATCTCCGTGGCCAAGGCGCTCGCCCAGGGGCTCGGCGGCAAGATCAAGGACAGCCTGGACCAGGCGCTGAAGCTGCAGCCTAAGCATGCCGACGCCCACATCGCGCTCGGCACCTGGCACGCAGAAATCATCGACAAGGTCGGCAGCCTGGTCGGCGGCCTCACCTATGGCGCCAAGAAGGAAGCCAGCGACAAGCATTTCCGCGCCGCGCTCGAACTGAACCCCGACTCGGCCATCGCCCGCACCGAATACGCCAACGGGCTGGTCATGCTTTTCGGCCGCTCGCGCATCAAGGATGCCGAAAAGCTCTACGAGGAGGCGGTCGCCTGTACCCCGGCCGACGCCATGGAAAAGCTCGACATCGAGGCCGCCAGGGCGGAAATGGAGTGAGCGCCGGCCCGGAAACGGGCCGATTGCCGCGTCGCCCCGGAGGTCATCCGGGGTTCACGCCCCCGCCTGCGCCAGCCCGGCTTCGACGGCATCGGGATCGCCCAGCCGGTCCCACGGCTCCATGAGCACCAGCATCAGCAACTTGTCGAATTCGCAGGCGAAGCGCCCGACGATGCGTTCCGGGTCGGGCACCAGGTTCTTGTCGGTGATCAGCCCGAACTGCACCTTGCCGTCGTAGGAAAGAATCGACACGCCCATGCCGATGTCGCCGGACTGCGGGACCCAGAACAGCGGCTGGCGCAGTCGGGCACCGGCCAGATAAAGCGCCGATTGCGGCCCCGGCACGTTGGTCATCACCGCGGTGGCCTTGCTGGCCAGCAGGTCGAGCACCTGCTGCTGGGCGAACTTGGGCGCCATGCCGACGGCGCCGAGAATCGAGAGCGTCAGGGCCGCCTGATACGACCCCTTGAGCTTCTCCATGCGCTCGCGCGTGGCGTACAGGCGAGCCAGCGGGTTCTCGAGGCCGACCGGCAACTCGAGCGCGACCAGGCCGAAGCGGTTGCCCAAGGTGCCGGCATCCTGGGGACGCCGCAGGTTGACCGGCACCAGCGCGCGGATTTCCACGCCATCAACCGCATCCCCACGCTCGACCAGATAGGCACGCAGGGCGCCGGCGGCGGCCGAGAGCAGCATGTCGTTCACCGAGCAGCCGAGCACCTTGCCGACCGCCTTGACCTCCGGCAGCGACATCGGCTCCGACCAGGCGACCCGCTTGGCGATTCCCGGCTTGCCCTTGAAACAGGTCCTGCTGTCGTCCGGCATGGTCGCCAGCTTGGCGATCTCGCCGGCGATGCCGGTACCGATCCGGGCATAGTCGAGGACCTTGGCGGGATTGGTCACCAAATCGACGTAGCGCGCCCACAGGTTGGTCGACATGCGAACCGAGGTCAGCATGGCGTCGGTCATCGGACGCCAGATCGCATCCCAGAACAGATCGTCCTCCCCATCCTCCTCTTCCGGCTCCGCCAGGCGCGCCGGCGCGTGCCTTGCCGAAGCGCCGGGCGAGGTATCCGTCATCGACAGGATGACACCAACCAGCGCGATCCCGTCGGCAATGCTGTGGTGGATGCGCATGACGAGCGCCTGGCCACCAAGCGCCGTGTCGACCAGGTGCATTTCCCACAACGGACGGTTGTGGTTGAGCGGCGTCGATGCGAGGTCGGCGACGAATTGCTCGAGTTCGGCCTTGCCCGCCGCACCGGGCAGCATTTCGCGATGCAGGTGATGATCCAGGTTGAAGTCCGGGTCGTCCTGCCAGACATAACCGCTGCCGTCGGCGACGGCCAGTTGGCGGAAGCGGCGATAACCGAGCATTCGACGCTCGATGCTGTTGCGCAGGCGCTCGAAATCGAGATGCCCTTCGAACAGCAGGACGCCGACGATCTGCATCAGGTTGGAGGGACGATCCATGCGCAGCCATGCGGTATCGACATTCGAAATGCGCTCGCGAGACGGCATTGCAGACTCCATAATCGACGGAGTACCTATAATACCGGCAATTCACAGCCCATTCGAGGAGATACCGATGAGCGACCTGCAAGCCGCTTTCGACGCCGCCGTCGCCGCTTCAAAGACCCTGAGCGAGCGCCCAGACAACCAGACGCTGTTGCGTATCTATTCGCTGTTCAAGCAGGCAACCGAAGGCGATGTCGCCGGCCGGCGCCCCGGCTTCACCGACCTCGTCGGCCGCGCCAAATATGATGCCTGGGCTGGCCTCCAAGGCACATCGGCCGAGGCCGCCATGCAGGCTTATGTCGACCTGATCGGCGCGCTGAGGGGTTAGTGCAGGCTAGGCGAAGCGCGCATCGAAGTAGTCGTGGATCTCCCGTTCCAGGCTGGCCCGGAACGGAATGAGCAGGAAGCCAAGGCGCACCTGCACCGTCACCTCCCCCTTGGCAAGGGTCAACCGGCCATGCACGCCGCTGCGCTCGAAGTGCAGCACGCCCTCCTCGTCCCACGCGTATTCGAGGTTGAATTCCTTCTGCAGGTCGGCCGCCACGTGCTCAGCGGCGGCCCGTGCCTTCTTCATTGAAAGACGGTGTTTGCGGGTGATCAGGATTTCGCTCATCGCCGGAGTTTAACCGTGCTCAGGCGATTGCGGAATGCCGTG
Organism: Dechloromonas sp. H13; assembly: GCF_009469615.1. Taxonomy (GTDB): domain Bacteria; phylum Pseudomonadota; class Gammaproteobacteria; order Burkholderiales; family Rhodocyclaceae; genus Azonexus. Next base: position 136,059 of record NZ_SSXX01000006.1, read on the forward strand.
CCCCTTCATGATCTCGCGGGCATTGGAACGGCGCTGCAGGCGCTCTCGCTCCGGGCAACGAAGCTCGCGCGGCGCTTCAGTCGATCGTCCTGAAGATCGAATAGCCATGAAAACGCGGGCTGGCGAAGTCCACGACCCGTTTTTCGGAAGCCACCTTCTTCATGAAGGGGAGTCTTTCGAAAACCACCTCGTTCTGCGGGTTGTAATAAATCACGTATTTCTCGGCCCGATTCTTCAGAAAACTCGTTTCCAGGTTCTGCGCGATCGCCTTCATGATCATGGCGTCGAACGGATTGTAAAAATATAGGACGGCTTTCGAATCGGGGATTTCGAACTGCGTCGCATCCATGCACAAGACATCGACATTCTCGCAGTTCAGGCAGCCCGACTTGCCGCATTCGATATTGTGCTTCGCCACCTCGACCAGTTCGGGCGCGAATTCGATGCCGGTAACCCGACGAAACGGGTATTGCGAAGCCAGAAAGACGACGCGCCCTTTCCCGCAGCCGAAATCGACAAAATCGAACTCCCGGTGGTCGATGTCCAGCTTGGAAAGGATGTAGCGGAAGACATGCGGCGGCGTGGGCTCGTAATAGACGCCGCGCGCCTTGTTGTCACTATCGATCGTCAGGTCTTCCAGTTGAATGCTGCCGGCCGTGTCAATCTGGAATTTGTGGTCAAACCGCTCTTCGAGCGTTGAGCGTATCGAATGGCGCAGGTTTTTCGCAATCACGTCCGAGGTGGCGTTCAAGCCGTTCGTGCGGATGTGGCGAAACAACTTGGGCAGCAGGTCTTCGATCATCTTCTTGTCTCCACAGGGGGCCATCTCGCCGGAAAGCACCGAACAGCCCTGATCCTGGAACAAGCACATCATCACGAAACGAACTACAGGAAAGAGGGGGCAACCTACGACCACCCGAGATTTCCAACGAGCCGTGAAATGCCTCGCCGTACCGCTCCCCGCCGTCGCCCTGTGACGAAGGAGCGGAGGGAAAGTCCAGCTTAGTAAACAACCAACGGAATATCAAGGAGATAGCGATTTTCCTGCAACGCGCCAAATGGCCGGCGGTTGGCGCTGACTGTCTCCGGCAGGTAGGCGACCTACTCCGGCGCCAACTTGCTGCCCATCATCTCGTTGCAGGTGGCGCGGCCGAAAGTCTCGGCTTTTTTCGGGCTGGAGATCTGCGGCTCCTCGTAGATGCGCTTGATGACGGCATTGGTTATGCGCGCGCCGTCGCTGCCGTCCTCGACGAAAACCTTCATCGGGCGCCCCTTCTCGCGGTCGTAGAAGGCCTGCAGCGCGAAATCGCGAACCCGCTCGCAGAAACGGATCTTCTGCGCGTCGGGCATGCTGTCGTCGATGTTGCCGGCATGCCCGTGCGGCCAGGCACTGGTCGCCGCCAGCAGGGCGAAGGCGCTCGCTGTCAGTCTCTTCATTCGTTGGGCTCCTGAATCGAGGTGAGATACGCGAGGATGTCCTGGATATCCTGTTCCTTTAGCGTATTCAGCACGCCGACCACGCCCTCGGCGTCGTGCGGGCGGTCGCCCTTCAGGTAGAGGTCGGCCTGGCGCTTCAGGTAGTTCGTGTATTGGCCGACCAGCATCGGGAACATGCCCCGGCCCTTGCCCGTCTTGCCGTGACAGGCGGCGCATTTCTTCTGGTAGATCGCCTCGCCGTTGGCGAGGTCGCCTTCGGCGCGCGGAATGATCATCACCCGCTCCGCCATCAGCAACTTGGTCAGCGCATCTTCCTTGCCGGTATAGGTCGGCATCTTGTTGGACAGTTCGATCCCGGCCAGGTAGGCGGCGACGTCCTTGATGTCCTCGTCGGAAAGTTCGCGCTCCTGGGTATAGGGGAACATCGGGATGTTGATCCGCGTGCGGGCGCGGAAGCTCTTCAGCTGGCCTTCCAGATAACTGACGCGCTGACCGGCGATGCGCGGATACTCGCCCTTCTTGCCGCCGGCCCCCTGGTCGCCATGGCAGGCTGCACAGGTACCGTTGATTTCCTTGCCTTTTTCGAGGTCGACCGCAACCGCCGTGCCAGCGGCCAGCCAGCCGGCCGTCAAGATCAGGAAAAGGCGGTAAAACTTCATGCGCGGCGACTCCGGGGATGCGATGCGGCGAATTGTCGCACGGGCCATGCAACCGAAAATTGACGCAAATCACGCATAATCCAACCCATGCCTTTCATCTCCTGCACCACCGACGGCAGCGACCATCTGGCCAATCTGCGGCGCCTGGTCGTGGCGCGCTGGGTGGCCCTGGCGCTGCTGGCGGGCCTGGCGCTGCTGGTACCCGGCACGCTCGAGATTCCATTGCCGCTGGTGCCGCTGTTCACCCTCATCGGCATCGCCGCGCTGTTCAATGGAATTGCCCACTGGCACCTGCGCCGGGCCGAGATGGCGACCGCGGTCGAGCTTTTCACCCAGTTGCTGATCGACATCGCCACGCTGAGCGCCCTGGTGTTCTTCAGCGGCGGCGCCACCAACCCGCTGGTGTCGTTGCTCCTGCCCCCCGTTGCGATCGCCGCGCTGACCCTGCCGGTGCGCTGCGTGGTCGCCATCGGGATCGTCGCCGTCGCCGCCTATTCGGCGTTGATGGTCTTCTACGTGCCGCTGCCGATGAGCGACGCCAGCCGCGCCACCCGCCTGCACCTGCTCGGCATGTGGCTGACCTTCGCCGTGTCGGCGCTGATGATCGCCTGGTTCGTCGTCCGCATGACCCGCCTGATCCGCGAACGCGACGCCGAACTGGCGGCGGCCCGCGAACAGGCGCTGCGCGACGAGCGGATCATGGCCATCGGCACCCTGGCTGCCGGCGCGGCACACGAACTGGGCACCCCGCTCGGCACGATGGCCCTGCTCGCCGGAGAACTGGCCCGCGACCCGCAACTACCGCCCGCCGCCCGCGAGGACATCGCCCTGCTCCGCCAGCAGCTCGGCGTCTGCAAGGAAATCATCAGCGGGCTGGCGCGCCGGGCCGGCGCCGAACGCCTGGAAAGCTCCACGGCCCAGGCCGTCGACCATTGGCTGGCTGGCGTCCGTCAGCGCTGGCACGCCTTGCGTCCGCAGGCCGCGAGCCGCCTGGAGGTCGCCGGTGCCCAACCGGCGCCGCAGGTAATCACCGACCCGCGCCTCGAACAGGCCGTGCTCAATCTGCTGAACAACGCGGCCAATGCCTCGTCCGCCCCCATCGACATTCACCTGACCTGGCGCGATGCGCAGATCGTCATCGAGATCCACGACCATGGCCCCGGCTTCCCGCCGGCGGTCCTGCAGCAGGGCGGCCAGACTGCCTTTCCGCCGCACGAGCACGGCAGCGGCATCGGCCTGATGCTGACGCGCTCGGCGATCGAACAGATCGGCGGCCGCCTGTCGCTCGCCAACCCGCCCGCGGGTGGCGCCCTCGCACGCCTCGAACTACCCCAGAGAAGCTGATGCCCGAACCCATCCTGATCATCGACGACGACCCCGCATTCAACGCGGTCCTGGTTCGCACCCTGGAACGCCGCGGCCACCCGGCGCGCGGCGCCGGCGATCCTGCCGCGGCGCTCGCCCTGGCCCAAGAAATCGTGCCCGGCCGCGTCGTGCTCGACCTCAACCTCAACGGCAGTTCAGGCCTCGCACTGATCCCGGAGCTGCTGGCGATCAACGCCGCCTGCCGCATCGTCGTGCTGACCGGCTATGCCAGCATCGCCACCGCGGTCGACGCGATCAAGCTGGGCGCCGTCCAGTACCTGGCCAAGCCGGTGGAAATCGAGGCGATTCTCGCTGCCTTCGACAACGACGACGGACCGGACTTCGCCCTGCCCGTCTCCGATGAACCGCTGTCGGTCGACCGGCTCGAGTGGGAGCATATCCAGCGCGTGCTGAACGAAAACGACGGCAACATCTCGGCGACTGCACGCGCCCTGAAGATGCACCGTCGTACCTTGCAAAGGAAGTTGTCGAAGCGCCCGGTCAAGACCTGAAACCGGGTTGCCCGACGCCTGGGGAACAGGGAGGAAAGGTCGATCCGGCCGGCGAGCCGGGCCGCTCCCCCAGGCATCATGCGCCAGCGGCGCCGGGCACTCAGCCGGGGTGTTTGCCAGCCTTCTTCAGCGCAGCCAGAAATTCGGCGAAGCTCGCCTCGCGCACCTCGGTTTCGCAAAGCGTGTCCCGGAGTTCGAAGCCCGTCAAGGCAAGTTCGCCGCCATATTCGCGACGATCGCTGCCCGGGTAGGGTCCACTGTAGGAAGAATTCATCTTGCTGGAATTTTTTGTCATGATCCGTGACCTTTCCTGAAGTCGTTGGCGCAATGATGCCAATTCGCTACAGAAGTGTCCGTGAATGAATTCACGACCTGCATCAAATTGGCACCATCCCTCCAATTTCCGGACCGTCACGGCGCTGACAGGCGTTGCCGCGGCGACCGCAAGACGGTTGCGGTCGACCCCGAAAAACAACCAAAAATCAGTGCTGCTTCTGCTCCATCGCCGGCGCCGGCATCGGGCGCACCACCTTGGCGTCGACCTGCTTGCTGCTGCCGTCGTCGAAGGTCAGGGTGATGGGCACGGAATCGCCCTCCTTCATCGGCGCCTTGAGGTCGATCAGCATGACGTGCAAGCTGCCCGGCTTGAGCACCGCCTCGCCCTTGGCCTTGATGTCGATGGCCGGCACCGGGCGCATCTTCATGACGCCACCGTCATTGATGTGGGTATGCAGTTCGGTGACCTTCGAGGCCGGGTTGTCGGCCTTGACCACCTTCACGTCCTTGTCGCCATTATTTTTGATGACCATGAAGGCGCCGGTCGCCGGGGCGTTGGGTGGCGCCAGGCGGACGTAGGGATCCTGGACGGAGACGTTGTCGGCGGCGCCGGCCAGTGCGCCGGCGGAAAGCAGCAGGCCGGCGGCCAGCAGGGACAGGTGTTTCATGGGTGTTCTCTCCTTCATGGTTTGGTCAGGCGTTTGCGAATTTCGGCCGCCACCTGGTCGGGCGGCGCCGCGTGGGCGATCTTGCCGTCCAGCTTGCCGTCGGCAGCGACGATGTAGGTGTCCGAGGTGTGGTCGACGACGTACCCGCCGCCCGCTGTGTCGACTGGCTGGCGGGCATAGAACACGCCGTAGCGGCGGGCGATGGCGGCCACTTCATCCGGCGTGCCGGTAACGCCGACAATGGCGGGATGGAAGAATTCGGCGTATTCCTTGAGGCGGGCCGGCGTGTCGCGCTCCGGATCCACCGAGATGAAAACCACTGCCACCCGGGCCAGTTCGTCGGGGGTCAGCAGCTTGAGGCCTTCGGCGGTCGCCGCCAGCGATGTCGGGCAGATGTCCGGGCAGTAGGTGTAGCCGAAATAGACGAGCACCAGCTTGCCGCGAAAGTCCTGCAGCGCCACCGGGCCGGTGGCCGATTGCAGCGTGAAGTCGCCGCCGGCCGGCGCAGCGGCGGTCGGCAGCGGACGCTCGGGCAGCGTCGGCTGCCAGAAAAAGGCGAGACCGAGCACCAGCGCGGCAAGAAGAATGGCGATCGCCAGCAGCAGTCGTTGGGCCATGCGTTATCCGTGGGGGGCAGAAGCGAAGCGGAAAGGGATCGCGATGCGCTGGCTGCCGCTTTCGACCAGCACCGTCGCCTGCCAGTCCATCCGGCCGGTGATGCAGACCGGCAAGGTCGCCTCGGCGGCGTAGAGGCCGGGCGCGCTGGCCACCAGTTGCGGGCGGTTGAGGCCCATGTTCATGTCGACGCCGGCGAAATCGACCTCGACGCGGGAGACGCTCAGGCCGTCGATGCGCACCTCCACCTGGAAGGGTTTCACCATCGGGATCGGGAGCGGATTCATGCGCACCTCAAGTTTGCCGCCGCCCGGCAACGCCACCTGGCACGGGCCGCGATGCAGGTCGCAGGCCTGATCCGGCTGTACCGTGAGGTCGGCCTTGGGCAGCAGCAGCGGCGACAGCTTGTAGCCGACCACAACCACCAGCGCGATCAGCAGGATGCCGATCACGTCCATCAGTATTTTTTTATTCACCAGTCTGTTCCTGGCCTGGCGGCCGAACGGGATAACGCATTTTCCTGCATGCAGACAAAACGGAATTAGCAAAGATCAATTTTTTACCACGCGGGGGGGCATACAGTGTGCGGCAAATTGTCGCAGCGTCTTCAAGCGCCAGTGACGATGGAGGGTAGGAAGTTCTACTTCTTGTTTTCATGGGAGAAATCGAGATGAAAAAATTTGCAGTGAAATCCACCACGCTGCTCGTCGCAGCGGGGATCGGGTTCGGGGCCGCCAACGCGTGGTCTGCCGAATCGCTGCAGGACGTGATGAAGCGTCGTGGCCTGAGCCAGCAGGATCTGCTGGCCGCGTCCAAGACCTATGTCCCGACCGGCAAACGCGACGAATTCGTGGTCTTCAGTTCCGGCGGCCAGTCGGGCCAGATCATCGTGTATGGCATTCCGTCCATGCGCATCCTCAAGTACATCGGCGTATTCACGCCGGAACCGTGGCAGGGCTACGGCTTCGACGAGAACTCCAAGGCCGTGCTCGCCCAGGGCGCCATCGACGGCAAGCAGATCACCTGGGGTGACACGCACCACCCGGCCATCTCCGAAACCCAGGGCAAGTACGACGGCCAGTTCCTGTTCATCAACGACAAGGCCAACCCGCGCCTGGCCGTGATCGACCTGCGCGACTTCGAAACCAAGCAGATCGTCGTCAACCCGATCTACAAGTCGGAACACGGCGGTGCCTTCGTTACGCCGAACACCGACTATGTGATCGAAGCCGCCCAGTACGCCGCGCCGCTCGAGAACAAGAAGTTCTATCCGCTCGAGGAATTCAACGAGAAGTACCGCGGTGGCGTGACCTACTGGAAGTTCGACCGCAAGGAAGGCCGCCTCGATCCGAAGCAGTCCTTCTCCCTCGAACTGCCGCCTTACAGCCAGGACTTGTCCGATGCCGGCAAGGGTCCGTCCGACGGCTGGTCGTTCACCAACTCCTTCTGTTCCGAGCGCTACGTCGGCGGCATCGAAAAGGGCCGCCCGCCGTATGAAGCCGGCTGTTCCGCCAAGGACACCGACTACCTGCACGTGATCAACTGGAAGAAGGCCGCCGAACTGGTCGCCGCCGGCAAGGCGAAGACCATCAACGGCCACAAGGTTCTGCCGATGGACGTTTCGATCAAGGAAGGCATCCTCTTCCTGGTGCCGGAACCGAAGTCGCCGCACGGCGTCGACGTGACCCCGGACGGCAAGTTCATCACCGTCGCCGGCAAGCTCGACACCCACGTTTCCGTCTATTCCTTCGACAAGATCCAGGAAGCGATCAAGGCCGGCAAGTTCGAATCCAAGGATCCGTACGGCATTCCGGTGATCGGCATGAAGGATGCGTTGCACACCCAGGTCCAGCTCGGCCTCGGCCCCCTGCACACGCAGTATGACTCCAAGCCGTGTATCGCCTACACCTCGCTCTACGTGGATTCGCAAGTCGTCAAGTGGAACCACTGCGAAGGCAAGGTACTCGACAAGATCTCGGTGCACTACAACATCGGTCACCTGATGACCATGGAAGGTGACTCCGCCGATCCGAAGGGCCGCTACCTGGTCGCGCTGAACAAGCTGGCGATCGACCGCTTCGTGCCCGTTGGCCCGCTGCATCCGCAGAATCACCAGCTGATCGACATCTCGAACGACAAGATGCAACTGTTGTACGACATGCCGCTGCCGCTGGGCGAGCCGCACTACGCCGTCGGTATCGAAGCGACCAAGCTGAAGCCGGGCGTCCGCTACAAGGTCGGTACCGACTCCCGCACGGACAAGCCGCACCCCGGCATGGTTCGCGCTGGCGAAGAGCGCACCGAGAAGAAGGGCAACAAGATCGAAGTCTTCGGCACCCTGATCCGCTCGCACATCACGCCGGAAACCATCGAGGCGGAAGTGGGCGACGAAATCACGGTCCACCTGACCAACCTCGAGCGTGCCCAGGACGAAACCCACGGCTTCACCGTGTCGACCTACAACACCCATGCTTCCGTCGAACCGGGCAAGACGGTCACCGTCAAGTTCAAGGCCGACAAGGAAGGCGTCTATCCGTACTACTGCACGGAATTCTGCTCGGCGCTGCACCTTGAAATGCAGGGTTACCTGCTGGTCAAGCCGAAGGGCTGGAAGCCGACCAAGACCTCGACCGAGGCCAAGGCTGCTTACACCGAAGCCGACTACAAGACGACGCTGAAGAAGATTGCCGACACCCAGGCCGTCATCGACTCCGTGGTGGGTTACATCACCAGCGTCAACTTCAAGGACTTCCCGGATGTGGTGAACATGGTCGACGATGCAACCGACCAGCTCAACAAGATCAAGGAAGCCAAGGCCAAGGCCGATGCCGCTGCGGCGAAGAAGGACTGGGACCAGGCCAACCTGTGGTCCGAGCAGATCTGGCAATACCAGGTCAAGGCTGCGGACATCGGCCTGCGCGCCAAGACCTATCTCGAGCAGAACGGCGCCAAGAAGGTCAAGTAAGCAAACTTGATCTGACTTAAGGCAGTTATCGGGGAGCGGAGTCATTCTGCTCCCCGCTTCACTTTCAGGAGGGAATAACCATGAAATTTGTAATGACTCTGATCGCCGCCGCGTTCGTCGCATCGCCCGCCATCGCTGCCCCGGATGGCGCCAAGCTGTTCGCCGAAAAGACCTGCAACGCCTGCCACGGCCCCAAGGGCGACAAGCCCCTGATGCCGAACTACCCGAAGATCGCCGGCCAGAACGCGGCCTACGCCGAACAGCAGATGAAGGACATCAAGAGCGGCGCCCGCAACAACGGCCAGACCGCCGCCATGAAGGGCGTCATGCACCTGGTCAACGACGAGGAAATCAAGGCTTTGGCCGACTACCTCTCGAAGCTGAAATGAACCATCTGGCCGGCCTTTCCGGCTTATGACGCACATCAAGGAACGCTGATATACGAAGTGAAAGAATGCTTCCAGCGTTCCGAACAACCTGCCATAAAAGGACACCGAACATGAAAGCATCACTCCTGCTGATCGGCCTGCTCAGCGCAGGCATCGCCTTCGCCGCCCCTCCTGCCCCGAAATCGGAAGGCATCGAAGGCAAGGACTACAAGTGGAACGCCCAGGGTGGCGAGAAGTCCGAAGCCCTGACCAAGAAGGGTGACAAGGTTGCCGGCGCCGAAGGCTACGAAGTCTGCGGCGCCTGCCACCTGCCCTCCGGCGCCGGCCGCCCCGACGGCACCTTCCCGCAGCTCGCCGGCCAGCACACCACCGTGCTGATCAAGCAGATGGCCGACATCCGCGCCGGCCTGCGCGACAACCCGACGATGTACCCGTTCGCCGCCACCCTGACCGACGCCCAGGAACTGGCCGACGTCGCCGCCTACATCGAAAGCCTGTGCATCCCAATCGAGCACGGCAAGTACGAAGGCGCGGACGCCGCCGTCCAGATCGCCAAGGGCAAGGAACTTTACGAGAAGCAGTGCCTGGAGTGCCACGGCAAGACCGGCGAAGGCAACAAGGAGAAGTTCTACCCGGTGATCGCCGGCCAGCACTACAAGTACCTGCTGCGCCAGATGACCGAAATCCGCGACGGTCATCGCCGCAACGCCAACCCGGACATGGTCAAGGTCATCAAGCCCTACACCAACGACCAGCTGGTGGCGATCTCCGCCTACCAGTCCAGCCTGGTGATGCCGGGCGCGATGTGCAAGCCGAAGGCAGGCGCCGCACCGGCCAAGAAGAAGTAACATCGCAGTACGCGGCCGCCCGCCTGCCTCCCGGCCGGCGGCCGCTCTCCAGGCATCGCAGAATGCCTTCGCACAACACGCAACACTGAGAGTAGCGCCATGGACAAGCAGAACAGGATCGTTGCCGGCCTCACCTTCATTTCGCTCGTGGCCCTGGTGGTCGCCTATTTCGCGCCGATCTGGTGGGTTTCGCTGACCGCCCCGAACTATCCGCCCGATGCCTTCCCCGACGGCATCCGCATCCACTTCCATTTCGACGGCGTCTACAACGGCTGCAAGGCGGCCGGCAAGGGTAGCCGGATGGCCAGCGAGATCATCCAGAAGGATCTCGCCCACGACGACGAGCGCTACAACCCGATCACCGACGCCAAGAAGGACGTCGACAAGGGCGCCGAAGGCCTCGACTGCGTCCATGAGATGAACACCATCAACCACTACGTCGGCATGTTCCCGATCGCCACCGGCGCGCCGGTCGAAAAGCCGCTGGCCAAGTTCTTCTTCGGCTTCTTCGCCGTCATGATGATCGGCTTCGCCGTCAGCGCGAAAAAGGCCCGTCTGGCGGTGTTGACCGCAGGCTTCCTCGCCGTCGCCGCGTGGATGATCGTCGACCAGTTCGTCCTCGGCCACCTGGCCAGCCATGTCGACAGCTATGTCAAGGAAGCCGGCACCTTCTTCAAGGAACCGGACAAGATCAAGGTCTGGGGCGACAACGTCAGCGCCATATCGAAAATCGTCATCTTCGGCCTGATCGCCGTCATGGCCATCGTCGTCGCCGGCGTCGCCAAGATTCGCTCCTTCCAGCTCCTGCTGGCGCTGGTGCCGGCCCTACTGCCCGTCTTCTTCGTCATCACCTACGCCGGCTGGCTGTGGTTCTTCGGCCACAACCTGCATCCGTGGGGCGCCTTCACCGTCAAGCCATTCATGCCCACCGTCTTCGGCGAAGGCAAAGTCGCGCAGTTCTCGACATTCTCCTACCCCTACTGGGGCTATGGCCTGCTGCTCATCATCTTCGTCTGCATGATGCTGGCCCTGCTGATCCGCCGCAAGCAGCTGCGCGAAGGTCGCGCCGAGTAGAGCGATGCTGCGCTTCATCCGCCGCCCCCTGCTCGCCCTGGGCATCGCAACGGGGCTCGGCGTGGCTGGCCTGGCGGCATCGCAATCGCTGGAAGGCATGGGCAAGCCCAACCTGGCGGCGAACTGGGGCTCCTCGACCGAGAAGGCGCTGCGCCCCGCCGCTCCGCACCGCACCGACATCCCCTGGTTCCAGACCCTAGTCGATGCCGCGCCCCCCGGCTCGGTCCTCAAGCCGCCGCCCGGCGACTACGCCGGCCCGGTGCTGGTCGACAAGCCGCTGGTCATCGATGGCGGCGGCAAGGTAACGATCGACGGCGGCGGCAAGGGCACCGTCTTCGTGATCGACGCCAAGGGCGCCACACTGCGCGGCGTGCACCTGAAAGGCTCCGGCGACTCGCACGACAGCGACGACACCTGCCTCAACGTGCGCGGCGATCATCATGTCGTCGAAGGCAACGTGATCGACGACTGCCTGTTCGGTATCGACCTCAAGCAGGCCAACCACAATGTCATCCGCGAGAACCGCATCAGCTCCAAGCCCTTCGAGCTCGGCGTACGCGGCGACGGGCTGCGCCTCTGGTACAGCAACCACAACCTGATCGAGAAGAACGAGGTGATCGACTCGCGCGACATGGTCGCCTGGTATGCCAACCACAACACCTATCGCGGCAACATCGGCAAGCGCAGCCGCTACTCGATCCATTTCATGTTCGCCAAGGACAGCGTGGTCGAAGGCAACTCCTTCTACGACAACGCGGTCGGCGTCTACCTGATGTACACCGAGCGCATCCACCTACGCAACAACATCATCTCCCACGCCACCGGCGCCACCGGCATGGGCCTCGGCTTCAAGGAATCGAGCGACTCGGACATCGAGAACAACGAGATCATCTATTGCGCCGTCGGCGTCGGCTCCGACCTTTCGCCCTTCGAGCCCGACACCACCATCCGCTTCATCAACAACCGCTTCGCCTTCAATGGCATCGCCATCCGCTTCACCAGCGAACTTGGCGGCAACATCCTCAAGGGCAACATTTTTGAAGGCAACCTGACCGACGTCGTCCAGATGGGCCGCGGCGTCGCCGACCGGAACCAGTGGGAAGGCAACTTCTTCGCCGACTACCAGGGCTTCGACCGCGACGGCGACGGCACCGGCGACACCCCCTACGAACTCTATTCGTACGCCGACCAGATCTGGATCGAGACACCGGCCGCCCAGTTCTTCAAGACCTCACCGGTGCTCGAACTGCTCGATTTCCTCGAACGCCTGGCGCCCTTCTCCTCGCCCGAGCTGCAGTTGCGCGACCCCGCGCCGCGCTTTGCCAAACCCGAAAGAACGGCCAGATCATGAGCGACAACGAAAACGACCGCAAACCGGCGGCCGAGGCGACACCGCCGTTATCGAAAGCCAAGCGGCAGACCAACCGCCGGCGCGTACTGCGCACCATCCTGCTGACCGGCGGCGTGCTCGGCGCCGGGCTGTCCGGCTTCCTGCCCCTGATCTATTCGCAGAAAAAGCGGCTGCGCCCGCCCGGCGCCCTCGACGAGAAGGACTTCCTCGCCAGCTGCATCAAGTGCGGCCAGTGCGTCCAGGTTTGTCCGGTTTCCGCCATCAAGCTCGCCGACCTGATCGACGGCATGGGTGTCGGCACGCCCTACATCGATGCGCGCGCCCAGGCCTGCGACTTCTCGTGCGATGCGGTCCAGTGCGTCCTCGCCTGCCCGACCGGCTCGCTCACCTACCACAAGCCCTCGTTCCTGCCGGTGCGCGCCGGCGCCGCGCTGGCCGCCAAGCCGATCCTGCTGGCCAAGGAAAAGGACCCCGAGCCGACGCTCAACCTGGGCGAGCGCATGGGCGTGGCCCGCCTGACCCGGCCGGAAGCCTGCCTGGCGGTCCAGGGCAAGGGTTTCAAGGGGCAGACGCGCGGCCCGGATTTCAAGGGCACCATGCGTTACATGGACGTCGACCGCTGGAAGCCGATCCGCATCGCCGACCATCCCTACGACGTGCCCGAATGCGATCTCTGCGCCCGCGAGTGCCCGATCAAGGGTGCCATTTCCATCGAGACCGTCTTCGCCCCGGACGGCAGCAAACGCAAGTCGCCGGTCGTGCATGAACCCTGCGTCGGCTGCGGCGTCTGCGAAATGGTCTGCCCGGTCGAACCGGCCGCCATCACCATCGAAGCCCGCGAGGTCTGGAAAACATGAGCGATGTCCTGAAACGCCGATTCTTCGACCAGATCAAGGTCATGTTCGGCTGGGAGCCTTCCAAGCCAACCGAAATCACCCCGGCTGCCCAGAAGATCCACTTCTACAAGAAGGGCAACCGCGACCTCATCGCACAGAAGCTGCACGCCCGTGCCCACGCCGAGCACAAGAACACCTGGCGCAACCGGCGCTGGGCGACGCTGATCCTTGCCAACCTGCTGTTCGTCGTCTCCTTCGCGCTCGACATCCAGATCCTCGAAGGCGCACTGACCGCCTCGCGCTTCGTCGGCTTCCACCTGATCGACCTCAATTCCGCGCTGCAGGTGATGCTCGCCCACAAGCACATCATCAACAACCTGCTGATCGGCACCGGCACGGTGCTGGTACTGTGGGTGCTGTTCGGCGGGCGTACCTTCTGCTCCTGGGTGTGCCCCTACCACCTGGTCGCCGAATGGGCCGAGAAGATCCATCTCTGGCTGGCCGGGAAGAAGCTGGTCACCGACCAGACCATGGACCGCCGCCTGCGCACCGTCTTCTGGGTCGTCTTCGCCCTGCTCGCCCTGGCCACCGGCTACACCGTCTTCGAAGCCATCTCGCCGACCGGCATCCTGTCGCGGGCGCTGATTTACGGTCCGGGGCTGGCCCTGCTCTGGGTGCTAGCCCTGCTCGTCTTCGAAGTCTTCTTCTCGCGCCGCGCCTGGTGCCGCTACGCCTGCCCGATCGGCCTCACCTACGGCGTCGTCGGCATCATTTCGCCGGTCCGCATCAAGTACAAGCTCGACGGCTGCTTCCATGAAGGCGACTGCCGCAAGGTCTGCCTCGTGCCGCACGTGCTCGACACCGTCATCAAGGGCCGCGCCGTCGACACCGAAGTCCCGATCGGCCCCGACTGCACCCGCTGTGGCCTGTGCGTCGACACCTGCCCGACCGGGTCGCTGACTTTCGAGGTCAAGGGGCTGTCGAAGCTGGCCTGATTTTTAGCTGTTTTGGGCGGTCGACCGCAGCGATGACCGCGCTTGGCTTTGTAAGCATCAATCTCAGAGTTCGCGTTCGAGAATCCGAGACGTCATGCGCCTAAAGCCTGGCGAGCAACAAGTCGTGGGCCTGCGCTTTGTCCAATCCACGTAGCGGCAATTAGCTGCCTATCCAACTCCTACGACCCCCGTCTTCAACGAACGCCGCGATTCTCCAGGATTGCAGAAATGTAATCTGCGCGTCCGCTTCCCGTTAGCGTCGATGCTGGAAAATGGTCCGCTCAGGAATCAGGAGATCCCTCCATGACGCGAAACCCCATGCCCACGAACGCCGAACCGACGCCCCGTCAAAGACCCGTTAATAAGCAACGCAAACAGGCGCTTTTGGGCCTCCTGCTCTGGGTGGCCCAGGCAAGCGTCCTGGCACAGGGCTGGCAGGTGCCGCAACCGACGCCCGGCCTGATGCCGAATCCGGCCTCCGGCAAGACGCTGTTTGCACAATATTGTGCCGCCTGCCACGGTACCGACCTGAAGGGCGTCGACAAGGGTGAAAAGAGGGGACCTCCCCTGCTGCACAAGATCTACGAACCGTCGCACCACGGGGACGCCGCGTTCCAGCTGGCGGTGAAGAATGGTGTGCGCGCCCATCATTGGCCCTACGGCGACATGGCGCCGGTGCCCCAGGTAACGCCGGACGATGTGGCACACATTACGGCCTATGTCCGCAGCGAACAACGCAAGGCCGGCATCCAATAGGGAGCGCGACATGGCGGACGCTTCGTCTCACAGCCACGACAAGGCCCACCGAGCGGATACCGATCCGGTCTGTGGCATGGCGGTCACCCCGGATTCGCCGCATCACAGCCAGTTCGACGGCTCGACCTACCGCTTCTGCAGCGCGAAATGCAAGACGAAATTCGATGCCGATCCGCCGGCGTATCTGCAGCCGAAAGCCGCTCCGGCCGCTGATCCAGGTGCCGAATACACCTGCCCGATGCACCCCGAGGTGCGCCAGATCGGCCCCGGCAGTTGCCCCAAGTGCGGAATGGCCCTCGAGCCCGTAGTCCCCGACCTTGAGGCCGCGGAGGACGATGGCGAATATCGGGATTTTCACCGTCGTTTCTGGTTCAGCCTGCCGCTCACCGTCATTGTCGTCATTCTCGCCATGGCGGGGCACCTGCTGAGCTGGCTCGCGCCATCGGTCCGCAGTTGGGGGGAATTGTTCCTCACCCTGCCCATCGTCCTCTGGGCCGGGTGGCCGTTCTTCGTTCGCGGCGGGCAGTCGTTCATCAACCGCAGCCCGAACATGTGGACGCTGATCAGCCTGGGAACCGGAGCAGCCTTTCTCTACAGCATCGTCGCCACACTCGCGCCCGGACTGTTTCCCGCCTCCTTCATGGCCCACGGTCGCATTGGCGTCTACTTCGAAGCGGCGGCCGTCATCATTTCCCTGACCCTGCTCGGCCAGATGCTCGAATTAAGGGCCCGCGCCAGGACATCGGCCGCCATCAAGTCCCTGCTCGGCCTGGCGCCCAAGACGGCGCGCCGGATCGACCCCGATGGTACGGAGGTCGACGTGCCGCTCGCGCACGTGCACGTCGGTGACGTCCTGCGCGTGCGACCGGGAGAAAAGGTGCCAGTCGACGGCGTGGTGCTGGAAGGCAGCAGCGCTGTGGACGAATCGATGCTCACCGGCGAACCGCTGCCCGCGACCAAACGTCCCGGGGACCCGGTGATCGGCGCGACCATCAACACGTCCGGCAGCCTGGTCATCCGCTCCGAAAAAATCGGCTCGCAGACGGTACTCGCCCAGATCGTCCAGATGGTCGCCCAGGCGCAGCGCTCCAAGGCGCCGATGCAGCGCATGGCGGATGTGGTGGCCGGCTATTTCGTCGTCGCGGTGGTCGGCATCGCCCTGCTCAGCTTCTTCGGCTGGGGCTTGTTCGGTGGCGAGCGCGGCTGGCTGTTCGGCCTCATCAGCGGCGTATCGGTCCTGATCATTGCCTGTCCCTGCGCCCTGGGACTGGCGACGCCGATGTCGATCATGGTCGCCACCGGGAAGGCGGCGACTCAGGGTGTCCTGTTTCGCGACGCCGCCGCCATCGAGAGATTCCGCGATGTCGACACGCTGATCGTCGACAAGACGGGCACTTTGACCGAGGGGCGCCCGGCCTTCGAACAGGTTGTCGCGGGCGAGGGAATTTCGGCGGACGAGGTACTGCGGCTGGCTGCCAGCCTGGACCTGGGCAGCGAGCATCCACTGGCCGACGCCATTGTTCGCGCCGCGAACGAGCGCGGACTGTCCCTTGAAAAGACCATCGACTTCGAGTCGTCGAGCGGCATCGGGGTGCGCGGAATCGTAGGCGGCCGCAAGGTGGCCTTGGGCAACGCGGCGCTGATGGCCACCGACCATGTCGATACCATACCCCTGGCGAGCGCCGCCGAGGCCTTGCGGACCGAAGGCGCCAGCGTCATGCATCTGGCCGTCGATGGCAAGCTGCGGGGACTCCTGGTGGTTTCCGATCCGGTCAAGGCGACCACGCCCGCGGCCCTCGCCAGCCTCAGGCAGGCCGGCCTGCGTGTCGTCATGGCGACCGGCGACGGGCTGACGACGGCCAAGGCGGTCGGCAGGCGTCTGGGCATCGAGGAGGTCCACGGCGAAGTAAAGCCGGCTGACAAGCTGGCGCTCGTCGAAAACCTTCAGAAGGCAGGACGGGTGGTGGCCATGGCCGGAGACGGCATCAACGATGCCCCGGCACTGGCTCGGGCGGACGTGGGCGTGGCCATGGGCACCGGCACCGACGTGGCGATGAACAGTGCCCAGGTCACGCTGGTCAAGGGCGACCTGGGCGGCATCGCCCGGGCACGCACCTTGTCGATGGCCACAGTCGCCAACATGCGCCAGAACCTGGCCTTCGCCTTCCTGTACAACGCCCTGGGAATTCCGATTGCCGCGGGTGTCCTCTACCCGGTCTTCGGTTGGGTTCTGTCCCCGCTGATCGCGGCCGCGGCGATGAGCCTTTCGTCGGTCAGCGTCGTCGGCAACGCCCTTCGCCTGCGCGGCGTAAGAGGCGACAAGGCTGACTGAAATGTAATCAGCGAATTCGGTGACGAATATCGTGCCTGCATGGAAAGGAGTTCCCGCTGGCGGCCGACGCTCTTGCGCAACAGGTACCGGTCATTTGCTTCTCGTTGCAGCGCCGGAGATCGCTGATGAGCGCTTCCCGAACTGACGAACTCACACGCCCGACCCGCACCAGCCATGCGGATGCATCATGAATTCAACGGCAGGGACCGAATTCTGGCAGTCGCTCGGGGCCATCCTGTTGCCGCAATTGATTTCGGTTAAAGCCAGCAGACCTTTACCTGAGTATGTTAGTCAGGTATTTGACTCTTACCAGGGATGAATTGGATGAAAAGGAATCTCCTGCTGCCATTGGCCGCCGTCGTTCTCATTGTCGTGGCCGCACCCGGACGAGGGGTGTTGGCCGCCGAGGACCGCCACCACGGCGAGAGCGGCTCGGCAGTGCAGAAGCTGCAATTGAATGCCGGGAAGAAATGGGCGACAGATGCCGCCCTGCGGCAATCGATGGATGACATCAACCAGGCGATGGCCAAGGCGCTTCCCCTGATCCACAAGGATCGCTTCGGCGATTCCGATTACGCGGCGCTTGCCACCACCATCAACCAGAAGGTCGGCTATGCCATCGAGCACTGCAAGCTCGAAGCAAAGGCCGACACCATGCTCCATCTCGTCCTCGCCGACCTGATGGCCGGGGCGGAGATCATGGAGGGCAAAACTGCCGCCGCGCGCCACGATGGTGCCGTGCGCGTCAGGCAGGCCCTGGAGTCCTACGGGAAATACTTCCAGCATCCCAACTGGAAAGTTCCTCGTGGTTGAGCGCAAACCGCATCCGAGACCGCTATGAACGATCTGATCATAAACGCCGTGTATGCGATTGAACTCTGCAGTGGCGAAATCCGCTACTGGCGATACCTTGGCCCGGATAGCCGAAGACTGATATGGTGGCTCGATACCGAAACCAAGCAGGAATTCAACGAGGCGAGTCTCATGTACACCTGGTCGATCAAGGGCGTGCATTCGAGCTGACTGCGGGCGGCCGCACGGTGCCACCCAGGCAAGGAGAAAACAGTGATGAGTGCTGAAAGCGGCGCGCCGGAAGTGCGCAACCTGAAACAGATGCTGCAATACCAGGAGAAGGCGGTCGTCAGCCGGATGCTGCTCAAGAATCCCTCCGGCAACGTGACCCTGTTCGCCTTCGACGGCAATGAGGGACTCAGCGAACACACCGTCTCCCATGATGCGCTGGTAATCGCGGTCGATGGCCGTGCCGAGATTTCGGTCGGAGGCGCAAGCCATGCCTTGACCGAAGGAGATAGCTTGCTGCTACCGGCCAACGTCCCGCACGCGGTGAATCCAATCGGGGGGTTCAAGATGCTGCTGATCATGATTCGCGGCGTGGGCCAGCAGGAGGGCGCCTGAAACCCCTCGCCTGAACGACTCGCTTGCCGGAATGGCAAAGGAGAACTCCTGCCCGGCAACGCCAGTTCGCTCCGCCCCCCTGTAGCAGACGCCGGCAACTCGACTCGAACCCCCTCCTCACTCCGACTTCGCCCGATCGCTCGCCGACAAGCACTCCCCGCCTTCCCGATTTTTGATCGAAATTCAATGTCGACCGCGGCAGCCCTTCTATAATCGGCCGCATGATCCAGTTCAAGAACGTTGCCAAGACTTTCCGGCGCGCGCGCGTGCTCGACGGCATCAGCCTCGACATCGGGCTGGGCGAGCGGGTGGCGCTGATCGGTTCCAACGGGGCCGGCAAGACGACGCTGATCCGCTGCCTGCTCGGCGAATACACCTATGACGGCAGCGTCGCCATCGACGGCCGCGACCCGCGCAGCAACCGTACCGCCGTCCTCGGCGACATCGGCTTCGTGCCGCAGTTGCCGCCCCCGCTGAAGATGCCGGTCGGCCAGCTGATCGACTTTTCGGCTTCGCTGTGCGGCACCGATCCGCGCCGCATCCACGGCATCGCCAAGCGCCTCGGGCTCGATCTCGACGGCATTCTTTCCCGCCAGTTCGTGCGCCTTTCCGGCGGCATGAAGCAAAAGCTGCTGATCGCCATCGCGCTCGGCCGCGAGGCCCGCGTGCTGGTGATGGACGAGCCGGCCGCCAACCTCGACCCGGAAGCGCGCAAGATCTTCTTCGACCTGCTCGCCGAGCGCCTGGACAACGCGACGATGATCATCTCCAGCCACCGCCTGGACGAAGTGTCGTCGCTGGTCAATCGCGTCATCGAGATGGACATGGGCAAGGTCGTGCTCGACGACCGGGTCGCCGACGACGTCTCGCTGTCCGGCACGCTCGCCTGCCGCATCGTCGTCAAGCGCCACGAGCAGGCCTTCGCCAAGGCGATCGCCGCCTGGCAATTCGCCGCCAGCGACGACAACCTGGTGTGGACCGGCCGCATCGCCGGCCCCGACCGCCTGCGCTTCCTCGGCATGATTTCGCGCTACACGGCGCTGGTCAGCGACCTGTCGCTGGCCGAGAACTGACATGTGCGATCGTCACCGCCGCCGGTTCGTCGGCCGCCTCGGCCTCGGCGGCCTGCTGCTGACGCCGCTCGCCGCCGCGCTCTCGGCCTGCAGCAAGAGCGGCTGGCCGGAGGGCATGGCCGAGATCAAGTGGGACCGCGATACCTGCGTCGTCTGCAGCATGGTCATTTCCGACCGCCGCTTCGCCGGCCAGATTCGCGGCGGCCCGGACAACACTGTCTTCAAATTCGACGACCCCGGCTGCATGGCGGTCTGGCTGAAGGAAAAGGCGGCAAAACATCCCTGGGCGGGCGATGCCGCGACGCGGATGTGGGTCGCCGATTTCGAGAGCCGCAGCCGCGAGGAAATGCAGTGGCTCGACCCGCGGCGCGCCTACTACATCGCCCGCACCTCGCCGATGGGATTCAACTTCGCCGCCGTCAAGGCGCCCCAGGCCGGCGCCATCGACTTCAACGACATGAGCCAGCACGTGCTGGCAAGGTTAAGGAAATGAAGCAACTCTGGCTCACCGCCAAGCTGGACATCGTCGAGTCGCTGCGCGCCCGCTGGTTCCAGATCTACACCCTGGTCTTCGGCGGCATCGTCGCCCTGCTCTTCCTCTTCGGCCTCACCGAGTCGCGGGTGCTCGGCTTCATCGGCCTGTCGCGCCTGCTGGTCACCTACATCCAGCTGACCATGGCGATCCTGCCCATCTTCGTCCTCATCACCACCGTCCGCTCGGTGGCCGGTGACCGCGAGGCGGGCGTCTTCGAATACCTCCTCTCGTTGCCGGTATCGCTGTCGGCCTGGTTCTGGGGCAAGATCGTCGGCCGCTACATCGTCGTCTTCGCGCCGGTCTTCCTCGCCATGCTCGGTGCCGTCGGCTGGGCGAGCTTCAAGGACATCGAGGTGCCGTGGGGCATGTTCGGCTACTACACCGCCCTGCTCGCCACCATGGCGCTGTGCTTCCTCGGCATCGGCATGCTGATCTCGGCCGTCGCCCGCAGCACCGACATCGCGCAGGGCGCCGCCTTCATGGTCTGGCTGACCCTGCTGCTCTTCCTCGACCTGATCCTGCTCGGCGTCATGATCCAGGGCAAGGTTGCGCCGGAAGTCGCCGTCGGGCTGGCGCTGATCAACCCGCTACAGGTCTTCCGCACCGCCGCGCTGGCGCTGTTCGACCCGCAGCTGATCGTCCTCGGCCCCTCCGCCTACGTCATCCTCGACACCTTCGGCGTCGCCGGCTACAAGGTCTTCGCGCTGGCCTACCCGGCGGCGCTCGGGCTGCTGAGTGCTACCATCGGCTACTTCCTGTTCCGCCGCGGCGACCTGCCTTGAAAAAATTCCTCGTTCCGCTGATTTTTGCCCTTTTCTGGGCGTCGACCGCAACCGCAGACGACCTGCCGTCCTCGGCGCCGCTGTTCGCCGCCACCCTGAGCGATCTAGACGACAAGCCGGTGGCGCTGGAACGCTTCCGGGGCAAGCCGCTGATCGTCAACTTCTGGGCCCGCTGGTGCGGCCCGTGTCGCGCCGAGATTCCCGAACTGATCGCCATCCGCAAGGCGCACAAGGGCAAGCTGGAGGTACTCGGCATCGGCATCGAGGACAAGTCCGACCCGGCGAAGGAATTCGCCAAGGCCTATGAAATGGATTACCCGGTCTTCGTCGCCAAGGAAAAAGGCATTCCGCTGATGCAGGCGCTGGGCAACACCAAGGGCGGCCTGCCGTTCACCATCGTCGTCGACCGCAACGGCCAGGTCGTCCAGAAGAAGATGGGCCTGATGAAGAAGGCCGACCTCGAAGCGGCAGCCGAGCTGGCCCTCAAGGGCCGCTGACCGCCTTCAGCCGGCGCTCTTGCGCGGGCGCGGCGCCTTCTTCGTGCCCCCCTTGCCGGCGCTCGCCGCCTTGGCCTCCCGGTTGAATTCGAGCGCCATGTCGAAAGCCGTCTCGACGAACCGGCGCACCCGCGCGAACTCCTCGTCGGTGAGCTTGCGCGCCTCGTCGCGCGCCCGGTAGATGCCGACGAACTCATGCTCGCGCCCGGCATGCTCGACCAGGCGGCCGACGCCGAGCGATTCTAGGTTCTGCCAGGTTCCCGGGCTATGGACCTTGGCCAGGTTCATGACGAAGGGCACCGGGTCGTTGCGCGCCAGCACGGCGGCCAGGCGCAGGATAACCTCGAAGGGCAGCGCCATCTTGCCGTTCTCCGCGAGTTCCAGCAGGGCCGAATCCTTGAGGCTGATCGCCTGCCCGAGGTCCTCGAGCGGAATGCCCGCCGCCTCGCGCACGCCGCGCAGGAAGCTGCCGGCCTTGACCAGCGCCCGCGTCGACGCCACGCCATGCGGAAAGAGTCCGGTCGCCGCCGCCAGCGAGGTATCGACCGCCGCGCCGGCCATGCCGACGACCTGTTCGGTCAGCGAACGCAGGGATTTGGTCAGGCCACCGACGGCATCCAGCGGCTTGGCCAAGGCAGCGGAGGCACTGCCGGCTCGTGTTTTCGTAGCCCGGGCAGCGGGCGAAGCTTTTTTGGTCATCATTGGTCTTTCAGGAAGCGGAAAACGGAACGATCATCGGCATTCGACAGGCGGCCGGTCATTTCTGCGGCGCCGGAAGCGGCTGCACGCGCGGCTGGCCCTTGTCGTAAAAAATCGTCGTGACGAGACGTACCGGCTTGTCGCCGGCATTCCTGAACTGGTGCACCAGCCCGCGGGCATTGTGAAAGCCTTCACCCGCCTTGACCGATTTCGCTCCTTGGC
Organism: Dechloromonas sp. H13; assembly: GCF_009469615.1. Classification (GTDB taxonomy): domain Bacteria; phylum Pseudomonadota; class Gammaproteobacteria; order Burkholderiales; family Rhodocyclaceae; genus Azonexus. The sequence goes on from NZ_SSXX01000006.1 coordinate 158,361, forward strand.
CGTCGACGACTAGGTCCAGATCGCCTTCGATCACCGCCCCGACGCAATCGCCCGGGTGCGTATGCATCGGCGAAGAGGCGCCCGGCGCCAGCGTCACGGCGATCAGCGCGAACTCCTTGCTGTCGTCGCCGGTGACCGGCGCGATGAGCAAAGGCCGGGAGGTGAAACCCCCGCCCTGCGGAACCGCCGGACTGAGCCTTGGATCGGGCGCCTGCGCGAACGACGCCGGCGGAATAACCAGCATGCCGAGCACAAGGGTTGCGACAACGGCCAACCCGTTCGATTTGCGTTGTTTCATCCTGTCTCCCTCCTTATTTTTTTCAAGTGCCGAATGCGAAAACCACTCTCCCGGTCGATGACTCGCACTTCATATTCAATATGGATCAGCGCGCGGGGAACTTCAAGGCGGCTCCCCGCCTCTACCCGCATTCGATGGACATGACGGCTGAAACAATCCGAAGTTCGGCACCATCGATGCAGCAACGATGAAAGTCGCTTTCATGTCATGACAGCGATGGCTGATTTGATCTGGCTCAGGAACGCTTCATTCAGGCCAAATCACCCCTAGCAAAATGATCCTATCGTGAGTAGTCTTATCCATAGCAGTTGAGGTTCTACATAAACCATAAGGAGACATGGAATGAAAATTTTCACCTTGAATGTAGCCATCGCCATCACCCTTGCCACAGCCGGCGCAACGACTGCGGTCGCGGCAGACAGGATCGACCTCGGCAAGTATGAGTATGACAACAACTGCGTCGCCTGCCACGGCAACAATCTGAAGGGTGGCGCCTACGTCGACTTCCTGAAGGTGACCCCGCCCGATCTGACGCTGCTGTCGAAGAAGAACGGCGGCACCTTCCCGCTGGAGCGCGTCTATGCGGTGATCGACGGGCGGCAACAGGTCCAGGCGCACGGCCCGCGCGAAATGCCGATCTGGGGCCGGGACTACCAGATCAAGGCTGGCGAGTTCTACGCCGACAGCTACTACGACCCGGAAGCTTTCGTCCGCGGGCGCATTCTGGCGCTGATCGACTACCTTAACCGCATGCAGGCCAAGTAAGCCTGGCCCGGCGGACGTACGCAGTGGGGCGCTCTTGCAGCGCCCCATTTCGTTGCGCCCTGTTCCCATCCGGCGCCGTAGGGCCCGCTCACCGAAGCTGTTCGAGAATACCGGCGGCCAGCACGGCCGGGTCTTCGGCCCCGACGATAGCCCGGTCTCCGGGCAGGATGAAGGTCGGCACCATCCTCACCCCCATGGCGCGAATCTGGCGTTCGCGCGTGCGGACGAGTTCCTCGTCCTCGTTCGAACGCAAGTAGCTGGCGACCGCTTCGGCGTCGTAACCGCAGCCGGCGGCGATCTCCGCCAGCAGGGCGATGTCGCCGACGTGTTCGCCGCGCTGGAACTGGGCGACGAACAGGCGCTCGACCAGTTCGTCGGCGACGCCGCGCTGCTGGACCCAGTGGATCAGGCGGTGGGCGCGCAGCGTGTTGGCGCGCAGGGGAATCTTCTCGAAGGCGTAGTCGATGCCGTAGGCCTGCCCGGCCGCGCGAACGCGCGCGAACAGCGCATCGACCGCGTCCCGCCCGCCGAACTTGCGTTCGAGGAACGGCAGATAGGGCTCGCCTTCCGGCGGCGTGTCGGGGTTGAGGAAGAACGGCAGCCAGCGGGTGCGACAGGTGAATTCTGGATGGCTGGTGCGCACCAGTTCGACGGCGCGTGCCAGCCGGCGCTTGCCGATGAAGCACCACGGGCAGACGATGTCGGAAACGATGTCGATGGTCAGCATGGAATGCATATTAGCGCCTCGGCGCCGGCGACGAGCACGAAAAAATCCCCGCCGCGGCGGGGATGATCGAAGCGGCCGAACGCCTTCCGCCTTACAGCATGTCGTCGGTCACCGCCGCCAGGGCGACACTCCCGGCCATGACGGTATCGGCATAGGCGGCGGCCTGCGGCAGCATCTGGTCGGCGTAGAAGTGCGCGCTGGCGATCTTGCCGCGGTAGAAGGTCTGGTCGCCGTCGCCACGGTCGAGATGGCCGGCCGCTGCCAGCGCCGCCTTGCCCATCAGCCAGCCGCCGCAGACAGTGACGGCGAGATGCAGATAGGGGACAGCTGCGGTCAACGGCCCGGCGAGGCCGTTTTTCGCGTCGCCGGCGAGGAATTCCGTGGCGTCGGTCCATGCCTTGAGCGCACGGCCGAGACGGCGGCCGATGGCGAGCAGTTCCGGGCGGCTGGATTCGGCCAAGGCGCGCGCGGTGGCCGCCACTTCGCCGAAGACAACGCGGGCGGTGGCGCCCTGGTCGCGCATCAGCTTGCGGAAGATCAGGTCGTTGGCCTGGATGCCCGTGGTGCCCTCGTAGATCGTCGTGATGCGCGCATCGCGCCAGTGCTGGGCGGCGCCGGTTTCCTCGATGAAGCCCATGCCGCCGTGGATCTGGATGCCGAGCGAGGTGACGTCGATGCCCATCTCTGTACCGCCGCCCTTGACGATGGGAATCATGAATTCGGCAAGGTAGAGCTGGCGCCTCTTCTCTTCCTTGTCCTCGATGGCATGCGCCCGATCGAGCAGGCCCGAGGTGTAGTAGGCCATGGCACGGCAGGCTTCGACGCGCGACTTCATCAGCATCAGCATGCGGCGGATGTCGGGGTGCTTGTCGATGGTGACCAGCGCCTCGCCGGTCAGCGCGTCGCGGCCCTGCTTGCGCTCGCGGGCATAGCCGAGCGCCTGCTGGTAGGCGCGCTCGCCGAGGGCGATGCCCTGCAGGCCGACGCCGAGGCGGGCTTCGTTCATCATGATGAACATGTATTCGAGGCCGCGGTTCGGCTCGCCGAGCAGGTAGCCGACGGCACCGCCGTTGTCGCCGTAGGCCATGACGCAGGTCGGGCTGGCGTGGATGCCGAGCTTGTGCTCGATCGAGACGCAATGCGCATCGTTGCGCGCGCCGAACGAGCCGTCGGCGTTCACCAGGAACTTGGGCACGAGGAACATCGAGATGCCCTTGACTCCGGCCGGTGCATCCGGCAGGCGGGCGAGCACGAGGTGGACGATGTTGTCCGTCATGTCGTGGTCGCCATAGGTAATGAAGATCTTCTGGCCGAAGACGCGGTAGCTGCCGTCGGCCTGCGGCTCGGCGCGGCTGCGCACGAGGGCGAGGTCGGAGCCGGCCTGCGGCTCGGTCAGGTTCATCGTGCCGGTCCACTCGCCGGTGACCATCTTTTCCAGATAGGTCGCCTTCAGTTCGTCGCTGGCGCAGATCATCAGCGCCTCGACAGCGCCGGTCGTAAGCAAGGGGCCGAGCGAAAACGAAAGGTTGGCCGAGCAGACCATTTCCTTGACCGCGACCGCCAGCGTGTCCGGCTGGCCGTGGCCGCCATATTCCGGGGCCGAGGCGATGCCGTTCCAGCCGGCGTCGCAGAAGGCCTTGTAGGCTTCCTTCCAGCCGGCCGGCGTGACGACGCCGTTCGCCGTCAGCTGGCAGCCCTGCGTATCGCCGACGCGGTTGAGCGGCGCCAGGACTTCGCTGGCGAACTTCGCCGCCTCGTCGAGAATGGCATCGGCCATGTCGGGCGTCGCCTCGGCGTATTGCGGAAAGGCGCTCAATTCCCTGAATCCGGCCACTTCGTCCATCACGAAGCGCATGTCCTTCACGGGCGCGCGGTAATCGCTCATCTTGCTGTCTCCTTGTCTGTTCTCAGAATGGGTTGCTGCACAGCGCCAGCTTGGCGCTGCGGTATTCCTGCTTGAGGCGCTCGATCAGTTCGGCGGTGGGCAGGATGTCGTCGATGTTGCCGACGCCCTGCCCGGCGCCCCAGATGTCCTTCCACGCCTTGGCCGCGCCGGCGGCGGCGCCGAAGTTCATCGAGGTCTTGTCCTTGACCGGCAGGTTGTCCGGGTCGAGGCCGGCGGCGACGATGCTCTTCTTCAGGTAGTTGCCATGCACGCCGGTGAAATACGGGGTGTAGACGACGTCGACCGCGGCCGAGTCGACAATGGCCTGTTTGTAGGCCGCCTGGGCATTGGCTTCCTGGGTGGCGATGAAGCGCGTACCCATATAGGCGAAATCGGCACCCATCGCCTGCGCGGCGAGGATAGCGCTGCCGCTGGCGATGGCGCCGGAAAGCGCGATCGGGCCATCGTAGAACTTGCGGACCTCGCCGACCAGGGCGAACGGGCTCAACATGCCGGCATGGCCGCCGGCCCCGGCGCAGACCAGGATCAAACCGTCGACGCCGGCCTCCAGGGCCTTTTCGGCATGGCGCACGCTGATCACGTCGTGGAAAACCTTGCCGCCGTAGGCATGGACGTGCGGCACGATCTCGTCCGGCGCACGCAGGCTGGTGATGATCAGCGGCACCTCATGCTTCACGCACAGCGCCATGTCGTGCTCGAGGCGCTCGTTCGACTGGTGGATGATCTGGTTGACGGCGAACGGCGCAGCATGCGGATCATCGGCCAGCGCCGACTTGATGATGCTCAGCCAGGTGTCCAGTTCCTCCTTGGGCCGCGCGTTGAGCGCCGGGAAGGAACCGATGGTGCCGCCCCGGCACTGGGCGATGACGAGATCCGGGTTGGAAACGATGAACATCGGCGCGCAGATGACGGGCAGCGCCAGGCCCTTTTGCAGCGAAGCGGGAATCGGCATTACGCGGCCTCCTTCAGAGCGCGGCGCAGGATCTTGCCGACGTTGGTGCGCGGCAAATCGGCGCGGAATTCGACATGCTTCGGCACCTTGTAGCCGGTCAGGTGCTTTCGGCAGTGGGCAATCAGTTCCTCGGCCGTCAGGTTCGGATCCTTGCGGACGACGAAGATCTTCACCGCCTCGCCGGAGTTGTCGTCGTGCACCCCGATCGCCGCCACGTCGCTGACCCCCTCGTGCATGGCGACCGCCTCTTCCACCTCGTTCGGATATACGTTGAAGCCGGAGACGAGAATCATGTCCTTCTTGCGGTCGACCAGGAAAACATAGCCCAGATGGTCGATGTAGCCCATGTCGCCGGTCTTCAGGAAACCGTCGCCGTACATCACGTTGGCGGTCTCCGCCGGGCGCTGCCAGTAGCCCTTCATGACCTGCGGCCCGCGGATGCAGATTTCGCCGACCTGGCCGAGCGGCACCTCCTTGCCGGAATCGTCGCGGATCGACACTTCGGTTGACGAGATCGGCAGGCCGATCGAGCCGTTGAACTCGGTCATGTGCAGCGGGTTGATGGTCGCCGCCGGCGAGGTCTCGGTGAGGCCGTAGGCCTGCAGCAGCGGCGTCCCGGTCACCTTCATCCAGCGGTCGGCAACCGGCCCCTGGACGGCCATGCCGCCACCCAGCGTGACCTTCATGGTCGAGAAGTCGAGGGCGGCGAATTCGGCGTTGTTGAGCAGCGCGTTGAACAGCGTATTGACGCCGGTGACGACGGTGATCGGATACTTGGCCCACTCCTTGACGAAGCCGGGAATGTCGCGCGGATTGGCGATCAGCAGGTTGCGCGCGCCGATCATCAGGAAGGTCAGGCAGTTCGCCGTCAGCGCGAAGATGTGATAGAGCGGCAAGGCGGTGATGATGAACTCCTCGCCCTCCCTGACCACCGGCTTGATCCAGCTGTACGCCTGCATGACGTTGGAACTGATGTTGGCATGGGTCAGCATGGCGCCCTTGGAGACGCCGGTCGTGCCGCCGGTATATTGCAGGAAGGCGAGATCGTCATGACCGAGGGCCACCGGGTCCATGCCGTGGCGGCGGCCGGCAGCCAACGCCGCGGTGAAATTGATCGAGCCGGGCAGCGACCAGGCGGGCACCAGCTTCTTGACGTGGCGGACGACGAAATTGACCAGCGCGCCCTTGACCATGCCCAGCATCTCGCCCATCGGCGTCACCACGACATGCTTGACGGCGGTCTTGGCGATCACCTGCTGCAGCGTGTTGGCGAAGTTCTCGACGATGACGATGGCCGTGGCGCCGGAATCCTTGAGCTGATGCTCGAGTTCGCGCGGCGTGTAGAGCGGGTTGCAATTGACCACGACGCAGCCGGCGCGCAGGGTGCCGAACAGGGCCACCGGGTATTGCAGCAGGTTCGGCATCATCAGCGCGACGCGGTCGCCCTTCTGCAGCCCGAGCGACTGCAGCCAGCCGGCGAAGTCGCGCGTCAGGCGATCCAGTTCGCCGTAGGTCATCTCCTGCCCCATGCTGACGTAGGCCATCTTGTCGGCATACTTGCGGCAGGCGTCCTCGAACAGCGTCACCAGCGACGGCACATGGTCGATGCTGATGTCGGCCGGCACGCCGGACGGATAACTCTTGACCCAGATCTTGTCCATTTTTATCTCCTCCTTGAATTGTTCAGCCGCCGAGCAGCGCCTTCTTGAGCGAGGCGTCCACCGGGTTGTCGCCCAGCCAGACCTTGAGCAATGCCCTGGCGAAGGGTGCGCCCGCGACCTTGCCGCGCACCTCGCCATTGAAGCTTACACCGACGCCGTCGGCCGTGAAGTCGATGGCGACGGTATCGCCGTTCTTGGCATTGCCGATCTTTTTCATGATATCGGCAAACTGGTCGATCTGCGCCTTCAGTGCGGCCATCTCGGCTTCGCTGTTGTTGTCCTTGAGACCGTCGCGCAGGGCGCCGTAGAGCGTATCGGCGTCGATGTCGCGCAACATGCGCATGCTCATGCGGCGCGGCGTCGCGGCATCGAGCAGGCCGGCCGGCGTGTTCGATTTCTGGGTGACGTAGAGCGCCCCGACATAGACCTTGACGAAAACCTTGGTCCGCAGACCGGCGCCATTGAGCACCAGTTCGCCGGCACCGACCTTGATCTGCTCGTCCAGCTTGACCCCGGCCACCTCGGCCGCCTGCAGGCCGGGAACCGCCAGCAACGCCGCGACCAGCGCCGCCACCCGTACGGAATGCGAAATCATCTTGTTTTGTCTCCTTCGATGGATTTTTGCCGGTAATGCTTCTTGTCGGCGATATAAACCGTACGTTCGACCACGGTATGCACCGTGCCCTGGCTATCCCTCAACTCGACCAGGTAGGTGCGATCAAGCTCGGGCGACTCGTCGAGCGCGGCACGGATCGCCGCGATTTCGTCTGCCGCCAGTGAAAAATCGGCGAACAGGGTCGTGTAGCCCGGCTTCTTGTAGCGGATGCTGGCCGCCTTGTCCCAGACGATCACGTCTTCGCCGAGCGCGGCCATCAGCATCATCGGATGCACGCCGTCGGTCACCGCGAACAGCGAGCCACCATAGATCGAGCCGACGACGTTGCGCGTCCGCCAGCTGAGTGGCAGGCGAATGCGGATATGCGAGAGGTCAGCGGCCACATGCTCGACCCGCCCGCCGGTGCCGCGAAAGGCGGGATGGAGGTTGAACCCCATCCGCACCATGCGCGCCCGCCAGGCCGGCGGCATTTTCGCGAGCCAGGCGGGTTTCATGCTCAGAGCGCCTCGATGATGCCGGCGGCGCCCATGCCGGTACCGATGCACATGGTGACCATGCCGTACTTGCCGCCGGTACGCTTGAGGCCATGGGCAACGGTGGCGATGCGTATGGCGCCGGTCGCCCCCAGCGGATGGCCGAGCGCGATGGCGCCGCCGAGCGGATTGACCTTGTCCGGGTTGATCCCCAACTCCTGCATCACCGCCAGCGACTGCGCGGCGAAGGCTTCGTTGAGTTCGATCCAGTCGAGGTCATCCTGCTTGATGCCGACCTGCTGCAGCACCTTGGGGATCGCCGCGATCGGCCCGATACCCATGATCTCCGGCGCCACGCCGCCCACCGCGTAGCCGGCGAAGCGAGCCAATGGGGTCAGGTTGTGTTCCTTGAGCACCTTCTCCGACACCAGCATCACGGCAGCGGCGCCGTCGGACATCTGCGACGAGTTGCCGGCGGTGACCGAACCGCGCGCATGGAAGACCGGCTTCAGCTTACCCAGCTTTTCCAGCGAGGCATCGGCGCGCGGACCTTCATCGACTTCGGCGACGCGCTCGCGAACCTTGATCTGCCCGCTCTTCAGGTCGGGCAGGCTTTCGCGGATGGCGTAAGGCGTCGTCTCGGCGTTGAAATAGCCGGCAGCGATGGCGGCGCAGGCCTTCTGGTTGGAGGCCAGGGCGAAGGCGTCCTGTTGCTCGCGGCTGATATTCCACTGGCGCGCCACCTTCTCGGCGGTCAGCCCCATACCGTAGGCGATGCCGAGGTTTTCCTCTTTCGCGAAGATGGCCGGGTTCATCGACATCTTGTTGCCCATGATCTGCGGCATCACGCTCATCGACTCGGTACCTGCGGCGATCATGACGTCGGCCAGGCCGAGGCGGATCTGGTTGGCGGCATCAGCCACCGCCTGCACCCCGGAGGAGCAGAAGCGGTTGATGGTGATGCCCGGCACGGTGATCGGCAGGCCGGCCAGCAGCAGGCCGATGCGGGCGACGTTCATGCCCTGCTCGGCTTCCGGCATGGCGCAGCCGACGATGACGTCGCCAATGCGCGCCGGGTCGATGCCCGGCACTTGGGTGACGACGGACTTGAGGACGGCGGCCAGCATGTCGTCCGGACGGACGTTCCTGTACATGCCGTTGCGCTTGGCCACCGGCAGGCGGGTGGCGGCGACGATGTAGGCTTCCTGAATCTGTTTGCTCATTTCTTTATCTCTCCTCGACCCGATCAGTTACGCAGCGGCTTGCCGGTTTCCAGCATGTGCTTGATCCGGGCCTGGGTTTCGGGGGTTTTCAGCAGTTCGACGAACAACTGGCGTTCGACGGTGATCAGCCATTCCTCGTCGACCAGGCTGCCGGTCTCGACCTCGCCGCCGCACAGGGCAACGGCAGCCGAACGGGCGACCTTGTAGTCGTGGGCCGAGATCATGCCGCCCTCCTTCATATTGACCAGCATCATCTCGAAGGTCGCGATGCCGTTCTTGCCGGCAACCGGGATAGCGCGAGCCAGCGGCGGTGGCGCGTAGCCGGCCTCGGCCATCGCCCGCGCCTCGCGGATCGCCACGTAGAGCAACTCATGGGCGTTGAAGAGGATGGTGTCGGACGGCCTGGCGAAGCCGAAGTCGATGACTTCCTGGGCGCTCTTGGCGACCTTGGCCATGGCAATGGTCTGGAACACCTGCTGCAGGAAGTTGAACACTTCGCCCGGCGTCGCCGATTGCGCGGCCCAGTCGGCGGCGCGCACGGCGAATTCCTTGCAACCGCCACCGGCCGGGATCAGGCCGACGCCGGCTTCGACGAGGCCGACATAGCTTTCCAGCGCCATGACGCGCTTGCCGGCGTGCATGACGAATTCGCAGCCGCCGCCGAGGGCCAGGCCCTGGACCGCAGCGACGACCGGCACCTGGGCGTACTTCAGCGTCTGCGAGGCGCGCTGGAATTTCTCGACGGTCGCTTCGAGCAGGTCGAACTGACCGGCGGCGCAGGCTTCGCCGACCTGCTGCAGGTTGGCGCCGACGGCGAACGGGGCTTCGTGCCAGATGACGACGCCGTCGAGCGTCGTTTCGGCCTGGCGCACGGCGGCGATGACGCCGTCGAGCACTTCGTTGCCGATGGTGTGCATCTTCGACTTGATGGAAATGATGCCGATTTTGGCGTCGACCGCAGCCAGCTTCCACAGGCGCACACCATCATTTTCATAGAGCGTTTCGCCGGATTTTTCCGGGGTGGCGGCGGCTTCGCCGAGGACGCGCTCGGGGAAGAGCTGGCGCTGGTAGACCGGCAGGGTCGAGCGAGCGACGTAGGCGTTCCTGCTCGCCGAGTAGGAACCCTGCGCGGTATGCACGCCGGTGCGCCCGGCTTCCAGCGCCCAGGCCGGCAGCGGTGTGGCGCTCATCGCCTTGCCGGCAGCGATGTCGGCGGCGATGGCTTGGGCAGTGTCGGCCCAGCCGGCAGCCTGCCAGGTTTCGAAGGGGCCTTGCGTCCAGCCGAAGCCCCAGCGCATGGCGAGATCGAGATCGCGGGCGTTGTCGGCAACGCTTTCGAGCTGCACGGCGGCGTAGTGGAAGATGTCGCGGAAGATGGCCCACAGGAATTGCGCCTGCGGATGCGCCGAGGCGCGCAACGCGGCGAATTTCTCGGCGGGCGACTTGATCTTGAGAATGGCGGCGACCTCGTCGGCGATTTCGCCGCCCGACTTGCGGTAATCCTGCGCCGCCAGGTCGAGCACCTGGATCTCCTTGCCCTGCTTGCGATAGATGCCGCCGCGCGTCTTCTGGCCGAGCGCGCCCTTGGCGATCAGGGCCTGCAGCCAGGCGGGGTTGGTGAAGTAGGCGTGCCACGGGTCGTTCGGCAGTGTGGACTGCATGGTGTTGACGACGTGGGCCAGGGTATCGAGGCCGACGACGTCCGCCGTGCGGTAGGTGGCGCTCTTCGGGCGGCCGATGCGCGGGCCGGTCAGGGCATCGACCTCGTCGAAGCCGAGGCCGCAGGCCTGGGTATGATGCATCACCGCCAGGATGGAGAAGACGCCGATGCGGTTGGCGACGAAGTTGGGGGTATCCAGCGCGCGGACGACGCCCTTGCCGAGACGCGAGGTCAGCCAGGTTTCGAGGGCATCGAGCGTGGACGCATCGGTGCTTTGCGTGCCGATGATCTCGACCAGGTGCATGTAGCGCGGCGGGTTGAAGAAGTGGATGCCGCAGAAGCGCGGGCGCACGTTCTCGGGCAGGCCCTGGGCCAGGGCGTTCATCGACAGGCCGGAGGTGTTGGAGGCGATGATGGCATCGCCCTTGAGGTGCGGCGCGATCTTCGCGTAGAGGTCGTTCTTCCAGTCCATGCGCTCGGCGATGGCTTCGATGACGAGGTCGCACTCGGCGAGCAGTGGCAGGTGCTCATCGTAGTTGGCGGCGTCGATGTACTTGAGCTTGGCCTTGCCGGACAACGGGGCCGGGTCGAGCTTCTTGAGGCCGTCGAGGGCCTTTTTCACGACGCCGTTCTTGTCGCCTTCCTTCGCCGGGAGGTCGAACAGCACCACCGGCACATCGGCGTTCGCCAGGTGCGCCGCAATCTGCGCCCCCATCACGCCGGCGCCTAGCACGGCGGCTTTTCTTACGATCAGCTTGTTCAAGCGGTTCTCCTTTAATGGTCTTTTGACTGCTTCGCTAAACTAAAACGAACGTTTGAATTATAGAGGAGGCGCGGTTGCGGTCAACGCATTTTTTAGAGGAAATACTCAAAAAAAAGCCCCGGACTGGCCGGGGCAATGAATAAAACGGAAAGTCGCTTAGAAGAACATCGAGAACTGGGTACCGATCAGCCAAGCGCTGTCATTGTAGGAGCCCTTGACCAGCCCCTTTCCTTCGGCGCGCAGGTCGTTATTGATATTCGCATCCCTCAGATACAGGTATGCAGCGCCAACGTCGAGCGCCATGTCCTTGGCGGGCTTCCACTGGAAGCCGGCGCTGAACCAGGTACGGTCGTTGTCCGGCAGCGAAACGAGGCGGTATTCGGCATTCGGCACCGGGGTCTGATCGTAGGCGATACCGAAGCGCAGCTTCCACGCCTCGTCCAGCTTGTAGTTGGCACCCAGCGCAAAACGCCAGGCGTCGTCGAACTTGGTGTTGAGCTTCTGGGCGGTTGACCCCGACGCGTAAGCGGGCGTAGCCGACGTGCGCACAATATCGACGTACGGAATGCTGCTCCAGCCGGTCCAGGAAACATCGGCCAGCAGTTCCCACTTGTCGCCGATACCCTGCGACAAGCTCAGGATGAAGGTATCCGGAACATCGATGTCGGCCTTGATATTGCTACTGCCACCGGCATTGACGGCGGCGCTCGGGCCGGAAACGGAAACATCCCCTGTCGCGGTGTACTTGATCTTGGAACGATAGGAGACACCGATCTTGGTCTGCTCTGCCGGCTTGAACAAAGCACCAACGTTCCAGCCCCAAGCATCATCGTCCATTTCCAACTTGACGCTCGTATTGGGCAGCAATCCATTGGGGTAGGTCACAACTTGACCGTTGACAATCGTCGGACGACCATTAGTAAGGATCGGAACACCGTTGGTACCGGCCGCCCGCTTATAAGTCGCATCGATCCGCTGCCAGTTGATACCGGCACCGAGCGACACCCAGTCCGCCGCACGCCACGCGATCGACGGGTTGATGTTGATGGTCTTGATATCGAATTCGTTACTATGGGCCGAGCCGATCCATGGGGCATCATATTTTGTCTTCAGACCGAACGGGGCACCGATGCCGAGGCCGATGTACCAGTCCTTGGCGAGCTGCCATGAGCCGTAGGCATTCGGGACAACACCCCAGTTGCCACCGTTGCCGCCATCGCCAGTCAGGCCTGGCGTGATCGAGCCGTCGTTGCTGAATTCGAAATTGGTCCTGACCGCGACAAGGCCGGCGGACACCGAACCGCGACCCAGTTCGGTCATGCCGGCCGGGTTGTAGTAGATGGTGCTGGCGTTCTCGGCCACGGCGGCCGAACCGGCACCCGCATTACCCAAGCTACTGGCGCTCTGCTCGCCCATCAACTGGAAACCCGACGCGCTGGCCGTGCCGGAAAATGCGACTGCCAGCAGGGCTGGAATCAGGCGCAGGGTCATATTCTTATTCATCTATCTATCTCCTCATTTGTTTATTTAATGGAACTAATTTACAAAAAATTACAACACAAATTAAATCTCAAACAAGCGTTTGAAATCTACACAAAACTGGGGATTCCGAAGGTCAGTGTTGCGCCCGGGCAACAGCTTGTTACTTTTCCGTCCTTCGGTAGTTGAGCGGCCCGCCGGTGAAGGGGGCGAAGCCGGTACCAAAGATCACCCCGGCGTCGGCCAGTTCGGCATCGGCGACGACACCGGTCGTCACAAGTTGCTCGACGCGGTCGATCAGCGGTTTGGCCAAGCGTGCCGCGAGGCCGTCGGGCGGCGTGCCCGCTCCGCCCTTCTGCGCCTTGCCGGCGCTCCAGGCATAAAAGCCCTGCCCGGTCTTCTTGCCCAGTTGCCCCTTGTCGACGCGACCCAGCAGACAGCGTGGCGCTGCCGCTCCGCCCGCCAACTGCCGGCCGGCGGCAACGGCGATGTCGAGACCGACGGTGTCGGCCAGTTCGACCGGGCCCATCGGCATGCCGAAAGCCAGCATCGCCTCGTCGACGGTTTCCGGGGCAATTCCCTCGTCGACCGCACGCATCGCTTCCAGCATGTAGGGCGCGAGGACGGCATTGACCAGGAAGCCGGGTTCGCTCTTCACCGGCAGCGGCAGCTTGTCGATCTGGCGGACGAAGGCACAGGCAGCCTGCACCATGCCGGGATCGGCGCCGTCGGCTTCGACCACTTCGACCAGCGGCATCATCGCCACCGGGTTGAAGAAGTGGATGCCGACCAGGCGCTCGGGCCGTTGCAGCACGGTGCGCAGGTCTTCCAGCTTGAGGCTGGAGGTGTTGGTCGCCAGCACGGCGTCCGGCTTCATCACCGCATCCAGCTTGCGCAGCAGCGCATGCTTGGCCTCGACGTTCTCGAAGATGGCCTCGATGACGACGTCGGCATGCGCCGCGCCGGCGCCATCTGGGTCGGGAATCAGGCGATCCATGACCGCACGCAGTTGCAGCTTGTCCTTGATGCGCCGGGAAAAATTCTCGCGGGCGCGCTTGAGGGCCGGGGCGATGCGCTCCAGCCCCTGATCCTGCAGGGTCACGCTCAAGCCGCGCAGCGCGCACCAGGCGGCAATGTCGCCGCCCATGGTGCCGGCACCGACGACGTGCACGCGTTTGGCCTTGAAAGCAGAGTCCTTGCCGAAGCTCTTGAGCCGCTCCTGCAGGAAGAAAACGCGCACCAGATTGCGCGCCGTCGGCGAGCGGACGATGCCATCGACCAGCTCCGGCGCCGCCAGCGCGTTGCCGTTGTGTTTCGCCCAGATGTCGATGATCGCGTACGGCGCCGGGTAATGCTGCGGCCGCGCACGTTTGGCCACCTGTTTGCGGGCGCCGTTGGCGACCACGCTCTTCAGCGGCCCGTTGAGCAGCTTCTGCATCAATGGCAACGGGCGGCGCGGCGCATCGGACAGCACCATCATGCGGGCGGCACGTTCCATGACGCGCGGCGGCACCGCGTCGTCGGCCAGCCCCATGCGCTTGGCCCGCCGGGCATCGATCGTCTTGCCGGTCAGCATCATGTCCAGCGCGGCAGCCGGGCCGACGCGCTGCGGCAGGCGCAGCATGCCGCCCCAGCCGGGAAAGATGCCGAGCATGACTTCCGGCAGCCCCATCTTGGTTCCCGGCTCGTCGACCGCCAACAGGTAGCGGCACGCCAGCGCCAGTTCGAGGCCGCCGCCAAGGCAGTGGCCGCGAACCAGCGCCAGCGTCGGGTAACGGACTGCCGCCAGCCGGTTGAACAGATCCCAGCCGCGGGCGACGAGCGCGCGCCCCTTTTCGGCGGTGTCGAGCTGGGAGAATTCCTGGATATCGGCACCGGCGACGAAGCCCGCCGCCTTGCCCGAACGGATGATCAGTCCCTTCGGCGGGTAAACGTCGAGCTGGTCGAGCAACTGGCCGAATTCGGCGAGCACATCGGCCGACAGCGCATTGGCGGCAGCACCCTGCTTGTCCAGGGTCGCGATGGCGATACCCTCCGGCTCGACCGCGATCTGCCAGTGTTGAAAATTGAAATTCATCATCCGCTATCTATCTCAATTGGGGCGATGGCCGCTGGCGGCGAAAGCCAGCGACATGGCGCCGGGGCCGACATTGACCGCCGCCGTCTTGCTCATCGGGGAAACCAGGATTTCTGCACCATGCCCGCTCGCCGTCTCGGCCAGGGCGGCATATCCGGGCAGGCCGCGAACGGCCTCCGGCTGGCCGCCATAACTGATGCAGATGTAAGGTGTGTCGAGACCGTCGCGTATCCGCTGGGCGGCCTTGACGAAAATCTGCTCGGCGCCGGCCTCGAAACCGCGCACCTTGTCGATGGTGGTCGTCACATCGCGATGGCAATGGAGGATCGGCTTGACGTCGAGCCACGAGCCAAGCGTGTATGAACCCCAGCTCAGGCTCTTGTCGCCCTTCTTGGAGGCGCGCCGGTAGATGTGGAACAGATCGGCCGGAACCAGGTAGGTGTGCGTCTGTTCGACCAGCTCGCGCAGGCGCTTGCCGATGTCGCTCGGCGCGCCGCCGGCGCGGATCAGGCGCACCGCCTCGGCCACCGGCACCGCCTGCCCGGTGAACAGGTTGCGCGTCGACACAACCGCGAGACCGAAGCGCTCGGGCAATCCCGCTGCGCGGCGAATCGCCTTGTAGCGGCCGAGGATCCCGCGCGACGCCTTCATCGCGTGATCGAAGATCGGGCTGCGCGTGCTGGTGATGGTCAGGCAGAATACGTAGTCGTAATCGAGGACCAGGCGCTCGAGAAACAGACTTTCGATCTGCTCGACCGAATAGGGGATCGACTCGGCGAAATCCTCGCTCTTGCGGTCAAGATGCCTGACGTAGAACGCTTGCGTCTCCTCCGGGTCGCGCCGGTCCTCGATCAGCAGATCGCCGATGCGCAGCGTGATCGGCATGATGCGCACATCGTTTTCCGTCAGGAAATCGCGCGGCAGGTCGCAGGCCGAATCGACGACGATTCCTATCCGCATCTCAGCTCCCCGCCTCGACCAGCATGGCCCCGCCCAGCCCGCCGCCGATGCAGATGGTGGCCATGCCGCGCCGCGCCTTCTTCTCGCGCAGCACGTGCAGCAGATGCAGGACGATGCGGGCACCGGAGGCGCCCACGGGATGGCCGAGGGCGATCGCACCGCCGTCGACGTTCAGCTTGTCTTCGTCCAGCGCGCCGAGGGCGCCCGCCAGCCCGAGCTGTTCGCGGCAATAGTCGTCGGATTTCCAGGCTTCGAGGCAACCCATGACCTGTGCGGCAAAGGCCTCGTTGAGTTCCCAGGCATCAAGGTCGTTGAGCCCCAAGCCATGACGCTGCAGGATCGGCGTCGCCGCATGCACCGGGCCGAGACCCATCTGCGCCGGTTCGAGGCCGGCCCACTGGCTGTCGACAATCCTGCCGAGCGGCTTGAGACTCCATTTATTCACGGCGGCTTCCGAGGCCAGGATCAGCCAGGCGGCGCCGTCGGTGATCTGCGAACTGTTGGCGGCCGTGATGTTGCCGTATTTCTTGTCGAAGAACGGGTTCAGCTTGGCCATCCCGGCCATGCTGGCGTCGGCGCGAACGCCATCATCCTCACCGTAAATGTTCCCCTTATCGTCGACCACCGGCACGATCTCGCCGTAATGCCCGGCACCCCGGCCGGCGACGACGCGCTGGTGGCTGCGTACCGCGAATTCGTCCATCTGCTGGCGGTCGATACCGAATTTCCATGCCAGGTTCTCGGCGGTCTGGCCCATCAGCAGGCCGCAGACCGGATCGGTCAATCCCTTCATCAGGCCGATCACCGGGTTCAATAGCGCGGTGGGGCGCAATTTCAAAAAGTGCCCGATTTTCTGGTTGACCGTACGCATCCCCATCATCGCGGCGAACCAGCCCACC
Organism: Dechloromonas sp. H13; assembly: GCF_009469615.1. Lineage (GTDB taxonomy): Bacteria > Pseudomonadota > Gammaproteobacteria > Burkholderiales > Rhodocyclaceae > Azonexus. The sequence continues at coordinate 174,820 of NZ_SSXX01000006.1, forward strand.
ATCGTGTCGTTGTAGAGCAGCGGTGCCCGTGACAGCGCATCGACGCCGCCGGCCAGGACCAGATCGGCCCGTCCGCCATGAATATTGGCGATGGCCGAATCGAGCGCCTGCATGCCGCTGGCGCAGTTCCGCATCACCGTCCATCCCGGCACCTTGTTGCCGCAGCCGAGCCGCAGGGCGACCATGCGCCCGATGTTGGTTTCGTCTGGCGACGGCGCCGCGCAGCCAAGAATCACCTCATCGAGATCGCTGGGCAGGAAGGGCTGGCGCAGCAGCAGCGCACGCCCGGCCTGGGTGGCCAGATCGGAGGCCGCAAACGGCCCCGGCCCCTTCTGTGCCTTCAAAAAGGGCGAGCGCGCCCCATCGACCACATACACCGGTTGAAACGACATGCTGGATCCTCAGGCGGCCTTGCGCTCGAGCGCCGGCTTGTTGGCGGTCGCCACGTTGTAGTCGAACGGGAAATCGTCGACGCGGACGACGATGTCGCGCAGATGGTTGCGCCGCTTCATAACCTCGTACTCGGCGGCCGTGATGACGCCGAGTTCGACGGCCACGCCGGCAACGTCACGCACATTGGCGCGCGGGTTGTCGGCGAAACGCCCGGCCTTCTCGGCCTCGCGGATCTTCGCCTCGATCGCCTCGGCTTCCAGCGTGGCTGCCAGCGCCAGTTCGATGGCGCCGACCGGCTCGTTCTCGGTGCGCGGCAGGAAGCATTCGGCGGTCAGGCGGTCACGGGTGGCAGACGGCGCGATCAGCGACTTGGCAACCTGATGGCCAAGATCGTCGGACGGCACGACATACGGGTGACCCCACGGGAAGATGCTGCGATGCAGGAAGGCAGCGATGAAGCGCACCGGGAAGTTGGCGATGACGCCGTCAAAGGCCTGCTGTGCCTTGTACATCGCATCCCAGATCGCCCAATGGGCGAGCGGCGCGTCGGCGGCGTTGCGGCCTTCTTCCTCGTAGCGCTTGAGCGTGCAGGAAATCAGGTACATCTGGGCGAGGATGTCGCCGAGGCGCGCCGACAGCTTTTCACGGCGCTTGACGCTGCCACCGAGGACCAGCAATGAAATGTCGGAAAGGAAGGCGAAGGCTGCCGAAAAGCGCGTCATCTGCTGGTAGTAACGCTCCATTTCGGGTGCTGTATCGACGTCGACCGCAGCGAAGTGCGAACCGGTCATGCCCAGCCACAGCGCGCGGAAACCGTTCTTGATGGTGAAGCCGATATGCCCCCACAGCGCCTTGTCGAAATCGACCAGACCCTTGCCGACATTGGGGTTCTGCGCCGCCTGCATTTCGGCGAGCAGGAAGGGATGGCAGCGAATGGCGCCCTGGCCGAAGATGATCAGCGAGCGGGTCAGGATGTTGGCGCCCTCGACGGTGATGCCGATCGGCACCTGCTGGTAGGCGCGGCCCATGAAGTTCGAGGGGCCGAGGCAGATGCCCTTGCCGCCGATGACGTCCATGCCGTCGTTAACCACCTGGCGTGCACGCTCGGTGACGTGGTACTTGGCGATGGCCGAAACAACCGATGGCTTTTCGCCGAGATCGACGGCGCCGGCGGTCATCTTGCGCGTGGCGTCCATCATGTAGGTGTAGGCGCCGATACGGGTCAGCGCTTCCTCGACGCCCTCGAACTTGCCGACGGCCATCTTGAACTGGCTGCGCACGCGGGCATAGCCGCCGACAGCGCGCGCCGTCATCTGCGCCATACCGGTGTTCGACGATGGCAGCGAGATCGAGCGGCCGGCGGCCAGGCACTCCATCAGCATGCGCCAGCCCTGACCCGCCATCTTCGGCCCGCCGATGATGAAGTCGAGCGGCATGAAGACGTCCTTGCCGCGCGTCGGGCCGTTCATGAACATCGCATTGAGCGGGAAGTGGCGGCGGCCGGTATCGACGCCGGGATGGTCATAGGGAACCAGCGCGCAGGTGATGCCGATATCCTTCTCGCCGCCGAGCAGGCCGTCCGGGTCGTACATGCGGAAAGCCAGGCCGAGGATGGTGCACACCGGCGCCAGCGTGATGTAGCGCTTGTCCCAGGTGACGCGCATGCCGAGCACTTCCTTGCCCTGCCACATGCCCTTGCAGACGATGCCGGAATCGGGAATCGACGCGGCGTCGGAACCAGCCCACGGGCTGGTCAGCGCGAAGGCCGGCACCTCGATGCCCTTGGCCAGGCGCGGCAGGTAATGGTTCTTCTGATCGTCAGTGCCGTAGTGCAGCAACAGTTCGGCCGGGCCGAGCGAGTTCGGCACCATGACCGACACCGAAAGCGCCGACGAACGCGTCGACAGCTTGGTCACCACCTGCGAATGGGCGTAGGCGGAAAACTCCAGGCCGCCGTACTTCTTCGGGATGATCATGCCGAGGAAGCCTTTGTCCTTGATGTAGCGCCAGGCTTCGTTGGGCAGATCGTAGAGTTCGTGGGTGACCTTCCAGTCGTCAACCAGGCGGCAGGCTTCCTCGACCTCTTTGTCCATGAAGGACTGTTCGGCGGCGGTCAGCTTCGGCTGCGGGTAGGCATGCAGTTTCTGCCAGTCCGGCTTGCCACGGAACAGCTCGCCTTCCCACCAGACGGTGCCTGCTTCCAGCGCATCGCGCTCGGTGCCGGACATCTGTGGCAACACTTTGCGGTAGGTGGAAAAAATGGGCCGGGTGATCACGGCGCGGCGCAATGGCCGAACCAGGATCACGCCGGCCAAAGCCACCAGGATGGCAACACCCAGCAGAGGGATGAGATTGTTGAACATGATGCTGTCTCCTATCGAATCTAGTTATATGTTTCAGGCAACCTTGACATCGGCATCTTCCGCCGGCGAGCCGAACTGCGGCAGCGGCGCGCGCAACCCGCCGAGCAGGAAGGACATCAGGCGCGGCACCAGGCGGTCGGTGCGGTCGACCGTGTCCGAAGCCTCGATTTGCCAATCGGTGACGACGCGCAAGGCATCGGTCCCGGCGATGGCGTAGGAAGTCGCGCCGAGCATGAAGTGAAAGCGCCAGACGATTTCCGCCTTGGGCACGTCCGGCAGCGCCTTGAACAGCGCCGCCTTGTACCGCTCCATGACCCCGGCGTATTCGTCGGCGAGAAAGGTGCGGACGAATTCGGAGGGTTCGGTCAGGGTCCGGCCGAGCAGGCGCAGAAAGGTGACGCCACCCCGCTCCTTGTCGTCGGCCATGCGCAACAGCGTGCCGAAGAAACCGTCGACGATCTGCGACGGCTTCAGCGGATTGTCGCCGGCAGCCTGCTCCATTTCGTTGAGGACACGCATCCGCTCCTCGTTCAGCCAGTCCAGGCGGCGACGGAAGACCTCCTGCATCAGCGATTCCTTGGAACCAAAATGGTAATTGACGGCCGCCAGATTGACGGCCGCATCGCCGGTGATCTGGCGCATCGAGGTGCCCTCGTAGCCGTGCGCCATGAACAGGCGCTCGGCGGCATCGAGGATGCGCTCGCGGGTATCGATGTTGCGGACTTCTGCCATGGCGGTCACCTGCTTCCAGAATCGTGATTCATACGTTCGTTTGAATCATAAGGAAGATGCCCCCCGATCGCAAGCCTCTTTTTAGAGGAATTCACCCAAAAAAGGATGTTGACCGCAACAGGCTCAACGCAGGGGCCGAGGATTGTCCTGTTCGTACTGCAGGAAGCGGCACAGCACGTCGCGCCCGGATTTACGCTCGCGATAGGTTTGCCGCTCCTCGCTGACCAGATGCCAGGCAGCGAGCGGAATGCTCTCCGGAAACAGCGTGTCGCCGGCGAACGGCATCTCGATGCGCGTCAGGTAGAAGCGCTGGCAATAGGGCCAGGCCGCTTCATAAATCGACGCCCCGCCGATCACGAATACGTCCTTGCCGGTGGCGGTTGCCGCACGCAGCCCCGCTTCGACCGAATCCACCCGCACGCAACCGGGACGCAACGACAATCCGGGCTGACGGCTGACCACGAACGAATCCGGCGGCACGACGTCCATCGATTCGTAGGTCAGACGCCCGATCACCAGCGCCGCGCCGGCGACTGTTCGCTCGAAATAGGCCAGTTCCTCGGGAATGTCCCACGGCAGCCAGCCATCAAGGCCGAGCATGCCGTTGCTCGCCACGGCCCCAATGGCGGCGATCATGCCCGCCGCTTCGCCCACTGCTCGCGGGTCAGCGACAACGAAATCGCCGGCGTGCCCTGCCCGTTGTAAACATGCGGCTTGTGCATGGAAACGTAAGCCGAGGTGACGATGGCCATCGAGAAGATGGCGTCCATCACTTCCAGAATGCTGGTTTCGAGGCAGATCGAATGCGGATTGCCTTCCAGCTTGCGGATTGCCAGGAAGATCACCTCGTAATCGACTACCTGTCTGATGTCGTGCGGATCGGCCACCGCTTCGATCGGCGCCCAGGCATCCGCATGCACGATTACCGCCTGCGGCCCATGCTGCTCCAGCGGATTGCAGCCAGTCCGCAAATCGATGGTGGCATCGACCGAGGCACACCAGTGGTTTTCCAACATGCTACGTCACTCCCCGTTGAACATTACCGGAGCGTATAGCAGAAGCACCAGAAAGCAAAAAGGCCAATCCGGAGATTGACCTGAGCGCTTCTTTTGAATGGTGCGCCCGAGAGCTTCCAACGGTGGTCGGTTTACCTGCCGGTTCTGTGACCGAGATCAAATCCGGGCAAAATAACCGAGTAGTAGACTCAACTATTGTGAAACAGGACGGCATGCTTGATGCCAAGGTGACGGAATATGAGCGCGAAGCCCTTGTTTTTTAAATCTTCCGACATGGCAAAAAAATTTCCGCTGCACCCCAAACACCCCGAGCGAACCTGCTGGGGGTGCGATAAATACTGCTCCGTGAATTCCCTACAGTGCGGCAACGGTTCCGGTCGCACCCAGCACCCCGCCGAAATGCTGGGAGAGGACTGGTACAAGTGGGGAGACTGGGGCATCGACCCGGACGCTGAGTCGGCATAGCCCACGGTATGCATGCTGGAATCCGGAAATGATCGCTTGTTCACTGCGCCGGCAATCATGGCTTCCCTGGCGCCACTTCTTTTGTCGCCATCCTTTCCCGCTCCATACGCTCGGTCACATCACGCACCATCGCAACCGACCCGATAACCGCCCCTGCCGCATCGAAGACCAGGGCAAAACTCATCTCGACATAAAGCTTGCTCCCTGACTTGTGCTGCGCCCGGGTAAGCGTCGGGCGGCCATGCAGCCGCGTTGTACCGCTTGCCATGGCAGCATCGAAACCACGCCAGTGCGCAGCACGCAAATGCTCGGGGATGATCAGGTCCAGGCTCTGCCCAAGCGCCTCGGCGGCGGTGTAGCCAAACATTGCTGTCGCCGCGGCGTTCCAGCGTTCGATCATGCCTTGCCGGTCGGAATAGATGATGGCATCGGCAGTCTGTTCGACTATCAAATCCCCGAGCAGGGATACTGGCTGTTTAGCGCTGCTCATCGTCATCTCCAGTAAGCGAGTCCGTCGTTACCATCTGGCTGGCGGTTTCGCTGCATGGTATCGCCGGGATGAGTCCTTGCGGATTCCCCAGCAGATCCGCCAGCGTATAGCCATCAAGCACCAGGAACAGTGCGTTCAAAGCCTCATCGAGAATGGCGTTCAGATGGCATGCTCCCTGAATCCGGCAGGTAGCGTTGGCACCGAAGCATTCAACCAGCGTGAAATCGCTTTCGGTCTGCCGGATCACATCACCGAGCACAATGTTCTGCGGCGCAACGGCCAGCCGCATTCCCCCACCCTTGCCGCGAACCGTCTCGACCAAGCCGCAGCGGCCTAGCTGATGCACGACCTTCATCAGATGGCTTTCGGAAATGCCATGGCCGGCAGCGATCTCGGCGATCGTCGCCAGTCGGTCCGGCTGCGCGCCAAGGTACATCAGGACGCGCAGGCTGTAGTCGGAAAAGGTACTCAGGCGCATATCAGCTTATAAGATATATTTAATATATTGCTTATGGCAAAGAAGCTTGTTAGGATCAAGATCTATTTCATTTATACCTTATGGCAAATGCCCGGCGCAATCCATACCGATCGCCCTCGCTGAAGCAAGAATGTCAAAGCCGCCCGCTACCAGGAAAGTCTTCGAGATCAAGCCGGTCGCCGACCCGGACGCCAAGGTCTACCCGCGTTCGATCAGCGGCCCCTACACGCGCTGGCGCTGGGTTTGCGTCTGGCTGACCCAGATCGTCTTCTACGGCCTGTGCTGGCTGCCTTGGCACGGTCGACAGGCGGTGTTGTTCGACATCGACAACCGCAAGTTCTATTTCTTCGATCTCGTTCTCTGGCCGCAGGACACGATCTATCTCGTGCTGCTGATGATTCTCGGGGCACTGGCGCTGTTCCTGTTCACCGCCGTGGCCGGGCGCCTGTGGTGCGGGTACGCCTGCCCGCAGACCGTCTATACGGAAATCTTCCTCTGGTTCGAGAAAGTCATCGAAGGCGAACGGCCGCAGCGGATCAAGCTCGATGCGGCGCCGTGGTCGCCGCGCAAGCTGGCGATCAAGAGCGCCAAGCATGCCACCTGGGGATTCTTCTCGCTGTGGACCGGGATCACCTTCGTCGGTTACTTCATGCCGATCCGCGAGTTGATGCACGATCTGGTCACCCTGTCGCCCGGCGCGTGGTCGGCGTTCTGGGTGGTGTTCTACGCCTTCGCCACCTACGGCAATGCCGGTTTCCTGCGCGAGCAGATGTGCCGGCAGATTTGCCCATACGCCCGTTTCCAGTTCGTGATGCTCGACCCGGATACGCTGATCATTGCCTACGATACCGTGCGCGGCGAATCGCGCGGCGCCCGCGCCAAGGGGAGCGACCCACGCGCCCTGGGTCTCGGCGATTGCGTGGACTGCGGCATCTGCGTCCAGGTCTGCCCGACCGGGATCGATATCCGCAACGGCCTGCAGAACGAGTGCATCGGCTGTGCCGCCTGCATCGATGCCTGCGACCAGGTGATGGACAAGATGAATTACCCGCGCGGCCTGATCCGCTACTCGACTGAAAATGCGGTCAGCATGCGCTACACGCCAATGGATATCGTCCGTCGGGCCGCCCGGCCACGGGTAATCATCTACACCGCCATCCTGGTTCTGCTCACGCTGGCGACCGCCTGGTCCCTGGCTACCCGCATCCCGCTGAAGGTCAACGTCCTGAAGGATCGCAACGTGCTCTCCCGCGAGGCGGACGACGGCGCGATCGAGAATACGTATCGCCTGCAGATCATGAATACCGGCGACCAGACCCGGACCTTCCGCATCAGCATCGGAGGAATCGACGGCATCCGCCTCGCCGGGGACAACGAAGTCACTATCGCCGGCGGCGAGATCGGCACGCAGACGGCGGTCGTCAGGGCGGATCCCGGGGCAACGGGCAGCGGTGCCACCCCGATCACTTTCGGCATAGCGGACGTGGCCGATACCAGCGTCGCCGTCACCGAGCACTCAAAGTTCTGGATGCCTTAACAAGTCCGGTTATTCGCCATATCGGCCGGTGCGGTCGACATGGTTATCCGGTGCATTTTGGTGCGACGCCACCCTCTCCTTGACGCTCCACGCATACATCAGGGATGACTCGTTGAACTCCTGCCGTGTTTCCAGATCCATCCACCAGACCAGACGACGGCTGTCCTGACCAAGGTATTTCCACTGCCTCAATTCTCCGCTGCAGAGTTCGATCGTATATACGGCGTTGATATCGAGAGCGATCATGGCTGAAGTCGCATGTCTTGAGCATGCATCGGCTACGCCAAACCAAGTTGCAGCCGGGATACGCTGTCGATGTGGATGTCGCGCCCGTGGATGGCGAAGTAACCCTGCTCGCTCAAATCGTGCAGGATGCGGGAGAAATACTCGGGGCTGAGATTCAGGCGCGAAGCGATGACGCCTTTGGGCGCCGACAGCCTGACTACCGCAGATTCGTTGCAGGGCTCCTGGACAGCCGCTTCGCGCAGCAGGAAGGTGAGTACGCGCGCTGCCCCGGTGTGCAGCGTGTATCCCTCCAGGTCGATCATCAGGTCGTGCAGGCGTCTTGACATGCCGTTCAGCAGCCGGTGGGCGAAACCGGGGTTGCGGGCGATGAGATCGAGAATCGCCGTCCCGGCGACCTGCAGCACCAGCGTGTCGCACAGCGCCTGGGCATGCGCGCGGTACGGCTCGTCCAGCAGCAGTTCGGCCTCGCCGAAGCTCTGGCCCGCCTGCAGGATGTCGACCACTTTCTCGCTGCCCTGCGTTGACGAAAACGCCACCTTCAGCTGGCCGTACATCACCACATGCAGGCCAGGACAGGTTTCTCCCGTTCGAAACAGCGTGCCGCACTTTTCGAGAACGACTACCTTGCTGGCCTTGGCAAGCTGCTGAATCTCCCCGCCCGGAAGGTCATCGAACAATGGGACGCGACCCAGATGGGTCTCTTTATGGACAGGCTTCGAGTCGCGCATCGCTGCTCCTGGCGGGGGACTTGGGTGGTCGGGCACCCAATGTGCCGCCGCCGGGCGAGCCCGGCTTGATCTGGATCAAATCAATCCGAACGCCCTATGCCTGCCCCTACCTAAATGACTAGACCGAACTCCGCCTTGCGAATGGCTCCGGCCTACACAGAAAGTCTCGAAGGGTCGTTTTTCGGGTCCACACTCGGCTTGGCGAAGCCAAGCCCTAGGCATGCGAGAGATAGCCGTTGGTGGCGAGCGCCAGTCCGGGCGCGAGGACGGCGGGCAGAACGGCGGCGTGAATGAGTTGGCGAATGCGCATTGGGGAACTCCGGATGTTTCCTGTCGTTTGAATGGAGGCGCCAGCCTAAGCAGGCGGTTGCGCAAACCCAACGACGCGCTTCTTCGATGCTTATTCCCCAGGCGTTGAGCACCATTTGCCGCGGTCGACATATGGAAATAGCCAAAAATTCTTTGTCGACCGCAACAGGCCGTCGCACAATGGCCCGACACCGCCGGATTTAATCGATAACTTGCCAGGGCGGACGACAAATACTGGCTAAAGTGTCGCTCGCTCCACATCCCCGGGAGCCGGCCTCGCCGGACTCAACGGGGAGCAAGGAGCTAGAACATGGTTCTCACCCTCGAACTGCCGATCCGGCACATTTCCCCCGACCCACTTTCCGCCTACGAAACCCGCTTCGGCGCCCTGCCGAGCTGGCTCGACGAGATCGACGCCGGCGAAGCGCGGGCCTTGGCGCGCCTGGCGCTGCGCCGCGGCGCCCCGCTCTGCCCCGCCGATCATCTGTCCTGAATGAATCAGCCCGTGACGCAGGCCAGCGCGCTGCTCAGCTGGCCGACGCTGCGCTTGCTGAAGACGACCGGCACGGCTACCCGCATCCACGTCGTCAGCCAAGGGCGCGGCATAGATTTCCTGCTCAAGGATGCCTGCGAGGCGAATGGCGAGCCCTATGCCGGCAAGGTCAAGCCGCTCGCCGCGCAGGGCGTGCAGTTCGAGATCTGCCGCAATACGCTGAAGGGTCGCAACCTGGGCGACGGCGCGGTGGATGCCAATGCCACCGTCGTGCCTGCCGGCGTGGCCGAAATCGCCCGCCTGCAGATCGAGGAAAAGGCCGCCTACCTCAAGCCCTGAGGTTTTGCGGCGGACGGAGGGTCTAGCTCGGGCGCTTCTGGCCCTGCATCAGCCACGAGAAAAGCCAACTGGCCAGGCTATAGACGATGGAACCGAACAGGGCGGCGAAGAAGCCATCGACCCGGAAGCCGCTCAGGATGTCGCTGGCGAACCAGAACAACAGCGCATTGATGACGAACAGGAACAGCCCCAGCGTCAGCAAGGTGACCGGCAAGGTGAGCAGGATGAAGATCGGGCGGATCACCGTATTGACCAGCCCGAGGATCACCACGGCGATCAGGGCGGAATACAGGGTGTCGATGTGCACCCCGGGAACGATGTAAGGCACCAGAAGGAGCGCGACCGCGTTCAACAGCCAGACCAGGAACAGCTTCATGAGGGTTATGCCTTCGTGATTGGACGATGCCGCGATTATAGTGGCGAGCCCGTGCGTCGTCGCCCTGTCCCGGCAGCCATCGACCAGAAAAAACAGCCACGCGAGGTGGTGGCCAAAAACGCAAGAGCGCTGGAGAGAGACGGCGCCAAGAACCTGACGGCTATTGACGCGTCACAACGTTAACATCGCCACTAGGGAACCAGAACGACATTGTGTTGATATGCATATGCGTGCCAGTGCCGGCACGAATTGTTGCCTGGGGGTGCTAAGGGGAGTTGATGCACGGCTTGATGTGACGGCGCATTGCTCGGTGGCACAGATCGAGGAGTTGCTGGACGCCCTGGAACGGATTACCGATGAGCGTAGCCGGACGAATCGAAGCTTGGAGACGATCCGCCGGGAACAAGTTGGGAAGTCGAGTCCCCAATTTTTCCCCACAGAAAGCAAAAAGGCCAATCCGAAGATTGACCTAAGTGCATGTTCTGAATGGCGCGCCCGGAGCGATTCGAACGCCCGACCCTCTGGTTCGTAGCCAGATACTCTATCCAACTGAGCTACGGGCGCGCTGTCAGAGCCGCGCATTATACGGATGAACGCGTAGAATGCAAGCCCTTCCACAGAAACTGGATCATGAGCACGATTTCCGTTCACATGCCGAAATACCCGGAGTGCTGGCAAAGCTGCGGATCGTGCGCCAGCGGCAACGTTTTCATCCTCGAATTGCTGGTGAAGGTCGGCGACGTGATCGAGCGTGACGACAACCTGCTGACGCTGGAAACCGGCAAGGTGGCGCTGGATATTCCCTCGCCCCAAGCCGGCCGCGTGCTTGCGATTCATGTCACAGAGGGCGATACAGTTGATGAGGGAGCGCTCCTGGTAACCCTGGAATCAACTTGACCAGACCCTGCCAGAGCCAGACCCTGCCAGAGGCCCGGCTCGCCCCCTGCGACTACTTTGGGGCGTCGACCACCATGCCACTGCGGATCTCCCGGACACCCTTGACGCTGCTGGCCAGATCCAGCGCGCGGCGCAGCGCGTTTTCGTCGGGCACCGTGCCGCCGATCGTCACCACGCCGGCCCTGGTGTTCACCCTGAACTGTCCGCCGGCCAAGCCGATGTCGGTACGCAACAAGGTTTCGATCCTTTCATTCAGCGTGGCATCGGGTGCTTCGACAGTCGCCGCCATCCCCTGCGGATTGTCAATGGCGAACGCGGTCAGTCCAATACCGCCGGAAAGGCTGACGGCAAACAGGGCAATTGCCGCGGAATAGCGCTTGGACATATGTACTCCTTTTCGTGTTGGACACGCGGAGGACTACGCGAGGTCCATGCCAGAAACATTTTTCCTATACAAATCAGTGACTTTTTGAATTTCGCCGGGCCGCTGGCGGCAGTTGCGTCGCCCGTCGACGACATGATTGCCGGCCCATCGCCGGAAAGCCGGATTTCACAGGCCCGGCGGGCTGTCGCTAATCGGCGGCAGGTTCGCCATCACCGCGGAACATGGCCGGCGTCAGATCGTGTTTCTGCAGCAGCCGATAGAACTCGGTACGGTTGCGGTCGGCGATGCGGGCGGCGTCGGCGACGTTGCCTTCGGTCAGCTTGAGCAGTTGCACCAGGTAATTGCGCTCGAAACGCTGCTTCGCCTCGGTATAGCTCAAGGCTTCCATCGCCGGAACGCGCAGGGCGCGCTGGACGAGGGTCAGCGGGATCAGCGGCGTCGAGGTCAGGGCGCAGCTCTGCTCGACGACGTTGTAGAGCTGGCGCACGTTGCCCGGCCAGGCCGCCGTCGCCAGCGCTTCCAGGGCATCCGGCGCGAAGCCGCTGATCGGCTTGCCGTACTTGCCTGCCACTTGCTGGACGAAGTGGGCGGCGAGCGGCGGGATGTCCTCGCGTCGCTCTTCCAGGCGCGGCAGCGTGAGCGACACGACATCCAGGCGATAGTAGAGGTCTTCCCGGAACTGCCCTTGCGCCATCGCGGCGTCGAGGTCGCGATGGGTGGCCGAGAGCAGACGGACGTCGACCGCCTCGGAACGCGTCGCGCCAACCGGGCGCACCATGCGTTCCTGTAGCACGCGCAGCAGTTTGACCTGCAGCGCCAGCGGCATGTCGCCGATTTCGTCGAGGAACAGCGTGCCGCCATTGGCCGCCTGGAAGAGCCCGGCCCGCGTATTGCCGGCACCGGTGAAAGCGCCCTTGACGTGGCCGAACAGCTCGGATTCGAGCAATTGTTCGGGAATGGCGCCGCAGTTGATCGCCACGAACGGCCCTTTGGCACGCGGACTGGCGCGGTGGATGGCGCGCGCCAGGACTTCCTTGCCGGTGCCGCTTTCGCCGCGGATCAGCACGCTGGCATCGGAAGCCGCCACCATGCGCGCCTCGGCCAACAGCTCGGCCATCCGGGAACTGCGGAAGACCATGCCGGCCAGCCACTCGTCGGACTGCCCGCCGGTCGCCAGCGGATCGACGAAGTCCTCCCCTCCCCCCGGCGCCGAGAGTTGCAGCGCCTGGTCGATTTTTTCCAGCAGCACCTGGCTGTCGAAAGGCTTGGTCAGGTAGCCGAAAACACCCCGCGAAGTGGCGTCGACCGCATCCGGTATGGTGCCGTGCGCCGTCAGCAGGATCACCGGCAAGGTGGGCCGGGTGCTGCGGATTTCCTCGAACAGCGCCAGGCCGTCGCGCCCCGGCAGGCGGACGTCGCTCACCACGGCGCGCGGTGGGTCGACGGCGATGCGGGCCAGCGCCTCTTCGGCGGAAACCACGGCCGTCACCCGAAAGCCGCGGGCCCGCAGGCGCATCGAGAGCAGCCGCAGGATGTCCTCGTCGTCGTCGACGACCAGGATGTGGGCGCCGTGGGCGCCGCTCGCCGGATTCACCGCACGCTCCCGCCCGGGCGCGTCGCCCGCGGGCGTTGTGGCAAGGTGCGCTCGATGTCCGCGAGACCGTCGATCTTTTCCTGCAACTCGGCGGCCTTGCGCTGACTCTCCTTCAGTTGCTGCCCCTGTTTGTCCAGCTGCACCTCGAGCTTCTGGCGCTCGCTGAAATTGTCGTTCAGCAACCGGGCCAGGGGCTGCAGGCTGACGGCGGCCGGTTCGTTCGATTTCAGTAAGCCTTCCAGCAGGCCCGATGCCTTGGCGAGATCCTGCTGGCCACGCGGATGGCCGAGCACCATCGCGGTCCGCACCTGCGTGTAGGGCGTCGACGGCAGAGCGGCGAGGACCTGCCGCTCGCGGGCGATCTGTGCCGGCGTCATGCGCTGCAGCAGCTGATAATAGGCGAGTGCCGCCACCTGGCCGGATTCCTCGCTGGCCTGCAACTGCGGAGCGGCGACTGGCGCGGCACCGTTGACCGGCGGCGCCGGAGGCGTGCCGGCGCAGGCCGCGAGCAGGACGGCGAGAGCCACACCCGAAGCGCGCCCGGCCAGGCCGGCGACACATCGACGCGGAAAGTTAATGTTGCTGTTCATGAGGTATTTCCACACAAAAATGGGCACCTACCGCGGCCGGAAGCAGGCTGACGCTGCCACCCAGCGCGCGGACCAGTTCGCGGACGATCGACAGGCCGACCCCGCTGCCCTGACGCGGCGCCGATGCCTTGCGCCGCCCCTGGACGAAGGGCTCGAAGATCCGTTCCACGTCTTCGTCGGCGACGCCCGGTCCCTGGTCGATGCATTCGACGCGCAGGATGCCGTTGCCGGTCGAGGCCAGTAAGCGGATCTCGCCGCCCTCGGGACTGAAGTCGATGGCGTTCGACAGCAGGTTGTCGATGATGACCGCCAGCTTTTCGTCATCTACCGATACCGTCTTGTCCGCCGCCTCGATGCGCACCGCCAGGTGCCGAGCCTGGCTGTGCAGCTCGCGCCGGCGCGCCGCCTCCGCCAGGAAGTCATGCAGGACCACCGGCCGCCGCGCCAGGCGGCTGCCTTCGAAAGCCGCCGCGTTCAGGCTCAGCAGGCCTTCGATCTGGCGCTGCAGGCCGATCACGTTGTGCTGCAGGATATCAACCACCTCGCGCTGGGCGATGCCGAGTTGCCCCGGCACTTCCTCGCGCAACAGGGCGACGCCCTCGCGCAGCGCGGTCAGCGGCGTCTTTAGTTCGTGCGAAACATGGCGCAGGGTCCGCTCGCGGTCGGCCTCCAGTTCGGCAAGGCGTTGCCGCAGCCAGTCGAGCTGCCGCCCCAGCTGGCGAAAGTCGGCCGGACCGCCGACCGGGACCGGCTCGTCGAAACGCTTTTCACCCAGCCGGGCGATCGCCCGCTCCAGGTTGCGCAGCGGGCGCACCAGCCACCAGCCCACCGCCATGACGACCAGCAGCGCGCCGACCAGCGCCACCGCGATCTGCCCGCCAAGGCGCAGGCGATTGGCTTCCAGCTGGATCAGCAGCTCGCTGTTCTGGGTATCGATCCAGTGTTTGCCGGCCGCCTTCAACAGGCCGTTGAGATCGACAAGACGCCCCATAACCGGCGCCAGATCGACCTGCGGCGCCCCGTGATCGAGGCCGCTGCGCAGCGCTTCGGCTTGTTCCCGCCAGTCCGCCAGAAGCGACTTGAGCGGCTTGGCGGCGAAGGTATCGAGGCGATCGACCACCGCCAGCGCCTGGCCGAGGTGTTCGTCGAAGCGCTGGCGCACCGCGTCATCCTGCAATACCAGGAACTGGCGGGCGCTGCGTTCCATGTCGACGGTGCGCTCCCCCAGTTCCTGGATCGAGGCGGTGACCGCCAGGGCCTGCTCGCCGTTCCGCCGGCTCTGGTCGACGAAATGTTCGACCACCAGCCAGCTGCGCAGCGCCGCCCCGCCGAGCAGGAGGACGATGACGACGAAGCCGGCCAGCAGCCCCTGACGAAAGGAAATTCGAATCATGCAACACGTTTTTCGAAAAACGAAAGTGTAGACCGCAACAGCCGAATCGGCAGCCGGCAGAGCGTTTTAGCCGCGATAACAACCAATATCATGTCAAAAATAAAATCGTTTGAATTCATAAACTTGCCTATATGTCGCTTTTTTCCGACAACCGGAAAACACCAACTGGCAAGACTTTCGCGACAATCAGCAAATAGCTGTCGCCATATCCCGACAGGCACTCCGGAAATATTGCGCAAGCAGTTTAAAAATTCGTTTCAAATAACTGTTTTTATTTGATTTTAAATTACTGGCACGCTAATCGCAAAGGTTTTGCCATTTTCAAGCGCAGCCAAAGGAAAGAGCATGTTCAACAAACCCAGCTTCAACAACCGCAACGACATGATCACGCGAAAGGATGCGCGCCCGGTGCTCGGCGGCGGTGCCGGCAGCACGCCGGTTCAACCGGTCGCCGACCTGGCGAACAGGAACGCCGCGCCGACCCCGGCAACGGAAAGCACATCGACCGTCGACACGCCCGCCGTTGTCCCCGTCACCGTGCCCGAACCGCCGGTGGCTGCCGGCGAATCCAACGCTTCGGAAGCGCGCCTGATCGTCGGCCCCGACGTCAAGCTCAAGGGCGCCGAGATTCTCGATTGCGACACGCTGGTCGTCGAAGGCCGCGTCGAGGCGACCATGGACAGCCGCGTCATCCGCATCGCCGAACAGGGCTCGTTTACCGGCAAGGTCAGCATCGACGTTGCCGAAATCCACGGCACCTTCGAGGGCGAGCTGACCGCCCGCCGGCAGTTGATCGTGCATGCCACCGGCCGCGTCAGCGGCAAGATTCGCTACGGCAAGCTGGTGATCGACGAAGGCGGCGAGCTGTGCGGTGACATCAACACCCTGAGCGAGAAGCCCCTGCCGCAACGAGCGCGCAATGACAGCGTGCCCGCCCTGAGCGCCGTCGGCGCCTGACGGGCCGCGCGCCGCACCTCACCCAGGGCAGCGGCCAAGACATTGCCCGACGAAAATCTCCCTTAGCCCCGGCTGCACCAACGCCGGGGCTTTTTCTCGTTCCCGGGCGTCTTCGCGCGCCCACGCCAAGGCTGGTCAAGCGGGACGAAGCCTCGTAGACTGCCAGCCTCGGCAATCTCGGCAAACCTCCATGAAGACTCGCAACTCGATCACCGCACGCCTTGTCGTGCTGGGCCTTAGCGCCCTGCTGGCCAGCACCGGCGCATTGGCCGATAAGGGTGGCAAGCACGGCCACAAGCACGAAGACCGCGACGACGATCGCCACTACGACGACCGACGCCATTACGATGACCGACGCCATTACGATGACCGGCGACGCTACGACGACCGCCGCGACGACGTGTCGATCCAGATTTATTTCGGCAACAACGACCGCCGCATCGTCAATGAATACTATGCACCGGAGTTCCGCGCCGGCCACTGCCCGCCCGGGCTTGCCAAGAAGGGGAACGGCTGCCGGCCGCCCGGCCATGCCAAAAAATGGCACAAGGGCCGCCCGCTGCCTGCCGGAATCGCCTACTACGAGCTGCCCCCGGACCTGATTTACCGGATGCCGCCCCCGCCGCGCGGGCATCGCTACGTCCGTGTCGGTTCCGACATCCTCCTGCTCTCCATCGGTTCCGGCATCGTCGTCGACGCGATGATCGACGTCGGCTACTGATTTCCCCGATCCACCACCGCGCAACCCACCACTACAGGCTAACCCGATGGCTCAATACGTCATGTCCATGCTCCGCGTGAGCAAGATCGTGCCGCCCAAGCGGCAGATCATCAAGGATATTTCCCTCTCCTTCTTCCCCGGCGCCAAGATCGGCCTGCTCGGTCTCAACGGTTCCGGCAAGTCGACCGTGTTGAAGATCATGGCCGGCGTGGACAAGGAATACGACGGCGAGGTCCAGCACCTGGCCGGCGTCTCGATCGGCTATTTGCCGCAGGAACCGCAGCTCGACCCGGAAAAGACGGTCCGGGAGGAAGTCGAATCGGCGCTCGGCGAAGTCATGCAGGCGCAGGCCAAGCTGGACGAGGTCTATGCCGCTTACGCCGACCCCGAGGCCGATTTCGACAAGCTGGCCGAGGAACAGGCGCGGCTGGAGGCGATCATCGCCACCGCCGGTGCCGACACCGAAAGCCAGATGGAACTCGCCGCCGACGCCCTGCGCCTGCCGCCCTGGGAAGCGAAGATCGGCAACCTTTCGGGCGGCGAAAAGCGCCGCGTCGCGCTGTGCAAGCTGCTGCTCGCGCGGCCCGACATGCTGCTGCTCGACGAGCCGACCAACCACCTCGACGCCGAATCGGTCGAATGGCTGGAGCAGTTCCTCGTCCGCTTCCCCGGCACCGTCGTCGCCGTCACCCACGACCGCTACTTCCTCGACAACGCCGCCGAGTGGATTCTCGAACTCGACCGCGGCCACGGCATTCCATGGAAGGGCAACTATTCGAGCTGGCTGGAGCAGAAGGAGGCGCGCCTGGAGACCGAGTCGAAGCAGGTCGACGCCCACATGAAGGCGATGAAGCAGGAACTGGAATGGGTACGTTCCAACCCCAAGGCGCGCCAGGCAAAATCCAAGGCTCGCCTGTCGCGCTTCGAGGAAATGTCCAGCTTCGAGTACCAGAAGCGCAACGAGACGCAGGAAATCTTCATTCCGGTCGGCGAGCGCCTCGGCGACAAGGTCATCGAGTTCGACGGCGTCAGCAAGTCCTTCGGCGACAAGCTGCTGATGGACAACCTGAGCTTCGCCATTCCGCCCGGCGCCATCGTCGGCATCATCGGCCCCAACGGCGCAGGCAAATCGACCCTGTTCAAGATGATCACCGGCCAGCAGCAGCCGGATGCCGGCGCGGTCGTCATCGGCCCGACGGTGAAGATCGCCTACGTCGACCAGTCGCGCGACTGTCTCGACGGCAACAAGACGGTGTTCGAGGAACTGGCGCAGGGCAGCGACATCCTGCAGATCGGCAAGTTCGAGATGCCGTCGCGCGCCTACATCGGCCGCTTCAACTTCAAGGGCGCCGACCAGGGCAAGCAGGTCGGCAATCTCTCCGGCGGCGAGCGCGGCCGGCTACACTTGGCCAAGACTCTGATGGCCGGCGGCAATGTGCTGCTGCTCGACGAGCCGTCCAACGACCTAGACGTCGAAACGCTGCGCGCGCTGGAGGATGCACTGCTCGAATTCCCCGGCTGTGCGCTGGTCATCTCGCACGACCGCTGGTTCCTCGACCGCATCTGCACGCACATCCTGGCCGCCGAAGGGGAGTCGCAGTGGACCTTCTTCACCGGCAACTTCCAGGAATACGAGGAAGACAAGAAGCGTCGCCTCGGCGAGGAAGGCGCCAAGCCGAAGCGCATCCGCTACAAGCCGATCACGCGCTGACGGTTGCGGTCAACGCGGCAGAACAGGGCAAAACGGGCGCCGTTGCGGCGCCCGTTTCTGTTTTGCACCCCGCCGATGCGAGGCGCAGCACTCGGTCAGTGTTTCAGGCTGGCGGAAAAGACAGCCCGGCTTTTTTCGGAAAACTGGAATTCGTTGAAGGCGCGATCGATCTCGGCTTCGTTGTCGCCCGCGGAGTGGTCCTCGAAGCAGATCCCGATGGTCTTGCCATTGGCGGCCAGGGTCTGGAAGGCATAACGCCAGCGTTGCGCTTCAGCCAGCCGCTCGCGCAGTTCGGCTTCATTGGAAATCGTGATACCGGCTTTCTTAAGGGAATCCAGGAAAACTTCGAAGGATTCGTTGCTCAGACTACCCATTTGTCTCTCCGTATGAAGTGCGGTGATTGATCACCATGAGCCTAATAACGACGCTCGATGGATTCGGTTGACACGAAAGTTGCGGGCCGTGAAATGCGATAATCCGGTCCCATGAAAAAACCGAACCCGCCAGCCGCGATCCCGGAAATCCGCCCCGGGCAGTCCATCGAACTGCTCAAGGAACTGCACATCCTGACCCGCGACGGCAAGCTCAACCAGGACACGCGGCGCAAGCTGAAACAGGTCTATCACCTCTACCAGTTCATCGAGCCGCTGCTGGATGGCGCCGAAACGCTGGTCGACCACGGGGCCGGCAAGTCGTATCTCGGCTTCATCCTCTACGATCTCTGTATCAAGGAGCGTGCCAGCGGCGAGATCATCGGCATCGAAAGCCGCCCGGAACTGGTCGAGAAATCCCGCGAACTGGCCGCCCGGCTGGGCTTTCAGCGCATGCGCTTCCTCGCCTGCACGGTCGAGGATTCACTGGCCTCGCCCGAACTGCCCGCCCGCGTCGATGTCGTCACCGCGCTACACGCCTGCAACACCGCCACTGATGACGCCATCCGCTTCGCGCTGACCAAAAACGCCCGGCACATCGTTCTCGTGCCCTGCTGCCAGGCTGAAGTCGCTGCCGCGATGCGCGCCCGGAAAGCCGATTCCCTGGGCAAGACGCCGCTCTCCGAACTCTGGCGACACCCGATCCACACCCGCGAACTCGGCAGCCACCTGACCAACGTGCTGCGCTGCCTGCTGCTCGAAGCGCACGGCTACGACGTCACCGTCACCGAACTGGTCGGCTGGGAGCATTCGATGAAGAACGAGCTGATCATCGCTTCAAAAACGGGCAAAAAAGGCAGTCGACCGCAACAGATCGCCCGCGAGCGCGCCGAAGCCATCCTGCGCGAGTTCAATATCGAGGAACTCGCGCCGCGCTTCACCTACTAAGTTCCCCATGACCCGCATCCAGCACCCGCTCGAACTCCTCGCCCCGGCCAAGAACGCCGATTTCGGCATCGAAGCCATCAAGCACGGCGCCGACGCCGTCTATATCGGCGGTCCGGCCTTCGGTGCCCGCTACGGCGCCGGCAACGATGTCGCCGAAATCCGACGCCTGTGCGCTTTTGCCCATCGCTACCGCGCCAAGGTTTTCGTCGCGCTGAACACCATCCTGCGCGACGACGAACTGGAAGAAAGCAGGCAACTGGCCTGGCAACTCTACGATGCCGGCGCCGACGCGCTGATCGTCCAGGACATGGGCCTGCTGGAACTCGAGCTGCCGCCAATCCAGCTGCACGCCAGCACGCAGACCGACATCCGCAACGCGGCCAAGGCGAAATTCCTGGAGGACGCCGGCTTCTCGCAGATCGTCCTGGCGCGCGAATGCAGCCTGAAGGAAATTCTCAATATTGCATCGCAAACGACTGTTGCGCTTGAGTATTTTGTGCACGGGGCGCTTTGTGTCGCTTATTCGGGACAGTGCTACATCAGCCACGCCCACACCGGGCGCAGCGCCAACCGCGGCGAATGTTCGCAGGCTTGCCGCCTGCCCTACACGCTGGTCGATGACAAGGGCAAAACAATCACCGAGAACCAGCACCTGCTGTCGATGAAGGACAACAACCAGAGCGAGAACCTGCTGGCGCTGATCGAGACCGGCGTCTCTTCGTTCAAGATCGAGGGCCGCCTGAAGGATCTCTCCTACGTCAAGAACATCACCGCCCACTACCGGACGCTGCTCGACGAAATCATCGCCGCCCACCCGCAATACGCCCGCGCCTCCAGCGGCCGCTCGACCTTCACCTTCGCGCCGCAGCCGGACAAGACCTTCAACCGCGGCTACACCGACTACTTCGCCAACGACCGCCAGGACGACATCGGCGCCTTCGATTCGCCGGCCTTCGTCGGCGAACTGATCGGCGAGGTAGCCGAAATCGGGGACGGCTGGCTCGTCGTCGACACCGACCAGACCTTCCACAACGGCGACGGCGTCTGCTTCCACGACGCGCACGGCGAAGTCGCCGGCATGCGCATCAACCGCGTCGAGGGCAACCGACTCTTCCCCGCCGAAATGCCGGAAGACCTCACCGAAGGCGCCACCCTGTTCCGCAACCGCGACCAGGAATTCGAACGGGCGCTGGAGAAGGAATCGGCCGCACGCCGGGTTGCGGTCAAGCCGCTATTCGCCGAAACCGCCGCCGGCTTCCGCCTGACGCTGACTGACGAAGATGGCGTGACGGTTGCGGTCGACCTGCCGAAAACCGCAAATATCGGCCACGAGATCGCCCAGAACCCGGAAACGGCGCTGGCGAAGCTCAGGGAAAACCTCGGCAAGTTCGGCAACACCATGTTCCAGGCCGAGCCGGTCGAACTGCAACTGTCGCAACCGTGGTTTCTGCCCGTCGGCGCCATCAACGCCCTGCGCCGCGAGGCCGCCGCGGCGCTCGAAGCCGCCCGCGTCGCCAGCCACCCGCATCCGCCGCGCGCCGCGCCGGCCGAAAACCCCGTGCCCTACCCGCAGGAAGAGCTCACCTACCTCGGCAACGTCTTCAACGCCAAGGCCCGCGCCTTCTACGAAAAGCACGGCGTCAAGCTGATCGAGGATGCCTACGAAGCCGGCAACGAAAAGGGCATGGTGTCGCTGATGATCACCCGCCACTGCCTGCGCTACAGCTTCAACCTGTGCCCGAAGGAAGTGAAGCACCTCAAGCCCGACCCGATGACGCTGATCAACGGCAGCGAGAGGCTGATCCTCAAGTTCGACTGCAAGGCCTGCGAGATGCACGTCGTCGGCAAGATGAAAAAGGGCGTCAGGCTCAACGTCGGCGCCATCCGCCCCGCTTCCGGTTGAACGGCGGCTTCCTCAGGCTTTCCGCAGCAGGTCCACGCGCTGCGGGTTGAGGAAGGTGGCGCCTTCCGGGCCGAGAAACGAGGCGAACTTCGCCTGCACCTGCGCGTACAACTCGGGCGACAGCGCATGGTTGGAATGCGTGACGCGGATCATGCGCTGGTCGAACTGCTCGAAATTCTCGAAAAAACTGCGGGTGTCGAAGAAATACTGCCGCACCAGGGTGAGCCGGCCGTCGTCGACGGCGCGGCGCAACGCCGCGAATGCCGCCTCGCGGACCACCTTTTCGTCATGGAACAGGCACATGATCCCGTTCAGTTCCCCGGCGTAGACCGGTTCGGAAATCCACGCCAGGCCGCCCGGCCTGAGCACGCGGGCGATTTCAGCCAGCGCGCGGTCCATCGACGCCACCGGCACGTGATGCAGCGACTTGAACATGAGCACGACATCGACGCTGGCGTCGTCCACCGGAATGGCCTCGGCGCCGCCCCGGCAGAAGCGCACGTTCGGCAGGTCGGTGATGGCGAGATTGCGCTGGTGCTGGATCTCGTCCACCTCCAGGGCGACAATTTCGGCGACGCGGCCGGATTCGGCGAGGGTGCGGGTCTTCTCGGCGCGGCCGCAGCCCAGTTCGAGCACGCGTGCCCGGTCCAGCGGCAGTTCCTCGAGCATCAGCCTGACTTCGTTGACCAGCGTCGTCTGGTCGGGATCGGCGATTTTCATGGGCAGTCAGCAATGGATGAAAAAACCGCATATTAACGGAAGCTGATGCACACCTCGCCCGCGCATGGCCCATTTTCGCCTGTTTTTTGCAGTCGACCGCGACAGGCGGGATTTCCCCGCGCCAGCGCTGCCAGCATACCCGCCGCCATGCCAATGCGCTATAGTCCGCTGGCCAGCCGACCCCCTGCCGCAAGATGAAACCCACCGCCTGTCCCTCCTGCCGCCAACCGATGAGCAAGCACCGCTTCGAGCGCCTGCATCACGGCGAAATCATCCTCGATCTCTGCTTTGCTTGCCAGGGCATCTGGTTCGACCATTTCGAAAGCGCGCAGATCACGCCGGGCGGCATCATCGAGCTGTTCAAGCTGCTCCACGCCCACCGCGACGACCTGCGCCAGCCGCTACGCGAACCGCTGCACTGCCCGCGCTGCGCCGACCGGCTGCTGCACGGGCTGGACGTCGCCCGCCACGGCGGCCAGTTCAATTACCACCGCTGCCTGCAGCAGCACG
Source organism: Dechloromonas sp. H13 (assembly GCF_009469615.1). GTDB lineage: Bacteria > Pseudomonadota > Gammaproteobacteria > Burkholderiales > Rhodocyclaceae > Azonexus. The sequence continues at coordinate 197,485 of NZ_SSXX01000006.1, forward strand.
GGCGCTTCACCACCTTCGCCCAGTTCATGATCGAAAAGGGTTTCGTCCGTCAGCTGAGCGCCGCCGAGATCGGCGAACTGGCGGCCAAGGTCGGCACCGTCCGCTGCAACGGCTGCGGCGCCGCCGTCGATATCCGCCGGGATCACGCCTGCAGCCATTGCCGGGCGCCGATCACCATCCTCGACCCGAGCGCCGTCGAGCAGGCGCTGGCGCGTTACCAGCAGGCCGAAGTGAAGCGCACGACACGCGACGTCGAGCTGCTCGGCGACGCCATCGTCATGCGCGAGCGCGAGAAATCGCGGCTGAAACGCCAGAAGGCGGAGCCGGAAAACGCCGGCATCAATGACGTCATCGACCTGGTCGCGGCCGGCGCCGAACTGGTCTGGAACCTGATCCGCCCGCTCAAATGAAAAAGGGCGAGCCGTGGCTCGCCCTGGTGCCGGTCGAAAGCGCGCCTACTGCACGCGCACCTCGACGCGCCGCCCTTCTTCCGGGCTGCCACTGCCGACGGTCGTTTCCGGCTTGCGCAGCTTGATGCGGTCGCCCGCGACGCCAGCGGCGACCAGCGCGTCGCGCACCGCTTCGGCGCGCGCCTTGGCCAGGGCGGCGTTGTGCGCCGCATCGCCCGAAGGATCGTGGAAGCCGGAGAGCAGCACGATGGCCTGGGGCTGGAGCTTGAGGACTTCGATCGTCTTGACCACCACGCCCTCGCTGTCGACCACGGCCAGCGTCGCGGAATCGACCGCGAAAAAGACCTTGACCAGCGCTTCGCCGACCGGCGCGATCTCCGCTTCCCCGGCGGCCTGCACCGCAGCGACCGGCGCCGCCGGCTTGACTGCCTTGGCGGAGCTGCCACCATAGACCACCGCCACCACCGCCAGCGCGATGCCGGCCAGTACCCCGGCGATTACCGCTGTTGATTCGTCATCGTCATTTGCCGCCATACCCACCTCTCGAAATGAAAATCGGGCCGAAGCCGGTTAAATCCAGCCGGCATTCTAAGCCGAATCGGCGGCGAACAGAATCCTCGGCGCCAGTTCAAGATGCTGGCGGTCGTCGCCCAGCCAGATCACGCCGTCCTGCACCGTGCACTGCAGACGCATGCTGCGTACGGCGAGGCCGGCCAGCGCCTGCCCGTCGGCCGCCGTCAGGGCCAGCACGCGCAGGTTCTTCAGCGCCGCCAGCTTGCCGCCGTTCTGCTGCCACCAGATGTCGGCGCCGCGGCCGCCGTAGCTCAGCACGACGACCTCCCGCGCCCGGCCACAGGCACGGCGCACGGCCTTTTCGTCGGGCAGGCCGACGTCGATCCAGCGCTCGATGCTGCCGGTGGCGTCGATGTCCCAGAGATCGGCCTCGTCCCCGGTCGACAATCCGCGCCCGAAGGCCAGGGTCGGCGAGGCGTACAGGATGAAGGCCAGCAGGCGGATCATCATCCGCTCGTCGGTTTCCGACGGGTGGCGCGCCAGGGTCAGCGCGTGGTCGCCGAAATGCTGGCGGTCGAGATCGGCCACCTGCACTTCGGCCTTGAAAACGGTGGATTTCAGCGCCATCGGGCCATCCGGAAAAAAAGAACCGATTATCCCGGAAAGGGCTCCAATAAAGCATGCCCGCTATAATCAGCAAATACTGATTCAGGAGACCGCCATGCGCCACGCCATCCTTTCCTGTTGCCTCGCCCTCGCCGCGCTGACCGCCCGCGCCGAGGTCATCGACATCGACAACGCCGAACTCGCCCGGCTGATGAAGGACGGCGTCACCGTGATCGACATCCGCACCCTGCCGGAATGGGAGGAAACCGGCATCCTCTCCGGCAGCAAGCTGCTCACCTTCTTCGACGAGCGCGGCAAGGCCGACCCCGCCGCCTGGCTGGAGAAGGTCAAGCCGCTCGCCAAACCGGGCGACCCCGTCGTCGTCATCTGCCGCTCCGGCAATCGCACCAAGCCGGTCAGCCAGTTCCTCTCGCAGCAGGCCGGCTACGCCAGGGTCTATAACGTCAAGAGCGGCATAAAGGGCTGGTTGAAGGACAACGGGGCGGTCGTCCCGGCGACGTCGAGCATCGCCGCCTGTCGCGCCGCGAAAACTTGCTGAACCAGGCCGTCGACCGCAAACGCTGCGCCAGCTGCGAACGCTGGCAGGGCGAGCGGCAACCCGGCGCGACGGCCGACACGGTGGCCATCGAATCCGAGCTTGCAACCGGCCTCTGCAGCGGCGGCGGCTGGGACGGTTCCGAGCGCCGCGCTCGTTCCGCCTGCGGGCACTGGCGCCTCTGGCCGCCGCTGCAGCCGGCCGCCGACGACACCCTGCGGTAAAATCGCCATTTTCCGCCTCCCAGGCAGCCCATGCCCGCTTCGCTCACCACCCTGCTCGCCGACGCCTTCGCCGCCCGCCGGGAACTCCTGCATACCCTCCACGCCGAGGACACCAACGCCTACCGCCTGTTCAACGGCAGCTCGGAAGGCCGCCCCGGCCTGAATGTCGACCGTTACGGCGACCTCCTGCTGCTGCAGACCTTCCATGAGGCGCTCGACGGCCACGACCGCGTCGCCATCGAGCGCTTCTACGCCGACGCCGTGCCCGGCCTGACCGCCATCTACAACGACCGCAGCGGCGCCAATTCGCGCGTCACCAACCCGCTGCCGCCCGAGGTGCTGGCCGCGGCGCAGCAGCCGCGCGAATTCCATGAAATGGGCGTCCGCTACCTGGTCCAGGCCCGCCATGCCGGGCAGGACCCGTGGCTCTTCCTCGACCTGCGCGCCGGCCGCCGGCGCGTGATGCAGGAAGTCGCCGGCAAGTCGCTGCTCAACCTGTTCGCCTACACCTGCGGCGTCGGCATCGCCGCCGCCAGGGCCGGCGCCGCGCACGTCGTCAATGTCGATTTCGCCGAGTCGAGCCTCAAGATCGGCCGCGAGAACGCCCGCCTCAACGACCTGCCGATCCGCCCGCGCTTCGTGCACAGCGACGCCTTCGCCGCCATGCGCCAGCTGGCCGGCATCGGCCAGCCGCAGGTCGTGCGCGGCCGGAAGATGCCGGCCTTCCCCAAGCTGGAGCCGCGGACCTTCGACCTCGTATTCCTCGATCCGCCACGCTACGCCAAGAGCCCGTTCGGCGTCGTCGACATCGTCAACGACTACGCGGCGCTGATGAAGCCGGCGCTACTGTGCACGGCCGAGGGCGGCACGCTGATCTGCTGCAACAACGCGGCGCAGATTTCGCGCGAAACCTGGAGTGATCAGCTCGAACGCTGCGCCAGGAAGGTCGGGCACAGCATCCGCGACCTGGAATGGATCGCGCCGGAGGGCGATTTCCCCAGCCACGACGGGCAGGCGCCGCTGAAGATCGCGTTGCTGCGAGTATGAGGCGAACGCGGCCCAACCCAGCGGACCGTCGCCACCGGGACCAGACATGAAGCCTCAGCACTGGCGAAGCGCCGATGGCACCCGGCTGACCCTGCGGCCGATGCTGAAGAGCGATGCGCCGCTGGTCAAGGAGTCGCTCGGCAGGCTTTCCAGCGAAACCAGGCGCAACCGCTTCTTTTCCGCGGTCAGGGAGTTTTCCGACGAGACGGTGCGCCGGCTGACCGATTTCGACCTCGCCAGCGAGTTCGCCGTGGTCGTCGTCCGCCCCGACAGGGGCCGCGAAATCCCGATCGCCGGCGGCCGCTTCGTCCATTGCGCCGACGGCCGGCGCTGCGAGTTCTCGGTCCTGATCGGCGACCCCTGGCAGGGCCAGGGCCTTGGCCACCGGATCCTGCGCACCCTGATCCGCGAGGCGGCGCGGCGCGGCCTGCACCAGATGGACGGCTACGTCCTCGCCGACAACCGCGCCATGCTCAAGCTTGCGCGCGCCCACGGCTTCATGGTCGACACCAGCAACGAGGACGCAGGCGTCAGGATCGTCAGCCGCGACCTGCCCCGGCCGACGCCCGCCATCTGGCCACGGCTGTTCCGCAAGCTGCTGAAATTCGGCAGGAATCCGTAGGGCGTATTCCCGGCAACCGGCGCGACTGTCGCTTACCGGGACCACGCCCCGGGCCGCCCCCCGTTAAGGAAGCGTTAATCTGGGCGAAATAGACTCGGCGCCTGCCCCTTCGCGAGTCGCGCCATGCCCCGAGTTGCCTTCCGCCTTACCCGTCTTGCCGCGTTTCTGGTCGCCTTGTCCGCCGGTGCCGCCGGCGCCGGCGAGCCCCTCCGCCTGCAGGCCGCCCAGATCCGGGCGCTGGGGATCGAGACGGCGGTCGTCGGCCAGGCCGACACGGAACGCCAGGGCGTCTATCCGGCCCGCGTGCTGGTACCCAACGAACAGATGCGCGTCGTCGCCGCGCCGGTCGGCGGGATGCTCGAAATGCTCGCCGTCTCCCCCGGCGCTTCGGTCAAAAAAGGCCAGGTGCTGGCCCGCCTGGCCAGCCCGCAGGCGCTGGAACTGCAGCGCGAGGCGCTGCAGGCCGGCAGCCAGTCGGCGCTGCTGCAGCAAAGCCTGAAGCGCGACCAGCAACTGTTCGCCGAAGGCCTGATCGCCGAATCGCGCCTGCAGGCGACGCGCGCCGCCGCTACCCAGGCCGCCACCCAGGCCAGCGAACGCCAGCAAGGCCTGGCGCTGGCCGGTATCGCGCCGGGCAAATTGGGCCCTGCGCTGGCGTTGACCGCACCGATCGACGGCGTCGTGCTCGAACAGGGCGGCCAGCTCGGCCAGCGCGTCGAGGCGTCGGCGATGATCTACCGCATCGCCAGATTGTCGCCGCTGTGGCTGGAAATCCAGGTGCCGCTCGACGTCGCCGCCGGTCTCCGCGAAGGCATGGCGATCCGGGTCGCCGGGCGCGACATCGGCGGCAAGCTGATCGCCATCGGCCGCACGGTCGACCCGGCGAGCCAGACGGTCCTGCTGCGCGCCGAGGTCGATAAGGGCGCCGACGCGCTGCATGCCGGCCAGGTGGTCGAGGCGGAGATCGCCACCCCGCCCGCCGGGCACCAGCGGCTGCCGGCCGCCGCCCTGGCGCGCCACGACGGCAAGACCTGGGTCTTCGTCCAGGCCGCCGGCGACGATGCCGACGTGCGCTTCGCCGCCCGGCCGGTGCGCATCGTCGGCCAGGGCGGCGACAGCGTGCTGATCGACGGCGTGCAGGCCGGCGAACGGGTTGCCGTGCGCGGTGTTTCCGGGCTCAAGGCGATGCTGGCCGGCATCGGTCGCGAGTGATGCTGGCCGCTCTCGTCCGTTTTTCGCTGACCCAGCGCCTGCTGGTGCTGGTGCTTGCCGTCATGCTGGTCGGCGCCGGCGTGCAGGCGTTCCGCGGGCTGCCGATCGACGCCTTCCCCGACGTGTCGACGACGCAGGTCAAAATCATCCTCAAGGCGCCCGGCATGACGCCGGAGGAAGTCGAGACGCGCATCGCCGTGCCGGTCGAGCAGGAAATGCTCGGCATCCCGCACCAGCGCCTGCTGCGTTCGGTGTCGAAATACGCGCTGACCGACATCACCATCGACTTCGCCGACGGCACCGACATCTACTGGGCGCGCCAGCAGGTCGGCGAACGCCTGGCCGCCGCCATGGGCAACCTGCCGCCCGGCGTGAGCGGCGGCATGGCGCCGATCACGACGCCGCTCGGCGAGATGTTCATGTTCACCATCGAGGGCGACCTGCCGCTGGCCGAGAAGCGCGCCCTGCTCGACTGGGTGATCCGCCCGCAGCTGCGCACCATTGCCGGCGTCGCCGACGTCAACAGCCTGGGCGGCGAGGTGCGCACTTTCGAGGTCGTGCCGCAGCCGCAACTGCTGGCCGCCCGCGGCCTGGCGCTGAAGGACCTGCAGGCGGTACTCGAGGCCAACAACCGCAACGACGGCGCCGGCCGCCTCGCCGATGGCGAGGAAGCGCTGCTGGTGCGCGCCGAAGGGGCGATCCGCGCGGTCGACGATGTGAAAGCCATCGTTTTGCAGGCGAAGGATGGCAAGGTGGTGCGCGTCGGCGATGTCGCCGAGGTCCGTTTTGGCGCCCTCACCCGCTACGGCGCGGTGACCCGCAACGGCCAGGGCGAGGCGGTGCAGGGGCTGGTCCTCGGCCTGCGCGGCGCCAACGCGCAGAACGTCGTGGCCGGCGTCAAGGCGCGGCTGGCCGAGATCGCGCCGACGCTGCCGCCGGGTGTCAGCATCGAACCTTTCTACGACCGCAGCAACCTGGTCGGGCGCGCCGTCGGCACCGTCGCCAAGGCGCTGCTCGAAGCCATCGTGCTGGTCGTCCTGCTGCTTCTCGCCTTCCTCGGCAATCTGCGCGCGGCGCTGGTCGTCGCGCTGATGCTGCCGCTGTCGGCGCTCGCCACCTTCATCCTGATGCGGCTCTATGGCCTCTCGGCCAACCTGATGAGCCTCGGCGGCCTCGCCATCGCCATCGGCATGCTGGTCGACGCGGCGGTGGTCGTCGTCGAAAACGTCGAAAGTCAGCTCGCCGAGGCGCCCGACAACCTGCCGACCCTGCACCTGATCTTCCGCGCCACCCGCGAAGTCGCGGCGCCGGTGACCTCGGGCATCGTCATCATCATGATCGTCTTCCTGCCGCTGCTCACCCTGCAGGGGCTGGAAGGCAAGATGTTCGGGCCGGTCGCGCTGACCATCGTCTTCGCGCTGGCGTCGTCGCTTCTGCTGTCGCTGACCGTGGTGCCGGTGCTCGCCTCGTACCTGCTCAAGCGCGGAGCCCACCATGAACCATGGCTGGTGAAAAAGCTGGCCGCCGTATACGACCGCGTGCTGACTTCGGCCCTGAGCCACAGCCGGACTTACATGATCGGCGCGCTGCTCGCGCTGGCCGCCGCGGCCGGCGCCTTCCTGCTGCTCGGCAAGAGCTTCATGCCGACCATGGACGAAGGCGACATCATCATGCAGCTGGAAAAGCTGCCGTCGATCGGCCTCGACCAGACCATCGCCATCGACGGCCGCGTGCAAAAGGCCATTCTCGAAAATGTGCCGGAAGTGAAAGCCATCGTCGCCCGCGCCGGCGCCGACGAACTCGGCCTCGACCCGATGGGACTCAACCAGACCGACACCTTCATGGTGCTGCAGCCGCGCGCCACCTGGCGCAACGCCGACCCGGCCTGGCTGGCCGACCGGCTGCGCGCGGTGATGGCGGATTTCCCCGGCATCGGCTTCTCGTTCACCCAGCCGATCGACATGCGCGTTTCGGAAATGCTGACCGGCGTGCGCGGCGAACTGGCGATCAAGATTTTCGGCCCCGACCTGGCGACGCTGAACCGGGTTGCGGTCGACATCGAAAATACGGTCAAAACCGTGCGCGGCGCCGAAGACACCTTCACGCTGAAGAACGACGGCGTGCAGTACCTGAAGATCGCCGTCGACCGCCTGGCGGCGGGCCGCTTCGGCCTCAATGTCGACGATATCCAGAACGAACTGAAATCCCTGCTCGAAGGGCGCAACGTCGGCATCGTCATCGACCGCGGGCGGCGCGTGCCGGTCGTCCTGCGCGGGCCGGAAAGCCTGCGCTCGTCGCCCGCCGACTTCGCGGCGCTGCGCCTCGGCCTGGCGGACGGCGGCAGCGTGCCGCTCGCCGCCGTCGCGAAGATCGAGCGCATCGACGGCCCGGTCAAGGTCGACCGCGAGAATGCCGAGCGCTACGTGGTGGTGCAATCGAATGTCCGCGACCGCGACCTGGTCGGCTTCGTCGACGACGCCAAGGCCGCCGTCGCCCGCGACGTCAAGCTGCCGGCCGGCTACCGCCTGGCCTGGGGCGGCCAGTTCGAGAACCAGCAGCGGGCGGCGGCGCGCCTGATGGTGGTGGTGCCGGTGGCGCTGGCGCTGATCTTCTTCCTGCTCTTCTCGACCTTCGGTTCGGTGCGCCAGGCGCTGCTGGTCCTCTCCAACATCCCGTTCGCGATGATCGGCGGCGTCTTCGGCCTGCTCGTCGCCGGCGAATACCTGTCGGTGCCGGCCTCGGTCGGCTTCATCGCCCTGCTCGGCATCGCCGTGCTCAACGGTGTCGTCATGGTCACCTACTTCAACCAGCTGCTGGCGCGCGGCATGGCGGTCGGCGAGGTCGTCGTCGAAGGCGCCAAACGCCGCCTGCGGCCGGTGCTGATGACCGCCAGCATCGCCGCCTTCGGGCTCGTGCCGATGCTCTTCGCCAGCGGTCCCGGCTCGGAAGTGCAACGTCCGCTGGCGATCGTCGTCATCGGCGGCCTGCTGACGTCGACCGCGCTGACCCTCGTCCTGCTGCCCATCCTGTTCCGCCGCTTCGGGGTCAAATCCACTGTCCGTTTCAATGAGGAAAGCCATGGCTGATGTCCTGCTTTCACTGACCATCCCCAACGACGTCGCCCAGGACGTCGAGGACCTGCTGCTGTCGCGGCCCGACCTGGTGCGCGGCTTCACCGCCAGCCAGGCCGAAGGCCACGGCTCGGTCGTGCCGCTGGTCGAACCCGGCGAGCTGGTCTGCGGCCACGCGCCGCGCACCCAGATCCGCACCGTCGGGCCGGAAGACGCCATGCGCGCCGTGCTGGCGCTGATCAAGGCCGAGCTGCCGCAGGCCAACGTCTTCTACTGGCTGGTGCCGGTGATCGAGATGGGGCGGCTATGAAAATCGGCCATTTTTTGCTGTTGACCGCAGCAATCGGCAGTTGCGGCGCCAGCGCCGCCGAACCGACACCCAACCTGCCACCGACCGAGGCCGTCGCCCGCGTGCTGCGCGCCAACCTGTCGGTGCAGGCGGCCGCCGGCCAGGTGCGGGTCGAGGAAGCCAACCGCAGCCGGCTCGAAGCCGGTCCCTACGAATGGAACCTGCGCCTCGGCGCTCACCAGCGCCGCGTCACGCCGTCCGGCGCGCCCGACGAACGCTACAACGAGTGGAACGCCCAGCTCGAACGCCCGCTGCGTCTGCCCGGCAAATCCTCCGCCGACGCCGAGATCGGCGCCCTCGGCGTCGCCATCGCCGAGACCGGCCAGGGCGACGCGCTGCACGAAGCGAGCCGCGGCCTGCTCCGCTACTGGTTCGTCTGGCTGAAGGAAAACGCGGCGGCGGCTCAATGGGGCGAGCAGTTGGCCCTGCTCGAACGGCAGACCAGGGCCGTCCAGCGCCGCCAGCAACTAGGCGACGCCGCCCGCCTTGAGAGCGTGCAGGCCGAAGCCGCGCTGGCCCAGGCCGAGGCCCAGCTGGCCCAAGCCCGGGCGCGCCGGACCACCGCCGGCGAAGACCTGCGCCGGCGCTTTCCCGGCCTGCCGCTGAACGAACCGGAACGCATCGCCGAACCGCCAGTCATCGTCGGCAGCGAGGACGAATGGCTGGCGACCATCCTGGAGCACAGCCACGAACTCGCCGTCGCCCGCGGCGAAGTGCGCAAGGCGCAGGCGCTCGCCGGCCGCGCCGGGCGCGACAAGCTGCCGGACCCGACGCTCGGCGTCCAGGTGTCGCGCGAACGCGGCGGCGAGGAACACGTCCTTGGCGCCTACGTCGCCATTCCCCTGCCCGGCGGCGCCCGCCAGGCCACGGCCAGCGCCGCGCTGGCCGAAGCCGACGTCGCCGCCAGCCGCGAAGCGGCGGTGATGCAGAAAATCGGCGCCGAAGCCGCGGCGCTCTACCACTCGGCCAACGAAGCCCGGGCGACGTGGACGGCCAGCCGCAACGCCGCCGACCGCCTGCAGCGCGCCGCCGAGATGACGGCCCGCGCCTACCAGCTCGGCGAAGGCAGCCTCAGCGAACTGCTGAATGCCCGCCGCCTGGCCAACGAGGCCATGCTCACCGCGCGCGTGAGTCAGCTCGAAGCACTCGAACTGCGCTACCGCCTGCTGCTCGACGCGCACCAGATCTGGGATCTGGACTAGCCAAGCGGCGTGGATGCGGCGCGCCGGCGCGGCTGAGGTATCCTGCCGGACCATCCATCCGTTCGCCCCGCCATGAAGAACCCGGTCCCGGTCATCGTCCTCGCACAGCTATTCGGCACCTCGCTATGGTTCTCGGCGAACAGCGCCGCCGACGACCTGGTCCGCACCTGGGGCATCGCGCCGGCCGACATCGGCACGCTGACCAACGCCGTGCAACTGGGCTTCATCCTCGGCACCCTGACCTTCGCCGTTTCCGGCCTCGCCGACCGCTACGCCGCGAGCCGCATCTTCGCCGTCTGCGCCGTCCTCGGCGCCCTCGGCAACGCCGCCTTCGCTCTCCTGGCGACCGGCATGGCCGCCGGCATTCCCCTGCGCTTCGCCGTCGGCTTCTGCCTCGCCGGGGTGTACCCGCTGGGCATGAAGCTGGTGGTCAGCTGGGTGCCGGAACGCGCCGGCGCCGCGCTGGCCCAGCTGGTCGGCATGCTGACGCTGGGCACCGCGCTGCCGCACGGCATCCGCCTGGCCGGCGCCGGCTGGTCGTGGCAGGCGACGATCCTCGTGTCGTCGGCGCTCGCCCTGCTCGCCGCGGCGATGATCTTCCGCCTCGGCGACGGCCCGCACCTCAGGCGCCGGCACGACGCGCCGCCGCTGCGCCTGGGCCGCGTCTTCTACGCCTTCTCGGTCCGCGAGTTCCGCGCTTCGGCGCTCGGCTACTTCGGCCACCAGTGGGAGCTCTACGCCTTCTGGACGCTGGTCCCGGCGCTGGTGCTGCTCAGCGGGCTGGCAATGCCGGGCAGCACGACGCTGTCCGGGCTGTCCTTCGCGATCATCGGCATCGGCGCCCTCGGCTGCCTGTTCGGCGGCTGGTGGAGCCAGCGCATCGGCAGCGCGCGGGTGGCCGCCACGGCGCTCGCCCTGTCGGCGCTGTGCTGCGCCGTCTTTCCGCTCGCCGCCGGCTGGCCGGCCTGGGTCCGGCTCGCCCTGCTGCTCGTCTGGGGTGCCAGCGTCGTCGCCGACTCGCCGCACTTCTCGGCGCTTTCCGCGCGTGCCTGCGCGCCGGAAATCGTCGGCAGCGCGCTCGCCTTCCAGAATTCGATCGGCTTCGCCATCACCATGCTGTCGATCCAGCTCGGCACTGCCTGGATCGGCGACTGGGGCGCCAGCATCGCCTGGCTGCTGCTGCCCGGCCCGCTGCTCGGCCTGCTCGGCCTCTACCCCCTATGGCGGCGCCCGGCCTGAACGCCGGGCCGGCGTTCAGCCGCGCAAGCGCTCGACCATTGCCCGCAATGCCGCGACATCGGCTTCGAGCGCCGCGACCCGCGACCTGAGTTCGTCGATCTCCGCCCCGGCGGAACCTGCCGCCCGACCACCCGCCGGCGCTTCGCTCGCCGGCTGCCCGCTCAACAGGTGCGACCAGCGGTTCTCGCGCGCCCCCGGCAAACGCGGCAACTCGACCACCAGCGCGCCGTCCGGACGGGCGGCGAGCTCCTCCAGAAAGGCCTCGACCGCCGAAATGTCGGCGAACTTGTGCAGGCGCTCGCAGTTCAGGCGCAGCTCGCCCGCCGTTTGCGGACCGCGCAGCATCAGCACCGTCAACAACGCCGAGGCCTGGGTCGGCACGCCGAGCCCCTTCTCCAGGTTGTGCGCGAAGCGGGCGACCCGGCTACCGCTCACCTCGTAGACCAGTCCCAGATCCTTCAGCGTGTCGATGGCCAACAGAATATCGGCCTCGGCCGCCTCCATGACAGGATGGCGGCTGGTCTTCTGGTTGCAGCCGGCCGCCAGCGCGTTGAGCGAGAGTGGATAGGTATCGGGCACCGTCCGCTGCTTCTCGACCAGTGTGCCGAGGACGCGGGTTTCGAGGAGGGAGAGGATGGGAGGGAATTCAGGCATGCGGGGGCTTTCGGGAACGGAGATGATTCGGGAAATTTTGCGATCGGTTATTTGCGATCGACAAGCGAATTCCTGCTGCAATGCAGCCATGTTACGCAAATAGATGACCCATGACTGTCTCAGTTCGACCCACAGCAGACGTATCCGTCTTCGAATTCAGCGCCTGATAGCTGACATTCGCCGATCGTGGAAATCACGGTAACTACTGACTGCTTGCTGCAAACTCGACCTTTAAAGTGGTCGTCATGTGT
>NZ_SSXX01000063.1 GCF_009469615.1 Dechloromonas sp. H13
AGGTTTTACAAAAAAAAAATAGTGTAGTACATTTGATTTAATTCAAAGCAAAACTAAAATTGAATACAAAAAAAGCCCCGTAGACGCCAATCTACGAGACACGCAAAACTTATCCGGTTCTGTTGCAAAGTTTTAAATCTACTATCAAATAAGGTAGAATAATAGAAAAAGATAGCAGGAGGAATGACGATGAATCATTTTAAAGGAAAGCAATTTCAGCAGGATGTGATTATTGTAGCCGTGGGCTACTATCTTCGTTATAACCTTAGCTATCGTGAAGTTCAAGAAATCTTATATGATCGTGGCATTAACGTTTCTCATACGACGATTTATCGTTGGGTGCAAGAATATGGCAAACTACTCTATCAAATTTGGAAAAAGAAAAATAAAAAATCCTTTTATTCATGGAAAATGGATGAAACGTACATCAAAATTAAAGGAAAATGGCATTATTTGTATCGAGCCATCGATGCAGATGGTTTAACCTTGGATATTTGGTTACGTAAAAAACGGGACACACAAGCAGCCTATGCTTTTCTTAAGCGGTTAGTGAAGCAGTTTGATGAACCGAAGGTTGTAGTCACAGATAAAGCCCCCTCTATTACAAGTGCCTTTAAGAAACTAAAAGAATACGGCTTTTATCAAGGGACAGAACATCGTACCATTAAATACCTGAATAATTTGATTGAACAAGACCATCGTCCAGTAAAGAGACGCAATAAATTCTATCGAAGTTTACGCACTGCCTCTACCACGATTAAAGGCATGGAAGCCATTCGAGGATTATATAAGAAAACCCGAAAAGAAGGCACTCTCTTCGGGTTTTCGGTCTGTACTGAAATCAAGGTATTATTGGGAATCCCAGCTTAAATCATAGATACCGTAAGGGATTTTATTCTTTATTTAAAACTTTGCAACAGAACCCTTAAAGCGACAAAAACCACGAGCAGGTCCATTCATCCTCAAACCTCGGTGATCTTCGCGGTTTAACACCATCAGAAGAAATG
>NZ_SSXX01000007.1 GCF_009469615.1 Dechloromonas sp. H13
GACCTCGTTCCGTGACCTGCTTGACCGCCTCGATCCTGAATTCTTCCGGATAACGCTTGCTGCTCATGACTTCTCCTTTTGCCTAAGTTTAAGGCTACGGAGCGTCTAGAGGTTCCGGGGCGATTCATTGTGCGTATGTCATTCTTTGCGGACAGGGCATTTGCCGGAATGGGGCTGCGATCCAACATCCGTTGAGTGAGCAGGTTGGCAACCCAGAACCATAACCCGGCGATAACAATGGAAGTCATGCACAACCAGGCTTGCAACTCCGTCAGCCCAATTGCTTGGGGAATAGTAATGTCATCCCGGACGGCGGTGCGGATCAAATGCCTGCCAAGAATCCAGCCAGCGACATGGGTCACGGCCCAGAATATCCACCAAGTAAGCAGTACGCCGGAGCCACTCTCCTTTTTCCAGTCATCAGAGGCATCGTACCCATTGCTACCCGCCTTGTAGATTTCGTTGATGATCTGGTACGGCTTGAACATGTTAAAGATCGGGATGATCCAGCCGGCAGCAGTCCAGCGCTCGTTCTTGAACCCGGTTGCCCCAATCGTCTGCTTTGCGAAGCTGTAGCAGGCATTCAGCCATTTCACCAAGCCCAGGCCAACACCGATCACGGTAAAAAATAGGAGCCTGGAGAAGCCATCCCAAAACTCAAGGCTGCTGATCATCGACTGATCAATGTTTCGGGCACCGGATTGCACCTCTCGCAATGTACCAACAGTCGAGAAGGCATTGAAACCGACAATAGCAGTGGCAGCGATGTCGATGCCGAGTAGGATGAAGAATAGCTTTTTCGCGCCTTCGAGTTGTTCGCGGCTCATGTCAATTCGCCTGTTCCAATACCAACTAGTAAATAACCCCACCCGAATAGCATACTCCAAGAGCCCCCGACTGACGGCATTAGAACGCAACCCGCGATACCCGCTTCTGGCCGGGTCGAGACGGAGCAGCCTTCAATTTGCTTGCTGAATACCGGACACTCGACTGGTTCTGAGGATGCCTTAGCTATAGGAATTGGATAGCCACCTCGACCGTCGCCTTTTGGCTGAGTTTTGATCAAACATCCGGTGTCAGATCAAGTCTGGATTTTTACGTCTGACGGTGCCTACGTTTTTGCGAAACAGATTCACCCGCCCCCGATCAGGTGATCCCACAGTCCAGTCAGCCGCCGATTCACCAGCCCAAGGCTTTGCGCCATCCCGGCCAGCGCTGCATTCACGAAAGCATCGTGTTCAGCCCGCAGCCGTTCAAAGGTGCGCCAGTGCATGCCCTTCGGTTTCCGACCGCTGCCGTTCAGGATACCCGGCTCCCACCCTAGCTGCCGCCGGATGGTGTCGGCCCGCCGTACCGCCCGGTCATGGTCAGGTTCCCGTTGGCAGTCATAGACCAGCCTATGACAGTGCCGACAGGCAAACCTGCTGCCGCCGTACAGGATCGCCACCCGTCGCCCGCAGCCTGGCGCCGGACAGCGAAACCACGCCCGCCGCCCGCCCAGGTTGCAGGGTGTCCATGCCACCCGCACCGGGTATTCCATCGCCTGCCACTCGCCGCCGTTGCTTCGGCTTCGATAGTCGAGAATTAAGCGGTCGACTTCCGTTCTGATCTGGATTGAGGCCACCGTTTCGCCATGACGCATCCAGTTCCAGCCGAAAGCCTGTCCGGGTATCAGCAGCCCATCACGTTGCAGCCGCCGAACATCAAGCGCCCGCATATCACTGGTTGTGTTCTTGCCGCGTTGCCCGCGTCCGCTACCATAGCCGCCCATGATTTTTTTCCTTTCGAGATTTGCCTAAATCATTTGGCAAGTTTGCAATGATGTTTTTGCCGATTCTTGCCGAAATCCTCGCCCCGTATGGCATTGCGCCGGTTTTGACAGTCTCCGGTCTCATGCTCCGCGAAGCTGTTTTAGCTTCAAAAGCATGGCTAAAGTGCGCTCGAATTTCCGGTCAAGGTGCGTTTCGTAGCGGTTCAATTGCTCCAATCGGTGCGCCGGTAGCCCCTCACCGAGGGTTTGCGCCTTGATCGCCGGGGTAAATCGCGCCTCGCGCTCCATGCGCAAGCAGATTGGCTCCAAGGTTTCGCGGATGAATTGCGCAAGCCCGTCGGCAGTCGCCGGGTAGCTTTCATCCTCGACATGCTCCTCCCAATAGTCGCGGGACTCTGGAAGCAGCGCCCGACGCGCCTTGGTGTAGGCATTCGGCCCGCCCTTGCGGAGGATCGCCGCCGCTTTCTTGGTTGCTTCAAGGTCGAGCATTGCATCCCGCTGACGCTCGGCAAGCTCTTCGGGTGTTCCATCCATGAATTCCCGTAAGTCGGAAGTCTCGTCGGCCAGGCCACGCTGAAACGGTGCGGCTGCGGTAATCACCGACTTTGCACTGTTGACCGCGCTTTTCAAGCCTTCGTTAATTCTCGCGCCTTCGGCCAGCAAGACCCGCCGCTTTCGCCAAATGATGGTCGCCAGCTCTTCAATCAGGTGCCGTTCGGTCATGCCCGCCGGTCGGTGTTCATCGACCAGCGCCGCCAGCATGTCGGCAAACTCGCTGTAGCTCTCATGGGCCAGGACAACCAAGCGCGAAAGGATGCCATGTTTTAGGGCGTTACCTTTGACTGGCTCATAGTTCCCGGCCTTCACGACGGGGGCGGATTCCTCCACGGTCGGAAATAGCACTATCGGATTGGTGCCGTCTGTTTTGGTCATTGCCCAGCCCTCCATCGATCGCAAGATGCCCCACGATCAGCAGGAAGCCGCCGCAAAGGATGATTCGCACCATAGGCATGGGGTAGGTCATCCCGCCCCCCGCAATAGCCTTCTGATTTGCCGGGGCGTGCCAAGTGTTGGCAGCATCCGCAAGCTTTCACCATGCCCACCACAGGCGCAGCTATGGTAATGCCTCGATCCTCGGCAATCGTTCGATAGCAGGGCAAAGCGCCATCAGGATCAGCGAGTGCCACGGCCAATGCTTCGGCCTGGTCGTCGTCGGTGTCGTTGGCGTAGATCGCCTGTACCAGCGCCGTGATTTCCTCGGCTTCGGCCTTGGTCGCCTTGCGCTGCGTACGTTCGGCTATCGGTTCCGCTGCTACCGCACCGGGGTAATAGGCCAGCGGCGCCGCATGATCCACGGCAGGCGCAAACGTCACCGGCAGGTCGTCCCGGTCAGTGAAATGAAACAGCCAGGCATTGAACAGCGCCCAATCGTCCGCACTGATATTCTGCGAGGTATCAGGGGTATCAAGGGTGCAAGCCTTATTTGGCGCGGGTTTCGCTGATACCTCTGGCGGGTTGCATGAGGTATCAGAGGTATCAACTTCCCTGCCTTCCAATTTCAACAGCAGATCAGCAAGCGCCATGATCGCCCCCCAGCTTCTCAGCTTGAACCGGGTAGAGCTTCATTCCGTGCCCGCAAATGCGGTAGAACTTCGCCCGCTTGCCATCCGCCCCAGGCACCGGCAGCGCGCCTGCTTCCTGCAACACATCCAGCGCCCGGTTGAAATCAAAGCCCTTCAAGGCTTCGCGCATTCCCTCCGCAGTAAAGAGATATTCGCGGCTATCGTTGCTTTCTTTCCACCATCCAGCCCGGTCACGTATCGGTGCCTCGCTGGTCGCGTCCGCATCGGAGAATCTCCCGCTGCCATGCCGTTCAATGAAGCCGGAAACCTTCTCAAGAATCTGCCGCCGCTCATCGTTTCCTTTGCCGCGCATGGCCCGCCATACCCTGAAGCCTTCCGCTGCCGCCTTGATGGCTTCGCCTTCCGGCCAGCCGGTAATGCCGTATTCGGTCGCCACTTCACCCGCCAGCGCCAGCAAGGCAAAGCGGCCCGCTGCTCGTTTGTCCTGCCCTTCGCCACCTTCGGCAGAAAGTACGGGCAAGCCTTTGATCCTTTCGAGCAGGGCGCAGAAGTCCCGGTTGTCGCGGGTCAGCTTTTCAAGGAAGACCCGCCCAGCGTGTCCGTGGTGCGTTACGGATGCCCGCTTGATCGCATCCGAAAACGCTGTGCCGCTCGGCAGGTCGTGCAGGCTGTCCCAGGCGCCGAACGTTCGCGCCGCAGGTATATCCAGCAGGCGCACCGCTTGCCCTGCTTTGGCCCGGTGCCCGCCTTCGAGCATCGTTGTGGCAATGCTCCGCTCCCCGCTCGACAGGATGAAACAGCGCCAGCGAGTGACGCCCCGCGCATTGCCGGATCGCCCGGCCCGTTGCTTGCCGCGCCCGTTGCCCAGGCTATAGACAATGGCGCCCACCTCTCGCGGATCGCATTCGCTGATTTCGTCCAGCGCCAGCAGACAATCATTGAACAGTGCCGCCGCACCTTCCATGCCATTGGCCGTAGCTCGCCAACTGCGCCGATAGTTCGGCCCGCCCCAGACAGAACAACCCGCCTCTAGCAAGGTCGTTTTGCCGGTGGATGAATCGCCTACGAAATGAACGCCGCCGCCTTCCGCATTGCACCGCGCCAACATCGGCCCGGCAAAAGATGCCGACAGCGCCAGCAGCAAAAGCGGATTACCGACAGCTCGCGCCGAAATATCCACCTGCCAGGATTGCAGGCTTCCGCCTGTCGTGTGTTCGTCGTGCCCACGTTCGCCGCTCTGGAAGATCACGCCGGAAGCCTTCGGCCCGATCACTGCATCAGGCAGCACAAACGAACCATCGCACCATCCGACTTGCAGGGCGCAGCGCATCCGGCGTTTTGGCGGCTTGGCTTGTAGGTAGGATGCCAGCAGGTTCCGCGCCTTGGCTGACGGGTCGATTTCCACGCCCATGCTCAACAGTTCGCCGCGCATGTCATCGCCCGCACCTCTGAGCAAATCCATCGGCATGGCCCATTCACGCCAACGGCCCAAGGTGTTTTTGAAGCGCAACAACCGCCCGAAATTGTTGTCGCTGCCGTCAAAGGTCACGGCTTCCACGCGCACCGGGGAACAAACCCAGGACTGCACCGGGTTGCCGTCCTTATCCGTGCTGAAATACCAAACCCCGGCCCGATACTTGGCCCCACCATGTTCCAGCCAGTCATCAAAGACGCGATAGGCCGGGCGCTCGATTTCGGTAGGAACTGGGTTTTCCGCTTGGTTTGATACCTCTGATACCTCACCGTTTTCGTTCGGGGTATCAGCCAAAGGCCCGTCGTTACTGGCTTGCACCTCTGATACCTCTGATACCTCCGTTTCTGCAACTTCGTTGATTTCTTGCCTCTCAGGCTCAACCAACCCGGCGATCGCCTGCCGTACCGCTTCAGCCCCACAAAGCGCCGCCATGTCGTTGAAGTCAGTTGCCCCCGCTGGCCGATCAGTGCCGAAGTCAGGCAGTGCCAACAAGCCGCCAACAGAGCGCGCCGCTTCGGTTGCTGCCGTCAGGCCGGGGTTACCTTCGGTCTGGGTGTCGTCATCGGCGCACAGGATCAAAGGCAGGTCGGGAAACCTGTCGCGCATCGCCTTGGCCACCGCGCCTACGTTCCCGGCATTGAACGCCACCGCTACGGGGTAGCCCGTCGTTTCATGGATCGTTGCGCCGGTTGCGAAGCCTTCGGCAATACACAGCGCCGCCGCGCCCTTGGGGTTGCCAATGCTGAAGTAACAGCCTTTTACCCGTCCGCCCGTCAAAAAGCGCTTATCGCCATCTGGCCCGATGAATTGCAGCGAGTGAATATCGCCATCGGCTCGCATCGGGATCAGCAGAGCATCGTTGTACAGCTTCGCACCGCTGGCCTTGATACCTTTGCGGATCAGATACGGATGGTCGTCGGGCGGTTCGCCCCTCTGCCAGATCGCCTCCGCCTTGGCCTTGGCTTCCGACTTGCGCCGGGCTTCTTCGGCTTCACGTTCGCGCCGCATGACTTCCACATTGGCCAGGTGTGCTGCTTCTTCGCCAGCCGTCAGCGTGCGACCAATGTCGGCCCGCCAGGTCTGCATGATTCCGGTGCGCCAGTCGCCAAAGCTCCCGGCAGGAATACCGTCGTCGTGCAGCAGATACCAGCCTGCATCGTCGGCTTTCTTGCCGTTGCTGGAAAAGCGGCGCAGCTTGCCATCGGCTTCAATGGCAGCCGGGGGAATCAGGCCCGCCGCTTGGATAGCATCGCGGAATTGCCCGATAGGATCAATCTGCATCTTCACTCTCGTCTTCCTCAAAGAAGCCAGGACGCGGCCATTCCGGCGAACCCAGGGAATACAGGGCAGCATTGCGCCGGATCACACCGCGAAATTCGACTTCCGGCAGGATGGTCGTCAGGATGTTGAAGCCCATCGCCTGCAGGTTATGCACCCGCGCCGCCGTTTCTGGAATGGCATGGTCGGCATTCAGCACGAACGAAACCACGGGCTGAAGCTGGCGGATCAGGCCATACACCTCTGCACATTGGCCGGTCACGATTGGCGGGGTACTAGTGCGGTTATCGAATGTGGTTTTCGAAGCCGTGCCTGTACCTACCGCTTGTGCGGCTTTTTTATTTTTGTTGTCCATATCGCCACCTCAGACTTTGGCGGCCATTACACAACTTTTTGCAGCCTTGCCTCGTGGCGGGCGAGGTGTCGCAAGTCGGCTGGTGAGAAAGTCCGCAAGCGAATCGCCGTCAATGCGAGTCATCCGGTAGCCAAGTTTCGTGGCCTTGACTTTTCCTTCACGAATCCAACGATGAACCTGGGAAACACTGGAATCTGTTGCGGTTGCTACGGTTTCAGGCGAGAGCGCCTTACCGCGATGTTGTTCGAATGACATGCTGTTCTCCTAGTCGGAGCCATCAGCGCCTTGTGGCGCTGAACTGGCATGTCTGTCTATTTACTGCATATGCCAGCATTTCAATTACCTGTCAGGTGACAGGTAATTGGGTGTCGGACACCTTATTGGGTGTCAGGTAACACCCGAAACCATTGCGGTGCCTAGGTTTTCTGGGTGTCACCCGAAAGGTCAAAGTGCTCGGCGATAATCGCCCCAAAAACATGTGCCTCGCGATCATTCATTGCCAGTGAAACCTCTTTCAGCCATGCCCTAACGTCAATAGTTAGCTTTGGCTGCTCGGTTTTGTAGTCAGGGTAACGGCTAGGAAATGCGGAAATCGCCCGTTGCAGTCTGCGGAAGATGTCGCCGCGAATTTCTATTTTCGGCGCGTCGTAGGGCTGAGATACCTTGGTAACTTCACTTGAGACAGGCAGTATTCTTATAGTTGCGGAAGCCGGTTCATTAGGAGGGCAAGTCTCTTTTATTTCCTGGAATGCATATTCCCGCTCAAAAGCAATGACGTCTTCAATGGCGACAACATGCACCGCCCTGTCCGGAAAATGAGAAGCAATGAATCTCTCAACGCACGCATATATCTCTGCTTGCGGCATCAAGCGTGTTACATCGTCGAGATAAATATTTACCCGAACCTCGCGCCCAAAATGTATGCCATCAATCAAATACCCCAGCCCCTCTGAAGGCATGAGATCAAAATCTGTTCCATATGGAGATTCAATGATATCGAACGAGACGTACTCGGCATCTGGCCCTCCCTCAAGCACAGCCATTTTGCTACGCTTGGTTAGTTGGCCAGTTTCAAATAGATGATTGATGTCGTCTGGTGACACTTCCCATCTCGCCGCCAACTGATCAACTGTAAAAAAGCACCTTTCAGGCAATTTGATTTTCATAGCGTCCCTTTCACGCTTTGCCCTCAATCAGAAGCCGCGCCGCCGGGTAAGGGTCGCCCGGTTTTCCCTCCGTCGAGGTAGGCGCGGCAAACTCGTTGTTATGCCACGTTTGGCATCTTGACCACGGTCGCCAGCGCCTTCCCGGCTTCGCGGTCGTTCATGAAACCGAGCCACAACTCAGCAGCAGCACGGCGGTGATCGATGAAGTCGGCCTTGTCATACACGGCATCCATGCCCTCCAAGGCATGATCTAGGTAGCGCTGCCGGGTCTCGTAATCGACCCGCAAGGCTGACAGCCAGGATTTACAGGTCGACCGCAGATCGTGGGGTGTGACGCGGCGCCAGTCTTGGCCGCATCCCTGCATCTTGTCGAGCCAGTCGCCGACCGTGATCCGCTTTGACATCGGGTTGCGTGCATCACTATGGCGTCGTGATTCGACGGGCAACAGATACTCGCTGCGGCCAGCCAGCTTGATCAACTCACGAAGCCAGTCGACCGCAGCGGGCGGCAATGGAATGACGAATGGACCGGTTGTGTGCCGTCGATTCTTGCGCCGCTCCCAAGGCACCGACCACAGCCCGGCATCAAGGTCGAATTCCGCAATCTTCGCTTCGGTCAGCGTACTGACTCGAACACCGGTCAGCAGCAACAATCGTATCGCCAGGGCGTACTGCCTCGGGATCGTCTCCAGAGCAGGCAGGAAGGAGCCCAATTCGATAGCAGTCAGGGCGGTGCGTTGCTTCGGAGCATCCTGCTTTCCGACGATGGCCGATAGCTTCAGATCGCGGCACGGGTTTGCATCACAAACGCCATTTCCCACGGCGTGGTGGAATAGCTGGGCAATGTGAATCAGCGTGATATTAGGCAGCGTCTTTCCAGCGGACAGGCTCTTCGCTACTGCCTCGCGGACATGGCTGGGTGTGACCGCAGCGGCGGGGAACGTGCCAATCACCGGAGAAACGAAGCGCTCATGAATGCTGCGTCGTTGCTTGAAAGTGTGCTTGTGCATCTCCTTTTCGGCCTTCTCGAAATAGGCAGCGGCCAGCTCGTCCAGGGTAACGGCTTCGGCGGAAACCATCTTGTCCATCCGCTTCTGAGTCGCAACGTCGACGCCCTCATCAACAGCCCGGCGCAACTCTTTCGCCTTCTCGCGCGCATCCGCAATCCCCCACGCCGGGAACTGACCAATGGTGACTTCCTTCTGCTTGCCGGCGGTTCGATAACGCACCACCCATGAAGCCGTTCCCACCTTGGAGGCGGTTAGCGTCAGGCCGGGAATGAATCCATCGGCCTGCGTTGCAGTACGCCCCTCGCGCTTGGCTTTCGCGATCAGCGCCCGAACTTCCTTGTCAGTTATCCCTGCCACTTTTCGCCCGTTCCTTCCATTGACGATGCAGTGCTACTCGTTTCGCCTTACTTGCCGACTGCCACCATTGCTCAATCCACTCATGAACCTGAACAAGTTGCTGCTCCAATGCCTTCACCTCAGCGATTAGCAGCGCCTCTTCCTTTTCCAGCTTTGCCAATTCCTTGTTAGCCTGCTTTTCCTCAGCCACATCCACACCGTTCGCCACGCTTACGCGAAACCCGGCTGCAATCTCTCGTGCCTCGGCTATAGCGATTTTCGGATATGGCCCGATTGCAACAGCCTTGTGCTTGCCGGCCAGCCAGTATCGAAAACGCCAGGCGGCATAGCCAGTTCCGGAAACGAGCATCGTCAAGCCAGGAACCGTTCCATCGGCTTGCGTGACCCGACGACCAGCCTTGATTGCATCAACAACCAACCCGCGAACCATCCTGTCCGTAATTCCAGCCATCGCCACCTCGACGAATCACCCCGAAACGCGCATCGTTACTTGGTTTTTGCCACACTGAGTAGCCAGCCAAAAGCTCTTGAGTAGCTAGCCCCGTATCTGGCTACTCACGCATTATGCGCAGCACTGCCTCTAATGGCAACTTACAGACGTAAAAAAGCCCGGATTTACCGGGCTTTGCAAGGTTTCGTGCGTCTTACTGCTACGCACTGAAAACCAGCTTTACATCAGCAGGAGTAGTAGAGGTCGAATTCCACGGGGTGCGTGGTCATGCGGACCTTGTTGACTTCGTCCATCTTCAGGTTGATGTAGGCATCGATCCAGTCGTTGGAGAAGACGCCGCCGCGGGTCAGGAACTCGCGATCCTTGTCCAGCGCAGCCAGGGCTTCTTCCAGGGAGGCGCAAACGGTCGGGATCAGCGCGTCCTCTTCCGGCGGCAGGTCGTACAGGTTCTTGTCGGCCGGATCGCCCGGGTGGATCTTGTTCTGGATGCCGTCCAGACCGGCCATCAGCAGCGCCGAGAAGCACAGGTACGGGTTGGCGATCGGATCCGGGAAGCGGGTTTCGATGCGGCGTGCCTTGGTCGAAGCGACGTACGGAATGCGGATCGAGGCGGAACGGTTCTTGGCGGAATAGGCCAGCTTGACCGGCGCTTCGTAGTGCGGCACGAGGCGCTTGTACGAGTTGGTGCCCGGGTTGGTGATGGCGTTCAGGGCCTTGGCATGCTTGATGATGCCGCCGATGTAGAACAGGGCCAGCTCGGACAGGCCGGCGTAGCCGTCGCCCGCGAACAGGTTCTTGCCGTCCTTCCAGATCGACTGGTGAACGTGCATGCCGGAACCGTTGTCGCCAACGATGGGCTTCGGCATGAAGGTGGCGGTCTTGCCGTACTGGTGCGACACGTTGTGCACCACGTACTTCAGGATCTGGGTCCAGTCGGCGCGCTTGACCAGGGTGGAGAAGACGGTGCCGATTTCGCACTGGCCGGCAGTGGCGACTTCGTGGTGGTGGACTTCGACCGGCACGCCGAGGGCCTCGAGGGCCAGAACCATGGCGGAGCGGATGTCATGCAGGCTGTCGACCGGGGGAACCGGGAAGTAGCCGCCCTTGACGGTCGGACGGTGGCCGGTGCCGCCGCCGCCTTCGCTCTTCTCGCCGGAGGTCCAGGCGGCTTCCGAAGAGTAGATCTTCAGCGCGCAGCCGGACATGTCGACGTTCCATTCGACGGAGTCGAAGATGAAGAATTCGGGTTCCGGACCGAAGTAGGCGGTGTCGCCGACGCCGGAGGACTTCAGGTAGGCTTCGGCGCGCTTGGCGATGGAGCGCGGATCGCGGTCGTAGCCACGGCCGTCGGCGGGATCGACGACGTCACAGGTCAGAACGACGGTGGTTTCGTCGAAGAACGGATCGACGTAGGCGGTGTCCGGGTCAGGCATCAGCTGCATGTCGGAGGCTTGGATGCCCTTCCAGCCGGCGATCGAGGAACCGTCGAAAGCGTGGCCGTTTTCAAACTTGTCTTCGTCAAAAGCGGAGACCGGCACGGTGACGTGCTGTTCCTTGCCACGGGTATCGGTAAAACGGAAATCGACGAACTTGGCGTCGTTTTCCTTGACCATCTTCATCACGTCTTGCGGGGTTGCCATAAGCGTCAGTCTCCTAACTAAACAAGATGCCGGCGGAACCGGCGACAATCAAAAAAATCGCAACGGGACGGATTTAGCAGAAAGTGTGCCAATGCCTGTCTGCGGAACTTCACATTTTGCCACAAGGAGATGCGGCATATCGCCAGAGTTTTGACGCACCAATTTTGTGCCAACATTTGATGAATAGCACTAATTTGGTGCGATGTGAAAATTCAGGGAAATGCTGCGGATTGCCGGGTGATCCTTGATGCGTTCGGCCAGCACGCCCTCGGCCAGGCGCAGCGCCGGCAGGCTGGCGAACGAATCGTGCAGCAGGAAGACCTCCACCTCGACGCGCCCGCCGAGATAGTGGAGCACGACGCGCTCGGGCGGCGGCAGATCGGCCAGCAGTTTCGCCAGTTCATCGAGCAGCGCCTCGCGCGACGGCAGGCGGGCGACGGTGAAATCCGGGTCGAGATCGTCTTCCGGATCGATGTGAACCAGCACGTCGAGCACCGCCGGGTGTTCGCGCAGCACACGCGCGCGCGCTGACTCGGCAATGCGATGCCCCTCCGAGACGCTGATCCGGGCATCCACCTGGACATGGGCGTCGACCAGCGCCTGGTGCGCCATGCGCCGGGTGCGCAGCGCATGCAGCCCGAGCACGCCCGGCGTCGCCAGCAGAGTCTTGCGGATCGCCTCGACCTGGGTGGCTTCGAGCCCGGTGTCGATCAGCTCCTTGAGCGCCCCCCAGGCCAGTCCGACACCCATGCGCAGGATCATAAAGCCCATCAGTGCCGCCGCCAGCAGATCGAGAAAGCCCCAGCCGAGCAGCGCGCCGCCGATGCCGACGACGACGACCAGCGCCGACGCCGCATCGGCGCGCGTATGCAGCGCGTTGGCGATCAGTAGTTGCGAGCGCAAGCGCTCGGCGACGCGGATCAGGTAACGATAGAGCCCCTCCTTGGCCACCACGGTAGCGATGGCCACCCAGAAGGCGGACATCTCGACGGCCGGCAGGTATTCGACATGCTGCAGACGGAGGCCGGATTGCCATAGGATGCCGCCACCGATCAGCGCCAGCGAGGCGCCGAGGACCAGCGTGGCGGCCGTTTCGACGCGGGCATGGCCGTAGGGATGGGCGGCATCGGCCGGATGCGCGCTCTGCCGGCTGGCGTAGATGACGAGAAAATCCGAAAGCAGGTCGGAAAACGAATGCAGGCCGTGGGCGATCAGCGACTGGGAATGGGCGAGCCAGCCGACGACGATCTGCGCGACGGTCATCAGGAGGTTGACGGCAACGCTGACCCACGTCGCCCGTTGCGCCTCGGCGGCGCGCTCGGCCGGCAAGGCCCGTTGCGGCGGGTGATGGTGATGCTCGTGAGCCATGAGGTGTGCCCTATACTATTAGTCTCAGATTTTATCAGTTGAAGATTATGGGCAAGTTAACCGAGATCCTGACCCTGGCGCAGCAGCGCGGCAAGGCCATGGGCCTGCCGTACGAAGGCGCGCTGACGCCGCCGGAAGCGTTCGAGGTGCTGCGCCTGGCGCCTGGTGCCAAGGTGGTCGACGTGCGGACCCGGGCCGAATGGGACTGGGTCGGCCGGGTACCCGGCGCCGTCGAGATCGAATGGAACCAGTACCCGGGCGGCGCACGCAACCCGAATTTCCTGGCCGAACTGAAGCGGCAGGTTGATCCGGAATCCGTGGTCATGTTCCTCTGCCGCAGCGGCGCCCGCTCGGACGGCGCCGCCCGGCTCGCCACCGAGGCCGGCTACAACGACTGCTACAACATCCTCGAAGGATTCGAGGGCGACAAGGACGCCAATGGCCGACGCAACACCGTCGGCGGCTGGCGCCACGCCGGACTCCCCTGGCACCAGGGCTGACCCGGCCATCAGAACGACATTCCAGAGAACAGCATGCAATCGATCCCGATCGCCTTTACCCCGTTCAACAACCTGGCGGACGACGAGTGCCAGGAGCGCATCCGCGCCGCCCGCGCCAAGCTCGGCAAGAAGGCCGTCATCCTCTGCCACCACTACCAGCGCGCCGACATCTACCAGCACGCCGACCTCACCGGCGATTCGCTGAAGCTGTCCAAGCTGGCCGCGCAGACCGATTCCGAATACGTCGTCTTCTGCGGCGTGCACTTCATGGCCGAGGTCGCCGACATCATGACGGCGCCGCACCAGATCGCCATCCTGCCCGACCTCGCGGCCGGCTGCTCGATGGCCGACATGGCCAACCTCGCCAAGGTCGAGCGCTGCTGGCGCGAACTGGGTGAAGTGCTCGACGTCGAGAACGAGGTGACACCGGTCACCTACATCAACTCCGCCGCCGACCTCAAGGCCTTCTGCGGCGAGCACGGCGGCATCGTGTGCACCTCGTCGAACGCCGGCACGATTGCCAAATGGGCTTTCGAGCGCCGCCCGAAAGTGCTGTTCTTCCCCGACCAGCATCTCGGCCGGTGGACCGGCTACCAGATGGGTTTCCCGATGGACGAGATGGTCGTCTGGGACCCCGATCTCGAACTGGGCGGCCTGACGGTCGAGCAGATCAGGAAGGCCAGAATCCTGCTGTGGAAGGGCCACTGCTCGGTGCACCAGATGTTCCAGAAATCGCACATCGACGCGTTCCGCGCCAAGTACCCGGACGGCCTGGTGATCGCCCACCCGGAGTGCAATTTCGAGGTCTGCGCTGCTTCCGACTACGTCGGCTCGACCGAGCACATCGTCAAGACCATCAAGGAAGCGCCGGCCGGCACGCGCTGGCTGGTCGGCACCGAGCTCAACCTGGTCGACCGCCTGGCCAAGGAAGTCCTGCCGCAGAACAAGATCGTCCAGTTCATGGCGACCACCATCTGCATGTGCTCGACCATGCAGCGCATCGACCCGCAGCATCTGGCGTGGACGCTGGAAAACCTGGTCGACGGCAAGGTGGTCAACCAGATCAAGGTGCCCGAGCACGAGGCCAAGCTGGCCCGCCTGGCCCTCGACCGGATGCTGGCGATTTCCTGAGCCGCCATGAGCAAGCCGGCGCTGCACGTCACGACCTTCAACATCCACAAGGGCTTCTCGCAATTCAACCGGCGGATGATGGTGCATGAGCTGCGCGAGCGGCTGCGCCGGCTCAACCCGGACATCGTCTTCCTGCAGGAGGTGCAGGGCCTGCACCTCGGCCACGCGGAAAATCACGACGACTGGCCGGATGCGCCGCAGCACGAGTTTCTCGCCGAGGACGTCTGGCACGCCTCGGCCTACGGCCACAACATGGTTTACGACCACGGCCACCACGGCAACGCCATCCTCTCGCGCTTTCCCATCCTGCACGCGCACAACCAGGACGTCACCCACCTGCAGTTCGAGAAGCGCGGCCTGCTGCATTGCCGCATCGCGCTGCCCGATGGCCCGGCGGCACACTGCGTCTGCGTGCACCTGTCACTGTTCGGCTATTCGCGCCGGCGCCAGATGACGGCGTTGGCCGACTACCTCGAGCGCCAGGCCGGCGACGACGCACCGCTGATCATCGCCGGCGACTTCAACGACTGGAGCAACCGCGCCGGCCAGCAGCTGACGCAACGCCTCGGCCTGACCGAAGTCTTCAGCCGGCACGACGGCGCACCCTGCCGCAGCTTTCCGGCCGCCCTGCCGATGTTCCGCCTCGACCGCATCTACGTGCGCGGCTTCGCGGTTCACCGCACCGAGGTGCACCACGGCCAGCCGTGGTCCGCCATTTCCGACCACGCCGCGCTGTCGGCCCACCTGGCGCGGCATGACCGCTGAGTTCCTGCCGGGCAACCGCCTGGCGTTGCTCAACTCCGGCGCCCAGTATTTCCCGGCCCTGCTCGCCGAAATCGAGGCGGCCGAAGCCGAGATCTACCTCGAAAGCTACATCTTCGCCGACGACGAGGTCGGCCATGCCGTTGCCAGCGCCCTGTGCCAGGCGGCCGCGCGCGGCGTCCAGGTGAATGTCACGGTCGACGGCTTCGGCGGGCGCAATTTCGCCACCGACTTCATGCCGCGGCTGGCCGAATCCGGCGTGCGCGCCATGATCTACCGCCCGGAAATCGGCCGCTTCCGGCTGCGCCGCCACCGCCTGCGGCGCCTGCACCGCAAGCTGGTCGTCATCGACGGGCGCGTCGCCTTCGTCGGCGGCATCAACATCATCGACGACGACAACGCGCCGGCCGACATGCGGCCGCGCTACGACTATGCCGTGCGCCTGGAAGGCCCGGTCCTGCGCCAGATGCACCACGCGGCCCGGCGCATGTGGGAGATCGTCGCCTGGGTCAATTTCAAGCACCGGTTCCGGCTGGAACGAGCGGTCACGACCTTCTGCGACGAAGCCGGGCACCAGGCGGCCGCCTTTCTCATCCGCGACAACATCCGCCATCGCCACGACATCCTGAACGCCTACCTCGATGCCATCGCCTCGGCGCAGCGCGAAATCCTCATCGCCAACGCCTACTTCCTGCCCGGCGTCCGCTTCGGCCGCGCCCTGCAGGCGGCGGCGCGCCGCGGCGTCCGCATCACCGTGCTGCTGCAGGGCAAGACCGACCATCCGCTGCTGCGCTTCGCCACCCAGGCGCTGTATGCCGCGGCGCTGGAAAACAGCATCCGCGTCTTCGAATATGAAAAGAGCTTCATGCACGCCAAGGTGGCGGTGGTGGACGGCTACTGGGCGACGGTCGGCTCGTCGAACATCGACCCCTTCAGCCTGCTGATCGCCAAGGAGGCCAACCTGGTGGTGCGCGATGCCGGCTTCGCCGGCGAACTGCAACGCAGCATCCACGACGCCATGGCCGACGGCGCGCGCGAAATGCTGCCGGAGGAATTGTCGCGGCAGCCCTTCCACTCCAAGCTGCTGCGCTGGCTGGCCTACGGCGTCGTGCGCCTGCTGGTCGGCCTCACCGGCTACGGCCCGAAGCACTGGCAGGCCGACGAGGAAACGCCCGGACTTACGGCGGATTCACCAGCGGAATAGCCAGCCGGCGCGGAATCGCGGCGCTCGACCAGTGCGCGTGCGCCCAGGCCCAGACGTCGCCGACGCCCACCCTCGCAAGTTCGTCGGGCGCCGCCTGACCGAGGAAACGCAGGGCGCGCACCAGCATCGCCGCCGCCTGCCCGGCTTCCAGCCCGGGCGCCAGCGTCTGCTTGGAGAGCTTCTCGCCGGCGGCGTTGGTCGCCACCGGCAGGTGCGCGTAGCGCGGCGTGGCATAGCCGAGACAGCGCTGCAGCCAGATCTGGCGCGGTGTCGAGGCAAGCAGGTCGGCGCCGCGCACGATGTCGGAAATGCCCTGAAATTCGTCGTCGACCGCAACCGCCAGCTGATAGGCGAAGAGGCCATCGGCGCGGCGCAGCACGAAGTCGCCGACATCGTGTTCGAGATGCTGGACGACCACCCCCTGCAGGCGGTCGACGAAGCCGGTCGCCGCATCGTCCACGCGCAGCCGCCAGGCCCGCGCGACGCGCCCGGCGGGCAGGCCGTTGCGGCAGGTGCCGGGATAGGCGAGGCCGCCATCGACCGCCGCGTGGGTCGCCGCATCGGCGATTTCCCGGCGCGAACAGGCGCAACCGTAGGCCAGCCCGGCCGCCTGCAGGCGTTCGAGCTCGGCCGCGTAAGCCGCCAGGCGCGTGCTCTGCCGGAGCACCGGGCCATCCCAGGCGAAACCGTAGGCTTCCAGCGTGGCCAGGATGCCGTCGGCGGCGCCAGGCACGTTGCGCGGCGTATCGACATCCTCCATGCGCACCAGCCATTCGCCGCCGTGCGCGCGGGCATCGAGATAGCTGCCGACGGCGGCCACCAGCGAGCCGAAGTGCAGCGGCCCGGTCGGCGACGGCGCGAAGCGGCCGCGGTAGGGCGGCACCGCCGCCATCAGGACGCGGCGGCGCCCCCGAGGGCGAGCGTGATGTGGATCGCCCCGTCCTCGCTGCGCTTGCTCAGCGGCCAGCCGCTCGCCGCGAAGACCTTGAGCATCGCGTTGTTGTACGGCAGGACCTCGGCCTCGAAACGGACGATGCCGCGTTCGCCGGCGATCCGCCCGAGATGCTGGAGCAGGCGGCGGGCGATGCCGAGGCCGTGGTAGTCCTCCTCGACGATGAAGGCGACTTCCGCGGCATCCGGCGCGAAGCGGCTGTAGCTGCCGGAAGCGATGATGATCTCGCGACCGCCTTCCATCAGCGTGACGACCAGGGCGACGCGGGTGTCGAAGTCCAGTTCGCGGATGGTCCGGTAGTCCTGTTCCGTCAGCCCGGTCTTGGGGCCGAAGAAGCGGGTGTACACCGACTCGTGGTCGAGCTTGGCGAAGGCCTCGGCGATCCGCTCGCCGTCGTCCGGGTGGAGGGCGCGGATCAGGACCTCGAGGCCATTGCGCAGCGTTTCGCGGACGGCGTAATGACGGGCGTCGGTCATTTTCAATACTCCTTGTTGGTAGCGGCAAGTCTAGCAGCACCCCGGCACGACCGCAGGCAATGGCCGACATCACGCCGCCCGGCACATTCACAAACCCGTGTCGCTGTGTGATGATGTTGCCCGCCGGTATCCCATCCGGCTAACCCAGCCCGAGTCCCATTCGATGCTTAGCCGCCTGCTCGCCCTGAGCCGATATTTAACCTGCGTCGCCGTCATCGGCATCATCATCGCCTCGATCGCGTTGCTGTTCTACGAGGGGCTGGTGGTGATTTCCACCCTGATCGACATGCTCCACGACGGGACGATTTCGCCCAAGGTCTCCAAGCTGATGGCGGTCGGCCTGATCGAGGCCATCGACATCTTCCTGATCGCCATTGTCGCCCACATCATCGGCCTCGGCCTCTATCGCCTGTTTGTCGATCCCGAGCTTCCTTTGCCGAAGTGGCTGAAACTCCAGGATCTCGACGACCTCAAGAGTCAACTGGTCAGCAGCGTGATCGCCGTGCTGGCGGTTCTTTTTCTGCGCGAGGCGGTGGGCTGGGACGGGCAGCGGGATTTGCTGCGCTTTGGCGGCGCCCTGGCGATGGTCATCGGCGTGCTGATCCTGTACCTGGTGGCCAAGGGGAAAAAGCATTGACCCGGGCGCACCGCGTGCCGTGCCGTAGCGCCCGGGCCGACATCACATCATGCGTTTGCTGGTAGTCGAAGATGACGCCATGATCGGCGCCGGCCTGCGTACCGGGCTGCGCCAGGACGGCTACACCGTCGACTGGGTGCGCGACGGCAAGGCCGCCGAACTGGCGACGGCGACCACCGCCTACGACGCCATCCTGCTCGACCTCGGGCTGCCCGGCCGCAGCGGACTGGAACTGCTGGCGCACTGGCGGCGGCAGCAGAACCCGGTGCCGGTCCTCGTCGTCACCGCCCGCGATTCCGTCGCCGACCGGGTGCAGGGCCTCGACAGCGGCGCCGACGACTACCTGGTCAAGCCCTTCGATCTCGACGAACTCGCCGCCCGCCTGCGCGCCCTGTTGCGCCGCCGCGGCGGCCGGGCGACCCCGGTCATCGCGCACGGCACCTTGAGCCTCGACCCGGCCAGCCGCGAAGTCCGCCTCGGCGGCGAGCCGGTCAACCTCTCGGCGCGCGAATTCGGCATTCTCCACGCCCTGCTGGAAAACCCCGGCGTCCCGCTCTCGCGGGCCCAGCTCGAGGAACGGCTCTACGGCTGGGACGAGGAAATCGGCAGCAACGCCGTCGAGGTGCACATCCATGCCCTGCGCCGCAAGCTCGGCAGCGACTGGATCCGCAACGTGCGCGGCGTCGGCTACATGGTGCCGCGCCAGCCATGAACTCGATCCGCAGAAAGCTACTGCTAACGCTGATCGCAGCCATCAGCCTGGTCCTCGTCATCGGCGCCTGGGCCACCTACGGCGCCGCCCGCGAGGAAGCCAACAGCATCTTCGACTACCACCTCGAACAGATCGCGCTGGCCGTGCGCGACCAGGATTTCAGCGGCAATGCCGGCGCCCTGGCCGGTGACGAGCGCCTCGAATTCGTGCTGCGCATCTGGGACCGCAACGGCCTGACCATCTACTACTCGCGCCCGCACGGCGAACTGCCGGACGTCGCCCGCATGGGCTTCTCCACCGAGCGCACCGCGCGCGGCGCCTGGCGCATCTATGCCGTGCAGCACCGTGGCCAGACCATCGCCGTCGCCCAGCCGATGAGCGTGCGCGCCCGCATCGCCGCCAGCGCCGCGCTGCGCACCCTGACCCCCTTCGCCGTGCTGCTGCCGCTGGCGGCGCTGCTCATCTGGTTCGTCGTCGGGCGCGAACTGCGCCCGCTGACCGGGCTCGCCGGATCGGTCGCCCGGCGTACCCCGGACGCCCTCGACCCCATCGCCGAAACCGGCGTTCCCGACGAAGCCCTGCCGCTGGTGCGCGCCCTCAACGACCTGCTCACCCGGCTGCAAGGGGCGCTCAAGGCCCAGCGCGACTTCATCGCCGACGCCGCACACGAACTGCGCACCCCGCTCGCCGCCCTGCAGCTGCAGGCCCAGCTCATCGAGCGTGCCACCGATGACACTGCACGCCACGCCGGCCTCGCAGACCTGCGTGCCGGGCTCGAACGCGCGACCCATGTCGTTTCCCAGCTGCTGACGCTGGCCCGCGCCGAACCGGGCGCCGAACCGCCAGCGCCGGTCGACGTCCGCCTTGTCGAGCTCTGCCGCCAAAGCGTCGTCAACCACGCCGCGCTGGCCGCTGCCGGCAACATCGACCTCGGCTTCGCCCAAAGCGCGCCCGATGCCGCCGTCGCCGGCCAGCCCGACGCCCTGCGCACCCTGCTCGACAACCTCGTCGCCAACGCCGTGCGCTACACCCCGCCCGGCGGCCGGGTCGACGTCGCTTGCGGTATGGACGGCGCAAGCGCGTGGCTGGAAGTGCAGGACAACGGCCCCGGCATCCCGCCCGCCGAGCGCGCCCGCGTCTTCGACCGCTTCTACCGCCGCGCCGGCGAGTCCGCCGGCGGCAGCGGCCTCGGCCTCGCCATCGTCCGCGCCATCGCCCGCCGCCACGGTGCCGAGGTCGTGCTCGACGACGCTCCCGGCGGCGGCCTGCGGGCGCGGGTGGTGTTCCCCAAGCGCGCCTGACGCCTCGCCCCGGGGCCGGCGCGCAAATCCCGTCCGCTGCGGTCGACGGCCCCAAAAGGGCAAAAATGAACCCCCGTCCGCCGGCCGGGCGTTTCCGGACAAGCGCGGGCAGCCGGCCTTAAGTCGCCCTTAAGTTTCCCTCTGGCATTCTGGTCGCAACGGCCGGGCGCTTCCGCCCGGCCAACCTGACAGGAGGAATGCCATGAATGCCAACAAACTGAAACTGGGCGTCGCCGCGGCTGCCGTCGCGGCGGCTGTCGGTGGCGCCTATGCCACGGGTTACGCGCAGGCGCCGGCACCGGTCGCAAACGCGGCAACGCCGGTCGCCCTGCCGATCAGCGCCGCGGCGCCGACCACCGGCGCGCAGCTGCCGGACATGAGCGGCATCGTCGCCCGCAACGGGGCGGCGGTGGTCAACATCAGCGTTTCCGGTTCGCGCAAGGCGGGCGCCGAGACGGAAGGCGTGCCGCAATTGGACGAGGACCATCCGCTCAACGAATTCTTCCGCCGCTACCGCGGCGGGCCGCGCGGCGAAGCGCCGGTGCGCGGCATGGGTTCCGGCTTCATCGTCAGCGCCGACGGCATGGTGCTGACCAACGCCCACGTGGTCGACGGCGCCGACGAGGTGACGGTCAAGCTCACCGACAAGCGCGAATTCAAGGCCAAGGTGCTGGGCGCCGACAAGACCAGCGACGTAGCCGTGCTGAAGATCGACGCGAAAGATTTGCCCACGGTGAAGATCGGCAATCCGGCACAGACGCGCGTCGGCGACTGGGTGCTGGCCATCGGCTCGCCCTTCGGCTTCGACAACAGCGCCAGCGCCGGCATCATCTCGGCCAATTCGCGCAACCTGCCGGACGGCAGCTACGTCCCCTTCATCCAGACCGACGTCGCGGTGAACCCCGGCAACTCCGGCGGCCCGCTGTTCAACATGGCCGGCGAGGTGATCGGCATCAACTCCCAGATCTACTCGCGCAGCGGCGGCTACCAGGGCATTTCCTTCGCCATCCCGATCGACCTGGCGATGCGCGTCCAGCAGCAGCTGGCGACCACCGGCAAGGTGCAGCGCGGCCGTCTGGGCGTCTCGATCCAGGAAGTTAACCAGACGCTGGCCGACGCCTTCGGGCTCAAGAAGCCGGGCGGCGCACTGGTCGGCCAGATCGAGAAGGACAGCCCGGCGGCCAAGGCGGGGCTGGAGCCGGGCGACGTGATCCTGGCGATCAACGGCAGGGAGATCGCCAGTTCGGGCGAACTGCCGGCCATTGTCTCGGCCATGAAGCCGGGCGAAATGGCGAAGCTGCAAGTCTGGCGCAGCGGTGCGGCGCGCCAGATCGACGTGCCGGTCGGCCAGTTCCAGGATGAGAAGGTGGCCAGCGCCGAAGCGCCGCAGGCCGCCAAGGGCCGCCTCGGTGTCGTCGTCCGCCCGCTGAACGCCGACGAGCAGCGCCGTTCCGAAGGCGCCGGCGGCGTCGTCGTGCAGGACGTCGCCGGCGCGGCGGCCAAGGCCGGCATCAAGCCGGGCGACGTCGTGCTCTCGGTCAACGGCGAACGCATCACCGGCACCGAGCAGCTGCGCGACTTGGTGAACAAGGCCGGCAAGCGCATCGCCGTCCTCGTCGAACGCGGCAACTCGCGCATCTTCATCCCGGTCGAACTCGGCTGACGGGAACGCCGGCCGCGAGGCCGGGGCTGTTCGGTAACCGCCGCCAGGCGGCCCGGCCAGCCCCGGCCTTTTTACGTCCCTACGCTTCCTTAGGGTTCGGGCCGTAGGCGTTTTCGCCCGGCTGGCTGTCATAGCACAGCATGATCAGGTTCACGAGCGGCAGCAGCAGCCACCATCCGCTACGCCCGCTGTCATGCAGCCGGCGCACTCCGACGGCGATGCCGGGGACCAGCACCGCCAGGCTGTACAGGCTGTTCGCGGTGGAGCCAAAGCCGGAACCCAGGCCGAGCGCGGCGCCGATCAGGCCGGTCACGAAGCCGATCAGCATCGCGATGAGCGTGTTGATCAGGAAGAACATCCAGTATTCCATGCGGTGCGCCCGCCCGCTGAACACCGCGTATTTCCGCAGAACCGTCAGGTACCAGTGCATTTACTCCCCCATTAAGCGGAATGTCATTCGCGACGCAGTCTAGCACCGGATGACGTTCGGGAAAGCGGCGGCCAATGTGCGAAAGGCCACAACGCCGTCGCATTCGATTGCCACGCCATACCCCGGTCGCGCCCCGCAACGGCCGCCCGGCGCGGGATTGCGGGCGGACGCCCGCCCCGCGGTAGCGATGGCGTATGAATTGCTTGACCCCTCCAATCCAACTCCTCAGGCCGCCCGCAATGAAACAGATCGGAATATTTTTCGGCACCGAAACCGGGACGACCCGGCTGGTCGCCAAGAAACTGCAGAAGAAGCTTGGCGACGAGATCGCCGCCAAGCCGGTGAACGTCAATCGCATCGCGCCCGACGAGATGCTGCAATACGACGCTTTCATCCTCGGCACGCCGAGCTATGGCGAAGGCGAGATTCCGGGCCGCAACGTGGGCTGCCTGGAGGCGAACTGGGCCGAGTTCCTCGCCGGGATGCCGGCGGCGGATTTTTCCGGGAAGCGCATCGCCTTCTTCGGCCTCGGCGCCCAGGAACGCTACTCCGAACGCTTCGCCAGCTCGCTGTTCGCCCTCTACCGCGTGTTCAAGGACCTCGGCGCCGAGATCGTCGGCGACTGGAGCACCGACGGCTACACCTTCCAGCACTCCGCTGCCGTCGTCGATGGCCGTTTCGTCGGCCTGGTGATCGACCAGCGCACGCAGGGCATGCACACCGACGAACGCCTCGACGCCTGGCTGGCGCAGGTGAAACCGCTGCTGCTGGAAAAGCTGGCCTGAAGCGCCAACGGCGCGTCGGTTGCGGTCGACCGGCTAAAGCTCGCGGGATTCGTCGATGCGCAGCACGAGTTCGAGCAGATGCCGCCGCACCGCGTCGCGCCGCTCGCCCGGCGGCAGGGCGGCGATCTCGCGACGCAGGGCGGCGATCTCGCGACGCAGCTCGGCGATCTCCTTGCGCAGCAGCACGCCGTTCGGCACGAAACCGGCCTGCCGGAGGACGCGGCTGAACATCCGCTGCTCGGCCGGGACCAGCGGATCGTCGTCGAACACCAGCGGCCGCCCGGCCCCCGGCAAATGCTCGAGGTCGCCGCGCGCCAGGGCCTCGGCGATGCGCCGTTCGGCGAGCAGTTCGAAAACGCGCTTCATGGCTTCAGGTTAGCACGCGCCAGGCACCCCAACCGGCCGGCGATTCGCTATCATTCCGGATTCATAAACCCCAACAAGGAACAACAATGCACAAGCAACTGGCTTTCGGCGTGGCCCTCGTGGCGGCGCTGGTCGGCACCGCGCCGGCAACGGCGGCGGATTCGACGCTGACCCGGATCGAACAGAGCAAGACCATCCGCCTCGGCTACCGCGAAAACTCGCCGCCCTTTTCCTTCGTCGGCGACGACAAGCAGCCGCAGGGCTACAGCATCGACCTGTGCAAGGTCGTGGCCGGCGATCTCGCCAAACAGTTCAAGGTCGACAAGCTCGACATCCAGTGGGTGCCGGTGACCGCCCAGAACCGCTTCGACGCCGTCGCCTCCGGCAAGGTGGACCTCGAATGCGGCAACACCTCGCAGACGCTGGCGCGCCGCGTCGATTTCGATTTCAGCGTGATGACCTACGTCGACGGCGCCGGCCTGCTCTTCCGCAAGGGCGGCATTCCCAGCGGCAGCGATCACCTCACCGGCCAGCGCATCGTCGTCGTCGCCGGCACCACCACCGAGAAGGCGCTCGCCGCGCTGGGCGCCTCGGCCAAGCTTGGCGCCACGCTGGTGCGCGTCCCCGACCACGACGCCGCGCTCAAGGCGCTGCTCGCCAAGCAGGCGGATGCCTACGCCGCCGACCGCACCGTGCTCGTCACCACCGCCCTGAGCAGCGGCCGCGGCAACGAGTTCGAACTCTCCCAGGTGCAATTCACCTACGAGCCCTACGGCCTGATGCTGCGTCCCGACCAGGCCTTTCGCCTGGCCGTCGACCGCTCCCTCGCCCGCCTCTACCGCACCGGCGAAATCGCCCCCATCCTCCAGCGCTGGTTTGGCGCGCTCGGCAACCCGGGCGAAATCCTGAAGGTGATGTTCCTCCTCAACGGCCTGCCCGAGTAAGGACGGACCTGCGGGGCGGCGGCATTCGGTCGGCGGCGGCCGGCCGATGCGTCGCCCTGCAGCCCCTTGGCCGCCTGTTGCGGTCGACGCCCGAAAAAGGGCGAAAACGGGATCGAACGGCTGCATCTCCATCCGGCGAACCCACCTTGCCGCCCCGCAACACCGGCAAAGCCTGGCTGCGGAACCGATTTCAGCCTTTTCGCCTTACACGCGTAGATTGAAGCTCACCAACGAGGACGCTTCAGCCGCCGGCGTGTGAGGCGTCCTGGCCGAAACCAGGCCATACCGCCATAGTGAATACGATACGACCAGAGATATTTTGGAGTACCAGCAATGAATAAAGGTATCGAAAAACTGAAGGAAGAACTCCTGGCCGCACTGCCACCCACCCTCTTCTTCTTCATCGCTCTGCACATCATCGGGCTGGTCAGGGCGCTCATGACACAGGGCACGGGGCTGCCGGTCACGTCATCCGCCCAAATCGCACTCGCCGCGCTGATCCTTGGCAAGGCGGTCCTGCTCGCCGACCTTTGGCCGCCGATCAATCGATTTCCGGAGAAGCCGCTGGCTTACAACATCGTCTGGAAAACCGTCATTTACTATGCGGTCGCAAGCTTCATCCATTATCTGGAGCGACTTTATGACTTCGCCAAGGAGGCCGGCGGAATCGTTCCCGGCAACGAAAAGCTGCTGTCCGAAATCGTGTGGCCGCATTTCTGGGCGCTCCAGATCATCCTGCTGGTCATCATCCTCAACTACTGCGTGATCAGGGAACTGGGCCGGATACTTGGTGAAAGACGCATGCTTCGAATGTTCTTTCAGCAACCCGCAGCAGTGAGTGCAGAAGAGCGCGAAGTCTCGCGCGCACGGGAACTCCGTGACGCCCACGAGGTGGGCAATCCAATAAAAAGACACTGAGCACACGTTGCTTCCAGGGGGACGGCTTGCCAACTCGAGCGCACAGGGCTGCAAGAGGCGGGGACGGTAGTTGCCCCTTCGTGCCAAGCGTTTGTTCGAGCCGAACGCTCATGCCCGGACCACTGCATGGCCTACTATTACCACCACTCGAGACGCGGCACCCCTCGGGCCGGCACGGCCAACTTCCGGTCCTCGGCCAAAGCGGACTTTGGGACTTCGACAATAACTAGACCGCAATGCGGCTGGTACCGGCCGTTCGGCTCGCTACGGTCATTGTGCGTCCCCGCCCAGCTTTGCCAACGCCTGTTCTTATGCCATTGCTCGCAAAACGTCCGACAGCCAGCGCTTCGCGGGCCTCAGGTGGGAAAGGGCTGCGCATGCCGTACCGCGCGAAGGGCAGTTGCGCACAGGCTCCTAATTGACGTGGGCTGCAGAGCGTGGATGCTTAATTGACTGCGGTTAAATACTTTCTATACTTGATTGCACTCTTGACGAATGCAGCGGGTAGGCACATGGACTGAAAGGGCGCGTACTATGCCGTCACTGATCAATGAAGACCTCACTCGCTCGGGCACACATGCGCTCGTAATCGGGGTCAGCTGCTACCTGCATTTCGCCGATGGCAGTGAGCCTACCGCGAACGGTAGCGACTTCGGAATGGAGCAGCTTTCAGCCGCCGCACGATCGGCGTCGGAGTTCGCGGCGTGGCTGCTCGGGCCGTATCGCCGTTCGGGGTCGGAGCTAAAGAGCCTGCGCGTGTTGCTGTCGCCGGCGGTCGGTGAGGTGATTGCCCCATCGGTAGCGGCGTTGCTGAAAGACGATTACAGCGCAACAGTCGGCAACGCCAAGATCGCAATTAGCGAGTTTCGCGCTGCCTGCGCCAGTCACCGAGATAACGTAGCCATCGTTTATGTGGCTGGCCACGGTATTCAACTCACCAAGACGGGCGCCATCCTCCTGCTCAGCGACTTTGGGAGTAACGCGCATCTTGCGCGCTTGGAAGGAGCTCTAGATATGGCGGGCATCCATGCCGGATTCAACCACCCATCCGCGCCGCGCACGCAATTCTGGTTCGTGGATGCCTGTCGCCAGAAGCCTGCGATTGCACGGCGCTTCGAATCGCTCGAGGGGGCCCTTAAGCTCGACGTGCCGCTCGGCGACACGGAGTCTTCGCCGATGTTTCTCGCGGCCACCACTGGGTGCCAAGCGTATGCACGCCCGGGCGGTTTGACGCTGTTCAACGAGGCGCTCATGTGGGCGCTTGGCGGTGCTGCTGCAGCCGGGCCGGACGAGCAAACGCCGAGTTGGCACGTGCCGGTCACGCAGCTGATTCGTCGACTGCCCGAGCGAGTTAAGGCCCTTGCGCTGGCCGAGGGAGCCGAGCAGTCGGTCGACATCGCCGGCAAGGTCCACGAGGCGGTGTTCCATGAACTGTCGAGACCACCCACAGTTGACCTTCATATTGATGTGCGGCCGGAACCAGCACGTACATTGAGTCGCGGAACGTTACTGCAAAATGGAACCACTCTGGTGGTCAACGACTACTCGGCCTGGCCTCTGAGCAAACTGGTGGATGCGGGCCTCTACTTACTTAATATTAAGTCGAGTCCGCCTTACCAGGATCGTAGCGGGATCATTGACGTCAAGCCACCCGCTGCGACCAAGGATTTCGAGGTGAGCCCATGATCAAAATAAACGATCCCGTTCCGCTTGGCAGCATTGACGTGAGTGTGGCTTCGGATTCGATGTTCCTTGGCCAGCGAGTGCCTATAGAAATCCGCGACAGCGAACTGCGGCTCGTCACCAAGGAGACATCGTCGCGATCGCTGGAATTGCCTGAGGGCCTGTATCAGGTCAGTGCCGTACTAGAGGACGGACGCAAACACAGCTCACTGGTGCAGGTGAGGGGCGGCCAGCAGACTTTGGTGAGCATTGCAGCCGAGCAGAGTGCGGCAAATGCGAGCAGAGTGGCGAGCGATAGCGAGTCGGCTACGGCGCCCGTTGAAGTGCCGCGATACCGGCGTCCGCAGTTTACGCGGAGCATGGAGGCTGCGGCTGTGCAAGGCACGGAGATCGAGGTCGAGAACGCGGCGGACTCGCAACTGCTCGAGGTACTCGGCGCCAATCTGTCACGGGAGACCCGCACGCTGAGGATATTCCAGTGCGAACCACAACTTACCTCGGTTGCAAGTGCGTTGCTGCAGATCGGGCAGCGTCGCTTGCGCATCAGCCTGCCAATCAGTCCAGCGAATTGGACGCCGTCGGGGTCGTGTGCGGTCCGCGTGGAGTCCACGCCAACCGGTATCCACCTGCAGGCATGGATCTCGCCAGAGCGCACCGTGGCTAACGCGCTGCAGAACATGCTGAGTGGGGGCTATGTGATCGAGGCGGCGACGGTGGCCGACGACGCGGTGGACCTGCTGCAGGCCAAGTATTCCGATCCGGCCGGTGCCGTGCTCGGGGCGCTGATTCTGCTTAAGACCGGCCGCCTGCAGCGTTGGACATCCTGGGTAGAGAACCTCGCGCGCGACTTTGCTTGGTTGCCCGACGGTAAGGTGCTGCTCGCGCAGTTGGCGGTGGAGCGGGGCTCGGCGTCGGATCGAGAGTTGTCGCTGGCGCTCGAGGCAAGCCAGCAACGGATGATGTACACCGAATGTCATTCTCTGTTGCTCGACCTACTGAGGCGCTGGCCACGGGAGGAAGCACGCCGCGAAGATCGCCAGGCGGCAATCAAGCGTCTAACGGACGATATGCCAGATGTTGACTGGGAGTCGATCTGCCTGACTCACGCGCTCCCCGGTTGGGAACGTTGATGCTGTCCGTACGACTGCTGCCCGCTAGACAGGGCGATGCGATCTGGATCTGCTGGGGAGCGGAGGAACACCCGTACCAACTGCTGATCGATATGGGAACCGAGGGAGTCGGCGAACAGGTCCGGGAGCGTATCTTGGCGCTGCCGGAAGTGCGACGCCGATTCGAACTGCTGGTGGTGACTCACGTCGATCGCGACCATATTGGCGGGGTGCTGACAGCACTTGCAGAGGCCGATCCGATTGCGGGGCTTGTCATCGGCGACGTGTGGTTCAACGGCTATCCGCATCTCAAGGGCGGATCTGTGTCGTCCGCGCTGGAGTCGATGGGTCCCGCGCAAGGGGCGCGTCTAGGCAACTGGTTGAAGGACATGCCGTGGAACCGTGCGTTCCAGGGCGCACCCGTGCAGCGGGTCCCTGGGGAGGACTTGAAGCGAATTACGCTTGTGGATGATCTTGTGTTGACCGTGCTCGGGCCAACGCCGCAGCGCCTCCTCGAGCTTGAACCAGTGTGGGTCGAGGAAGTCGAGGCTGCCATCGGCAAGGGCAGCCTGCAACGCGAGGTGGCCGGACTGGAGCCGATGGGGTCGAAGACACCCCCGAACCTTGAGGATCGGCACGACCTTGAGATGCTCGCCGAGACACGCACCGACCGGGACAAGAGCGAGGCCAACGGCAGCAGTATCGTGCTGCTGCTAGAGTACCGCGATAGGTCGGTGCTGCTCGCCGGCGATGCATTTGGCAGCGACCTGATTGAAGGCATTGGGGCGTTGGGCGGCAGCGGGCGGCTCAAGCTCGATGCATTCAAGTTGCCGCACCACTGCAGCCAGAGCAATATCGTTTCGGATCTGGTCAGTGCAGTGGATTGCGGGTGCTGGCTCGTGTCCACCGACGGCACGCAATTCCGCCACCCTGACCCGGTGGCGCTCGCCCGAATCATCTGCCATGCACAGCCGAACTCGCCACTGCTTGCGTTCAACGTTAAAAGCAAGTACAGCGGTTGGTGGGACAGCGACAAGTGGCGGGAGATGTTTAACTACCGCACCCGCTATGGCAGCGATGCAGCAGGTTTTGAATTGCGGTTGGATTGAGTTACTGCGAAGCTCAGCCGTGCTCGGATCGGATGTCCGACTGCCGTTGACGTTCGTCATTCCTAAACTTCCGCTTTCCCAACTCGGCTATTTCCGCTTGGGGGCTTGAGCACCTGTTCGTCGGATAAGGAAGCGGCCGTTCGAGGCCATCGTTGGCTATAGGGCCGCTTACCGCCAGGTTGCTGCCAGACTACCGCGTTAGGGTGAAGGTCCGCAGTGGCCGGGT
The DNA here is from genome assembly GCF_009469615.1 of Dechloromonas sp. H13. Classification (GTDB taxonomy): domain Bacteria; phylum Pseudomonadota; class Gammaproteobacteria; order Burkholderiales; family Rhodocyclaceae; genus Azonexus. The sequence continues at coordinate 29,362 of NZ_SSXX01000007.1, forward strand.
GCCGCCTGTTGCCGCTGACATGAGGCAGTAGTTCGGTGCGGATTCAACCGGTGGATGCAACGGTTTGATAAAAACGCTGTGCCGGTGTTTCGTAGTTTAGTGTTTTGCGTGGGCGCTCATTCAATTTCCGGGCGATGGCACTCAGCTTTGCTTGTGAATAGGGGGACAGGTCAATTCCCTTGGGGAAATACTGGCGCAGCAGCCCATTGGTGTTCTCATTCGTTCCTCGTTGCCAAGGATGATGGGGATCGCAGAAGTAGACTTGGATATCGGTCGCCAGCGTGAACCGCTTGTGGCCGGCCATTTCCTTGCCGCGATCCCAGGTCAGTGATTTATAGAGTTCTTGCGGCAATTTGCGAGCGTTTTTGATCAAGGCGTTGGTGACGGTCCCGGTATCTTTGCCGGAGAGCTTGACCAGCATCAGGTAGCGCGACTGACGTTCGACGAGTGTCGCAATCTGACTGTTCTTGCTGCCGCACAGCAGATCACCTTCCCAATGCCCCGGAACCGCGCGATCATCTGCCGTGGCTGGCCGTTCGCTGATTGATACGGCATCGACGATGCGGCCGTGGTCGCCGGTCTTTTGTGTGTGATGGCGAGAGCGACGCATGCTTCTCGTCCGCCGCAAATACGCCAGCAACTCCTTCTTCAGAGCGCCTCGGGTTTGAATATAGAGGGTGCGATAGATCGTCTCGTGTGACACCTGATGACTCGCATTGTCTGGATAGGTCCGCTTGAGCCAGCCAGCAATCTGTTCTGGTGACCACAGCGAGTGCAGCTTGTTCGCCACTATATGCGCCAGCCCAGGGTTCTCCGCCAGCTTGCAAGGTTTGGGGCGAAGTGCCCGAGCCCAGGTCGCCTGGTCAGCCTGAGTCGCTCGGTAACACTCACGGCCACCATTACGTTTGACTTCGCGACTGACGGTGGAGGGTGCTCGTCCCAATTGCGCAGCGAGCGCACGGATGGAACACCCTGCCACCAAACCTCGGGAAATCTCCTCCCGTTCAGACAGCGTGAGCGAGCGTTTGGCGCGACATCGGGGCGCCGGCGGTATGCCACCTGTCTCGGCCAGGATTCGCTGAACCGATGAGTGGTTCCGATCAAACAGCTGGGCAATCTTTTGAAGGGAGTCACCTTTACGCCAGCGCTCCCACATCAACGCCTTCTGGCTGTCCGAGTAATAGATCCGGGGCCTCTGCTTCATTTGCAACACTCCTTCTGCTGACGCAGTTGCTAGTGTGTTGCATCCACCGGTTGAATCCGCAGGCCATAACGGCCATTCGACAGCTTGGCCTGTCTCGGCTGCAGTAAGACGGTTACCGGCCGTTCAACTTTGATCGATGCTGAACGTCAGCGTCTCTGTCCGTCGAACTTACGCTCCCGACCCAAGGGATAAAGGTGCGTCATCGAGTGAGATCGATCACTACCTTGCCGACGTGTTCTCCGCTTTTAAGGCGCTGAAAGGCTGCTTGATAGTCGGCAAACGGGAAGACTTGATCAAGGACAGGATGCACCTCGTGCAAGGCCATGGCTCGCAACAACGCCTCGAAGGTTGCCCGAGATCCGATCGCCGTCCCGGCGACGTGGAGTGACTTGGAGAGAATGTCGATCGGAGGAAGCCCGCCACCGAAGCCGCTGGTGAACCCGACGAGCGAGATGTCGCCCCCGTTCCGAGTTGACGCCGCCGACTTCACGATCGTCTTTTCCCCAGCAATGTCTATGGTCTTGTCGACACCTCGTCCATCCGTCAGGGCGAGGATTTCCTTGTCCCAATCAGGATGCGATCGGTAGTTGACGACGGCTGCGGCCCCCAGCGCCTTGAGCCGCTCGGCCTTCGCGTCGGACGAGGTGATGGCGAGCACCTTCGCGCCGAACATCTTCGCGATCTGGAGCGAGAACAGCGCCACACCGCCGGTGCCCTGCACCAACACTGTCTCTCCTGCCTGAAGGGGCGACGATAGATTTAGCCCCGTCCAAGCCGTGACAGCTGCGCAAGGTAGCGATGCTGCCTCTGCGTAGGAGATATAGTCCGGCAGGTGGACGATGGCGTTCTCGTGCAACAGAATGTTCTCGGCAAGCCATCCGTCCGTCATGATGCCGAGGCTGTCAGCTTGATACTCCGGACGCGCAGATCCGGCAATCCAGTGCTGGCAGCAGGACGCTGTCACACGGTCACCGACCTTCGTGCGTGTGACCGCGCGACCAACGGCCACCACTTCGCCGGCCCCGTCCGACAAGGGAACACCATTCGGCTTCGTCGGAGCGCCGTAGGCGTCATCAAGAATCGCCTGGTCGCGGAAGTTCAGCGACGCGGCATGAACTTTCACCACAACCTCATGGGGGCCTGGATTTGGCACCGCTTCATCATGTAGAGCCAAACCCGGCATGCGCTCAGATGTCCACCGAACTGCCTTCATCGTCGAAATCCTTGATTGAATAAAGTGAATACCCGGATGCAGACACCAACCGGGTTGTCGTCCTGGCAAGAAATCCAGAGTCGAATTGCCTTAGGCGACAAATTAGCGTTAAAAATGATCATGACCAGTACACGCCAAGGCTTGGTTTTCTGCCCTTATCTCAGGAAAGGCAGTTGTCCGATATAGTCCATTTTCCCGATCCGAACATCTTTGTGGCGAAGGATCGCGTATGCCGTCACCATATGAAAGTAGAAGTTCGGGACCGCGTGCTGGCAGAAATAATCCTTTCCAAGCAAAGCTCCGGCCCAGCCCTTGGGTGCAACGATTCTTTCTTCCCAGCCGGCAAAGTCGCCTTCTTTCATTGATGCGACATAGCCGATCGTCTTTTCAATACGAGCCTTGAGTTCCGGGATGGTTTTCTCGGTATCTTCAAAACCCGTAGCCTGTTCACCGGTCAAGACCGCAGTGGCCAGCACTGCTGTATCACACGCCATCTGAACTTGGTTCGTGAGTGGCAACATATCTGGCGACAGGCGCGAGTTCAGTAGAACCTCTGGCTCAAAGTTGTTCGCCTCAGCGTGCTGTTGCGCTTTATCCAGAAGACGGGAAAGGGTGTGGAGCATTTTCTTGAATTGCGTGATCTGTGCGTACATGGCAAATATTCCTGATTGAGTATTGATGAAGTTCTCGTGCATTGCTCAGATTGAGCACTCATGAGCATTTACTTCGTCTGGCTCCGATTGCTGCATGACGCACCATTCGAGACTTGGCGACTTACCCATTGCCGGCTTTCTCTCCTTGCCCCCCGCCACGGTCAGAGCCAGCGCAAGTTGTGAACGGGAAGGGGATGGCATGGGGTGACTCCTGAAACTGCTGGGATATGGGGATGTAGAAAGCGGCGCAGATCAAACGTCCGGTGCCTGCTTGCTGCTACGCGGCAAGGGTCTGCGTGAATGATGCTGCAAGAAATTACTTGAATAAATACTAGAATTTCAGCAACACTATTCGCCTATCGCGAACAATCATTCGTCTTTCCTGAAGGTTTGGCAGGGGCTTCGGGTTTTAGTCAGGAGCAGGAAATGGATCGCTTCCAAGCCATGCAGGTCTTCACCCGGGTCGTGGATGCCAACAGTTTCAGTGCTGCGGCAGACAGCCTCGGTCTTCCCCGTGCGACCGTCACCACGACCATCCAGAGCCTGGAAAAACGTCTCAAGGTTCGCCTGCTCAATCGCACCACGCGCCGCCTGAGCCTTACTCCGGATGGCGCGGCGTATTACGAGCGCTGCGTGCGCATCCTCGACGAACTAGAGGACACCGAAGCATCCTTCATTGACGCAGAGCGCGGCCCGCGTGGCCGCCTGCGCATCGATGTGCCACCCGTTATCGGCCGCAAGATGCTCATTCCCAACCTTAGCGGATTTCACCAGCGCTATCCTGATGTAGAGATCGTGATCGGCATGACCGACCGCCCGGTCGACATGGTGCGCGAGGCAGTGGATTGCGTGATTCGCATCGGCGAGTTGCGCGACTCTTCCCTGATCGCGCGGCGTATCGGCACCTTCCGCAGCGTGCTCTGCGCCGCCCCGGCATATATCGAACGCCACGGCATTCCGACCTCGATCGAGGATCTGCGCGAAAACCACCAGGCGGTGCATTACTTCTCCAGCCGCACCGGTCGCAACTTCGACTGGGATTTCTTGGTCGATGGCGAAACCACCGAAATCAAGATGCGGGGAGTTGTCTCCGTCAATGATGGCGACGCCTATGTCGCTTGCGGGGTGCAGGGCTTGGGCCTGATCCAGCCGGCGCGGTTCATGGTCTTTCACGAACTGCAACGCGGCGAGCTGATCGAGGTGTTGCCACATCTGCAGTCGGCCCCGATGCCGATTTCAGTGCTTTATCAGCACAACCGCCATCTGTCACCAAAAGTGCGCGTATTTGCCGACTGGGTGGCCGAGCTCTTCGCAGCCTGCCCGCTCAGCAGCGGTTGCCGGCTTGACAGCGAATCGAGCTGTGCGTCCCTGCAAACGTCTGCTGGCAGCAACACCCTACGCTCGCTTGCCGAAGCCCACAACTTGGCCGAAAGCCTGATGCAGGCTCCGGAAACACTGGGGGCGCACAATCCGATAGTTGGGCTCTAAAGCTTCAGGTGCTGCTGAATTCGTGGAAGCATCCGAGGGCTGTTTTATCCAACAGAGCGGTCGATGTAGCGAATACAGTCGAACGTCAGCAAAGGCCGATATCCAGCCACATATTCCCTTCGAACAAAACCTCCCGAAAATGAACCTTTCACCCTATTAGCACTCTTACCGTGCGAGTGCTAAACTATCAGTGGACATTGAAGGAGACCATCACGCCATGACCCATGCCCTGACGCTTCCCATTCCCTCGACCGTCGGTAGCATCGATGCCTATATTCAGGCAGCGAACCGTTACCCGATGCTCTCCGAGGCTGAGGAGACAAGGCTGGCCGAACGTTTCCACAACGAAGGCGATGTGGAGGCGGCACGTCAGCTCGTTCTATCGCATCTGCGCCTCGTCATCTCCATCGCCCGCGGCTATCTGGGCTACGGCCTGCCGCATGCCGACCTGATCCAAGAAGGCAATATCGGCCTGATGAAGGCGGTCAAGCGCTACGACCCGGCACGCGGCGTGCGTCTGGTGTCGTTCGCGATGCACTGGATCAAGGCCGAGATTCACGAATACATCCTGAAGAACTGGCGGCTGGTCAAGGTGGCGACGACCAAGGCGCAACGAAAGCTGTTCTTCAACCTGCGCAGCCTGAAGAACGACTACGAAGGCGTCGATACGCTGTCCGGCACGCAGGCGGCCGAGGTGGCCGCCCGCCTCGGCGTCAAGCAGGAAGAAGTGGTCGAGATGGAAACCCGCCTGAGCGGCCGCGATCTGGCGCTCGAAGGCAGCCCGGACGACGGCGACGAGGCTTTTGCGCCGATCGACTACCTGGCCGACTCGCGTTACGAGCCGACCCGCATGCTGGAGAACAAGGCGACCGCCCGCCTGCAGGACGACGGCCTGCACGAAGCGCTCGCCACGCTCGACCCGCGCAGCCGCCGCATCGTCGAGGCGCGCTGGCTGCACGACGGCGAAGCGGCGACGCTGCATGAACTGGCGGCCGAGTTCGATGTTTCGGCGGAGCGCATTCGCCAGATCGAGGTCAAGGCGCTGCAGAAGATGCGCGGCGTGCTGGCCGCCTGAAGGCGGTAGCCGCCAACCAAGATGGGGAGCCAGCGGCTCCCCATTTCATTTTGCGGCGCCGGTCAGTCGACCCGGGCGGTCGACACCGGGTTGTTGGCGCGCAGGCCGAAGGAAAACACGTCCTTCGAGCAGACGTCGATGCAGCGGCCGCAGTTGGTGCAGTTCGGGGCGAGGATCACCGGCCCGACGCCCTTGCCCTCGCCCTTCAGCGCCGGGCGGATGACCTGCGGCTCGGGACAGACCTCGAAGCAGTCCATGCAGTCGTTGCAGGCGGCGCGTTCGCGGGCGGCGACGCGCACCGGGCTCCAGCGGCCGAGCAGGCTGTAGAAAGCGCCCACCGGGCACAGTCGACCGCACCAGCCGCGGCTCATCACGAAGAGGTCGAACAGGAAGACGGCGACGACCACGGTCCACGCCGCGCCGAGGCCGAAAATCAGGCCGCGGTGCAGCATCGACACCGGGTTGATCAGTTCCCACAGCACGACGCCGGTCGCCGCCGAGCCGACCAGGGTCATGGCGAGAATCCAGTAGCGGGTGTTACGCGACAGGTGGATGCTGCCCTTGATGCCCAGGCGGTCTCGCAGCCAGCCGGCGGCGTCGGTGACCAGGTTGACCGGGCAGACCCAGCTGCAATAGACGCGGCCGCCGACCAGGAAGTAGAAGGCGAGTACGATGGCGAGGCCGATCAGCCCGAGCTTTTCCGGGACATGGCCAGTCATTGCCGCCTGCAAGGCGACGTAGGGATCGGTCAGCGGCAGGAAATCCAGCGTGTAGCTGTAGTTGAGGTTGCCCTTGACGACCCAGATGCCGGCCAGCGGCCCGAGCAGGAACAGGGCGAGGATGCCGAGCTGCGAGATGCGGCGCAGGAGCAGCCACTTGTGGGCGCGAAGCCAGCCCTTCTCAGCCACCGCCTCGGCGCCGATGCGCTTGCCGCTCATGGCTTGCCTCCCAGTCCCGAGGGGGCGACGGGGCCGAGACCGGCTTCGCTGCCGGGCAGCCCGCGCATCGGTTCGGTATGGCCGGAGGCCGGATCATAGTGACCGGGCAAGGTGGCGCCTTCCGGCAGGCGGTCGGGGAGGTCGATCATCTTCGATTCGTCGATCAGCGAGTGGCCGGCCTTCTTCTGTTCTTCCCAGCCCAGCCGGTAGTGATGGCCGAGTTCGCCCTTGGCCAGCTTGGGCGGCAGGACGCGGATCGCCGCCTCTTCCAGGACGCAGGATTTCTCGCACTTGCCGCAGCCGGTGCAATGTTCGGAATGGACCGTCGGCAGGAACATGGCATGGCGGCCGGTGCGCGGATTGGGCACCTTTTCCAGCGTGATCGCCTTGTCGATCACCGGGCAGACTCGGTAGCAGACGTCGCAGCGCAGGCCCAGGAAATTGAGGCAGGTTTCGTGGTCGATGAGCACGGCGACGCCCATCTTCGCCTTGTTGATGTCGGTCAGCTGGTGGTCGAGCGCCGTCGTCGGGCAGGCCTTGATGCAGGGGATGTCCTCGCACATTTCGCACGGGATGCTGCGCGCTGTGAAGTAGGGCGTGCCGGTGGCGACCGGCGTTTCCGGTTTGGCAAGTTCGAGGGTGTTGTACGGGCAGTCGCGCACGCACAGGCCGCAGCGGATGCAGGCGCCGAGGAAGTCGTCTTCCGGCAGCGCGCCGGGCGGGCGCAACGCCAGCGCCGGCAGGGCCTTGGCCTGCTTGGCGTAGAGCCCGAGGCCGAGGCCGAGCATGCCGACGCCGCAGGCCATCTTTGCCGCGTCGAAAATAAACTGGCGGCGCGCGGTGCCGCTCTTGGGGGATTTGCTGTTCGTCGTCGCCATACCAAACCTCGGGTTGCAGCCAGCGGGCGGGGTCGTCGCCCCGCCCTTGTCCCGGCACTCCCTGATTGCCCGTTCCCGATGGGAACCCAACATTGGCAATCTACTCCATTAGCGTTTGCGAATGATTAGCGCAGATCAAACACTGGCCATTTGGCTGCGCGAAATTTGCGGGCCGGGCGGGCGGCCGTCAAAGGCCGGGCAGGATGGCGCGAGCGCTGGCCGAAGTCGCGGCGGCGATGTGCGCGACGTCGACGCCACGCAGTTCGGCCAGCACGCCGGCGATGCGCGGCAGTTCGCCCGGCGCGTTGCGCCGGCCGTTCAGCCAGGCCGGCGGGATGTCCGGGGCGTCGGTTTCGAGGACGATGGCTTCGAGCGGCAACTCGGCGGCCAGCGCGCGGATGCGGGTCGAACCGGAATAGGTCATGGCGCCGCCGAAGCCGAGCTTGAACCCGAGCTTGATGAATTCGTCGGCCTGCTGCCGGCTGCCGTTGAAGGCGTGGGCGATGCCGCCGCGCACGCGGATGCGGCGCAGGTGCTTGAGAATCTGGTCGACGGCGCGCCGGACATGCAGCAGCACCGGCAGGTCGAACTCGCGGGCGAGCTTGAGCTGCTCGACGAAATAGAATTCCTGGCGCGCCGGGGCGACGTCGGTGACGTAGAAATCGAGGCCGATCTCGCCGACCGCCAGCGGCTTCTCGTCCACCAGCCAGGCGCGCAGCACGACAAGGTCGGCTTCCCGCGCCTGCATCACGTAGAGCGGATGGATGCCGTAGGCGGCGCCGCAGCCGGGGTAACGGCCGACCACGGTTTTCGTCTTCCGGAAGCCGTCGACCGCAACCGCCGGCACCACGATGCGCTCGACCCCGCCGGCCAGCGCGGCAGCCTGCACCGCGTCGCGGTCGGTATCGAACTCCGCCGCGTCGAGGTGGCAGTGGGTGTCGATCAGCATCCGGCGAAGGGGAAGTCCGGCTCCGGGCGCCGTCCGTCGATCAGGTCGGCGAGCGCCGCGGCGGAACCGCAGGCCATGGTCCAGCCGAGCGTGCCGTGGCCGGTGTTGAGCCACAGGTTGGCGTAGCGCGTGCGCCCGATATAGGGCACGTTGGACGGCGTCGCCGGGCGCAAGCCGCACCAGAATTCCGGCTCGCCGACGGTCTGCAGGGCGGGAAAGAGCTGCCGCGCGCGCTGCATCAGCGCCGCGCAGCGCACCGCGTTGAGCTCCAGGTTGTAGCCGTTGAACTCGGCCGTGCCGGCGATGCGCAGGCGGTTGCCGAGACGCGAGAAGACCAGCCGATGCTCGTCGTCGGTGATGCTGACGACCGGCGCCACGGTGGCCTCCGGCAGCGCCACGGTGGCCGAATAGCCCTTGGCCGGCACGACCGGCGGCGCCACCCCGAGCCGGCGCAGCAACAGCGGCGAATAGCTGCCGAGGGCGACCACGTAGGCGTCGGCGGTCAGCAGTTCGCCGCCGTCCGGCCCGCTGACCAGCACGCCGGCGATCTGACTGCCGCCGGGGGCGATACGGTCGACCGTCCGTTCGAAGCGAAAATCGACGCCCAGGGCGGCGGCCTGCGCGGCGAGCGCGCGGGTGAACTTGTGCGCATCGCCCGATTCGTCCGACGGCGTGTAGTCGCCGCCGACCAGCAGATGACGGGCGCCGGCCAGCGCCGGTTCGATCTCGATGCAGCGCTCGGCGCTGACCGTCTGCCGGTCGAGCCCGAAGCGGCGCATGGTCTTGGCCGCCTCGACGGCCTGGGCGAAGGCCGCCGGCTGCGTGTAGATGTGCAGGATGCCGCGTTCGAGCTGGTCGTAGTCGAGGGCCAGTTCGCCGCGCAGGGCCTGCAGGCAACTGCGGCTGTAGAGAGCGAGGGCGACGATGGCGGCGATGTTGCGCCGCGTGCGCCCAGGCAGGCATTCGTGCAGGAAGCGCAGGCCCCACAGCAGCTGCGCCGGATCGGCACGCCAGCGCCAGAGCAGCGGCGCGTCCTCCTTGCCCAGCCAGCGCAGCACCTGCGGCAGCACGTGCGGATTGGCCCACGGCTCGGCGTGCGACACGGAAATCTGGCCGCCGTTGGCGAAGCTGGTTTCGTTGCCGGCGACCGGCTGGCGGTCGACCACCACCACCTCGTGGCCGGCGCGGGCCAGGTACCAGGCGCTGGTCGTGCCGACGACGCCGGCACCCAGGACGAGAACCCTCAAACCTCGCCCCCGCGTTCGCGGACGATCCGCGTGACTTCCGGGATATGGCGCAGGCCGCGCATCACTGCCGCCAGGTGGTTGCGGTGGGCGACCTGGATGGTGAAGCGGAGCAACGTGAACAGCCGCTCGGGGTCGGAATCCATCGCCACGTGCTCGATGTTGGAGCCGGCCTCGGCGATGGCGGAGGCGACCTGGGCGAGGACGCCGCGCGTGTTCTTGACCTCGACCTTGATGCGGATGTCGAACAGCTTGCCCTCTTCCGGCTCCCACTCGACGTCGATCCACTTCTGCGGCTCGGTCGACCGCGACTTGCGGATGGTCGGGCAGTCGTGGGTGTGGATCACCAGGCCGCTGCCCTTCCTGATCGAGCCGATGATCGGGTCGCCGGGAATCGGCTGGCAGCAGCGCGCGAGCTGGATCGCCATGCCTTCGGTGCCGTGGATGGCGAGCGCCATGTTGCTCGGCGAATCGGCCGACATGTCCTCGCGCGCCAGCAGGCGGCGGGCGACCACCGACGGCAGGCGCTTGCCGAGGCCGATGTCGGTGTACAACTCCTCGATCGACTTCTGGCCGCTCGACTTGACTAGCTGGTCCCAGGCCTCGGTCGGGATCGAGATCGGCACCACGCCAAGGGTAAGCAGCTCCTGGCGCAGCAGGCGCTCGCCGAGGCGGGCCGATTCCTCGTTCTGCATGGTGCGCAGGAAATGGCGGATCTTGCTGCGCGCACGGCCGGTCTTGACGTAGTTGAGCCACACCGGGTTGGGGCTGGCCTGCGGCGAGGTGATGATCTCGACCATGTCGCCGTTGCGCAGCTCGGTGCGCAGCGGGACGAGATCCTGGTTGATGCGCGCCGCCGAGCAGTGGTGGCCGACGTCGGTATGCACGTTGTAGGCGAAATCGACGATCGTCGCCCCGCGCGGCATGGCCATGATCTTGCCCTTGGGCGTGAACACGTAGACCTCGTCGGGGAAGAGGTCGATCTTGACGTTCTCGAAGAACTCGGCGGAATCGCTGCTCTGCATTTCCAGCAGCGACTGCAGCCATTTGTGCGTCTTGATCTGCAGGTCGGCGCCGCTTTCCTCGGTGTCCTTGTACAGCCAGTGTGCCGCGACGCCCTCTTGGGCGACATGGTGCATTTCCTGGGTGCGGATCTGCACCTCGACCGGCGTGCCGTAGGGGCCGATCAGCGTCGTGTGCAGCGACTGGTAGCCGTTGGCCTTGGGAATCGCGATGTAGTCCTTGAACTTGCCGGGTACCGGCTTGTACAGGGCGTGCAGCGCGCCGAGCGCCAGGTAGCACATCGGCACGTTGTCGACGACGACGCGGAAACCGTAGATGTCGAGCACTTGCGAGAACGACAGCTGCTTGTCGCGCATCTTGCGGTAGATCGAATACAGGCTCTTCTCGCGCCCGAACACCTCGGCGTTGAGGCCGGCGGCCGCCAGCTTGCCGATGATGGCATCCTGGATGCGCGTCAGCAGTTCGCTGCGGTTGCCGCGCGCGGCAAACAGTGCCTTGCCCAGCACCTCGGCACGGTGCGGGTGGATCAGGCGGAAGGAGGTGTCCTGCAGCTCGCGGTAGAGCTTGTTGAGCCCGAGGCGCAGCGCGATCGGCGCGTAGATCTCGAGCGTCTCGAGTGCGATGCGCCGGCGCTTGTCGGGGCGCATCGCCGCCATCGTCTGCAGGTTGTGCTGGCGGTCGGCCAGCTTGATCAGCACGACGCGCAGATCGCGCGCCATGGCCATCAGCATCTTGCGGAAATTCTCCGCCTGCGCCTCCTGGTAGGAGGCGAACTCCATCTTGTCGAGCTTCGACAGGCCATCGACCAGTTCGGCAACTTCGCGCCCGAAGCGGTTGACCAGCTCGCGCTTGGTCGTTCCGGTGTCTTCGAGCACGTCGTGCAGCAACGCGGCGGCGACGGCTTCGCCGTCCATGCGCCATTCGACCATGGCGCCGGCGACCGCCAGCGGATGCGTGATGTAGGGCTCGCCCGACATGCGCTTCTGGTTGGCATGGGCGCGCGCCGAGAAGGCGTAGGCCTCCTTGACGCGATCTACGTCAGCGGGAGAAAGATAATCGAGACTGTCGAGGAAAACCCGGTAGGCGGGTTCCTCAGTGGCGGGCAGTGACGGCGACGGCGCAGAATCCATCTGTCTTCACTGCCCCCGCCGACCTCAGGCCTGTCCGCGGTTGAGCACTTCCAAGCCGTACTTGCCGATCGCCATTTCGCGCAGGGCGACGACCGTCGGCTTGTCGCGGCTGACTTCGACCATCGGCGTCGCGCCGTTGGCAATCTGGCGGGCGCGGTAGGTGGCAGCCAGGGTCATCTGGAAGCGGTTGGGAATCTTCTTCAGGCAATCGTCAATCGTTACGCGGGCCATGCTTACCTCAAAAATCAGATCATTCGGGCAAAAAGCGCGGCGTGGCGGGCACGCTGCGCGTTCAGGGCGAGGCGGGAGGCGCGCACCACGGCACGCAGGTCATCCAGCGCCTGTTCCAGACTGTCGTTGATAATAACATAGTCGAATTCGCCGACATGGCGCATCTCGGCTTGCGCAGCGGCCAGGCGGCGCTCGATCACCTCGGCGCTGTCGGTGCCGCGCCCGGTCAGTCGGCGAGTCAGCTCCTCCATCGACGGCGGCAGGATGAATACCCCGATCGCCTCGGGAAACGCGCTGCGCACCTGCTGCGCGCCCTGCCAGTCAATCTCGAGCAGGACATCGTGGCCGGCGGCCAGCTGTTCGGCAATCCATTTCTGGGAAGTGCCGTAGTAGTTGCCGTGCACCTCGGCCCACTCGAGGAAGTCGCCGGCGGAAATCATGCTTTTGAAACGGTCGACCGCAACGAAGTGGTATTCGCGCCCGTTTGCCTCGCCGGGCCGCGGCGCGCGCGTGGTGAAGGAAATGGAGAGGTGCACCGCGCGCTCGGTGGCGAGCAGCATGCGGACCAAGGTCGTCTTGCCGGCGCCGGATGGGGCGGCGACGACATAAAGGTTTCCAGCCATGTCGGTTTCCATGCTGTCGGCGCCAGCGCCGGAAGAGCGCTGGCGCCAGCGTGAGTCAGAGCGGGGGAATGCGCAGGTTCTGGCCCGGATAGATCTTGTCCGGGTCCTTGAGCATCGGCTTGTTGGCCTCGAAGATGAGCGGATATTTGGCGCCGTTGCCGTACTGGCTGGCGGCGATCTTCCACAGCGTATCGCCCTTGACCACCGTGTAGAAGCGCGGCTCGGCGGCCGGCGCGGCGACCGTCAGCTGGTCGTCGACGTTGTCGACGCCCTGCACGTTGCCGGCCGCCAGGATGATCTTCTCGCGGTTCTCCTGGTCCGGCGTCGAGCCGGTGATGACCACCTGGCCGCTCTTGTAGCTGACCATCAGGTTGCTCCACTTGAGGCCGAGGCTGTTGATGTGGTCGAAGATCGCCTGGGCGGCTTCCTGATTGTGGCGGTTCTTCTCCTCGATCGTCATTTCCGGCGTTTCTTCCTTGTGGCCGAACAACTTCTCGCCCGCTTCCCTGATAAAGCTGAACAATCCCATTTCAGTCTCCTTCGCGTTTTGCCGGCACCGGGCGGTGCGACATGAACATACCCTAGATGCCGCGTGTGACAGGGTCAAGGCACAATTTCTGGCCGCCCTGCCGCCCCGTCATTCCAGGTTCTGGATCTGCTCGCGCATCTGTTCGATCAGCAGCTTGAGCTCCATCGACGCCTGCGAGACCTCGGTGATCGCCGACTTGGAGCCTAGCGTGTTGGCCTCGCGGTTGAGTTCCTGCATCAGGAAGTCGAGGCGCTTGCCGCAGGCGCCGCCCTGCTTGAGGACGCGCTCGACCTCGTCGAGGTGAGCGTTCAGGCGGGTCAGCTCCTCGGCGACGTCGATGCGCGTCGCGAAGACCGCAACTTCCTGCAGCACGCGCTCGTCGCTGGCGCCACCCAGCGCCTCGGTCAGGCGCTGGCGCAGCTTGTCGGTATACACGGCCTGCGCTTCGGGAATGCGCGGCGCGACGCGGCGGACGATGTCGCGCATGGCATGGACGCGGTCGACGATCATGGCGGCCAGTTTTTCACCCTCGCGTCCGCGGCTGGCCGAAAACTCGGCGAGCACCTCGCGCGCCAGCGCCAGCACCTGCGGACCGAGCGCCGCGTAGTCGACCGACTGTTCGCCGAACATGCCGGGCCAGCGCAGCACGTCGTTCACCGACAGCGCCCTGGCCTCCGGCATCTGGCGACGGACGCGATCGTTGAGCGCCTGCAGGGTGGCCAGCAGTTCGCCGTTGAGCTCCAGCTGGTCGGCGCGGGCCGCCGCGCCGTTGAACGCCAGCCGGCATTCCACCTTGCCGCGCGTCAGGCGGGACGCCAGGAGTTCGCGCAGCGGCATCTCGAGAGCGCGTAGGTCTTCGCTGACGCGAAAATGAAAGTCGAGGTAGCGCGAATTGACGCTCTTGAGTTCGAGCTGCAGCGTGCCGTGCTCGATATCGCACGTCTTGACTGCATAACCGGTCATGCTGCAAATCATTATTGGGGCTCTCCAGCTTTACAGGCCGGACGACACGCCCGACAATGCCTGAAATTTTGCATAATAACCGCGAGAACAATGGCGCAACAAGCCAACCACCCGCTGCCCGCCGGACTTCAGCTCGAGGAATACACGATCACCCGCCAGCTCTCGCTCGGCGGATTTTCGATCGTCTACCTGGCGACCGACGGCGACGGCAACCGCGTGGCGATCAAGGAATACCTGCCCAACAGCCTGGCGCTACGCGGCGAAGGGGAAATCAGCCCGCAGATCACGGCCGACCACCAGAGCGCCTTCCGCTACGGGATGAAATGCTTCTTCGAGGAAGGGCGCGCCCTGGCCCGCCTCTCCCATCCGAACGTCATCCGCGTGCTCAACTTCTTCCGCGCCAACGACACGGTCTACATGGTGATGGAGTACGAGCGCGGGCGCACGTTGCAGGAGTTCATCCAGAAGCATCGCGGGGAAGTGACGGAACGCTTCATCCGCGGCGTCTTCACCCGCCTGCTCAACGGCCTGCGCGAGGTGCATTCGCACAAACTGCTGCATCTCGATCTCAAGCCGTCGAATATCTATCTGCGCGGCGACAACACGCCGGTCCTGATCGACTTCGGTGCCGCCCGCCAGACGCTGTCGACCGACCAGCCGATGCTCAAGCCGATGTACACCCCCGGTTTCGCCTCGCCCGAACATTACGGCTCGCGCAAGGACCTCGGGCCGTGGAGCGACATCTACAGCGTCGGCGCCTCGATGTACGCCTGCATTGCCGGCGTTGCGCCGCAGGCGGCCAACGACCGCTATACCAAGGACACCCTGGTCCCGGCCATGATGCGCTGGGAAGGCCAGTATTCGGACCGCCTGCTGGAAATCATCGACTGGTGTCTCAATCTCAACCACTTCTACCGGCCGCAAAGCGTCTTCGCGCTACAAAAGGCGCTGGTCGAGACGGTGACGCCGCCGACCCCCAGGGAAAGCCCGGGCTGGTTCAACCGCATTGTCGATAAATACAAGAAAGCCAGCCGATGAGATTCACGATCTATCAGGAAAGCCGCCAGGGCGGGCGCGCCAACAACTAGGACCGGATCACCTACTGCTACTCGCGCGAGGCGCTGCTGATGGTGATCGCCGACGGCATGGGCGGCCATCACTACGGCGAGGTCGCCGCCCAGATCGCCGTCCAGACGCTGGCCGACAATTTCCAGCGCGAAGCCCGGCCGACCCTGGCCGACCCCTTCCATTTCCTGCAGAAGGGCATGACCAACGCCCACCGCGCCATCTTCGACTTTGCCGAACGCCACCGCCTGAGCGACACGCCGCGCACCACCTGCGTCGCCTGCATCGTCCAGGACAGCATCGCCTACTGGGCGCACGCCGGCGACTCCCGCCTGTTCCTGATGCGCGGCGGCAAGGTGATCGCCCAGACCCGGGACCATTCGCGCGTCCGCATCCTGGTCGAGGAAGGGCTGATTTCCGAGGCGCGGGCGGCCACCCATCCCGACCGCAACAAGATCTACAGCTGCCTCGGCAGCCCGACGCCGCCCGAGATCGAATTCTCGCGCAAGACGCCGCTGGAGCACGGCGACATCCTGCTGCTGTGCACCGACGGCCTGTGGGGCGAGATTTCCGGCGACATGATGGCCATCACGCTCAAGGGCGCCAACATCGTGCACGCGGTGCCGATGCTGCTGTCGCAGGCCGAGACCAAGGGCGGCCCGCATGGCGACAACCTGTCGGTGGTTGCCGTGCGCTGGGAGGACAACTACGTCGAGGAAGCCAGCAGCAGCATCTCGACGCAGACCATGGCGCTCGACGAAGTGGCCACCCACATGGAGGAATTCGGCCGCGACCCGGCGCACAAGAGCGATCTCTCGGAAGCCGAGATCGAGCAGGCGATCGAGGAAATCCGCGCCGCCATCGACAAATTCAATCCCCGGAAACAAGGACAATGAGCATGCGCCCCAGCCAACGCCAGCCCGACCAGCTGCGCCCGGTTCGCCTGACCCGCAATTTCACCCGCCACGCCGAAGGCTCCGTGCTGATCGAGATGGGCGACACCCGCGTGCTGTGCACCGCCAGCGTCGAGGAGAACGTGCCGCCCTTCCTGCGCGGCAAGGGCCAGGGCTGGGTCACCGCCGAATACGGCATGCTGCCGCGCTCGACCCACACACGCACCGCGCGCGAGGCGGCCAAAGGCAAGCAGACCGGCCGCACCCAGGAAATCCAGCGCCTGATCGGCCGCAGCCTGCGCGCCGTCACCGACCTCAAGGCGCTCGGCGAACGCCAGGTCACGCTCGACTGCGACGTCCTGCAGGCCGACGGCGGCACCCGCTGCGCCTCGATCACCGGCGCCTGGGTCGCCCTTTACGAAGCCTGCGAGAAGCTCGTGCAGGCCGGCAAGCTGGCTGCCAACCCGGTGCGCGACCACGTCGCCGCGGTGTCGGTCGGCATCTACCAGGGCACGCCGGTGCTCGACCTCGACTACCCCGAGGATTCCGCCTGCGACACCGACATGAACGTCGTCATGACCGGCGCCGGCGGCATCGTCGAGATCCAGGGCACGGCCGAGGGCGAGCCGTTCACCCGGCCGCAGATGAACACCCTGACCGACCTCGCCGAAGCCGGCATCCGCCAGCTGATCGCCGCCCAGCAGCGCGCCCTCGCCGCATGAAGCAGCTCGTCCTCGCCTCCAACAACGCCAAGAAGATGAAGGAGCTCGACGCGCTGCTGGCGCCGCTCGGCTTCGAGATCATTCCGCAGGGGCAACTGGGCATCCCGGAAGCCGAGGAGCCGCACTGCACATTCGTCGAGAATGCGCTGGCCAAGGCCCGCCATGCCGCCCGGCTGTCCGGCCTGCCGGCGCTGGCCGACGACTCCGGCCTCTGCGTCCGCGCCCTCGGCGGCGCGCCGGGCGTGCAGTCGGCGCGCTATGCCGGCGAGCCGAAATCGGATGCGCGCAACAACGAGAAGCTGCTCGCCGAACTCGGCGACAACGCGGACCGCCGCGCCCACTTCGTTTCGCTGATCGTGCTGGTGCGCCATGCCGACGACCCGCAACCGCTGATCGCCGAAGGCGAATGGCACGGCGAGATCCTGCCCGCGCCGCGCGGCGGCAGCGGCTTCGGCTATGACCCGCTGTTCTTCGTGCCGGCCTTTGGACAAACCGCCGCCGAACTCGATGCCGAAACCAAGAACCGGGTTTCCCATCGCGGCCAGGCGATGCAGCAACTGATCGCCCGCCTGCCGGCGCTCTAGCCACGTGGCGCGCACCATCCCCATTTTTGCCCAAAAATCGGCGTCGACCGCAGCCGCCCTCGAATTCCGGGTGTCGCCGCCGCTCGCGCTCTATGTGCACGTCCCGTGGTGCGTGCAGAAATGCCCCTACTGCGACTTCAACTCGCACGAGGCCAACGGCACGATTCCGGAAGACGAATACGTCGCCGCGCTGATCGCCGACCTGCAATCGGCCCTGCCGCTGATCTGGGGGCGGCCGGTGGTCAGCGTCTTCTTCGGCGGCGGCACGCCCAGCCTGATGTCGCCGGCCGCCATCGACGAACTGCTCGCCGCCTTTCGCGCGCTGGCCATGCTGTCGCCGGAAGCCGAGATCACCCTGGAGGCCAACCCCGGCACGGTCGAGGCGGAAAAATTTGCCGGCTTCCGAGCCGCCGGCGTCAATCGCCTGTCGCTCGGCATCCAGAGCTTCAACGACGCACACCTCAAGGCGCTCGGCCGCATCCACGGCAGCGCCGAGGCCAGGCGCGCGGCGCAGCTGGCCGGCGAGCACTTGGAGGCGTTCAACCTCGACCTGATGTACGGCCTGCCTGGCCAGTCACTGGAACAGGCGCTGGCCGACGTCGACGCCGCGCTCGCCTTTGCCCCGCCGCACCTTTCCTGCTACCAGCTGACGCTGGAGCCGAACACGCGTTTCGCCGCCTTCCCGCCCGAGTTACCGGAAAGCGACCTGTGCGCCGACATGCAGGAAGCTATCGAAACCCGGCTCACCGCCGCCGGCTACGCCAACTACGAAACCTCGGCCTTCGCCCGGCCGGGCCGGCAGTGCCGGCACAACCTGAACTACTGGCATTTCGGCGACTACCTCGGCATCGGCGCCGGCGCCCATTCCAAGCTGACGCTGCACGACCGCGTCCTGCGCCAGATGCGCTGGAAGCACCCGAACGCCTACCTGGAGAACGTCCGCGCCGGGAATCCGCTGCAGGAATCGCGCGAGATCGCTGCGCGCGAACTGCCCTTCGAATTCCTGATGAATGCGCTGCGCCTCGCCGACGGCTTCCCGCCGGCGCTGTTCGAGTCGCGCACGGCGCGCCCGCTAGGCGCCGTCCTGCCAAAGCTGCGGGAGGCCGAGGCAGCCGGGCTGCTCGCCATCGGCCCCGAACGCATCGCCCCGACCCTCAAGGGTCGGCGCTTTCTCAACGTCCTGCTCGAACGCTTCCTGGACGCCGACTGAAGCGGCGGCGCGTCAGCTGAACAGGCCGCCCTTTTTCAGCATGTCCAGTCCCTGCGCCAGCAGATCGCCGCCCTGCGGCAGCTGGCCGTTCGGCGTCAGCCGGTCGACCACCTGCGGCAGCAGTTCGGCGAGGCTACCCGAGGCCTGTTCCGGGCCGACCCCGAGCTTCGCGGCGATGTCCTGCAATGAAGCGTCGCCGAGTGCGCCCTGCACCTGCTCGGGCGAAACCGGCAGGTTGGCGCCGGTCGACACCCAGGAATTGACGATTTCGCCCAGCCCGCCCTGCTGGAAGGCGCTGACCAGCCCTTCCAGGCCGCCGTGGCGCGGATCGTTGACCAACTGCAGCACGGTTTCCAGCAAGGCGCCGTTGCCGCCGGATTGTCCGCCGGCCAGCGCGCCGGCCATTTGATCGAGAAGCCCCATGATTGCGTCCTCCACAGCGATGAAAGTCCGGTCATCGTAACCGAAGCGCCCGGGTCCCGGGGGAACGATCACCCTCAGGGCGCCAGCGGCTCGAAGCGCAGCCAGACGCTGAAGCGCGAGCCGGCGCCGGGCGCGCTGTCGACCGTGATGCGGCCGCCATAGCGCTCGACCAGCGACAGGCTGACCCACAGCCCGAGGCCGGTGCCGCCGGGCTTGCGGGCCGTGTAGAAGGGCTTGAACAGGCGCTCGCGCTCGGCCGGCGTGAGGCCGGGGCCGGTGTCGGCGACCACCAGGCGCAGGCCGACCGGCATGTCCGACTCGTCCCAGTCCTCGGCCGCCAGCGTCAGCACGCCGCCGTCGGGCATCGCCTGGATGGCGTTGACCATCAGGTTGATCAGCACCTGCTGCAATTCGTTGCGGTTGCACAGCACGTTGCGCACCGAATCGAGGTGCTGCTCGACGGCGATCGTCCCGCGTTTCAGCAGGTGGCCGACCAGCACCAGGCTGTCCTGGATCAGCGCCGCCGGCGCCACCGGTTCCAGGTAGCCGACGTAGTCCTGGGGCCGCGCGAACTGCAGCAGCTTGGCGACGATCAGGCGGATGCGATGGACCTGCTCCTGGATCAGCCGCACCTCCGGCTCGACCGGCTCCGCAGCCGTTCCGAGGATGTCGCGCAACACGTCGAGGTTGCCCTGGATCACCGCCACCGGGTTGTTGATCTCGTGCGCGACGCCGGCGGTGAGCTGGCCGATCGCCGCCAGCTTCTCGTTCATCACCAGCTGCGACTGCGCCGCCTTGAGGTCGGCGACGGCTTGTTCGAGCTCGGCCGTGCGCTTGGCCACCTCGGCGTCGAGCGCCTCGCCCCAGCGCTTGAGCGATGCCGCCTGCGCCTGCAGGCGGTCGAGCAGGCGGTCGAAGTGGGCGGCCAGTTCGCCCAGCTCGTCGCGGCTGGCGACAGCGCCGACCCGGGCGCCGGCGTCGTCCTGCTCGATGGCGTGCATCGTCGCGTGCATGCGTTCGATCGGGCGGAAGACCCGGCGCGCCCAGAAGAAGGCGAAGACGCCGGCGACCGCCATGGCCAGCACGAAGAGCCCGACGACCACCGCGAGGGCGCCGCGCCGGGCGGCCGCAAAGGGCGCTTCGAGAAAGCCGACGTAGAGCATGCCGACGCGCCGGCCGTGGCTGTCGACCAGCGGCTCGTAACCGGAGACATACCAGTCGGTGACGACGAAGGCGCGGTCGAGCCAGGTCTGCCCTTCGTCGAGCACCGCGCGGTGGACCGCCGCCGAGACCCGCGTGCCGATCGCCCGCCCACCCTCGAACAGGCGCACGTTGGTCGCCACCCGGACGTCGCCGAGAAACAGCGTTGCCGTGCCGCGGCTGCCGAGCAGCAGGGCGCCGTCGGGATAGACGATCTCGTTCACGCGGTCGATGAATTCGAGGTTCTTGTTGAGCAGCACGCCGCCGGCCAGCACCCCACGCAGGCGCCCAGCCGCGTCGTACACCGGCGCCGCGGCGTGGATGACCAAGCCGCGCTCCTCGCTCGCGCGGTCGTCCGGCGTCGCGTTGGCCGTCGCCAGGATGGCGGTGCGCGCCTGTTCGGCGAGGCGGGGATCGAGCAGGCGCAGCTGTTCGGCGCTCATCACGTCGGTGCCGGTCCGCGCCCGGCCGGCGCCGGCGCCGGCCAGCACCGGCCAGTCGGCGAGGGCGGCCGCGTCGCGGTCGACGTCCAGAAAATAGAGAAAATCGAGCTTCATGCCGGCCCGCGCGCCGGCCAGCAGCTCGGGCGCCGCCCCGTCGGGCGCGCCAAGCGAATGCGCCAGGGCGTTGGCCAGGCGCGCCGACCCGGCCAGCCCCTCGACCGAGCTGCCGACGCTTTCCGTCACCCGCTCGAAATAGCCGTGCGCGACGGCGAGGTCGGCACGCACCTTGGCGATCAGCAGGCGATTCAGGTAGTCGTCGCCCCACGTGGTGAGCACCGCCAGCAGCACCGGCAGCACGATGCCGAGCGGCAGCAGCGCCAGCAGCAGCAGGCGGACGCGGATCGAGCGCCGCCCCGACGCTGCTACACGGCCCAGGCCTGGCACTTGCGGTCCAGCGTCTTGCGCGACACGCCGAGGCGGCGCGCGGCTTCCGACTTGTTGCCCTGGCAGGCGCCGAGCACCGCCAGGATGTGCCGCTTCTCGACCGCCTCCAGGCTTTCTTCCGTGCCGCCGAGCGCCACGCCGGTGGCCGGCGGCTCGGGACCGAGGTCGAACCAGCCGAGGATCAGCGAACGCTCGACGAAGTTGCGCAGCTCGCGCACGTTGCCCGGCCAGTCGTAGGCGGCCATGCGCGCCAGTGTGCGGGCGTCGGGCGCCAGCTGCGGCACGCTGAGGTAGGGCGCCAGCTGGCCGATGAAATGGCCGACCAGCGCCGGCAGGTCTTCCGGCCGCTCGCGCAGCGGCGGCAGGGTGACCTCGACCACCTGCAGGCGGTAATAGAGATCCTGGCGAAAGCGCCGGGCGGCGACCTCGGCCTTGAGGTCGCGGTTGGTCGCCGCGATGACGCGCACGTCGACCGGGATCTCCTGCTCCGAGCCGACCGGCCGCAGGCGCCTTTCCTCGAGCACGCGCAGCAGCTTGGCCTGGGCCGGGGCCGGCAGTTCGGCGATTTCGTCGAGAAAGAGCGTGCCGCCGCGCGCGTAGTAGAACAGCCCCTCGCGGCTCTGCTGGGCGCCGGTGTAGGCGCCGCGCACGTGGCCGAAAAGCTCCGACTCGATCAGCTCGGCCGAGATCGCTGCGCAATTGACCGGCACGAACGGCCCGCCGGCGCGGCTGCTCATGCGGTGCAGGGCGCGCGCGGCGACCTCCTTGCCGGTGCCCGATTCGCCGCTCAGCAAGACGGTGGCCGGCGTCGGCGCGATGCGCTTCAGGCGGTCGCAGACGGCGCGCATGAGCTCGGATTCGCCGACCATGCCCTCGATGTCGGCGGCGCCGATCTCGCGGCGCAGGACAAAGTTCTCGCGCACCAGCCGCGAACGCTCGAAGCAGCGCTGCATGGCGTTGAGCATCTGGGGCAGCGAGAACGGCTTGAGGAGGAAATCGGCGGCGCCGGCGCGCAGGGCATCGATCGCCGTGTCGAGATCGGCATAGGCAGTCATCAGGACGACGTCGCCGGCGTAACCCTCGTCGCGCAACTCGTGCAGCCAGTCGATGCCTGAACGGCCGGGCAGGGCGATGTCGAGGACGATCAGGTCGTACAGCCGGCGCTTGAGCAGCGGCTCCGCCTGCTCGACGCTGCCGGCGGTATCGACGCTGCCGCAGCGCTGGCCGAGGGCGCGCTGCAGGAAGCTGAGCATGCCCGGCTCGTCGTCCACCACCAGTACCGAATACTGCTTCCAGGGCGCCTCGCTGACGGGCGCTTCGCTTGAATCCATCGTCTCCTCCAATCCGCCCCGGATGATCGCAAACAAGCGGGCCCGGAGGCAACCGGCGGCGCCGGCCGGGCGGTGGCGCGGCCGCTCAGTTGCCGTTGCGCAGGGCGGCCGCCGTTGCCGTCGCGTTGGCCGCGCGCGCCGCCGCGGCCACCTCGCAGGTGACGATCGTCTTGCCGATCGGCGCCAGGGCGAGGCCCGCCAGCTTCAGGTGCTGCAGGGCGAAGGGGATGCCGATGATGGTGATGAAGCAGGCGATGGCAGAGGCGACGTGGCCGATCGCCAGCCACACCCCGGCGCAGACGAACCAGATGACGTTGCCGATCAGGCCGAGGGCGCCGGTGCCGATGTCGTCCGCCTGGTGCAGTTCCCGGCGGCTGATCGCCTCCTTGCCGAAGGGAAGGAAGGAAAACTGGCCGATGACGAAGGCGGCCCTGGCCCACGGAATGCCGACGATGGTCAGCAGTGCCAGCACGCCGACCAGCCACCAGGCGAGCCCCATCAGGAAGCCGCCCAGGATGAACCAGAGAAAATTTCCGATCGCGCGCATTCTCGACAACCTTTCACGATGATCCGTCCGTCATGGGCGCCATTGTCGCCCAAAACGCCGGCGGCAGCCCGTCGCATGCTGTAAACGCCCTAGAACTCGCGCTCCACGAGGCTTTCGGGCACCGCCGCCCCGCGTTCGACGCGCACCGGGAAGATGCCGATGGTCCGCCCGTCCTGCGTCGCGACGACGAAGCGCCACGCTCCCGGGCGCGGGTTGAGTACCCACGAGTAGCCGCGAAAGCCGCGCTCGCGCCCGCCGCTGCTGCGAAAGCGGTTGCGGTAGACCAGCCGCCAACCATCGGCTTCCCGGAATTCCCAGCGGTGCTCGAGCGCCGCCGTCACGCCGAGCGGCGCGAACACCGCCGAGACGCCGTAGAGTCTGCCGCCCTCGGCGACGTGGACCGTGGCCGACTGCGCGCGCCAGAACTGCCACAGGGGCGGCGGCTCGACCTTGAGCGCGAAGCGGTTTCCCTCGTGGACGAACTCGTGCCCGACCGCCATGTCCTGCTTGACCAGCGGCACCGGCGCGATCATGTCGAGGCGCCAAGCCAGCAGCAGCCCGGCGACCAGCAGCCAGGCCGGGAAGATGCGCCCCGGCCGCCCCGGCGCCAGGCGCCACAGGCCGTGCGCGAGCAGCGCGCCGGCCACCGTCGACACGTAGAACCACAGCGGATCGAGGCTGCCCAGCGCGTGCGGCAGGGCGAAATTGAACAGGAGGATGGCATTGAGCGCGAACAGCGCCCAGATCAGGGTGAAACGCCGGCCATACCGCTTGCCGACGAACTCGTTGCCGACCAGCAGCAGGCCGAGCAGGAGCGCCGTCAGCCAGGCGCCGAGGTGGCCGGAACTCTTGAAGTAGAAGATGAACAGCGCCGAGAAAATGCCGCCGAAGAAGAACTGCAGCAGCAGATAGGGCGCCTGCCAGGCGATGGCGGCGAGGCGCCCGCGCAGGCCGGCAGCGACCGGCTCGCCGTCGCCGCGCGCCGCGCGCCGGGCCAGCCAGAGGATAAGCAGGCCGGCCGCCAGGAGGTAGGCGCCGAGCACCCAGAGGTCGGCCGCCCTGACCCGCTGGCCGATGGTCAGCGCATCCCAGGCGAAGCCACCGAAAAATGCGAGCAGGGGAAGGAAGCGCTGCAGGAACTTCAAGTCTGAGGTATTTCGGAAACGATCGGGAGCTGCGGCCGGAAAAAGGAGGGAGCCGACGCGGCTCCCCGGCTGCCGTTTCCGGCCGGTCGCGGTCGACGCCGCGGCAAGGCCGGATTTCGGCGCTTACTGCTGGCGGTTGGCGCGGATGTAGCCGGCCGTGGTGCCGGCCGCGGCGCCGATGGCGGCGCCCGTCCAGGCGTTGCCGCCGGTGATCGAGGCGATCCCGGCACCGGCCACGGCACCGATGGCGCCGCCGCTGACCATGCCCTGCTGCTGGGTGCTCATGTTCGTGCAGCCGCCCGCCGCGAGGGCGGCGAACAGGGCGAAAACGATGGCTGACTTCTTCATGCTGTGTCTCCTCGCTTACTTGGCGGTCTTGAGACCGGGAACGACGATTTCGAACCAGATCGTCTCGATGATCGGGCGCTGCAGGCGGCCCGGGTTCGCGGCGTACCACTTGTCGAGCGCCTCCATGACGCTGGCCAGCGTCTGCCCCTGCATGCCCTTGACCAGGCGCGGCGAAAAGCCGGTCTTCTCGGCCGCCGGATTGTCGGCGTTGTACGCCGTCTCGATCTGGACGACATTGGCGACGCCGACGAGATAGGCCTTCTTGACGTCCTCGCTCGACTTCATCCAATGCGTTCCGTCGGCCAGCGGCACCTCGGCCGCGGCAACGCCACCGGTCGTCGCCAATACCAGGCAGGCGGCGGAAACGAGATGGCCGACGCTGCGGAAAATCGATCCATTTTTCATGCTTTTGTCCTCCGGAATTGGAAATTTCAGCTTAGCACGGAAATTCCGGCCGGTCGGGAATTTCAGCCGGCGGCGCCGAGCAGGTCGCCGTCGACATAGCGCCAGCACCCGTCCTCGCGCACGAAACGGCTGCGTTCGTGCAGCCGGTGGCCGCGGCCGGCGATGCGGTAGCGGGCGACGAATTCGACCGTCGCGTGCGTGTCGTCCGGCTGCACGTGCTTCCTGATTTCCAGCCCGAGCCACTTGGTACCGTCGGCGGCGAGATCGAGTTCGCTCGGGCGGGTGTCGGGGTGCCAGGTGGCGAGCAGGTAATCGGCGAGCTTGAGGACGTAGGCGCTGTAGCGCGAGCGCATCAGGGCTTCGGCACTCGCGGCATTTTCGGCCCCGGCGTGCAGTGGACCGCAGCAGGCGGCATACGGCCGGCCGCTGCCGCAATGGCAGGCGCTCACTGTTCGGCGACGACCTCGCCGCCCAGCGCGGCGACCAGTTGTGGCAGGAAACGCGACAGTTCGCCGGTCATCAGCGCGAAATCGGCGTCGAACTGCTCGTCGGCGTGCTCGGCCGATTTCTCGGCCTCGTCCTTGAGCAGGTCGAGGAAGGCGAGGCGCTTGATCTCCAGCTTTTCGCCGAGGATGAAGGAAATCCGGTCGTCCCAGGTCAGCGCCAGGCGGGTCGGCAGCTTGCCGCCGGCGAGGTGGGCCTTGATCTCGTCGCCTTCGAGCGGGTGGCGGACATAGCGCACCGCCGCCTTTTCCTCGCCGGCCGCCTTCAGTTCGCAATCGCGGTCGATGGTGAAGCCGGCCGGGGCGTCGCCGCCGGCCAGCCAGTCAGCCATCGCCGACTGCGGCGAAAGCTGCGTATGGAGCAGGGTCAGCGGGAATTCGTCGAGGCAGTGGCGCAGGTGCTCGACGACCTCCTCGGCCTTGGCCGGGCTGCCGGCATCGACGCAGAGCCAGCCGGCCTGCGGGTCGATCCAGACGAAGGTGGTGCGCTTACGCGTGAAGGCGCGCGGCATCAGTTCCTCGGTCACCCGCTCGCGCAGTTCCTTGAGCTGCTTGCGGCCCGGCGCGTAGCCCTGCTGCGCCTCGACCGCCTCGGCGCGCTCGCGGACTTCCTCATTGACCACCGACGACGGCAGCAGGCGCTGCTCGACGGCGAGCGCGACCAGCCACTGGCGGTCGAGCGAGAAGACCAGGGCGCCGTCCTTGCGCGGCGACACCCAGCCGCGGCTCATCGGATGGTTGCTCGGGCATTTGACGAAAGGGCCGCGCGCCAGTTGTTCCTCGAATTTTGCCAGGTCGACGTTCCACGGCGTCGGCAGCCGGTACAGCTGGAGATTCCTGAACCACATGTGATCTGTTCCTTGCGCGCTCAGCGCTTCCTGAAGATGACGTCCCAGACGCCGTGACCGAGGCGCAGGCCGCGGTTTTCGAACTTGGTCAGCGGCCGGTAATCCGGGCGCGGGGCGAAGCCGGCCGCCGTGTTTTCCAGCGTCGGCTCGGCGGACAGCACTTCCAGCATCTGCTGGGCGTATTCCTCCCAGTCGGTGGCGCAGTGCAGGTAGCCGCCCGGCTTCAGGCGCGTGGCGAGCAGCGCGACGAAGGGCGGCTGGATCAGCCGGCGCTTGTTGTGGCGCTTCTTGTGCCAGGGATCGGGGAAGAAGACGTGGACGCCGTCGAGCGAGGCTTCCGGCAGCATGTCGCGCACCACCTCAACGGCGTCGTGCTGGCCGATGCGCAGGTTGCTCAGGCTGCGCTCGGCGATCTGCTTGCACAGCGCGCCGACGCCCGGCACATGCACTTCGAGGCCGAAATAGTCGTTCTGGGGATTGGCGGCGGCGATATTTGCTGTCGTCTCGCCCATTCCGCAGCCGATTTCGAGGATTTTCGGGGCATTCCGGCCGTAGACCGCAGCCAGGTCGATGGGCTGCGGCCGATACGGGATGCCGACTTTCGGCATCATCTCGGCGTAGTAGCGTTCCTGCGCCTCCGACATGCGCCCGGCGCGGCGGACGTAGCTCTTTATGTGGCCGTGGCCCTCGCGGCCGGCCGTGTAGATGCCTTCCTCGCCGGCGCCGGGGACGATCAGCGGGACAGCGCTCATGAGCCGATCAGCCCCGAGGTCGGCGACGACGGGTCGGCCGAGTAGAGTTTGCGCGGCATACGCCCGGCCAGGAAGGCCTCGCGCCCGGCCTCGATGCCCTTCTTCATGGCCGAGGCCATGAGCACCGGGTCTTTGGCGTGGGCGATGGCGGTGTTCATCAGCACGCCGTCGCAGCCCAGTTCCATGGCGATCGCCGCGTCCGACGCGGTGCCGACGCCGGCGTCGACGATGATCGGCACCTTGGCGTTGTCGATGATCAGGCGCAGGTTCCACGGATTGAGGATGCCCATGCCGGAACCGATCAGCGAGGCGAGCGGCATCACCGCGACGCAGCCGATCTCTTCCAGCATCCTGGCCTGGATCGGATCGTCCGAGCAGTAGACCATGACGTGGAAACCATCTTTGACCAGCGTCTCGGCCGCCTTCAGGGTTTCCGGCATGTTCGGGAACAGGCTGGTCGGATCGCCGAGCACTTCGAGCTTGCACAGCGGATGGCCGTCGAGCAGTTCGCGCGCCAGGCGCAGCGTGCGCACCGCGTCGTCGGCGCTGTAGCAGCCGGCGGTGTTGGGCAGGATGGTAAATTGCGACGGCGGCAGGGCGTCGAGCAGGTTGGGCTGGCCCGGATCCTGGCCGATGTTGGTACGCCGGATGGCGACGGTGACGATGCTGGCGCCGGAGGCGTCGATGGCCGCGCGCGTCTCGGCGAAATCCTTGTACTTGCCGGTGCCGACGAGCAAACGCGAGGCGTACGCCGTGCCGGCGATAGTCAGTTGGTCCATGAACTCTCTCTTTGCTTAGCCGCCGCCGACGGCGACGACGATTTCCAGCCGGTCGCCGGCGACGAGCACGGTTGCGCCATGCTGGCTTTTGGGAACGATTTCGCCATTCTTCTCGACGGCGATCCGCTTGCCGGCGTAGCCGAGCTGCGCGATCAGGCCGGCGACGGTCTGCGCTTCGGGAATCTGGCGGGTTTCGCCATTGATCTTGATGTCTGGCATCGGGCTATTTTAGCAAGCCGCGCGGCTTGCGCGGGGCGCTCGTGAACAGGCGGTCGTAGAGCCAGTCGGGCAGGGCGCGCAGGACCCTGGCGACGACACCCATCGGCCACGGGATCACGGTGTAGGTGGCGCCGCGTGCGATGGCCGCCGCGAAGCGCTCGGCCGCCCGCTCCGCCGGCAGCAAAAACGGCATTTTGTAGGGGTTGACCGCAGTCATCGGCGTTGCGATGTAGCCCGGCGCGATGGTCACCACCCGGATGCCGTAGGGCCGCATTTCGAGGCGCAGGCTTTCGAGGTAGGCGATCACCGCCGCCTTCGACGCCGAATAGGCTTCCGCCCCCGGCAGGCCGCGAATGCCGGCGACCGATGCGATGCCGACCAGCCGCTTCTCGCCGCCGGCCGCCCGCATGGCCGGGATGAAGGGCGCGAAGGTCGCCGCCATGCCGTAGACGTTGGTGTCCATCACCCGCCGGAAGGCCGCCAGGTCTTCCTCGTACTCGGTCAGCGTCCCGACCGAGACGCCGGCATTGGCGATGACGATGTCCGGCGCGCCGCAGCGGGCGATGAAGTCGACAGCGGCGGCATGCAGGGCCGGCGCATCGCAGACGTCGAGCGGATAGCAGGCGTGGCCGCCGCCCAGGCGCTCGTTCAGCGCGGCGAGCACCGGCGCCCTGCGCGCCGCCAGCCCGAGCGTGGCGCCCTGCGCGGCGTAGTAAACGGCAAGCGCCTCGCCGATGCCCGACGAGGCGCCCGTGATGAAGACCTTCAACGCCAATTATTTCTTGCCGGATTTCTCGCTGCGCGCCTTGGCGATCGCCTTGTCGGTGTTGGCCAGCAGTTCGCCGAAATTGTTGCCGGCGACCGCGTACTTGCCGTCGACATAGACGGCCGGCACGCCGGAGATGCGGTAGGCCTGCGCCATCTGGTCGGCGCGCTTGACCTTGCTCATGACGCCGAAGGAATTGTAGGTGTCGGCGAACTTCTTCTGATCGACGCCCTTCTTGGCGACCCACTCGGCGATCGCCTTGTCGTCGAACAGGTTGGTCCGTTCGCTGTGGATCGCCTTGAACACGTCGTTGTCCAGCCTGGCCAGCTCGCCGGTCGCTTCCAGCGTGTAGTAGAGCTTGGCCGCGTTGGTCCATGCCGCGCGGTTGAAGGTCACCGGCACGCGCTTGACCACGACGTCGCCCGGCTGCTTGGCGGCCCAGGCGGAAATCAGCGGATGGAAGTCGTTGCAGTGCGGGCAGCCGTAGCTGAAGAACTCGATCACCTCGATCTTCGCCGGGTCGTCGGTCGGCTGGGCCGGCGAGATCGCCGTGAACTCCTTGCCGGGCGTCTGGGCCAGGGCCGGCACGGCTGCGGTCAACGCGACGCCGAGGGCGAAAATGCTGCGGACGAAACTGCGACGGGCGAACTGCATGCGTTACTCCTTGTTCTTGGCGAGCTGGGCGTCGATGCCGTTTTTGGCCAGCTCGGCGCGGGTTTTGTTCAATTCGTCGATGCGCGTGAAGGGGCCGACCCGCACGCGGTAGAAGGTCTTGTCCTGGATCATCACCTGCTGGATGACGGCCTCGACGCCCATGAACGCCAGCTTGGCCTTCTGGTTGTCGGCGTCCTGCGCGGTGCTGAAGGAGCCGGCCTGCAGGAACAGCGGCGTCTTGCTCTCCTTGACCTCTTCCTTCTTCGGCTCCTCTTTCTTTTCTTCCTTCTTCGGCTCTTCCTTCTTCGCCTCCGGCTTGCCGGCCTTGTCCGGCACGGCGTCGGCCTTGCCGGGCAGGATGTCGTAGAACTGGAAGCGCTTTTCCGGAATCGGGTCACCCGGCTTGCCCGGCAGCGCCATCGGCTGGCCGGGCTGCGCCGCCCCCTTGCCGTTGGCACTGCCGTTGGCGGCCTGGCCTTCCGGCTTTGCTGGCGGGGCCTGCACCTGCTTGTTGAACGGCAGCGGCGACTTGTTCATGTACCAGACGACGCCGGCGGCGACGCCGACACCGAGCACGAGGCCGATGAACATGCCGATCAGGGTGCCGCCGCGGGATTTCTTCTTCGCCGGCTGGCTCTTGCGCGGTTTCATATCGCGGCTCATGGGTTTTCCTTACATCGATTCCGGGCAGCTGACGCCCAGGATGGCGAGACCGTTGCGGATCACCTGGCGCACCGCGGCGGCGAGCGCGACCCGCGCCTCGCGCAACGCTGCATCGTCGACCAGCATGCGTTCGGCGTTGTACCAGCCGTGGAACTCGCCGGCCAGATCCTTCAGGTAGAAGGCGATCATGTGCGGCGCCAGGTCGCGGGCAGCGGCATCGATCACGTCGCGGAATTCCGCCAGCTTGCTGGCGATCGCCAGTTCGCGTGGATTGGCGAGCAGCGCCAGGTCGGCGTCGGCCAGCGCCGTCAGGTCGCCGCCCCACTGGGCGAGCACCGAACAGATGCGGGCGTGGGCGTACTGGATGTAATACACCGGGTTCTCGTTGGTCTGGCTCTTGGCCAGGTCGAGGTCGAAATCGAGGTGCTGGTCGGACTTGCGCAGCGCGTAGAAGAAGCGGCAGGCGTCGTTGCCGACCTCGCCGCGCAACTCGCGCAGCGTGACGAACTCGCCGGAGCGCGTCGACATCGAGGCCTTCTGGCCGTTGCGGTAGAGCACCGCGAACTGGACCAGCGCCACCTGCAGCCTGTCGGCGTCGAGGTCGAGCGCCCGGACGGCGCCGCTGACGCGCGGGATGTAGCCGTGGTGGTCGGCGCCCCAGATGTTGATGACCTTGTCGAAACCGCGCTCGAACTTGTTCAGGTGGTAGGCGATGTCGGAAGCGAAGTAGGTGTACAGGCCGTTCTCGCGCTGGACGACGCGGTCCTTCTCGTCGCCGAAGGTGGTCGACCGGAACCACTTGGCGCCGCTCTGCTCGTAGAGATGCCCCTTCTTCTCCAGCAGATCCACGCAGCGGGCGACCAGGCCGGTGTCGTAGAGCGCCTTTTCCGAGAACCAGACGTCGAAATGAACGCCGAATTCCTCGAGGTCGTCGCGGCAATCGGCCAGCTGCTCGGACAGCGCATGCTGGTGCACATAGGTCCAGTCCGCACCGAGCAGTTCCTTGGCGCGGGCGATCAGCGCGTCGAGATGCAGTTCGCGCTGCTGCTTGGCGTCGTCGTCGGCGCGGCCGGCCTCCGGCAGGCCCGGCGTCCCGGCCAGCACGTCGGCGGCCGGGCGCACGTACTTGGCACCGTGGGCGACCGTCATCTGCTGCGCCATGTCGCGCACATAGTTGCCCTGGTAGGCGTTGGGCGGGAAGGGGACGGACACGCCGTGCTGGTCGAGGTAGCGCAGCCAGGTCGACAGGCCGAGGATGTCCATCTGGCGGCCGGCGTCGTTGACATAGTATTCGCGGGTGACGTCCCAGCCGGCGAAGGCGAGCAGGCTGGACAGCGAGGCGCCGTAGGCGGCGCCGCGGCCGTGTCCGACGTGCAGCGGGCCGGTCGGATTGGCCGAAACGAACTCGACCTGCACCTTCTGCGCTGCACCGAGTCGCGAACGGCCGTAGTCGCCGCCTTCGACCAGCACCGCCCCGACGACATCGACCTTGGCGCGCGCATCGAGCGTGAAGTTGATGAAGCCGGCGCCGGCGATCTCGGCCTTGGCGACGAGCGCCGACGGCGGCAGTTCGGCCAGCAGCTGGCCGGCGATTTCGCGCGGATTCTTCTTCAGCGCCTTGGCCAGCTGCATCGCCAGGTTGGTCGCGAAATCGCCATGCGTCGGGTCGCGCGGGCGTTCGAGCTGGATCGGGGTAGCGGTTGCGGTCGGCGCAACGCTGGCCAGCGCCTTTTGCAGGAGCTCGGTCAGCCGGGATTTGACGTCATGGGCCATTGATTCGTGGCAAAAAAGGCAAAGCCGGCATTATACGCTGCGGGGAAATCGCAACTGCAAAAGATGCGAAACGGCGCAGACCAATCGCCGACCCGCGTGTTAACATGCCCGTTTAGCGTTTTGCCCGGCCCGTCCGCGCCCCCTGCCGCCCATGCGTTTCTTCCGCCTGCTCAAGATCGCCGCCGTCGCCAGCCGCTACGGCCTCGACGAAATGGTGCTGGAACACGAGCCGACCGGCCGCCTGGTCCGCCTCGCCAACACGCTGCAGTTCTGGCGCGACCTCTCGGCGCCGCGCGCGGTGCGGCTGCGCATGGCGCTCGAGGCGCTGGGGCCGATCTTCGTCAAGTTCGGCCAGGTGCTGTCCACCCGCCGCGACCTGATGCCGGCCGACATCGCCGACGAACTCGCCAAGCTGCAGGACCAGGTGCCGCCCTTCGACTCGCATCTGGCGCTGGCCGAAATCGAGAAGGCCTACGGCCGCCCGGCGCACGAGGTGTTCGCCGAGTTTGACCCGCTGCCGATCGCCTCGGCGTCGATTGCCCAGGTGCACTTCGCCCGCCTGCGCGCCGAGGACGGCAGCCACGAGGTCGCGGTCAAGGTCCTGCGGCCCAACATGCTGTCGGTGATCGAGCACGACCTGGCGCTGATGGACAATTTCGCGTTGCTGCTCGAAAAGCTGTGGGCCGACGGCAAGCGCCTGAAGCCGCGCGAGGTGGTCGCCGAATTCGCCAAGTACCTGCGCGACGAGCTCGACCTGATGCGCGAGGCGGCCAACGCCTCGCAGCTGCGGCGCAACTTCACCGATTCGTCGCTGCTGGTCGTGCCCGAGGTGCACTGGGACTTCTGTACGTCGACCGTGATGGTCATGGAGCGCATGCAGGGCGTGCCGATTTCGCAGATCGACCGCCTGCGCGCTGAAGGCATCAACCTCGAAAAGCTGTCCGCCGCCGGCGTCGAAATCTTCTTCACCCAGGTCTTCCGCGACGGCTTCTTCCATGCCGACATGCACCCCGGCAACATCTTCGTCGCCCCCGACGGCCGCTACATCGCGCTCGATTTCGGCATCGTCGGCACGCTGACCGACTCCGACAAGAACTACCTGGCGCAGAATTTCCTCGCCTTCTTCCGCCGCGACTACAAGCGCGTCGCCGAGGCGCATATCGAGTCCGGCTGGGCGCCCAAGGAAACCCGCGTCGACGAGTTCGAGGCCGCCATCCGCGCCGTCTGCGAGCCGATCTTCGACCGCCCGCTAAAAGACATCTCCTTCGGCAAGGTGCTGCTGCGCCTGTTCCAGACCTCGCGCCGCTTCAACGTCGAGATCCAGCCGCAGCTGGTGATGCTGCAGAAGACCCTGCTCAACATCGAGGGCCTCGGCCGCCAGCTCGACCCCGAACTCGACCTGTGGAAGACCGCCAAACCCTTCCTCGAACGCTGGATGAGCGAGCAGATCGGCTGGCGCGGCCTGCTGCGCACCTTCAACCAGGAAGCGCCCTACCTGGCGCGCACGCTGCCGCAGCTGCCGCGCCTCGTGCACCAGTCGCTGACGCGCGAACCGGCCGCCGACCTGCAGCCGCAGCTCGACCGCCTGATCGCCGTCCAGCAGCAGCAGAACCGCTGGCTGGCCGTCATCGCGCTGCTGCTCGCCACCGTCATCGGCCTGCTGCTCGCCTGATCCGCCGATGTTGCCGCCGTCGCTCGACGCCTACACGGAGAAGCACCTGCGCGAGTGGCTGGGCCAGCGCGAACTGGACAAGGCGCGCCCCTATGTCGAGGTCGTCCGCGATCTCGAGGTCGACCCGGAATTCATCCGCGCCGTAGTGCCCGGCACGGCGCGCAAGCCCTACCTGGCGATGGCCAAGCTGGTCACCGGCAAGCAGGGCGTGCAGACCCTGGCCAGCACCTGCACCTGCCCGGTCGGCGGCCATTGCAAGCACGTCGCGGCGATGCTGCTGCGCGCCATGGAAGAGCGCAGCACGCCCGACCGCGTCAGCCCCGGCGTCCTGTCGTGGGTCGAGGACCTGCGCCGCGCCTCGATCGCCGTCGCCAAGAAGAAGGCGCGCCCGTCAGGCGCCCGCCAGCAGCTGTTCTACCTGCTGAAGTGGACGGCCGACCAGCGCCATTTCGGCATCGAGATCGCCAAGGGCAAGTTCCCGGACAGCGCCGAGGAGTGGTGGAATATCGAGCGCGCGCTGGTCAATCCGCCGCAGTTCGTCAACGAGGAAGACCTCGGCATCCTGCGCCCGCTGTGGGCCGACCGCCTGCACGAAAGCGGCCTGCGCGCCTTCGGCCTCGGACCGCGGCACGGCGCCGAGGTACTGCAGCGCCTGGTGCAGAGCGGCCGCTTCTACGCCGACAACGGCGACGGCCTGCCGCTCACCGAGGGCCAGCCGCGCCCGGCCACCGTCGGCTGGCGGGTCGACGCGCGCGGGATGCAGCGCCCGCTGCTGCTCGCCCAGCCGGCGGCGGCGCTGATCGTCCCGGTCCAGCCGCCGTGGTATGTCGACCT
The DNA here is from genome assembly GCF_009469615.1 of Dechloromonas sp. H13. Lineage (GTDB taxonomy): Bacteria > Pseudomonadota > Gammaproteobacteria > Burkholderiales > Rhodocyclaceae > Azonexus. Next base: position 63,726 of record NZ_SSXX01000007.1, read on the forward strand.
GGCCGAAGGCGAGGCCGGCCCGCTCGAGGTGGCCGGCAATCCGGCGGTCATCGCCCGCCTGTTCAGCCTGCCGCCGCTGTCGGCCCGCGAGGCGGCCGTGGTCGCCCAGACCCTCTCCGAACTGGCGCCCGAACTGCCGAAACCGGCCGAGGACGCCACCGTCCGCCTGCGCACGGTGGACGCGCCGCTGCAGCCGGTCCTCCAGCTCGACACCGTGCCGACCCACGGCAACCGGGCGTGGCGCGGCTACCCGGCCTGCCTGGCCGGCGACTACTTCGACGTCGCCCGCCCCGTTTTCCGCTATGCCGACGTCGACGTCCGCCCCGACGAGCATCACGAATTCGTCACCCTGCCGGAGGGCGAGACGGTCCACCTCAAGCGGCGCCCCGAGGCGGAAATGCGTGCCCTGCAGGCGTTGACCGCAGCCGGCTTCGAGAAGCTTCCGTCGCACACCCTCGACACCTTCGGCCGGCCGCCCGAGGGCGTGTACGGGCTGGTCAGCGAAAACGCCTGGCCCGCCTTCATGCAGGACGGCCGCGAGGCGCTGCGCGCCGCCGGCTGGCAGGTCGAATACCCGGAGGATTTCCGCCATCACCTGCTTGAGGTCGACGGCTGGGAAGCCGATCTCGTCGAATCCGACAACGGCTGGTTCGACCTCGACATGGGCATCATCGTCGACGGCGAGCGCCTGGCGCTGGCCCCGCTGCTCGCCGCGCTGTTCCGCCGCGACGCACGCTGGCTGGAAAGCGTGCTGATCGAGGCGATCCCCGACGACGAGCCGATCGAGCTGCAGACGCCGCTGCGCCAGCGCATCCGCGTCCCGGCCAGCCGCATCAAGCCGCTGGCGGCAACGCTGATCGACCTCTTCGACGGCTTTGCCGGCGGCGACACGCTGCGCGTCTCGCGCTTCGATGCGCCGCGCCTGTCCGAGCTGACCGACACCAGCCGCTGGCAGTTCCGCGGCCAGGGCGACATCTTGGCGCTCGCCGAGCAGCTGCGCGCCGCCCAGGGCGTCACCAGCATCGCCGCGCCGGCCGGCCTGCGCCTCGAACTGCGCGACTACCAGAAGGAGGGCCTCGCCTGGCTGCAGTTCCTGCGTGCGCAGAACCTGTCGGGCATCCTCGCCGACGACATGGGCCTCGGCAAGACGGCGCAGACCCTGGCCCACCTGTTGCTCGAAAAGGAGAGCGGACGTCTCGACAAGCCGGCGCTGATCGTCCTGCCGACCTCGCTGATCTTCAACTGGAAGCACGAGGCAGCGCGCTTCGCCCCCGATCTGCGCGTGCTCTCCCTGCACGGCCCGGAACGCAAGAGCCGCTTCGCCGAGATTCCCGCCCACGACGTCGTGCTGACCACCTACCCGCTGCTCTGGCGCGATGCCGACGAACTGATGCAGCACAGCTACCACCTGCTCATTCTCGACGAGGCGCAGACGGTCAAGAACGCCCAGAGCCAGGGCGCAGAGGCGGTGCGCAAGATCGACGCCCGCCATCGCCTGTGCCTGACCGGCACGCCGCTGGAAAACCATCTGGGCGAGCTGTGGAGCCAGTTCGACTTCCTGCTCCCCGGCTTTCTCGGCGCCAACCGGCAATTCGCCCGCCACTGGCGGACGCCGATCGAGAAGCAGAACGACCGCCGGCGCCGCGACCTGCTGGCCCGCCGCATCCGCCCCTTCATCCTGCGCCGCAAGAAGGAGGACGTGGCCCAGGAACTGCCGCCGAAGACCATCATCGTGCGTAGCGTCGAACTCGAGGGCGGCCAGCGCGACCTCTACGAAACGGTGCGCGCGGCGATGGACGTCAAGGTGCGCGACGAGATCGCCAGCCGCGGCTTCAACCGCAGCCAGATCGTCATCCTCGACGCCCTGCTCAAGCTGCGCCAGGTCTGCTGCGACCCGCGCCTGGTCAAGGCCGGTGCGGCGCGCAAGGTCAAGGAGCGGGCCAAGCTCGACCTCTTGATGGCGATGCTGCCGGAACTGGTCGACGAGGGCCGGCGTATCCTCGTCTTCTCGCAATTCACCAGCATGCTGGCGCTGATCGAGGAAGAACTCGCCGCCGTCGGCCTCGACTATGCGCTGCTGACCGGCGACACCGGCGACCGCGAAACGCCGATCCGCCGCTTCCAGGAAGGCGAGGTGCCGATCTTCCTGATCAGCCTCAAGGCCGGCGGCGTCGGCCTCAACCTGACCGCCGCCGACACCGTCATCCACTATGACCCGTGGTGGAACCCGGCCGTCGAGAACCAGGCCACCGACCGCGCCCACCGCCTCGGGCAGGACAAGCCGGTATTCGTCTACAAGCTGATCGTCGGCGGCAGCATCGAGGAAAAGATCCTCGCCCTGCAGGAACGCAAGGCCGAACTGGCGGCCGGCATCCTCTCCGAGGATCGCGGCGTCGACCTCAAGTTCGGCAGCGACGACCTAGCCGCGCTGTTCGAACCCCTGCCCGGTTAAGGGGGTCATTTTCGGCCGTTTCTCGGCGTCGACCGCAACCGGCGCTACAATCCACCAATCAGAAAACGCTAATAAATGGAGTTGCCATGCGCCGCCTCGCCCTCCTCGTCGTCCTTGCCCTGAGCGCCGGCCTGGCGCTCGCCGAAGACTGGGCCGTCCGCCAGAAGGTGGCGACCAGCTTCGCCGACACGCGCGACGGCATCGTCATGGCGATCGAGAACCGCGGGCTGGTCATCAACTACACCTCGCACATCGGCGACATGCTGGCGCGGACCGGGGCCGACATCGGCGCCAAACGCAAGGTGTTCGAGCAGGCGGAAATCATCGAATTCTGTTCGGCCGGCCTGTCGCGCAGGATGATGGAAGCCGACCCGCACAACATCGTGCTGTGCCCCTTCGCGATTTCCATCTACACCCTGCCCGGCGACCCGACCGGCACCTGGGTCGCCTACCGCCGGCCGCAGGGCAAGGCGGCGGCCATGGTCGAGGGCCTGCTCAAGGAAATCGCCGCCGAAGCCGGGCGCTGAAAACCGGCCGTTACCGGGCGTCGACCGCAAGCGGCCGGTCAGGCCATCAGCGTCGCCGCCATCACCCGTTTCAGGGTGCCGCTCAGGGCCAGGCGCACCGCCTGCTGGCGGACTTCGGCACGGTCGCCGGCGAACTGGCAGGTCAGCGCCTCGCAGCCGCCGTCGCGCTGCGCCCAGGCGAAGCAGACCATGCCCACCGGCTTGTCCGGCGTGCCGCCGTCCGGCCCGGCGATGCCGGTCACCGCCACCGACCAGTCGCCGCGGCTGTTCTTCAGCGCCCCCTGCGCCATCGCCCGGGCGGTCGCTTCGGAGACCGCGCCGTGGCTCGCCAGCGTCGTTTCCGGGACGTCCAGCATGTCGAGCTTGGCGGCATTCGAGTAGGTGACGAAGCCGCGGTCGAACCAGGTGGAACTGCCGGCGATGGCGGTCACCGTCTGGGCGATCCAGCCGCCGGTGCAGGACTCCGCGGTCGCCAGCCACTCCCCGCGACTGAGCAGCTCGCGGCCGAGATGTTCGGCAAGTTTTTCGAGTTCGGACATAATGCACAATCTTATCACCCGGTCGCCTTGCCATGTCCCGCCCACGCGACAACGTCCGCGACTTCCCCGGTCGCCGCTGGCTCAACCTCAGCCTGCGTACTGCCCATCTCGCCGGGGTCGTCCTCCTTGGCGCGGCCCTGCTCGGTCACGGCGACACGATGGCCGGCGCCTGGCTGACCCTGCTCTCCGGGCTCGGCATGTTCGCCGGCGACGCCTGGGCGAATCCGGCGCACGTGCGGGAAATTGCCGGCTGCGGGGTGTTGCTCAAGCTCGCGCTGCTTGCCCTAATGGCCGTCGTGCCGGCAACGGCGCTAGCGGTATTCTGGACGCTCCTGGTGCTGTCGACCCTGCTCTCGCACGCCCCCGGCGCCCTGCGTCACAAGCGCCTGTTCTGAGCGGGCAGACGCCCTTAGCGGCGGCGCAGCAGGTGATTGACGACGAAGCTCGACACCAGTTCATGGCGCTGGTTGAAGGCCGAATAGCGCAGGCGGGCGATGCCGCGGTCGGCCTTCGACTTCGACGGGATCACCGCCATCACCTCGACCTCCGCATGCAACGTGTCGCCCGGACGGGCCGGGGCAAACCAGCGCAGCTCGTCGATGCCCGGCGAACCCATGCTCGATTCGCCGAAGACGCCGGTCTGAATGAACAGCCGGAAGGTCAGCGAGACCACCTGGAAGCCGCTGGCGATCAGTCCGCCGTAGATCGACTCGGCGGCAACCACGGCGTTCAGGTGAAACGGCTGCGGATCGTAGGTCAGCGCGAAGCCGATGATTTCGCTTTCGCTCAGCGTGATGCCCCCGGTGACGAATTTTTCGCCGGGGTGCAGGTCGTCGAGAAATTTGCTGCCCATGTCGTCGCCCTCCTTGGCGCACCCATCTTAACGCCTGCACCGAAACCGCGGCCATCCGGATTTTGGCAATTCTGCCAACCGCGACGGCGCCACGCACGTTAACATGGAACCGTAGCCCGGTTGCCGGGCGCCTTTCGTCTGTTCAAGGAGGATTCGAATCATGGGCGGCATCTTCTGGACCATCGTGCTCGGCTTCGTCATCGGCGTTCTGGCCAAGCTTCTTCACCCCGGCAAGGAGAACATGGGCTTCATCGCCACCGTCATCCTCGGCGTCGCCGGCTCTTTCCTGGCCGGCGTCATCGGCCAGTTCCTCGGCTGGTACCAGGCCGGCGAGGGGGCCGGCTTCATCGCATCGGTCATCGTCGCCATCCTGCTGCTGGTCGTCTACGGCAAGATTCGCGCCGCGCAATCCGGCAAGTCGTGAGCCAGGGAGAATGCAGATGGGCATGACCGCCACCCTTGCCGCCGGCGCCTGGGCGCCGGCTACCACCGCCGATTCGACCCTTCAGCTGCGCCGCGAATGCCGGGCCATGGCCCGCCGGCGTGCCCTGCTCGCCGCCGCAACCTCGCTGATTCCCGTTCCCGGCATCGACCTGGCGACCGACCTCGCCCTGATGACCCGGGTGATCGCGCGCATCAACGACCACTTCGGCCTCAGCGAAGCGCAGCTCGGACGCCTGTCCGGCGAGCGCCAGGCGCTGGCCTGTCGCCTGCTGACGAGCGCCGGCGGTACCCTGGCCGCGCGCCTGACGACGCCGGCGCTGGTCGCCCGCATCGTGCGCGTCGCCGGCGTGCGCCTGACCGCGATGGAAGCCGCCCGCCTGGTGCCGGTCGCCGGCCAGCTGGTCGCCGCCGGCATCGGTTACTGGTCGGTGAACGCCGTGGCGATGCGTCACATCGCGCACTGCGAACGCATCGCCGGCGAACTCCGGCAAGCCAGCGCGGGGCGCTGAACATGCGCCCGACCACGCTCGCCGTCCTCGGCCTCCTGCTCGCCGGCGCGGCGCAGGCCGCCACCACCATCGACCTGACGGCCGAGGCGAGCCGCCCGGCGGCCAACGACATGGTGCGCGCCACGGTGTTCGCCGAGGCCAGCGGCAGCAACGCCGGTGAACTGGCACGCCGGGTCAACCAGGACATCGCCGAAGGGCTCAAGGTCATCAAGGCGAAGCCGGGCATCTCGGTCAAGAGCGGCCGCCAGAGCACCTTCCCGGTCTATGGGCAGAACCAGAAGATCGAGAGCTGGCGCATCCACTCGGAGCTGATCCTCGAATCGCGCGATGCCGCCGCGGTGTCCGAACTGCTGGGCCAGCTGCAGCAGATGCGCCTCGCGGTCGGCGGCGTCAGCCAGCTGCCGTCGCCCGAAACGCGGCGCAAGGTGGAAGACGAGGCGACGCGCGACGCCATCGCCGCCTTTCGCCAGCGCGCCGCGGTGGTCGCCGAGGTACTCGGCAAGCCGTACAAGATCCGCCATCTGAGCATCCAGCAGAGCGGCCAGATGCCGCCGATGCCGATCATGCGCGCCAGCCGCGCCATGGCCGCCGAGGCGGCGCCGCCGGTGCCGCTGGAAGCCGGCGAAAGCCTGGTGACGACGACCGTCAGCGGCCAGGTCGAGGTCGCCGACTGAGAACTACACCCCCTCGAACAGCTGCACCTCGACGCGGTCGCCGGCCTGCACGCCGGCGCAGTCTTCCGGCAGGACGACGAAGCAGTTTGCCTCCGACATCGAGCGCAGCACCCCCGACCCCTGGTTGCCGGTGGTTTTGACCTGCCAGCGGCCGTCGACCGCAGCCACCGTGCCGCGCAGGTATTCGCGGCGGCCGGGCTGCTTCCTGATGGCGTTGGCGGCCGTCACCGTCAGCAGCGGACGTTCGGGCAGCGGATCGAGACCGGACAGGCGCAACAGGGCGTCGAGCGCGAACTGGGTGTAGCTGACCATCACCGCCACCGGGTTGCCGGGCAGGCCGAACAGCCAGGCGTCGCCGATCTTGCCGAAAGCCATCGGGCGACCGGGCTTGATGTTGAGCTTCCAGAACCCGACCTCGCCGAGGCGGGCGAGGATTTCACGGACGAAATCGGCCTCGCCGACGGACACGCCGCCGGTGGTGATGATCGCGTCGGCGACGCCGGCGGCTTCGCGCAGCGTCGCTTCCAGCGCTTCCGGCACGTCGGGGACGACGCCGAGGTCGATCAGGTCGGCGCCCAGGCGGGTCAGCAGGCCGTGCAGGGTGTAGCGGTTGCTGTCGTAGATCTGGCCGGGCGCCAGCGGCGTGCCGATCGACGCCAGTTCGTCGCCGGTCGAGAAGAAGGCGACGCGCAGGCGGCGCCGGACCGCCACCTCGGCGATGCCGAGCGAGGCGATGAGCCCCAGTTCGGCCGGACCGACGCGCTTGCCGGCGGCCAGCGCGACGGCGCCGTGCGCCAGGTCCTCGCCGGCGCGCCGGGTGTTCTGGCCTTTTTTCTGGCCGGCGGGAACGAGGACGGCGCCGTCCTCGACGCGCGTCACCTCCTGCACCACCACGGTATCAGCCCCGGCCGGCAGCACGGCGCCGGTCATGATGCGCACCGCCTGCCCCTTGCCGACCAGCCCGGAGAAGGCGTTGCCGGCGAAGGCGCTGCCGACCACCTGCAGGCGCGTTTCACCGTCGCCGGCGAGGCTGTCGAAGCGGACCGCGTAGCCGTCCATTGCCGAGTTGTCGTGCGCCGGCACGTCGTGCGGGGCGACGATGTCGGCTGCGAGGATGCGGCCCAGCGCGCTGCGCAGCGGCACAAACTCGCGGCCGGCGACCGGCGCCACCTGCGCCAGCAGGTGGGCGCGCGCCTCGTCGGCGGAGAGGGCGCGGTTTTCGGGGGCGTACGAGGCGCAGGAGGAGGTGTCGGTCATGGCGTCACGGTTTGGCGTTGGGGAAGAAGACCTGCTGGCCGTCGGCGCGGAAGGCGGCGATCGCTGCCTGGCCTTCCGGCGAGACCAGCCACTGGGCGAAGCGCTCGGCGGCGTCCTTTTTGACATGCGGGTGGCGCGCCGGGTTCACCGGGATCACGCCGTAGGGATTGAACAGCACCGGGTCGCCGGCGAGCACGAGATCGAGGTCGCGGCGATTTTTGAAGGCGTACCAGGTGGCGCGGTCGGACAGCGTGTAGGCGCTGGTCGCCGCCGCCATGTTGAGCGTCGGGCCCATGCCGCTGCCGGTTTCCTTGTAGCCGGCCAGCGCCTTCGGATCGACGCCGGCGTCCTTCCACAGGCGCAGCTCGGCGGCGTGCGTGCCGCTCTTGTCGCCACGCGAGACGAAGGGCTGGCCGCTGCCGGCGATCGCCTTGAGCGCGTTCAGCGCGCTGCCGGCGTTGCGGATTTTCGCCGGGTCATCCTTGGGGCCGATGAAGACGAAATCGTTGTACATGACGTCCTTGCGGTAGCTGCCGTAGCCTTCGGCGACGAACTTGTCCTCGGCGGCGCGGTCGTGCACGAACAGCACGTCGGCATCGCCGCGGCGGCCGATGTCGAGCGCCTGGCCGGTGCCGACGGCGACGACACGCACCTTGATCGCGGTCGACTGCTCGAATCTGGGCAAAATCCAGCCGAAGAGGCCGGACTGCTCGGTCGACGTGGTCGACGCGACGACCAGCGTCTCGTCGGCGTGGGCGACGCCGGCCATCAGGCCCAGGACAAGCATCAACGATCGAAGGTAATGCGCCATGGCAGTTCTCCTTGCAGGTAAGCCCGGGCCGCCGGCGAGTGCGGGCGGGCGAAGAAGCGGGGCGCCGTTTCGTGCTCCTGCACGCGGCCATCCGCCAGAAAGATGATGTCGTCGGCCAGGCGCGTCGCCTGCCCGAGATTATGCGTCGTCATCAGCACCTTGGCGCCCTCGGTGCGGATTTCGCGAACGATGGTCTCGACCGCCTCGGTCGCCGTCGGGTCGAGGCTGGCGGTCGGCTCGTCGAGCAGCAGCAGGCGCGGCTGCATGGCCCAGGCGCGGGCGAGCGCCAGGCGCTGGCGTTCGCCGCCGGAGAGCTGGCGGGCGCAGTCGCGGGCGCGGTGGGCAAGGCCGACGCGCTCGAGCACCGCCAAGGTCCGCGCCTTGCGTTCGGGGGCGCGTAGCGCCTGCGGGCGCAAGGCGAACTCGACATTGGCGAACACCGACAGGCGCAGCAGCATCGGTTGCTGGAAGACCATCGCCAGGCGGCCGGCGGGCACCGGCGCGCCGCCCCAGTCGACGCTGCCGCCGTCAGCCGGCAGCAGGCCGGCCAGCAGGCGCAGCAGCAGCGTCTTGCCGGCGCCGTTGGGGCCGAGGATGACGCTGATGCCGTCGCCGGAAAGTTCGAGGTCGACGCCGCCCAGCACGACCCGCCCCTCGGGCGCAAAGCGCAGGCCGGCGATGCGCAGCGGGAACATCAGCCATACCTCCGGGCCGCCCAACAACGCAGACCGTAGGCGACGACGTTGAGGGTAAGAATGATGCTCATCAGCACGATGCCCAGCGCGATCGACAGGGCGAGGTCGCCCTTGCTGGTTTCCAGCGCGATGGCGGTGGTCATCACCCGCGTGTAGCCGTCGATGTTGCCACCGACGATCATCACCGCGCCGACCTCGGACATCGCCCGGCCGAGCCCGGCCAGCGTCGCCACGCTGAGCGAGAAGCGGCAGTCGGCGAGCAGCAGCCGCACCGCCTGCGGTCGACCGATCCCGATGACCGAAAACTCCGGCGCGTACTCGCGCCAGGCGTCCTCGACGATCTGCCGGGTGACGGCGGCGATCAGCGGGACGACCAGCACGCTCTGGGCGACGATCATCGCCGCCGGCGAGAAGAGCAGGCCGTAGCCGCCAAGCGGCCCGCTGCGCGACAGCGCGAGATAGACGAGGACGCCGACCACCACCGAGGGCAGCCCCATCAGCGCGTTGAGGGCGACGTTGCAGGCGCCGCGCCCGGGAAAGTCGGCGACCGCCAGCCAGGCGCCGAGCGGCAGGCCGAGCAGGGTGCCGATCAGCAGCGCGCTCAGGCTGACGCGCAGCGAGAGACCGACGATTTCGAGCAATCGGTGGTCGAAGCTGCCAAGCAGGGCGAGGGCGTCTAGCAGGGTGGCGGTCATGGGCGCAAACGTGACAACGCCCGACGGTCACCCGCCGGGCGCTGCGAGGATACCACCGTGGTTATTTATTCGCTGCGGGCGCCGGTGTAGCCGCAACCGGCGCAGCTGCCGCCGGTGCCGCGGCGGCAGGCGGTGCCGGCGGGGCGATCGGTGTGGGCTTGACGGTGATGCCGTTGGCCTTCTGCTGCTTGATGAAGGCTTCGGCGACGCGGTTCTGGGCGTTGGCCAGTTGTTCGGCTTCGAGCTTGGCGGTTTCGGCGGCCTTGGCCTTGGCTTCTTCGGCCTTGGCCTTGGCTTCCTCGGACGGCGGCGGCAGTTTGGCCCAGGCGCCGGCACTGGCTACGGTCAACGCCAGAATCAGGGCGAATTTGCTTGGTTTCATGTTCATGGTTCTCCCCTTATCCCTGTGGATGACCGGATTTGCCGGCCTTGACATCGTTGTACCACTGCTCGTGGTGTTCCTTGGCCCAGGTTTCATCGACATAGCCGGTCTTCATCGAATCGAAGGCGCCGTGGGCGCCGATGGTGCCCATGTAGATGTGGCCGAAGGCGAGCAGCAGCATGACGATGGCCGATACCGAATGGACGATGTTGGCGATCTGCATGTCGTTGCGCGTCTGGTCGAAATTCGGGAAATTCATGACGAAGCCGGAAATCGAGACAGTCAGCCCGAGAATGGTGACACCGATCCAGAACCAGGTCTTTTCGCCGAAGTTGAAGCGCCCGGATGGCACGTGCTCGCCGGTGATGAGCCCGCCCGCCTTGCGGATCCACAGCGCATCGATGCTCTGCCAGACATTGTCGCGCGCCCAGATGACGATCATCGCCAGCAGCGAGGCGGCGAACAGCGGCCCGATGAAATTGTGCACATTCTTGCCGAGCACCATCAGGTAGCCGAACAGCGAATGACCGATCACTGGAATCATCACGTGCTTGCCGAACAGCATGGCCAGCCCGGTGACTGCCAGGATCACGAAACTGCCGGCGGTGAGCCAATGCACGACCCGTTCGTAGCGCGGGAAGCGCTGGATCAGGCGGCCCGTGGGCGCGTCATGCAGCGTTAGCGGCCCCTTGATCTTGTAGAAGATCAGGATCGCCGCCGCCACCAGCATCAGGAGGATGCCGCCGTAGAAGGTCACCGGCCCGTTGCGGAGATGACGCCAGGTATCGCCTTCGCTCTGGATCAGGACGCCGGCCTCCGGCCCGCGGTTGGTCGTGAAGAATGAATCGCCGGAGCGCACCTCGCGCCACATCGGCGCGTTGTTGCCGGGCTGCGTCTGCTGCCGTTCCGCCTGCTGCTGTGCCGGCGTCGGGTTGTCGGCGGCGGCGAGCGGCAGGCTGCCGGCGAGCATCAGGCAGCCGGCGACGAGCAGGCGCCCGAGCCGGAACCTCAGGGTTGAAGTGGTCATCGTCGGCCCCTCACTTGATCCGGTTGTACTCGGTTTGCCCCTGATTGCGCGCGCGCAGGGCATTTTCCCAGGCCTGCTTGTTGCCGGCGAACTTCTCGCCCTCCCACGGCCGGACGTCGGACTTGCCCTGGTAGTTGCCCTGCTTGTAGTTGGGCACCTGCGAGTATTCGCCGCAGGCAACGAGGCCGACGGTTACGGTCAACACCAGAAATAGCGCCTTTTTCATTTTGCCGCCTCCTTGGCGGCCGGTGCCGCCTGCTCCGGCTTGCCGTAGGCCGTATTCCAGCCCCAGGCTTCGCCGGCCTTGCCCCGGCGCATGACGCGCTCGCGGTAGATGTCGGATATTACCGGCGCATCGCCGGCGAGCAGCGCCTTGGTCGAGCACATCTCGGCGCACAGCGGCAGCTTGCCTTCGGCCAGGCGGTTGCGCCCGTATTTCTCGAATTCGGCCTTGGAGCCGTTTTCTTCCGGACCACCGGCGCAGAAGGTGCACTTGTCCATCTTGCCGCGCGCGCCGAAGGCCGCCGGGCCGTTGGGGAACTGCGGGGCGCCGAAGGGGCAGGCGAAGAAGCAGTAGCCGCAGCCGATGCAGGCATCCTTGTTGTGCAGGACGACGCCCTCTTCCGTCTTGTAGAAGCAGTCGGTCGGACAGACGGCCATGCACGGCGCGTCGGAGCAGTGCATGCAGGCGACAGACACCGAGCGCTCGCCCGGCACCCCGTCATTGACGGTGACGACGCGGCGGCGGTTAACCCCCCACGGCGTCTCGTTTTCGTTCTTGCAGGCGGTGACGCAGCCGTTGCATTCGATGCAGCGCTCGGTGTCACACAGGAATTTCATGCGAGCCATTTTTATTCTCCTTTAGGCCTTGGTGACACGGCAGAGCGTGGTCTTGGTTTCCTGCATCATGGTCACCGAGTCGTAACCGTAGGTCGTGCCCTGGTTGACCGACTCGCCGCGCACGATCGGCGCCGCGCCTTCGGGGTAGTACTCGAGCATGTCCTTGCCCTGCCACCAGCCGGCAAAGTGGAAGGGCAGGAAGACGGTGCCCGGCGCCACCCTTTCGGTAACCTGGGCGCGCACCTTCATGCGGCCCTTGGTCGGCGTCTCGACCCACATGAAGTCGTTGTTGCGGAAACCGGCGTTGTTGGCGTCGCGCGGATTCACCTCGCAGAACATCTCCTGCTGCAATTCGGCCAGCCACGGGTTGGAGCGGGTTTCGTCGCCCCCCCCTTCGTACTCGACGAGGCGGCCGGAGGTCATGATCAGCGGGTATTCCTTGGAAATGTCCCTGACCTTGGTCTGCAGCGACTTGTACAGGGTCGGCAGGCGCCAGAAGACCTTCTTGTCGTCCGGCTGCGGGTATTTGTCGACGAGGTCGGGGCGCGGCGAGTACATCGGCTCGCGGTGCAGCGGCACCGGGTCGGGGAAGTTCCAGACCAGGGCGCGGGCGCGGGCGTTGCCGAAGGGATGGCAGCCATACACCTTGAGGACCACTCGCTGGATGCCGCCCGACAGGTCGGTCTTCCAGTTCTTGCCCTCGGCCGCCTTCTTCTCGTCCTCGGTCAGGTCGTCCCACCAGCCGAGCTTCTTGAGCAGGACGTGGTCGAACTCCGGGTAGCCCATCTGCAGCGCGGCGCCCTTGGAGGCCGAGCCGTCGGCAGCCAGCAGCGAAACGCCGTCGCGCTCGACGCCGAAATTGGCGCGGAAGTTGCCACCGCCGTCCATCACGTGCTTCGAGGTGTCGTAGAGGTTGGGCGTGCCGGGGTGCTTCAGTTCCGGCGTGCCATAGCACGGCCAGGGCAGGCCGAAATAGTCGCCGTCGCAGGGGCCGCCGTTGGCGCGCAAGGTCTTGACGTCGAAGGTGTGCATGTTCTTCATGTGCAGCTTCAGGCGTTCCGGCGACTGGCCGGTGTAACCGATGGTCCATGCACCGCGGTTGATTTCGCGCAGGATGTCCTCGATTTCCGGCTCGTCCCAGCCTTGCTTGTCCTTGTTCACCTTGATGTTCTTGCACAGCTCCTTCTCGAAGCCGAACTTCTTGGCGAAGGCGTACATCAGGGTATGGTCAGGCTTCGACTCGAACAGCGGTTCGATGACCTTCTCGCCCCATTGAATCGAACGGTTGGAAGCAGTGCGCGAACCGGAAGTCTCGAACTGGGTGCACGCCGGCAGCAGATAGACGCCGTCCTTGCGCATCATCGCCGCCATCGCCGCGGTGGCCGACGGGTATGGATCGATGACGACCAGCAGATCGAGCTTCTTCATCGCCTCGACCATTTCCAGGCCACGCGTCTGGCTGTTGGGGGCCATGCCCCAGTAGACCACGGCACGCAGGTTGGAATCCTGGTCGATCGCTTCGTTCTTTTCCAGCACGCCGTCGATCCAGCGCGAAACGGTGATGCCCGATTTTTCCATCATCGCCTGCGAGGCAAACTGGCTCTTGACCCACTCGTAATCGACGCCCCACACCTTGCACCAGTGCTTCCACGAGCCGGCGGCGAGGCCGTAATAGGCGGGCAGCGAATCCGGATTGGGGCCGACGTCGGTGGCGCCCTGCACGTTGTCGTGGCCGCGGAAGATGTTGGTGCCACCGCCGGAGACGCCGACGTTGCCGAGCACCAGCTGCAGGATGCACATGGCGCGGACGTTGGCGTTGCCGACCGTGTGCTGGGTCTGCCCCATGCACCAGACGACGGTGGACGGCTTGTTCTTGGCCAGCATCTCGGCGATGCGCAGCACTTCGGCTTCGGGGATGCCGGTGACGTCCTGGACGCGCTCCGGCGTCCACGTCATGACTTCGGCCTTAACCTTGTCGAGACCGAAGACACGGGCGTCGATGTAGGCCTTGTCTTCCCAGCCGTTCTTGAAGATGTGGTAGAGCATGCCTCAGATGAAGGGAATGTCGGTGCCGGAACGGATGCGCGTGTAGATGTCGGCCTTGGCCGCCGTGCGCGTGAAGCGCGGGTCGACGACCGCCATCTTGCAGCCGTTTTCCTTGGCATGCAGCATGTGCAGCAGCGACACCGGGTGCGCCTCGGCGGCGTTGGAGCCGATGTACAGCGCCGCCTTGGAGAACTGCATGTCGTTGTAGGAGTTGGTCATGGCGCCGTAACCCCAAGTATTGGCGACGCCGGCGACCGTGGTCGAGTGGCAGATGCGGGCCTGGTGGTCCATGTTGTTGGTGCCGAAGAAGGACACGAACTTGCGCATCAGGTAAGCCTGCTCGTTGCTGTGCTTCGACGAGCCGACCCAGTAGGTGGCGTCCGGGCCGCTTTCCTTCCTGATCGCCAGCAGTTTTTCGCTGACCTCGTTGAGCGCCTGTTCCCAGCTGATCCGCTTGTACTTGCCGTCGACCAGCTTCATCGGATACTTCAGGCGATGTTCGCCGTGACCGTGTTCGCGGACGGAGGCACCCTTGGCGCAATGCGCGCCGAGATTGATCGGCGAATCGAAGACCGGTTCCTGGCGCACCCAGACGCCGTTCTCGACGACGGCATCGACGGCGCAGCCGACCGAGCAGTGCGTACATACCGTGCGTTTGACCTCGACGCCGGTCTTGTTGTCCTTGACGACATCGGCCGCCTCGGCGCTACCGATCATGTTGTACGGCAACTGGGTCGCCAGCGCCCCGCCGCCGGCGGCAAGGCCGGAGCGCTTGAGGAAGGTGCGGCGATCCATGGTCGCGGCCAGCACATTGCCGGTTGCGGTCGACCCCGGATTTGCAGCCAAAATGACGCCGGCTTCCGGGCGCGCCGCAGATTTCGCTTTTCTGGTCAGCATGGTTGCTCTCCGCTCAAACCCGCGCCGTGCGGTAATAGTTGCTGACGTGGCGGGTTTCTTCATAGCTGCCCACCTTGTCTTCGGGCTTGACGGTCGCCACCGGCGCCGTCTTTTCCTTGCCGACGCCGACAGCAACGGCCACCGCGCCGGCGCCGCCGACGCCGGCGGCGAGCAGGAAGCCGCGCCGCTTGAGATTTTCCGGTTTCTTGTCAGTCATGATTTCCCCTCCTCACAAAACTAGAGCATGTCGAACGCCAGGCGTTCGATCTCGAAAAAGGCGCGCACCAGCGCAGCGGTACGCGGATAAAAGCGGGCATCGGGCGCCCGTTCGAGGGCATCGCACAGCGCCTCGAACCACGGCGCAATATGCCGGGCAAAGAACAGTTGCTGGCGCCCGAGACCGGCCGCATCCGGGCCGGTGACGATCAGGTGGCGCATGACATCGCACAGGGCGGCGATGTGGTCTTCGGATTCCGTAACGCCTAGGCGACGGCCCAGCCCGAGCTCGGCGAGATCGGCACGCAGCTCGACGACCGGCCCTTCCATCAGGAAGCCGGCCATGTAGAAGGAACCGAACAGCATCACGTCCGGCCGGCCGATGGTCAGGAACAGCCGGGTGTATTCGTCTTCGAGCTGCTCGGCATCGGTGTTGAGCGCGGCATCGCGCAGCATCAGCCAGGCTTGGCCGAGCGCATTGCCGCTACCGCCCCAGGCGGCCGCCAGCGCCGGCAGCTTGTGCAGGAAGTCGGCATCGGGCGCGCTGGCGAAGAGGCGCGACAGCACGGCGTAGTGCTCGGCGCGGGCGCGTTCCTCGTCGGTCAGCAGCGGCGCGGCCGCCACGCGTTCGCGAACTGCACTCATTCGGTCATCTCCCAGGCTTTCGTGCTCTTTTCGTGGTTGATCAGGTCGATCACGCGGCAATCGCCGCACATGGTCAGTCGCGCCCTGGCTTCCGGCGTCGCGAACATGCTGTGGCCGGACAATTTGCCAAGCATGTTCATGATCGTCGGCGCCGCTCCCATCGGCTTGCCGCAGACGGTACAGCAGAATACCTCGGCCTCCCTGAGAATGCGCTCATGGCGGCGCTCCTTCAGGAGCAGGCGGGGCGTCAGCGTGATGGCCCGCTCCGGGCAGGTGCCGGCGCACAGGCCGCACTGGATGCAGTTGCGTTCGAGGAAGGAGAGGCGCGGCGCATCGGCCGCCGCCTTCAGGGCGCTGGCCGGACAGGCGCTGGTGCACGCCATGCACAAGGTGCAGGCGTCGCTTACCGCCACCATGCCGAACGGCGCGCCGGCCGGCAGATCGATGGCATCGACCGGTGCCGGGGCATGTTTGGCCAGATGGTCGATTACGAATTCGAGCGTCGTCCGCTTGTCGGCGAACAGCCGGAATTCGGCCGGTGGCACGGTCAACGGCGCCGGCCAGCCACCCAGGACGCCGGCCAGGTCGTCGGCGTCGCCGACGACCTTCACGTAGTCGCCGGCGTAGCCGAGGCCGTTGAGAACGACATGGGCGATCCCCGCCTGTTTATGCAGCGGCGCCAGATCGTGTGAGCCGGCGCCGAGCAGGGCGACCCGGCCGGCGCCCAGCGCAATGGCGCCGAGCATCAGGTCGAGCCCGACGGCGTCGATGCTCCAGGTTTCGACCGGAATGACGTTGGCCGGCAACTTCCCGCCGCCACGCTTGAGCGCCGCCAGCGCCTTTTTTCCGGCCTCGGCGGAATGGAACAGCAGGCAGGGGTTTTCGCCGCCGGCAGCGCGCCAGGCCTTGAGCTGGGCCTTGATGGCGACACCGACATCGACGACACGCGGATACTCGAACGCCAGCGCCCCGGACGGACAGACCGTCGTGCAGGTGCCGCAACCTTGGCACAGGTAAGGATCGAGCGCGATCTTGTCGCCGGCGCTGACGATGGCCTCGGTTGCGCAGACCTCGATGCAGTTGCTGCAGCCGGCTTTTTGCGAACGGCTGTGGGCGCACAGGCGTTCATTGACGGCGACGTAGCGCGGCTTCTCGAATTCGCCGGCAAAGCCGAGCAGGTCGATGATGGCCAGCGCCTGGTCGAGCGGGTCGCGCCCCGGTGCGACATAGCCTGGCGGCAGTTCGACGCGCTTGAGCAGGGCTTGCGGCGAGAGGTCGAGAACGACATCGAAGCGCTCCTGCCGGGCGCCGAGAGCGCCTTGCCAGCTGGCGACGAAGGCGCCGAGGTGGCCGGCCAGCCGCACATCGCTGCCGTTCTCGAAAACGAAATTGGACTCTTCCGGCAGGTCGACCGCAGCAGCCGGGGCAGCCGGCGCCAGGACGGTCACCCGGCGCTGCCCGGCCAGGCGCTCGGCCCAGCCCAGCGCCACCGCGGCGGGGCCGACGATGAGCAGGCGATCGTCGGCGCTCATGCTGACCGCCGGCACCGGCTCGGGTGCCGGCAGATCGTTCAGGACCGCCAGCGCGGCGGCCAGCGGCGGATTTTCGGAAAGGGGCAAGTTGGTGGAAACGGCTGGACTCAAGGCTTCACCTTCAAAAAAGTGCTTCTGCACAGCAGGCTTCGTGCCAGTGTAAAGCGGCCGCTATCGCCCGCTAAGCTGTTGATTTTCGGACGGCGCTGCGGCTGGCGTTTCAGCGACCGGGACATTTTGTCCCTCGGCGGCCAGAATGTCGCAACCTGCAGGCGTTTCGGCCGCTGGCCCTGCCTCTTCGGGCGCCTCGAAGAGCAGGCCACGCGCCTGGTTGAGCGTCGCCAGCATCGCCTCGGGAATCGGCTCGCTGATCGAATAATCGTCGATGTAGATGTCGAGGCCGTCCATCACGTTGAAATGGGGGTCGGCGAACAGGGTTTTCATCGCCTTGCGCCGCACTTCCTCGCCGATTTCCTGGCGCAGGAAATGGCCGAAATCGCTGTCCGGCGTCAGGTTGGCGAGCAGGCTCTCGGGGTCGGTGATCTCTGCGGTCGACGCCTTGTCGGCGGCCTTTTTCAGGCGCGACCAGCGCTCGAGAAAACGGCTGCCGCTCATGGCTGGCGCTGCCCGGCAAACGGATCGTTGCGCTTGATCTTCTTGCGCACTGCCGGCTTGTAGTGGGTATTGACGAAGTCGCCCAGCCAGTCGGCGATTTCCGGCGGCATCGGCACGCCGTCGCACTGCTCGCCGGAATCGAGCCAGCGGGCGGCTTCGCCGTAGCTCAGGGTGACTTCCACCGGCTTCGCAAAATCGTCGTCCATGCGCCACATGACGAAAACGCGCGGCTCGGGCGAGCTCAGATTGAGATGGTAGTTATCGACCTCGTCGCGGAACAGTTCGAGCGGAAAGTGGCCGACCAGGAATTGCTCGCGCTCTTCATCCGCGAAAATGCGCTTGGCCGGCGCGTCGACCGCAGCATCGAAGGCGGGAACGACGCCGATCGCTTCCCATTTCTCGCTGACCCAGCGGTTGT
This sequence comes from Dechloromonas sp. H13, assembly GCF_009469615.1. Lineage (GTDB taxonomy): Bacteria > Pseudomonadota > Gammaproteobacteria > Burkholderiales > Rhodocyclaceae > Azonexus. The sequence continues at coordinate 81,800 of NZ_SSXX01000007.1, forward strand.
CGATCTGCTGCTTTTCGATGATTACGGAAACCGGAAACTGCTTCATGGCAAGCCCTGGAACGCTATAACGAACAGGATAGCCCAAACTCGGGCCAAGTGTAGAATCCCGCCGATGCATCGCCCACTGCTCAGCCAGGCCAGCCGGCCGCTCACTTTCGAAATCGATGCCGTCAACGAGCGCGGCGAGGTCGTGCCGACCGCCATCGCCGGCGAGCATCCGCTGACTATCTACGTCGACAAGCGCGAAATCGTCACCCTGATGACCCTGGGCGCCGCGCCGGAAGCGCTGACCCTGGGCTACCTGCGCAACCAGCGCCTGATCGCCAGCCTCGACGAGATCGCCGCCGTGCAGGTCGATTGGGAGGTCAATGCCGTCGCCGTCACCACCCGGCACGGCAACGGCATCGCCGAATGCCGCACCGAAAAACGCACGGTCACCACCGGCTGCGGCCAGGGCACGGTGTTCGGCGACCTGATGGACGAGATCGACGACATCCGTCTGCCAGCCAGCGCCCGCCTTTCCGAAGCGACGCTGTACGGGCTGCTCGATGCGGTGCGCCACCATGAGTCGATCTACAAGCAGGCCGGTGCAGTACACGGCTGCGCGCTGGCCCGGGGCAGCGAGATCTTGATGTTCATCGAGGACGTCGGCCGCCACAACGCGGTCGATGCGATCGCCGGCCGCATGTGGCTGGACGACCTCCTGGGCGGCGACAAGCTTTTCTACACCACCGGCCGGCTGACTTCGGAGATGGTCATCAAGACGGCGCAGATGGGCATCCCCTTCCTCGTTTCGCGCTCGGGCCTGACGCAGATGGGCTGGGAAATCGCCCGCAAACTTGGCATGACGATGATCGGCCGTGCCCAGGGCAAGCATTACCTGTTATTCACCGGCGAGGAGCGCTTCACGCGATGAGCGACAACAAGATTACCGGCGTCATCCTGGCCGGCGGACTGGGGCGCCGCATGGGCGGCATCGACAAGGGCCTGCAGGAACTGCGCGGGCGGCCGATGGTGGATTGGGTCATCGAACGCCTGGCACCGCAAGTCGACGAACTGCTGATCAACGCCAACCAGAACGGCGAGCGTTACGCCGCCTTCGGCCATCGCGTCGTGCCCGACCAGATTCCCGATTTCGCCGGGCCGCTCGCCGGGCTGCACGCCGCGCTGTCGGCGGCGGCGCATCCGCTGGTCGCCACCGCCCCCTGCGATTCGCCCTTCCTGCCGGCCGATCTGGTTTTCCGCCTGTTTCAGGCGTTGACCGCAACAGGGGCCGACCTCGCTGTCGCCCGCACCTTCGACCAGCCGCACCCGGTCTTCTGCCTGTGCAAACGCGAAGTATTGCCCCACCTGACCGAGTTCCTGGCCGGCGGCGGACGCAAGATCGACCGCTGGTACGCGACGCTGAAAGTCGTCGAAGTCGCCTTCGACGACGAGGCCGATGCCTTCGAAAACATCAACACGCGCGAGGAACTCGGGCGCTTCGACGCGACGCCGGGCGAATAGGCCTCCCGCTCACGGCGGCAGGCAGACGTTCCCGGCGGCGTCGAGCGGGAAGAACGGGTTCCAGCAGACCTCCCAGAGAAAGCCGTCGGGGTCGGCGAAATAGCCGCGGTAGCCGCCCCAGACGACCTTGCCGGCCGGCTGCACGACGCTCGCACCGAGCGCCGCCGCCTCGCCCAGCAGGCGGTCGACCTCTTCTTGCGAAGCGACGTTATGGGCCAGCGTGAAGCCGGGGAAACCGCTGCCGGCGGGCGGCACGTTGGCATCGGCGGCCAGCGCGGCGCGCTCGAAGAGTCCGAAGACCACGCTGCCTGCCTTGAAGAAGGCGATTTCCGGCTGGCTGCCCGACGACTCGCGCCAGCCGAGCGCCGCATAGAAGGCACGGCTCCTGCCCAGGTCGCCGACGCCGAGGGTGATGAAGCTGATGGTCTGACGCATGACAGCACCTCCCGCGAACACGATGGCGAAGTTTAAACCGGCCGGCGTTGCGCGTAACATGGGCGCTCCCGGCCCCCGAGTCATCCGCCATGAAACGCCGCTTCCCGCTCCACGTTCATATCTCGACGCTGTTCGTCGCTCTCATCCTGCTGGTCGGCGGCATCATCGGCGGCCTCGGCTACCGCAACAGCCAGACCATCCTCCAGGCGACGGCCGGCGAACTGAACACGCGTATCAGCCGCGAAACCCTCGAGGAGTTCACCAGCCTGATCGGCCCCGCCGAAATGGCGGCCCGCCTGCTCAGCTACGACGGCGTCACGCAGGCCAAATCGCTGGCCGAGCGCCTGAAGAATCTCGGCTTCATGCGCGAGGCGCTGAACAACTCGGCGGCCCTGACCTCGCTCTACGTCGGCTACGGCAACGGCGATTTCTTCATGGTCCGCCGCTTTCGCGACCCGGCCGAGGGCACGACCTTCAACGCCCCGCCCGAGGCGGCCTACATGGTGCAGAGCATCGAGCGCGGAAGCGATGCGCCGCGCGGCAGCTTCATCTTCTTCGACGCCGCGCTGAAGCTGCTGCGCAGCGACGACCTGCCCGACTATGCGATGGCCTACGATCCGCGCACCCGCGACTGGTACGCGGCGGCGCAGGCGGCCCGCGGGCAGATCAAGACGGCGCCCTACCTGTTCTTCACCAGCCAGAAGGTCGGCACCACCATCGCCAACCGGGCCAGCAACGCCGATGCCGTGGTCGGCGCCGACATCCTGCTCGAAACCCTCGACCGCAGCCTGGCGAAACAGAAGGTGACGCCGGGCAGCCATGTCGTGCTCGCCAACCGGCAGGGCTACACCATCGCCTACGAGGATCCCGCGGCGGCCGCCAAGCTTGCCGCCGGTGCCGACGGCAAGCCGGGGCTGGCCCGCCTGGGCGAACTCGGCATCCCGGTGCTCGGACAACTGGAAACCCTGCTGCCGACCGTGGACGAGAACAACGGCCGCGATCTCGCGCTCACCGTCGCCGGCGCCAAGTGGCATGCCGCGCTGCGCCCGGTCAGGCTCGAAGGCGCTGCCCCGCTGTTCCTCATCACGGTCATTCCCGACGCCGAACTGATGGCTTCCGCCCAGGAATTGATGCGCCATTCGCTGATCGCCACGGTGCTGGTCATCCTGCTGGCGATTCCGGTCACCTGGTGGCTAGCGCGGGCGATTTCAGGACCGATGCGCCAGCTGGCCGGCGAGGCGGAAGCGATCCGCCGCTTCGAGTTCTCGCAGCCGATCCGGGTCGACTCGCTGGTACTCGAGGTCAACGACCTGGCGGTGACCATGGACAGCATGAAGCGGACGATCCGCCGCTTCCTCGACATCAACATGGCAGTCGCCGCCGAGCACAACTTCGACCGCCTGTTGCCGCGCCTGCTAGGCGAAACGCTGCCGGCCGCCGGCGCCGAAGCCGGCATCCTCTTTCTCGCCGACAACGACCAGCTGCTGCCGGCCACCGCGCTGCAGGTCGACGGCCGCGAACTGCCGCCCCCGGAAACACCGGCCGTCGCGCCGCCGGCGGCCGGCCCGCTGCTCGCCGCCGCCCTCGCCGCCGGCGCCCCGCGCGCCGGGGCGCTCACGCCCGAGGACGTGCGCGCCCTCGGCCTTGCGCCGGCGCTCGCCGCCTGCCCGGCCAGCCATGCCATCGCCGTGCCACTGCTCAACCGCCAGGACCAGCTGGTCGGCGCCATGCTGCTGCTCTGCCGCAGCGACAGCGACCCGGCCCGCCTCAGTTTCGTCGAGGCACTCTCGGGCTCCGTCGCCGTCTCGCTCGAAAGCAAGGAGCTGATCAAGGCGCAGAAACTGCTGTTCGAGGCCTTCATCCAGCTGATCGCCAGCGCCATCGACGCCAAGAGTCCCTACACCGGCGGCCATTGCGCCCGCGTGCCGGAACTGACCAAGATGCTGGCGCGCGCCGCCTGCGCCGAGACCGGCGGCCCGTACAAGGATTTCCAGCTCGGCGAGGAGGAATGGGAAGCGGTGCACGTCGCCGCCTGGCTGCACGACTGCGGCAAGGTGACGACCCCGGAGTACGTGGTCGACAAGGCGACCAAGCTTGAAACCCTGTACGACCGCATCCACGAGGTGCGCATGCGCTTCGAGGTGCTCAAGCGCGATGCCGAAATCGCCTGCCTGCAGGCCATTGCCGCCGGCGAACCGGAGGCGGCGGCGCGCGCCCGGCTGACGGCGGAACTCGCCGCGCTCGACGACGACTTCGCCTTCATCGCCGAATGCAACGAGGGCGGCGAATTCATGGCGCCCGAAAAGCTCGAACGCCTGCGGGCGATCGCCGCGCGCACCTGGCTGCGCACGCTCGACGACCGCATCGGCATCTCGCACGAGGAGCAGGAACGCAAGGCGCGCACGCCGGCGCCCGCACTGCCGGTCGCCGAGCCGCTACTGGCCGACAAGCCGGAGCACGTCTTCGAACGCCAGGCGCGCGACCGCATGCCGTCCGACAACAAATGGGGATTCCGCATGCCGGTGCCGGAAGTGCTCTACAACAAGGGCGAGCTCTACAACCTGGGCGTCGCGCGCGGCACGTTGTCGGAAGAGGAGCGCTACAAGATCAACGAGCACATCGTGCAGACCCTGATCATGCTTACCCAGCTGCCCTTCCCCAAGCACCTGCGCAACGTCCCGGAAATCGCCGCCGGCCACCACGAGAAGATGGACGGCACCGGCTATCCGCGGCGCCTGACGCGCGACCAGATGAGTCCGGTGGCGCGCATGATGGCGATCGCCGACATCTTCGAGGCGCTGACGGCGGTCGACCGCCCGTACAAGAAGGGCAAGACGCTGTCGGAGGCGATCCGGATCATGTCCTTCATGAAGAAGGATCACCACATTGACCCCGAGCTATTCGATCTCTTCCTGCGTTCCGGGGTCTATCGCGAGTATGCCGAGCAGTACATGAAACCGGAGCAGATCGACGCGGTCGACGTCGCCGCCTACCTGGACGGCAAGGCCGCTTAAATCAGCGACAGCCGCGCGAGCATGAAATCGGCGATGGCGGCCGGATGGTTCAGGTCGAGTTGCGGCAGCGCAGTGTCCAGCTGCACGTCGCAGGCGACCGCGATCACATGCGGATCGTCGGGGTAGAGCGCCGGCTTGCCGAGCGCCGGACGATAGATTTCGATCTTGGGGATCGGCGCATGCTTGAAGCCTTCGACCAGCACCAGGTCGCACGGCGACAACTGGCTCAGCGCCTCGTCCAGCGTCAGTTCCGGGCGGCCGCGCAGTTCGTGCATGACCGCCCAGCGGTTGGCCGAGGTCACCAGCACCTCGCGGCAGCCGGCATCGCGGTGGCGGAGCGAATCCTTGCCCTGGTGGTCGATGTCGAATTCGTGATGGGCATGCTTGATCAGCGACACCTCCAGACCGCGCGCTTCAAGCAGGGCGATGACCTGCTCGACCAGCGTCGTCTTGCCGCTGCCGGACCAGCCGGCGAATCCGATGTATTTCATTGCTCCTCCGCCGCCGGCGCCTGCCACTGAAAGGAGGCGGATTATGCATCAGTCGCCGGGTCGCCTAAGTGAAATCCGATATTGCAGTGCAGCAAATATTGACTATACTTGCTTGGCAGGACAAAAAAGAAGTCATAAAAGGAAACAGCAATGAAGGTCAAGATTCACTACCGCATCACGCAGGATCGCGCCGGCATTCCGCAGGATTACACCGGCGCCCGCCATTTCGTCGTGAACGACGGCCAGGCCGTCGAAAATCTGGCGAAAACCCAGCTGGCAGCGGACTATCAGGTGCCGCTGACGGCGGTCGAGATCTGCCGCATCGAGGACTAACCCCCGCCGCGCTGGGTCGCCCGGTCGACCCGTGCCAGCAGCTCCGTTGCCGCCTCCCCGGCGCCTTGCCGGACGCTCACTTCGACCCGCAGCATCGAGAGTTGCAGTGCACCAATCCGGTGCGCCGCTTCGCGTGTCAGCGCGAAGTGCAGCTGCACGCCCGCCGTCGTCAACAACAGGCCGTCGGCGCTAGCGCTGACCGCCGGCCCGAAGGCCTGGACCAGCGCCCGCCGGAATTCCTCCGGGGTCGCGTTCATCTGCCGCACGCGGCTGGCACTCCACGGAAACGGCCCTTCAGCCACCGGCGATCGGCGGCCACACCGCCAGCGTGTCGCCGTCCTTGAGGCAGGTTGCGGCCCGCGCCTCGGGCGGGATGAAGACGCCGTTCACGAGAACCAGATGGGTCAGTTTCGGCGGCAGCGAAAACGGCCGCAGAACGGTGTCGACCGCAGCAGCCTCGGCCGCTTCGATTTCCACCTTGTTGCCCTTGCTACCGGGCGGCAGGTAGTCGCCCAGCGTGGCGTAGAGCTTGACGGTCACCCGCACGGCGCTAGCGGACCACCTGCTGGCTGGCCAGGTAGGCCTCGACGAAGCGGGTCGGCGTTTCCAGCAGCTTTGCCTTCCACGCCCCGAGCCGCGTCCGCCCCTGGATCAGGCCGCGCAGGACGCCGACGTGCTGGGTCAGGCCGATCGCCGTCGCGCCGACCAGCACGTCACCGTCGAACTGCAGGCTGAGGTAGCGGCCGTTGGCCTCGTCGGCCAGCTCGACACCGTCGCCGCCGGGCACCCCCTGCCATTCGCCGAAGGACGACGAGATCATGCCCATCGAATCGAGCACGTTGATCGCCAGCACGCCCTTCATGCGGGCCGGCTGGCCGGCCATGTTGAGCGCCGCGACGCGCGCCTGGTCGGCGGCGTTGGGCTGGATCGCCGCCACCAGGTGGCGCCCAGAGAACAGGTCGGGCGCCTCGGCAACGTCGCCCGCGGCGTAGATGCCGGGCACCGAGGTCTGCATCGTGTCATCGACCAGAATGCCCTTGGCGACATGCACCGCCGTCCCTTCGAGGAAGGCGACGTTGGGCGCGACGCCGGCGGCGACGATCAGCAGGTCACAATCAAGTTGCTCGCCGGTCGACAGGGTCACGGTCAACGGCGATTTTTCGCCATTTTCGATGCGTTCGACACCCGCCTTCGTCACCACGCGCACGCCCTGTTTCTCGACCCAGCGCTTGATCATGGTGCCGGCTTCCGGCGTCATCATGCGCGGCACCATTCGGTCGCCCATCTCGACCACCGTCAGCTGCACGCCGCGCTTGACCAGCGACTCCATGATGATGCAGCCGATGAAGCCTGCCCCCAGCTGCAGCACGCGCGAACCGGGTTTGGCCAGCGCGGCGATGCCACGGGCGTCGTCGAGCGTCCAGCAGGTCTGTACTTCAGGCAGGTCGATGCCGGGGATCGGCGGGCGCACCGGGTGCGAGCCGGTGGCGATCAGCAGCCGGTCGTAATCCTCGAAATGGCCATCGTCGAACAAAACTGTGCGTTTTTCGGCGTTGACCGCAACCGCCCGGCCGCGCCGCTGGCGAATGCACAAACTATCGAAATGACCTTCCGCCTTGCGCAGGTAGGTACCGGACTCGTCGATGTTGCCTTCCAGCAGGTAGGGAATCGCCATCCGCGAGTAGGGTGGCGCCCCTTCGTTGCCGACCAGCAGGATGTCGTCGCCGGGCGCAGCGCGGCGCAGGGTTTCGGCGGCGACGACGCCGGCCGGGCCGTTGCCGAGAATGATGTGTTTCATGGCTTGCCTCTTCTTCGAGCGCAAAGGGAAACGGGGCGGCGCCGGCGCCACCCCGTCCGTGGACGCGAAACGCCTACAGGCCGAGCCGTTCGAGCGTCGCCTTCTCCGGTACGCCGTCGGGCGTCCAGCCGCGCACCTTGTAGTACTCGGGCTTCATCTTGTCGAGGCCGTTGACCAGGCCCTTGGCCGGCCCGCTCTTCGCCGGTTCGGTCTTCAGGCGCGGCGGCAGGTCGTCGTCCTTGGCGCTCAGGCCGGCGGCCAGGTTGAACTGGCGCTCCATGTTCCAGATACGCTCGCCGACGGCGTTCAGCTTGTCCATCGACCAATCACCCTCGCAGGCGGCCTGGAGTTGCGGCTGCACATCGGCCAGCGTCCACGCAAAGCTGGTGAAGATGCAGATGCCGGCCGAATCGAAAACGCCGGTCGCATCCTGGAAGGCCTTGACCAACTCCGGCTTGCCATCAGTGACCAGCGGGTCGGTCTTGACCGGGATGCCGAGCACCTCGGAAGCAACGGTATAGCCACGCAGGTGGCAGGCGCCGCGGTTGGAGGTGGCATAGGCCAGCCCCATGCCCTGGATGCCGCGCGAGTCGTAGGCCGGGAACTCCTGGCCCTTGACGCTCATCGACAGCTCCGGCCGGCCGTACTTGGCGCACAGGCGGGCGCTGCCCAGGCCGAGCTCCTTGCCGAAACCCTCGCCCTTGGCGGTCATCTCGACCAGCTGGCACAAGGCCTCGGCCGAACCGAACTTCGCATCGACGCCAATCTGTTCCCGACTCAGGATACCGAGGTCGTAGAGCTCCATCGCCGCGCCGACCGTCGCCCCGAAGGAAATCGGGTCCATGCCGTGCTCGTTGCACAGCAGGTTGGCGTATTGCAGCGCCTCCAGGTCGCCGACCCCGTTGGCCGCGCCAAGCGCCCACGCCGCCTCATATTCGAGGCCGCCGGAAGCGCCCCAGTATTGCGGACTGTTCTTGACGCTGAAATGGGTCTCGTCGATCTTCGAGATGCGTCCGCAGGCGATGGTGCAGCCAAAACAGGCGGCGTTGGTCACCAGATGCGGCTTGCCGTCGGTCGGCCGCTTCTCGTGCATGGCTTCCGCCGAAATCTTGCCGGCTTCCTCGAACTGCACGTCGCGGTGGTTGCGCGTTGGCAGGGCGCCCATCTCGTTGATCACGTTCATCAGCACCTGCGTGCCGTACTTGGGCAGCCCCTGGCCGGTCACCGCGTTGTCGGCCAGCACCTTCTTGCCGGCATTGGCTGCGGCGAGGAAGGCCGGGAAATCCTTGATCCCGGACACCCCTTTGGTGCCGCGAATGGCGACCGCCTTGAGGTTCTTCGAGCCCATCACGGCGCCGACGCCGGAACGCCCGGCAGCCCGGTGCAGGTCGTTGACGATGCAGGCGAACAACACCTGGTTCTCGCCGGCGCCGCCGATCGACGAGACGCGGATCAACGGATCCTGGTGCGAGGCCTTGATCGTCTCCTCGGTTTGCCAGCAGGTCTTGCCCCACAGGTGGGCGGCGTCGCGCAGTTCGGCCTTGTCGTTCTCGACATAGAGGTAAACCGGCTTCGGCGACCTGCCCTCGAAAATGATCATGTCCCAGCCGGCGAACTTCATCTCGGCGCCGAAAAAGCCGCCGGAATTCGAGCAGGCGATGGCATTGGTCAGCGCGCCCTTGGTCACCACGGTGTAGCGGCCGCCGGTCGACGCCATGGTGCCGGTCAGCGGGCCGGTAGCCATGATCATCTTGTTGTCCGGCGACAAAGGATCGACCTTGGGATCGATTTCCGACACCAGGTATTTCGAGGCGAGGCCGCGCGAGCCCAAGTAGTCGTTGGCCCAGGCCATGTTCAGCGGCTCGGGCGTGCAGGTGCCGGCGGTGAGGTTCACGCGCAGGACTTTACGGTTCCATCCCATGATCTGTCCTCCTTACGCTGCAACGGCGGCGGTATTGGCCTTGGCGGCCCAGGCACGCATACGGTCGAGGCCAGTCCAGTCGGCATCGACATAGGTGATCGCCGCCGTCGGACAGGCCTTGGCGCACTCCGGATCGCCGCCACAGAGGTCGCATTTCTGTACCTTTCCGACATCGGCCATGTAATTGACCGTGCCGAACGGACAGGCGATGGTGCACACCTTGCAACCGACGCAGGTCGCTTCCCGGACCACCTTGGCGCCGGTCGCCGCGTCGACGACGATGGCGTCGACCGGGCAGGCGTTCATGCACCAGGCGTCGGCGCATTGCGTACAGGTATAGGGCACCTTGCGGCCTTCGTGTTCGAAATCGAAGACCTTGATGCGCGACTTGGACGGGTTGATGGTGCCGGTGTGCTCGTAGGAGCAGGCCATCTCGCACTGCAGGCATCCGGTACATTTGGCCGGATCGATGTGAAGCGACTTCTGCATGGTGTCTCCTCCATGGTTCGTGTGTGTCGCTGAAACGGGTTTCGTGGCTTGTAAATCCGCACGTTTCTGCATCATGGAACAAAGCCGGCAAGCTGTCATGCCGCAACGCAACATTCTGTTACACAAGGCTACGAAAGCACGACAGACGCACCTGTGGCACGGGCATACACTGCGTCTGTGCATTGAACCCCTCCTCTCGAAATCCCCCCTTTCGAGAACTTCCAACCCCGCCCTTTGGCGGGGTTTTTTTTGGCCGGCCCCTGCCTTCCGGTTTGCCCATAAGCCGTTATAATTACGCACTTATATTTTTTGCGGATAGAGGTAATCAGCATGGCCGAGCAACACTCCTCCAAGGGCATCATGTGGGCAACGATCATTGTTGCCATCGTCCTGATCGCCATTATTTACCCGCTGACCGTCAAGCAATCCACGTCTGCGGCCGACGCCGCCGGCAGCAATGATTCGGCGGATGTCCGCATCCAGCCGGTCGCCAAATTCGAACTGGCCAAGGCCGCCCCGGCCGCTGCCGCCGGCCCGAAGGATGGCCCCACCGTTTTCAACTCGGTTTGCGGCGCCTGCCACAACACCGGCGCCGCCGGCGCCCCGAAGGTCGACGACAAGGCGGCCTGGGCGCCGCGCGTCGGCCAGGGCAAGGACGCCCTCTACAAGAGCGCGATCGCCGGCAAGGGCGCGATGCCGCCGAAGGGTGGCGCGGCCGACCTGTCCGACGACGAAATCAAGGGTGCCGTCGATTACATCCTGACCAAGGTCAAGTAAGCAATCCGACAGCCGAGAGAGGGAGGCTACGGCCTCCCTTTTTCGTGGACGCAAAAAAGGCGCCGCGTGGGCGCCTGCCCGGACCGGCTTTTGGAGGGCCGGCCCCGGTTGCAGCAAGGTAATTACTTCTTCGCCGGTTCGGCTGCCTTCACCGGTTCGGCCGCCTTGGCCGGCTCGGTTTTCGGCGCTTCGGCCTTGGCCGCTTCGGGCGCCTTCGGCTCGGTCTTCTTCACCGCCTTGGCATGCTTTTCGGTTTTGTGCTCGGTCGCCTTGGCTTCACTCTTGGCTTCCGGGGCAGCGACTGCCGGCTTGGCTTCCGGCGCCTTCACCTCGGCCTTGGGCGCTTCGGCCTTGACGACGGCGGCGGTCGGCGCAGCGGCAGGTTTGACTTCGGCGGCCGGCTTGACGTCGGCAGCGTGGGCGACACCGAAAGCGGCGGCGATGGCGATGGCGATAAGTTGCTTGGTCATGTTGATTCTCCTTACGTGGTTTATTCGGAACATCATCCGGCTTTGCGAAATCGCGCTGCCTTGTGCCGAATAACGCGGGCGGTTACGGCCCGGATGTCATAAGGAAGGTAACCCGCTGTAACGCGACGTGACCGAGCGGTTAGCGCTTGTTGCCGGCCAGCATGGCCTTCAGCGCGTCGAGCCGGGCGCTGCCGGTCGCCTTGTCCGGCTCGGCGGCCAGCTTGCCGCCGGAGAAGCGGATGTCGTCCTTGCCCATCTCGGCGATGAAGCGCGACGGCTCGCTGGGAATGAACTCGCGCGCCTGCTTGCGCCGCTCGCAATAGCTGAGATGCAGCGAGCGCTGGGCACGGGTGATGCCGACGTACATCAGCCGCCGTTCCTCCTCGAGCTTCGCCGGTTCGAGCGACTCGCGGTGCGGCAGGATGCCTTCCTCGATGCCGACCAGGAAGACGTGCCGGTATTCCAGCCCCTTGGCGGCATGCAGCGTCGACAGCTGCACGGCATCGACATCCTCGCTGTTCTGCTTGTCGAGCATGTTGATCAGGGCGATGCTCTGGGTCAGGTCGATCAGCGTCTTGCCGTCCTCCTCGCCCTTCCGGTTCAACCAGTCGGCGAATTCGCTGACGTTGGCCCAGCGCGTCTGCGCCGTGCGCTCTTCCTCCTGGTCGTAGAGGAAGGCTTCGTAGTCGATGGCCTTCAGCAGGTCGGGCAGCACCTGCTGTGCCGGCTCGCGGCCGGCGCGCTGCTGGATGCGGTTGATGAACTGGCCGAATTCGAGCAGTGGTTCGAGCTGGCGGGGCTGCACGCGGCGGGCGAAGCCCTCCTCGAACAGCGCGTGGAACAGCGAGACGTGGCGCTCGCCGGCGTACTGGCCGAGCATCTGCAACGTGGCGGCGCCGATGCCGCGCTTGGGCGTCGTCGCGGCACGGATGAAGGCCGGGTCGTCGTCCTCGTTGGCCAGCAGGCGCAGGTAGGCGGTGATGTCCTTGATTTCCGCCTTGTCGAAAAAGGACTGGCCGCCGGACAGGAGGTAGGGAATCTTCTGGTTGCGCAGCTGGGTTTCGAGCAGCCGCGCCTGGTGGTTGGAGCGGAAGAGGATGGCGTAGTCCTTGAAGCGACCGCGCTGTTCGAAGCGATGCGCCTGCAGCTTCATGACCACGCCCTCGGCCTCGGCCTCGTTGTCGCGACAGGCGGTGACCGTGATCGGGTCGCCGTGGCCGAGTTCCGACCACAGTTTCTTGTCGAACAGCTTTTCGTTATGGGCGATGACGTTGTTGGCCGCCTTGAGGATTCTGACGGTCGACCGGTAGTTCTGCTCCAGTTTGATGACCTTGAGTGAAGGGAATTCGGCCGGCAGCTTCTTCAGGTTGTCGATGTCGGCGCCACGCCAGCCGTAGATCGCCTGGTCGTCGTCGCCGACCGCCGTGAACTGGGCGCGAACGCCGGTCAGCAGCTTGAGCAGCTGGTACTGGCAGGCATTGGTGTCCTGATATTCGTCGACCAGCAGGTAGCGCAGGCGGTTCTGCCATTTCTCGGCGATCGTCGGATGCTGCTGGAAGAGGGTCACCGGCAGGCCGATCAGGTCGTCGAAATCCATCGCCTGATAGGCTTTCAGCGTCGCCTCGTAGGACAGGTAGGCGTGCGCCGCCAGCGCTTCGTGCTCGTTGCCGGCGAGCTGGCGCGCCGCTTCCGGTGTCACCAGGGCGTTCTTCCAGTTGGAGATGATGGCCTGCAGGCGGCGCAGCGTCGCCTTGTCGACGGTTCTGGCGATATCACCGATGATCCCGGCGCAATCGGCTGCGTCGAAAATGGAAAAGCGCGGCTTGTAGCCGAGCGCCTTGGCCTCTTCGCGCAGGATACGGACACCGAGCGAATGGAAGGTCGAAATCTGCAGTTCTTCGGCGGTCGACCGCGACAGGAGCTTGCCGATCCGTTCCTGCATCTCCTTCGCGGCCTTGTTGGTGAAGGTGATGGCGGCCACGTTGCGCGGCTGGAAGCCGCAGTCCTGGACCAGGTAGGCGATCTTCTGCGTGATCACCCGCGTCTTGCCCGAACCGGCACCGGCGAGCACCAGCAGGGGGCCGTCGAGGTAGTGGATCGCTTCGCGCTGCTGGGGATTGAGGCCGGACATGGGTAGCAAAGACAAGCGCCCCGGGTGGCCGGGGCGCGATGGCTGGAGAGCGCGATTTTAACTCAGGGCGTCCCGGATGTCCGTGCCGGGGCCCGCCGCTCAGACGATGTCGAGGTGGCCGATGCCGGAGGTCAGATCGCGGTCCTTGGAGTCCTTGCCGTGCAGCTTGATCTGCAGGCGCAGGTCGTTGAGCGAATCGGCGTTGCGCAAGGCGTCCTCGTAGCTGATCTTGCCTTCGTCGTAAAGATCGAACAGCGCCTGGTCGAAGGTCTGCATGCCAAGTTCGCGCGACTTCTTCATCGCTTCCTTGATCTCGCCGACCTCGCCCTTGAAGATCAGGTCGGCGATGTAGGGCGAGTTGAGCATCACCTCGATGGCCGCCAGGCGGCCCTTGCCGTCCTTCTTGGGGATCAGGCGCTGCGAGATCATGCCGCGCAGGTTGAGCGAGAGGTCCATCAGCAACTGGTGGCGACGTTCTTCCGGGAAGAAGTTGATGATACGGTCGATGGCCTGGTTGGAACTGTTGGCGTGCAGCGTGGCCAGGCACAGGTGGCCGGTCTCGGCGAAGGCGATGGCGTAGTCCATGGTGTCGCGGTCGCGGATTTCGCCCATCAGGATGACGTCGGGCGCCTGGCGCAGGGTGTTCTTCAGCGCCGGCTTCCAGTCGTCGGTATCGACGCCGACTTCGCGCTGGGTGACGATGCAGTTCTTGTGCTCGTGGACAAATTCGATCGGGTCCTCGATGGTGATGATGTGGCCGTAGGTGTTCTCGTTGCGGTAATCGACCAGCGCCGCCAGCGAGGTCGTCTTGCCGGTACCGGTGCCGCCGACGAAGATGACGAGACCGCGCTTGGTCATCGCGACATCCTTGAGTACCGGCGGCAGACTCAGCTCGTCAATGGTCGGGATGGTCTGGTTGATGGTCCGGCAGACGACGCCGACGCGCCCCTGCTGGATGAAGGCATTGGTCCGGAAGCGGCCGATGCCGGCCGGCGAGATGGCGAAGTTGCACTCCTTGGTCGCTTCGAACTCGGCCGACTGGCGGTCGTTCATGATCGAGCGCGCGAGTTCGGCCGTGTGCTGCGGCGTCAGGATCTGGTTGGAAACCGGCATGATCTTGCCATCGACCTTGATCGCCGGCGGGAAGTTGGCGGTGATGAAAAGGTCCGACCCCTTCTTCTGCACCATCAGGCGCAGGAGGTCGTGCATGAATTTCATTGCCTGATCGCGTTCCATAGCTGTCCTCTCTCCCTGATGTTCCGCCGGCTCAGCCGGGGAAGTTGTCCTTGTTGGTGGCCCGGGCGCGCGCCTCGGCATTGGAGACGACGTTGCGCCGCACCAGCTCGAGCAGGTTCTGGTCGAGCGTCTGCATGCCGAAATTCTGGCCGGTCTGGATCGCCGAGTACATCTGCGCCACCTTGTTCTCGCGGATCAGGTTGCGGATGGCCGGGGTGCCGATCATGATCTCGTGCGCGGCAACGCGGCCCATGCCGTCCTTGGTCTTGAGCAGGGTCTGCGAGATGACGGCGCGCAGCGATTCGGACAGCATCGAGCGGACCATTTCCTTTTCCGCCGCCGGGAAGACGTCGACGATACGGTCGATGGTCTTGGCTGCCGACGAGGTGTGCAGCGTGGCGAACACCAGGTGGCCGGTCTCGGCGGCGGTCAGCGCCAGGCGAATGGTTTCCAGGTCGCGCATTTCGCCGACCAGGATGACGTCCGGGTCCTCGCGCAGCGCCGAACGCAGCGCATTGGCGAAGGACAGGGTATGCGGCCCGACCTCGCGCTGGTTGATCAGGCACTTCTTGGCCTCATGCACGAATTCGATCGGATCCTCGACCGTCAGGATGTGGGCGTAGTCGTTCTCGTTGACGTGGTTGATCATCGCCGCCAGCGTCGTCGACTTGCCGGAACCGGTCGGCCCGGTCACCAGCACGATGCCGCGCGGGTACTCCGAGATGTCCTTGAAAATCTTCGGGCAGTTGAGGTCTTCCAGGGTCAGGATCTTCGACGGAATGGTCCGGAATACGGCGCCGGCGCCGCGGTTCTGGTTGAAGGCGTTGACCCGGAAACGCGCCAGATTGGGAATCTCGAACGAGAAGTCGCACTCCAGCGTTTCTTCGTAGATCTTGCGCTGGGTGTCGCTCATGATGTCGTACACCATGCCGTGCACGTCCTTGTGCTCCATCGGCGGCAGGTTGATGCGCCGCACGTCGCCATGGACGCGGATCATCGGCGGCAGGCCCGCGGAGAGATGGAGGTCGGAGGCCTTGTTCTTGACTCCAAAGGCCAGCAGTTCGGTGATGTCCATGCGGATCGTCCTTAGGGCGCGTGTATACTGGAAATACAAAGAATTCCAAACAATTATGAGCGCAATCGCCTCCAACCTGCAAGCCGTCAGGGCCCGTATCGCCAAGGCCGCAGCCGACGCCGGCCGTTCGCCCACGGAGGTCGAACTGCTGGCCGTCAGCAAGACGTGGCCGGTGTCCTGCGTGCTCGCCGCCGCCGACGCCGGACAACGGGCGTTTGGCGAGAACTACGTGCATGAAGGCGTCGACAAGGCGCGGGCGACGTTCGCCCGCGCACTGGCTTGGCATTTCATCGGCCCCTTGCAGAGCAACAAGACGCGGCCGGTGGCCGAGCATTTCGCCTGGGTACATTCGCTCGAGCGGCTGAAGGTCGCCGAGCGCCTGTCGGCGCAACGGCCTGCCGACCTGCCGCCGTTGCAGGTTTGCGTCCAGGTCAATGTCTCCGGCGAGGCGAGCAAGAGCGGCTGCGCCCCTGACGAAACCCTGGCCCTGTGTCGCGCCGTCGCCGACCTGCCGCACCTGCGCCTGCGCGGGCTGATGGCGATCCCCGAACCGGCCGACGACCTTGCGGCTCAGCGCGCGCCCTTCCGCCGGCTGCGGGAAATCTACGAAACTGTCCGGGCAGGCGGCCTGCCGCTCGACACCCTGTCCATGGGCATGTCCCACGATCTTGAAGCTGCCGTCGCCGAGGGCGCGACCATCGTCCGCATCGGCACGGCCATTTTTGGTGAGAGAAACCACGCATGAAAATTACCTTCCTTGGCGGCGGCAACATGGCCAACGCGCTGATCGGCGGCATGCTCAAGCAGGGCTTCGCCGCTGCCGACATCACCGTCATCGACCCCGGCAGCGCCGCGCGCGACAAACTGGCTGCGACGTATGCGGTCGACTGCCTGGAAACGGCGGAAATGCTGGCCGATGCCGGCGACCTGCTGGTCCTGGCGGTCAAGCCGCAGCAGATGAAGGAGGCGGTCGCGCCGCTCGTCGGCAAGCTGGGCGATGCGCTCGTCGTCAGCATCGCCGCCGGCCTCGACCTCGCCACGCTAGCCCGCTTCCTCGGCGGCCATCGCAAGATCGTCCGCTGCATGCCCAACACGCCGGCCCTGATCGGCGCCGGCATCACCGGCCTCTGCCCGTTGCCGGAAGTCGGCGCCGCCGAACGCGCCGCCGCCGAGCGCGTGCTGAGCGCCGTCGGCAGCACCGTCTGGGTCGCCGACGAAGGCAAGATGGATGGCGTCACTGCCCTCTCCGGCAGCGGCCCGGCCTACGTCTTCCTGTTCATCGAAGCCCTGCAGCAGGCCGCCGGCGATCTCGGCTTCACGCCCGAGCAAGGCCGCCAGCTGGCCATCGAGACCGTGCAGGGCGCCGCCGCGCTGGCCGCCCAGTCACCGGAACCAGCCGCCGTGCTGCGCGAGCGGGTCACCTCGAAGGGCGGCACCACCGAAGCGGCGCTGCGCACGATGGCCGAGAAGGGCGTCAAGGAGGGTATCGTCGCCGGCGTCATGGCCGCCGAGGCGCGCGGCCGCGAACTCGGCAAGCTGCTCGGCGCCGGCTGACCATGCAGGCGGTCGTCTTTCTGCTCAACGCGGTCGTCAGCTTCTTCTGCGGGCTGTTCCTGCTGCGCTTCATGATGCAGGCCATGCGCGTCTCGTTCGGCGGCCAGCTGGGAAATTTCGTCATGACCCTGACCAACTGGGCTGTCAAGCCGCTGCGCCGGATCATTCCGGGAATCGGCGGTCTCGACTGGGCCAGCCTGTTCGCCGCCCTCGCCCTGCAGCTGCTGCTCGCCGGACTGCTGTTCGGCGCCGCCGGCCTGCCGCTAGCCGCCGACGGCGCGACGATCGCCTTGATGATTGGCTGGTTCGCCGTGCGCAGCCTGCTCCGCCTGGCGATCTACATCGTCATCGGCGCGCTGATCCTGCAGGCCGTGCTGTCGTGGGTCAATCCCTATTCGCCGCTGGCGGCACCGGCCTACCAGCTGACGCGGCCGCTGCTCGACCCGATCCGCCGGATCCTGCCGGTGATTTCCGGCATCGACCTGTCGCCGCTGGTCGCCATCCTGCTGTTGCAGGCCGCCCTGATCTTCCTGTGAGCGATTGGCTGCGCGTGGCGCCCGACGGGCGCATCACGCTGACCCTGCACATCCAGCCCGGCGCCAAAAGGACCGAATTCGTCGGATTGCATGGCGACGCCCTGAAAATCCGCCTGGCGGCACCGCCGGTCGACGGCAGGGCAAACGAGGCACTGCTCAAGTTCGTCTCCGAGGCGCTGGGCCTGCCGAAGTCGTCGGTCAGCCTCAAAAGCGGCCACAGCGCGCGGCGCAAGGTGCTCGAACTGGCCGGAACGACCGCCGAAGCGGTCGTCCGCTGCGCTCACGCCGAATAGACCACGCGCCCGCCGACCAGGGTCATCGTGACCTTGCCGGTCATCATGTAATCCAGCCACGGCGAGTTCTTGCCGCGGCTCTTCAGGGCTTCCGGGGTAAACTGCCAGATCGCACCGGGGTCGAAGACGCAGATGTCGGCCGGCGCGCCGACGCCCAGTTCACCGCCGGGCAGGCCGAGCACCGCCGCCGGGGCTGCGGTGATCCGGGCGAGCGCCTGCGGCAACGCGATGCCGGCGGCCTCGGCCCATTTCAGGGTCAGCGGCAGCAGGACTTCGAGGCCGGTCGCCCCCGGCCTGGCTTCGCCGAACGGCAGCAGCTTGTCGTCGGCGCCGACCGGCGTGTGGTCGGAGCAGACCGCGGCCAGCCCGCTGGCTGCCGCGGTCGACAGCGCCTGGCGGTCGCTTTGCGCGCGCAGCGGCGGGCAGAAGCGGGCATGCGGGTTGAAGAAGCCAATGTCGTTCTCGGTCAGCAACAGGTGGTGCACGCCGATATCGAAACTGAGCGGCAGGCCTTCCGTGATGGCCTCTCCGACCAGCGCGACACCGGCCGCCGATGAAAGGCGGGTCAGGTGCACGCGGCAGCCGGTATCGCGCACCAACTGGACGATGGTGGCGATGCCGATGGTTTCGGCGGCGACCGGGATGCCGGCAAGGCCGAGGCGGCTGGCGACTTCGCCCTCGTGCGCAATGCCGTTGCGCGACAGCCAGTAGTCCTGCGGCTGCAGCCAGACGGCGAAGCCGAAGGTGGCGGCGTATTCCATGGCGCGCAGCAGCGCCTCGGTGTCGACGACCGGCTTGTTGGCCTGCGAGAAGGCGACGCAGCCGGCTTTCTTCAGCCCGGCCAGCTCGGCCAGGCGTTCGCCCTTCAACCCCAGGGTCAGGGCGCCGAGCGGCAGCACGCGCGCTTTGCCAATTTCCTTGCCGCGATGGACCAGGCGGTCGGCCAGTTCCGGTTCGTCGAGCGGCGGGTCGGCATCGGGCGGCACGACCACCGAGGTGACGCCGCCTGCGACGGCCGCCGCCAGCTCGGCCTCGATGCTGTTGAGGCGGGCGCCGAGGTCGATCAGGCCCGGGCAGACGACGCAGCCGGTGGCGTCGAGGGTCTGCTCGGTGGCGAAGCCGGCCGGCTTCTCGCCCAGCCCGGCGATCTTGCCGTTGGCGACATAAAGCGACGTGTTGCGGTCGACACCGTTTTTGGGGTCGATTACACGGCCGTTTTCAATGACGATGTTCATGGATCAGTTCCCTGCAACGATGCTCATGACGGCCATGCGCACGGCAATGCCGAAGGTGACCTGGGGCAGGATCACGGCCTGCGCGCCGTCGGCGACTGCCGAATGGATCTCGACGCCGCGGTTCATCGGCCCCGGATGCATGACGATGGCGTCGGGCTTGGCGAGCGCCAGCTTCTGCGGCGTCAGGCCGTAGTGACGGAAGTATTCGCCGGCCGAGGGCAGCAGCGCGCCGTTCATCCGCTCGTTCTGCAGGCGCAGCATGATGATGACGTCGCAGTCCCGGAGTCCCTCGTTCATGTCGTGGAAGACATGCACGCCGAGCTTGTCGAGGTGCTTGGGCAGCAGGGTCTCGGGGCCGATGGCGCGGACTTCCGGGACGCCCAGCGTGGTCAGCGCGTGGATGTCGGAGCGGGCGACGCGCGAATGCAGGATGTCGCCGACGATGGCCACCCGCAGCTGCGTGAAGTCCTTCTTGTAGTGGCGGATCGTGTACATGTCGAGCAGGCCCTGCGTCGGGTGGGCGTGCCGGCCGTCACCGGCATTGACAACGTGGATGTCGTCGCGGCCGGTGTTGCGCAGATGCTCGGCGATCAGGTAGGGCGCGCCGCTTGACGCATGGCGGACGACGAACAGGTTGGCGTGCATGGCGCACAGGTTGTCGATGGTATCGAGCAGCGTCTCGCCCTTGCTGGCCGACGACTTGTTGATGTCGAGGTTGATGACGTCGGCCGACAGGCGCTTGGCGGCGATCTCGAAGGTGGTGCGGGTGCGCGTCGAATTCTCGAAGAACAGGTTGAAGACGCTCTTGCCACGCAGCAGCGGCACCTTCTTCACTTCGCGCGCAGAGACTTCCATGAAGGAGGCCGCGGTGTCGAGGATCTGGGTCAGGATGGCCGGCGGCAGGCCCTCGATCGACATCAGGTGGATCAGCTCGCCGTTCTTGTTCAGCTGTGGGTTATGCATTTTCCAGCCTCCACGCGAGTTGGCCGGCATCCGCCTTGCCGAGCACCAGGTTCTCGGCATCCTGCAACGCGACGTCCCAGACGCAGTAGGTCGGCGCGACCGGCAGTTCGCGCCCGCCGCGGTCGGCGAGCACCGCCAGGTCGACCGCCGCCGGGCGGCCGTAGTCGAACAGTTCGTTGATCGCCGCCCGCGTCGTGCGCCCGGTGTAGAGCACGTCGTCGACCAAGATGATGTGGCGCCCCTCGACGTCGAAGGGAATCACCGTCGGCTTGACCTGCGGGTGCAACCCCTTCTCGGCGAAGTCGTCGCGGTAGAAGGAGACGTCGATCAGGCCGATGTCTTCCGGCAGGCCGAGCAGCTCCTTGAGGCGTTCGGCGATCCAGGCGCCGCCGCTGTAGATGCCGACCAGCGCGGGCCGGCGGCTCAGTTGGGGGCGGATCAGGTCGGCCAGTTGCCGGCACTGGACCTCCGCATCAGGCAGGGGGTTGGGCAGGGGAGACATGGTGCGGGCTTTCGAACCAGGTTTGAAGGATGAGTTGGGCAGCCACCGCGTCGAGCAGCGGCTTGGCGGACTTGCTGTCGCGGCCAGTTTCGCGCAGCCGCGCCTCGGCATCGAGCGAGGTCAGGCGCTCGTCGGCCAGGCCGACCGGCAGGTTGAAGCGGCGTTGCAGGCGTTCGGCGAACTTACAGGCGAGCCGGGTCATGTCGTGCGGCGTCCCATCGGCATGAGTCGGCAGCCCGACCACCAACTGGACCGGCCGCCATTCGGCGATCAGTTTGCCGATGGCGGCGAAGCGCGCGTCGTTCGATTCGGCATGGATGACCGTCAGCGGATGGGCGCTGCCGAGCAGTGTTTCACCGGTGGCGACGCCAATGCGCTTTTCGCCGAAATCGAAGGCCAGCACCGTGCCTTCAGGCATGCCCGGCGACGTCGGAAAGCTGGGTGAAGCTGATCCCGAGTTTCTGCATGGCCGCCGGCAGACGCTCTTCCGGCGGCATGTCGAACAGGATGCTGGCCTTGGCCGGCACGGTCAGCCAGGAATTCTGCGCCAGCTCGCTTTCGAGCTGCCCGGCATCCCAGCCGGCATAGCCGAGGGTAACGATGATTTCCGCCGGCAGCCCGGCGCTGCCGACCGAGGCCAGCACGTCGCGCGAACTGGTCAGCCCGACCTCGCCATTGACCGCCAATGTCGATTGCCACTGGCCGATCGGGCGATGGAGGACGAAGCCGCGATCCAGTTGGACCGGCCCGCCGAAATACACGGGGAGGTTGGCGAGATTCTCGGCGTCGAGCTTGATGTCGATCTTTTCGAACAGCCCGGCCAGGTTCATGTCGATCGGCCGGTTGACGATAATACCCAGCGCCCCGTTCTCGTTGTGTTCGCAGATATAGACGAGGGCGTTGGAAAAATATGGATCTTCCAGGGTCGGCATGGCGATCAGGAAGTTATCGGTGAGGTTGACGCTGTCCATGCTGGAATTTTAATCGCCGGCGGGGTACAAACCAACCATGAATCACGAAAAAGCCCTCGTCTGGTTTCGCCGCGACCTGCGCGACGCCGACCATGCCGCCCTCGCCGCGGCACTCGCCACGGCAGGGGAAGTGTATTGCGCCTTCGTGTTCGATCGCGAGATCCTTGATGCGCTGCCGACGAAGCACGATCGCCGCGTCCATTTCATCCACGCTTCGCTAGGCGAACTCGACGCCGCGCTACGCGCCCGGGGCGGCGGGCTGATCGTCCGCCACGGCCGGGCCGCCGAGGAAATCCCGGCGCTGGCCAGGGCACTTGGCGTCAATGCGGTCTTCGCCAACCGCGACTACGAACCCGCTGCCAAACGCCGCGATGCCGAAGTCGCGGCGAGGCTGGGGGCCATCAACATCGGTTTTCGCGATTTCAAGGACCAGGCAATCTTCGATCGTGATGAAGTACTGACGCAGGCCGGCAAGGCGTTCACCGTCTTCACGCCGTACAAAAACGCCTGGTTGAAGCGGTTGACCGCAGCAGACTGCGCCACCTGCGCCGGCGCGGGGCGGCTGGCCGGCGGCGACCAGGCCGGGGTCCCGGCGCTGGCCGAAATCGGCTTCGAGACGACCGATCTCGCAGCACTCGGCATCCGCCCCGGCATGTCCGGCGCCCGCGCCCTGTGGGACGAATTCCGCCAGGAGCGCCTCGGGCGCTACGGCGCACTGCGCGACTACCCGGCGATCAAGGGGGTCTCCTACCTTTCGGTGCACCTGCGTTTCGGTACCATCGGCATCCGCGAACTGGTGCGCTGCGCGCTCGAGAATCGCGCCGACGCCTGGCTCAACGAGCTAATCTGGCGCGACTTCTATTTCATGATCCTCGACCGCTTCCCGCACGTCGTCGGCCATGCCTTTAAGCCGGAATACGACGCCATCCGCTGGAACGACTGGCCGGAGGGCTTCGCCGCCTGGTGCGCGGGACGTACCGGCTACCCGCTGGTCGACGCGGCGATGCGCCAGCTCGATTACAGCGGCTGGATGCACAACCGCCTGCGCATGGTCGTCGCCTCCTTCCTGACCAAGGATCTCGGCATCGACTGGCGGCTCGGCGAACGCTACTTCGCCGACCGGCTCAACGATTTCGACCTCGCGGCCAACAACGGCGGCTGGCAGTGGGCGGCATCCAGCGGCTGCGACGCCCAACCCTATTTCCGCATTTTCAACCCGGTGACGCAGTCGGAAAAATTCGACCCGGAAGGCAGGTTCATCCGCCGGTATGTGCCGGAACTGGCGGCACTACCAAACAAACGTATCCACGCACCGTGGCAGATGGGGAAACTGGAGCAGGAATCGATCGGCGTCGTGATCGGCCGCGATTATCCCGGGCCGATCGTCGACCACGCAACAGCCCGGGAAAAAACCCTGGGCCGCTACGCTGTCGTTAAAAAACCACCGCTTCAGGCAAGCGCCCTGGCCTTGACGTAACCCGCGATCAAGGCGAGCAACTGGTCCTCGTCGTAGGGTTTGCCGAGGTAGTCGCTGGCGCCGACCTCGAGTGCGTGGTTTCGGTGCTTCTCGGCCGTCCGCGAGGTGATCATGATCACCGGCAGGCCGCTGAGACGCTTGTCGGCGCGGATGTTGCGCACCAGATCGAAACCGTCCATGCGCGGCATTTCGATGTCGGAGAGCACGACATCGGGTACGACTTCGAGCAGTTGCTCTAGCGCATCGACCCCGTCCTTGGCCAGGACGACCTGATAACCTTCGCGGGTCAGCAGGCGGCTGGTGATCTTGCGTACCGTCAGCGAATCGTCGACCACCATCACCGTCGGCAGGCTGGCCGCCGCAGTAGCCACCGGTTCGGCGAACACCGGGGCCTCGCTTTGGACGCTGACCACCGGGATCCGGCTGGCCAGCGCCACCGGATTGAGGATCAGCACGACCTGGCCATCGCCCAGCACGGTGGCGCCGGCGATGCCGACCACCCGCGAGAGCTGGGCGCCGATATTCTTGACGACGACTTCCTGGTTGCCCCGGAGCTCGTCTACCTGCACGGCGACGCGTTGCGAACCAGAACGCAGCAACAGGATCCAGTAGCGGCGCTGCGCCTCGGGAGCCGCCCCGGTGTCGCCCAGAAGATGCGGCAGGAAATGGAAGGGATAGCGATTGCCCATCCACTCCGCTTCGCCACGCTGGCGCACGTCCGCAAGCTGCTCTTCCTTGAGTTCCAGCACCTGCTCGATCATCGTCGATGGCACGGCGTACATCTGCGAACCGACACGCAACAGCAGGGTTTGCGTCACCGCCAGCGTGAGCGGCAGGTAGAGGCGGAAGGTCGTTCCATGACCCGGCTGGGAAAGAATTTCGATCCGCCCGCCAAGTTCGGCGACCTCGGTCTTGACCACGTCCATGCCGACGCCCCGGCCGGCCAGCTGGCTGACCTCGCCGGCCGTCGAAAAGCCCGGACGAAAGATCATGTCGTAGAGCACGGCCTCGTCTGCGGCCTCGCCCGGTGCGAGGAGGCCCATCGCCTCGGCGCGGGCGCGGATGCGCTGGCCGTCCAGGCCACGACCGTCGTCGGCCATCGAAAGGATGATTTCATTGCCTTCCTGGGCCAGCGACACGGTGATATCGCCGATTTCCGGCTTGCCGGCAGTCTGCCGCTCGGCCCGGGGCTCGATTCCGTGCGCCACGGCATTGCGCAGCATGTGCTCGAGCGGCGCCATCATCTTGTCAAGCACCGAGCGGTCGAGTTCGACCTGGCCGCCGACGATGTCGAAGTTGGTCCGCTTGCCCAGTTCCTTCGCGCTCTGGCGGACGATGCGGAACAGGCGCTCGGCCTGGCTGGCGAACGGCATCATGCGCACGCCCATCAGTTCCTGTTGCAGGCCGCGGTTGAGGCGGGCCTGCGCGACGATGGCGGCATTGGCGTCGTCAAGGTTCTTGAGCAGGTTCTGCTGCACGGTCGCGACGTCGTTGACCGACTCGGCCATGAAGCGCGTCAGTTCCTGGAAGCGGGTGAAACGGTCGAGTTCGAGCGGATCGAAATCGGCGTGGCCCTCGTGCGCCTGGGCGACGCGCGCCTGAATCTGACCTTCGGCCTGGATTTCGATTTCACGCAACTGGCGGCGCAGACGAATCACGTTTTCCGTCAGGTCGAGCAGCGAGCCCTTGAGGCTGCGCATTTCGCCCTCGATCCGCGCGCGGGCGATGGACAGTTCGCCTGCCTCGTTGACCAGGCGGTCGATCAGGTCGGCGCGGACGCGGAGCGTGGCGCGATGGGCGCCCGCCTCGGCGTCGTGATCGCGCTCGATTTCGAGCGGCACCGCCACCGTCGGCGCGACGGCTGCCGGCGTTTCGCCCGGCGCAACAGCAGCGACCGGCTCGGGAATCGCGGATTCGCCGTGGCGCAGACGCTCGGTCGCCTGGGCCAGCGTGTCACAACCGCCCTCGATTTCATCGATGAAGGCCGGCGTCGCGCTGCCAGCGCGGAGAATGTCCTCGACCCGCGCTTCCAGGTGGTGCGTGAACTCGCCGAGGTTCATCGCGCCGGCCATGCGGGCATTGCCCTTGAAGGTATGGAGCAGGCGGGCGATGGCATGCGGCTGGGCATCGCTACCGAGATCGCCGCGCCACAGGCGCAACTGGACCGTCAGTTCGCGCAGCTGATCCTGCGCCTCTTCAAGGAAGATCGGCAGCAACTGTTCGTCGAGTTCGTCCTGCAGTCGCGGCACGGCTGGCTGCGGGGCTTGGACGACGGTTTCGACCGTTGCCGCTGGCTCGGGTTGCGGCGCGACCTCTTCCACGACGAACTCAGGTTCCGGTTCAAACTGAACGAACTCAGGTTCCAGTTCAGGCTGAACGACCTCCGGCACCGACACGGTGACGAAGACGTCCTCGAGCGCCGAAATCAGCTGCACCTGTTCTTCCGGCGCCTCTTGACGGGCCAATCCGGCAAACATGGCGTCCAGGGTGATGATCGCCTGGCGCACCGTCTCCAAACCTTCGATGCTGTCCGGCCGGCCGGAACTGTCGCGACGCAGCAGCGCATGCTCGAGCGCAATCGCGAGGCGGTTCAGGGGCATCAGCCCGACGGTCGCCGCGATGCCGCCCAGGGTATGGGCGGCGCGCGTCATATCGAACAAGGTCGGCGCCAGGGGATCGGCTTCGAGTGCCGCATAGGTGGCAAGCAGCGTCTGCAGATGGCCGCGCGCCTCGTCGCAGAAGATGTCGTACAGCGTCGGCGCCGGGGGTGCCGGGGGAATTTCGACAATTTCGGGCGTCGACCGCAACTCCTCGACTTCCGGCACCGGCAACTCGGCGAATGCCTGGGTCGTGTCTTCCCACGGTGGCGGAGCTGCCGGCTGTTCGAAAATCTCCGGCGGCTGCGCAGTTTCCGCCACTAGCTCGGGTTCGGCCGACAGGTCGAACAGGAACTCGTCCGCCATCGGCAGCGGCGCCTCGGCCGGCACAGCGGCAACCTGCTCCGGCGTTTCCCAGACTGGCTCGGGCGGCAGATCGATGACGGCGGAAGGCGCCTCATCGGCCACCGCGACAGGCAATTCCACTTCCTGCACCGGCGGTGTTGCCAGCGGCGCCGCGTCGAGCGCCTGGACGGCCGGCGTCGCCTCCTGGCTGCGCAGCAGTTCGGCCTTGGCAACCAGCGCGGTCGAATCGGGAATCGCGCCGCTCCCCTGCTCGAGGGCGGCGACCCAGCGCGAGAACAGGGCGTGGGCATCGGCGATCAGCGCGAGCAGGTCCGGCGTCACCGCCATGTCCTGACGCAACCACATGTTCAGTGTCTGCTCGAGCGCCCAGGCAGTTTCGCCCATTTCGGTGAGACCGACCATGCGGCCGCTGCCCTTGAGCGTGTGGGCGGAGCGCCGAATCGTCGTCAGGGCTTCGACATTGTTATGGTCACCGGCCAACAGGGCTGCCTGCTCGCTGACGGTGACCAGCACTTCGTGTGCTTCTTCGAGGAAGATCGACAGCAGTTCGGCGTCGATTTCGGCGTGGCTCGACTGTGCCAGTTCCACAGTCTCCGCCGAAGGCGCCGCCTCGGCTGCCAGCGGCAGAGCGACCGGGGTTTCGCTCGCGGGCTGCCATGCCTCCTCGCCGCCACCAATGTCGAATCCGGTGATGACCGTATCGGTCATCTCGCCGAACGGCAGGTCTTGCCCGACATCCTGAACCGGCACCGGCACTTGCGGCACCTCGGCAAGGCCCGCGAAGAGCGGGGAGACTTCCGGCACGAACGGTTCGAGCGGTTCAGCGACGCCCGTTGCAGCAGCTTCTTCCGCCACAGCCTGTTCGCCGCCTTCCGGCTGCCCGCCCTGCAGACGGCGGACGAAGGCATCGTAGTCGGTCTCGCCGTGTTGCAGAGCGTCGACAAAGAAGCCCAGCAGCGACAACTGTTGTGCCACCGCCTCGAAATCCTCGGCGGCCGGCGTGTAGCCCGGGCGCGCAAATGCCTGAATACGGCCGCCGCAGTCCTGCACGAGCGTCACGGCAGAGAAGTGGCCGAGCATGGTCAAGGCGCCGGCGATCTGTTTGAGCGGGGCGTCGAGCGCCGCCAGATCCTGGCCTTTTTCCGGGTTGCGGAAGAAGCCATCGAGCGCCTGCTCGACCTGTGCCAGATTGTTCTGGATTTCCCGCGCGACCTGCCCGACCAGCAGCTTTTCCTGGGCGCGCCGGGTCATTTCATCGAGCAGCGGCAGTTCGTCGTTGCCGCCTGCCGGCTTGCCGGCGATGCAGGCGTACAAGCGAGCGACCATGAGATCGACCTGCTGGGCGAAATCCATGCCGAGGCGATGGAAATTCTCCTGGGCGTTCTGCAGCAGGAGAATGGCGGTCGCCACTTCCATCGCCACGGCATCATTGTGGCGCCTGGAATCTTCGGCGAGCCAGGCGGCGAGGGCGGCAAAGCCCTGGCCCAGGCGCTTGAGATCGGTATGGCCGATTTCGTTGGTCAGCGCCGCACAACTCTGGGCATGCTGATCGAAAGCCGACAGCGCCGACGCGCTGCCGCTGCAGAACTTGTTCCACAACTCCTCGGTGGCGGCAAGGGTGTCGCGCAGGCGGCGCAAGGCAATTTCCTGCGGCTGGCTGGCTTGCTGCTCCGTGGCGGCGGCCGGCATCAGGGCCGGCAAGCCGAACACCGACTGCACCTCGGCGACCAGCATGCTGGCGCTGGCCGGGGCCTGGGCGACGGCATAAAGCACATCGCGCATCAGGCGCTCGGCAACGCCATGCGAGCCCTCTAACAGGCGGCGAATCTGCGTGTCGATACGGGCAAGCAGTTGTCGGGAATCGGGGACGGCATCGCCTTGCCGGTCGAACAGAGATTCGATGAAGGCCAGCGCCGCCCACCAGAACGAACGGGCGGCCGGTGCTTCCTGGGTGGCCTCGATGTTGTCGAGCGCCGCCCGCATGTTTTCGAGGGCGACGTGAGGTTCGCCCGTATGCTGCAGCCAAGCCAGCAGCCCGCGCTGGAAGCGCGCGCGCTCCGACTTGAGCAGGGTGTGCAGTTGCTCGGCCGAGAGCGGTGCGACCGGCACCGACCGCCGGGGCGCCCGTAGGGACAGGTCAGGGTGGAACAGATCGCTCGCGCTGCACGTCTGGCCGCGGGCGGCCGCCAGGGCACCATAGGCGGGCAGCAGGCGCAACGGCTGATTCGGCTCGCCGGCGACGAGGTCGTCGAGGTATTTACGGATCGCCGCCAGGGACTGCGCGAGCGTCGCCGAAATCTCCGACGTCAGCTGCAGGCGACGCTCCTCCAGCGCGCTGAGCAGCGCCTCGAGCGATTCGGTCACCTGTGTCACACCGTCCAGCCCGACGATCGCCAGGGCACCATGTACCTGGTGAACGTGGGTGCGGCAGAACCGGAGCTGGGTGGTGTCACCACTCAACTCATGCTGGCCGAGCGCTTCCGAGGCACGCTCGAGCGCCAGGTCGATCTCCCCCTTGACCCAGGTCAGCGGACCCAGATCGAATTCGGTTGCCGCATTCATAGTCTCTCGCGAATTCCGCTCAGTCCACCTTGAAGCCGGCAACCGAACCCTTCAGTTCGGACGCCAGGGCATTCAGTTCATCAACCGCCGCTGCCGTACGCTGGGTACCGGCCGTCGTCTGCTCCGTCACACTGAGGATGTCCTGCATCAGCTTGGCCACCGCAGTCGCGGAATCGGCCTGGGTCTGCGTCGAGGTCGAGATGTTTTCGATGAGGTCGGAAAGGTTGCGCGACACCTGACCGATCTCGGCCAGCGCCTGGCCCGCCGCGTCGGACCGCTTGGCCCCCTCCACCACACCCTGCGTCGATTGTTCCATGGCGGATACCGCGTCCTGCGTATCGGTCTGAATCGTCTTGACGATCGCTGCAATCTGCTTGGTCGCCTCGGCGGAACGTTCAGCGAGGCGCTGCACTTCCTCGGCAACCACCGTGAAGCCGCGTCCGGCGTCGCCGGCCGATGCCGCCTGGATGGCGGCGTTCAGCGCCAGCACGTTGGTCTGCTCGGTAATGTCGGAAATCAGTTCAACGATTTCGCCGATCTCCTGCGAGCTTTCGCCGAGGCGCTTGATCCGCTTCGAGGTTTCCTGGATCTGGTTGCGAATTTCGTCCATGCCCTTGATCGAGTCTTCCACCGCCTGCGTACCCTTTTCGGCTGCCGCCAGCGACTGGCGCGCCACCTGGGCGGACTGCGTCGCGTTGCCCGACACTTCGGTCATCGAGCGTGCCATTTCGAGCGCCGACTGGCCGGCGTCCTGAATTTCCCGCGATTGCCGTTCGGCGGCGGAGAGCAGTTCGGCCGAGGTCTGGCGGGCGATTTCGGTTGCCGCCGTCACGCGGTTCGCCGCATCGTTGATGCGGCCGACCAGCAGACGAAGCTCTTCGATCGTGTAGTTGATCGAGTCGGCGATGGCGCCGGTGATGTTTTCGCTCACCGTCGCGCTGGCGGTCAGGTCACCGTCGGCGAGGTCGCCCAGTTCGTTCATCAGCTGCAGAATCGCGTCCTGGTTTTCGCGGTTGGTCTGTTCCGAAGCCTGACGCTGGAGTTCGGCGTCTTCCGCACGGCGCCGCGTATCGTCGAGATAGATCTTGGCCAGCAGGGCCAGCACGGCGACCGCCAGCACAACCAGACTGAGCAGCACCAGCACGAAGCGGCCGCCTTCCGAAAGCTGTTGCTGGAAGCCGCCAGCCAGATCGTCGGTGGCCTTCAGCAAGTCCTCGCTGCCGCGGAAGATGCGGGCACCGGCCTGCTTGGAGAGCACCAGCGGCTGCATGTTGCCGAGAATGCTGCCGACCGCCGCCTGGTAGGACTTGAACGCCTTGTCGAGTTCACCCAGCTTTTCACGCGTATCCGCATCGTTGCTGCCCTTGCCCAGAGCCAGCAGGGTATCGCGGAAGGCGTTGGTGTCCTTGCCGAGCAGGAAGGCCACTTCCGGGTTGATCTCGTCACCGACCAGCAGGGCCGACGCGTTCTTGGCAATACGCTGGGTCAGCATCACCAGCTGGTTGGCCGCGGCAATCTCGCGCGCCCCACCGCCCGATTGCAGCTTGAGGGCGGCAACCTGTTCGGCCAGCTCGAGCATGATCGGGTTTTCGTTGTCGATGGTGGCAACGCTCTTGCCCAGCGCCACGAGGTTGGCTTCCTGCTCGATCACGGCCATGGCGTCCCGGTCGGTGTCGACCCAGAGCTTGGTCAGCGTCTCGAGCTGCGGGCGCACCGCATCCGGGGACGGGGGAACGTTGATGCCGCCGATATCGCCGCCGGAAGTCAGGCGCTCGAGCAGCTGGCTGAACGTCTCGCGCGAATCCTTGAGCTGCTTGAAGGCCGCCGGGTTACCCTGCAGCGCCAGCGTCGAGGCCTTGGCCAGGCGCTGGGAGAGCATGCGCATTTCGCCCGAGGCCGCGACGTAGGTCGTGCCGTATGCCGACTCGCGGTTGTTGAAGTAGACCAGCGTTGCGATGGCGATCAGGAGCACCACGAAGATGGTGCCCAGGGTCTTCATCTGCTGGATAACCGGCTGCTGGACGAAGAACGCCGGCAAGAAGGACGACCCGGATTTCGCGGGAGCTTCCGACGTAGAGCCCTCCGCGACAGTCATGGGTGAATCCGTACTTTCCTTGCCGCCAATCCCAAGGTTCTTCAAGCTGAACGCCATGTTTATCCTCCGCTGCGGGTCTGCAATGATCAGACGCCAATATTCATGAAATCGTTATCGGCGAGCAGGTCGCGCACCGAGAGTTTGCGCCAGATGTCGCCCTGACCGTCCGCGTAGCGCACCGCCCCCCAGGCCGGCGCTGCCGGGTCTGCCGGCTCCGCGCTGAAATCTTCCGGATTCTTCAGGCCCAGCATGCGGGTGACCAGCAGCGCCGCATTGGAGCCGTGCTTGCTACCAACCAGCAGCAAACGGGTGTTGTTGTTCCGCGGTGTCGGCGCCCCTCCGCAAAAAACGGAGAAATCCGCCACGGCATGCAGGCTGCCGCGAATGTTGGCGATGCCGGCGAACCAGGGCCGGGTCAGGGGAACCGGCGTCAGCTTCAACGCCTGGACGATTTCGCCGCTGTCCGAAAGATCGATCAGCCAGTTTTCCTCGCCCACCCGCATGCCCAGCCATGAAGAAGCGCCGCGCCCCTGCGCGGCGGTCGTCAGGCGGCCGGCAAGATACGCCTGAAAATCCCGAAGACTGGTTTTCTTGGCCATTCGGGTCAGGGCAACGCCGCGATTTTCTTCAACAGTTCTTCCGGATTGACCGGCTTGACGATGTAGTCCGCGGCCCCCTGGCGCAAACCCCAGATCTTGTCGGTTTCCTGGCCTTTCGTGGTGCAGACGATGACCGGAATATTCTTGGTCTCCTCGTCGCGCGTGAGGGTGCGGGTCGCCTGGTAGCCATTGAGCCCGGGCATCACGACATCCATCAGGATCAGGTCGGGCTTGGTCGCCTTGGCCTTGGCGATCCCTTCTTCACCGTTTTCGGCGGTGCTGACCTGGTAGCCGGCCTTGGTCAGCAGGTCGGTGGCAAAAAAACGCTCCGTGGGGGAATCGTCGACTACGAGAATATTTTTTACGGGCATTGGTACTCCAGCCTTTATGAAATTTCGGAAGCAGCCGGTGCTGCGAACATGGCGACCGTCTGCAACAGACTGTCCTTGGTGAATGGCTTGGTCAGATACTGGTCGGAACCAACCATGCGGCCACGGGCGCGGTCGAACAGACCATCCTTCGAGGACAGCATGATCACCGGCGTCGACTTGAAGCGCGGGTTCTTCTTGATCAGGGAACAGGTCTGATAGCCGTCGAGGCGCGGCATCATGAT
Organism: Dechloromonas sp. H13; assembly: GCF_009469615.1. GTDB lineage: Bacteria > Pseudomonadota > Gammaproteobacteria > Burkholderiales > Rhodocyclaceae > Azonexus. The sequence continues at coordinate 113,839 of NZ_SSXX01000007.1, forward strand.
GTCGCAGAAGATGATCTTCGGCTGATGATCGGCGATTTTCGCCAGTGCATCGAAGCCGTCCTCGGCGAGCACGACCTGACATCCGGCCTGCACGAGAAATATCTCCGCGCTCCGCCGGATCGTATTGCTGTCGTCAATGACCATCACCTTGACGTCACGCAGCCTGCTTAAGTCAGCCAATTAAGTCCCCTTACCCCTCGTCAGGAGGCTATTCTAGCGGCGTATCATACTACGCTGTAGTCAAATTTCCACCATCTCGAAATCGCTCTTGCGCGCCCCGCATTCGGGACAGACCCAGTTCATCGGCACATCGTCCCAGCGGGTTCCCGGCGCGAGGCCCTCGTCGGGCAGACCGGCCGCCTCGTCGTACATGAAACCGCAGATCAGGCACATCCAGGTCTTGTAGTCGTTTTCTTCGCTCATTTCGGGACATTGCCGGCAACCGGATTCGGATAAAATCCGCCCCATCTTACCCAATCGCCGCCTTGTTCGTCACCTGAGCGGCAATCCATGAACGCCAGAACCCCCACGCCGCCGCTCGTTCTCGTCTTCGCCGCCAGTGATCCGACCGCCGGTGCCGGCATCCAGGCGGACCTCCTGACGCTGGCCAGCCTCGGCTGTCATCCGCTGACCGCGTTGACGGCAGTCACCGTGCAGGACACCGTCGGGGTCGACAGCGTGCACCCGGTCGCCGCCGACCTGCTGGAAAGCCAGGCCCGGGTGCTGCTGGAGGACATGCAGGTGGCCGCCTTCAAGATCGGCGTGCTGGGCAGCGTCGAAAACGTCGTGGCGGTGGCCGAGATCCTCTCCGACTACCCCGACGTACCGCTGATCTTCGACCCGGTCCTCGCCTCCGGCCGTGGCGACGAACTGTCCGGCGAGGAGATCATCTCGGCGATGCGTGAAATGCTGCTGCCGCAGACCACGCTGCTCACGCCCAACGCCCCCGAGGCCCGACGGCTGGCCGAAAGCGACGAGGACGACGGCGAGCCGTCGGTCGACGTCTGCGCCCGCCGTCTGATCGACATGGGCGCGCAGTACGTGCTGATCACCGGCACGCACGAAAACACGCCGCAGGTCTTCAACACGCTGTACGGCCCGGAGGGCGTCATCCGCCGCGACCGCTGGGAAAGGCTGCCCGGCAGCTACCACGGCTCCGGCTGCACGCTGGCCTCGGCCATCGCCGGCTGCATCGCCGGCGGGGCGAGCATCGAGGATGCCGTGCGCGACGCCCAGGACTACACCTGGCAGACGCTGGCCAACGGCTTCCGGCCCGGCATGGGGCAGTTCATTCCCGACCGCTTCTTCTGGGCGCGCGGCGAGGGCGACGAGCCGGCGGCGACCGACGCGAAAGCCGATGGCCCATAGACTGCGCGGCCTCTACGCCATCACGCCCGAGCGCGCCGACGGCGGGCGCCTGCTCGCTGCCGTCGAAGCCGCCCTGGCCGGCGGCTGCCATCTCGTCCAGTTCCGCGACAAGGTCAGCGCCATGCCCGAGCGCGTCGCCCGCGCCCGCGCCCTGCGTGCCCTGACCCGCCGCTACGGTGCCCGGCTCCTGATCAACGACGACCTCGCGCTGGCCGCCCTGGTCGATGCCGACGGCGTGCACCTCGGGCGCGACGACAGCTGCCTTGCCGCCGCCCGCGCCATGCTCGGCCCCGACAGGATTCTCGGCGCCTCATGCTACGCCGACTTCGCCGCAGCCGAACGCGCAGCAGCGGCCGGCGCCGACTATCTCGCCTTCGGCGCCGTGCATCCGTCGCCGACCAAGCCGCATGCCCCGCTGGCTGCGGTCGACCTGTTTTTCCAGGCCAAGACGGCGCTGACCGCAACGACCTGCGCCATCGGCGGCATCACGCTCGCCAACGCGCCCCCGCTGATCGCCGCCGGCGCCGACCTGCTCGCCGTCATCAGCGACCTGTTCGACGCCCCGGACATCGCGGCCCGGGCGGCCGCCTATCAACGACTCTTCGAGGAGCACAGCACATGACTTCCCGCAACCAGCAACTGTTCGAACGCGCCCAGCGCCACATCCCCGGCGGTGTCAATTCGCCGGTCCGCGCCTTCCGCTCGGTCGGCGGCACCCCCTGCTTCATCCGCAAGGGCGTCGGCCCCAAGGTGCAGGACGCCGACGGCAACTGGTACGTCGACTACGTCGGCTCGTGGGGGCCGATGATCCTTGGCCACGCCCACCCGGAAGTCATCGCGGCGGTCCGCGCCGCCGCCGAAAACGGCCTGTCCTTCGGTGCCCCGACCGAGAAGGAGGTCGAGATTGCCGACCTCCTGTGCGAACTGGTGCCGTCGATGGACATGGTCCGCCTGGTTTCTTCCGGCACCGAGGCGACGATGAGCGCCATCCGCCTGGCGCGCGGCCACACCGGGCGCGACGTGCTGGTCAAGTTCGAGGGTTGCTACCACGGCCATTCGGACAGCCTGCTGGTCAAGGCCGGCTCGGGCGCACTGACGTTCGGCAACCCGTCGTCCGGCGGCGTGCCGGCCGATCTGGCGCAGCACACCATGGTGCTCGCCTACAACGATGCGCAGCAGCTGGCCGACGCCTTCGCCCAACATGGCGACCGGATCGCCGCCGTGATCGTCGAGCCGGTCGTCGGCAACATGAACCTGATCGCGCCGACGCCGGAATTCCTCCAAGCGATGCGCGCGTTGTGCACGAAACACGGCGCCGTGCTGATTTTCGACGAGGTGATGACCGGCTTCCGCGTCGACCTCAGGAGCGCCCAGGGCCTGTTCGGCATCACGCCGGACCTGTCCACCTTCGGCAAGGTCGTCGGCGGCGGCATGCCGCTCGGCGCCTTCGGCGGCAAGCGCGAAATCATGGAAAAGATCGCCCCGCTCGGCCCGGTCTACCAGGCCGGCACGCTGTCCGGCAATCCGGTGGCGGTCGCCGCCGGCCTGGCGACGTTGAAGCTGATCCAGGAAGAGGGTTTCTACGAAGCGTTGACCGCGAAGACCAAGTCGCTGTGCGATGGCCTGGTCGCCGCGGCGAAGAAACATGGTGTCGCCTTCGCGGCGCAGAACTTCGGCGGCATGTTCGGCCTCTATTTCGCCGAAAGCTGCCCCGCCACCTACGACGCCGTGCTGGCCTGCGACAAAGACGCCTTCAACCGCTTCTTCCACGCCATGCTCGACGCCGGCCACTATTTCGCGCCGTCGGCCTTCGAGGCCGGCTTCGTTTCCGCCGCGCACGGCGACGCCGACATCGCGTCGACCGTGGCTGCCGCCGAAGCGTACTTCGCCAGCCTGAAATGAGCAGCGGCGCCGCCTGGATCGTCCTCCTCGTGGCCGGGCTGTGCGAGATCGGCTGGGCGGTCGGGCTCAAATACACCGAGGGTTTCAGCCGCCTCGGGCCATCGGCGGCGACGCTGGTCGCCATGGTCACCAGTGTCGTGCTGCTCGGCTGGTCGCTGAAGGTGCTGCCGCTGGGCACCGCCTACGCCGTGTGGACCGGCATCGGCGCCGTCGGCACGGCGATCCTCGGCATCCTCCTGTTCGGCGAATCGCGCGAGGTCGCGCGCCTGGTCAGCATCGGGCTGATCGTCGCCGGCATCGTCGGCCTCAAGCTGCTGACGCCGGACACTCACTGACTGCTGCGGTCGACGGCGAAAAAAGGCCGATTTTCAAAGCCTGCGCTACATCAGGAACAGCGTCGCCAGCCCGAGAAAGATGAAGAAGCCGCCGGAATCGGTCAGGGCGGTGATCATCACCGAGCCGCCGACCGCCGGGTCGGCGCCAAACTTCTGTCGCAGCAGCGGGATGCCGACACCGGCCGAGGCCGCCAGCAACAGGTTGAGCGTCATCGCCGAGGTCATCACGACGCCGAGCTTGAAGCTGCCGTAGAGCCACCAGGCGGCGATGCCGAGCAGGCCGCCCCAGATCAGGCCATTGATGGTCGCGACGCCGAGTTCCTTGCGCAGCAGCCGGCGCGCCGCGTCGGGCTGGACCTGGCCCATGGCGATGGCGCGCACGATCATGGTGATCGTCTGGTTGCCCGAGTTGCCGCCGATACCGGCGACGATGGGCATCAGCGCGGCGAGCGCCACGAGTTTTTCGATCGAGTCCTCGAAGGCGCCGATCACCCGCGAGGCGACGAAGGCAGTCACCAGGTTGATCGCCAGCCAGGCCCAGCGGTTCTTCACCGAATCCCAGACCGAGGCGAAGATGTCCTCCTCCTCGCGCAGACCGGCCTGCGCCAGCTGTTCGCTCTCGGCTTCCTCGCGAATGAAATCCACCACCGCATTGACGGTGACGCGGCCGACCAGCTTGCCATCCCGGTCAACGACTGGCGCCGAGACGAGGTCATAGCGCTCGAAGGCCTTGGCGGCCTCTTCGGCCAGATCGTCGGGTTCGAGTTCGACGAACTCGGTCTGCATCAGGGCGCCGACCTCGTCCTCGACCTCGTTGACCAGCAGGATGTTGAGCGGCAGGACGCCCTTGAGGTGTTCCTCGCGGTCGACCACGAACAGCTGGTCGGTATGGTCGGGCAGTTCGTCGAAGCGGCGCAGGTAGCGCAGCACGACTTCGAGCGTCACGTCCTCGCGGACGGTGACCATCTCGAAATCCATGATCGAGCCGACCGAGTCCTCAGGATAGGACATCGCCGCCCGCAGCTGCTCGCGCTCCTCGACCGACAGCGACTGGAAGACGTCGGCGACGACATCGTGTGGCAGGTCGGGAACGAGGTCGGCGAGTTCGTCGGCATCGAGGGTTTCGGCCGCCGCCACCAGTTCGGTACGCTCCATCGAGTCGATGAGCGTTTCGCGTACCGCATCCGAGACTTCGAGCAGGATTTCGCCTTCGCGCTCGGACTTGACCAGGTTCCAGGCAATCAGGCGCTCGTCGGGTGGCAGCGCCTCGAGGATGTAGGCGATGTCTGCCGGGTGCATCGGCGCGAGCTTGGTCTGCAGTTCGTTCAGGTGCTGCTTGTGGACGATGTCCTCGACCAAGTCGTGGCGCGGCCCCTCCTGGCGGTGAACCAGATCCTCGACCAGCTTGTGCCGCGCGAGCAGGACCTGCACCTCGGCGAGGCGCTCCTGCAGGTCTTCGGTGTCGGCAATCTGGTTTTCTTCGCTCATGGTGCAGCGCCGCAAGAGGAGCGCCATTCTAGCACCGGGCGAATGTCGGGGTTCTTACAAAATCAGGGCACTTCGGCGGCCGGCATACGGGCCAGAATGATCGCCGTCTTGCGCGCCAGCCCCGGCGCCCCGCGATTACGGTCGTAATAACGCGGATTCGGCACCATGCCCGCCAGTTTGGCCGCCTGTTCCGGCCCCAACTGGCCGGCACCGACACCAAAATAATGGCGCGCCGCCGCCTCGGCGCCGAAAACGCCGTTGCCCCATTCGATCACATTCAGGTAAACCTCGAAAATCCGCCGCTTGCTCCACAGGTTTTCCAGCATCAACGTGATGATGGCCTCCTCGGCCTTGCGGAAATACGACTTGGTCGGCGTCAGAAACAGGTTTTTCGCCAGTTGCTGGCTGATGGTCGATCCGCCAGCGACGAAGCGCCCCTTCTTCTGGTTTTTTTCCATCGCTTTCTGGATGCCTTCCCAGTCGAAGCCTTCATGATCGACGAACTTGGCATCCTCTGAGGCGATGATGGCGCGCTTGAGGTGCGGCGAGATGCGCTCGTAGGGAACCCACTGCTTTTTGAGCTGGGCCTCGGGATTCCTGACCCGCAGTTCGGCGAGGCGGATTTCCATGAAGCGCGTGGTTCCGGGATCGACCCACTTCCACAGCAGTACCCAGCCGAGCAGCCACAACTGCCAGACGACGAAAAGGCCGATCAGGCCGAGCAATCCCCACTTGAGCCAGCGGCCCAGGTGCCTCATGCCGCCAGTTGTGCGCGCAGGGCGGCGAGAACCGGCGCGCTGTCCGGGCGCACCCCGCGCCAGACGAGGAAGGCTTCGGCCGCCTGCTCGACCAGCATGCCGAGGCCGTCGGCCCGCCGGGCGGCACCCTGTTCGCGGGCCAGCGCCAAAAACGGCGTCTCGCCCTTGCCGTACATCATGTCGTAGGCGAGGCTGCCCGGCGCGAAAATGCCGGCCGGTAGCGGCAAGGCCGCGCCGGAAAGACTGGCCGACGTGGCGTTAATCACGATATCGAAGCAATTGCCGGCGATTTCGGCGAAATTTCCTGCGTCGACCGCAGCGATGTCGGAAAACTGCCGGGCCAGGGCCGCCGCCTTGTCGGCGGTGCGGTTGGCAACGAACAGGCTGGCCGGAGCGTCGGCCAGCAGCGGCGCGATCACGCCGCGCGCGGCGCCACCGGCGCCAAGCAGGAGGATGCGCTTGCCGGCCAGCGGAAAGGCGAGGTTGGCCTCGATGTCGCGCACCAGACCGGCGCCGTCGGTATTGTCGCCGTAGATTTCGCGCCCCGCGAAGGCCAGTGTATTGACCGCGCCCGCCCGTTCGGCGCGGGCGCTCAGGCGGGTGCTCAGACGGAACGCCTCTTCCTTGAACGGCACCGTCACGTTCGCGCCCTTGCCGCCGGCGGCGATGAAGCCGCGCACCGTTTCGGCGAAGCCGTCGAGCGGCGCCAGCAGGGCTTCATAGACGAGGTCCTGCCGGCATTGCGCGGCGAATTGCGCATGAATGGCCGGCGACCGGGAATGGGCAACCGGGTTGCCCAGCACGCAATAACGGTCGGTCATTTTGCCGAGAGCTGATCGCCCTGTGTGAAATACCAGGTGCGGGTGATTTCGAGAATGTCGGTATCGCGCCGGATGTCCGGGGGAAACGGCGAGTAGGGCGACGCCATCTGGACGATGCGGCGGGCGGCGTCATCGAGCACCTTGTAGCCCGACGAGCGGTTGATGTCGACACGGTTGAGGCTGCCGTCGTGGTTGAGCGATACGGTCAGCACCAGCGAACCATAGAGCTTGCCGCGCGCCGCGTCCGGGTAGTTCAGCGTCCCGATGCGCTCGACCTTCTGGCGCCAGTCCTCGATGTACTGGGCGAAGCGGTATTCCTCGGCGCGCGCGCCGATGTTCTTCTTGCGCGGCCGCTTGTTGTACTCGTCCATGCTCTTGTTGATTTCGCCTTCCAGGCGCGCCATCGCGCGCGCCGACTCGGCGAGGTCGGCACCGCTGAGCGTGGGCGACGGCACCGGCTGCTCGGCGGCATTGCGGGCGGCGGCGACGGCGCGCGCCGACTTGGCCTCGGTCAGCATCTTCTGCTGGGCGACTTCCAATTCGCGCATGCGGCGCTGCATGCGCTCGATCTCGGTGCCCGCGGTCTGCTGCGGCGTCGGCGGCAGGGGCGTCTTGAGGCGCCGGTTCTCATCAGTGTTGCCGCCGCCGTCGAGATTGGCCTGCGCCAGCGCCTGCGCGTGGGTCGGCTTCTTCGCCGACTTGGCGTTGACCAGGATGATGTCCAGCGCCTTGTCGCGCATGGCCTTGGAGGCATCCGGAAAACTGAAATGCAGCGTCATCAACAGTCCGTGCACGGCCAGCGAAATGGCGATCGCCAGCCACAGGCGGCGGTTGTCCGCAGCCAACGGTTGCCAGGAAAGCGCTGCGACGCTCACTGCTCTTCTTCCTCCTCGACCGCCTCTTCGGGCAGGACCTCATCCAGGACAGAAAGATAGCGGCAACTGACTTCCGGGCCAAGCAGGTCGATCGTTTCGACCGCCAGCCGCAGGCGCCGGCCCGGCCCGAGGTCGGCGGGCACCGACGGCACGCGCAGGAGCAGGGGCAGGTGGTCGAGCTTGACCAGCTGCTCGCGGCGCACGGTCGCGTCGATCTCCGTCACGCCGTGCTGTTGCAGCCAGCGCAGGCACCAGTAGCGCTCCATCAGGCGCTGGAAGTCGGCGTAGGCGGCGTAGGTTTGCTCGAAATCGCGCATGGCGGCGAAGAGTTCCGCCGACTTCTGGGCGAAGGCCGGCGTCTCGCCCTGCAGGCAGGCGATCAGCTGCCACTGGTTGACCAGGTCGCAATAGCGGCGCAGCGGCGATGTCATCCAGGCGTATTGCGGCACGCCGAGGCCTTCGTGCGGCAGCGGCGAGGTGGTCATGCGCACCTTGCCCTGCGTCTGGGCGCGGTACAGGCAGGCGACGTTCCGCTCGGCGAGCAGGCCGCCCCAGGTCGAGTTGGCGACGATCATCAGTTCGGCCACCAGCTTGTCGAGCGGGCTGCCGCGCTTGCGCTCGGAAATGTCGACCGTGCACCCATCCGGGTCGGCGAGGTCGCCGGCGATGGCGAAGTTGTAGTCGTTGATGCCCTGCATCGCCGAGGGCTTGCCGCGCCGCCCTTCGCAGGCGTTGGCGAAATGCCAGAGGTGCACCAGTTCGTCCCGGAAGGGCTGGTCGGGCAGCGGGCCGTTGATGGTTTCCGCGTTGAACCAGGGTTCGATTTCATGGTGGCGCAGGTTGGCGGCGATGTGCACCATCTCCAGCCGCGATTCGTGGTCAAGAATTTCCAGCGACTCGCTGACCGTCAGGTAGAGCGACACCGCCGGGCAATCGACGCCGCCGGCCAGCGTGTAGTTCTGTACCACGGCGTCGGGCAGCATGGTGATCTTGTTGCCGGGCATGTAGACGGTCGACAGGCGGGCGCGCGCCACACCGTCGAGCGGCGAGCCGTGCTCGATGGCCAGCCCGGGCGCCGCGATGTGGATGCCGATGCGTGAACCGATGCCGGGCAGCTTGACGACCGACAGCGCATCGTCGATTTCGGTGGTATGGGCATCGTCGATCGAGAAGGCACGCACGTCGGCGCGCGGCAGGTCGTCCGGCAGCTGCGGCGCCGCCAGCGCCGGGAAGGCGGTGCCCTTGGGAAACTGCTCGTGCAGGAAGCGGCGGTAGTGCAGGTGGTAGGCTGACTTGACGGCGCCGCACTTGAACAGCAGTTGCGCGGCGCTCAGCCCGGTTTCGCTGCAGGCGGTCTCGAAAGCCTTGGTTTCCGGCCGGTTGCGGTCCGGTGCGTAGAGCAGCGCGTCGGTCAGCGCCGCGATTTCCGGCGGCAGGCGAAATTCCTTCAGCGCGGCGATCCAGCCTTCGACCTGGATGGCTTGCTGACGCTTCTTTTCAAGACTGGCCAGAGCAGCTGCGAGAATGTCTGGAGGCGCCTTGCGGAAGCGCCCCTTGCCTTTGCGATGGAAATAGACGGGCGCCGCGTGCAGGGCCAGCAGCACCGCCGTCGCGTCGACCGGCGCGGGGTCGTGTCCGTAGTAATCACGGGCAAAATCAAGAAACGAAAATTCGCCATCGCTCACGCACTCCCACAGGAAATCCGCCTCGATCTCTTCGGCCAGCGGCGTTGCCTGATCCAGCAGGGCCGGCGCCGAGGGCTTCTCGAAACGCAACAACACGGTGGCCGCCTTGATCTTGCTGCGCTTGCCGGAGGGCATTTCGACCTGCAACGAGCTGTCGTTGTCGGCCATGATGCTGCCGGCCTTGAAGCCGCCATCTTCTTCGAACAATACATTCATCGGCGGATTATAGCCCAGCGAATTCAAGGATTTGCGGCATGAAGTCGGGAAAGCGCGTGAAGCTGTGGTCGCCGCCTGTCAGCACCGTTTGCCGGCAGCCCGCGTAGAAATCCGCCGCCTGCCGCCAGTCGAGAACTTCATCGCCCTCCTCGAGCAGCAGCCAGTAGCGCGCCGGCGTTGGCCGGGCGACCTGGGCCTGCAGTTGCGCAGCGTGCGCCTGGCTGAAGAAGAAGGTTTCCCCGGTGTGGAAATTGGCATGGTCGCCGACGAATTTAGCCGCATCCAGGCGGTCGACCGCAGCAGGGTTGATCAGGACCGCATTCAGGCCATGTTTTTCGGCCAGATGGTTGGCGTAATGCCCGCCGAGCGAGCTGCCGACCAGCGTGACCGGGCCGCCGGCCGCTTCGATCAGGCACCCGACGTCGGCCACCGCCACGTCCGGTACCGGCGACAGCTGCGGACAGACGAAATGCCCGGCCAGCCCGCGCCCGGCCATGTATTCGGCGAGCAACCGGGATTTCCACGACGCCGGCGACGAACAGAAGCCGTGCAGGTAGATGATCAGTGGGCAGTCCATTGCACCCAGCCGAAGTGGGCGGTCGCCAGCACGACGATGCCGAAGGCGATGCGATACCAGGCGAAGGGCGTGAAATCGTGGCTGGAAATGAAGCGCAGCAGCCAGCGCACGCACAGGAAGGCGGACACGAAGGCGGACACGAAGCCGACCACCCACATGCCGATATCGTCGGCGTTGAGCAGGGCGCGCTCCTTGTAGAGCTGGTAGACCGTCGCCACGCCGAGCGTCGGAATGGCGAGGAAGAACGAGAACTCGGTCGCCGCCTTGCGCGAGAGGCCGAAAAGCAGGCCGCCGATGATCGTCGCGCCCGAGCGCGAGGTGCCGGGAATCAGCGCGAAGGCCTGGGCGATGCCCATCTTCAGCGCGTCGACCATGCTCATCTCGTCCACGCTCTGGATGCGAATCCTGTGGTCGCGCCGCTCCGCCCACAGGATGACGAAGGCGCCGAGGATGAAGGTCGTCGCCACGGCGATCGGGTTGAACAGGTTGGCCTTGATCGCCTTGCCGAAGGCCAGCCCGAGGATCGCCAGCGGCAGAAAGGCGATGAACAGGTTGAGGATGAATTTCTGCGCCGCCCGGTCGCTCAGGGCGCCGCGCGCGACGCCCAGCAGGCGCTCGCGATACTCCCAGACGACGGCGAGAATGGCGCCCGACTGGATGACAATTTCGAACAACTTGCCACGATCGTCGTTGAAATCCAGCAAATCGCCGGCGAGAATCAGATGCCCGGTCGACGAGATCGGCAGGAATTCGGTCAACCCTTCGACGATGCCGAGGATCAGGGCTTTGAGCAGAAGAATGGGGTCCATGAAATGCGGCCTTGGTTGGGAGGCCGCATTTTACTCTCCCGGATGCGTCAGCGCTTCGAGTTCGGCGAGCCAGGACAGCGCGTGTTCGCGCAACGCCCCGCACATTTCGGCCGATGGCTGGAGACCCGAACAGCAGGCCGGGCGCTCGGGACGGCCGAAGATCGTGCAGCGCAACGACGCGTCGAGATGCCGGCAGGGCTGGCCGGCCGCCTTGTGCAGCGAGCTGATCGACGGCGCGATGCAGCAGGCGCCACAGCCGGGACGACATTCCATGGGCGGCAGATCAGTGCTCGCCGCCGGGCCGCAGCCGGCGATCGAACACGAAGGGCCGCTCGACCGCGAAACGGACATCGGCAAAACGCGGATGCAGCGGATTGACGACCAGGTTGCGCGCCTCGGCGACGATCGCCGACGGGACGATCACCCCGAGCGCCCGCCCGGAGCGCAGGAAATCGCTGCCGAAGGCGATCGACGCCGCGCCCGGCGGCATCGCGTCCCAGCCGGGCAGGCCGTCGGCGTCCGCCGTCTCGTAGAGCGCGGCCTCGTCGGGCAGGGTAAGCGAGACAAGTTGCAGGTCGGCGGGCAGGAAGGTCCCCGTATGCGCCAGCTTTTCCAGGGCGCAGATTTCCACGCTGAGGCCGGCGTAGATCACCGGCAATCCCCGTGCATGCCAGCGTCCGCCGTCCGCCAGGCCGCCGGCGCCGCTGCGGTCAAGGGCGTAGCGCGCCTTGGCGATGCGCCAGGCGCGCATCAAGCCGCGCCGCCGTAGGCGATGGCGTTCAGGACCCGCGACACCTCGCGGCAACCGATTTCGGTATCCAGCATCGACAGCGGTGTCACGTTGCCGAGGCCGAGATTGTCGGCCTGCAGCCAAGCGCTGGCCAGCCCGGAATCGCCAAAGGTATCCTCGGCCAGCTTTTCGATGGCACCGATGCGGGTCAGGCGTTCGGTCATCAGCGGATCGAGCGTTTCGTCCCGGGTCAGCTTGCGCTTGGCGGTCGACGACGAAAGGCCAACCAGCTCATAAACGCGCTCGCGCGGCACGCGCAGGGCCTCGGCGGCACCGATCAGGTTGCTGGCCGGCGCCCCCTTGCGGATCTCGCTGATCTGGGCCTGCGCCGGGCTGCTCAGGAAACGGTCGCGATAGAGCACCCAGGCCCCGGCCGCGCCCCGGGCGACGATCGACGCGACCGGCGGAGCAGCCGTAACAGCATAATTCGCCCGTGCCTGCTCAGCCCGGAGCGCCTGCGGGCCGGCGGAACCGGCGAGGGAGGCAGGCTTGTCTGCCGGCTCGCCGCGCATGCTTGCCTTCGCCATGAGCAATCTCCTTGTTAGGTCATTTGGGCTTTCATTGTAGTCCAAATGACCCAGCAACGCATCCCCAGTGCCGGTCGCCCCCGACTTCCCGCTTCGGCGCCGACTGGACGGCGCCTCACACGGCCAGTTCGATCTCGACCGCCAGTCCCCCAGATTCCCGGTTTTTGGCCAGAATTCGACCGTCGACCGCAACGATCACCCGTTCGGCAATCGCCAGCCCGAGCCCGTAGCCGTCGCCCGAACCCTGGCCGACACCGCGGAAGAATGGACGGAAGATCATGTCCAGGGCCGCCTCCGGCACTCCCGGCCCCTGGTCGCTGATGCAAAGGCGCAGTCGGTTCCCCGCCACGCCGGCCTCGATGCGGACCACGCCACCCGTCGGCGAGTGGCGCAGCGCATTGCGCACGACGTTCTCGATGGCGCGATGCAGCAGTTCGGGATTGGCGCGCACCTCGGGCAGGGCGCTCGCCGCGAGCTCCACGCCCACCTGGCGGGCCACCCCCTCGAACCGGGCGTCCTCGACGATCCCTTCCAGCAGCTCCTGCATGTCGACCGCCTCGACCTTGCCGGCCACGCCGGCTTCGAGCCGGGACAGGGTGAGCAATTCGTCGACCAACCGGTCCAGTCGTTCGCCCTCGCGCTCGATGCGTTCCAGCGTTTTCTCGAGCTGCTCGGGCTGCTGTCGCGCCAGACCGATGGCCGCCTGCAGGCGCGCCAGCGGCGAGCGCATCTCGTGGGACACGTCGTGCAACAGGCGTTTCTGGCCGTCCACCAGCAGCCCGAGACGTTCCGTCATGTGATCGAAATCGCGCCCGAGGTCGGCGAGTTCGTCGCGCCGGCCGCCCATGCCGGCGCCGATGCGCACCGCGAGGTCGCCCCCCGCCGCCGCGTCGAAGGCGCGCCGCAAATGGCGGATCGGCTTGGCGAAATACCACGCCAGCGCCAGGGCGCTGACCAGGCTGACAAGCAGCCCGCTGAGCAGCGGCGCCACCGGCAGGCGTGGCCGATGCGGCGGGCGCAGGTGCGGTGGCGGCGGACGAGCGTCGTCGCCCGGCCGGCCGGCAAAGGGACGCGCCGCGCCAGCCGGCTCGGCCTGCTGCCGCTCGAACCAGAAATAGGTGCCGACGCCGACGATCCCCGCCATTTGCGCCAGCCAGATGAACAGGAAGAATTTCCAGAACAGGCGCCCCATGTCACGCCCGGATCAACTGGTAGCCTTGCCGATACACGGTCTGGATGCACGAGCGGCCGCCGGGCAGCTGCCCCAGCTTGTGGCGGATGCTCGACAGATGGACATCGACGCTGCGGTCGAAGCGCACCAGCGGCCGGCCGAGCGCCTGCGCCGACAATTCCGCCTTGCTCACCGGGCGCCCGGCATTGCGCGCCAGCACCTCCAGCAGGTTGAACTCGGTGCTCGTCAACTCGACCGACGCACCGTCCCATTCGACCCGCCGCTGCGCCGGCATCACCGTCAGCGGGCCGACCACCAGCGGCGCCTGCGCGGCCTGTTCGCCACCCTGCTGGCTGCGACGCAGGATGGCGCGCAGGCGCGCCGCCAGCTCGCGCGGCAGGCAGGGCTTGGGCACGTAGTCGTCGGCCCCCAGTTCGAGGCCGACGATGCGGTCGAAGTCATCGCCACGCGCCGTCAGCATCAGCACCGGCACCGTGCTCGCCGCGCGAATCCGGCGCAGGGCCTCGATGCCGCCGATGCCCGGCATCATCACGTCGAGGACGACGATGGCGAAACGCCCGGAGAGTGCGGCGTCGACACCCGCTTCGCCATCCGGCACGGCCTCCACCGTGAAACCGTCGCGTACCAGGTAATCGCGCAACAGGCCGGCGAGCTCGACATCGTCGTCCACGAGCAGGATATGAGGAAGGTTGGGGGCAGTGCTGGTCATCGTTTACCAGTTCGTTGCGACGCGCCGATCATAGCCGAGCCGACGCCAAGGAAAAAAGCCGGGCCGCGCGAACGGTCCCGGCAAGGGGGAGATAGTCTGGAAGGTATGGCGGATCAGCGCCCCGGCGGCGGCATGCCGCCATCGCCACCCATGCCGCGCGGACCGCGCGGGCCGTCGCCGCGACCGCGCGGCTCGCCGGGTTTCATCTCGGCCAGCTGCTTGCGCTGCTCGGGTGTCAGCACCTCGAACACCTGGCGCTCGGTCTTCGCCCGCGCCAGCGTCATGTCGGCCATCGCCTTCGCCGCGCTATCGGCCAGCGCGCGCGCCTTGGCATCGCTGTAATCGGACGCCGCGGTCAATGCGCGCAGCTCGTCTTCCGCCTTGCGCCAGGCCTTGGCCTTGTCGCGCATGGCCGGGGCCTGGGCGTGCATGATCTCGAAGACCTTGTCGCGCTGTACCTCGGTCAGGTTGAGGGCGCGCAGATGCGGCGGCATCATCTCGCCGCCCATGCCCGGCCCGCCATGCGCGGCAAATCCGCCGCCGCACCCGTGGTGCCCTCCGCGCTCGCCGGGAACGGCGGCCGCGGTCAGCGGAAGCGCCAGTGCGACGCCGGCTGCGACGAGCAGGCGCTTGATGTTGCCGTGAGAATTGAGCTTCATGTCCTTTTCCTTTCGATCGGATTGGCCGCCCCGAAAGGGGGCGAGCGACAGGACGAATGATCTGCCCGGGCCCGGTAAAGCGCAGTTAACCACGTGTAAATGAACGTAAATCGGGTAACCGGCGGTTACCGTGGGAGAGGCGCGAAAATCGGCCGTTTTTGACAGTCGACCGCAACCGGCGCCGGCAAGCAAAAAGGCGGCTGAATCAGCCGCCTTTCCGTTGCCGCCCCGCAAACCGGCCGGACTCAGACCTTGCTGTAAACCTCGGCACCGGCTTTCACGAACTCGACGGACTTGACCTCCATCCCCTTCTCCAGCGCCTCGGCTTCGTTCAGCCCCTGCGCCGCGGCAAAGTCGCGCACATCCTGCGTGATCTTCATCGAGCAGAAGTGCGGGCCACACATCGAGCAGAAGTGGGCGACCTTGGCCGATTCCTTGGGCAGGGTTTCGTCGTGGAATTCGCGCGCCTTGTCCGGGTCGAGGCCGAGGTTGAACTGGTCGTCCCAGCGGAATTCAAAGCGCGCCTTGGACAGCGCGTTGTCGCGAATCTGCGCGCCGGGGTGGCCCTTGGCGAGGTCGGCGGCGTGCGCGGCGAGCTTGTAGGTGATGATGCCTTCCTTGACGTCGTCCTTGTCGGGCAGGCCGAGGTGTTCCTTGGGCGTCACGTAGCAGAGCATGGCGGTGCCGTACCAGCCGATCATCGCGGCGCCGATGCCGCTGGTGATGTGGTCGTAGCCCGGCGCGATGTCGGTGGTCAGCGGGCCAAGGGTGTAGAACGGGGCCTCGTCGCAATACTCGAGTTGGAGATCCATGTTCTCCTTGATCATGTGCATGGGCACATGGCCGGGGCCTTCGATCATCACCTGCACGTCGTGCTTCCAGGCGATCTGGGTCAGTTCGCCGAGGGTCTTGAGTTCGCCGAGTTGGGCTTCGTCGTTGGCGTCGTAGATCGAGCCGGGACGCAGGCCATCGCCGAGGCTGAAGGCGACGTCGTAGGCCTTCATGATTTCGCAGATTTCCTCGAAGTGGGTGTAGAGGAAGCTTTCCTTGTGGTGCGCCAGGCACCACTTGGCCATGATCGAGCCGCCGCGGCTGACGATACCGGTCATCCGGTTGGCGGTCAGCGGCACGTAGCGGAGCAGCACGCCGGCGTGGATGGTGAAGTAGTCGACGCCCTGCTCGGCCTGTTCGATCAGCGTGTCGCGGAAGATTTCCCAGGTCAGGTCTTCAGCCTTGCCATTGACCTTTTCCAGCGCCTGGTAGATCGGCACCGTGCCGATCGGCACCGGCGAGTTGCGGATGATCCACTCGCGCGTCTCGTGGATGTTCTTGCCGGTGGACAAATCCATCACCGTGTCACCGCCCCAGCGGATCGACCACGTCATCTTCTCGACCTCCTCCTGGATGCTGGAACCGAGCGCCGAATTGCCGATGTTGGCGTTGATCTTGACCAGGAAATTGCGACCGATGATCATCGGTTCGCTTTCCGGGTGGTTGATGTTGTTGGGGATGATGGCGCGGCCGCGGGCGATCTCGTCGCGCACGAACTCCGGCGTGATTTCCTCCGGCAGGCTGGCGCCGAAATGCTGGCCCGGGTGCTGGCGGCCGAGCAGCTTGGCCAGTTTTTCGCCTTGCGGACCGGTCGACCGCAGCGATTCGAGGTAGGCGCGGCGATTGTTATTCTCGCGGATCGCCACGAACTCCATCTCCGGCGTGATGATGCCCTGGCGGGCGTAGTGCATCTGCGAGACGTTCCGGCCGGCCTTGGCGCGCAGCGGCTTGCGGTGCAGGCCGGGGAAGCGCAACTCGTCGAGCGCCGGGTCGGCGGCGCGCTTGCGGCCGAATTCGGAACTCAGGTCAGCCAGTTGCTCGGTATCGCCGCGCTCGGCGATCCATTGGGCACGCAACGCCGGCAGGCCGGAACGGATGTCGATGCGCGCCGCCGGATCGGAATAGGGACCGGAACAGTCATAAACGTAGATCGGCGGATTCTGCTCGCCGCCGAAAGCGGTCGGCGTGTCGGCCTGGGCGACCTCGCGCATCGGCACCCGGAGGTCCGGCCGCGAACCTTGAACGTAGATCTTGCGGGAATTGGGCAGCGGCTGGACTGCCGCCTCGTCGACGTGGGCGTTGGCGGCGAGGAAGGTATCTTTGGCGTTCATTGTGGCTCCAAGCATGGGTGCATCGGGGTGAGACGTGCAAGGAGCGACAAAGTTCGTTTCCCTACGACGGCATGACCCGGTCAGGTTCGAAGGGTATTTCTCAGCCCGCCGGCCGGCGGACACCCCTAACAAGTGGCTGCAAGTTACTGGAAGGACAGGAAAAACGCAAGGCGGCGCGGTCGACCTGGCGGAACGGCCGAATTCCGGCGGCCAGCCGGCGCCGCGGACGGGGCGACCGGCGACGGACGTTGACCCTCGTTCCGTCGCGGTGGTAATTTACTGACTGAAAAGTCATTAAGCATGCCGCCCATGATCTGCGAAGCACCGCCCAGAAAACGCCGCAAGGAAGCACGCCCGTCGGAACTGACAGCCGCGGCGCTCGGACTGTTCGTCGAAAAGGGCTTCGCCGCCACCCGACTGGAAGAGGTGGCGCTGCGCGCCGGCGTCTCGAAAGGCACGCTCTATCTCTATTTCGACAGCAAGGAAGCGCTGTTCAAGGCAGTGATCCAGGAGGGCATCATCCCGGTGGTCGCCGAGGCGGAAGCGATTGCCGCCCGCCACGCAGGCAGCGCCTTCGACCTCCTGGAGCGCCTGCTCGAAAACTGGTGGGCGCGGATCGGCGAAACCGATTTCGCCGGAATTCCCAAGCTGATGATCGCCGAAGCACGCAACTTCCCGGAAATTGCGCAGTTCTACTACGAAAACGTGATCCGCCGCGGCCGGGCGCTGGTCGGCGCGGCGCTGGAGCGCGGCATGGCCAGCGGCGAGTTTCGGCGCATGGATATCGAGACGACCATAGAAGTCATCATCGCGCCGCTGCTGATGCTGCTGATCTGGCGTTTCTCGATGGGCTCCTGCCAGAGCAAGCAGGCCGACCCGCGGCAATACCTGGCAATCCACATGGATATCCTGCGCCAAGGCCTGCAGCATCCTCGGGTATAATTTTGATTTGTCGGAACGAATATATTAGCTCATGCTAATATTAAGCCTGCGGAGACCCAAATGAACATCGAGCAAGCACGCTTCAACATGATCGAGCAGCAGATCCGTCCCTGGGAGGTTCTGGATCCGCAGGTTCTCGACCTGCTTTTCGTCGTCAAGCGCGAGGACTTCGTGCCTGCCGCCTACCGCAACCTGGCATTCGCCGACATGGAAATCCCCATCGGCAGCGGCCAGGTCATGCTGGCCCCGCGCGTTGAGGCCCGGTTGTTGCAGGAACTCGGCATCAGGAAGAGCGACAAGGTGCTGGAGATCGGCACCGGCAGCGGCTACATGGCCGCCCTGCTGGCCGCCCGCGCCGAGCATGTGGTCACCGTCGAGTCGCGTCCCGAACTGGCCGAGTTCGCCCGCCAGAACCTGGAACGCGCCGGCATCGCCAACGTCACGGTCGAAGTCGGCAATGGCGCCAACGGTTGGTCGCAGCGCGGACCCTACGACGCCATCGTCGTTTCCGGCTCGCTCCCCGTCCTGCCGGCCGCCCTCCTCAAGCAGCTGCGCGTCGGCGGCCGCCTGGCCGTCATCGTCGGCGAAGCGCCGGTCATGGAAGCCCAGTTGATCACCTGCAGCACCGAGGGCGTCTACAACACGATCAACCTGTTCGAAACCGTCGTTCCGCCCCTCGACGGCGGCGAGTCGAAACCCGGATTCTCGTTCTGATGCAGCAGATCCGCCCGCGACAACTGGCCGACTGGCTGTCCGACGACAGCCGCCGCAAGCCCGTCCTGCTGGATGTCCGCGAGCCATGGGAATTCACGCTGTGCAGCCTGCCAGGCTCGCTCCACATGCCGATGCACACCGTGCCGATGCGCCTGTCCGAGCTCAGCAAGAATGACGAGATCATTGCCATCTGTCATCATGGCGGGCGCAGCATGCAGGTCGCGATGTTCCTCGAGCGCCAGGGCTATGCAACCCTCTTCAACCTCCAGGGCGGCATCGACGCCTGGGCCTGCGAAGTCGACCCCAACCTGCCGCGCTATTGAGCATCCCATGAAAAGATTCGTTCCGTTGCTGGCCACCTCCCTGTTCGCCTCCCCGCTATGGGCGGCGGACCTGATGCAGATCTACCGCGAGGCGCGGGAAAACGATGCCGCCTATGCGGCCGCTCGCGCGACGCTCGACGCCGGGCGCGAGAAGACCCCGCAGGCGCGCGCCGGCCTCCTGCCGACGCTGTCGGTAGGCGCCAATACCACGTGGAACGATAACGACCTCTATCTGCGCAACGGCGGCACCACCTACAATCCGCGTTTCAACAGCAACGGCTATACCGTGACCTTGAGCCAGCCCCTGTTCCGCTGGCAGAACTGGATCGCCTACGACCAGTCGAAGTTTCAGGTCGCCCAGGCCGAGGCCAGCTTCGTCCAGGCCGGGCAGGATTTGATCCTGCGTGTCGCCCAGGGTTATTTCGACGTGCTCTACGCCAACGAAAACCTCAAGGCGGTGCGCGCCAACAAGCTGTCCATCGAGCAGCAGCTCGAATCCGCCAAGCGCAATTTCGAGGTCGGCACGTCGACCATCGTCGATGCCCAGGAAGCACAGGCCCGTTTCGACCTGGCGACGGCGCAGGAAATTGCCGCCGAGAGCGACCTCGAAGTCAGGCAGCGCACCCTGCAGGCGATCATCGGCCGGGAGCCAGGCGCGCTCGCGCCGCTGCGCCGGAATGCGGAAATCCCGCAGCCGCAACCGGCCGACATGAAGCAATGGGTTGCCGCCGCCGAGAAGGACAACATCAACGTCCAGATCCAGACCGCGGCGGTGGAAATCGCCAGCCGCGAAGTCGACCGCCAGCGCGCCGGGCACTACCCGACGATCGACCTGGTCGCCAACAAGGGATCGTCGACGGCCTTCGCGTCAACAGCCGCCGGCATGCTCGAAACTGACTTCCAGAATGTCGGCGTCCAGCTCAACCTGCCGATTTTCCAGGGCGGCCTGGTCGTCTCCCGCCAGAGCGAGGCGAGCGCCAATCGTGCCGCCGCCGAATCGACGCTCGAGCAGATCCGCCGCAACTCGGCGCTATCCGCCCGCCAGCATTACCTCGGCGCCACCAACGGGCTAGCGCAGGTACGCGCCCTCAGGGCCGCGCTGATCTCGTCGCAGTCGTCGCTCGAATCCAACCGCCTGGGCTTCGAAGTCGGCGTGCGCATCAACATCGACGTGCTCAACGCCGACAACCAGGTTTACGTGACCCGCCGCGACCTGGCGAAGGCCGTCCTCGACACCCTGATGTCGCAGTTCAGGCTGAAGGCGGCGGTCGGCACCCTGAGCGAGGACGACGTGCTGGAAGCCAACGCCCTGCTCGACCCCGCCGCTACGCAGTAAGCGCCGCGCGGATCAGCGCCACCGTCCGCGCGGTGGCGCCGCGATGGGCATCGGCGAAGTCCAGGGCGGCGACCCGCATTTTCCTCAGCTCCGCAGCATCTCCCAGCGTGCCCTCGACGGCCGCCGCCAGTTCCGCCACATCGGCCACCCGTCGCGCCGCGCCGGCGGCGATGGCATCGGCCGTCGCCTGCAGGAAATTGAAGGTGTGCGGCCCGACCAGCGTCGGGCAACCGCAGGCCGCGGCCTCGATCAGGTTCTGTCCGCCGAGCGGCAACAGGCTGCCGCCGATGAAGGCGAGGTCGGCGACACTGTAATAGGCCGCCATTTCACCCATGCTGTCGCCCAGCCAGACCTGCGTTTCCGGTCCCGGCAGGCCGGCGCTGCGCCGGACGAAAGCGATGCCCTCGCGCGCCAGCAGCGCCGCCACCTCGCCGAAGCGCTGCGGATGGCGCGGCACCAGCACCAGCAGCGCCCCCGGCACGGCGACCCGGCGCCAGGCGGCAATCACCAACTCCTCCTCGCCCTCGCGCGTGCTGGCGGCCAGCCAGACCGGGCGCCCGCCGAGCGCTTCCCGCCAGGTCCGGCCGAGGGCGATCTTCTCCGGATCGGGCGTGACGTCGAACTTGAGGTTGCCGCAAACCTCGACGCGGCCCGCTCCCAGCGCGGCGATCCGCTCGCCGTCGCCGGGCGTCTGCGCGGCGACGGCGCGCAGGGCGGCGAAGGCCGGCCGCGCCAGCGCCGCTAGGCGGCCGTAGCCGCGCGCCGAGCGCGCCGACAGGCGGGCGTTGGCGAGGAGCACCGGCACCCTCCGGGCCCTGGCGCCGGCCAGCAGGTTGGGCCAGATTTCGGTTTCCATCAGCACGCCGAACTGCGGGGAAAAGTGCCGAAAAAAGCGGTCGACCGCAGCCGGGTAGTCATAAGGCAAATAGGCCTGAACGACGCGCTCGCCATAGACCTCGGCGCCGGCGGCGCGGCCGGTCGGCGTCATGGCGGTGAGCACGATGCGGTGCGCCGGCCACGCCGCCTGCAGGGCGTCGATCAGCGGCTGGGCAGCGCGCGTCTCGCCGACCGACACGGCGTGCACCCAGATGACC
Source organism: Dechloromonas sp. H13 (assembly GCF_009469615.1). Taxonomy (GTDB): domain Bacteria; phylum Pseudomonadota; class Gammaproteobacteria; order Burkholderiales; family Rhodocyclaceae; genus Azonexus. The sequence continues at coordinate 135,121 of NZ_SSXX01000007.1, forward strand.
GGCGCCGGCGCCGGCGTCCGATAGAACCCCCAGCGCTCGCCGAGGTGGCGCAGATACTCCGGCTGCCTGCGCGCCCGCCAGAGCAGGCGCAGCAGGATCAGCGGCGTCGCCAGATAGAGGACGAGACTGTAGAGCAGGCGGGCCATCAGGCGAGGACCGGTTGCAGTTCGGCGAGCACCGCGGCGGGCGCCGGCATCTGCCCCCTGCCGCCCAGGTTGCGGTGGAAGCCGCTGCCGAGAACGCCGGTCAGGCCGGGGTCGGTGGCGACATAGAGGGCCACGGTCGGCGTCGCCAGCGCCACCGCGAGGTGGCTCAGACCGGTATCGACGCCGACCACCGCCCGCGCGCCGGCCAGCAGCGCGGCAAGCTCGCCGATCGCCAGGGGCGGGGCGGCGACGGAATCGCCGATCGCGGCCGCCAGCCGGGCGGCGCGCTCGCGCTCCACGGCATTGCCGGCGGGCAGCACCACGCCATAACCGAGCGCCTGCAGCTGCCGGCCGAGCGTGATCCAGTGCGCCTCCGGCCACAGCTTGTCGTCGCGGCTGGTCGCCGTCAGGAAAACCACGTACGGACGCGCCGGGAGCCAGGCGAACGACGCGGCGGGCGCCGCAATGCCGTAATCCGCATCGCCGGTGACGGCGTAGCCGAGGGCGGCGGCGGCCAGCTGGCGATTGCGGCGCACCGCGTGTTCGCCGCTCGGCACGCTGAAGCGGCGATGGTAAAGACGGGCCGCCAGCGGTTCGCGCGCCGAATCGGCGGCGTAGCCGGAAACCGGCCCGCGCGCGCGACGGGCGATCAGGGCGCTCTTCAGCAAGCCCTGGGTGTCGATGATTGCATCGTAGGCGTTGCGCTGCATCTGCGTCCGGAAGGTGGCGAATTCCCGCCAGGTCCGTGCCGCGAACAGCGCCTTGCGCCAGCGCCGGACGGCGACCGGGATAACCTCGTCGACCGCCGGATGCAGGCGCGGAATGGCGGCGAAACCCTCCTCGACGCACCAGTCGATCGTCGCCTCGGGAAAATGCCGGCGGATGTCGCCGACCACCGGCAGGTTGTGAATTACGTCACCGAGCGAGGAAGTTTTCACGAGCAGGATGCGCATCGGCAGATAAAATGACGACTTTTCGAAGCCGCAATTATAGATGCCCGCCACGCGCCAGCCGCTCTCCGTCGTCGTCATCACGCTCAACGCGGCCGCGCAGCTGGAGGCCTGCCTGCAGAGCGCGCGCTTCGCCGACGAAATCGTCGTTGTCGATTCCGGCAGCTCGGATGGCACGCCGGCGCTGGCCGTGCGCTGCGGGGCGCGGGTGCTGCAGCAGGAATGGCTCGGTTTCGGGCGCCAGAAGCAATTCGCGGTCAATGCGGCGCGCAATGACTGGGTGCTCTGCCTCGACGCCGACGAGCGGGTGACGCCGGAACTGCAGGCCACCATCGAAAATGCCCTGAAAAACCCGTCGACCGCAGCGTTCCGCTTTCCCCGCCGCAACCGCTTTCTCGGCCGCTACCTGCGGCACGGCGAGGGCTATCCGGACTGGAGCCTGCGCCTGTTCGACCGCCGCCAGGCCCGCTGGTCGGACGACGCGGTGCATGAAAAGGTCGAGACGGAAGGCAGCGTCGGCGAATTGCGCGGCGACCTGCTGCACGACTCGGCCGAATCACTGGCCGCCTACCTGACCAAGCAGAACCGCTATACGACGCTGGCCGCCGAGATGGCACTGGCCGCCGGCAAGCGGGCGAGCTTCGCGCGCATCGCCTTCAGCCCGGTGGTCCGTTTCGTCAAGTTCTACTTCATCCGGCAGGGCTTCCGCGACGGCCTGCCGGGACTGATCCACATCGCCATCGGCTGTTTCAACAGCTTCATGAAATATTCCAAAATGCTGGAGCGCCAGAATTCCGATGCTGCGCTGCGGTAAAATCCGGACTTTCCTGCAAGAGACCTGACCCGTGAAAATTCTCGTCACCGGCGCTGCCGGCTTCATCGGCATGACCACCACGCTGCGCCTGCTGGCGCGCGGCGATACCGTGGTCGGCCTCGACAATCTCAACGACTATTACGAGGTCAGCCTCAAGGAGAGCCGCCTGGCGCGCCTGACCGGCCATCCGAACTTCCGCTTCGTCAAGCTGGACGTCGCCGACCGGGCCGGCATGGAACGGCTGTTCGCCACCGAGAAATTCGACAAGGTGATCCACCTCGCCGCCCAGGCCGGCGTCCGCTACTCGCTGCAGAACCCGCACGCCTACGTCGACAGCAACCTCGTCGGCTTCATCAACATCCTCGAAGGCTGCCGCCACAACAAGGTGGCGCATCTGGTCTACGCCTCCAGTTCCAGCGTCTATGGCGGCAACACCAGGATGCCGTTCTCCGAGCATGACAGCGTCGACCACCCGGTCAGCCTCTACGCGGCGACCAAGAAGGCTAACGAGCTGATGGCGCACACCTACAGCCACCTCTACGGCCTGCCGACGACCGGCCTGCGCTTCTTCACCGTCTACGGCCCGTGGGGCCGCCCGGACATGGCGCTCTTCCTGTTCACCAAGGCCATCCTTGAAGGCCGGCCGATCGACGTGTTCAACCATGGCAACATGCGGCGCGACTTCACCTACATCGACGACATCGTCGAAGGGGTGATCCGCGTCATGGACCGCAATGCCGCGGTCAACACCGAATACGACCCGATTTCCGCCGATCCGGCGACCAGCAACGTGCCTTACCGCGTCTTCAACATCGGCAACAACAACCCGGTGCAACTGCTCGATTTCATCGGCGCCATCGAAAGCGCGCTCGGCATGAAGGCGGAAAAACGCCTGCTACCGTTGCAGGATGGCGATGTGCCGGCGACCTACGCCGACACCGCGCTGCTCGACGACTGGGTCGGTTTCGCGCCGGCCACGCCCGTCCAGGAAGGCGTCAGCCGCTTCATCGCCTGGTATCGCGATTATTACAAGATTTAAGGAGCTCTCCTCATGTGCGGCATCGTTGCGGCAAGCGCCGGCAATAACATTGTTCCCGTCCTCGTCGAGGGCCTCAAGCGTCTCGAATACCGCGGCTACGACTCGGCCGGGTTGGCCGTCGTCGGCGACGGGTGCGTCGAACGCGTGCGTTCCGTCGGCCGCGTCGCCGAACTCGAAGCCGCCGCGGCCAGCACCCAGGCCGTCACCGGCATCGCCCACACCCGCTGGGCCACCCACGGCGTGCCTTCGGAGCGCAACGCCCATCCGCACGTCTCCGGCTCGATCGCCGTCGTCCACAACGGCATCATCGAGAACTATGAAAGCCTGCGCAGCGAACTGACCGCCCAGGGCTACGTGTTCACCTCCGACACCGACACCGAGAGCATCGCCCACCTCGTCGAAGCCACCCTGAAGAGCGAGCCCGACCTGTTCGCCGCCGTCCGACTTGCCTGCCAGCGCCTGGTCGGCGCCTACGCCATCGCTGTCGTCGATCACCGGCAGCCGGGCAAGGTCGTCGTCGCCCGCGAAGGCTCGCCGCTGCTGCTCGGCGTTTCCGACAGCGGCAACTACGCCGCCTCCGACGCCTCGGCCCTGCTCCAGGTCACCCGCAACATGGTCTATCTGGAAAACGGCGACATCGCCGAGTTGACCGCAACCGGCGTCCGCATTACCCGACTCGACGGCACCCCGGTCGAGCGCCCGGTCCATGTCTCGCAGCTTTCCGCTGCCGCCGTCGAACTCGGCAACTTCCAGCACTACATGCAGAAGGAAATCTTCGAACAGCCCGAGGCGCTGGCCAACACGCTGGAAATCGTCGGCGGCAGCAAGAGCATCCAGCCCGGCATCTTCGGTGCCGAAGCCGCCAGCCTGCTCGCCGACGTCGATTCCGTCCTCATCCTCGCCTGCGGCACCAGCAGCCATTCCGGCTATACCGCCCGCTACTGGCTCGAAGCCATCGCCGGCGTGCCGTGCACGGTCGAAATCGCCAGTGAATACCGCTACCGCACCTCGGTCGCCAACCCGCGCCAGCTGATCGTCGCCATCTCGCAATCCGGCGAAACCGCCGACACGCTGGCCGCCTTGCGCCACGCCAAGAGCCTCGGCCAGATGAAAACCCTGGCCATCTGCAACGTACCGGAATCCGCCATCGTCCGCGAATGCGCGCTGCGCTTCATCACCCGTGCCGGCCCGGAAATCGGCGTCGCCTCGACCAAGGCCTTCACCACCCAGCTCGCCGCGCTGTTCCTGCTGACGCTGGTGATGGCCAAGGTGCGGCACCAGCTCGGCGCCCAGGAAGAAACCGCCTACATCGAACAGCTGCGCCACCTGCCGGTGGCGGTCAACAAGGTGCTCGGGCTCGAAAGGGAGATCGAGGCCTGGGCCCAGCGCTTCGCCGACAAGCACCATGCGCTGTTCCTCGGGCGCGGCCGGCACTACCCGATCGCCCTGGAAGGGGCGCTGAAGCTCAAGGAAATCTCCTACATCCACGCCGAAGCCTATCCGGCCGGCGAACTCAAGCACGGTCCGCTGGCGCTGGTCGATGCCAACATGCCGGTGATCTCGGTCGCCCCCAATGACCAGTTGCTCGACAAGCTGAAGTCCAACCTCAAGGAAGTCCAGGCGCGCGGCGGCGAGTTGTACGTGTTCGCCGACGCCGACTCGGAAATCGGCGCCTCGGCCGGCGTGCACATCCTGCGCCTGCCCGAGCATTACGGCGAACTGTCGCCGATCCTGCACGTGATTCCCCTGCAACTGCTGTCGTATCACGCGGCGCTGGTCAAGGGCACCGACGTCGACAAGCCGCGCAACCTCGCGAAATCGGTGACGGTCGAGTGATTTTCGGCACTTTTCCGGTGTCGACCGCAGCAATGACCGCGCGCCGCATACTGCATCCCACGCAGCACCCCCCGTCACCGGCCTGACGAGACCTTGTGCCATGGCCACCTATGCGATCGGCGACATCCAGGGCTGCTACGACTCGCTGCGCCGGCTGCTCGACCAGTGCGCCTTCGATCCGGTGCACGACAGCCTGTGGCTGGTCGGCGACCTGGTCAATCGCGGGCCGCAGTCGCTGGAAACGCTGCGCCTGATCAAGTCGCTCGGCCCGGCTGCCCTGACGGTTCTCGGCAACCACGACCTGTACCTGCTGATGGTGGCCGAGGGCGGCGCCAAGTTCCGCGGCAAGGACGACACCCTTCAGCCCATCCTCGACGCCGGGGATTGCGGCGAACTGCTGGACTGGCTGCGCCGGCAGCCGCTCTGCCACACCGAAGGCGACTACTGCCTGGTGCACGCCGGCCTGTTGCCGCAATGGACAGCCAGCCGCGCCCGCAAGCTGGCGCGCGAGGTCGAAGCCGAGCTGCAAGGCCCCGGGTACAGCGAATTCGTCATGAACCTGTGGGGCAGTGAACCGGCGGCCTGGTCGGACAAGCTCAAGGGCTGGCCGCGCCTGCGCGTCATCGTCAATGCCATGACCCGGATGCGCTTCTGCACCCCTGACGGCGTCATGGAACTGAAGACCAAGGGCGAACTGGCCAATGCCCCGCCCGGCCACCTGCCCTGGTTCGCGGTGCCCAACCGGAAGAGCGCCGGATCGATCCTCGTCACCGGCCATTGGTCGGCGCTCGGCCTGCAGATCACGCCGAATCTGCTGGCGCTGGATTCCGGCTGCCTGTGGGGTGGCCACCTGACGGCATTGCGTCTGGAAGACCGGCGGGTGTTTCAGGTGGATTGCTCGCCATTGGAAGCTCGGCGGCCAAAGCGATAGCTTCGCGCGCCTCGGCCGCGACCTGGCGCCGCTCCTCGCCGTTCAGGCCGCGCAGCGGGGTCGTCACCAGCCTGGCGATCAGGCGCCGGCGACCCAGGATGGCGCGCGTGCATTGCCCGAGCGAGATGTCCCCGTCGTAGCGCGGCGCCAGGCTGCGCCGGCCGTCCGGCTCCCAGTAGGAAATCGCCGCCGGCAGCACCGGCCGGCCGGCGGCCAGCGCCGGCTGCAGCAGGGCCGCGTGAAAATGCAGCAGGCTGCAGCCGTCGGTCGTCGTACCTTCCGGAAAGACGGCGACATGCTTGCCCCGTCCCAGGGTTTCGGCGATCAGGGCGTTGATGATCCGCGCGTGGCCGCGGCTGCCACGACGCAGGAAGACGGTATCGTTCTGCGCCGCCAGCCAGCCGATCAGCGGCCAGCGGCGGACCTCCTCCTTGGCGACGAAGGCTGCCGGCAGCGCCGCGTTGATGACCAGAATGTCGATCCAGGAAACATGGTTGGCAACCAGCAGGACGCCCGGCGCGACATGGGTCAGGTCGGCCTCCAGCTTGATCCCCAGCGTCCCGAGCACGATCCGCGACCAGCCGGCCTTGAGCCGCAGCCGCGCCGCATCGCCGAGCAGGGGAAAGGCGACGAAGGTGACGACGGCCCCGCCGGCCAGCAGCAGGCCCAGTCGGCAGATACGAAAAAGACGGAGGATGAGAGGCGTTTCGTTCAGTCTGCTTGTCCCAGGTAATGCTTGGCATAACGGCTGGCAACCCGGGCCATCGGCATGAGGATGGGCAGGTCGGCGGTATTGAAATCGGGATCCCAGGCCGGCTCGCCGCAAATCCAGGCGCCCGCCCGCAGGTACCCCTTGATCAGCGGCGGCGTCACCGTCGGCCGGTCCTGCTGCAGGGCGGCCAGCGGCAAGGGACAGCGCGGGAAAACGCGGTACTCCTGCGGCCCGAGGTGTCCCGCCAGACGATTATACAAGCTGGCCGCGGCGTGCCCGCCGTCGGCCATGCTGATCGAGGCGCAGCCCATCAGGTAGTCGTAGCCCTGCTCGCTCATGTACTGGGCCAGCCCGGACCACAGCAGGGTAATCGTCGCCCCGGTGCGGTAATCCGGGTGCACGCAGGAGCGGCCGATCTCGACCAGCCGCGGACGCAGGTGCTGCAGGCGGGTCAGGTCGAACTCGTTTTCCGAGTAATAGCCGATCTGGCGGGCATGTTCCGGCGGCAGGATGCGGTAGGTGCCGACCACCTCGCCGCTTTGCGTGTCGCGCACGACGAGGTGCCTGCAGTACGGGTCGTAGATGTCGTGGTCGACACCGGGCGTCCGGCTCGGCAGGTTGGCGCCCATTTCGCCGGCGAAGACCCGGTAACGCAGGCGCTGGGCGTCGAGAATCTCGCTTTGCCCGTGGGCGAAGCCGACGGACAGACTATGGCGCTGCGGGCGGCTGCGGCCCGCTTCATTGCGGATATGTTCCATGCTGTTCTCCTTGCGTATCCATGGAGAACAGTGTGGATGACCGTTGTTACGCCCGCGTTGCCCGAAGATGACTGCAGCGTTTCAGAAGTTCGGCCTACCAGGGCATCTCGCCGAAGGCCCGCCGATAGATGCCGGCGATTTCCTCGCGGCTCGGCGCATGGCTCTGGCCGCCGCGATGGGCGATCTTGATTGCCCCCATCACCGCCGCCAGCCGGCCGGTCGTCGACCAGTCTAGGCCATTGGCGATGCCGTAGAGCAGGCCGGCGCGGTAGGCGTCGCCGCAGCCGGTGGGGTCGACCAGCTGCTCGGCCGCCACGCAGGGGATGTCGATACGCTGGCCGCCGGCGAAGATCGTCGAGCCCTCGCCGCCGCGCGTGACGATCAGCGCCTGCACGGCGCCGGCGAGTTGCTCCAGGCTGCGGCCGGTGCGGTCGCTCAGCAGCTTCGCCTCGTAGTCGTTGAAGCAGGCGAAATCAGCCAGCGCCATGAAATCGAGCAGTTCGTCACCGTTGAACATCGGCAGCCCCTGGCCCGGGTCGAAGATGAACGGCACGCCGGCCGCCGCGAAATCGCGGGCGTGCTGCATCATGCCTTCGTGCCCGTCCGGGGCGACGATGCCGAGCCTGGCCGTCCTGGCGTGTTCGACCTTGTTCAGGTGCGAGAAGCTCATGGCGCCGGGATGGAAGGCCGTTATCTGGTTGTCGTCGAGGTCGGTGGTGATGAAGGCCTGGGCGGTGAAGCTGCCCGGCACGTGGCGCACGTGCGTGCGCGGCAGGCCGAGGCGGTCGAGGCGCTCGAGGTAGGGCGCCGCGTCGTCGCCGACGGTCGCCATGATCAGCGGTTCGCCGCCGAGCAGCATCAGGTTGTAGGCGATGTTGCCGGCGCAGCCGCCATATTCGCGGCGCATTTCAGGCACCAGGAAGGCGACGTTCAGGATGTGGATCTGCTCGGGCAGGATGTGGTTCTTGAAGCGGTCGGGGAAGACCATGATGTTGTCGAAGGCGAGCGAACCGCAGATCAGGGTGGACATAGGACAGGCAATCAGGGGTAGAAGATGTAGAGCCGGTAGCCGGCAGCCCCCAGGCCCTTGGCATCGATCCACAGGCGGACGGGAGTTTCGGCATTGGCCGGGAAGGCGGCGAGGTCGCTGTCCGCCGGCAGGTAATCGGCAGCCTGCAGAACACGGCGTGCGACCACCGTATCCTGGGCGTCGATCAGCGTCAGTTCCAGCGCCGGCCAGGCCTGGTCGTAGGCGGCACGGTTGCGCAGGGTGGCCTGGAGGACGAACAGGCCGCGGGCATTGTCCGCCTGCAGGTCGGACGCCTCGATGCTGACCAGTTCGCTCTGCGCCGGGAGCGGCAGGTCGATCTCCAGTGATGCGAAGACGTCGGCGGCCGCCGGCACGTGCCTGACCAGCTCGGTGCGGAAGTGATACGCGAGTTGTGCCGCCAGGACGCCAGCCAGCAGCAGCGCGGCGACGACGAAAGGCCAGGTGACCCGCCGCACCGGCTCGCCGTCGAAGCCGGCGCCGGTTCCTCCGGCCAGGGCGCCGGCCGCCCAGCGGTTGTAGCCGGGCGTTTCGGTCAGGTCGCGCACCGCCACGAGACCGGCTTCGCGCGCTGCGTCCGTCGGCTCGGCGTAGACTTCGGGCGCCTCATCGGCGATGAAGGGTTCGGGCTGCTCGGCGCCTGCTGCGGTCGACGGCCCGGAAAGGGCGATTTCCATTGCCTCCGGGGCGATGGCGTCGCGGGCAGCGGCCTCGCCCTCAGACTCGGCGATATGCAGCACTTCGATTTCGCCGGCCTCGGCTTCACCACTGGCTGAGAAGGCGCTTGCGGGCTCGTCTTGCGGTTCCGGTTCCGGGCCTAGCTCTGGCTCTGGCTCTGGCTCTGGCTCTGGCTCGGGCTCTGGCTCGGGCTCGGGCTCGGGCTCGGGCTCGGGCTCGGGCTCGGGCTCGGGCTCGGGCTCGGGCTCGGGCTCGGGTTCGGGTTCGGGCTCGGGTTCGGGTTCGGGTTCGGGTTCGGGTTCGGGTTCGGGTTCGGGTTCGGGTTCGGGTTCGGGTTCGGGTTCGGCGGGATGATCCTCGACCACCGCGTTCGACGCTGGTATCGACGGTGCCTCGGTTACCGCTGCTACACCCGCACTGACAACATCGCCCGTTCCCGCCGCCGGCGATCCGGTCGCTTCCCGAATTTCCTCGGGCGCCGGCAGCGGCGCTGCCGGCGTGTCGTCGACCAGCCCGTCGAAGGCGTTGAAGACCGACTTGCAGTAACCGCAGCGCACCTTGCCGGCCTTCGCCCGCAATTGCTCGGACGTCACACGGAAAACCGTGCTGCAGGCCGGGCAGCGGGTGCGCATCAGGATTTGACGCCGGCCAGGCATACCCAGTCCTCGCGCACGCCGGCTACCTGCAGCGGCAGCCACTGCGCGTAGATCGCGATGATTTCGTCGGCCTGCTCGCGCAGGATGCCGGAGAGCGCCAGCCGGCCGCCGGAACGGACGTGGGCGCAGATGGCCGGCGCCAGCACGCGCAGCGGGTTGGCCAGGATGTTGGCGACGACGAGGTCGTACTCGCCGGCGACCGGCTGCGCCGAATCGGCGAACAGCGCATTCACTCCGTTGCGTTCGGCGTTGGCCCGCGCCGCCGCGACCGCCTGCGGGTCGATATCGACCCCGGCGACACTGCCGGCGCCGAGACGGGCGGCGGCAATGGCCAGGATGCCGGAACCGCAACCGTAGTCGAGCAGGCTGCAGCCGTCATGGACGTTGCGCTCAAGCCATTCCAGACACAGGCGGGTGGTCGGATGCGACCCGGTGCCGAAGGCCATGCCTGGATCGAGGATCAGGTTGATGGCAGCCGGGTCCGGCAATTCGTGCCACGACGGGACGATCCACAAGTGTTCGGAAACGCGGATCGGATCGAACTGCGACTGGGTCAGCTGCACCCAGTTTTGTTCCGCCACCTCTTCGACGGTCCACGCCGGCACGCCGGGCAGACCGATGGCGGCGCTCGCCTGCGCCAGCAGCGCCGCGACGTCGGCATCCGGCTCGAACAGGGCAACGATTCGCGAATGTGCCCAGCCCGGCGCATTGACCGAGCCCGGCTCGCCGAACTGCGGCTTCTCGGCGGCCGTCCCGGCGTCGGCATCCTCGATGCTGGCGGACAGCGCGCCGGCTTCGAGGAGGACATCGCACATCGGCTCGGCGTGCGACGCATCGGTGAGAAAACTGACGCTCTGCCAGCCCATCGCCTACTTCTTGACTTCGCCCTTTTCGGCGAGTTTCTGTTCCAGATAGTGAATGCTGGTACCGCCCTCGATGAAGCGCGCGTCCTGCATCAGTTCCTGATGCAGCGGGATGTTGGTCTTGATGCCCTCGATGCTCATTTCCGACAGCGCGATGCGCATGCGGCGAATGGCCTGCTCGCGAGTGTCGCCGTAGGCGATGACCTTGGCCACCATCGAGTCGTAATGTGGCGGCACGGTATAGCCCTGGTAGATGTGCGAATCGACGCGGATGCCGGGGCCGCCCGGCGGGTGATAGAAGCCGATCTTGCCGGGAGAGGGAACGAACGTGAAGGGATCTTCGGCGTTGATGCGGCATTCGATGGCATGGCCGCGGAACGTGACGTCCTTTTGCCGATAGCGCAGCTTGTGGCCGTAGGCGACACGGATCTGTTCCTGGACGATATCGACACCGGTAATTGCCTCGGTGACCGGGTGCTCGACCTGGACGCGCGTGTTCATCTCGATGAAGTAGAACTCGCCGTTTTCGTAAAGGAACTCGAAGGTGCCGGCGCCACGGTAGCCGATCTTGCGGCAGGCGTCGGCGCAGCGTTCGCCGATGCGGCCGATCAGGCGGGCCGGGATGTGCGGCGCCGGCGCCTCCTCGATAACCTTCTGGTGGCGGCGCTGCATCGAGCAGTCGCGCTCGCCGAGGTAGATCGCACCGCCATGCTGGTCGGCCAGCACCTGGATTTCCACGTGACGCGGATTTTCCAGGTATTTTTCCATGTAGACCGCAGGATTGCCGAAGAAGCTGCCGGCCTCCTGGCGCGTCATCTGCACCGCGTTAACCAGCGCCGCTTCGGTATGGACGACGCGCATGCCGCGCCCGCCGCCGCCGCCCGCCGCCTTGATGATCACCGGGTAACCGACGGCGCGGGCGATCTTGACGATTTCCTTCGGGTCTTCCGGCAGTTCGCCGTCGGAACCCGGAACGCAGGGCACCTGCGCCGCCTTCATGGCGTTCTTGGCCGACACCTTGTCGCCCATCAAACGGATGGTCTCGGCCTTCGGGCCGATGAACGCGAAGCCGGAGGTTTCGACACGCTCGGCGAAGTCGGCATTTTCCGACAGGAAGCCGTAGCCCGGATGGATCGCCTCGGAATCGGTCACTTCGGCCGCCGAAATGATGGCCGGCACGTTCAGGTAGCTCAGCGCTGAGGAGGCCGGGCCGATGCAGACCGACTCGTCGGCCAGCTTGACGTACTTGGCTTCGCGGTCGGCCTCGGAATGCACGACGACGGTCTTGATGCCCAACTCGCGGCAGGCGCGCTGCACGCGCAGGGCGATTTCGCCACGGTTGGCGATGAGGATTTTGCCGAACATGGCGCGATCAGCCGATCACGAACAGCGGTTCGCCGAATTCGACCGGCTCGCCGTTGTCGAGCAGGATGGCCTTGACCACGCCGGAAGCGTCGGCCTCGATTTCGTTCAGCAGCTTCATCGCCTCGATGATGCACAGGGTGTCGCCTTCCTTGACGGCCTGGCCGATCTGCACGAAGGCCTCGGCGCCCGGCGAAGGCGAGCGGTAGAAGGTGCCGACCATCGGCGCCTTGACGACGTGCCCTTCCGGCAGATCGTCCTCGTCGTCCAGGCTGACCGCCGAAGGAGCGGCCTGGGCGCCCCCCGCCACCGGCATCGCCGGCGGCAGCGCATACTGCACCGGTGCCGCGGCGACCGCGCCGTAGTGCTTGGCGATGCGAACCTTTTCCTCGCCTTCGGTGACTTCCAGTTCGGAAATGCCGGATTCCTGAACGAGGTCGATGAGCTTCTTGAGTTTGCGCAGATCCATGGAGACTCCCTTCTGTCTTGCGCCGAATCGACGCAAAAGGCCGGCGAATTGCCGGGATTATTCGATGTTGAGCTTGTTGAGCAGATACTCAAGGGCCAGCAGGTAGCCCTCGTGACCGAGGCCGCAGATCACCCCGACGGCCAGGTCGGAAAAATAGGAATGGTGCCGGAACGGCTCGCGGGCATGGACGTTCGACAGGTGCACCTCGACGAACGGAATGCTCACCGCTGCCAGCGCATCACGCAGCGCCACACTGGTATGCGTGTAGGCCGCCGGGTTGATGATGATGGCGCGCACGCCTTGGTCGCGCGCGGCATGGATGCGCTCGATCAACGCCCCTTCGTGGTTGCTCTGGAACGCCTCGAGGTCGACCCCGGCATTGTCGGCCATGCCGGCCAGCGCCAGGTTGATGTCGGCCAGCGTGAGCTTGCCGTAATGCTCCGGTTCGCGGGTGCCAAGCAGGTTCAGATTGGGCCCGTGCAAGACCAGGATACGGGGTTTTTCGACCTGCCCGGAAGCGGTTTTTTCCTTCTTCATGGCTGCAAGTTTGCCGTAAATCGCAGCATTTTGTCCAGCCTTACTCGGAAATCAACGCACGCAGCGCATCGGCGCGGATACGTTCGCGCGGGCGCCCGTCGCGGTGCTTGAGGACCACACGCTCCATTTGCGGCGGAAAGATGACCAGATTGGCGTCGGCGGTATCGGTTTCCATCACCAGCACCGCTTCGGCACGCTCGTTGCGTGGCTCGACGTGCTCGAAGGCGATGCCCCGGTTGAGCAAGAAGATCTCGACTTCCTTGGCACTGTCGGCGAACAGCAGGATGTCGATGTGCGAATGCTCGCCCGCCGTGCCGTCGAGCACCGAACCGGCGAGATAGGGCGAAAAACCGGCCAGCAACTCGAGCAGTTCGAGTGCCGTCCGGCGCATGGCCAGGATCAGCTCGGCGTGCCCTTCTTCCTGGTAGAGGCTGCGATAGGCGCGCAGCTCGGCCTCGATTTCCGCATTGTCCGGGAAGGCGGTGCGCTCGGGCAGGCCAAGCTGGCGGGCCGCCTTGCGCTTGGCATGGTGAAAGTCGGTAATGCCATCCTCCGCCATCAGGCGGGCGGCGGCACTGGCGATGCTGGCCCGGGTGGAGGGGCCGTTTCGGGGCCGTTCATGATGGGGCATGGTGGCTCGATCAGGGTAGAATCGCCCCCATTCTAACGGGTCTCTGTGACATGCACATTCATATTCTCGGCATCTGCGGGACGTTCATGGGCGGCGTCGCCCAGTTGGCGGTCGCCGCCGGCCATCGGGTAACCGGCTGCGATGCCAACGTCTATCCGCCGATGAGCGACCAACTGCGCGACGCCGGCGTCGAGCTGATCGAAGGCTTCGAGGTTGATCAGCTGGCCCTGAAGCCCGACGTCTTCGTCGTCGGCAACGCCATTTCGCGCGGCAACCCGCTGCTCGAAGCCATTCTCGACCAGGGCCTGCCCTATGTGTCGGGCCCGCAATGGCTGGCGGAAAACGTACTGCAGGGGCGCTGGGTTCTCGGTGTCGCCGGCACGCACGGCAAAACGACGACCGCGTCGATGCTGGCCTGGATTCTCGAGGAAGCCGGCATGGCACCCGGCTTCCTGATCGGCGGCGTGCCGCTCAATTTCGGCGTCTCGGCCCGCCTGGGCGACACCCCGTTCTTCGTCATCGAAGCCGACGAGTACGACACCGCCTTTTGCGACAAGCGGTCCAAGTTCGTGCATTACAAGCCGCGGACCGTCGTCCTCAACAACCTCGAATTCGATCACGCTGACATTTTCGCCGATCTTGCAGCCATCGAGACGCAGTTTCACCACCTTGTGCGCACCCTGCCGGCTTCCGGGCTGATCGTCGCGAACGCCGCCGAAGCCAGCCTCGAGCGCGTGCTGCAGCGCGGCTGCTGGACGCCGGTCGAGCGTTTCAACGATCCGGCCGGCTACCGCGTGACCGGCGACGATGCCCGCGGCGAACTACTCCTGCGCGGCCCGGAAGGCAGGATCGGCCGTACCGTGTGGCAGCTTTCCGGCGAACACAACCGCGCCAACGCCTGTGCCGCACTGCTCGCCGCCCGCCACGTCGGGGTGCCGCTCGTCCAGGGGCTGGATGCGCTGTCGCGCTTCGTGAACGTGAAGCGGCGCATGGAGGTGCGCGGCGAGGTGCGCGGCGTCACGGTCTACGACGACTTCGCCCACCATCCGACGGCGATCGCCACCACCGTTGCCGGGCTGCGGCGCAAGGTCGGCGGCGCCCGGATTCTCGCCGTGCTCGAACCACGCTCGAACACGATGAAGCTCGGGACGATGAAGAGCCAGTTGCCGGACAGCCTGCGCGAGGTCGATGCCGCTTTCTGCTACGCGGGGAATCTCGGCTGGGATGCGCGCGCGGCGCTGGCGCCGATGGGCGAGCGCGCCGTGGTCGAGGAGGATCTCGGCCGGCTGGTCGATCAGGTCGTCATCGCGGCGCGGCCGGGCGACCACATCCTGGTCATGAGCAATGGCGGCTTCGGCGGCATCCACGGGAAGCTGCTCGCCGCACTCGCCGAGTAACAGCTGCGGTCGACTACGAAAAATGGCCGAAAATGAAAAAGGCGCGGTGAGGTTGCCCTCCCGCGCCTTTTTGTCGCGTGAAAATCAGCGCTCCATCGACTCCACGACGGCCAGCGCCGTCATGTTGACCAGGCGGCGCACCGTGGCGGTCGCGGTCAGCACGTGCACCGGGCGGGCCACGCCGAGCAGGACGGGACCGATGGTGACGCCTTCGCCGCCGGTCATCTTGATCAGGTTGTAGGAGATGTTGGCGGCGTCGATGTTGGGCATGATCAGCAGGTTGGCCTCGCCCTTGAGCGGTGAATCCGGGTTGGCTTCGCGGCGGATGCCCTCGTCGAGCGCCGAGTCGCCATGCATCTCGCCGTCCACTTCAAGCTCGCCGGCGGACATCGCGCCGATCAGGCCGGCAGCGACGCCCATCTTGCGCGCCGATTCGGAATTGCTGGAGCCGAAATTCGAGTGCGACAGGAGGGCGACCTTCGGCTGCAGGCCGAAGCGCTTGACCTGCTCGGCCGCCATCAGCGTCATTTCGGCGATTTCCTGGGCATCCGGGTTCTCGTTGACGTGCGTATCGCATATGAACAGCGAACGGCCCGGCAGCATCAGGTAGTTCATCGCCGCCAGCGTATTCACGCCGGTACGCTTGCCGATGATGTTGTTGATCACGCCCAGGTGGTGGCTGAACTGGCCGGTCATGCCGCAGATCAGGCCGTCGGCGTAGCCGAGCTTGAGCAGCATGGCGCCGATCACGGTCGGCTTGCGGCGCAGGGCGTCCTTGGCGATGCCCGGCGTGACGCCGCGCCGCACCATCAGCTTGTGGTAGGCCTGCCAGCATTCACGGTAACGCTCGTCGTGCTCCGGATTGACGATGTCGAAATCGACGCCGGGCTTGATCCGCAGCTTGGCTTTTTCAAGACGGCGTTCGATGATTTCCGGACGGCCGATGAGGATCGGCCGGGCGAATTTTTCCTCGATCACGACCTGAACTGCACGCAACACGCGCTCTTCCTCGCCTTCCGCGTAGATGATGCGCTTGCCCTTGGCCTGGCGGGCGGCCTGGAAAATGGCGCGCATGCCGATGCCGGTGTGGTAGATGAATTCGGACAGCTTGGCGCGGTAGGCATCCCAGTCGGTGATCGGCCGCGTGGCGACGCCGGAATCGATCGCCGCCTGCGCGACGGCCGGCGCGATCTTGACGATCAGGCGCGGGTCGAAGGGCTTCGGGATCAGGTATTCCGGGCCGAAGGACAGCACGTGGCCCGGGTAGGCCATCGCCACTTCATCGGTCACTTCGGCTTCGGCCAGTTCGGCGATGGCGCGCACCGACGCCATCTTCATCTCCTCGGTGATGCGCGTGGCGCCGACATCGAGCGCGCCGCGGAAGATGAAGGGGAAGCACAGCACGTTGTTGACCTGGTTCACGTAGTCGGAACGGCCGGTGGCGATGATCGCCTCCGGGCAGACTTCCTTGACCAGCTCCGGCATGATTTCCGGCGTCGGGTTGGCGAGCGCGAAGATCATCGGCTTGGCGGCCATGGTCTTGACCATGTCCTGCTTTAGCACGCCGGCGGTCGACAGGCCGAGGAAGACATCGGCGCCGACCATGGCGTCGCCCAGGGTGCGCGCTTCGGTGTTCTGGGCGTAGCGCGCCTTGGTTTCGTCCATACCGCCGGGGCGACCGACGTAGATGACGCCCTTGGAATCGCAGACGGTGATGTTCTCGCGCTTGACGCCGAGGTCGCACCACAGATTCAGGCAGGAAATCGCGGCGGCGCCGGCACCGGAACAGACGACCTTGATCTCGTCGACCTTCTTGCCGACGATCTTCAGGCCGTTGAGCATGGCGGCGGCGGAAATGATGGCGGTACCGTGCTGGTCATCGTGGAAGACCGGAATGCTCATCCGCTCCTTGAGCTTCTGCTCGATGTAGAAGCACTCCGGCGCCTTGATGTCCTCAAGGTTGATGCCGCCGAGCGTCGGCTCCATGGCGGCGATCATGTCGATCAGCTTGTCGGGGTCGTTCTCGGCCAGTTCGATGTCGAAGACGTCGATACCGGCGAATTTCTTGAACAGGCAGCCCTTGCCCTCCATGACCGGCTTGGCGGCGAGCGGACCGATGTTGCCCAAGCCGAGCACCGCGGTTCCGTTGGTGACGACGCCGACCAGATTGGCGCGCGAGGTCATTTCGGCGGCAGAGGCGGGATCCTCGACGATCAGGTCGCAGGCAGCGGCGACGCCGGGCGAATAGGCCAGCGCCAGATCGCGCTGGTTGGTCAGGCCCTTGGTCGGGCGAACGGAAATCTTGCCCGGCGTGGGCCAGCGATGGTATTCGAGTGCGGCTTCGCGCAGATCCTTTTCCACGGAATCTCCTCTGATTTTCTGCGATTGGGAAAACCCTGTAGGTTACTCCAAAGGTCGATTCGCTGAAAGCGTAATTATGGATTACCGATCAGAAGCGGTGCGAAAGCGTCAGCCGGAACGTCCGCGGCTCCGCCGGGTGGACGTGGCGGTCGAAAACCGCCGACGCCTCGCCTGCCAGTTGCGAGTCGTACCAGTATTCGATGTCGTTGACCTGCTGGTCGAACAGGTTGAAGACCTCCAGCGCAATCTGGGTGCGCGGGTCGAAACGGTAGCCGACGCGCAGGTTGGTCAGCGCCGACCCCTGCGAACGCACCGAGTTGTCCTCGACCAGCGGCCGCGGACCGAAATAGCGCAGGCGCAAGGCGCCGAACCAGGGGCCGAGCTGATCGACGGTGACGCCGATATTGGCCGTCGTCACCACGGCGCCGGGAATGTAGTCGCCCTCCGGCGCCGACTCGCTGAAGCGGGCATGCGACCAGGCAAGGTCGGCATCGAAGGCCAGCCAGCTGTTCGCAGCGTAGAAATTGGTCCACTCGACCCCGTAGCGGCGCGACGGGCGCGACGGCTCGGTGGTTCCGGCGTCGCCGACGAACAGCAACTCCGAGTCCGACTCGAGTTGCCAGAGGGCCAGCGTGGTCTGCCAGCCGGGCAGAGGCTCGCTGCGCAGGCCGGCCTCGTAGCCGGTCGTCCGCACCAGCGGCGAAACCTGGCTGACCGGGGTCGTCCCGTCGGTCGGGTCGACACGGATGGTGGTGCCGCGCGCATCGTTGGAATGGAAGCCCTGGCCGTAGTTGAGATAGAACTCGGTGCGCCGCCATGGACCGAAAATCAACGCCAGCTTGGGCGTCACCATCTGGTCGCTAGCCTTGCCGGAATTGGCGTCCAGACTGGCGTCGACCGTGAAATCGTAGGCATCCCCGCGCACGCCGACCTGCGAGCGGAACCATTCGCTCCAGCGCGTTTCGTTCTGCGCCCACAAGGACAGGCTGCGCTGGGTGACGCGGTCTTCGCGCACGGTGTTCCACGTCGCGCGGCGCACGGTGTTGTAGAGCCCGACCGGATCGATGCGGTCGACGCGCCCATCGACGCCGAAAGCGTTGGCCACCTCGAAGCCGCCCCAGCGGTCGAAGAAGGTCTGCGCCGCCGAGAAGCCGCCGGCCTGGCGCCGCTCACCCTGCTTGAACTGGTCGCCGGTGTCGCAGGCGCCGGTCGCCGCGTAGTCGTTCAGGCAGTACTGGAAGTTGGACCACAGGTCGAGGCCGGAACGCAGCCACCAGGCGCTGGCAGTCGTCTGGCTGTTCTCGCCGCGCCGCGCCCATTCGGCGGACAGGCTGTAGCGAAAGGTGTCGCCGCCGGTCGTGTCGTCCAGCGAGCCATAGCGGCCGACCAGGCCGCTGTCGATGGCGCGCCTGGCCACCTGGTCGGTCGACGTCCATTTGCCGCGGTAAGCCATGCCGGTCAGCGCGAAGCCATCCTCGCGCGTGCCCTGGCTATAGCGCAGGACGCCGTTCAGCTTGCGGTAATCCTCCGGCACCTCCCAGGGGCCGTCGTTGTGGAAGACTTCAAGCGCGTAGAGCAGGTTGCCGGCGCCAACTTCGGGCGATCCGGCCAGCAGGGCGCGCGCGTAGCCGTTCTGGCCGGCGGTCAGCAACGCCAGCGTGCCATCCATCCGGCGCAGGTAGTCGATGCGGGCGACGCCGACCGACGAGAAATCGCCCTCGTCGGCAAAATACGGCCCCTTGCGGAACCTGATGCGGTCGACCAGTTCGGGAATAAGGAAATTGAGGTCGGTATAGCCCTGCCCGTGCGCATGCGTCGGCATGTTGACGGGAACACCGGCGACCCAGGTCGCGAAGTCGGTCCCGTGGTCGAGATTGAAGCCGCGCAGAAAATACTGGTTGGCCTTGCCGTCGCCGGCATGCTGGGTGACGATCAGCCCGGGCACCATCTCCAACGCTTCGGCCGGCCGCTGGAGCGGCACGGCGGCCAGCCGCTGGCCGGAAACCACGCCTTCGCTGCCGGAGACCGCCAGGCCCTCCAGATTTTCCACCCGGGCGCGCACCTCGACGGCCGAGAGCGTGGCGATTTCCTCCGCCGCAAGCGGTCCGGCGAGCAAGGACAAATAGGAAATAATTAATATTTTTCTTACATGCATTGTCAAAAAAAGGCCGTTTGGCCCCCTCCCAATAGTCAAGCCGGCACGGAGCGCCGGGCCAGACGGACCGCCGCGACGAAACTGAGCGCGATCATGCCGATCAGGACAAATCCGAAAACCAGTTCCTTGCCTTCGCTCCAGGCGTCGATCGCCGGCGACAACATCTTCGCCAGCCCGAAGGCGGCGACCAGCAGGCTGATACCGGCGACCACCAACCCCATGACGCGCGAGGCGACCAGCGCCACCTGGTCGGCCCGTGCGATCAGGCGGGCGATCCACAGGCCGTTGATGCCGTCGGTCAGCAGCATGCCGAGCATGAACAGCAGGGCGAGCGCCAGCGCGTGCTGCCAGCCGCCGAAGCGGGTCGCGGTGAGGGCGAAGAAGGCCGCCTGCGACAAGGTGTCGAACGACAGGGCGAAGAGGGCGCCAACCAGCGCGACCAGCGCCGGGTGCGAGACTTGCCCCAGGCGACCGAGCAGGCGGCCCTTGAGGCCGACCGGCCGGACCATCTGATCGGGCGCCGCCCGCAGCACGGCGGCCAGGTTGAGGCTGCCCAGGGCGAGGAGAAAGGCGATCGACACCAGCGCCCCCAGCGTACCGAACCACGCCGGCACTTCCCATTGCCCGGCGACGACGGAAACGCCGAGCGCGATCGCCATCACCACGGCGCCATGGCCGAGCGAGAAGAGGGTGCCGCAATAACGGGCGAGGCCCGGATTGCGACGGCTATTGTAGCGGGTCAGGCCGTCGATGGTGGCCAGATGGTCGGCGTCGAAGCCATGCTTCATGCCGAGCACCAGGGTCAATAGCAGGAGCGACAGCCAGTCGGCCGGGAGCGATTCCACGGAATGCTTATGAACAATTTCAAGTTGATCTTACGGCAAGGATGCAGCAAGACCGTTGGCATGTCCATACGCAACTTTGCGCAAATGCGTGTTCAGCGGGCCGGGCGATAGTGAATGTGCGGCGCATCGCTGTCGCCGTGGGTGTGCCGATGTTCCGGCTCGAGGGCGATCACGTTGAGCTGGCCGTGGCGTACCCCGGATTCCGCCATCAGGCCTTCGGCGAAACGCCGCACCGCCGCCGTCGGCCCGCGCAGGACCACCGATTCCAGACAGTTCTCGTGGTCGAGATGGGCGTGCATGGCGGCCACCGTCAGGTCGTGGTGTTCGTGCTGGCGGCTGGTGATGCGCTCGGCCAGTTCCCGCTCGTGGTGATTGTAGACGTAGGAAAGGTTGGCGACGCAGTGGCCGGTCGGTGCCGCCCGCTGGCGGTCGCCCTCAATGGCGCCGCGGATCAGGTCGCGCACGGCCTCCGAGCGATTGCTGTAGCCGCGGGCGGTGATCAGCTGGTCGAACTGGGCGGCCAGCGAGGCATCGAGAGAGATGGTGAAACGGTCCATGGCGACCTCGGGGAAACGACGGGAATGAATTCTTGCATACCGATCGGGTTTTTTTTGCTTGCACGAAATTTCTCGAGCGAGAACCGGCGGGGCATGCCACCGCCCGACCTCTCAATGCGCATAAATGTATAACCTTGGCCATATTTTGCCGGCGCCGACTCTTGGTTAGGATGCTGCCAAAGAATTCAGGCAATCGGGGGAAATCGATGCAACACCAACGCAAGCAGGCCGCCTCGCGCAGGCCGCCGGAAGGCGCCGTGGCGCCTCCGGAATTCACGGCCGCCGTGCGCTACCTGAACGGCAGGCGGGAGCTTTTCCGGGTCCTCAAGGCGGACGACATGGCCGATGCGCGCGCCGTCGTGCTGGCCGAACTCGACGAGGTGCAGACGGTGGTGATCGCGCTGCGCAACTGACGGCGCCGGAAAACCCGGTCAGCAGATGCGCGGCAGCTGGTCGCCGGACAGCCAGTCGACAACGCGCCGGCCGCCAAAGACGGTGGTCATCTGCACGAAATGGTGCGGGTCTTCGTGCACCGCGCCGATGATCGCGGCCTGCGCGCCCAGCGGGTGGCGGCGCATCGTGGCGAGCAGGGCTTGCGCATCCTCTTGCGCGCAGATCGCCACCAGTTTGCCCTCGTTGGCGACATAAAGCGGGTCGATTCCGAGAAATTCGCAGGCGGCGGCGACCGCCGGACTGACCGGCAGCGCCGTTTCCTGCAACAGCATGCCGACACCGGATTGCGCGGCGATCTCGTTGAGCGTCGTCGCCATGCCGCCGCGCGTCGGATCGCGCAATACCCGCAGGTCGACCGCGCTGTCCAGCAAGGTGGCGACCAGCCCGTGCAGGGCGGCCGTGTCGGACACGATGGGCGCCGCGAAGCCGAGGCTTTCGCGCCCGGCCATGATCGCCATGCCGTGATCGCCGAGGGTGCCGGAAACCAGAATGGCGTCGCCGGGCCGCGCCCGACATCCCGACAACTCGCAACCCTCGGATACCACCCCGACACCGGTGGTCGTGATGAAGACGCCGTCGCCCTTGCCGCACTCGACCACCTTGGTGTCGCCGGTGACGATGGGCACGCCGGCCGCCTGCGCCGCCGCCGCCATGCTGGTGACGATGCGCGCCAGATCGGCGAGCGGAAAGCCCTCCTCGAGGATGAATGCCGCCGACAGCCAGAGCGGTCGCGCGCCCATCACCGCCACGTCGTTGATCGTGCCGTGCACCGCCAGGCAGCCGATGTCGCCGCCGGGAAAGAACAGCGGCGACACCACATGGCTGTCGGTGGCCATCACCAGCCGCCCGGCGCCGGGCGGCGGCAGCACGGCGCCGTCGTCGCCGCGGGCCAGCCATTCGTTGCCGAGATGGCGGGCGAATAGTTCGTCGATCAGCTGCGCCATCGCCCGGCCGCCGGCGCCATGCGCCATGTCGACGCGACCATGCCTGATGTCGAGCGGCCGCACGTAGCCCTTCTTGCGCAGCTCAGACATCCCTGTAGCGCCCGTAGGTGTAATGGGCGGCGCAGGCGCCTTCGGAGGACACCATGCACGAACCGACCGGATTCTCCGGCGTGCAGACGGTGCCGAACAGCTTGCATTCCGGCGGCCGCTTGATGCCGCGCAAGATTTCGCCGCAGTCGCAGCCCTTGTGGTCGGCCACCGCGCGATAAGCGACGATAAAGCGCCGTTCGGCGTCGAACCGGGCAAATTCGCCGCGAATCCGCAGCGCCGAATTCGGCAGGACGCCCAGCCCGCGCCATTCGAATTCCTCGCGCAGTTCGAAGACTTCCGCCACCAGCGCCTGCGCCTTGCGATTGCCGTCGCGGTCGACCGCCCGCACGAACTCGTTTTCGACCTCGGCGCGACCGTCGTTGACCTGGCGGACCAGCATGCGGATCGCCTGCAGCACATCTAGCGGCTCGAAGCCGGCGATCACCACCGGCTTGCGGTAATGCGCGGCGAACGGCTCGTAGGGACGGCTACCGATGACGGTCGACACATGAGCCGGGCCGACGAAGCCATCGAGCTGCAACTGCGCGTCGATGCCTTCCATGATGCTGGCGATCGCCGGCGGCGTCAGCACATGGCAGCAGAGCACCGAAAAGTTGCTCAACCCGCGGGCGGCGGCCTGCTTGATAGCGACCGCCGTCGGCGGCGTCGTCGTCTCGAAGCCGATGGCGAAAAAGACGACCTGCCGTTCCGGATGCCGCTCTGCCAGCGCCACGGCGTCGGCGCACGAGTAGATCATGCGGATGTCGCCACCCTGCGCCTTCGCTTTCAGCAGCGACCGGCCGTCCGAAGCCGGCACGCGCAGGCAATCGCCGTAGGTGCACAGAATCACGCCATGGTCCAGCGCCAGGCGGATCGCCTGATCGATACGGCCGATCGGCAGGACGCACACCGGGCAGCCGGGGCCGTGGATCATCTGGACGTTTTCCGGCAGCAGGTCGGCGATGCCGTAGCGCGAAATGGCGTGCGTGTGGCCGCCGCAGAATTCCATGAAACGGTAGCGGCGCCCCGGGTCGGCCTCGCCGCTGATGGCGGCGGCCAGTTTCCGCGCCACCGTGCCGTCGCGGAATTCGTCGATGTATTTCATCAATGCAGCGGCGAATCGCCGGCCGAGCCGCCGAGTTCGGCGAACAGCGCGAGCGTCCGCGCCGCCTCGTCGGGGTCGAGCTTGTTCAGCGCGTAGCCGACATGAACGATTACGTAGTCGCCGATCGCCACGCCGTCGACCAGGGCCAGCGAGATTTCCTTGCGCACGCCGGCCAGATCGACCACCGCGTTATCGCCTTCGCGCAACTCAACCACCTGCGCGGGAATTGCCAGACACATCTTCCATCTCCTCGAACATCTGTCGCGCCACCCAGCCCTGGCCGAGCGCCAGGCCGCCGTCGTTGGGCGGCGCCTGGCGCGCTTCGAGCAGCATCACGCCGGCGTTGTCCAGATGGCGGCGCAGTGCCGCCATCAGCACGGCGTTCATCGCACACCCACCGCCGACGGCGATTTTCGCCCCTTTTGCGCGGTCGACCGCAGCCAGTGCCCATTCTGCCAGCCCGGCGGCCAGCGTGGCATGGAACAGCGCGGCGCCATCAGGCGCATCGTCGCACGCAAGCAGCGCCGGCAGCAACGGCGAAAAATCGAGCACCCCGTCGCGCAGCGCCCAGCCGCCGTCCAATGGCGGCACCGGACCGCGCGCCGCCGCCAGGCCTTCCAGTTCCATCGCCGCCTGCCCCTCGTAGCGCGCTTCGGCACGCAGGCCGAGGATGCCGGCCGCCGCGTCGAACCAGCGGCCGAGGCTAGAGGTCGGCGGACAGCGCAGGTCGCGGGCGAGCATGGTCAGCAACGGGCCGGCGTCGCGTTCCGGATAGTTCTGCTTCAGCCAGGCGCCAATCCGGTAGGCGAGCCCGACGTGGTGCAGCGCCGCCACCGCCATCCGCCACGGTTCACGCGCCGCGCGGTCGCCGCCGGGCAGCCGCAGCGGCTGGACATGCCCCAGCCGCCGGCACTGCGCCCCGGCCACGCGCAGCAATTCGCCGCCCCACAGGCCGCCGTCCGGGCCGAGACCGACGCCGTCGAGAGCCAGCCCGATCAACGGCGCGTTGAGTGCATATTCAGCGCCGATCGCCGCAACATGCGCATGATGATGCGCGATGGCGAAGGCCGGAACCCGCAGCTCGCCGGCAAGTCGCTGCGCAAGTCGGGTCGATGGGAAATCCGGATGCAGGTCGTGGGCGATCAGATCGGGCCGCACGTCGAGGATGGCCAGCAGGTGGGCGACCGTCTCTTCGAGAAAGGCGATGGCCGCGGCGTTGTCGAGGCCGCCGACATGCTGCGACAGGTAGGCCTGGCGGCCCTTGAGCACGCACACCGTGTTCTTCAGGTAGCCGCCGAGCGCCAGCACGGTCGGCCCGTCGCCGGCCAGCGGGATCGGCACCGGCACGTAGCCGCGCGCGCGGCGCACGAAGGCCGGCCCGGCGGCGCCGGGACGCACCACGGAATCGTCGCAGCGGACGACGATGTCGCGGTCGTGCACCAGGAAAGCGTCGGCGATGCCCGCCAGCCGTGCTTGCGCCTCGTCGTTGCCAGTGACCAGCGGCTCGCCGTGCGGGTTGGCGCTGGTCATCACCAGCAGCAACGCGTTCGGCGCGGCGCGCCAGGCGGTGCCGGCCGGGCGCCCGGCCGCTTCGTGCCAGAGCAGCAGGTGGAGCGGCGTCGCCGGCAGCATGGCGCCGAGCCAGGCGAGGCCGGGGGCGATGCCGGGCAACTCGCGCGCGCCCTTGGGACAGAGGACGACGGGCGCGGCGATACCGCCCAGCAGACTCGCCTCGGCCGTGCCGATGCGCGCATGGTCGCGCAGCGAGGCGGCGTTCAGCGCCATCACGGCGAACGGCTTTTCCTCGCGCTGCTTGCGCCGGCGCAGTTCGGCCACGGCCCCGGCATTGCGCGCGTCGCAGGCGAGATGGAAGCCCCCCAGCCCCTTGAGCGCGACGATCTTCCCGGCGCGCAGCAGGGACAGGGTTGCCGCCAAAGGATCACTGGCCAGCACCTCGCCGGTCGCGTCGAGCAGGCGCAATTGCGGGCCGCAGGCCGGGCAGCAGGTGGTTTCGGCATGAAAGCGGCGGTCGGCAGGCGCCGTGTATTCGGCCGCGCACGCCGGGCAGAGCGGAAAGGCGGCCAGGCTGGTGTGCGCCCGGTCGTAGGGAATGCGCCGGCTGACGGTGTAGCGCGGACCGCAGTGCGTGCAGGTGGTGAAGGCATAGCGCCAGCGGCGGCCGGCCGGGTCGCAGAGGTCGGCGACGCAGTCGGGGCAGATGGCGGCATCGGGGCCGATGGCGGTGCGCACGTCGCCGGCCGCGCTGTCGAGGATGGCGAAACCGGGGCCGGCGACGTCGGCGGGCTCGGCCTCGACGGCATCGATGCGCGCCAGCCGCGGCGCCTCCGGCGCCAGGCGGGCGATGAATTCGGGCACTTTTTCGCCGTCGACCGCAACCGTCACCCCGGCGCCGTCGTTGCGCACCCAGCCGACGAGCCCCAGTTCGCTGGCCAGCCGCCAGACGTAGGGACGGAAGCCGACGCCCTGAACGAGGCCGCGGATGCGGATCTGCCGGCCGCTCAACGCCCCGCTTCCTTCACGCGAGCAACCAGACCAACAATGCTCCCGATCGCAAAACAAGGCAAAGTCGCAAACGCAGCC
This sequence comes from Dechloromonas sp. H13, assembly GCF_009469615.1. Lineage (GTDB taxonomy): Bacteria > Pseudomonadota > Gammaproteobacteria > Burkholderiales > Rhodocyclaceae > Azonexus. The sequence continues at coordinate 161,059 of NZ_SSXX01000007.1, forward strand.
CCCATGAAAGCGCCGACCGGATTGAGGAAGGGAGCAAACAGCCAGTACGCCCAGAGCCAGTCGGCGCTTTTCATGAACGGCAGCACCAGCACGCCGAGCAAAGCCATCGCCGCCATGCCATTCAGCAGCGTCAGCCAGGCGATGCCAGCCCCCACGAACATTGAGGGGAAACAGCCTGCGCGGGAAAAATTCGGTGCCGACCAAGCGGCCAGGCGATCCGCGACCACAGCGACAATTCCACACAAGAGCAACCCCGCCAGCCAGCTGAACAGCAACAACCCCGGCAAGGCAGTCACAACCGCGCCGCCGGCAAACAGGTTTTTCCTTGGCGATGGCGGCAGCATGACGAAATCAGGCCTATTTCGCGGCCAGTTGCCGCTCCAGTTCGGTGATGCGGGCCTTGAGCGCGTCAACCGATTCGGTGCGCTTCGCCCCCTGTGCCACCAGCCCGGCCTCGATCCACGCCAGCCAGGCCGGCAAACCCTCGCCGCTGGTCGCCGAAACACGGAAGATGGTCAGCCCCGGATTGACGCGACGGGCGTTGGCCTCGGCCTGCTCCACATCGAACACGAGGTAGGGCAGCAGGTCGCACTTGTTGAGTAACAACACGTCGGCGGCGCGAAACATGTCCGGGTACTTGAGCGGCTTGTCCTCGCCCTCGGTCACCGACAGGATGGCGACCTTGTGGTGTTCGCCAAGGTCGAAGGCGGCCGGGCAGACGAGGTTGCCGACGTTCTCGATCAGGAACAGCGAGGCGTCGGCCGGCCGCAGGCGTTCCAGCGCGTGGCCGACCATGTGGCCGTCGAGGTGGCAGCCCTTGCCGGTGTTGATCTGCAGGGCGGCGACGCCGGTGGCGCGGATGCGCTCGGCGTCGTTGGAGGTCTGCTGGTCGCCCTCGACGACGCTGATCGCCACCTTGTCCTTGAGCGCCTCGATGGTCTTCACGAGCAGCGCCGTCTTGCCGGAACCGGGACTGGACACGAGATTGAGTGCGAGGATGCCGCGCTCGTCGAAGAAGCGGCGGTTTTCCGCGGCATAGCCGTCGTTCCTGGCCAGAATGTCCTGCTCGATCTGCACCATGCGCGACTGGCTGAGGCCCGGCGCATGCGCGCGGGCCGGGCCGGCGCCGAAATCGAGATCTCCGCCGATCCCGTGTTCATGGTGGTGCTCATGGCGATGCGGCCGGTACGGATGGCTGTGGCCGTGCGCCGCGCCGCCCGCATGCCCATGTTCGTGCGCATGCGCCGCACCCTCGATCCTCGTTTCGCCCTCGCCGCAACCGCAAACCGTGCACATCGCCCGACTCCTATTCGATTTCGATTTCCCTGACCCGCATCTCGCTACCGCCCGTCGGCTGCAGGCGGTGGCTGCCGCACGCCGTGCAGACGCCGAACAGCGCATCCATTGGCTGCATCAGGCCGCAGGTGAGGCATGTTCCACTGCCCGGCACATCGACGATCACCAGTCGCGCGCCACGCGCCGCGCCTTCGGCGGCAACCGCGGCGAAGCAGAACTCGAGGGCCGCCGGCTCGACCGCCGATAGTTCCCCGATCTCCACGACGACCGTCTTCACACGCTGCGCGTTTTCGCGCCTGGCCGTCTCCTCGACCAGCTGGAGAATGCCCTCGGCCAGTGACATTTCGTGCATCACCCTTCCCATCGCAAGCGGCGCGCCGCGCGCCGCTTCCACCACACGGCGCCTGGCCCGTCCGAACAGGTTAACGATAGTACATAATGACGATGAAGCCATCTTCCGTGAAACCATGCCTACTCCGTCGCCTACTCGCCCGACCCCGATCCGCCGCCTGCTTGGGCGGCTCCTGCCGGCCATCTGCCTCGTCAGCGGACTGACGATCGCCGGCGGCTGTCTGGCGAACAGCGCCGCGGAGGTGCCGGCGGAAGCGGCAACCGCCAGCGCCGCGGCCCTGCCTCAGGAGGCCGAACTGCGCGCGGCGCTCGCCCGCTACCGCGAACTGGCCGGCCACCCGGCCTGGCAGACCGAGCTACCACCGTTGCCGCGCCCGGAAGGCAAGCTGACGCCCGGGCAAGCCTACGCCGGCCTACGGCTGCTCAGCGAGCGCCTGACGGTCCTCAACGACCTCCCCGCCGGCAGCGTGCCGCCAGCGCGTTACGAGGGCGCGCTGGTCGACGGCATCAAGTCGTTCCAGGCGCGCCACGGGCTGACGCCGGACGGCGTCATCGGCAAGGGCACCTTCGAGCAGCTCAGCGTCGCCCCGGAAGCCCGCGCCCGCCAGCTCGAACTGGCGCTCGAACGGCTGCGCTCGGCGCCGCCGGTGCAGGCACCGCGCACCATCGTCGTCAACGTGCCCGAATTCCGGCTGCGCGCCTACGAAGTGCGTAACGGCCGCGTCGAGCTCGCGGCGGCGATGAACGTCATCGTCGGCAATGCCCGAAAGACGCGCACGCCGCTCTTCGAGGCAGAAATGCAGTACGTCGAGTTCAGCCCCTACTGGAACGTGCCGCCCTCGATCGCGCGCGGCGAAACCCTGCCCCGGCTGCGCCGCGAACCCGGCTATTTCGACCAGCAGGGCTTCGAATTCGTTGGCAGCGACGGGCGCGTTGTCGGCGGCTTCTCCGAGGCCCACCTCGACGCCGTCCAGCGCGGCCAGATGCGCATCCGGCAGCGGCCTAGCGCCCGCAACGCCCTCGGCGACATCAAGTTCGTCTTTCCCAACCCGGACAACATCTACCTGCACCACACGCCGACGCCGCAGCTGTTCAAAAAGGACCGGCGCGACTTCAGCCACGGCTGCATCCGCGTCGAGGAACCGCTCGTCCTGGCGAAATTCGTCCTCGCCGACGAACCCGAGTGGACCGAAGAACGCATCGTCCAGGCGATGACCCGGGGCCGCTCGGCGACCCTGCGCCTGCGGGAACCTTTCCCGGTGGTGATTGCCTACGTTACCGCCGCCGTCATCGACGGACGGGTTCATTTCTTCCCCGATCTATACGGGTATGACAAAGAGCTCGACGCCGCACTGCGCCAGAAAACGCTGGCCATCCAGACTTCCCATCGGGAAAAGTTAGGCGCAGAATCAAATAATTAGCTTTCGGTAGACCAAGCAATGCCCAATACGCATAAGCACTCGCGCCGCCTGTTTCTCAGCCGTGCGGCCCGCCTGGCCGTCGCCGGCGCCGTCCTGCCGCTCGCCAAGCCGGCCCTCGCCTCGCTGCCCGGCGCCCGCGAGCTCGATTTCGATCACACGCATACCGGCGAACGCGTCTCGGTCGTCTTCGCTGTCGGCCATCACTACATCCCCGAGGCGCTGACCACCCTCAACCGTTTCCTGCGCGACCACTACTCGGGCGAGGTCGGCCACATCGACCCGCAACTGTTCGACCTGCTGTTCAGGACGCGCCAGGAACTCGGCTGCGACCAGCCCTTCCAGGTCATTTCCGGCTACCGCTGCGCGGCGACCAATTCGCACCTGCGCAACAGCCGCGGCGGCGGCGTCGCCCGCAACAGCCTGCACATGCAGGGCAAGGCGATCGACGTCCGCATTCCCGGCATCCCGCTGTCCGACCTGCGCGATGCCGCCAAATCGCTGAACGGCGGCGGCGTCGGCTTCTATCCGCGCGACCGCTTCGTGCACGTCGATACCGGCAAGGTGCGTTACTGGTAACCCGCGCCCGGCATGGCGAACATGACGGGGGCTGCGGCCCCCGTTTTTCTTGTGCCGATTTGTTTGATGATCGTCAATCTGCCGGTACACTTGCGCGTTCATAATTTGCCGCTGATTTCTTTCGGTTTTTTCCCCTGATGCTCGAAGCTGACAATCTGGAATGCGTGCGCGGCGAGCGCCGCCTGTTCGCAGGCCTCGGCTTTCGGCTGGAAGCGGGGGAACTGCTTTACCTGCAGGGCAGGAACGGTTCCGGCAAGACCAGCCTGCTGCGCATGCTGATCGGCCTGCTGCCGCCGGAAGCCGGCGAAATCCGCTGGAAGGGCGAGGCGATCCGCAGCCTGGCCGACGATTTCCGCGCCGATCTCTGCTACCTCGGCCACCTGAACGCCATCAAGGAAGAGCTGACCCCGCTGGAAAACCTGCTCGCCGCCGCCCGCCTGGCCGACGAGGAACTCTCCGAGGACGAAGCGCTCGATGCGCTGGAACAGGTCGGCCTCGCCGGGCGCGAGGATCTCGCCTGCAAATACCTCTCGCAGGGGCAGAAGCGGCGCGTCGCGCTGGCCCGCCTGGTCAAGGAAAAGCGCCCGCTGTGGATTCTCGACGAGCCCTTCGTCGCCCTCGACGCTGCTGCGGTCGACTGGCTGGCGGGCATCATTTCCGCCCACCTGCAGCGCGGCGGCCTGGCGGTGATGACGACCCACCAGCTGGTGGACATTCCGGCCGGTACCGTGCGCGAGTTGCGGCTCAATTGATGGACGACGCCTGATGCTGCGCATCGTCACGGCGGTCATCGGCCGCGACCTCAAGCTGGCCATGCGCCGGCAGGCGGACATCGTTTCGGCGCTGTTCTTCTTCATCATCGTCGTCAGTCTCTTTCCGCTCGGCATCGGCCCGGAGCCCGACCTGCTGCGCAAGCTGGCACCCGGCGTGCTGTGGGTCGCCGCCCTGCTCGCCACCATGCTGTCGCTGCCGCGCCTGTTCGCCGACGACCATCGCGACGGCACGCTCGAACAACTGGCGCTGGCCCCGCACCCCCTTGGGTTGGTCGTTACCGGAAAAGTGATCGCTCACTGGCTGGTTTCCGGGCTACCGCTGGCGCTGATCGCGCCGGTGCTCGGCGTCCAGTTCGACCTGTCGGCCGACGCCCTGGTCGTCCTCACCGGCGCCATCCTGATCGGCACCCCGGCGCTGTCCGGTATCGGCGCCATCGGCGCGGCGCTGACCCTCGGCCTGCGTGGCGGCGGCGTGCTGCTCTCGCTGCTCGTGCTGCCGCTCTACATCCCGGTGCTAATATTCGGCGCTGGCGCAGTGGATGCGACGGTGACCGGGCTCGGGGGGGAAGGTCATCTGTCGCTGCTGGCCGCCCTAACTTTCGCTTCTGTCGGCTTCGCCCCCTGGGCGACCGCCGCCGCCTTGAAAATCGCCCTCGAATGACCGACCGCTTCAACCTCTACCGCTTCGCCTCGCCGGCCACCTTCTATCCGCTGGCCGGCGCGATGATTCCCTATTTCGCCGCCGTGGCGGTCGTCTTCGGGCTGGCCGGCCTCTACCTCGGCATGCTGGTGGCGCCGACCGACTTCCAGCAGGGCGAGGGCTACCGCATCATCTTCATCCACGTGCCGGCGTCGTGGATGTCGATGTTCATCTACCTCGTCATGGCCTTCTGGGCGGCGGTCGGGCTCGCCTTCAACACCCGCCTGTCGGGCATGATGGCGCAGGCGCTGGCGCCGACCGGCGCGCTGATGGCCTTCCTCTCGCTGTGGACCGGCGCCCTGTGGGGCAAGCCGATGTGGGGCACGTGGTGGGTGTGGGACGCGCGACTGACCTCGGAGCTGATCCTGCTCTTCCTCTACATCGGCTACATGGCGCTGACCGCGGCGATCGACGATCCCAGGCGCGCCGACAAGGCCGGTGGCGTGCTGCTGCTGGTCGGCGTGGTCAACGTGCCGATCATCTATTTCTCGGTCAAATGGTGGAACACCCTGCACCAGGGGTCGAGCGTCAACCTGACCAAGTCGTCGATGGCCGAAACCATGCTCTGGGGCATGCTACTGATGGCGATGTGCTTCTGGATGTACTCGATCGCCGTCGCCTTCATGCGCGTGCGCACCATCATGCTCGAACGCGAGCGCCACACCGACTGGGTCAAGGCCGAGCTGGCCGGCGCCGGAGACGAAAAATGATCCACTGGAACAGTTTTTCCGACTTTCTCGCGATGGGCGGCTACGGCCTCTACGTCTGGGGCTCGTTCGGCGTCACGGTGCTGATCATGGCCATTGAACCGATCATGGTCGCGCGCAATCGAAAGACCACCGTCGCCCGCTTGAAGCGTCAATTGCGCGCGGAATCCCGCGCCGGAAACAGGAACACCGCAGAATGAAATCCCGTCACAAGAAACTTGCGCTGATCGGCGGCGCGCTGGCCTTCATCGGCATCATCGCCGCCCTGGTGCTCAACGCGCTGAACAGCAACATCGCCCTCTACATCTCGCCGACCGACATCGTCGCCGGCAAGGCGCCACAGGGCAAGATGTTCCGCATCGGCGGCCTGGTCAAGGAAGGCAGCCTGCAGCGCCAGGCCGACGGCGTCACCGTCGCCTTCATCGTCACCGACACTGACCAGGAAATCACCGTGAACTACAAGGGCATCCTGCCCGACCTGTTCAAGGAAGGCAAAGGCGTCGTCGCCCAGGGCCGGATGACCGCCGAACGCACCTTCACCGCCAGCGAGGTGCTGGCCAAGCACGACGAGAACTACATGCCGCCGGAGGCCGCCAAGGCCGTCGGCGACGCCCACGCGCGCGCCGCCGAGAAGAAGGCGGCCGACGGGGCCGCGGCGCCCGCCAAACCGACCGCGAGCTATTGAGCATGATTCCCGAACTCGGCCATTTCGCCCTCATCCTCGCCGCCCTCGTCGCGCTGATCCTCGGCACCCTGCCGCTGCTCGGCGCCCACCACAACCGCCTGGCCTGGGTCGCCGTCGCCCGCCCCGCCGCCTCGGCGCTGGCGCTGCTGGTCACCTTCTCCTTCGCCTGCCTGACGCAGGCCTTCGTCGCCAACGACTTCTCGGTGGTTTACGTTGCCCAGCACTCCAATTCGCTGCTCCCCATCCAGTACCGCATCGCCGGCGTCTGGGGCGGCCACGAGGGCTCGCTGCTGCTGTGGATGCTGATGCTGACCTGGTGGGCCTTCGCCGTCGCCATGCTGTCGCGCCAGCTGCCGGAAGCGATGGTCGCCCGCGTCCTCGGCACGCTGGGGCTGGTCGCCTTCGGCTTCCTGCTCTTCATCCTGATCACTTCCAGCCCCTTCGAGCGTCTGCTGCCCGGCGCCGAGGAAGGCCGCGACCTCAACCCGCTGTTGCAGGACCCGGGGCTGGTCATTCACCCGCCGCTGCTCTACATGGGCTACGTCGGCTTCTCGGTCGCCTTTGCCTTCGCCATCGCCGCCCTCCTCTCCGGCCAGCTCGACGCCGCCTGGGCGCGCTGGTCGCGGCCGTGGACGATGGCTGCCTGGGTGTTCCTGACCCTGGGTATCGCCATGGGCTCGTGGTGGGCCTACTACGAGCTGGGCTGGGGCGGCTGGTGGTTCTGGGACCCGGTCGAGAACGCCTCGTTCATGCCCTGGCTGGTCGGCACGGCGCTGATCCATTCGCTGGCGGTCACCGAAAAGCGCGGCAGCTTCAAGAACTGGACGGTGCTGCTGGCGATTTCCGCCTTCTCTCTGTCGCTGCTCGGCACCTTCCTTGTCCGCTCCGGGGTGCTGACCTCGGTCCATGCCTTCGCCACCGACCCGCGGCGCGGCATCTTCATCCTGATCTTCCTCGTTGCGGTGATCGGCAGCTCGCTCGCGCTGTTCGCCTGGCGCGCCCCCAAGGTCGGACTCGGCGGGCGCTTCGGGCTGGTCTCACGCGAATCGCTGCTGCTCACCAACAACGTGCTGCTGGTCGTCGCCTGCGCCACCGTGCTGCTCGGCACGCTCTATCCGCTGCTGATCGACGCGCTCGGCGTCGGCAAGATTTCAGTCGGCCCGCCCTACTTCAACGCCGTCTTCGTGCCGGTGATGACGCCGATCCTCTTCCTCATGGGCGTCGCCCCCTTCGCCCGCTGGAAGGAAGCCTCGCTGGCCGAGATCGCCCGCGCCGTGCGCTGGGCGCTGCTCCCGGCCGTCGTCGTCGCCATCGCCCTGCCGCTGGTTTACGGCACCTGGTCGGCGTTGACCGCGCTCGGCCTGCTGCTGGCGACCTGGATCGTCGCCACCGCCGTCCTCAACTTCGTCGAACGCGTCCAGCACACGCGCGCCGGCCAGCCCTTCGTCGCCGCCGCGCTCAGGCAGCCGCGCCATTTCTTCGGCATGCACCTGGCGCACATCGGCATCGCCGTCTTCGTCGTCGGCGTCACCATGGTCAGCAGCTTCCAGGATGAAAAGGACGTCAAGATGGCGCCCGGCGAGAGCGTCGATGTCGCCGGGTATCACTTCACCTTCAGGGGCGTCCGTGCCGTCGAAGGGCCGAACTACGTGGCTGCGCAGGGCGAGTTCGACCTGGCGGTCGACGGCAGGTTCGTGCGCAAGATGAACCCCGAGAAGCGCAACTACCATTCCTCGCAAATGCCGATGACCGAAGCCGCGATCGACGCCGGTTTCCTGCGCGACGTCTACGTCTCGCTCGGCGAACCGATCGACCGCAACAAGCCGGAAGGCGAGTGGGCGGTGCGCGTCTATTACAAACCCTTCGTCGACTGGATCTGGGGTGGCTGCGTACTGATGGCGCTCGGCGGCCTCGTCGCCATGCTCGACCGGCGCTACCGCGTCAAGGCGCGCGCCGCCGCAGTGATCACCCCGGCCGGAACCCAAAAAGCATGAACCGTTACTACTGGATACTCGGCGCCTTCGCGGCGCTCGTCGCGCTGCTCGCCGTCGGCCTCAACCTCAACCCGCGCGACGTGCCGTCGCCGCTGGTCGGCAAGCCTGCCCCCACCTTCAACCTGAACGTGCTGGCAACGCCGGAGAAGACCCTCGGCCCCCAGGACCTGCAGGGCAAGGTCTGGCTGCTCAACGTCTGGGCCTCGTGGTGCGTTTCCTGCCGCGCCGAGCACCCGATCCTCGTCGAATTCTCGAAGAAGGTCGACGTGCCGCTGATCGGCCTCAACTACAAGGAAGTGCGCGGCGACGGCGGTTTCGACATGAGCAAGATGTCGGCCGAGGAAGAGAAGAAGCTCGCCTTCCAGCGCGCGAACGCCTGGCTCGCCCAGCACGGCGACCCCTACAAGCTGACCGTGATGGACCTCGACGGGCGCGTCGGCATCGACTACGGCGTCTATGGCGTGCCGGAAACCTACGTCATCGACAAGGCCGGCGTCATCCGCATGAAGCACACCGGGCCGATCACGCCGGACATCCTCGGCAGGAAGATCATGCCGCTGCTGGCGGAGCTGAACAAATGAGGCTGTTGCTGCCGCTGATTTTCGCCCTTTTTTTCGCGTCGACCGCAACCGCCGTCGATAGCGCCACCGAGGCGGCGCTGGCCGCCGACCCGGTCGCCGAAAAGCGCCTCCAGCACCTCTCCGAGGAGCTGCGCTGCCTGGTCTGCCAGAACCAGACGATCGCCGACTCCAACGCCGAACTGGCGCAGGACCTGCGCCGCGAGATCCGCGGCATGATCGCCGCCGGCAAGTCGGACCGGGAAATCATCGACTTCATGGTCGTCCGCTATGGCGATTTCGTGCTCTACCGGCCGCCGGTCAAGGGCATCACGCTGCTGCTCTGGGGCGGCCCGGTGGCGCTGATGCTGCTCGGTCTCGTCGTCCTGCTGCGCTACCTGCGCCGGCGCGCCGCCCGCGTCGCCGACGATGCGCCGCTGTCCGCCGACGAGGCCGGCCGCGCCGAAGCGCTGCTCAACGAAAGCAACCCGAAATGACCCAGTTCGCCATTTTCGCCACCCTGCTGATCGTGGTGGTCGCCGCCTTCATCCTGCCGCCGCTGTGGCTCGGCCTGCGCGCGCCCGGCGCCCGGGCCGACCGCAAGCAGGCCAACCTCGCCATCTTCCGCGACCAGCTCGCCGAACTGGAACGCGAACGGAGCGAAGGCGCGCTCGCCGAAGCCGATTTCGAACAGGCCCGGCGCGAACTGCAGCGCCGCCTGCTGGAAGAAGTCGAGCCGGCCGCCGATGCAGCGCCGCCGGCTGCGCACGGACCGAGCCGCAAGACCGCCATCGCCATCCTGCTCCTGCTGCCCATCCTCGCCCTGCTCGCCTACGGCATCCTCGGCAAGCCGCAGGCGCTCGACCCGCAGCAGACCGCCGCCCAGCCGAAGATGACGCCGGAGCAGATCAACGCCATGGTCGCCAAGCTGGCCGAACGCATGCAGGCCAATCCGGACGACATGCAGGGCTGGCTGATGCTGGCGCGCTCGTACAAAACCCTGGGTCGCTACGAGGAAGCAGCCGCCGCCTACGGCAAGGCCGAAAAGGTCATCAACGACGACCCCGAGCTGCTCGCCAGCTACGCCGAGACGATCGCCATGGCTACCGGCAAGGGGCTCAAGGGCAAGCCGACGCAACTGATCGAGCGCGCGCTCAAACTCGACCCGCAGCAACCGCACGCGCTGTTCCTGGCCGGTGCTGCCGCCATGGAGGCCGGCGACAGCAAGAAGGGCATCGCCTACTGGGAGGCCCTGCTGCCGCAGGTCGAGCCGGGCTCGGAAATCGACCAGATGCTGCGTAGCGGCATCGACAAGATGAAACAGGGCGGCTAGACCATGGTCGACGCCGGCCGCCGGGGCTTCTTCCGCGGTCGACCGCGTCCGAAGGCCGAAATCCGCCCGCCCTGGGCTCTGCCCGAAGACGAATTCACCGACCGCTGCACGCGCTGCAACGACTGCCTCGGCGCCTGCCCGGAGCACATCGTCGTCGCCGGCGACGGCGGTTTCCCGACGGTCGATTTCACGCGCGGCGCGTGCACCTTCTGCGGCGCCTGCGTCGACGCCTGCGAGCCGCTGGCCCTGCACCGCGCGGAAGGCCAGGCACCGTGGTCGCTCAAGGCCGTCATCGGCCCCGCCTGCCTGCCGAAGCACGGCGTCGAATGCCGAACCTGCGGCGATTTCTGCGATGCCCGCGCGATCCGTTTTCCGCCGCGCATCGGCGGCAGCCCGCTGCCGGAAATCGACCCCGAACGGTGCACCGGCTGTGGCGCCTGCGTCGCCCCCTGTCCGGTCGCCGCCGTCACGATGCGCGCCTGACCGCGGCCGGCGCGCCGCCCCGTTCAGAACCGCGCCGTCAGGTTCACCCAGGCATCCGGCAGCACGCTCACCACCTGCGCCTCGAGCCACTTGTCGGCGCCGCTCAGGATGGCGATTCCGGCGAGGCCGATCAGGATGCCGAAGCCCTTCTTGATCGCCTCGATGTGCCCGAGCACCCAGCCGCGCGTCCGGGCGAAGCCGCTACGCGAGGCATAGGCGACGGCGACCAGGGGAATCGCCGCGCCGAGACCGAACAACCCGAGGATGACGGCGCCGCGCAACGCCCCGCCCTCGCTGGCGACCAGAGTCAGGGCCGAAGCCAGGAGCGGGCCGGAGCACGGGCTCCAGACCAGCCCGAGCAGGCCGCCGAGCAGGAAGGCGCCCGCCAGCGAGCCGCCATCCAGCCTGGCCGACGCGCTATTGGCCGACGAGGCGATCGGCATGACCCAGTGTGTGAAACGCGCGTTGAGCGCCGGCACCAGCATTACGGCGGCGAAGGCGATCAGCAGCAGGGCGCCGGCGCTGCGCACGCTGTCCTGATCGATCCCCAGCGCCGGCCCGAGGGCGCCGAGCAGCACCCCGATGAGGGCGAAAGAGGCGGCCATCCCCCCACCCATCGCCACCGGCGCCAGGCGGTTGGCCTGCACGGCGCCGCCGACCACCAGGGGCAGGATCGGGAAGACGCAGGGCGACAGCGTCGTCAGGCTGCCCGCCGCCAGGCTCAGCAGCAGGTGGGAAAGGGAAATGGCGTCGCTCATCGCCCGTCGGCCTCGAGCGCGCTCTGCAGCGCGGCGCGGAGTCTGGCGGCGTCGGTTTCGCCGGCCAGGCGCGCCGTTTCCCGGTCGCCGCGGTAGACGATCAGGGTCGACTGTGTCCGGACGCCCAGTTCCTTCCGGAGCGCCCGTTCCTTGTCGTAATTGACGACCAGCACGGTCAACGCCAGACGCTGGTCGGGCTTGAACTCGCCGAACACCTTTTCCTGGGCGCGGCAGGTCGGGCACCAATCGGCATGGAAATGCAGCGCCACCGGTTTGCCGGCCTGGCGGGCTTCGCCCAGGGCCTGGGCGCTGTAGGGTTGGCTGTCGAGCGCGCTGGCCGACAGGGCTGCGAGCGCGCAGCTCAGTCCGGCGATCAGCTTCTTGGTGAGCAGGGTGGTCATGGCAGGTCTCCGTCCGGGATTGGCGAAACCACGCGCGGCTCGCGCATGGCCTGACCATTGGTCGGACGGGACTGCGTTTCCTTACATGCGCCGTTCGGGGAACCCGGGTGTTGCCTATTCGGCCGCCGGCGGCTGAACGAGGGGGTAAGGGGAATAGCCCAGTTCGACCATCTCCGACTCCAGCTTGATGCGCAGGATCAGCAGGCCGTGCAGGGTCTCGCGCGCCTTGTCGGCGGCCCAGGTGTCGTGATGGATGCGCAGGCAGGCCTCGATTTCGCCCCGATTGGCGAGGTCGACGCCACACACTGCCGCGTAATGGCGAATCTCGTGATCCAGATCGGCCAGTTCACGCTCATAATGCTCGAATCCACTCATGTGCAGAGCATAACCCGAAAGGAGCCTCCATGCATCGCCTGCGCCTGCCCGAGCCCCCGGACGCAACCACCCCCGCCTTCACCGACCCGGCGACGGCGCAAACCTGGCTTGCCGGCATCGCCGCGAAGCCGGCCCAGGACGCGCTGGCGGCGATCCTCGAACAGATCGAGGCGATCGACGGCGGCACGCTGCCGCCGCCGCAGGCCATCGCCCTGCTCAACCTGCTGCGCAGCGCCGCCATTCCGCGCCAGGCCATCACCGAGGGGCTATTCACGCGCAAGGCGCTGCCGATGCTGGCGCATGAAGAACACAGCTTCACCATCGCGCAGCAATTGTGGACCCGGCTCGGCATCGCCTACCTGCGGCTGGTGCCGCAATGCACGCCGGCCAACCGCTGCCTGCCGCTCCACCGGGCGGCCAGTGCCCTGCGCCTGGCCGAATACTGCCATTTCCTGGCAGCCCGGACCTGCCCGCCGCTGCTCGACCAGCTCCTCTTCTCCGTCCTCGCCTCGGCGGAAGTCAACGGCGTCCTGCGCAAGCAGCTGGCCGATCCGGATTTTCCGCAGTACGGCAAGGGCAGCGTCGCCGGCCAGCTGGCCTGGGCCTTTCTGCTGCGTACCATCGACCCCTATCACCTGGCGGCGCCGCAACTCCAGGTCGTCAATCGCGCCTTCAGCCGCTGGCGCGAACTGGTCAGCTTCGAGGCCACGCCGGGCGACACCAAGGGTCACTACATCCTCGACCTGAGCCTGCTCTTCGGCGGCCAGCTGCCGGCGCCCATTCCCCGCTACCTGCTCATCCGCGTCGTCGCCCACAAGCTGGCCCAGCGCATCCAGGCCCTGCAGGCCGGCGAATCGCCGGAAGCGCTCAAGCTGGGGCGTACGCTGTCCGCCAACGCGGCGATCCGCCTGCTCAAGGATGTCGAGCACCATCTCCACTCCCGGCCCGCGGCGGCGGCAAGGGAACAGGGCACGCTCGAACTGGTCTTCGGCGGCGACAACGCCTACGCCCTGCTCAACAACAAGACGCTCAACTCGATCGACACCCAGGGTGCCGCCGACCGTTCGCTCGCCTACCAGCGCATGGCGCTCTTCGGCTTCGAGCCGATCAGGCAGACACCGACCGAAGTGACCAAGAAACTGAGCCTGCCCAGCGAGCACTGGACGCTGGCCGACGGCATGGCGACCCGTAGCGCGGGGGCCGGCGATTCCCGCCTGCTCGCCCCCTGCCTGATCGCCGCCGAAGTCGATGGCGTCCCGCGGCTGGGCATCATGTCGAGCCTGCAGAGCGACAGTGACGGCATCCTCGCGGCGCGGCTGACCTGGCACCGCGAAGCGGTCGAGGCCGGGATGCTCAAACGCCTGGCGCCGCGCGGCAACAAGCTGGTCCGCGTGCCCGCCTTCCTGCTCCACGAGCACGAGGCCTGGTCGCTGATCGTGCCGGCTGATGCCGGCGCCCGCCTCGGTGTCGCCATCGACCTCACCGACACCTCGATCGACCGGCTGATTCCCGCCGAAATCGCCGAACGCGGCACCGACTTCGTGCATTACGCCTGCCGCCTGCCGGCATAGGCGAAAAAAAGGGCCCGTCCGGAGACGGGCCCTGCCTGTTGCGGTCGACCGTCAGAAACGGCCGAAAACCATCACTCGAATTCGACGATGACCTGGTCCACCGACAGGCTTTCGCCGGCGGCCGCGGAGACTTTCTTGACCTTGCAGTCCTGGTCGGCCTTGAGGATGTTTTCCATCTTCATGGCTTCGATGACCGCCAGCTTCTCGCCGGCCTTGACCTCCTGACCGACCTTGACCGCCACTTCGCGCAGCAGGCCGGGCATCGGCGAGAGCAGGAACTTCGACAGGTCGGGCGCCGGCTTCTCGGGCATCAGAGACAGCAGTTCGGCAGCGCGGGCGCTCATCACCATGAAGTCGGCACGGGTGCCCCAGTGGAACAGCGAGTACTTGGTCTTGTGGCGCTCGACCTGCAGCGTGAATTCCTCGCCGTTGCAGGTGCCGTTGAACAGCGACTGGCCGAGCTTCCAGTCGGACAGGATCTCGTAGTTCTCGCCCTTGTATTCGATGTGATAGCCGCCGGGCACCGGACGGGCGACGACCGAGTGCTGCTCGTTGCCGTTCGGGCTCAGGCGAACGACGCACCACTTGTCGCCGACGATGCGTTCATGGCCTTGCAGCTGGCCGGACACGGAGGCGCCGCGGTCGGTGTAGGCACGATAGACGTAGGCGGCGACCGACACCAGCAGCGCCGGGTCGTCGTGCGGCACCATCGAGGCGTCGAAGCCCTTCGGATATTCCTTGGGGATGAAGCCGGTGTCGAAGATGCCGGAGTGGAAGCCGGGGTGCTGCATCAGCGCCGCCTGGAACGGAATGTTCGAGGAGATGCCGCGGATCACGAAGGCGTTCAGCGCGTCGCGCATGCGGGCGATCGCCTGCTCGCGGGTGGCGCCGTGCACGATCAGCTTGGCGATCATCGAGTCGTAGAACATCGAGATTTCGCCACCGTCGTAGACGCCGGTATCGACCCGCACCTGGCCGGGGATTTCCTTCGGCGGCTGGAACTTGACCAGGCGGCCGGTGGAGGGCAGGAAGCCGCGGAACGGGTCTTCGGCGTTGATCCGGCATTCCATGGCCCAGCCGTTGAGTTGCACCTGGCTTTGATCGAGCGGCAGCTTCTCGCCAAAGGCGACGCGGATCATCTGCTCGACGAGGTCGAGGCCGGTGATCAGTTCGGTGACCGGGTGTTCGACCTGCAGGCGGGTGTTCATTTCCAGGAAGTAGAACTCCTTGGTCGCACCTGAAACGACGAACTCGACCGTGCCGGCCGACTCGTAATTGACCGCGCGAGCCAGCGCCACGGCCTGCTCGCCCATCGCCTTGCGCATCTCGGCATCGACGAAGGGGCTCGGCGCCTCCTCGATGACCTTCTGGTGACGACGCTGGATCGAGCAGTCGCGCTCGTTCAGGTACACGTAGTTGCCGTGGCTGTCGCCGAGCACCTGGATTTCGATGTGGCGCGGTTCCAGCACGTACTTCTCGATGAAGACGCGGTCGTCACCGAAGGAATTGCGCGCCTCATTGACGCAGGACGAGAAGCCTTCGTGCGCTTCGGCGTCGTTGTAGGCGACGCGCAGGCCCTTGCCGCCGCCGCCGGCCGAGGCCTTGATCATGACCGGGTAGCCGATGCCCTGGGCGATCTTGACGGCTTCGTCCGGGCCGGAAATGGCATCGTTGTAACCCGGGATGGTATTGACCTTGGCTTCGATGGCCAGCTTCTTGGACTCGATCTTGTCGCCCATCTTGGCCACCGAGTAGTGCTTCGGGCCGATGAACTTGATGCCTTCTTCTTCCAGACGACGGGAGAAGGTGGCGTTCTCGGACAGGAAGCCGTAACCCGGATGGACGGCCTGGGCGCCGGTCTGCTTGCAGGCGTCGATGATCTTGTCCATGACCAGGTAGGACTCCTTCGACGCGGCCGGGCCGATGTAGACGGCTTCGTCGGCCAGGTCGACGTGCAGGGCATCCTTGTCGGCTTCCGAGTAAACGGCAACCGTCTTGATGCCCATCTTGCGGGCGGTCTTGATGACGCGGCAGGCGATTTCGCCGCGGTTTGCGATCAGAATTTTAGTGAACATGTTCCGGTTTCTCCCTGACGCTTACAGAGGAATGTTGCCGTGCTTGCGCCACGGGTTGTCGAGTTTCTTGTCGCGCAGCATAGCCAGCGAGCGGGCGATGCGCTTGCGCGTGGCGTGCGGCATGATGACGTCGTCGATGAAGCCACGCGCGCCGGCGACGAAGGGGTTGGCGAACTTGGCCTTGTATTCGGCTTCACGCTCGGCGAGCTTGGCCGGATCGTTCTTTTCCTCGCGGAAGATGATCTCGACGGCGCCCTTCGGGCCCATGACGGCGATTTCGGCCGACGGCCAGGCGAGGTTGACGTCGCCGCGCAGGTGCTTGGACGACATCACGTCGTAGGCGCCGCCGTAGGCCTTGCGGGTGATCACGGTGACCTTGGGCACGGTGCATTCGGCGTAGGCATAGAGCAGCTTGGCGCCGTGCTTGATGATGCCGCCGTACTCCTGCGTGGTGCCCGGCATGAAGCCGGGGACATCGACGAAAGTGACGACCGGGATGTTGAAGGCGTCGCAGAAGCGGACGAAGCGGGCGGCCTTGATCGAGGACTTGATGTCCAGGCAGCCGGCCAGCACCAGCGGCTGGTTGGCGACGATGCCGACCGGATGGCCGTCGATGCGCGAGAAGCCGACGATGATGTTCTTGGCGTAGTCCGGCTGGATCTCGAAGAAGTCGCTGTCATCGGAAATCTTGATGATCAGTTCCTTCATGTCGTACGGCTTGTTGGCATTGTCCGGCACCAGCGTGTCGAGCGAATGGTCCATGCGGTCGACCGGATCGTTGGTCGGCGTAACCGGCGGCTTTTCCTTGTTGTTGGCCGGCAGGAAGTTCATGAAGCGGCGCAGCATGGAGAGCGCTTCGACGTCGTTCTCGAAGGCAAGGTCGGCAACGCCGGACTTGCTGGTATGGGTGATGGCGCCACCCAGTTCCTCGGCGGTCACGTCCTCGTGGGTTACGGTCTTGACGACTTCCGGACCGGTCACGAACATGTAGGACGAGTCCTTGACCATGAAGATGAAGTCGGTCATCGACGGCGAATACACCGCGCCGCCGGCGCAGGGGCCCATGATCATGGAAATCTGCGGCACGACGCCGGAGGCCATCACGTTGCGCTGGAACACGTCGGCATAGCCGCCGAGCGAAGCGACACCTTCCTGGATGCGGGCGCCACCCGAGTCGTTGAGGCCGATGACCGGGGCGCCGACCTTCATCGCCTGGTCCATGACCTTGCAGATCTTCTCGGCGTGGGTTTCCGACAGCGAACCGCCAAACACCGTGAAGTCCTGCGAGAAGACGAAGACCAGGCGGCCGTTGATCGTGCCGTAACCGACGACGACACCGTCACCCGGGGTCTTTTCGGACTGGTCCATGCCGAAATCGACGCAGCGGTGCTCTTTGAACATGTCCCATTCCTCGAAGGAATTCGGGTCGAGCAGCAGTTCGATGCGTTCGCGGGCGGTCAGCTTGCCCTTCTTGTGCTGGCTGTCGATACGCTTCTGGCCACCGCCGAGGCGGGCCAGCTCACGCTTTTTTTCCAGCTGACGAATGATGTCGTGCATAAAAAACTCCCTTAATGGAACGGGTGATTAGTGTTTCAGATAGTCGAGCAGGGCATACGCCGCGGCGGCCGGCGTCGTATGACCCTCCTCGACGGATCGGGTGAAGGCGGGCAGGTTTTCCTGCACGCGCGGGTGCTGGCGGAAATGCTGGTGCAGGCCGGACTCGATCAGCTGCCACATCCACGACAGCGCCTGGTGCTGGCGCTTGGCAGCGAACTCGCCGGTCGGCTTGAGGGCGGCCTGGTATTTCTCGACCTGCGCCCAAAAATCGACGATACCTTCCTTGTGCAGCGCACTCAGGGCAATCACCGGCGGCGACCAGTTGGGCGAGGCCGGGCGCAGCATGTGCAGCGCGTTGCGCCACTGGGCGCGCACCACGGCCGTCGCCTGCTTGTCGATGTCGGCCTTGTTGATGACCACCAGGTCGGCGATCTCGACGATGCCCTTCTTGATCGCCTGCAAGTCGTCGCCGGCATTCGGCAACTGCAGCAGGCAGAACATGTCGACCATGCCGGCCACGGTCGTTTCCGACTGGCCGACACCGACGGTCTCGATGATGATCACGTCGTAGCCGGCCGCCTCGCATAGCAGCATCGCTTCGCGCGTCTTCTCGGCAACGCCGCCAAGCGAACCGGCCGACGGGCTGGGACGGATGAAGGCTTCCTCGCGCTGGCTCAACAACTCCATGCGCGTCTTGTCGCCGAGGATGGAACCGCCGGTTACGGTCGACGACGGATCGATGGCCAAAACCGCGAGCTTCTTGCCCTGCTCGATCAGCCAGACGCCGAGCGCCTCGATGAAGGTGGACTTGCCCGCCCCCGGCACACCGGAGATGCCGATGCGGATGGCGTTGCCGGTTTGCGGCAAGAGCGCGGTCAATACCTGCTGCGCCCGGTGCTGGTGATCGGCCCGCGTCGACTCGATCAGCGTGATGGCCTTGGCCAGCGAACGGCGCTGGCCGGCCAGCACGCCGTCCACCAATGCGCGATCGGCGTCAGACAGGAGATTGGCACGCACCGGCGCGTCGTCCAGCTTCATCCGGGTTTAGGCGCGGGCCTTGCGGATTTCTTCCAGCACCTTCTTGGCAGAATCCTCGATGCGTGTACCTGGCCCAAAGATGGCCTTGGCACCAGCGGCATACAGCGCATCGTAATCCTGAGCCGGAATCACGCCACCGGCGAAGACGATGATGTCGTCGGCACCTTGTGACTTCAATTCCTGGATGATCTGCGGCACCAGGGTCTTGTGGCCGGCAGCCAGCGACGAGCAGCCAATGGCGTGCACGTCATTCTCGATTGCCTGGCGTGCGGCTTCCTGCGGGGTCTGGAACAGCGGGCCCATGTCGATATCGAAACCGAGGTCGGCGTAGGCGGTGGCCACCACCTTGGCGCCGCGGTCATGGCCATCCTGGCCAAGCTTGGCGATCATGATGCGCGGGCGACGGCCTTCTTCTTCGGCGAACCTGGCAACATCGGCCTTGATCTGCTCCCAGCTTTCCTGACCTTGCACGACGCCTCCGTAAACACCCGAAATGGTCTGGTTATTGGCGCGGAAGCGGCCAAAGACGACTTCCAGCGCATCCGACACTTCGCCGACCGTGGCGCGCAGGCGGATGGCCTTGACGGTCAGGTCGAGCAGGTTGCCTGCGCCGGTCTTGGCACATTCGGTCAAGGCGGCCAGTGCGGCGTCGACGGCGGCCTGGTCGCGCATCTTGCGGATGCGGGCCAGACGTTCGACCTGGGCTTCACGGACAACGTGGTTGTCGATATCCAGGATGTCGATGGCGTCTTCCTTGGCCAGCTTGTACTTGTTGACTCCGACGATGACGTCCTTGCCCGAGTCGATACGCGCCTGCTTGTCGGCGGCGCAGGTTTCGACCTGCATCTTGGCCCACCCGGATTCGACGGCCTTGGTCATACCGCCCATGGCTTCGATTTCCTGGATGATGCCCCAGGCCTTGTCGGCCATGTCCTGGGTCAGCTTTTCCATCATGTAGGAGCCGGCCCACGGGTCGATCACGTTGGTGATGTGGGTTTCTTCCTGGATGATCAGCTGCGTGTTGCGGGCGATGCGGGCCGAGAACTCGGTGGGCAGGGCGATGGCTTCGTCGAGCGCATTGGTGTGCAGCGACTGGGTGCCGCCAAAGACCGCCGCCATGGCTTCGATGGTGGTGCGCACGACGTTGTTGTATGGGTCCTGCTCGGTCAGCGACCAGCCGGAAGTCTGGCTGTGCGTGCGCAGCATCATCGACTTCGGACTCTTGGCGTTGAAGCCGGACATGATGCGGTGCCAGAGCAGGCGCGCGGCGCGCATCTTGGCGATTTCGAGGTAGAAGTTCATGCCCACCGCCCAGAAGAAGGACAGGCGGCCGGCGAAGGTGTCGACGTCCATGCCTGAGGCGATGCCGGTGCGCACGTATTCCATGCCGTCGGCCAGCGTGAAGGCCAGTTCGATGGCCTGGTTGGCGCCGGCTTCCTGGATGTGATACCCGGAAATCGAGATCGAGTTGAACTTCGGCATGTGCTGCGCGGTATAGCCGAAAATATCGGCGATGATCTTCATCGACGGCTTGGGCGGATAGATATAGGTATTCCGCACCATGAATTCTTTGAGGATGTCGTTCTGGATCGTGCCCGACAACTGCTCCTGCTTTACGCCCTGTTCCTCGGCGGCGACGATGTAGCCGGCGAGGATGGGCAACACGGCGCCATTCATGGTCATCGACACGGAAATCTTGTCGAGCGGGATGCCGTCGAAGAGGATCTTCATGTCCTCGACCGAGTCGATCGCCACGCCGGCCTTGCCGACGTCACCGACGACGCGGGGATTGTCGGAGTCGTAACCACGGTGCGTCGCCAGGTCGAAAGCAACCGACACGCCCTGGCCGCCGGCGGCAAGCGCCTTGCGGTAGAAGGCGTTGGAAGCCTCGGCGGTGGAAAAGCCGGCGTACTGGCGGATCGTCCATGGCTTGACGGCGTACATGGTCGGCTGCGGACCGCGCAGGTAGGGCGCGACGCCGGGCAGGGTGTCGGCGAACTCGAGGTTCTCGACATCCTTCTTCGTATATAGCGCCTTGACGGCCAGACCTTCCGGGGTGTTCCAGACCAGGTTTCCGACATCGCCACCCGGTGACTGTTTGGCTGCGGCCTTTTCCCAAGCATCCAGGTTGTTGGAATCAAAGAATTTTTCAGACATGACACACCCCTTGCTGATTCGATTTTTTCAGGCCGATAATGCAGAATTCAAAATTCTACGCTTTTGGGCTCGGCTTGACATACCAAGCAGTGCATAATACTTTATCCATAATTATGGAGGCAAGAGAGCAGTACCTCGCACGACTCGCCTCCACCACACCAAAACCATGACCCGCATTGCTCCTACCGCGCTTTATCAGGAAGTGGCCGAACGCCTGCGTCAGCGCATCTTCGCCCACGAATTGACGCCCGGCACCTGGATCGACGAGCAGAAGCTCGCCGAGCAATACGGTATTTCACGCACCCCGCTGCGCGAAGCACTTAAGGTGCTGGCCTCGGAAGGCCTGGTCGAACTGAAGCCGCGCCGCGGCTGCTACGTGACCGAGATTTCGCGCCAGGACCTCGACGACATCTTCCCGCTGATGGCCCTGCTCGAAGGCCGTTGTGCCGCGGACGCGGTCAGGGCGGCCAAGGCTGCCGACATCAAGGGCCTCCGGGAAATTCACGAGCGCCTCGAGGCGGCCGCGCGCGAGGGACGCATCGACGCCTTCTTCGAGGCCAACCAGGAATTCCACCGGCGCATCCAGGAACTGGCCAGCAACCGCTGGCTGCTGTCGGTGATCCAGGACCTGCGCAAGGTGCTGAAGCTGTCCCGGCTGCATTCGCTGTCGCTGGAAGGCCGCCTGCAGCAGTCGCTGGAGGAGCACCGCGCCATCATGGCCGCCTTCGAGGCCGGCGAGGGTGCGAGGGCGGAGAAACTCATGCACGACCACCTGCTGTCCGGGCGCGAAGCCTTGGCCAAAATGGACAGCAAGGCCGCCAAGGCGGCCTGACGCTTCCGGCCGCTGTTGCGGTCGACCACCGAAAATGGCCGAAATCCGGCGATAAAAAACCCTGGCGGGCGAACCGGCCAGGGTTTTTTGCGACAACCGCAGGGGCTAGTGGCTGGCGGCGCCCGCCGCGCCGTAGCCCGTCTGGGCCCGGACGTACTGGTCGTCGAAGGCATCCACTTCCGCCTTGGCGCGCACGCTCGAATCGCTCTTCGAGAAGATGTAGGCGAGCACGAAGGCGATCGGCATCGCGAACAGCGCCGGCTGCGTGTAGGGGAACAGCGCGGCCTTGTTGCCGAGCACGTCGACCCACACCGACTTCGAAAAGAGCACGAAGAGCACGGCGGAGATCAGGCCGCCGTAGCCGCCGAACAGCGCGCCCCGCGTGGTCAGCCCCTTCCAGTACATCGACAGGATCAGCACCGGGAAGTTGGCCGCCGCGGCGACGCCGAAGGCGAGGCCGACCATGAAGGCGATGTTCTGCTTCTCGAACAGGATGCCGAGGATGATGGCGACGAAGCCGAGGCAGATCGTGGCGATCTTGGAAACGCGGATTTCCGCGGCTTCCGAGGCTTGCCCCTTCTTGATGACGCGGGCGTAGAGGTCATGCGAGATCGCCGAGGCGCCGGCGAGCGCCAGGCCCGAAACGACGGCCAGGATGGTGGCGAAGGCGACCGCCGCCAGGAAGCCGAGCAGCATGTTGCCGCCGACCGCCTTGGCCAGGTGCATGGCGACCATGTTGCCGCCGCCGATCAGCTTGCCGCCGATCGTGCCGCCCTCGAAGAAGTCGGGGTTCTGGCCGACGATCAGGATGCCGCACAGGCCCATCAGGAAGATGACGTTGAAGAAGTAGGCGACGAAACCGGAGGCGTAGAGCACCGACTTGCGCGCTTCCTTGGCGTCGGTGACGGTGAAGAAGCGCATCAGGATGTGCGGCAGGCCGGCGGTGCCGAACATCAGGCCGAGGCCGAGCGAGATGGCGGTGACCGGGTCGGCCAGCAGGCTGCCCGGATACATCAGCTTGGGACCGAGCTTGTGCACGGCGGTGGCCTTTTCCAGCAGGGTCTGGAAGGAGAAGCCGAACTGGCCGAAGGCGAGGAACATGACCAGCGTGCCGCCGGCGAGCAGCATGCAGGCCTTGATGATCTGCACCCAGGTCGTCGCGACCATGCCGCCGAAGGTCACGTACACCATCATCAGGATGCCGACGGCGAAGATGGCGACGTTGTACTCGAGGCCGAAGAGCAGCTTGATCAGCTGGCCGGCGCCGACCATCTGGGCGATCAGGTAGAAGCAGACCACGGTCAGCGAGGAAATCGCGGCCATGGTGCGCACCTTGCCTTGGTCGAGGCGGTAGGCGGTAATGTCGGAGAAGGTGAACTTGCCCAGGTTGCGCAGGCGTTCGGCCATCAGGAAGAGGATGATCGGCCAGCCGGCGAAGAAGGCCAGCATGTAGATGTAGCCATCGTAGCCCTGCGAATAGACCATGGCGGTCAGACCGAGCAGCGTCGCGGCCGACATGTAGTCGCCGGCGATCGCCAGACCGTTCTGGAAGCCGGTGATGCCGCCGCCGGCCGTGTAGAAGTCGGCCGTCGACTTGGTGCGGCTGGCCGCCCAGTAGGTGATCCCCATCGTCATCGTGACGAAGATGCAGAACATGATGATGGCGTGCCAGTTGGTCGCCTGCTTTTCAGCGGCGCCCAGCGGATCGCCGGCCGCAACGGCCAGTGCGGAGAGGCTCAGCAGTCCGAGCGCGGTAATCAATTGGCGTATCATTTTTGCTCCTTCCAGGCTTCCTTGACGATTTCCTGGGTCAGGGCATCGAACTCGGTGTTGGCGCGCTTGACATAGACGGCGGTCAGCACCCAGAAGAAAACGAACATGAAGAATTCAACGGCGACCCCCACCGTCAGCATCGAACCTTCGGCGACCGGCTGTCCCAGCGAGGTGGGATTGAAGGCAACCACCATCACGAAGCCGTAAAACATGGTCAGGACAATCGCGGCCAGCGTCCAGGCAAAGCGCCCCCGTCTTGCGACGAGCTCCTGGAACTTCGGGTTGGCCCGCATCCGCTCATACATCGCGCTGCTCATGGCTATATCTCCCTCTTTCTATTTGCCGTAGATCCGGCGGCGCGATTATATCTTATAGAGGACTGACCAAAATTGACCTATTGCGCCATTTATAATGCACGTTCCGCCACTGGACATTCATGATGAGTACGGTCGACCTCACCCGCGACGGCGAAATCGCCACCCTGATGCTGAACAACCCCGGCAAGCTGAATGCCATCAACCTCGGCATGTGGCTCCAACTGGCCGAAAACATGGCCGCCCTGTCGGTCGACCGCGACATCCGCTGCATCGTCCTGCGCGGCGCCGGCAGCGAGGCCTTCGCGGCCGGCGGCGATCTCGAGGAATTCGTCACCGCCCGCGCCTCGCTCGAGCAGGCGCTCCACTATCACGGCCAGGTCGCCGCCGCGCTCAACGCCATCGCCGACTGCCCGCACCCGACCATCGCCCTGATCCAGGGGGCCTGCATCGGCGGCGGGCTGGAAATCGCCGGCGTCTGCGACCTCCGTATCTGCAACGAATCGGCCCGTTTCGGCGCGCCGATCAACCGTCTCGGCTTCTCTATGTATCCCGGCGAAATGGAAGGCCTGCTCAAGCTCGCCGGCGCCGCCGTGATGAAGGAAATCCTGCTCGAAGGGCGCATCCTGAATGCCGGCGAGGCCTACGAGAAAGGCCTGGTGACGCGCGTCGTGCCGGACGCGCAGGTCGCCGACGAAGCCTACGCCACGGCCCGCCGCATCTGCGCCGGCGCCCCGCTGGTCGCCGGCTGGCACAAGCAGTGGATCCGCCGCCTGCAGAGCGGCCGCCCGCTCAACGACGATGAAAAGGCGGCGTCGTTCGCCTTTCTCGATACCGAAGACTACCGGGAAGGGCTGGCTGCCTTCCTGGAAAAGCGCAAGCCGGTATTCAAGGCGCGCTGATCAGGACGCGCCGAACAGGCTCCACAGCATCTTGCCGGCGAGCAGCACCAGCAGGCCGGCGAACACCCGCTTCAGCGTCCGCACCGGCAGCCGGTGGGCGAGGCGGGCGCCGAGCGGCGCGGTCAGCACGCTGGCGGCGAGGATGCAGCCGAGCGCCGGCAGATAGATGAAGCCGAGGCTGCCCGGCGGCAGACCTGCGTGGCCCCAACCGTTCCAGACATAACCAATGCTGCCGCCGATGGCGATTGGCAAACCGACCGCGGCCGAGGTGCCGATCGCGCTGTGCGGACGGACGTTGCACCAGATCAGGAAGGGTACCGTCAGCGCGCCGCCGCCGATCGCCGCCAAGCTCGACACCGCGCCGATGCCGAGGCCGGTGGCGGCCAGCCCGAGCCGGCCGGGCAGCCGGCGGCTGGGCGGCGGCCGGAAATTGGCCAGCATCTGCACAGCGACGAAGAGCATGAAGACGACGAAGAAGATCGCCAGCGCCCGCGACGAGATCCGCGCCGCCAGCTGCGCACCGAGTAGCATGCCGGCCAGCACGCCCGGCGTCAGGCCACGCAGCGCCGGCCACAGCACGGCACCGTGGGCATGGTGGGCACGCAGGCTGGAAATCGACGTGAACAATATCGCTGCCATCGAGGTGCCGAGCGCCAGGTGCAGCACCTCGTCGGCCGGAAAGCCGAGGCCGACGAACAGCATGCCGAGCACCGGTACGACGATGACCCCGCCGCCGACCCCGAGCAGGCCGGCAAAGAAGCCTGCGACCGCGCCGGTCAGCAGGTAGGCCAGTAGGGGAATCAAGCGCAGGAATCCAGCCAGCGGACGATGCCGTCGATGCTGCGGAAATCGTCGCTGGCGCGCACCGGGATCGCTGGCGCCAACTCGGCGAACAGCTTGGCCAGCGCACTACCGGGGCCGATTTCGAGCACCGCGTCGGGCTGCAACTCGACCACTGCTTCGAGGCAGGCCGCCCAATCGAGCGGTGTGCAAATCTGCCGCGCCAGCGCGTCGACCGCAACACTGACCGTCCGCGCCGAGGTCGCATCGATTGCGCTCAATACCGGAAACGCCAGACGCCTTTCGGGCAGCCCCGCGAGGCGCTGCCGGAAACCCTCGGCGGCACTGGCGAGCAACGGCGTATGCGACGGCGTGCGCACCGCCAGTGGCACCAGCCGGGAAGCACCAGTCTCGCTCAACGCCGCAGCAACCGGCGCCAGGCCCGCCGCCGGACCGGCGAGCACAACGTGGCGCGGCGCGTTGCGGATCGCGATCGCCAGCCCGTGCGCCGCCGCAATACCGGCGACTAGCGCCTCGTCGAGGCCGAGCACCGCCAGCATGCCGCCGGTCGCGACTTCGTCCATCAAGTGCGCCCGCTCGCCGGCCAGGGCGACGGCGGCGGCCGGCGTCATGACCCCGGCCGCGGCGCAGGCGCTGAGTTCGCCCAGCGAATAGCCGGCGGCGCAGATGGGCCGCGGCAGGCGCTCGCGCAATGCTGACCACAGCGCCAGCTGCTGGGCGACGATCAACGGCTGGGCGACGGCATTGGCGGCAAGGAAGTCGGCATCGGGCACGAAAGCCGGATCGGCCAGCGACGGTAGGCGCGCAACCAGCGCCGCCCGCAATTCGCCGTCGGCTTCGCGCGCCAGTTGCTGCCAGTGCTCGGGGCGCTGGCCGCCCTGGCCGCTGAACAGGATCGCCAGGCGCATCTTCAGGCCTCGGCGAAGCCGGCGAGGAACAGCGTCACGCCGAGCAGGTCGGCGCTGCCGCCCGGGCTCAGCCGGCGGGCGACGAAGATGCGGTCGATTTCTGTCGCCCGCTGCCGCCAGTCGTCGGCCAGCACGCCGCCGGCGTCGAGAAAGCCGGCCGCCAGCGCGCGCGCTTCGGCGAGCCCGACCGGGCCGCCGCGCCACAGCAGGTTGGTGTCTTCAAGGCCGGCGATCAGCGCGAACAGCGCCTGGACCTCGGCGAGGCCGGCGTCGCCGGTCGCGGCCAGCGTCGCCCGGTAGGCCGGCAGGCCGATCTCGCGCGCCGCCGGAAAACCGGCGGCGGCTTCGCGGCGGGCGCCGCCGGCACCGTAGCGGCGGGCGACGACCAGGCCGTGGCTGGCCGGCTCGGCAGCCGGCGGCAGTACGGCGAGAATGGCCGCACCCCAGCAGTCGGCGACGGTGCTACACAGCGCCTCGGGGGTTAGCGCCTGGCCGGCCGCCTGCAATGTGCCAGCCGCGGCGCACAGCAGGCCGAGATTGAAAATCGCCCCGCGATGGGTGTTGACCCCGGCAGTCGCTGCCAGCATGTCGCGCTCGGCGGCGATGCCCAGCGCTTGCAGCACGGCGAACTCCGAACGGGCGCTGCCGGCGGCGGCGATCGCCGGGAAGTAGCCGCGCAGCGCCTGCAGGCTGCGGACGAAGGTCGCGAAATCCATGTCGCGGTGGCTGCCGCGGCTGGCGGGCGTGACCAGGCCGGGCTTCGGATCCAGCGCGACCTCGCGGTAGAGGGCGCGGATCGCCGCGCGGCCGATCCGTGCGTCGGCGGCCGCGGGCGCTGTGACTGATGCAATGACGGATGCGCTTACTGGCGCAGTTGCTGTGACAGGCGTGCTGGCCGGCGCCTTCGCCTGAACGGGCGCCGACGCAGGCGCCGGCCAGCCTGTCGGCCAGCCGGCCCTACCGGCCGGTGCAACCACGGGCTCAGGCTGCCAGCGCATACGGCACCAGGCGCGCCAGCAGTTCGCCGAGCGGCGTCAGCGCGACGCCCTGCTCGTCCTTGACCAGCACCGAGCGCCGCGGTTCGCCACAGGCCGCCGCCAGTTCGCGCCAGGCGATTGCGGCGCCGCCGGGCAGGCGGATTTCGCCGTCGAGCCGGCAGGGCAAGGTGGTGGCCGCATCGGCGAAGAGCGCCAGCGCAGTTTCAAGTTGGGCGCGGTCGGCGACATCGCAGATCAGGTCGATGTCCGATTCGGCATGGCGGTAGGCCTCGCCGGACAGCGCTTCCCAGGCCAGCGAACCGTAGGCGCCGAGGCCGACGCCGGCCCGGCGCAGCACCCGTTCGAGGGTCGTCAGCACCTCGCGCACCGCTGCCGACTGGCCGCCGAGGCAGGCGGCCAACGCCAGCGGCGGCCGGATCTCGGCGACCTCGCCGGCATCGACGCGCAGCGCGACGCGCTGGCGGGCCAGGGCCAGCGGCAGCGCCAGGCCGAGCAGCAGCCCGCCGCCGTCGGCCGGCTGGCGCGCGGCGACCAGCGGCCGGCCGGCGGCGATCCAGGCGGCGACGGCGGCACGGACGACCGGGCTGGCCGGTGGCGGGCCGGCCCAGGCGAAACCGGCGCCGGGCCGCAGATAAATCAGGT
>NZ_SSXX01000008.1 GCF_009469615.1 Dechloromonas sp. H13
AACCGCTCTTGGCGACGACGTCACGCTGGTCGATGACATAAACGCGCTCCTGAGCCTGAGCGACGGTGGCACCGAAGCCGATACCGGCCAGCAGAGCCAGAACAAGCGACTTCTTGGCAATGTTGTTGATCATTGTTTTCCCTCGTTGAAGAAAATTAGCAAACCTTTTACCCCAGTAGCGACCTGTAATTCAGGATTCCCTACGGACCTCGAGCCTATTCTGCCATAGGGCCAACGACGATTCCAAGTCATTTTGGCCGTTTCCGACGATGCTTTTGTGGTCTACGCAACACTTTCCGGTGATCCAGACGTGGGTCACGCATTCGCGGCCGGCGGCATGGACGAGGTGCGACAACGGGTCGTAACAAGGCTTTGTATTCAGGCCCTTGAGGCTGACTGCGACGAGATCGGCGGCCTTGCCGGGGGTGATCGAGCCGATTTCGTCACCGAGCCCGAGGGCCTGCGCCCCGTTCAGTGTCGCCATGCGCAACGCCTCGCGGGCCGGCAGGACGCTGGCGTCACCGGTGCTGCCCTTGGCCAGCAGGGCGGCCAGCCGCATTTCGCCGAACATGTCGAGACGGTTGTTGCTGGCGGCGCCATCGGTCCCCAGGCCGACGTTGATCCCCAGTTGTCGCATCCGCGCCACAGGGGCGATGCCGCTTGCCAGCTTGAGGTTCGACGTCGGGCAGTGAGCGACGCTGGCGCCAGCGGCGGCCATCAGTTGAATGTCATCTTCTGCCAGATGGACGGCGTGGACGCCGATGAAACCCGGGCCGAGCAGGCCAAGACGCTTCAGGCGGGCGAGCGAGGAGACGCCGTGCAGGCGGTGGCTTTCCTCGATTTCATGCCGGGTCTCGTGAATGTGGCAGTGAATCGGCATGTTGAGTTGTTCCGCCAGCGTGACGATGCGTCCGAAGGTCGCGTCGGAAACCGTATAGGGCGCGTGCGGGGCGAGGCAGAAGCCGATCAGCGGGTGGGTCCGCCATTGTTCGTGGGCCGCGAGCCCCTTCTTGATGTAATCGTCGGCGTCGCTGGCGTAGGGGGTCGGGAACTCCAGCATCGTGATGCCGAGCCTGGCGCGCATGCCGAGTTCGGCGGCGGCCGTGGCGGCGGCGTCGGGAAAGAAATACATGTCGTTGAAGCAGGTGGTGCCGCCCAGCAGCATCTCGGCGCAGGCTAGACGTGTTCCATCGTATACATATTGCGGCGATACGTGCGCCGCTTCCGCCGGCCAGATGTGTTTCTGCAGCCACTCCATCAGCGGCAGGTCGTCGGCCAGACCGCGCATCAGCGACATTGCGGCATGGGTGTGCAGATTGACCAGGCCGGGAATCAGGATGTGCTCTTCGAGGACGACGCGTTTTTCCGGGTTGAAGCGCTTGCGCGCCTCGCCGTCGGGGAGAAGGGCGACGATCCGTCCGGCATGAACGGCCACCGCGTGGTTTTCGAGCACCACGTCGGGGTCGACCGCAGCGACCCAGCTTGGCTCGATCAGCAGGTCGATGGTTTCGGGAGTGTCTTTCATGGAAAACGGCGTCTGTCTCGGGCTGGCTGGCATGTTAAAATATCAAATTACGCCTGATTCAACCAATAAAGCGCAGCGCCCGCCGCGCGAATGTGAGACATGGACCAATTCGCCAAAGAAACACTGCCGATCAGCCTCGAAGACGAGATGCGGCGTTCCTATCTCGATTATGCAATGAGCGTGATCGTCGGCCGGGCCCTGCCCGATGCGCGCGACGGCCTGAAGCCGGTGCATCGCCGGGTGCTGTTCGCGATGCACGAGCTGTCCAACGACTGGAACAAGGCGTACAAGAAATCGGCGCGTATCGTCGGCGACGTGATCGGTAAGTACCACCCGCACGGCGATACCGCGGTCTATGACACCATCGTGCGCATGGCGCAGGATTTTTCGCTGCGCTACATGCTGGTCGACGGCCAGGGCAACTTCGGTTCGGTCGACGGTGACAACGCGGCGGCGATGCGTTACACCGAAGTGCGGATGGCCAGGATCGGCCACCAGTTGCTGGAAGACATCGACAAGGAAACGGTCGATTTCGGGCCGAACTACGACGGCTCCGAAAACGAGCCGCTGGTCATGCCGGCGCGCATTCCGAACCTGCTGATCAACGGTTCGTCCGGCATCGCGGTCGGCATGGCGACCAACATCCCGCCGCACAACCTTAACGAGGTGATTGCCGGTTGCCTGGCGGTCCTGGAAAACCCGGCGGTCAGCATCGACGAACTGATCCAGCACATTCCCGCGCCGGATTTCCCGACCGCCGGCCTGATCTACGGCGTGATGGGCGTCCGCGAAGGCTACAAGACCGGCCGCGGCCGCGTCGTCATGCGCGCCCGCACCCATTTCGAGGATATCGGCAAGGGCGACCGCCAGGCGCTGATCGTCGATGAAATCCCGTATCAGGTTAACAAGAAGAGCCTGATCGAGAAGATCGCCGAACTGGTCAACGAGAAAAAGATCGAGGGCATTTCCGATATCCGCGACGAGTCCGACAAGTCGGGCATGCGCATCGTCATCGAACTGAAGCGCGGTGAGGTCGGCGAGGTCATCCTCAACAACCTGTACAAGCAGACCCAGCTGCAGGACAGCTTCGGCATGAACATGGTGGCCCTGGTCGACGGCCAGCCGCGCCTGCTGAACCTGAAGCAGATGCTCGAATGCTTCCTGTCGCATCGCCGGGAAGTGGTGACGCGGCGCACCGTGTTCGAACTGCGCAAGGCGCGCGAGCGTGGCCACATCCTGGAAGGCCTGGCCGTCGCGCTGTCCAACGTCGATGAAATCATCGCCCTGATCAAGGCGGCGCCGACGCCGCCCGACGCCAAGCGCGGCCTGATGGAACGCACCTGGCGCAGCCCGGTGGTCGAGGAGATGCTGCAGCGCGCCGCTTCCGACGCCTCGCGCCCGGACGGCCTGGCGCCCGAATTCGGCCTTTCCGGACAGGGCTACCGTCTCTCCGACGCCCAGGCGCAGGCCATCCTCGAACTGCGCCTGCAGCGCCTGACCGGTCTGGAGCAGGACAAGATCGTCGGCGAATACAAGGACGTGATGGCGAAGATCCTCGATTTGCTGGACATCTTGGCCAAGCCGGAACGCATCACCGAAATCATCGTCGGCGAACTCACCGCCATCCGTGACCAGTTCGGCGACGAGCGCCGCTCGGAAATCGTCCTGCACACGCAGGAACTCGGCATCGAGGACTTCATCACGCCGATGGACATGGTCGTTACCCTGTCGCACGGCGGTTACATCAAGGCCCAGCCACTCGCCGATTACCGCGCCCAGCGGCGCGGCGGCCGCGGCAAGCAGGCGGCGGCGATCAAGGACGAGGATTTCGTCGATCACCTGTTCGTCGCCAATACCCACGACTACATCCTGTGCTTCTCGAACCGCGGCCGTTGCTACTGGCTCAAGGTTTACGAGGCGCCGCAGGGCAGCCGGGCCAGCCGCGGCAAGCCGATCGTCAATCTCTTCCCGCTGGAAGAGGGCGAACGGATCAACGCCGTGCTGCCGGTCAAGGAATTCTCCGACGACCAGTATGTCTTCATGGCGACCGTCATGGGCACGGTCAAGAAGACGCCGCTGTCCGACTACTCGAACCCGCGCAAGGCCGGCATCATCGCTGTCGCGCTGGACGAGGGGGATTACCTGATCGGCGTCGAGCTGACCAACGGCCAGAGCGACATCGTGTTGGTCTCGAATGCCGGCAAGGCGGTCTGGTTCGACGAAGAGGATGTCCGGCCGATGGGCCGCGGTGCCCGCGGCGTGCGTGGCATGAAGTTGCAGGAAGGCCAGTCGGTCATTTCCCTGCTGGTGGCCGAGAGCGACCAGCAGACGGTGCTGGTGGCGACCGAGAACGGTTACGGTAAACGCACCGTGCTGGCCGATTTCCGCCATTCCGGCCGCGGCACCCAGGGCGTTCGCGCCATCGCCGACAGCGAGCGCAATGGCACCGTGGTCGGCGCCAAGCTGGTCAACGATGAAGATGAAATCATGCTGATCACCACCGGCGGTGTACTGATCCGCACCCGGGTCGCCGAGATTCGCGGCATGGGCCGGGCGACGCAGGGCGTCACGCTGATTTCGCTGGACGACGGCGAGAAGCTGGCCGGGTTGGAAAAAATCGTCGAGTCGGTCGGCGAAATCGAAGCCGAGGGTAACGGCGAAGGCAATGGTGAAGTGGCAGGCGAGGCCGCCGGGGAGGAATGATGAGCCGGGTCTGGAATTTCAGCGCCGGCCCCGCCGCGCTGCCGGAAGAGGTGCTGCGCCAGGCGCAGGAAGAGTTGCTCGACTGGCACGGTGCCGGTTGCAGCGTCATGGAAATGAGCCATCGCGGCAAGGAATTCATGTCCATCCTGGCGCAGGCCGAGGCCGACCTGCGCGAGTTGATGGGCATCCCCGAACAATACAAGGTGCTTTTCCTGCAGGGCGGGGCGACGCAGCAGTTCGCTCAGATCCCGATGAACCTGCTGGCCGGGCGCTCGGCCGACTACATCGTGACCGGCTCGTGGTCCAAGAAGGCGTTCAAGGAAGCGCAGCGCATCGGCAACGTGCGTTGCGCGGCGACCACGGAAGGCTCCAGCTTCACCGGCCTGCCGTCGGCCGACGAAATCAGGCTCGACCCTTTCGCCGCCTACCTGCACGTCTGCACCAACGAGACCATTCATGGCGTCGAGATTCCGGCCGAGCGCATTGCCGATGCCGGCGTGCCGCTGGTTGCCGACATGTCGTCGCACATCCTGTCGCGCCCGGTGCCGGTCGAGAAATTCGGCCTGATCTATGCCGGCGCGCAGAAAAATATCGGCCCCTCGGGCCTGACGCTGGTCATCATCCACCGCGACCTGCTCGGCATGGCGCCGCTGAACATCCCGACGGTCATGGATTATGCGGTGATGGCCGAGAACGGCTCGATGCTCAACACGCCGCCCACTTACGGCATTTACGTAGCCGGCCTGGTTTTCCAGTGGCTGAAGCGCCAGGGCGGGCTGGAAGGCATTGCTGCGGTCAACGCCGAAAAAGCACGCATTTTGTACGAGTGCATCGACAATTCGGCGGGCTTCTACGCCAACCCGGTCGATCCCGAATGCCGCTCGCGGATGAACGTGCCGTTCTCCTTGGTCAATCCCGGACTCGACGCCGCCTTCCTGGCCGAATCGAAGGCGGCTGGTCTCGTCTCGCTGAAAGGCCACAAGTCGGTCGGCGGCATGCGCGCTTCCATCTACAACGCTGTCTCGCTGGAAGGCGTGCAGGTGCTGGTGGATTTCATGAACGATTTCGCCCGACGCAACGGTTAAACCAAGATGAGCGACGATCTGCAAAAGGCATTGGCCGGCGTCCGTGCCGAAATCGACGGCATCGATGCCGAGCTGCTGCGCTTGCTCAACCAGCGTGCCCGCTGCGCGCAGAAGGTAGGCGAGATCAAGGCCGAGCATGGCGAAGCCGGACACATCTACCGTCCCGAGCGCGAGGCGCAGGTGTTGCGCCGCCTGCAGGAAAGCAACCCCGGACCGCTGCCTGGCGAGAACATCACCTTCTTCTTCCGCGAGGTGATGTCGGCCTGCCTGTCGCTGGAAGAACCGCTGGGCATTGCCTTTCTCGGCCCGCTCGGTACCTTTTCCGAGTCGGCGGCGACCAAGCATTTCGGCCATGCCGCCCGCCTGCTGCCGCAGTCGTCGATCGACGATGTCTTCCGCGAGGTCGAATCCGGCCATGCCCATTACGCGGTCGTGCCGGTGGAAAACTCGACCGAAGGCGCGGTCGGCCGCACCATGGATCTGCTGCTCGGTACGCCGCTGCGGATTTGTGGCGAGGTCGTGCTGCGCATCCACCAGAACCTGCTCTCCAACGAGAGCGACCTGAACCGGATCGGCAAGGTCTATTCGCATGCCCAGTCGCTGGCGCAGTGCCATGAGTGGCTGAACCGCATGCTGCCCAGGGCGCAGCGGATTTCGGTCGGCAGCAATGCGCAGGCGGCGCAGAATGCCGCGGCCGAAGCGGGCACGGCGGCGATTGCCGGCGAAGCGGCGGCGGCGCGCTACAACCTGCCGAAACTGGTCGAGAACATCGAGGATGAGCCGAACAACACGACGCGCTTTCTCGTGCTCGGCAAGCACGATGCCGGCGTCTCGGGCCGCGACAAGACCTCGTTGATCATGTCCGCACCGAACCGCACCGGTGCGCTGCACGAACTGCTGCTGCCGCTATCCACGGCGGGTGTTTCGATGTGCCGCCTGGAGTCGCGTCCCGCCCGCAATGTCCTCTGGGAATACGTCTTTTACGTCGATATCGAAGGCCATCGCGACGATCCGGCGGTCAAGGCGGCACTCGAAAAGCTGGCCGGCCACGCCGCCTATCTGAAAATTCTCGGGTCCTACCCGGTTGCCGTTTATTGAGGAACGCCATGAGCCTCGTCGAACAAGCGCTGTCCTACGTTCGTGCCATTTCCCCCTACCAGCCGGGCAAGCCGATCACTGAACTGGCCCGCGAGATGGGCATTCCGGTCGACAAGATCGTCAAGCTGGCTTCCAACGAAAATCCACTGGGCATGAGTCCGCTGGCCCGCCAGGCCGTCGAGAAGGCGGTCGCCGGCATCGAGCGCTACCCGGACCAGTTCGACCTCATCGCCAAGGTGGCCGAACGTTGCGGCGTAGCGCAGAATCAGGTCGTACTCGGCAACGGCTCGAACGACGTACTCGACCTGATCGCCCGCGTTTTCCTGGCGCCGGGTCGCTCGGCCGTCTTTGCCCAGCATGCCTTCGCCGTTTACCCTCTCGCCACGCTGTCGACCGGGGCAGAGTTGATTGCGACGCCGGCGAAGCACTACGGCCATGATCTGGCTGCCATGCGTTCCGCCGTCCGGCCCGACACGCGCATCGTCTGGATCGCCAACCCGAACAACCCGACCGGCAACTTCCTGCCCTATCCGGAAGTGCGTGCCTTCCTCGAAACTGTGCCGCAGGATGTGATCGTCGTCCTCGACGAGGCCTACAACGAATACCTGCCACCGGCCGAGCGGGTCGATACCGCTGCCTGGATCAAGGATTTTCCGAACCTGGTCGTTACCCGCACCTTCTCCAAGATCTTCGGCCTGGCCGGCCTGCGTGTCGGCTATGCGCTGGCGTCCGCCGACATCGCCGATCTGATGAACCGCGTGCGTCAGCCGTTCAACGTCAACAATCTGGCCATCGCTGCCGCCATCGCCGCGCTCGACGACCACCTGTTCGTGGCCGAGAGCTACCAGCTCAATCGTCGCGGCATGGAACAGATCATCGCCGGCCTCAAGCGCCTGGGCCTGGAACATATCCCGGCGCACGGCAATTTCGTCACCTTCAAGGCGGGTGACGGCGCGGCGGTCAACCAGAAACTGCTGAAGCAGGGTGTCATCGTCCGCCCGATTGGCGGCTACGGGCTGCCTGAATGGCTGCGCGTGACCATCGGCACCGAGACGGAAAACGCCCGTTTCCTCGAGGCGCTGGAAAAGGCGCTGTAAATGCCCGAGTTCGGCAAGGTCGTCGTCTTCGGCACCGGTCTCATCGGCGGTTCCTTCGCGTTGGCGCTCAAGGAAGCCGAAGCGGTCGAGGAGGTGGTCGGCTTCGGCCGCACGCCGTCGACCTTGCGTGTCGCCCAGGAACTCGGCGTCATCGACCGCGCCGGCATCAATCCGACCCACGAAATCGAGGATGCCGATATCGTCCTGGTGGCGACCCCGGTGGCGCAGATGCCGGAAATCTTCGAGCGCATTGCTCCCTACCTCGGACCCCATACCATCGTTACCGATGGCGGCTCGACCAAGGGCGACGTCGTTGCCGCTGCCCGTGCGGCGCTTGGCGAGCGTATCAGCCAGTTCGTTCCCGCCCATCCGATCGCCGGCGCCGAAAACAGCGGCCCGGCCGCGGCGCGCGGGGATCTCTATCTGGGCAAAAAGGTCGTCGTCACGCCGCTGCCGGAGAATTCGGACGATGCGCTCGACCACATCAAGCGTGCCTGGGCGCTCTGCGGCGCCGACATCTACGAACTGACGCCGGAGGCGCACGACCGTGTGTTCGCCGCCGTCAGCCATCTGCCGCATCTGTTGTCCTTCGCGCTGGTTCATGACCTGGCGGTGCGCGAGGATGCCGACCTTTTCTTCACCTTCGCCGCGTCCGGGTTTCGTGATTTCACACGCATCGCCGCCAGCCACTCCGAAATGTGGCGCGATATCTGCCTTGCCAATCGCGATGCGCTGCTTGGCGAATTGGACAGCTATCGCGCGCAGCTTGACGAACTGCGCACGGCGCTTGCCCATAGTGACGGCGAGCGCCTGGAAGAGATTTTCGGGATCGCCCGTCAGGCGCGTCGTAGCTGGGCCGGCGACTGATGTTGCGCCTACTGGGAGCCTGGTTGATCGCCCTGGCGCTTGTACTCCCGGTCATCGCGGTCGCAGCAGAGCCACCGGCCATCTTGCTCGCCGAGGTCTATCGCAATCAGGTCGATGTCGCCAAATACCTCGTCAGCGAAAAGCTCGACGGCGTGCGCGCCATCTGGGACGGTAATACCTTGCGCTTCCGCAGTGGCAAGGAAATCAACGCGCCACGCTGGTTCATCGAAGGTCTGCCCAGGCAGGCCCTGGACGGTGAGCTATGGATGGGGCGCGGCAGTTTCGAGCGCCTCTCCGGCGTCGTTCGCCGTGAAGTGCCGGACGACGGCGAATGGCGCCAGGTGCGCTACATGATTTTTGAGTTGCCGGGAGCTGCCGGCACTTTCAGCGAACGTGCCGAGGCAATGCGCCAGATCGTCCGCCTGGCCAAAGTTCCCTGGCTGCGTGAAATCGAGCAGTTTCCAGTGGTCGACCGCAACAGCCTGCAGAAGCGGCTTAAAGAGGTAGTCAAGGCCGGCGGCGAAGGCCTGATGCTTCATCGCGCCGATGCCCTCTACGAAACCGGCCGCAGCGATACATTGTTGAAAATGAAACCTTGGGAGGATGCCGAGGCGGTAGTCATCGGCCATCTACCCGGCAAGGGCAAGTATGAGGGAGTGACAGGGGCCTTACGCTTACGTACTGCGGATGGGCGGGAATTCGCGGTCGGTACCGGTTTCACCGATGCTCAGCGTCGGAACCCGCCTGCACCAGGCACTACGGTGACCTATCGCTACCGTGATCTGACCAACTCGGGCTTGCCGCGCTTTGCCAGCTTCCTGTGGGTTCGCCAGGAACCTTGAGCGACCGGACTAAAATATTGAATCTTCATTTATTGGGTAGTAATCGATGATCCTCGTTACCGGCGGTGCTGGTTTTATCGGCAGCAACTTTGTCCTCGACTGGCTGACTCAATCCGATGAGCCTGTTATCAACCTCGATGTACTGACTTATGCTGGCAATCTGGAGAACTTGACCGACTTGTCAGGCGACCCGCGTCATTTGTTCGTCCATGGTGATATTGGCAACTTCGATCTGGTTGCCAAGCTTCTCGCCGACCATAAGCCTCATGCTGTCATCAATTTTGCTGCCGAATCCCATGTTGACCGCAGTATTCATGGGCCAGAAGATTTCATCCAGACCAATATCGTTGGTACCTTCCGTTTGCTCGAAGCTGTGCGTGCTTACTGGAGCAACCTGGAGGGGGAGTCAAAAGGCAGTTTTCGTTTCCTCCATGTCTCGACTGACGAAGTCTATGGCTCGCTGGGAAAAGACGATCCCGCCTTCCGGGAAACCAACCGC
Source organism: Dechloromonas sp. H13 (assembly GCF_009469615.1). Taxonomy (GTDB): domain Bacteria; phylum Pseudomonadota; class Gammaproteobacteria; order Burkholderiales; family Rhodocyclaceae; genus Azonexus. The sequence continues at coordinate 9,717 of NZ_SSXX01000008.1, forward strand.
TACGAGCCCAATAGCCCTTACTCAGCCAGCAAGGCGGCCAGCGACCATTTGGTGCGTGCCTACCACCATACCTACGGCCTGCCGGTTCTGACCACCAATTGCTCCAACAACTACGGCCCCTACCACTTCCCGGAAAAACTGATCCCGCTGGTCATTCACAACGCGCTTGCCGGCAAGCCGCTGCCCATCTACGGCGACGGTCAGCAGATCCGCGACTGGCTCTACGTCAAGGACCACTGCAGCGCCATCCGCCGCGTACTCGAAGCGGGCAGGGTAGGGGAAACCTACAACATTGGCGGCTGGAACGAAAAACCCAATCTCGAAGTCGTCCATACCCTTTGCACCATTCTTGACGAACTCAGCCCAAGAGTCGACGGCAAGCCTTATGAGGAACAAATTACCTACGTCAAGGATCGCCCGGGCCACGACCGCCGCTACGCCATAGACGCCAGCAAGATCGAACGTGAGCTTGGCTGGAGACCTGCGGAAACGTTCGATACCGGCATCCGCAAGACAGTGCGCTGGTATCTCGACAATCAGGCGTGGGTTTCCAATGTGACGAGCGGCACCTATCGGCAATGGCTTGATAAAAATTACGAGGCGCGTGCATGACCACCCGCAAAGGAATCATTCTCGCCGGCGGCTCCGGTACCCGTTTGTACCCGGCCACCTTATCCGTGTCGAAGCAGTTGCTGCCGATCTTTGACAAGCCGATGATTTACTATCCGCTCACCACCCTCATGCTGGCGGGCATTCGCGATATCCTGATCATCTCCACACCGCAGGATACTCCGCGCTTCGAGCAACTTCTCGGAGACGGCAGCCAGTGGGGTCTCAACCTTCAATACACGGTGCAACCAAGCCCGGACGGCTTGGCGCAGGCATTCATTCTTGCGGCGGCGTTTGTCGGCAACAACCCATCGGCCCTCATTCTTGGTGACAACATCTTTCACGGCCACGAATTCAGCGAGCTTCTGCAAGGCGCCAACGCCACCCATGACGGTGCTACCGTCTTCGCTTACGCCGTGACCGACCCGGAACGCTATGGTGTCGTTGAATTCGACAGCACCAAGCGCGCCATATCCATCGAAGAAAAGCCCCGCCAGCCGAAATCCCGTTACGCAGTCACAGGCCTCTACTTCTACGACGCCGACGTTGTCGATATCGCCAGAAGTATCAAGCCCAGCGCCCGTGGCGAACTCGAGATCACCGACGTCAACCGCAATTACTTGGAGCGCAACAAACTCAAGGTTGAAATCATGGGCCGCGGCTACGCCTGGCTCGATACCGGCACCCATGACTCTTTGCTGGAAGCCGGGCAATTCATCGCCACCATCGAAAAGCGCCAAGGCCTCAAGGTTGCATGCCCAGAAGAGATCGGCTGGCGGCAAGGCTGGGTTAGCGACGAAAGCTTGGAACAAATCGCCCAGTCGTATGCCAAGACGGGCTACGGACAATATCTGCTTGGTCTCCTGCGTGAGAAGGTATTTTGATGAAGGTAACGCCTACAGCGATTCCTGATGTTCTCCTCATCGAGCCCAAGGTCTTCGGCGATGACCGCGGATTTTTCTTCGAAAGTTTTAATCAGAAGGTCTTTGAAGAGGCCACTGGTCTACAGGCCACCTTCGTCCAGGATAACCACTCAAAATCTTCCAGAAACGTCCTGCGCGGTCTGCACTATCAGATAAAGCGGCCGCAAGGAAAGCTGCTGAGGGTCGTGCAGGGCGAAGTCTTCGATGTCGCGGTCGACATCCGGAAAGACTCAAAAACCTATGGCCAATGGGTCGGACAAATTCTCTCGGCTGAAAACAAGAAACAACTCTGGATACCTCCTGGCTTCGCCCACGGCTTTCTGACCTTGAGTGAAACTGCCGAGTTTCTTTACAAAACGACCGATTACTATGCCCCGGAACATGAGCGTTGCATTGCCTGGGACGATCCGAAAATCGGCATCAAATGGCCGTTGACCGTAGCCCCGCTTTTGTCAAAAAAGGACAAGGCAGGAAAGGGGCCGGCGTAGACTGTTGGCGTTGATCTCTCTGCGAGTAAGTCTATAAAAATGTTATTGGGATTGTTCAAACTATCATCTATTGTCAAGTTGATAGTCTCGATATGGGGTGTTTGAGGTAAAATTAACGATTTGCCTGTGACCGGAAATTTTGGTGCTGGCAGCTTTTCAAACGGAAGCTTTCCAAGTCATGTGCGGCATCGTCGCGGCAGCAGCCGGCAACAACATCGTTCCCGTTCTCGTCGAGGGTCTGAAGAAACTCGAATACCGCGGCTATGACTCGGCCGGCCTGGCCGTCATCAGCGGTGGCAGCATCGAGCGCGTCCGCTCGGTTGGCCGCGTTGCCGAGCTTGAAGCCGCCTCGGCCGCGACCACCGCCGTCACCGGCATTGCCCACACGCGCTGGGCCACCCACGGCGTGCCTTCCGAACGCAACGCCCATCCGCACGTCTCCGGCTCGATCGCCGTCGTCCATAACGGCATCATCGAGAACTACGAAATCCTGCGCAACGAACTGACCGCCCAGGGCTACGTCTTCACCTCCGACACCGACACCGAAAGCATCGCCCACCTGATCGAAGCCACGCTCAAGGGCGAACCCGACCTCTTCGCCGCCGTGCGAACCGCCTGCCGCCGGCTGGTCGGCGCCTATGCCATCGCCGTCATTGACCACCGGCAGCCGGGCAAGGTCGTCGTCGCCCGCGAAGGCTCGCCGCTGCTGCTCGGCGTCTCCGACAACGGCAACTACGCCGCCTCCGATGCCTCGGCGCTGCTCCAGGTCACCCGCAACATGGTCTATCTGGAAAATGGTGATATTGCCGAGTTGACCGCAACCAGCGTCAGGATCACCCGTCTCGACGGCACCCCGGTCGAACGCCCGATCCATGTCTCGCAGCTTTCCGCCGCCGCCGTCGAACTCGGCAACTACCGGCACTACATGCAGAAGGAAATCTTCGAGCAGCCGGAAGCGCTGGCCAACACGCTGGAAATTGTCGGCGGCAGCAAGAGCATCCAGCCCGGCATCTTCGGCGCAGAAGCCGGCCAGTTGTTGGCCGATGTCGACTCGATCCTGATTCTCGCCTGCGGCACCAGCAGCCACTCCGGCTACACCGCCCGCTACTGGCTCGAAGCCATCGCCGGCGTTCCCTGCAATGTCGAGATCGCCAGCGAGTACCGCTACCGCACTTCGGTGCCCAACCCGAAGCAGCTGATCGTCGCCATCTCGCAATCCGGCGAGACCGCCGACACGCTGGCGGCGCTGCGCCACGCCAAGAGTCTTGGCCAGACCAAGACGCTGGCCATCTGCAACGTTCCGGAATCGGCCATTGTCCGCGAATGCGCGTTGCGCTTCATCACCCGTGCCGGCCCGGAAATCGGCGTCGCCTCGACCAAGGCCTTCACCACCCAGCTCGCCGCGCTGTTCCTGCTGACGCTGGTCATGGCCAAGGTCAGGCAACGCCTGAGCGCGCAGGACGAAAGCGCCTATATCGATCAGCTGCGCCACCTGCCGGTTGCGGTCAACAAGGTGCTCGGCCTCGAATCCGAGATCGAAACCTGGGCCAAGCGCTTCGCCGACAAGCACCATGCGCTTTTCCTCGGGCGTGGCCGCCATTACCCGATCGCCCTCGAAGGCGCGCTCAAGCTCAAGGAAATCTCCTATATCCACGCCGAAGCCTACCCGGCGGGCGAACTCAAGCACGGCCCACTGGCGCTGGTCGACGCGGAAATGCCGGTCATTTCCGTCGCCCCCAACGACCAGTTGCTCGACAAGCTGAAGTCCAACCTCAGGGAGGTCCAGGCGCGCGGCGGCGAACTCTACGTCTTCGCCGACAAGGATTCGGAAATTCCCGAATCGGAAGGCGTCCATATCCTGCGCCTGCCCGAGCACTACGGGGAACTGTCACCGATCCTGCACGTGATTCCACTGCAGCTGCTGTCCTACCATGCGGCGCTGGTCAAGGGAACGGATGTGGACAAGCCGCGAAATCTGGCGAAATCGGTGACGGTTGAATGAGTAAAAAGCAAGTGATGTCATTCATTCGGACCTGTCGGTGAACTCTATGTTAAGAAATCTGACTGTGGTGCGATCCATGATTTTTTTGACCAAGAGCCATGAGTTAGTTTGTTGCGTCGGCATCTACGGATGGGAGGTTGTGTGTCAATTCGCGTGATGTGCGTATTTGGAACGCGACCGGAGGCTATAAAAATGGCCCCGGTTGTGAAGCAGTTAATGTCAATGCCTACAAATTTCAATACTAAAGTGTGCGTGACCGGTCAGCACCGCCAAATGTTGGATCAAGTGCTGGACCTTTTCGAGATCAAACCGGACTTTGACCTTGCGATCATGAAGCCCGGCCAAGACTTGGCAGGTGTGACAGCTGCAATTCTTGGTGGGCTGAATGATCTTTTCCAGAACGAGCCACCTGATGTTGTCCTAGTTCACGGAGACACGGCGACTACGTTCGCAGCGACGCTGGCTGCCTACTACCACAAGATTCCGGTCGCGCATGTCGAGGCTGGGTTGCGCACAGGGAATATCTATTCGCCTTGGCCCGAAGAGGGTAACCGAAAACTGACTGGAGTTCTTGCACAATTGCATTTCGCGCCCACTAATGTTTCGCGCGAGAACCTTCTACGCGAGGGTTGTGATGATATAGACATATTTGTCACAGGCAACACCGTGATTGACGCATTGCTTACCATTGTCGCGAAACTGGAAAGTGAACCGATGCTTCGAAAGAGATTCGAAAATGAGTTTAAATTTCTTAATCCGGATCGCAAGCTTGTTCTCGTAACCGGCCATCGAAGAGAAAGTTTTGGTGGTGGGTTCGAGCGTATCTGTAAGGCCTTGGTTGAGTTAGCTAGAGAGTTTCCTGATGTCGAAATTGTATACCCAGTACATTTAAATCCGAATGTCAGAGAACCGGTCAGGCGGCTACTATCTGACATCTTAAATGTTCATCTTATTGAACCGCTAGACTACCTTCCTTTCGTTTACTTGATGAATCAGGCGCACATAATTCTTACGGATTCCGGTGGGATTCAGGAAGAGGCGCCCTCGCTCGGAAAGCCGGTATTGGTGATGCGAGATACCACGGAGCGTCCAGAGGCGGTGGAGGCTGGCACTGTGAGGCTGGTCGGGACAGATAGTGAAAAGATATATGAAGCATTGAGTGAGTTGTTGTCAGATAAAAAAGCCTACGAGCGTATGAGCTTTGCACACAATCCTTACGGAGACGGTAAATCGGCTCAAAGAATTTCAAAGATACTTATCGAAAGAATCGGAAAGCAATGAAAAGCGAATTTAAATCGGTTTCAATGATTGGACTTGGCTATATCGGTCTCCCTACTGCAGCAGTTATTGCTAGCCGCGGGGTTGAGGTGATTGGCGTTGATGTCAACGTTCATGCAGTTGAGACAATCAATAGTGGCCGTATTCATATAGTTGAGCCTGACCTTGATGCACTGGTTCATGAGGTTGTTCGACAAGGTAAGCTACGAGCGACAACTCAGGCTGAACGGGCGGATGCCTATTTGATCGCTGTGCCCACGCCATTCAAGGATGGCCACAAACCTGATCTCGACTATGTCGAGGCAGCTGCGCGTTCAGTTGCGAAGGTCCTCAAGAAAGGTGACCTGGTTATCCTTGAGTCGACCTCGCCAGTAGGAACAACCGAGCAACTTGCTGCCTGGATGGCCGAAGAACGGCCTGACTTGTCATTCCCTCAGCAAGCAGGAGGAAGTGCAGATATCAATGTTGCTTATTGCCCGGAGCGAGTGCTTCCCGGAAAAGTCATTCAGGAACTCGTAGAAAATGACCGGGTAATTGGCGGGATGACCGAAACGTGCGCTAAACGAGCTCAATCACTTTATAGGATCTTTGTACGGGGGGAATGCTTGATCACGAATGCGCGCACTGCAGAAATGTGCAAGCTGACCGAGAATTCATTCCGTGACGTGAATATTGCCTTTGCCAACGAGCTGTCGCTTATTTGCGATGAGTTGAATATTAATGTGTGGGATCTGGTCAGGTTGGCGAACCGTCATCCACGAGTGAACATTCTGCAGCCCGGGCCTGGTGTAGGCGGGCACTGCATTGCGGTGGATCCATGGTTCATAGTGGACTCTGCACCGGACTCGGCTCGAATTATTCGTACTGCACGCCTTGTAAATGACAGCAAACCGGAATTTGTTATTGGCAAAGTGCTTGATGCCGCTCGTAACTTGAGTAATCCGGTAATTGCCTGTCTTGGTCTAGCCTTCAAGCCGGATATTGATGATTTGCGGGAAAGTCCAGCGCTGGAAATCACCAAGGTTCTCGCTGAAAAGGGGCTTGGCCGCATCATCGCAGTAGAACCCAACATTGATACCTTGCCTGCTGCGTTATCCAGTCAGGTCGAGTTGATGGATCTAGAAGAGGCTTGCGTGCTGGCCGACATCATCGTCATTCTCGTAGATCACCGCCAGTTCTTGCAGGTGGATTGGTCAGGTATTGACCGAAGCGTCATCGTAGACACCAAGGGTGTGCTGTCCAGAAAATCTTCGGCCGCATGATTCGTCGGCTGAAATGTCTGGTGTCCAGGTGTTTTCTATACAAATTGAATTTAGTAAGTGCTGCCCCCTTGGCTGAAAGCTATGCGGAGTGATTAACGTCGCTATACAGGTATTGACGCTTCTAAGTGGAATGCTGGTGAATTTTGTCGTGCCAGCACTCTATGGACTGGAGTCTTATGGAACTTTCATTCAGGCGAACATTCTTGTTTTCGTTTTTCAGAAACTCACTGACATTGCCAACGAACCATTGATAAGCCATGTTGAGGGGCGCTATGTATTTGCAACGTCCTTGCTGATGGGGGGCGTGGTAATGCTCCTGTTTCTCATCACCAACAGCATTGATCCAATTGGCAACCCGCTCTTGCTCGGCGTGATGCTGGTTAGTTCCTGCTGTTTACTTTCGATGTATGCGCTTCGTCAGCAACTCAGGCTTCTTGTTTATCTAGTTGTTTTTCTCGGGGTCTTCGGTTTTATGCTGGCGCTCAAGATGCTGGCTGATTGGCAGTTAAGCATTGTCGATGTACTCGTATGGACAAATCTCGTTCCCGGGCTTCTTGCAGCGCTTGGGCTTGTCTCCTCGGGTTCCCGGTTGCCCCCTGGAAAGCAATTGTTATCCACCGTGGGTAATACGTTTGTCATGTTGCCTCGCATGATCTCGGTCACGCTCGTTTTCAATCTGCTTACAAACATATTGCCGTACATACTCTCCAAGACCCTTCCGATTAGAGACCTTGGCTTGTTCCGGGTCGTAACGTCCGTTATTCAATCGGCGACAAGTCTGTTCCCCCTGAACACCAAAGCGATATTCGTCGCCTTTGTCGGAGGCGAGCGACGGGAAGCGTTGTTCAATACCATCATGTCAGCCTCGCTCCTTTACTTCTCGATTCTTGGCGTATTCGGGTACCTGCTCGCGTGGATGGTGCCGAAACTCAGTCCGTACCTTGTGCTGGTCGCCGGTCTTCCGGTGCTTTACTGGGCAGTTGTCTCAGAGCGTTACCTCCTCGCCAGCGGTGCGCGTCGACAGGTCATGATTGCCAATTTGACGGTCGGATTACTGGCTGTAGTTACGGTCTTTTTTGTCGAGGATCTGAAGCAAGCGGTGATCTTCTATGCGCTGGGATTTTCGGCGTATGCCTTGGTATTGCATGCCTGCTGTCAGCCACGTGTCCATTCGGGCGCTATGTATTGGGTCGTTATCCTCTCGCCTTGCGTTGTATGGCTAAAGGAAATGAGTATCTTTATTCCCATCCTTTACATGGTTTCGTTGATTATTCTGGCGACCGTTGTCCTTCGGTTCCGTCCGGCCGATTTGCGTAATTTGAGATTCTGAAAATGAACGCTGTCCAACTCTATCGCCTTGGGAATTGGTGTCACAGTAAGCATATTCCGCTTTTTCCAACACTGATCCGCAACCTAATTTTTTTGTTGTACAACTCCTATATTCCTTGTTCAGCCTCGATAGGAGACAATTCAATTTTTGCCTACGGCGCGATTGGCGTTGTGGTGCATGCCAATGCGATCATTGGTAGAGGTTGCGTGATTGGTCAAGGCGTCACCATCGGCGCTTCCGAAGGTTTCGTTTCGCCGGAGACGAACATGTGCCCGACAATTGGCGACAACTGCTATATCGGTGCGGGGGCAAAGATACTCGGAGATATAAAAATTGGTGACAGTTGCCAGATAGGCGCTGGAGCAATAGTTCTCAAAAACATACCTGATCATTCAGTCGTGGTTGGTGTACCGGCACGCGTCGTTGGACAGACCGAATTAAGTTTTCTGGCGATTCGATCATGACATCCGGCCTGTTCAATCAGTTGAGTCGGCGTGTTGACAACGCGCCTCCCTGGGTAGTTATTGCGAGCGCCTCGGTAGCAGCAAGCTTTCTTATGCAGGAAGCGGGCGGTGTTTTCTTTGCCGGCATTGTGGCTGCGGTGCTTATTGTCCTATTGGCTTTGATTTCGTCCTGGTTCGGATTACTGGCGCTATTTCCGATGGCGTTTGCGATCCGACCGACGCCACCATCGATCGGACTGCAAGAGGGCTTATTTGCGGTATTGCTTGCAGTCATTTTTGTCAGCGCAGTTCTCAGGCAGTTGAAAAATTACGGCATCAGTTCATTTTTTCGGACCTTCGGCTGGTTCGTTCTCTCGATGTGCGGATTGCTGGCGATCAATCTGGTCGTTGCCCAATTAAACCAGGTCTCCCTCGCGGATTGGCTCCGTGGCGTGGTCCCTTTCCTGTTCGTTCTTGCATTTGTGCCGGTAGCGATTTTGTTGGGCCACAACCGGGAGAGGCAATTCTGGTTCGGTTGCTCGGTTGCTGCTTTGATTGCCTTGATGGTCGGCTATGTCGTGGCGTTCTACTTTGCAAACTCATTGTGGCAGCCATACTGGAAACTGACGGTTGATGGCGAAGTGCTGCGGGTTTCGGAACAGATTGCCATGGATTACCCGGATTCAGCCTATGGACCGTTGCTGGACCGAATTACGATGCTGGTCCAGCGTTCAACAGATGCCATCTTGCCCATCGGTATGGTGGCAGGATTCGTGGTTGCCGTGTTCGCTAGAGGTAAGCTGGGTACCCTACTGGGAATGTGCCTCTCCCTTGTCAGTTTGGCTGCAATTTTGACAACATTCACGCGGAGCATGCTTTCGAGTGCTGTCTTGGTGCTTGGCATTTTTGCACTATTTGTTCTCGTTTACCGCAGGGACAGGCTTCTGAAAATGGTTTGGCTAATGTGCTGCTTGGCAGTAGCAGGCCTTGCATTCGTTTTTGGAACTGGAATGGACAGGGTATGGATTGGGCGCATGGGTTGGTTGATTGAATCCATCAATACACTTTTCAAAATTGAGTTGTCCGGCGTGGCCCCGGAGTTGTCCGGCGTGGCCCCGGAGTTGTCCGGCGTGGCTCCGGATAAAGTGGACGGGAATGTCAGCACGCGAATCGAAGAATACCGAATCGCGTGGCAAATGTTTCTGGATCACCCTTTGCTGGGCAATGGGTTGGGTGTCAAGCATGAAATGCGCTGGGAAACTTCTGAGGGGAAATCTCTCTACCAGTCGGTGGGCTATGTCCATAATTGGCCACTCTATATTCTGATGGTCGGCGGTGCGACGGGGTTGTTTGCTTACATTGCCACACTCCTCGGACCTGTGTTATCAGGTCTTTCGTATTTGAAGACGGAATCCGATGCGCGGACAATCGTGCGCATGGTCCTCCTGACTATGGCTGTCTACGGTTTGTTTTTTGCTGTATTTCGCCTTGTGACCTTTAATCTCATACTTGCTGCAGCTTGGGGATATATTTATTCACGAAGGGTACCAAAGGAAACTGAAGGCGCTCAATGATCCAAGTTGACTGGAGAGGCCGGACTCTCAATATACTTTCCTGGGTGATATTGATTGCTGTTCTTGCACCTGAGTGGTGGGCATTTTTCAAGAGCGAGGCCTTTGTTTTTGTCAACGGCTGGGATGAAGAGACCTATCTTTCGTGGCAAGGAGTGCTCGGAGCGAAGGATGGTCCTGGCTATTACTCTCTGTATCTCTATTGGGCTCTGCATCAGATCGGATTTTCTGGTGCAGTCCAGAACCTGATTTCAGATACGATATTTTTCCCGCTTACCATTTATCTGGTTTTCTTGTCGCTAAAGCGCATTAACTTTGGGGCAGATAGCGCGTTGGCGTACGCTGTGCTTATCTGCCTTTCTTCTGTTCTTTTTAATTACGCCAATCCTCTTGTTTCATACCTTCTGGGGCCTTATAACGGCAATGCCATCTTTATGGCAGGTCACGAATATTACCCGACCATATTACGTACGCCCAATCCGCAGGTCTCGTACTTCTTGCTTGCACTTGCGGTGTATGGCTTTTTGCGACTGCGTCGCGCGTGGATTCTCCTTCTGCCACTGCCGTTATTGTATTTTCATGTGGCGGTCCCGTATGTTTTTTTGTTGGGGCTGGTTGCAGCGCATTGGATTGTCGTAACCAAGTTTAGATCTACTGGCAGTCCCGGTAGAACTGTTCTTGTGTTTCTCACAATATTTCTCGCTTTTTCGTTAGGATTGACGCTGCTCTTTTATTTGGGTGGCCTTTACCGGCCGGACAACGTTATCCGACAGTCGAGTCATCTGTTTATTGAGACTAGACGGCCTCAAATCCCATTGATACTGATGCTTCTCGGACTCTTGGGTGCATTGATCATTTTTTTCAAATGGGCACATCCTTCCAAATTCCAAGGTGCTGCGCTTGGCTGGCTTGCTATGGCAGCGTTGATGTCGGTCAACGTTCACGTCGTTGCAGGGTTCATGCTTTCCCAAAAGAACTACTATGACTACGGCTTGAGTGTGCTGTTTGGTTTGGGATTGGTATTGATGATTGAGATGTTGCTCAATGAAAAGGTGCGCTACTGGGTAGTGCTGTTTGCCTTGCTATTAGTAGGCTATGCAGCTTTTCAAAGCCAGCATCGCTACGCAAAATACGCGGTATCAATGAGTGCTAGAATCGCGCCGATTCTGAAAGAAGTCCGCAAAGATCCGCTTCACAGCATCATTCCATCGCTCGACGTTTCTTCGATGATGGCCTATTCCACTCCAAAGCTACTGGCACCACCATTTTCTTATCTTTATTACTTTGGCTTCATCGCTAGGCAATGTTCCGAGTATGAATTGCTTCTCGACAACGCAGTGGCTTATGCGAAGGGCGTACTCCAAGATCAGCCAGAGCAATTAAAAGAACTTATGAAAACCGCCTCTAATATCGAACGAGGAAGGCGGGAGGCCGGTGCCATGCCATATTCAGAGCAGGACTATTGTCACGCAAATTTCAATCACAAAAAGGAATTTACCTTGTTCCAGTCAAAATGAAAAAGGTTGCTATCATTCAGTCCAACTACATTCCCTGGAAGGGCTATTTTGACATGATCGCCGCGGTGGATGAATTCATCCTCTACGACGACATGCAATACACTCGGCGCGACTGGCGGAATCGAAACCAGATCAAGACGCCGCAGGGGGTGCAGTGGCTGACGGTTCCGGTAAAGGTCAAGGGCAAGTATCACCAGACCATTCGCGAGACCGAGATCGAGGGTACCCAATGGGCGATGGACCACTGGAAGGCTCTTTCGCAGAATTACCGTCGCGCTCCATGCTTTAGGGAGATTGCGGCTTGGCTCGAGCCGCTCTATCTGGGCGAGACGCCAACGCATCTTTCACAATTGAATCGTCGCCTCATTGAAGTGATTTGCTCTTACTTGGGCATCAAGACGATCATCAGCAATTCATGGGATTATCCTTTGTCCGAAGGCAAGTCCGAGCGGCTGGCTGATCTGTGCGTTTCAGCAGGTGGACGAGAATACACCTCTGGCCCGGCTGCCAAGGATTACATCGAAGAGGCTGTCTTCGAAGAGCGTGGCATCAAGCTGACCTGGTTTGACTACGCTGGATACCCAGAGTATCCGCAGCTCTGGAGCGAATTCACCCATGGGGTTACGATACTGGACTTGCTCTTCAACTGCGGTAAGGATGCACACCGCTACATGAGGTATGTGCGCTCGTGAAGTTATCCATCGTTGCAACCCTCTACCAGTCTGCGCCCTACATTGCCGAGTTCCATCTACGGGCCGGTGCTGCGGCCAGGCAACTCGTCGGTGACGACTTCGAAATTGTCCTTGTAAACGACGGCTCACCAGACAACAGTCTCGATCTGGCGATCAAGCTGACTGAAGAGGATGCTCACGTTGTCGTCGTCGACTTGTCCCGCAACTTCGGACACCACAAGGCGATGATGACAGGGCTGGCCCATGCCAATGGCGAACGGGTCTTCCTGATTGATAGCGATCTAGAGGAGGAGCCGGAGTGGCTGATGCGCTTTTCTGAGAGTTTGGAGAGCCAAAAATGCGATGTTGTTTACGGGGTTCAAGAGCAGCGTAAAGGGGGGCTCATCGAGCGCTGGACCGGTCTCTGGTTCTACGTGCTTTTCAAATGCTTCACTGGTCTCGAACTCCCGGAGAACCTCGTTACAGCCCGATTGATGACTCGCCGCTATGTTGAGGCTTTGCTTCGCCATCAGGAGAGAGAGCTAATGATCGCAGGCATTTGGCTAATTACCGGATTTGTGCAAGAACCACAAACAGTTAAGAAGCATAGCAGTAGTGAAACGACCTACACTTTCCGCCACAAGATGTCGATTCTTGTGAATTCGGTTACCTCCTTTAGTAATCGGCCGCTAATCGCCATTTTTTATACTGGTGTGGCGATCTTCATCTTGGCCACGATTTACACATCCTACCTTGTAGGGAGTTGGTATTTTTTCGAGAAACCGTTGAGCGGTTGGACATCGGTTATGGCTTCAATATGGCTTTTGGGTGGTTTGGTTATCTCGTTTGTTGGGATATTGGGAATCTATCTTTCCAAGATATTCTCGGAAACAAAGCAACGCCCCTATACAATTGTGCGGCATGTGTACGGGCGTGTCAGTGCTCAATATTCGAATCAGTGAAAAAATCGGATTCCATGAAGACACCATTAATAATATTCGGAGCAGCGGAGCAAGCCCAGTTGGCTCATTTTTTCTTCTCGAAAGACTCCTGTTACGAAGTGGTGGCTTTTGCGGTAGACAAGGCATTCCTCGACAAAAATGAGTTTTGCGGCTTGCCGGTCGTTGCTTTCGAAGAAGTTGTAGCGACTTATCCGCCGAACAAATACGCGTTTTTCGTTGCACTCGGGTATTCAAAACTCAACGAATTACGTAAAGAAAAATATCATTCCGTCAAAGCCTTGGGCTATAACTTGGCTAGCTACATCAGCCCTCGCGCGACGATCTTGAATGATGGCCTGATTGGTGAAAACTGTTTCATTCTGGAAGATAACACTATTCAGCCCTTCGTAACTATCGGAAATAACGTGACGCTCTGGAGCGGAAATCACATTGGACATCACTCTAAGATCGGCGACCATTGTTTTGTCACTTCCCATGTCGTTGTTTCGGGTGGGGTTGAGGTTGGTCAAGCTTGTTTCATCGGCGTCAACGCCACGATACGTGACCACATCAAGATTGGAGAGCGGTGCCTAATCGGTGCTGGCGCACTCATTCTCGGCGATGCCGAACCTGAAGGTCTCTATGTAGGTGCTACGACTGAACGATCAAAGGTTCCAAGTACAAGGCTGAAAAGGATATGAGGCGTCAATGGAGAAAGCTCGGGCTACTGTATTGTCCATCGGACTGTGACCGCCATCCAACACTTCTTTCACACGCAGCCAACCCGTTGCCAATTCGGCTTGAGGGAGATGTCTATCGGGTTTTCTTTAGCGGCAGGGATGCAAATAACCGATCCTCTGTTGGTGCTGTTGATATTGACATTGTCAGACGCGAAGTCGTCTACGAACACCAACAGCCTTTCTTTCAACATGGGCCCAAAGGCAGTTTCTACGCGGATGGTGTCAGCATTGGCAACTGTTATGCGGTCGACGGTGTGCATTACATGCTTTTCATGGGTTGGCAGAATCCCGAAGCTGGTCATTGGCGGGGGGACATCGGCAGACTAATTGTACAGCCGAACCTCACTCTGGAATTGGATGTTGATGTCCCTTTCATGGGCTCCGATATTGTTGATCCGGTCAGCCTCTCGTATCCGTGGGTACTGGAAAATCCAGAGGGTGGTTATCGCATGTGGTACGGCTCTACCGCGACATGGGATGCAGGCAACGGAGAAATGTTGCATGTGATCAATTATGCAACGTCTCACGATGGACATTCTTGGCAGCGAGAGGGATTGGCGGTTCCGTTCGAGTTCGGCAGAGCGCAGGCCTTTTCAAGGCCCACAGTTCGACGTGATGAACAAGGGGCCTATGAGATGTGGTTTTCTTATCGAAGCGGTAGCGGGGAAAAATACCGAATCGGCCATGCAGTTAGCAGTGATGGTCGCAATTGGGGTCTTTCGCTTGAGGACGCAGGCATTGATGTCTCAGCCGATGGGTGGGATTCGGAGATGATCGAATATCCATTCGTACTGGACCACAATGGCCAGTGGTACATGCTCTACAACGGTAACGGGTTTGGAAAGACAGGATTTGGTTTGGCAGTGCTGACCGATGGCTGGTGAGGTTTTCAATATCAAGACCAGGGAGTCGGTTACGCAACTGTTTCGCTATGCTCTCGTAGGACTGCTGAGCAATGTTGCAGGCTATCTGGTCTATTTGGCGTTTACTTACGTTGGTGGGACTCCGAAAGTCACCATGACCTTGCTATATGGCGTTGGTGCGGCGGTTGGCTTTTTCGGAAACAGAAGTCTCACTTTTGAACACCAAGGAAGCATCATGGGGGCTGGGGTTCGGTATGTCATTGCGCACTGTATTGGCTACTTGCTTAACCTCGGCATCCTTATTGTGTTTGTCGATAAATTGGGTCACCCCCATCAGTGGGTTCAGGGTGTTGCAATTTTCGTAGTGGCAGCGTTCCTGTTTCTAGCATTCAAGGTTTTCGTGTTTCCCGATAGTCGTGAGGTCGCACGATGAAGCGCTGCCTCTCTTGCCAACACATATTCTCCTCCTTCGCGACTGATTGCCCGGCTTGCGGGTTTTCGCCAGTGCTCAAAGATGGCTTCCAGTTGTATGCGCCTGACTTTGCCGAGAGCGGGGGAGGGTTCAAGGCTAGTTATTTCTCAGAACTGGCACGATTGGAAGCGCAGAATTTCTGGTTTCGATGCAGAAACCAATTGATCGTTTGGGCTCTAAACAAGTATTGCAAGGATTTTCAGTCGTTTCTCGAAGTCGGGTGTGGCACGGGTTTCGTCTTGTCCGGTGTGTCGCAGGCATTTCCTGCCGCTACATTGCTTGGTAGCGAGATTTTTACAGCCGGCCTTGGCTATGCTGCGGCAAGGTTGCCGTCAGTCAAATTCATTCAGATGGATGCCAGGAACATTCCGTATCGTGACGAGTTCGATGTCATTGGGGCTTTCGATGTTCTGGAACACATTGACGATGACGTCACGGTTCTTCGTGAAGTGCGCGCGGCACTGAAGGAGAAAGGTTTCTTGTTCATTACCGTTCCTCAACATGCATGGTTATGGAGCCCAGTGGATGAGTATGCATGCCACGTGAGAAGGTACTCGGCTTCCGAATTGCACTCAAAGCTTGAATCGGTCGGCTTCGAAATCGTGCGCAGCACTTCATTTGTATCCGTATTGCTGCCGGCGTTATTGCTGTCGCGAGTCAAACAAAGGTACACGCAGTCAAACATTGATCCGGCCGATGAATTGAAGCTTTCAACGGGCTTGAATGCTCTTCTCTACAAAGTGATGCAGGCTGAATTTGGGGTGATAAGAAGCGGGATTAATCTGCCCATTGGTGGTTCACGACTGGTTGTTGCCAAGCGAAGAGATTGGGTATCGAAATGATTGTTGGCTCACGAGTACTAGAACTGGCTGCCAGGGGGATCGTAAGTGGCTAACGAGAAGATACCGTTCAACAAGCCTTACATGACCGGCAAGGAACTCTATTACATTGCCGAAGCCAAGTTCGGCAACATGCTAGCCGGTGATGGACCTTTTACAAAACGTTGCCATCGCTGGCTTGAGCAGAAGACCGGGTGTAACAAGGCGTTATTGACCCATTCTTGTACCGCGGCGCTGGAGATGGCAGCTCTGTTGCTGGATATCCAGCCTGGCGACGAAGTCATCATGCCGTCGTTCACATTTGTGTCCACTGCCAATGCTTTTGTCTTGCGCGGCGGGGTGCCGGTGTTTGTGGATATCCGTGAAGACACACTGAATCTTGATGAGCGTTTGATCGAAGCGGCCATTACACCGCGCACCAAAGCGATTGTGCCAGTGCACTACGCGGGTGTCGCGTGCAAGATGGATACCATCATGGCGATCGCTCGCCGGTATGGGTTGAAGGTGGTAGAGGATGCCGCGCAAGGCGTCATATCCAGCTACAAGGGGAACGCGCTAGGGAGTATCGGTGACCTTGGTGCATACAGTTTTCACGAGACGAAGAATGTGATTTCCGGAGAAGGTGGGGCGCTATTGGTCAACGATCCAGAACTGGCATTGCGTGCAGAGATCATTCGAGAAAAGGGCACGGATCGCAGCCGTTTCTTCCGGGGTGAAGTGGATAAGTACACCTGGCAGGAAGTGGGCTCATCCTTCCTTCCCGGGGAACTTATTGCAGCATTCCTCTGGGCGCAACTGGAAGAGGCGGAGTGGATTACCAATGACCGCCTGGCGAGTTGGGGGCGTTATCACGAACTACTGGCGCCACTGGAAGCGAAGGGCATCCTTCGTCGACCGGTTATTCCGGAAGGGTGCCAGCATAACGCGCACATGTATTACGTGCTGCTGGCACCCGAAATTGACCGGCAACTGGTATTGAACGAATTGAAACGCAACGAGATTTACTCGGTGTTTCACTACGTGCCTCTGCACTCTTCGCCTGCCGGGCAGCGATATGGGCGGGTACATGGTTCGCTGGAGATGACTAATGGCCAAGCTGAGCGTTTGATCAGGTTGCCGTTGTGGGTTGGTATCGCAGCTGAGCAGCAGGGCCAGATAGTCAATGTGCTTGGACAGTTTTTGGGGAAGCACTACTGATTTATTCTTGAGTATCTTGGTAATCCAACCAACATTTTTCGCGGCGGTCAAAAGTAAAGTTGGTTAAAAATACTAAATTCTATTTTTTGGGGTTATGGCACCGAGCGCCATCTTAGGACGTTCGTGATTGTAGGTCCCCATCCAGTGGGGTGGATGATGCTGCGCCTAATCGATCGACTTGAACAGGTAACCTATATGGTCAATGAAAAAACTAAACTCATAAGCTTATATGGCATATTATTAATAATATCAGTTTGGGCAAAAAACGCATTCAGCGCTGAGAAAACAACTACTGGGTGTGACGTGAATGCATTTGTGGTATCAAAGCTGATAATGGTTAATTCTGAAACTGTATTTAATGGCAATCCAGCCTCAATCTGCATTGAGGGGTACGGAGGATTTCGCGTCCGTGCGGGAGGAAAATTAATACTCAAAAATACCACAGTGACTTTGTTGCATAATGCTAGTAATAAAACAGGTGCAGCCTTTATTAAACTAGATCCGGGAAGTGCTCTTCGGTTAACGCGAGTTAAAATAATATCCAATCTCGAGACGGCAACTAAGGAAGCTGTAGACAAAAATACTGGGGCCTTGAATATAGAAGGAAGTGAAAATGTTATTGCTGGGGAGACTGCAAGAGACTTGGGGGTTAGACTTGAAATATCTGACAGTTTCGTAATCTCCAAGCACGCGTATTCAACTGGAGGCATTTTCATTAAGCCATCAACTAAAAATGCAAAGGGTGTCTCAGGGTGGATTGTCAATACTCGCTTTGAGAATACTTGGAGCCCTATAAAATTATATGGCGCCAAAAATTTTAATGTGTCTAATAATGTGTTTAAAAGAAACCCTGGGACAAATATTTCAATCTCTGGAACAGATGTATTGATTAGCAAAAATGAGATAGTCTTTCCAGGAAATGGGTACATTGGCGACGGGATAACAATATTTAATCCATTGAGCGAATCAAGAATACTTGAAAACAATATAACCGGCGGAAGTTGCTATGGGATATGGTTTTATAATTCACGATTTAGAAACATATTGGTTTCGCGCAACCGAATTTCATCTGGTGTTACAAATGGGCTTAATGTGTCGAATAATAAAAAATTCAAAAGCCACGGCTTGCTGATTAAAGAAAATCATTTCACTGCGAACGCAGGGTTTGGAGTGGGAATTGATTCAGACGTTTCAGGCGTCACCTTGGCATCAAATTATTTTATCGGAAATGCGTCATCTTTTGGTGATTTTGACATTGCAATATCAAATACCGCAGTTGCTGTAGTCAAAGATGATAATATCTCAGCTCAGAAAATTGACCCAAATTGGGCCAAAGAGCGATCGCCGAATCGTACTCACGTTAATGAGTCAATAAGGGTTCTAAGGTTTTAACGTATCTCAATATTAAAGAATATCTGCCCCTTGGGTTTCTATAGTATAATTGACTATTTTGACATCATTCATATTTGTGGGTTAACGGTAATATAACTGAGTGCTGTTAGTGTAATGTAATTTTTAAATTTTTTATTTTCCAATCGGGTTGCCTGTAGGAATATTTCATGTGTGGTTTATTCGGAGTGGTTTGTCGCAAAGAAGATTTCGAGGCGATTGGCCCAAGGATTGAGCGGGCTCACAAGATACAGAGTCATCGCGGGCCGGATATGCGGGGCGAGGTCTTGCTGGATACGCGAGGTGGGCGCGTCGTCTATCTGGCTCATCAGCGTCTTTCCATTCTTGATCTTAGCGATGCTGGCCGTCAGCCGATGCAAGACAGGGCGCAGTGCAGTTGGATTGCCTATAACGGCGAGGTTTATAACTACCGTGAATTGGCTGAAGCGATCGGTTTCGAATCGATCGGGGGTAGCGATACTGAAGTCGTTCTTGAGTATTTCAGGCGCTATGGTGTTGAGGCGTCCCTGCCAAAATTCAATGGCATGTGGGGTATCGCGTGGATGTCCAAGGAGGACGACGTGCTCTATCTCACCAGGGATCGAGCAGGCGTAAAGCCGCTTTACTACACGCTCCGCGATGACCAACTGTTCTTTGCTTCAGAAATCAAGACACTGTTGGTTCTGGCTGGCCGTCGTCAGAAAATAAATCTTCAGGTCGTTGGGGAATACCTGCTTCAGTCGTTGCAGGATGCTTCAGATGCCACATTTTTTGCTGATATATTTGCCATAAAGCCGGGCAGTTACGCACGTGTTCCGTTGAGCGAGCCCCGCCTGGAAGTAAAACCTGTCGAATACTGGAATCCGTTCGCGGCGAATAACAATCCTGTCGATCCAAAGGATGTTATTGGCAACGTTCGTGAAATCGTTACGGATGCAGTGAAGCTGCGTTTGAGGGCTGATGTTCCGGTTGGCGTATTGCTATCCGGGGGGGTGGATTCATCGATTATTGCTGCGTGCGTGAAACAGGTCGTTGGTAGTGAGAGCGATAACGTAACCGTTCTTTCGGCGGTAAGCCCTGGAATGCCCGGTGATGAATCTCATTTTATTGATCGGGTGGCGGCCCATCTGAATCTGAATCCGATCAAGGTCAATACGGCTTGGGGTGCAAACGAGTCAATGGCCCTGTTGCGCAAGGTGACATGGGCAAATGACACTCCCTTGGGGTCGTTCTCCAATGTTGCATTCTATTTGCTGATGCAACGTGCCCACGAAGCGGGAATCAAAGTGGTCCTTAGCGGACAGGGGGCAGACGAATTGTTCTGCGGCTATCGAAAGTACTTGGCGTTTTATTTGCAACAACTCGCCAGGCGCAAGGATTTTGTCGGGTTACTCAAAACTGGATTTGATTTCTGGAAAAATGGTGTCGGCCTTAGCCAGTTCAACTTGACTGAGGCACGTCGCTACCTTAGCCGCAGGGTTGAAACTGAAACCTTGGGGACTGCCCTGAAAAGTGCTTTTGCACCCTTGAGGCTTGGGGTGACGGGTGAGGGAATTGCTCATAGACAATGGCTGGACTACCGTAATTTCTCGGTGCCCTACCTAACCCATTACGAGGATCGGGCTTCGATGGCTTTCTCGCGAGAGGTGCGTCTTCCGTTCCTGGATTACCGGGTGGTTGAGTTGATGCTGAATGCGCCGATTCAATCCAAACTTAATGAAGGTTGGACAAAGTATTCATTGCGGAAAGCCTTTTCGGAACTGCTGCCCCCTGAAATTGCGTGGCGAAAGGATAAACAGGGTTTTTCGATGCCTCAGGAAGAGTGGTTAAGGGGCGAACTAAAGAGTGAATGGCTCAGTGTGCTTCACCAAAACGCTGAAGTATTCAAGCGGGGCATACTTGATCACAATGGTCTGCATGCGAAATTTGAGCGTTTCTGTGCAAAGGAATCTGGCATTTGGTACCGAGAGGTTTTCGCGCCGCTTGCATTGGAGATATGGTTCCAGGAATTTTCTGAATTTATTGATTGATTCACATGCGCGGATTTTCGAGATTGCTGGGTATCGCGAAATTGCTACCGCGGCTTGGCTTGACAAATATATTCCGGGTAGCCAGGCATCGGGTTTTGTTGAAACTGCGGATACATCCGGTTTGTCGGCTGAAAGCCGAGATTGTTGCGGGTCCGTTTTTTCAGGAGGTCGTTAGCAGTCACAATCTGTTGGCATCACAGGCTTGGCAGGGAACACTAAAGTATTTCGATTGGTTCGAGGTTCCTGTTCCGGTGGGGGGCACGCCGAATTGGTTCTACAAGCCGTTTAGCGGTGGGGCTGATTGGCCCTCGGATGGTCCTTGGTGGAAACAGGATACTTCAATCAAGAACACGGGTGACATAAAGGAAGTATGGGATCTCTCCAGGTTCAACTGGGTTTTGGCAATGGCTCAACGAGTTGCCAACGGTGACAATGCGGAAATTCATCGCCTTAACGAATGGCTTCGTGATTGGTCAGAAAAAAACCCACCGTACATGGGGCCGAATTGGGGGTGCGGGCAAGAGGCTTCTATCAGGGTGATGCACCTTGCCATTGCTGCTGTAATCCTTGAGCAAGACAAGTTACCTTCACCTCCTGTCTTAAGCTTCATCAGGGCGCATCTGGCACGGATTGCACCTACCCTGAGCTATGCACTTTCCCAAGACAACAATCATGGTGTCTTGGAAGCCTCTGGATTGTTTGTCGGAGGTGAGTGGCTCTACGCCGTGTGTGGTGATGCTCATGCCAGAAAGTGGGCGGATCTGGGTAGAAAATGGCTTGAGGAAAGAGCGAGAAGGCTGATCTCTCCTGATGGGGGCTTCAGTATGTACTCCGTTGCATATCACCGAGAGTTTTTAGATGCGCTGACGATTTGTGAATTTTGGCGGAGTCGGTTTGAACTGGCTTCATTTTCGCCGCTGTTCCGGGAGCGTGCCAAAGAAGCAGCGTTATGGTTGAAAGCATTTACACATCTGGTAACGGGCGATGCGCCGAACATCGGGGCAAATGATGGCACTAGATTACTACCACTGACGGATACTGAATATCGCGAGTTTCGTCCCTCCGTTCAAATGGCTTGTGTTTTGTTCGCTGGACGTGGAGCTTACGATCAAGACGGTCCATGGAATTTGCCGCTACATTGGCTTGGAGTGCCAATTCCGAAAGAAACCTTGCCAAGCGATAAATCGCGACTATTTGATGACTGTGGGTTTGCAGTTCTCCGTGGGGAGTCTGGAAACGGAGACTATCAAGCATTTGTTCGTTATCCAAGATTCCGCTTCCGCCCGAGCCACGCCGATGCATTGCATCTCGATCTTTGGATTGACGGAGTCAATATATTGAGGGATGGTGGGTCATATACTTACGACTCCAAATTGGGTGCTTTGGATTATCTTGTTGGCACTGAATCGCATAATACATTCCAATTTGACGATAGAGATCAAATGCCTCGTTTTAGCACCTTCCTTTTGGGGAATTGGCTGGAGCTGACAGAGCGTTCAAATATTCAACCCCTGGACGGCGAAGTAGCCTTTTCTGCAAAATACTCGGATGATAAAAATTCCGTTCATGAACGTAAGATTAATCTGATGCCAGAGAAGCTTACTGTTTGCGATAGCGTGGGTGGATTTTCAAACAAAGCAGTGTTACGCTGGCGCCTTGTTCCTGGTGATTGGAAGGTTTTGGATAACGTAGTTGCAAACGGTCGATTTCGACTTGAGGTGTGCTCAAGTGTGACAATCAAGCGATTTGAGATAATCAATGGATTTGAGTCACGCGGTTATTGGCGGAAAACCCAACTGCAAGTATTAGAGGTGGAGATCAATTGTCCTGGAGTTGTTACAACAATTTTTCGTTGGTAAGATACAAAAAAATAATTCTCGATTTTATATCAATAAAATACGGATTAACGGTTTTATGGGTAATCTGAATTAATATGAGTCAATAATGAAAGAAAAGCGTATTCTTTTGCTTAGTTTCTATTTCAAGCCGGATTTGTCTGCGGGTTCTTTTCGGACAACAGCTTTGGTCGACGAGTTTTTGGCGCGGAATCTGCCGTCCACAAAAATTGATGTTATAACTACGCTCCCGAACAGATATAGCAGCTTTAATCTTGATGCTCAAGAGCATGAGACCAAGGGGGCGGTAACCGTTTATAGGATAAAACTGCCTACGCACAGGAGCGGGATGCTGGATCAAGCAAAAGCTTTCGTATTTTTTGCAAATAATGCATTGAGAATTGCAAAGGGTTCCCACTATGATCTTGTGTTCGCAACATCATCTCGGCTCATGACGGCTGCTTTGGGGGCTTGGGTTGCAAAACGGGCGCGCGTGCCATTGTATTTGGATATTAGAGATATATTTGTTGATACGATCAAAGATGTTTTGTCAAAAAACACTGCATTTTTTCTGAGGCCATTTTTTTCGATAATTGAATATTTCACATTCAAAAGTGCCGCACACGTGAATCTGGTCTCTCTTGGATTTGAGCCTTATTTCAAAGAGCGGTATCCAAATCTATCTTTGTCTTATTTTAGTAATGGTATTGATGATAGTTTCTTGTTGGATAAGAGTTCTATTCAGCATGAGGGCAGACAGCGTGGCGGGCCGATTAAGGTACTTTACGCGGGAAATATCGGTGAGGGCCAGGGGTTACACTCGATCATTCCGCAGTTGGCGCGAAATTTTGGAGAACGAGTAATTTTTAAAGTGTTTGGAGATGGAGGGCGGAAGGGGCAACTTGAACGAGCGCTAACGGAACAGGGTATAACCAATGTTGAACTATTTCCGCCGATTTCTAGGGATCAATTGATCAAGGAGTATCTTGCGGCGGATGTGTTGTTCCTGCACTTGAACGATTACGACGCATTCAAGAAGGTATTGCCGTCAAAAATTTTCGAGTACGCGGCACTAGGTAAACCTATTTGGGCCGGAGTGGCTGGGTATGCGGCAGAGTTTTTGTCTTCCGAGGTAAGTAATGTTGCGGTATTTCCTCCGTGCGATGCGCTTCAGGCGATCAGGGCGTTTGAACAATTGGATGTTCGTGACGCTCCAAGAGACAAGTTCGTGGAGAAGTTTCAACGCAAAGCAATCATGAGGTTAATGGTTGATGATGTGCTCTCCTTTTTGGAGGCGGAGTGAGCGTCGTGAAAATACTTGTTACTGGTGCGACGGGCTTTGTTGGATCGGCACTTGTTGATCGCTTAAGGAACGATGGAGTTTTCTCTGTGCGGACCGCGCTGCGAGATGCAGTCGCAACAGGGCAGGACAGATTTGATATTCCAGTTGTGGTTGGTGACCTTAAACCAGATACTGATTGGAAACCCGCGCTTGATGGGATACAAACGGTGATACATCTCGCAGCCAGAGTGCACGTAATGCGTGAGACGGCCATAGATTCTCTTAGTGAATTTAGGAGAGTCAATGTAGAGGGTACAGTCAATTTGGCTCGCCAAGCCATATCGACAGGCGTACGGCGGTTTATATTTGTTAGCTCGATCAAGGTGAATGGAGAGTCGACATTAAGGAGTAACCCATTTCATCCTGACGATGCACCGTTGCCGGTTGACCCGTATGGCATTTCGAAATACGAGGCTGAGATGGAACTACGGCGGTTGGCGCTGGAGTCTGGCATGGAGGTGGTCATTATTCGCCCACCGCTGGTTTATGGTCCGGGTGTTAAGGCCAATTTTCAAACTATGATTCGCTGGGTGTGGCGCGGTATTCCTTTGCCGCTGGGGGCGGTCACGAGCAACAAGCGTAGTCTGGTTTCGCTGGACAACATTGTCGATTTTATCGCGACTTGCGTTGATCATCCTGCCGCTGCCAACCAGACGTTTCTGGTTTCTGATGGCGAGAGCCTGTCGACCGCAGCATTATTGAAGCGGATGGGGGAGGCACTCGGGCGGCCGGCGCGGCTGATTCCGGTGCCGGTTTCTTTGCTGAAGTTGGGGGCAACGATGCTAGGTAAGACAGGCATTGCACAGCGATTGTGCGGTTCGCTAGAGGTCGATATAGGCAAGACACGGGAATTGCTTGGCTGGATGCCACCGATCAGTGTCGACGAAGGCTTGCGGCGGACTGCGGCGCACTGGATTCTGTCGGAGAAAGCGTCGCGCGGTTAAAATATGCATTTTTCCTGATTGTTCCTGATGAAGCGCCTGTTTGATCTTATTCTTGGTTTGTGTGCTGCAGCGGTTCTGGCGTTGCCCATTGTGGTCGTTGCTGTCCTGGTTCGCCTGACGTCGAACGGGCCTGCCCTGTATTGGTCGGATCGCGTCGGCAAAAGCAATGCCGTTTTCAGGATGCCGAAATTTCGCAGCATGCGCGTTGGTACCCCAACTGTTGCGACGCATCTGCTCCAGGATCCCAAGGTGTATCTGACGCCAATTGGGTCCTTCCTGCGCAAGTCCAGTTTGGATGAGTTGCCGCAGTTGTGGAGCATTCTGGTCGGTGACATGAGCTTTGTCGGGCCGCGTCCCGCTCTGTTCAATCAGGATGATTTGATTGCCTTGCGTACGCAGTTCGGTGTGCATGAATTGGTGCCAGGACTGACCGGCTGGGCGCAGATCAATGGGCGGGACGGGTTGCCGATTCCCGAGAAAGTGAAGCTCGATGTGGAATATCTTCAGCGGCAGTCGCTTTGGTTTGATATCTGGATACTTTGGTTGACCTTCGTCAAAGTGTTGCGGCGTGATGGGGTGTCGCATTGATGAAACGGCTCTTGATCATTGGTGCTGGCGGACATGGGCGCTCGGTGGCTGAGGCGGTTCTGGCCAGCGGTGAATTTGTTGTGGCCGGGTTCCTCGATGACGCATTTCCGGACTTGGAGCGGGTCTGGGATGTTCCAGTTCTGGGCAAAGTGGCTGATCTGGCTCAATGGCACGGTGTGGCGGATTGTGCTTTTGTTGCCATTGGCAACAATGCGTTTCG
The DNA here is from genome assembly GCF_009469615.1 of Dechloromonas sp. H13. Lineage (GTDB taxonomy): Bacteria > Pseudomonadota > Gammaproteobacteria > Burkholderiales > Rhodocyclaceae > Azonexus. Next base: position 35,211 of record NZ_SSXX01000008.1, read on the forward strand.
TCAGCGAGTGTCAGCCAGATTGCGGGCAGCAGGATTTTTGCTGGTAACGGTGCTTCATCCACGTGCCATCGTTTCCCCGACCGCAGTGATTGGAGAGGGCTCGGCGATCATGGCGGGCGCGATTGTCGGAACCGAGGTGCGCTTGGGCGAGGGCGTGATCGTGAATTGCGCCGCGGTGGTCGATCATCATTGCCGTGTGGGCGATTTCGGGCACCTCGGGGTCAATTCGGCGATGGCAGGAGGGTCGGTACTTGGAACTGCGGCTTGGATGCAAGCCGGATCGGCGTTGGGGTATGGTGTCGAAATCGAAGCAGGGTTTGTTCTGGAGCCTGGGGAGGCTGTGAGGTCATGATCAGGGGCTTTCTTGCATTGCCACGGCGGATGAAACAATTCATCTCGGTTGCGATCGACCTGGTCTTGCTGACCTTGGCCTTTTGGTCTGCCTTGGCACTGCGTTTTGAAACCCTCGCGCCAGAGGTCGCGCCCTATGCCTCGCAGATGATCGCTGCTCCCCTGTTGGCGATCCCGATCTTCATCCGCCTCGGCCTTTACCGCGCGGTGATCCGTTTCATGGAAGATCGTGTGGTGTTCGTGGTGGCGGGCGGGGTGACGCTGTCGGTGGTGCTGCTGGCCGCTGGCCTGGCATTGACCCATGCCCCGAACGTCTCGCGTGGCTTGCTGGCGATCTATTGGTTGCTGGCCATCCTCTATGTTGGCGCTACGCGCTTTTTGGCGCGCAGCTATTTTCTGCGGACTGAGCGCAGCCAGGATTCGCGTATACGGATTGCCATCTACGGTGCTGGCCGGGCGGGAACGCAGCTGGCCTATGCCTTGCGCGCCGGGCGGGAATATCTGCCGGTGGCCTTTTTCGACGACAACCCGGCGCTGCAGAAGAGCGAGTTGGCCGGTCTGCGGGTGTATTCGCCTGATCAACTGGCGTCGGTGCTTGCGGCCAAGGAGATCGACGAGTTGTTGCTGGCGATTCCTTCTGCCAATCGGGCGCGGCGGGCGGAGATCATCGATCGCCTTGAGGGGCTGCATTGCAAGGTGAAGCTGGTGCCGGGTATGGCGGATGTGGTGAGCGGGAATGTTACGGTCGACGCCATTAGAGAAGTCGAAATCGAGGATCTGCTGGGGCGTGAACCGGTGGCGCCGGATGGCGCCTTGCTGGCGCGCTGCATCACCGGGAAGGTGGTGCTGGTCTCCGGGGCGGGCGGTTCGATCGGTTCCGAACTTTGCCGCCAGATCATCCGCCTGAGGCCGTCGCGGTTGGTGCTGATGGAGCTTTCCGAGTTTGCCTTGTATTCGATTGAGCAAGAACTGGCCGGCCTGTGTGCGCACGGAAATCCGGGGGTCGAACTGGTGCCGGTGCTGGGTTCAGTGATTCACCAGCACCGCAATGAAATGGTGATGAAGAGTTTCGGGGTGCAGACGGTCTACCACGCCGCGGCGTACAAGCATGTGCCGCTGGTCGAGCATAATCCGATTGAGGGCATTCGCAACAACGCGGTGGGAACGCGGCGCATGGCGGAGGCGGCGCTGTCGGCGGGGGTGGAAACCTTCGTGCTGATTTCTACCGACAAGGCGGTGCGCCCGACCAATGTGATGGGGGCCAGCAAACGGCTGTCCGAGCTGATCCTTCAGGCGCTGGCAAGAAAGGGTGGAGTGACGCGTTTCTGCATGGTGCGCTTTGGCAATGTGCTTGGATCCTCGGGTTCGGTGGTGCCGCTGTTCCGCAGACAGATCGCAGCGGGCGGGCCGATCACGTTGACTCATGCCGACATCACGCGCTACTTCATGACCATTCCCGAGGCGGCGCAACTGGTCATTCAGGCCGGCTCGATGGGGCAGGGCGGCGAGGTTTATGTGCTGGACATGGGCAAGCCGGTTAAAATCATCGACCTCGCGCGGCGCATGGTGCATCTGAGTGGCCTGGAGTTGCGCGACGAAGAACATCCGGACGGCGATATCGCGATTGAAGTGGTGGGCCTGCGGCCGGGTGAAAAGCTCTATGAGGAATTGCTGATCGGCGAGAACGTGGAGGGTACGTCACATCCGTTGATCATGCGTGCCTACGAGCATGAAGTGCCGTGGGAGGTGCTGACCGAGCGGCTGGCGAGCCTTGACGAGGCCTGCCAGGCTTTCGATTTCAAAGGAGTGCTGGCCTTGCTCGGCGTGCTGGTGCAGGAATACGCCCCGGCCCGGCATGGCGATGGCGAGCTGCTGTGGCGCACCATGGACACGTTGGCAAAGGGCGATGTTCTGCTGCATTGAGATTTTTGGAAAGCTGGACAAATGAACGAAAACGAAATGGCGCAGGACGACGAGATCAGCCTGTTCGATCTGTGGGAAAAATTACGGGAAGGTTGGCACTACGTGGTGGGGGGGCGTGATCGGATTGGCCAGAGCGGGGTTCTTGGTTGTGACCACGCCACCGAAGTACGAGGCGGTGGCGGTTGTGCAGATTGCTTATGCGCAGCTTGGGCAAGTGATGCAAATTTCCAGCCTTAATGTGGAGCCAGCGACGCAAGTGGTCGAGCGGATGAAGACGCCTGCTTTTCAGACGGCGGTCGCTCAGACGTTGGGGAATACGGCGTGGATTGATGACCTGCAGTATTCGGCAAATGTTACGGTGAAATATATTTCGCGTCAGCTTATCAAGGCCACTTCAGTACAAGGCGCATCGTCCTTGATTGAGTTAAAGGCGAATGCTTCGAATCCTGAGGATGCGAAGAATATTGCAGACGCATCCGTTAAAGAGTTGGAAAAACGCCATTCGGAACTCGCAAAACCGATTCTCGAAAAAAAAATCTACTCGGATCTTAAGTTGGCCAAGGAAAAGCTGATCAGTGCCGAGAAGGAACTTGAGGGTATTAACAAGCCGGTAGCGAACGCCGGGGTCAAGGATGATCGTTTCCCCCAACTTTCGTTGATGACTGGTCTGCGAGTTCAGAAGGAGTCTGAATTATTTGCGCAGCGTCAGGCTATCGTGGCGCTTGAAACTGCATTGAGTGCACCTGCTACCCAACCGACCAACGCAATTGAAGCGGTTTTCGTTACGGACAAGCCGGTATCCCCCAAGAAAACCCTGTTCCTCGCCCTCGGCCTGATTGGTGGTGTGTTGATCGGTGTGGTTGCGGTGTTCTTCGTCGATGCCTGGCGGCGGGCGAAAAGCGAGCGCGCTGGACGAGCGGTGGCCTGACCGGTAGCCCCTAATTTTAAAATCAACCTGGCCCGGTCCTGATCGTCCGGGAGCGTGTCATCGTATGGAATTCCTCGATCTCCCCCAACTCATCTCCGCCGCCGGTACAGTTCGCCTGCCTGGGTCGAAAAGCATTTCCAACCGCATTCTGCTGCTGGCGGCGCTGGCCACCGGGGAAACGGAGGTGTGCGACCTGCTGGCTTCGGACGATACCGAGCGCATGCTCGATGCGCTGAAGACGCTGCGTGTCGGCGTCACGCACCTAGGCGGCGAGAGCTGGAGAATCACGGGGTACGGAGGGTGCTTTCCGGTGCGCCAAGCAGAGCTTTTCCTCGGCAATGCCGGCACAGCTTTTCGTCCGCTGACCGCGGCGCTGGCGCTGTCCGGCGGTGACTATGTGCTGAAGGGCGTCGCCCGCATGCATGAGCGGCCGATCGGCGATCTCGTTGACGGGCTGCGCCAGCTTGGCGCCGACGTGGCTTATCTCGGGAACGAGGGTTATCCGCCCCTGCACCTCAAGCCGGCGACGATTGCTCCCGGCGGGAGCGTCAAGGTACGCGGCGACGTGTCGAGCCAGTTCCTGACCGGCCTGCTGATGGCCTTGCCGCTGACTGGCGAGACGGTTGCGGTCGACGTCGTTGGAGAGCTGATTTCCAAGCCTTACATCGAGATCACGCTGGCGACCATGGCGCGCTTTGGCGTCACGGTCGAGCGCGAAGGCTGGCAGCGCTTCACGGTCAAAGCCGGTAGCCGCTATGTGTCGCCGGGAACGATCTATGTCGAGGGCGATGCGTCGTCCGCTTCGTATTTTCTTGCGCTCGGCGCCATTGGTGGCGGGCCAGTGCGCGTCGCGGGGGTCGGACGCGATTCGATCCAGGGGGATGTGAAATTTGCCGAAGCCCTGGCGCAGATGGGCGCGCGCATCGAGATGGGGCCGAACTGGATGGAATCGCGGGCGCCGGAAGGTGGTCTGGTTGCGGTCGACCTCGATTGCAACCATATTCCCGACGCGGCGATGACGCTGGCGACGGCGGCCCTGTTCGCCCAGGGGACGACCACCCTGCGCAACATCGCTTCCTGGCGCGTCAAGGAGACCGACCGCATTGCCGCGATGGCGACCGAGCTGCGCAAGCTTGGGGCGCTGGTGGAAGAAGGCGAGGATTTCATCAGGGTCACGCCGGCCGAATTGAAGCCCGCGGCCATCGATACCTACGATGACCATCGCATGGCGATGTGCTTCTCGCTGGCTGCATTCGGGACGCCTCTGCGCATCAATGACCCGAAGTGCGTGGCCAAGACGTTTCCCGATTATTTCGAGCGTTTCGCCCAGGTCACCAGAGCGGCGCCGGTGATCGCCATCGACGGTCCGTCCGCTTCCGGCAAGGGTACGGTGGCGGCGCGCGTGGCGGCGGCGCTCGGTTTTGCCTATCTGGATTCCGGGGCCTTGTACCGGTTGACCGCGCTGGCCGCCAGGCGGGCGGGTGTCGATTGGGCCGATGAAGCCGGTGTCGCAGCAATTGCGGCGGCGCTGGATGTCGAGTTTTCCGAGAACGACATTCGCCTCGACGGGCAACCAGTCGGTGAGGCCATTCGCAGCGAGGAAATCTCATCCGGCGCCTCGCAAGTAGCGGCATTGCCGGCGGTGCGCGAGGCACTGCTGTTCCGCCAGCGGGCGTTCAACACCGGGCCGGGGCTGGTTGGCGATGGCCGCGACATGGGGTCGGTCATCTTCCCGCAGGCTACGCTCAAGGTGTTTCTGACGGCGAGTGCGGAGGCCAGGGCGGAACGGCGCTATAAGCAGTTGATCGAAAAAGGATTCTCTGCTAATCTCCCCGACCTTCTGCTTGACCTTCAGCAACGTGATGCGCGGGATTCCCAGCGCAGCGTGGCACCGCTCAGGCAGGAGGCAGATGCCAAGTTGCTTGATACGACAGCGCTCACCATCGAACAGGCGGTGAATCAGGTGCTGGCGTGGAGCAGGGAAGCATTGCAGTAAGGCGTTGTCGGTCGACGGATCGGTGATGTATTTTCAACTCTAACCCGCTGTGGATTTCGCGATCCGTGGCATGAAAGTTCTCTCCGTAATGGAATCTTTTGCTCAACTGTTTGAAGAATCCCTGGCTCGCCAGGAAATGCGTCAAGGCGAAGTCATCACTGCAGAAGTGGTGCTCATCGATCACAATTTCGTCGTGGTCAATGCCGGCCTGAAATCGGAATCCTATGTTCCGCTCGAAGAATTCCTGAATGATCAGGGCGAAATCGAAGTCAAGGTGGGCGATTTCGTCCAGGTTGCCATCGAAATGCTGGAAGACGGCTACGGCGCCACGCGCCTGTCCCGCGATCGCGCCAAGCGCATCGCCGCCTGGAACTTCCTGGAAGAAGCCCTGAACAACAACTCCCTGGTCACCGGCACCATCACCGGCAAGGTCAAGGGCGGCCTCACCGTCATGTCGAACGGCGTCCGCGCCTTCCTGCCGGGCTCGCTGGTCGACATGCGTCCGGTCAAGGACACCACCCCGTACGAAGGCAAGACCCTCGAATTCAAGGTCATCAAGCTCGATCGCAAGCGCAACAACGTCGTGATGTCCCGTCGTGCCGTGCTCGAAGCCACCGCCGACAAGGATCGCGAAAAGCTGCTCGAGAACCTCAAGGAAGGCACCGTCGTCAAGGGTATCGTCAAGAACATCACCGACTACGGCGCATTTGTCGACCTGGGCGGCATCGATGGCCTGCTGCACATCACCGACCTGGCTTGGCGCCGTGTCCGTCACCCGAGCGAAGTGCTCAACGTTGGCGACGAAGTCACCGCCAAGATCCTCAAGTTCGACGCCGAGAAGAACCGCGTCTCCCTGGGCATGAAGCAGCTGGGCGACGATCCGTGGGTCGGTATCGCCCGCCGCTACCCGGCCGGCACCCGCCTGTTCGGCAAGGTCACCAACCTGACCGATTACGGTTCATTCGTTGAAATCGAGCAAGGCATCGAAGGTCTGGTGCACGTTTCCGAAATGGACTGGACCAACAAGAACGTCCATCCGTCCAAGGTCGTCTCGCTGGGCGACGAAGTCGAAGTCATGATCCTCGAGATCGACGAAGAGCGTCGCCGCATCTCCCTCGGCATGAAGCAGTGCAAGCCAAATCCGTGGGACGACTTCGCGATGAACCACAAGAAGGGTGACAAGGTTCGTGGCGCCATCAAGTCGATCACCGACTTCGGTATCTTCATCGGCCTGCCTGGCGGCATCGATGGTCTGGTTCACCTGTCCGATCTGTCCTGGTCGGCGACCGGCGAAGAAGCTATCCGCAACTTCAAGAAGGGCGACGAAGTCGAAGCCCTGGTGCTTGGCATCGACGTCGAGAAGGAACGCATCTCCCTCGGCATCAAGCAGATGGAAGGCGACCCCTACACCAACTTCATCGCCACCCACGAGAAGAACAGCATCGTGCGCGCTACCGTCAAGTCGGTTGATGCACGCGGCGCGGTCCTGACCTTGGACGGCGAAAATGAAGGCTACCTGCGTGCTTCCGAGTTCTCGCGTGATCGTATCGACGACCTGTCGCAACACCTTAAGGTGGGTGACGAAGTCGAAGCCATGATCATCAACGTGGATCGCAAGACCCGCGGCATCAACCTGTCGATCAAGGCCAAGGACAGTGCCGAACAGCACGAAGCGATGCAGAAGTTGTCTGCCGAGTCTTCCGCTGCTGCTTCCGGTACGACCAACCTGGGTGCCCTGCTCAAGGCCAAGCTCAACCAGCAAGGCTGATAAGGCAAAGCATGACCAAGTCCGAGCTCATCGCCCGGCTGGCGGAGCGTTTTCCCCAGCTGGTGGCGAAGGATGCTGATTTCGCGGTCAAGATGATCCTCGATGCGATGTCCGAAGCGCTGGTGCGCGGGGATCGCATCGAGATTCGCGGATTCGGCAGCTTTGCGCTCAACTACCGGCCGCCGCGCACCGGCCGCAACCCCAAGTCGGGGGAAAAGGTCAGTGTGCCGTCCAAGTGGGTTCCCCACTTCAAGGCCGGGAAAGAACTGCGCGAACGGGTCGATCAGTCGATCTGACGCCGGTTCAGGCGCATTGTGGTAGATTCGGGGCAGTGAATTTCACTGCCCCTTTTTCTTGGATGTCATGACCGCATTGACCTGGGCCGTCAGGCTCATCATCTTTTCGTTTCTGCTGCTGTTTGCCTTGCGCAACACGCAGCCGGCGATGTTGCGCTTCATACTGGATTACGCTTGGGAAGCGCCGCTGGTGATCATTCTTCTGGCATTTTTCTGCGGCGGTGCCATTCTCGGCGCGTTGTCGCTGGTCGGTGTCATCTACCGCCAGAGGCGTGAAATCGCGCGCCTCAAGCGCCAGGCGGCGAAGCCCGCTTTGCCTCCGACACCCGCCGAGCCGCCACCGCTGGCATGAACGAACTTTTCGAATACTGGCAACTGTTGCTGATCCCGTTGTTCTTCGGGCTCGGCTGGGCTGCCGCGCGTGTCGACATGCGGCAGGTGGTCCATGAATCGCGCGCCTTGCCGCGCTCCTATTTTCAGGGGCTCAACTTCTTGCTCAACGAGCAGCCGGACAAGGCCATCGACTCCTTTCTCGAAGTGGCGAAGGTCGATTCGCAGACGGTCGAGCTGCACTTCGCGCTCGGCAACCTGTTTCGCCGGCGTGGCGAGACCGACCGCGCCATCCGCATGCACCAGAATCTCATCGACCGCCCCGATCTGGACGACGGCGTTCGCCTGCACGCCCTCTCCGAACTGGGGCAGGATTTCCTGAAATCCGGCCTGCTCGACCGCGCCGAGGAAATTTTCAACAAGCTGGTCGGCACTGCTCTCGAAGACGAAGCCAAGCGCAATCTGCTGGAGATTTACCAGGTCGAAAAGGAATGGCAGAAGGCGATCGAACTGGCCCGCGAACTGCCGGATGTCGCTTCGCAGCAGGAGGTCGCCGAGTTTTACTGCGAACTGGCCGCCGGCGAGATCATGCGCTCGCGCCCGGACAGCGCACGCGTTCATCTTGAAGCGGCCATGCAGCAAAACCGCAAGTGCGTGCGGGCCAGCTTGTTGCAGGGCGATCTGTTGCTGCAGGAAGGCAATCTGCCGGGTGCCATCGAGGCATGGCAGCGTATCGAACAGCAGGACCCGGCCTACCTGGCGCTGGTTGCCCAGCGCCTGCTGGAAACCTACCGCAAGCTGGCGCAGCGCGACGAAGGCATTGCCCTGCTGCGCGGCTATCTCGAACGTTATCCCTCGCTTGATCTTCTCGATGTCGTCTATCAGCTGATCCTCGAAGGCGAGGGCAACGAGGCGGCCTATCGCCTGGTCCGCGATGAACTGCAGCGCAACCCGACGCTGCTCGGGCTGGAAAAACTGATGAGCGCCCGTCTGCCGCTCGCCGCACCGGAAATCAGGCCGGATGTGGAACTGGCGAAAACCATTATCCAAGGCTACACCAAGCGCCTGTCGCGCTATCGGTGCGATAATTGCGGTTTCAAGGCGCGCCAGTTCTATTGGCGCTGCCCGGCCTGCGGCGGCTGGGAAACCTATCCGCCGCGCCGCAGCGAAGAATTCGATCAAACCTTGTAGGAAATACTCATGAAAATTACCGTTGTCGGTACCGGCTACGTCGGTCTGGTCAGTGGCACCTGTCTGGCGGAAGTGGGCAACGATGTCCTCTGTCTGGACGTCGATCCCGAGAAGATCCGCATTCTTGAAGAAGGCGGCATTCCCATCTACGAACCGGGCCTGCAGGAAATGGTCCGGCGCAACGTCGCCGCCGGCCGGCTGCATTTCACGACCGACATCGAAAGAGCCGTCCAGCACGGCACCATCCAGTTCATCGCCGTCGGCACCCCGCCTGACGAAGATGGTTCGGCCGACCTGCAATACGTCCTCGCCGCCGCCCGCAACATCGGCCGCCTGATGACCGACTACAAGGTCATCGTCGACAAGAGCACCGTCCCGGTCGGAACAGCCGCCAAGGTCAAGGCCGCCGTCGCCGAAGAACTTGCGAAGCGTGGCATCGACACACCCTACAGCGTCGTTTCCAACCCCGAGTTCCTCAAGGAAGGCGCCGCCGTCGAGGACTTCATGCGTCCCGACCGCATCGTCGTCGGTGCCGAGGACGAGCAGGCCATCCACCTGATGCGCGCGCTCTACGCCCCGTTCCAGCGCAATCACGAACGCCTGATCATCACCGACGTCAAGAGCGCCGAACTGACCAAGTACGCCGCCAACGCCATGCTGGCCACCCGTATCAGCTTCATGAACGAACTCGCCAACCTGGCCGAAGTGCTCGGCGCCGACATCGAAATGGTTCGCCAGGGTATCGGCTCCGATCCGCGCATCGGCTACCACTTCCTCTACCCGGGCTGCGGCTACGGTGGTTCCTGCTTCCCGAAGGACGTCAAGGCGCTGATCAAGACCGCCGCCGACGACGCCGGTATCACCCTCAAGGTGCTGACCGCCGTCGAGGAAGCGAATGATGCCCAGAAGCACATCCTGACCGGGAAGCTCAAGGCCCGCTTCGGCGACCTCAAGGGCAAGCACTTCGCCCTCTGGGGTCTGGCCTTCAAGCCCAATACCGATGATATGCGCGATGCCCCGAGCCGGGAACTGATCGCCGACCTCTTCGCCGCCGGTGCTACTGTCACTGCCTACGACCCGGTCGCCATGCACGAGACGCAGCGCATCTTCCGCGACGAGCCGCGCCTGAAGTATGCCGAGAACCCGATGGGGGCGCTCGACAATGCCGATGCCCTGGTGATTGCCACTGAGTGGAAAGAGTTCCGCAGCCCGGATTTCGAAGCGATCAAGCAGACCTTGAAGAACCCGGTGATCTTCGACGGCCGCAACCTCTACGATCCGAAGTTCGTGCGTAGCCTCGGTATCGAATACTTCGCCATCGGGCGCTGAGCGCATGCTGGACAAGGTCAGGAACGTGCGCCTGCTGGTGGTCGGCGACGTCATGCTCGATCGCTACTGGTTTGGCGAGGTAAGCCGGATTTCGCCGGAGGCGCCAGTGCCGGTGGTCAAGGTCGAGCGCCAGGAAGAGCGCCTGGGTGGTGCCGCCAACGTGGCGCGCAATGCCGCTTCGCTGGGCGCCGTGTCGGCCTTGCTCTCGGTCGTCGGCGACGACGAGGCGGGGCGGATGCTCGGCCGCTTGCTCGAAGACGGGCAAATCGATGCCAGCCTGCATGTCGACCGCGACATCGATACCATCGTCAAGCTGCGCGTGATCGGCCGCCAGCAACAGCTGTTGCGCATCGATTTCGAGACGCCGCCATCGCACGAAATCCTGCAGGCCAAGCTCGCCGATTTCGAGAGTCGCGTCGCCCAGGCCGATGTCGTCATCCTTTCCGACTATGGCAAGGGCGGCTTGACGCATATTTCTGAAATGATCCGCATCGCCCGCGCCCAAGACAAACTGGTTCTGGTCGACCCTAAGGGCGATGAATGGGGCAAGTATGCCGGGGCGACGGTGATCACGCCGAACCGCTCCGAGCTACGCGAAGTGGTCGGCCGCTGGTCATCGGAGGACGAACTGCTCGCCAAGGCGCAGAAATTGCGCAGCGAACTCGGACTCGAAGCCCTGCTCGTGACACGCAGCGAGGAAGGCATGACCCTTTTTGCCGACGACGGTATTCATCACCAGCCGGCGCAGGCCCGCGAAGTCTTCGATGTCTCCGGTGCCGGCGATACAGTGATCGCCACGCTCGCCGTCATGCTCGCCGCCGGTGCCGACTGGGCCGAAGCCATCCGCGTCGCCAACGTCGCCGCCGGCATCGTCGTCGGCAAATTGGGTACCGCCGTCGTTACCCGCGAAGAACTCGCCGCTGCCCTGTAAGGAATAGCCATGTACATCGTCGTCACCGGCGCCGCCGGATTTATCGGTTCCAACATCGTCAAGGCCCTGAACGAGCGCGGGGTGAGGAACATCATCGCCGTCGACAACCTGACCAAGGCCGACAAGTTCCGCAACCTGATCGACTGCGACATCGTCGATTACCTCGACAAGCGCGATTTCATCGAGCGCATCCAGGCCGGCCACTTCGACGGCGAGATCGATGCCATCTTTCATGAAGGTGCCTGCTCCGACACCATGGAGAGCGATGGCCACTACATGATGGAGAACAACTATCGCTATTCGATGATCCTGCTCGACTGGTGCCTCGACCAGGACGTCCAGTTCCTCTACGCCTCGTCGGCAGCGACCTACGGCGGCAGCAGCGTCTTCAAGGAAGAGCGCCAGTACGAAGGGCCGCTCAATGTTTACGGCTACTCCAAGTTCCTGTTCGACCAGATCGTCCGCCAGCGCCTGGCGCAGAATCCGTCGTCGCAGATCGTCGGCTTCCGCTACTTCAATGTCTATGGTCCGCGCGAAACGCACAAGGGGCGCATGGCCTCGGTCGCCTTCCACAACTTCAACCAGTTCCGCGCCGAGGGCAAGGTCAAGCTGTTCGAGGGTTCGCACGGCTATCCGGATGGCAGCCAGCAACGGGATTTCGTTTTCGTCGGCGATGTTGCCAAGGTCAATCTCTTCTTCCTCGACCATCCCGAAAAATCCGGCATCTTCAACCTCGGTTCCGGCCGGGCGCAGAGTTTCAACGATGTCGCGGTTGCTGCGGTCAACGGCTGTAGAAGGGCAAAAAACGAAGCGCCGCTGACGCTGGAAGAATTGCGGGCACAGGGTTTGCTCGAATATATCGCCTTCCCCGAGGCACTGAAGGGCAAGTACCAGGCATTCACTCAGGGTGATCTGACCAAACTGCGTGCGGCTGGCTACGATGCGCCGATGGCGACGGTCGAGGAGGGCGTCTCCCAATACATCGAGTGGCTCCATAAAAATGTATAAAACCCTGCAGGATTTTGTCGGAAACACGCCGCTGGTGCGGCTGGTGCGCATCCCCGGCGCCGAAAACGAAAAACGCGGCAACGTCATCCTTGCCAAGCTGGAAGGCAACAACCCGGCCGGTTCGGTCAAGGACCGCCCGGCGCTGTCGATGATCGTCCATGCCGAAGCGCGCGGCGACATCAAGCCCGGCGACACGCTGATCGAGGCGACCTCCGGCAACACCGGTATCGCGCTGGCCATGGCGGCGGCCATGAAGGGCTACCGGATGATCCTGGTCATGCCGGAAAATCAGAGCATCGAACGCCGGCAAACGATGCGCGCCTTCGGCGCCGAACTGGTGCTGACACCCAAGGATGGCGGCATGGAACTGTGCCGTGATGTCGCCGAGAAAATGCGCGACGAAGGCAAGGGCATCATCCTCGATCAGTTCGCCAACCCGGACAACCCGCTCGCCCACCTCGAAGGCACCGGCCCGGAAATCTGGCGCGACACCGAAGGCAAGATCACCCATTTTGTCTCCAGTATGGGCACGACCGGTACCATCATGGGCACCTCGGCCTTTCTCAAGACACAGAACCCGGCGATCCAGATCGTCGGCTGCCAGCCGGAAGAGGGCAGCCAGATCCCCGGCATCCGCAAGTGGCCGGAAGCCTACCTGCCGAAAATTTTCGACCGCAGCCGGGTCGACCGCGTCGAGAACGTCAGCCAGGCCGATGCCGAGGCGATGACGCGGCGGCTGGCCATGGAAGAGGGCATCTTCGCTGGCATCTCCTCGGGAGGCGCACTGGTCGTGGCCCTGCGCCTGTCACAGGAACTGGAAAACGCAGTCATCGTCACCATCGTCTGCGATCGCGGCGACCGTTATCTGTCGACGGGCGTTTTCCCGGCATGAAACCGGTACTGGTCTTCGATATTGAGACGATTCCCGATATCGCCGGCCTGCGCCGCCTGAACGACCTGCCGGGCGAGCTTTCCGATGGAGAAGTCGCCGAACTCGCCTTCCAGCAACGGCGGGCCAGGACCGGCAACGACTTCCTGCAGTTGCACCTGCAGCGTGTCGTCACCATCTCCTGCGTTCTGCGCACCAGCGAGGGCCTCAATGTCTGGTCACTGTCCGAGCCCGATCTTGGCGAAGGTGCCATCATCCAGCGCTTTTTTGACGGCATCGAGAAATTCACGCCGCAGATCGTCTCGTGGAACGGCAGCGGTTTCGACCTGCCGGTACTGCACTATCGCGGCATGCTGCATGGCGTCGCGGCGCCGCGCTACTGGGATATGGGCGATGGCGACTACGCTGATTCCCGCGACTTCAAGTGGAACAATTACATCAGTCGTTACCACACCCGTCACCTCGACCTGATGGACTTGCTGGCGCTCTATAATGCCCGCGCCAATGCGCCGCTCGACGACCTGGCCAAGCTCTTCGGCTTTCCCGGCAAGCTCGGCATGGACGGAGGCAAGGTCTGGGAAGCCTGGCAGGCCGGCCAGAGCGCCGAAATTCGCGACTACTGCGAAACCGACGTCATCAACACCTACCTGGTTTACAACCGCTTCCGCCGCCTGCGCGGCGAACTGACGGCAGAAGAAGAGGTGGCCGAAGCCGGGTTCGTCAAGGCGCAGCTCGCCAGGATAGGCGCGCCGCACTGGCAAGAGTTTATCGCTGCCTGGGGCTGACTCCCGGTAGCACGGCGTTATAATCACCAGTTCTCAAACCACATACTGCAGAGAGACAACGATGGCCCTTAACAACGTTCCTTCCGGCAAGTCCCTTCCCGACGATTTCAACGTCATCATCGAGATTTCCGCGCATTCCGAGCCGGTCAAGTATGAAGTCGACAAGGAAAGCGGCGCGATTTTCGTCGATCGCTTCATGTCCACCTCGATGCACTATCCCTGCAACTACGGCTACATCCCGCACACCATCGCCGGCGACGGCGATCCGGTCGACGTGCTGGTCGTTGCACCGTTCTCCCTGCCGCCCGGCGTCGTCGTCCGCTGCCGCCCGCTCGGCCAGTTGTCGATGACCGACGAAGGCGGTGACGATGCCAAGCTGCTGGCGGTGCCGGTCGACAAGCTGACCCCGCTGTACAAGGACGTCAAGTCCTTCGAAGACATGCCGGAATTGCTGCGCAAGCAGATTGCCCACTTCTTCGAGCGCTACAAGGATCTCGAACCGGGCAAGTGGGTCAAGGTCAACGGCTGGGAAGGCATCGACGCCGCCAGGAATGAAATCATAACCGGCATCCAGCGTTTCAACGACGCCAAGGACAAGCCGAACTACTAATCTGTCATGCTGCGGATCGCCGTTGCCCAATTCAACGCCACCGTCGGTGACCTGACGGGCAACGTCGAACGTATCGTCGAATGTGCCGCGCAAGCCAAGGCGCGCGGCGCGCAGGTGCTGCTGACGCCGGAACTGGCGTTGTGCGGCTACCCGCCGGAAGACCTGTTGCTGCGCCCGGATTTCTACCGGGCCTGCAGCCAGGCACTCGATGATCTGGCGGGCCGGGTCGCGGGCATTGCCCTCGTCGTCGGTCATCCGGAAGAATATGAGGGAAGCCGCTACAACGCGGCCACGGTCATTGAAAATGGCCAGAAAAAGGCGGTCTACCGCAAGATTCGCCTGCCCAATTACGAAGTTTTCGACGAAAAGCGCTATTTCGACGCCGGCAGCGACGCCTGCGTCGTGACGCTCGGTGGCGTGCGCTGCGGCATCAACATCTGCGCCGACATCTGGGAAGCCGGCGCCGCCGAACTGGCGCAGGCTGCCGGGGCGGAACTGCTGCTCGTCCTCAATGCCTCGCCCTGCCATCTCGAAAAGCATCAACAGCGTGCGCAGGTGCTTGGCGAACGGATCGCCGCGACCGGTATTCCCGCCATCTACGCCAACCTAGTTGGTGGCCAGGACGAACTCGTTTTCGACGGCGCTTCCTTCGCGCTCGATGCCCAGGGCACTTGCCGCATGCGGCTGCCACAATTTACGGAGGCGCTGGGGATCGTCGATTATGATGCCGGCCGCCTGCGCTCGGATGACCTGGCCGAGGAGCTCTCGCTCGAATCCGAAGCCTATCAGGCGCTGGTCCTCGGTGTCCGCGACTATATCGGCAAGAGCGGTTTCAAGGGCGCGATCATCGGCCTCTCGGGCGGCATCGACTCGGCGCTGACCCTGTGTGTTGCGGTCGACGCGCTGGGGGCGGCAAAAGTGCGGGCGGTGATGATGCCTTCGCCCTACACTGCGCAGATGAGCCTGGACGATTCGCGCGCCATGATCGCGACGCTTGGCGTTCGCTACGACGAAATCCCTATCGCACCGGCGATGCAGACCTATGCGGCCATGCTCGATCCGCTGTTCGCCGGCCTGCCGGCCGACACCACCGAAGAGAATATCCAGGCGCGCATCCGCGGCAACATCCTGATGGCGCTGTCCAACAAGACCGGCGCGCTGGTGCTGACCACCGGCAACAAATCGGAAATGGCCGTCGGCTACTGCACGCTGTACGGCGACATGGCGGGCGGTTTTGCCGTGATCAAGGATGTCTACAAGACGCTGGTCTATCGCCTGTCGCGCTACCGCAACACGCTGTCGCCGGTAATCCCGGAAAACATCATCGTCCGGCCGCCATCGGCCGAACTGAAACCCGACCAGACCGACCAGGATTCGCTGCCGCCCTACGAGATCCTCGACGCCATCGTCCGTGCCTACATGGAAGAAGACCGCAGTCCGCGCGAGATCATCGCCGCCGGCCTGCCGGAGGAGGCGGTGCGCCGCGTCGTGCGCCTGTTGCGCATCGCCGAATACAAGCGCCGGCAGGCGCCGGTCGGCATCCGCATCACGCCGCGTGGCTTCGGCAAGGATTGGCGGTATCCTATTACCAACCGTTATCAAGACGAATTCTGAGACACCGAAGGAAGAGGAAGAGAAAATGAAAAAAATCGAAGCCATCATCAAGCCGTTCAAACTCGACGAAGTCCGCGAGGCGCTGTCGGAAGTCGGCATCACCGGCCTGACGGTCACCGAGGTCAAGGGTTTCGGGCGCCAGAAGGGGCATACGGAGCTTTACCGCGGCGCCGAGTACGTCGTCGACTTTCTGCCCAAGATCAAGATCGAGATCGTCGTCAATTCCGCGCATGCCGATGCCGCCATCGAAGCCATCATCAAGGCGGCCCGCACCGGCAAGATCGGCGACGGCAAGATTTTCGTGATGCCGGTCGAGCAGGTGGTGCGCATCCGGACCGGCGAAACCGACGAAGCGGCAATCTGACCCGGAGGAGATCGCCATGGACGACGGCCAGGAAAACTTCGATATTCCCGCCCTCAGGGCCAAGCTACTCGAATTGCTCGGGCCGCAGTCCGACATCTATCCGGTTCAGATCGAGCAGCAGTTCCCGCGCATTCTCGAGCAGGTCGTCGGGTTGTGGGGGAAGGCCGGGCTGGATGCCTACCTGGCCGATCTGATGGTCACCAAGCGTCCAGGGCGTAAGGGCTTTCCGCACGATGTGGCGCTGGAAATCTTCCGTCTTGCCACGACCCATGGCGCGCTCGGGTTGACCCCGAACAACTCGCCGGGAACGGCGTGGGACTGGGTCGACGACCCCGAGCTCTTCAAGCGCGAATTCATGAATCGGCAGGAATGATACTGCAGGGCGTCGTCGCTCAGCGCGCGGTGCCCGATTTCCGTTGGGCGCGCAACAGCACGACGACCGCGCCCTCGCCGCCGTCCTGCGGTTTGGCCTGGCAGTAGGCCAGAATTTCATCCCGCTGCATCAGCCAGCCGCGTACCAGGCGGCGCAACACGGCCTGCTTTCCGGGCGACCCCAGCCCCTTGCCGTGAACGATGCGCACGCAGCGCACCCCGTGCTTCAGCGACCCGGCAAGAAAGGTGGCGAGCAGGGCGCGCGCCTCCTCGCGGTTCAGGCCGTGCAGGTCGATTTCGTCCTGGATGACCCAGCGACCGCGCCGCAGGTCGCGCAGGACGCCGTGCGCCAGTCCCGGACGCAGGAAGGTCGGTTCATCGCCGCCTTCCAGGCGGTCCTGCAAGGTGAGGGGGCCGTGCAGGCTTTCGTGCAACGCCGCCTGCTCGTCGGCCAGATGTTGCAGGGGACGCGGCGGCGGCATCGGGCCGCCGAGATGCACGCGCCCCGATGCCGGCAGTGGCCTGGCATCCGCCACTGCCGCCCGAAAGGCTGCAAGATCGTCCGCGTCGCTCACGCCGCCCTAGGCGAGCTGGTCGAGGTAGCGTTCGGCGTCGAGCGCCGCCATGCAGCCGGTCCCGGCCGAGGTGCAGGCCTGGCGATAGACGTGGTCCTGCACGTCGCCGGCAGCGAAGATGCCGGGGATGCTGGTCTGCGTCGCATTGCCGGCGCGGCCGGCCTGGGTCACGATGTAGCCGCCGTCCATTTCCAGCTGGCCGGCGAAGATGTCGGTGTTGGGCTTGTGGCCGATGGCGATGAAGACGCCAAACACGTCGACGTCGCGCGTCGTGCCGTCCTGCTTGCTCCTGATGCGCATGCCGGTCACGCCGGAATCGTCGCCGAGCACTTCGTCCAGCGTGTAATTCCGCAGGATCGTGACCTTGCCGGCCTTTTCCCTCTCGAACAGCTTGTCCTGCAATATCTTTTCGGCCTTGAAGCTGTCGCGGCGGTGGACCAGGGTGACATGGCTGGCGATATTGGCCAGGTAGAGCGCTTCCTCGACTGCGGTGTTGCCGCCGCCGATGACGGCGACCGCCTTGTTGCGGTAGAAGAAACCGTCGCAGGTGGCGCAGGCGGAAACTCCCTTGCCGGAGAATTTCTCTTCGGAAGGCAGGCCGAGGTACTGGGCCGAAGCGCCGGTGGCGATGATCAGCGCGTCGCAGGTATAGGTGCCGGCATCGCCGGTCAGCGTAAACGGCTTCTGCGTCAGTTGCGTTGTATGGATGTGATCGAAGATGATCTCGGTGTCGAAACGGCGGGCATGGGCTTCGAAGCGAGCCATCAGTTCCGGACCCTGGACGCCGTCGGCGTCGGCCGGCCAGTTGTCGACGTCGGTCGTCGTCATCAGCTGGCCGCCCTGGGCGAGACCGGTGATCAGCAGCGGTTTCAGATTGGCGCGGGCGGCATAGACGGCGGCGGTATAACCGGCAGGGCCGGAGCCGAGAATGATCAGGCGACTGTGGCGGACAGCTTGGGACATGGTGATCCTCGATGATGGTTGACCGTAAAATTATAGCCTTCAACCACCGCCCGTTTTTTTGCCCTTGTCCTTGAAATTTGCGAATTGAGTTTATAATCGGCGCGCAACTCCATGAAGGGAAATGCTTTATGTCCTCCTCAAATGTCGGCCTGAGTCTGGTTGTCCTGCGCAATGTACCGCTGTTTTCGGGCCTGGACGAAACCGAGCTCGATCGCTTGTCGCGCGTGGCCGGGCGCCGGCGTGCCGGGCGGGGCGAACAGGTCGTGCGTGCCGGCGAAAGCGCCGACGCGCTGCTCGTCCTGCTGACCGGCCGCGCCAAGGTGACCAACTTTGACGAGGAAGGGCGCGAGATCATTCTCGCCTGGCTCGGGCCGGGTGAATTCTTCGGTGAAATGGGCCTGATCGATGGTAGCCCGCGTTCGGCCAGCGTCGTGGCGGTCGAGAACTGCGAACTGCTGACCATCGGCAAGACTGAGTTCCAGCGTTGCATGCAGGACAATTTCCAGGTGGCGCTCAAGCTGATGCAGATTCTGGTGCGCCGCCTGCGCGAGGCCGACCGCAATATCGAAAGCCTGGCGCTGCTCGACGTCTATGGCCGTGTCGCCCGCTTGCTGCTCGATCTCTCCGAGGAACAGGGGGGCAAGCGCATGGTCAAGCAGAAGATCTCCAAACAGGACATGGCGCGCATGATCGGCGCGTCGCGCGAAATGGTCAGCAAGGTGATGCGTGACCTTGAGGTTGGTGGCTACATCATCAGCGAAGGCGATCACATCACGATCACCGGGGCCTGAGGATGGGGGTTCGAACGGCTGACCGCGCAACTGCCAGCCAGTTGCCGGAGAAGATCGGCAATCTGCTGCAGGAGTCGCGCTGGTTGGCGCTAGGGGCGGTGGCCCTGTTCCTGGCGATGGCCTTCTGGGGCTTCAGCAAGGATGATCCGGGCTGGTCGCACGCGGTATCTACCGGGCAGCTGCACAACCCGACCGGCCATGCCGGCGCCTGGATCGCCGATCTGATGCTTTATCTTTTCGGGCTTTCCGCCTGGTGGTGGATAGTCCTGCTGGGCATGTTCATGTGGTGGGGGTTCCGCCGCCTCAATTCGCCGCTCGGCCATACCGACCGCCGCCCGCTGTATATCGCGCTGTCCGGCTTTGCCGTGCTGCTGGTCGCCAGTTCGGCGCTGGAAGCGCTGCGCTTCTACTCGCTCAAGGTCGAATTGCCGCTCGCGCCGGGCGGTTTGCTCGGCATCGAAGCCGGCCGCCTGCTGGAACACCTGCTGGGTTACACCGGAGCGACCCTGGTGTTGCTGGCGACGATGGCGGCAGGATGGAGCATTTTTTCCGGGATGTCCTGGCTCTGGGCATTCGAGCGGCTGGGTAGCTTGCTCGAAACCATTGGCGGCTTCTTCTACGGTCTGGTCGATACCTGGCGCGACCGGCGCATCGGGCGCGAAGTCGCGCAGCAGCGCGAGGAAGAGGTCGAGGTCGAAAAGCGCCGCGTCGAACTGCACGAGCCGATCATCATCGAGACGCCGCCGCCCGAGGTGCCGGTGTCGAAGAAGGCCGAGAAGCGCATCGAGCGCGAGAAGCAAGTGGCGCTCTTCCCGGAAGCCATCATCGGTGGGCAATTGCCGCCGCTGCACCTGCTCGACCCGGCACCGCCGGTGACCGAAACGGTGAGCGCCGAAACGCTGGAATACACCTCGCGCCTGATCGAGCGCAAGCTGGCCGACTTCGGCGTCCAGGTCAAGGTGCTGGCCGCCATGCCCGGCCCGGTCATCACGCGTTACGAAATCGAGCCGGCGGTTGGCGTCAAGGGCGCCCAGATCGTTAACCTGGCCCGCGACCTGGCGCGGGCGCTGGCCATGGTGTCGATCCGCGTCGTCGAGACGGTGCCCGGGAAGTCGTGCATGGCGCTCGAACTGCCCAATCCCAAGCGGCAGACCGTCAAGCTGTCCGAGATCATCTCCAGCAAGCCGTACAACGACATGACCAGCCCGCTGACCGTCTGCCTTGGCAAGGACATCGGCGGCCAGCCGGTGGTTGCCGACCTGGCCAAGACGCCGCACCTGCTGGTGGCCGGGACGACCGGTTCCGGCAAGTCGGTCGGCGTCAATGCGATGATCCTGTCGATGCTCTACAAATCGGAACCGGATCATGTGCGGCTGATCATGGTCGACCCGAAGATGTTGGAGCTTTCCATCTACGAAGGCATCCCGCACCTGCTGGCGCCGGTCGTCACCGACATGAAGCAGGCGGCCAACGCGCTGCACTGGTGCGTGACCGAGATGGAGAAGCGCTACAAGCTGATGTCGGCGATGGGTGTGCGCAATATCGCCGGCCTCAACACCAAGATCCGCGACGCCGAAAAGCGCGGCGAACACATCCCGAATCCGCTGACCCTGACGCCGGAAACACCGGAGCCGCTCAAGGCGATGCCGTTCATCGTCGTCATCATCGACGAACTGGCCGACCTGATGATGGTCGTCGGCAAGAAGGTCGAGGAACAGATCGCCCGCCTCGCCCAGAAGGCGCGCGCTTCCGGCATCCACCTGGTGCTGGCGACGCAGCGGCCGAGCGTCGACGTAATTACCGGCCTGATCAAGGCCAACATCCCGACGCGCCTGTCGTTCCAGGTTTCCAGCAAGATCGATTCGCGCACCATCCTCGACCAGATGGGCGCCGAAGCGCTGCTCGGCCAGGGCGACATGCTCTACCTGGCACCCGGTACCGGCTACCCGACCCGTGTCCATGGCGCCTTCGTTTCCGATGACGAAGTACACCGTGTCGTCGAGCACCTGAAGACGACCGGCGCGCCGGAATACATCGAGGATATCCTCAACGGCGCCGGCGGCGACGACGAGGAAGGCGGCGAGGGCGGCAGCGACGGTGGCGACGCCGAGAGCGATCCGCTCTACGACCAGGCGGTCGACATCGTGCTGAAGAACAAGCGGGCCTCGATCTCGCTGGTCCAGCGCCACCTGCGCATCGGCTACAACCGCTCGGCGCGGCTGATCGAGGCCATGGAAAAGGCCGGGCTGGTGTCGGCGATGGACGGGCGCGGCGGCCGCGAAGTGCTGGCGCGCCGGGAAGCCGAATGAAATTTGCCCTGAAAATGCTGTCGACCGCAGCAGTCGCCTTTTTCCCGCAATGGGCGACGGCGGGGGCGGTGGACCAGCTGCATCAGTTCCTCACCAACACCAGGACGCTGAAGGCGGATTTTTCGCAGGTGGTGATCGGCAAGGGCGGACGCAAGCCGCAGCAGTCGTCCGGTACCGTCGCCATTTTACGGCCCGGCAAGCTGCGCTGGGACATCCAGAAGCCGTTCCCGCAACTGGTCGTCGGCGACGGCGAAAAAATCTGGATCTACGACCCGGAACTCAAGCAGGTGACGGTGCGCAAGGCCGGCCAGGCGATCAGCGGCTCGCCGGCAGCGCTGCTGGCGGGCAGCAACGAGCTCGAAAAGAATTTCACGCTGGCCGAGGCCGGCACGGATGAAGGCCTGGACTGGGTCGAGGCGACGCCCAAGGTCAGCGAAAGCGGCTTCGAGAAGGTCCGCCTCGGCTTTACCGGCAGCGACCTGAAAGCCATGGAACTGCACGACAGCTTCGGTCAGCGCACGCTGATCCGCTTCTCAGGGCTGGAGCGCAACGCTGCCTTGCCGGCGACGACCTTCAAGTTCGTTCCGCCGGCCGGCGTCGACGTGGTCGGCGAGTGACCGGCCAGCCATCCTCACGGGTTTTTATTCACGCTTGAAGGCAGCGCCGCGAAGTCGCCGGTCTTTGGCAGCGACGCGATGGCGGCCAGCAGGGCCGGCGGCGGCGTTACCAGCTTGCGGGCCGCCAGGTCGAGCCAACCGCCGGCGCTGGTGACCCGGGCGCACAGCGTGCCGTCCGGGCGGCAGATTTCGTTGCGCAGCAGGAAGCGGCTGCCGTCGGGCGCCTGGCCGGCGCAGGCCAGCGTGACGATGAATTCCTCCAGCAGCCCGATTTCCCGGCGGTACTCGATCTCGTCCTTCATGATCACCGGGCCGATCCTGAGCCGCGCGAATTCGGCCATCGGGAAGCCGTTTTCGGCAAAGAACAGCATGCGGACGTCGGCCGCCCGGTCGAGAAAGGCGGTGTTCTTCATGTGGGCGTTGAAATCCATGTCGCCCCAGCCGGCGAACAGCGTTTTCGAATACATGCGGAAACTCCTCGGTAAGTTTCAGATCTTCGCGTCCCAGTGGAAGCGGTGGATCACGCGATGCAGGACCGGCGTGAACAGCAGCGCCGCGGTGACGATGAACACCAACCCGGCGTAGAGCGCATAGAGTCCGGCGAACACCTTGCCGGCGTCGGTCTGGGGAGGATTGACGGGCCCCATGCCGCCCAGCAGCATTGCCGAATTGAGGAAGGCGTCGACCCACGCAAGCCCTTCGTAAGCCCGGTAGCCGAGCATGCCGATCGCCAGCGACGCGGCGAGCAGGCCGCCGGCCACCAGCAAATGGCCCAGCAGGCGCCATGCGAACCTGGTGCCGGCCAGCGGCGCCTGTTTTCTGGATTCATACATCACGGGCTCCCGGGGATGGAATCGTCGTGGTCAATGCGTATCCCGAGCAAGTCGGGCAATGCCTGTTGCGGTGTGCACCAGTCGGCCCGAGTTCGGGCACGAATCGCAATGCAGCATATTGGTCCGCCTTGGGAACGTCAATTTCCGCAACGAATCCCGGCGCTGCCGATATCGCGTTCGTCCTCGACGCGTTGCGGCACGCCGCAAATTCTCCTCTGGGTACAATAACGCCATGTCCCAAGACCTGTTTTCCCATGTCGCCGACCACAACCGGCATGCGCCGCTGGCCGAACAATTGCGTCCGCGCACGCCGGACGAGGTGATCGGCCAGCAGCATCTGCTCGGGCCGGGCAAGCCGCTGCGCCTGGCATTCGAGTCTGGCCAGCCGCATTCGATGATCTTCTGGGGGCCGCCCGGCGTCGGCAAGACGACGCTGGCGCGCATGATGGCGACCGAGTTCAACTGCGAGTTCATCGCGCTGTCGGCGGTGTTTTCCGGCATCAAGGAGGTGCGCGAGGCGGTGGCGCAGGCCGAGATGTGGCGCGACCAGGGGCGGCGGACCATCCTCTTCGTCGATGAAATCCACCGTTTCAACAAGGCGCAGCAGGATGGCTTCCTGCCCTTCGTCGAGTCGGGGCTGCTGACCTTCATCGGCGCGACGACCGAGAATCCCTCGTTCGAGGTCAATTCGGCGCTGCTGTCGCGGGCTTCCGTCTACGTCCTGAAGCCGCTCGACGAGGCCGAGATGGGCACGTTGTTCGACCGTGCCGGCGAGCGGGCGCTGGCCGACCTGAGCTTCGATGCTGCTGCCCGCGAGCGTCTGGTCGGGCTGGCCGACGGCGATGCGCGCCGGCTGCTCAACCTGCTCGAACAGGTGCGCACGGCCGCCCATACGGCGGGGGTCGCTGCGGTCGACGGTCAATTCGTCGAAGAAACCGTGGCGCAGAGCCTGCGCCGTTTCGACAAGGGCGGCGATGCCTTCTACGACCAGATTTCGGCGCTGCACAAGTCGGTGCGCGGCTCGCATCCCGACGCCGCCCTCTACTGGCTGACGCGCATGCTCGACGGCGGTGCCGATCCGCGCTACCTGGCGCGGCGCATCATCCGTATGGCGTGGGAGGACATCGGCCTCGCCGATCCGCGCGCCATGCAGATCGCCAACGACGCGGCCGCCACCTACGAACGCCTCGGCTCGCCCGAAGGCGAACTGGCCCTCGGCCAGGCGGTGATCTACATGGCGGTCGCCGCCAAGTCGAACGCCGGCTACAACGCCTGGAACGCCGCGCGCGCCTTCGTGAAACAGGACGGTTCGCGGCCGGTGCCGGTGCACCTGCGCAACGCGCCGACCAAGTTGATGAAGGAACTCGGCTACGGCAAGGAATACCGCTACGCGCACGACGAGCCGGAAGCCTACGCCGCCGGCGAAACCTACCTGCCGGACGACATGGCCGAACCCGGCTGGTACCGGCCGACGCCGCGCGGGCTGGAGGGCAAGATCGGCGAGAAGCTGGCGCACCTGCGCGATCTCGACCGCCAGGCGAAGAAGTGATGGACCTGGCGCAGACCATCGCCCTCTCGGCCGGCCTCGCCTGGGCCAGCGGCCTGCGTCTCTATCTGGTGGTGTTCCTCGCCGGGGCGCTGGCGCATCTCGGCTACCTGCACCTGCCGTCCACGCTGGCGGTGCTGCAACACCCGCTGGTCATCGGCGTCGCCGGCATCATGGCGTTCGCCGAGCTGCTCGCCGACAAGGTGCCAGCCTTCGATTCGCTGTGGGACAGCGTCCAGACCTTCATCCGCATTCCGGCCGGCGCCTTGCTCGCCGCCTTCGCTCTGGGCGAGGTCGATCCCGCCTGGATGGTGGCGGCCGGGCTGATCGGCGGGACGATCACCGCCGGCACGCATTTCGCCAAGGCCGGCAGCCGGCTGGCGATCAATACGTCGCCGGAACCCTTCTCGAACTGGCTCGCCTCGTTCGGCGAGGAGGGCATGGTGCTCGGCGGCCTGTGGGCGATGCTCGCCGCGCCGCTGCTGTTTCTCGGCCTGCTGGCGGTGTTCCTGCTGATCGCCGGCGTGCTGCTCTACAAGCTCTGGGGGCTGCTGGGCCGCCTGTTGCGTCGCGTATAATTCCCTGCTTTCGGGGCGCGCCGCCCGTTGCGGTCGACCCTTCAAAAACAGGAAAAACCATGCTCGACATCCAACAACTCCGCTCCAACCTCGACGCCGTCGCCTCCGGGCTCGCCAAGCGCGGCAAGCCGATCGACTTCAGCGAATTCTCGGCGCTGGAAGCCGAGCGCAAGACGCTGCAGACGCGCACCCAGGACCTGCAAGCGCAGCGCAACAGCCTGTCCAAGCAGATCGGCATGCTGAAGGGGCAGGGCAAGGATGCGTCCGAGGTCATGGCCCAGGTCGGTGCGCTGGGCGACGAGCTGAAGGCTTCCGAAGCCCGCCTCGGCGAGTTGCTGGAAAAGTTCAACGCCATCCTGGCGACGCTGCCCAATTTGCCGGACGACTCGGTGCCGGTCGGCGCCGACGAGACCGGCAACGTCGAGATCAAGCGCTGGGGAGCGCCGCGCGTCTTCGATTTTCCTGTCAAGGATCACACCGACATCGGCGAGGCGCTCGGCCAGCTCGATTTCGCCACCGCCGCCAAGATTTCCGGTTCGCGCTTTTCGCTGCTCAAGGGCGGCATCGCCCGCCTGCACCGCGCGCTCGCCCAGTTCATGCTCGACACGCATACCGCCGAGCACGGCTACACCGAGGTCTATGCGCCGTACCTGGTCAATGCTGCCAGCCTGCACGGAACCGGCCAGCTGCCCAAGTTCGAGGAAGACCTGTTCCGGGTGCCGCGCGGTGACCAGGACCCGCTCTACCTGATCCCGACCGCCGAAGTGCCGGTGACCAACATCGTGCGCGACGAAATCCTCGCCGCCGAGGCGCTGCCGCTGAAGTTCGTCTGCCACACGCCGTGCTTCCGCTCCGAAGCCGGTTCGGGCGGGCGCGACGTGCGCGGCATGATCCGCCAGCACCAGTTCGACAAGGTCGAGCTGGTGCAAATCGTCCATCCCGAGCAGTCGACCGCAGCGCACGAGGAGCTGACCCGCCAGGCCGAAATCATCCTCGAAAAGCTCGAGCTGCCTTACCGCCGCGTCGTGCTGTGTTCCGGCGACATGGGCTTCTCGGCCGCCAAGACCTACGATCTCGAAGTCTGGCTGCCGGCGCAGAATACCTACCGCGAGATTTCCTCCTGCTCCAACTTCGGCGCCTTTCAGGCCCGACGCATGCAGGCGCGCTTCCGCAACGACAAGAACAAGACCGAGCTGTGCCACACGCTCAACGGCTCCGGGCTGGCGGTCGGCCGCACGCTGGTGGCGATCCTTGAAAACTATCAGCGCGCCGATGGCTGCGTGGACGTGCCGGTCGCGTTGCGCCCCTACATGGGCGGTCTGGAACTGCTGGAGCCGTCGCGCTGATCGTTGCGGCGCAGCTAGCTGCGCCTCAAGCGTCCGGTGGCGTTGTATCCGCCCACGGGCGGGATGAGGTAGTTCAGCGTTTGAGCCGGAGGCCCGGGGCATTGCCCTGGGCACCGATCGTCGCTTCCCGTGGCGCCGAGAGCGGCTGATAGGGCAGTTCGTGGCGCTGCAGGATGTCGTAGTAGCTGCGGATGTTCTCGACCAGCAGCACCGCCTCGCCGCCGCGCGCGCGGCCGGACTTGACCTGCCGGTAGTACTTCGGCTGGGCGAGCAGCGGGAGAACCTGCTTCATTTCATACCACGCCGTCGGATCGGCACCGAGCTGCCGGGCCAGGGTGCGCGCCGCGTTGAAATGGCCGGGACCGATGTTGTAGCTGGCGAGGGCCAGCCAGGTGCGGTCGGGCTCGCCGACGTCGTCGGGCTGCAGGTCCTTCAGGAGATTGACGTAGCGGGCGCCGGCCAGAATGCTCTCGCGCACGTCGAGACGGTTGCCGACGCCCAGCCGGTCGGCGGTTTCCTCGGTCAGCATCATGATGCCGCGGACGCCGGTCGGGCTGGTGGCCTCGGGGTCCCACTGCGACTCGTGGTAGGCGATGGCGGCGATCAGCCGCCAGTCGAGGCCGGTGATTGCTTGCGCCGCCTGGAAATGCTTGCGCAGCCTGGGCAGCACGGTTTCGATGCGGCCGAGGAAAGCCACGATATCGGCCTGCTTCAGGCGGCGGACGTGACCGAAATAGCGGTCTTCCAGCTTGAGCAGGGTACCGTCGCGTTGCGCCCGCTCGACAAAGGCGCTGGCGCGCGCCAGCAGTTCCACGTTCGGCTTGGGCCCGAGCCACCAGACCACCGGGTGCGTGTCGCCGAGTTCCAGCGTGGCCAGCACCGAGGGCGCGAATTGCGCGGCGATCTGGACCAGCATCGAGTCGATGGCGACCAGTTCGACCTGCCGTTTGCCCAGTGATTCGAGGAGGTTGAAGAAATCCCCGTCCGTGTATTCGACGACCTGCAGATCGGGGATTCCCTTCTGGAGTTCGCGCAGGGTCGCCAGTTGCCGCGAGCCGGGCAGGGCATGGACCGTCCGCCCGCGCAATTCGTCGCGGTCGTTGAGCGGCAGCGAAGCCTCGTGCTGGATCAGCACGTCGCCGCTCTGCAGGATGGGCGGCGTCGCCTTCTGCTGGCCGTCGCCGGGCGCCGGCAACCAGGCCGCGGCGAGGTGGGCCTTGCCTGCGGCCAGTGCCGGCTCGATCTCGTCCGGCGCGACCACCAGATACCTGACGCCGACGCCCAGTTCCTGGGCAAACGCTTCGATCAGGTCGTGCTCGAGCCCCTGAATCGCGCCCTGGTCGTCGCTGTAGTAGGTAAGCGGCCCCTTGCCGACGAGGACGACAAGATCATGCTGCGCCGGCGTCGGGAAGGGCAGCGGCCGATGTGGCAGCTGCGGCAGCTGTTCGCCGCAAGCGGCGAGCAGCAGGGAAAACAGCCCGATCAGAAAAGTCTTGAAACCGTGCATGCAAAAAATTTTGTGCTATTATGCCGCCCTCGCGGAGAGGTGGCAGAGTGGTCGAATGTACCTGATTCGAAATCAGGCGTACTGCAAGGTACCGTGGGTTCGAATCCCACCCTCTCCGCCAGATCGAAATTTCGATGTTTATCTTCAAGGCCAGCCATCAGGTGCTGGCCTTTTTGTTTTGCGTTTCGAGCCGGCATCTCCGGGCATGGACGGTGTGGTTACCCTCGTTGCGCTTCGGCCGGCGCCCGGATGTTACCGGATTGACGATTCTTTGGCATCAAGGCCGATGCTCATGGCCGGCTATCAGTTGGCGCGGTATTACCCATGGCTAGCGGAGATGGGGCGCACTGCCCGCAGATATGCGATTAAAATCCACAGCATTGCTATTGCCGGTCGCTCAAGATGAATCCGATTGTTCCCGTCGTGCTTTCCGGTGGTTCCGGTACCCGCCTGTGGCCGCTGTCGCGCGAGAAATATCCCAAGCAGCTGTTGCCGCTGGTCGATGACCAGTCGATGTTGCAGGCCACGGTGGCGCGCATGGACGGCATCCCGGGGGTCGGCGATCCCCTGCTGGTGTGCAACGAGGAGCATCGCTTCGTCGTGGCCGAACAGCTGCGCCTGCTCGGCAAGCGGGGCAAGGTCATCCTCGAGCCGGTCGGGCGCAATACCGCGCCGGCACTGACGCTGGCGGCGCTGTACGCCAGCCGGGGCGGCAGCGATCCGGTGCTGGTGGTGATGCCCGCCGATCACGTCATTCTCGACACGGCAGCCTTCCAGGCAGCAGTGGTCAAGGCGGCGAGCCTGGCTGACGCCGGGCTGGCGGTGACTTTCGGCATCACGCCGGATTGTCCGGAAACCGGTTACGGCTACATCCAGAAGGGTGCGCCGCTGGCCGGCGAGGCGGGGGTGTTCCAACTCGCCCGCTTCGTCGAAAAACCGGGGCGGGCGGTGGCGCAGGGCTATCTCGATTCCGGCGAGTACCTGTGGAACAGCGGCTTGTTCGTGATGCGCGCCTCGGTCTGGCTGGCGGCGCTCGACGCCTGCCGCCCGGATATCCTCGCGGCCTGTCGGCGGGCGCTCGAGGAAGGCAGCGTGGACGGCGATTTCGTGCGTGTCGCGCGCGACACGTTCGCGGCCTGCCCGGCCGATTCGATCGATTACGCGGTGATGGAACGCCTGACGAGCGGCCAGGCCGGCTTGCCGGCAAGCGCCGTGATTCCGCTGACGGCGGGCTGGTCGGATGTCGGCGCCTGGGATGCGCTGTGGAAGGTGCTGCCCAAATGCGACCGCGGCAATGCCTCCCGCGGCGATGTCCTGCTCGAATCCTGCAGCGACACGCTGGCCATTTCCGAAGGGCGGCTGGTGGCCTGCGTCGGGGTCAGCAATCTGGTCGTCGTCGAGACCGACGACGCGGTGCTGGTTGCCCACCACGATGCGACGCAGGACGTGAAGAAGATCGTCGACCGCCTGAAGGCCGAGCAGCGCAGCGTCGCGCAGTGGCATCGCAAGGTGTTCCGGCCGTGGGGCTGGTACGACGGCGTCGATGCCGGTGCGCGTTTCCAGGTCAAGCGCATCTGCGTCAAGCCGGGAGCCTCGCTGTCGCTGCAGATGCACCACCACCGCGCCGAGCACTGGGTGGTCGTCAGCGGCACGGCTCAGGTGACGAAGGGCGAGGAAATCTTCCTGGTTTCGGAAAACCAGTCGACCTACATTCCGCTCGGGGTGACCCACCGGCTGAAGAACCCGGGCATCGTGCCGCTCGAAATGATCGAGGTGCAGTCCGGCAGCTACCTCGGAGAGGACGACATCGTCCGTTTCGATGACACCTACGGGCGGAGCTGACGATGATCCTGGTTACCGGGGGCGCCGGCTACATCGGCTCGCACACGGTCGTCGAACTGCTGCAGGCGGGCCGCGACCTGGTGATTTTCGACAACCTGTCGAACAGTTCCGTCCGCGTCCTTGAACGCATTGAGGCGATCGCCGGGGTTCGTCCGCGCTTCGTCGAGGGCGATATTCGCGATCCGGGGGCGTTGACCGCAACCTTCCGGGAATTTCCGATCACCTCGGTCATCCATTTCGCCGGCCTCAAGGCGGTCGGCGAATCGGTCGCCGAGCCGCTGCGCTATTACGACAACAATGTCGTCGGTTCCCTGCGACTGTGCGAGGCGATGGCCGCCGCCGGCGTCCGGCGCCTGGTCTTCAGTTCGTCGGCCACCGTCTATGGCGACCCGCACACGGTGCCGATCCGCGAGGATTTCCCGCTGCAGGCGACCAATCCCTACGGGCGTACGAAACTGCACATCGAGGAGATGCTGCGCGACTTTTCCCGCGGCGATCCCGACTGGCGCATCGCGCTGCTGCGCTACTTCAATCCGGTCGGCGCCCATCCCAGCGGCCTGATCGGCGAAGACCCGCAGGGCACGCCCAACAACCTGATGCCCTTCGTCAGCCAGGTCGCGATCGGCCGGCGCGACGAACTCGGGGTGTTCGGCAACGACTATCCGACGCCGGACGGCACCGGCGTGCGCGACTACATCCACGTCGTCGACCTGGCGCGCGGCCATCTGGCGGCACTCGATGCGCTCGACCGTGCGGCCGGCGTGCTGACCGTCAATCTCGGCACCGGGCGCGGCTACAGCGTGCTCGAAGTCGTTACCGCCTTCGAGCGGGCCAGCGGCCGCCGCGTGGCCTATCGCATCAAGCCGCGGCGGCCCGGCGATGTCGCCGCCTGCTATGCCGATCCCGCGCTGGCCAGTGAGGCGCTCGGCTGGGCCGCGCGCTTTGACCTCGATGCCATGTGCCGCGACGCCTGGCGCTGGCAGTCGGGCAATCCGCACGGTTACGAAACCGGCACCTGACGCGGCGCGGGCAGGAAACGCCCATGGATCGCTACGGCCTGCTGCCCGCTGACGATTTCCGCATCACCACCGGCCGCTGCACGGATAGCGCGGCCCTGCCGCAGGCCCTGTGGTACTTCCGCGACGAGACGATCGCCGTGCCCGGGGCCGGCCTGCCGGTCGCCGGCTTCACCCCCGGGCTGCCGTTCGTCGCGGACCTCGCGGCCTGGGCGCGGGCGACGCCGCCTGGCGGCGCGCCGGATTATCCGCCGCTGGTCTGGATCGGTTCGCCGCGCGTCGAACGCGATGCCAAACTCGACCCCGGCGGCACGCGGCTGCGCACCGCGCACGGTGAACTGGCCCTGCGCCTGGCGCCCCGCCTGCCGCTCAACCGCTCGTGGTTCGACGCGAGCAGCGCCGCCTTCTTCAGCGGTCGACCCGTCAAATTGCGCGGAAACCGCGATGACGACGCCTTCGTCGCCCGTACCTTCTGGCCGCAGGATTTCCGGCTGCCCGAGGCGCCGGCTGCAGTGCCGCTGGCGGCAACGCCGGCAGCGCTGCGCGACTGGCTGCGGGCGCTGCCGCAGGGCGGGGCGCGCAGCCAGTTCGCCGTCGAGTCGGTCTGGCGGCGAACCGGGGAGACGGCGCCGCGCACCGGGCAGCCGCTGCTCGGCCTGATGCTCAACGGCGCGCAGGGCGACGACGACGAGGCGCACGGCGGCCATTTCGCGGTGATGACCGGGCGGGTCGGCGCCCAGGGCGCGCTCGACGACCTGCTGGTCAATAATTTCTACACGCTGGACGCCGAGAGCGAGAAGGGCATCCTTGCCGCGCCGGTGCCGCTCGACAACTACCTCGGCGACCTCAACAGCGGCCAGGCCTGGTACCGGCCGTCGTACATGCTGCTGGCGACGCTGCGCGACGAACGGGCGGCGGCCTGGCTGCAGTCGGCCTTCGGGCGCGTCTACAACCAGTTCTACCGGCATCAGTTCGCCTATCAGCATGCGCGCGCCAACTGCGCCGGCATCAGCGTGACCACGCTGCGCACGCTGGGCTGGCAGGTGCCGGTACGCGGCGCCGAAAGCTGGCTGAAGGCGATTCCCGCCCTGCCGCTGACGGCGCTCAGGGAGCGCAGCTTGAAGAAGGGCAAGGCGGCGTTCGACTACCTGACGGAAGACCGGACCCGGCTCTACCCGGCCGCCGCCTTCGAGGAAATCGCTGCCGACCTGCTGCGCCTGGCCAGCGGGCAGGGTGCTCGCGCGTTGAGCGATTTCGAGCGCCTGCTGGCCGACGACGTCGACGAAATCCTGCTGGTCCGCGTGCCGCAGTTCCCGTCGAGCCGGGCCTGGGGCGACTGGCCGGTCGATTCGAGCCGCGAATACACGGCGCGCGTGCCGCGCGACCCGGCGCAGCAGCAGATTATCCCGGTGCCGCCGCGGCCATTCCCGGCCGAACTGCGCGACCCACGTATGCCGGGCGAGCCGCCGCTGCGCTCCGATTACGCGGTGCTGGCCTGGGGGCTGGCGATTGTTGCGCTGTTTGTGTTCATCCTGCACCGGCTCTTGGCATAATCCGCCTGTGCTCGCCTACATCGTCCGCCGCCTGCTGTATGCCATCCCGATCCTGATCGGGGTGAACCTGCTGACATTCGCGCTGTTCTTCGTCGTCAACACGCCCGACGACATGGCGCGCATGCAGCTCGGGGTCAAGCGGGTGACGCCGGAGGCGATCGAGAAATGGAAGGCCGAGCGTGGCTACGACAAGCCGCTGCTGATCAATTCGGGGGCCAAAGGGCTGTCGACCGTAACCGACACGGTCTTCTTCCAGAAATCGGCGCGCATGTTCGTCGGCGATTTCGGCCGCGCCGAGGACGGCCGCGACATCGCCCGCGAAATCGCCAGCCGCATGGGGCCGTCGCTGGCCATCGCGCTGCCGACCTTCATTCTCGGCCTCTTCGTGACCGTGAGCTTCGCGCTGACGCTGGCCTTCTTCCGCGCCACCGCCTTCGATTTCTGGGGGGTCGTGCTGTGCGTCGCGATGATGTCGATATCCGGCCTCTTCTACATCATCGGGGGCCAGTTCCTGATCAGCAAGGTGTGGCGGCTGGTGCCGATTTCCGGCTTCGCCGACGGCGTCGACGCCTGGCGCTTCCTGCTGCTGCCGGTGCTGATCGGCGTCATTTCCGGTATCGGCGCGTCGACGCGCTGGTACCGGACCATCTTCCTCGAGGAGGTCGGCAAGGATTACGTGCGCACCGCGCGCGCCAAGGGGCTGCCGGAAACCATCGTCTTCTTCCGCCATGTATTGAGGAATGCGCTGATCCCCATCCTCACCGGCGTCGTCGTCGTCATCCCGCTGCTCTTCATGGGCTCGCTGCTGACCGAATCCTTCTTCGGCGTGCCCGGCCTTGGCAGCTACACCATCGACGCAATCAACGCGCAGGATTTCGCCGTGGTGCGCTCGATGGTCTTCATCGGCTCGGTGCTTTACATCGTCGGCCTGATCCTGACCGACATTTCCTACACCGTGGTCGACCCGCGGATCCGCTTCGAATGATGGGCTTCCAGGTCGTCCTCCTCTGGTCCGACATGCTGATCTGGCTGCTGGTGGTAGCCGGCATCGGCGTCGGCGTGCTGGTGGCGAAGACGCCGCCGCTGCTCGCCGCCTGGCGGCGCGTCGGCGCCGACCGCGTCGGCATGGCGGCGGCGACGGTGCTGCTCGCCTTCATCGCCATCGGCCTGCTCGATTCGCTGCATTACCGCGTGCAGCTCGACGGCAAGCCGGGCCAGAAGGCGAGCTACGCCGTCGAGGTGCTGTCCGTGCTCGATGCGCTGGCGGCGCCGCTTCGCCTGCGCAACGAGAAGACCTATTCGGCCCCCTTCGCCACCCGTCTCTACGCCAAGGAAACGATCGACCTGCCGGGCGGTGAGACGCTGCGCGACTACCCGCGCCTGAAACATGGCGGCAGCCACCTCGGCGAGCGTGAGGACGCGGTGGCGGCCGACGCCGGGCTCACCGCCTTCCGCGCCGGCGTGCTGGCGCTGCTCGCCTGGGCGGCACTGGCGGCCGGCGCCGCGGCGCTCGTCCAGCGCGGCCCGGCTGCGGTCGACGCCTCGGGATGGCAGAAAATCTGGCGCCGCGAAACCGCCTTCGCCTGGGACGCGGTCCTGTTGACCGTCGGCCTCATGCTGCTGGTCGTCGTGCCTTTGTTCTGGCTGGCCGGCCAGTACCACGTCTTCGGCACCGACAAGGTGGGGCAGGACGTGCTCTACCAGGTGCTCAAGAGCGTGCGCACCGGCCTCATCATCGGCCTCGTGACGACGCTGGTCATGCTGCCGATGGCGGTGCTGCTCGGCATCGTCGCCGGCTATTTCCGCGGCTGGATGGACGACGTCATCCAGTACATCTACACCGTGCTCAACTCGATTCCCGGCGTGCTGCTGATCGCCGCCGCCGTGCTGATGATGCAGGTGGTCATCGACACCCATCCGCAATGGTTCTCGACCGCCGCCGAGCGCGCCGACCTGCGCCTGCTGGCGCTCTGCTTCATCCTCGGCATCACTTCGTGGACCGGCCTGTGCCGGCTGCTGCGCGGCGAAACGCTGAAACTGCGCGAACTCGAATACATCCAGGCGGCGCAGGCCTTCGGCGTCTCGAGCTGGCGCATCATCGTTCGCCACATCCTGCCCAACCTGATGCACATCGTCATCATCGCGCTGGTCATGGACTTTTCGGGGCTGGTGCTGGCCGAGGCGGTGCTGTCCTACGTCGGCATTGGCGTCGACCCGACGATGATCAGCTTCGGCACGATGATCAACAGCGCACGCATGGAACTGGGCCGTGAGCCGGTCGTCTGGTGGTCGCTGGCGGCGGCTTTCACCGCCATGTTCATCCTCGTCCTGGCCGCCAACCTGTTCGCCGACGCGGTACGCGACGCTTTCGACCCGAGGGCTGCCTGATGCTGCAAGTCACCAACCTGCGCCTCGGCTTCGCCTCCGGAAAAAAGATGCTGGTTGCGGTCGACGGCATTTCCTTTGTCATTTCCAAAGGCGAAACCTTCGCGCTGCTTGGCGAATCGGGCTGCGGGAAATCGGCGACGGCGCAGGGCATCATGCGCCTGCTACCGGCCGCCGGGCGCATCACCGACGGCAGCGTCAGGCTGGAAGGCACGGAACTGCTGACCCTGGCGGAAGCCGACATGCGCCAGGTGCGCGGCGCGCGCATCGCGATGATCTTCCAGGAGCCGGCGACCAGCCTTAATCCGGTGCTGACGGTCGGCATGCAGATCGGCGAAGTGCTTGACCTTCATTGCGGCCTGCGCGGCGAACCGGCCCGCCAGCGGATGCTGGAGTTGCTGCGCCAGGTCGGCATCGCCGACCCCGAGCGGCGGCTCGACGAATATCCGTTCCAGTTTTCCGGCGGCATGAAGCAGCGCGTGATGATCGCCATCGCCCTGGCCGGCGAGCCCGATCTGCTGATCGCCGACGAGCCGACGACGGCACTCGACGTCACCGTGCAGGCGCAGATTCTCGACCTGCTGGCGCAACTGCAGCGCGAGCGCGGCATGGGGATGCTGCTGATCACCCACGATCTCGGCGTCGTCGCCAAGATGGCGCACCGCATCGGCGTCATGTACGCCGGCGAACTGGTCGAAGTGGCCAGCCGCGAGGAATTCTTCAGCCGGCCGCAACATCCCTACACGCAGGCGCTCTTTGCAGCCCTGCCGGAAGTCTCGCGGCGCGGCATGGCGCTGACCACGATTCCCGGCCAGGTGCCGTCGCTGGCAGCGATGCCTGCCAGCTGCCGCTTCGCCGACCGCTGTACGCACGTGATGCCGGTCTGCCGCGAAATCTCGCCGGACTGGCGCGGGGTGGCCGCCAGCCATACCTTGCGCTGTCACTGGTCCGGCAGCACGGCCGTGGTTGCCAACCACACCCCGCGCATGGGCCTGGGCCATCTCATGCCCGAGATGGCCCCGTTCCTCGATGTGGTCGATCTGAAAGTCCATTTCCCGATCCGTCGCGGCGTCCTGCAGCGGACAGTCGGGCAGGTGCTTGCGGTCGACGGCGTTTCGCTGGCCATTTCCGCCGGGCGCACGCTGGCGCTGGTCGGCGAATCCGGCTGCGGCAAGACGACGGTCGGCAAGGCGCTGCTGCAACTGGTCAAGCCAACCGCCGGCAGCGTCCGCCTCGGCGGCAGCGAACTGGTCGGCATGCAGGGCAAACGTCTGCGCGCCGCCCGGCGCCACATGCAGATGGTGTTCCAGGATCCGTTCGCCTCGCTCAACCCGCGCCTGCGGGTCGGCGAGATCATCGCCGAGGGCATGTCGGCGCTGGGGCTGGAAAGCGATGCGGCGGCGCAGGGCAGGGCGGTTGCCGCCTTGCTCAAGCAGGTCGGCCTGCCGGACGAGGCCGCCGGGCGCTACCCGCACGAATTTTCCGGCGGCCAGCGCCAGCGCATCGCCATCGCCCGCGCCCTCGCCGTGCAGCCGGAACTGCTGATCTGCGATGAACCGACCTCAGCGCTCGACGTCTCGGTGCAGGCGCAGATTCTCAATCTGTTGAAGAAGCTGCAGGAAGAACTCGGCGTCGCCTACCTGTTCATCACGCACAATTTCGCGGTGGTCGAATACCTGGCCAACGATGTCGCGGTGATGTACCTCGGGCGCATCGTCGAGCGGGGTGGTGCGGAAGAGGTGCTGCGCTCGCCAAAGCATCCGTACACGCAGGCACTGCTGTCGGCGGTGCCGGTACCGCGGCTGGATGCACATTCGGCGGCGATCCGCCTGCCCGGCGAAACCCCGTCGCCGGCCAATCCGCCGGCCGGCTGCCATTTCCATCCGCGCTGCCCGCTGGCGATCGATGTCTGCCGCCAGCGTTACCCCGAAACCAGCGAGATTTCAGCGACGCATACGGTCAACTGCCATCTCGCCCGCTGAATCAGCTGCGCCGGCCGTTGGCCGACTTGGCGACCTTGGCGGGCGAGGGTGATGCCGCCTTGGCCTGTGCTGGAGCTGCCGGTTTCGCGGCGGCGACCTTCGGCTTGTCGCTGGCGCCTGCTTTGGCTCCCTTGCCCGGTGCCTTGGCGGTGTCGGCGGCGGCCAGCTTGGCACTGACTTTCTTCGCTTCCCTGGTGGCAACCCTGGTGTCGGTGGCCTTGCCCTTGGCGGTCTTCTCCGGCTTGCCCGGCTGTGCGGCCGGCATTGCTGCCACCTGCGCCCTCGCAGGCGGCTCATCCTCAACGATCTGCGGCAGTCGGGGTTCCGCGCCCATGCTGTCGAGGTTGTCGGCACCCTTGCCGGCCGGCACCAGCAGCGTGGCGCCGCCGGCCAGCCTGATCTTGCCGCTGAGGCCGTTGGCGCGTTGCAGGTCGGCGAGCGTGATGCCGAAGCGCGGCGCGACCTGGTCCAGCTTTTCGCCGGATTTCAGCGTGTAGGCCTGCCATTCGGTCAGCGGCTCGTCGGTCTTTTCCAGATTGCGCTGGAAGGTTGCGAGTTTCTCGGCCGGCAGGACGACCGGCGTATCGGCCTTCATCACCGGGCGGTTATGCGAGGGATTCAGCGCCACGAACTCGTCGACCGGCATGTTGGCCAGGCGGGCGGCCGTCTTCACGTCCATCGGCCGCGACGTACCGACGGTTGCGAAGTAGGGGCGGTTCATGATTTCCGGCAGACCCAGTTCGCTCATCAGCGCCGCGTTGCTGAAAATGTTCTTGAGCGCCTGCAGTTTCGGTACGTAATGCCGGGTTTCGTTGGGCATCGTCAGGCTGGCGTAGTCGGTCGGCAGGCCCTTGGCCTGGTTCTTCTCGATCGCCCGCTTGACCGCGCCTTCACCCCAGTTGTACGAGGCCAGCGCCAGGTGCCAGTCGCCGTGCATGTCGTAGATGGTCTGCAGGTATTCCAGGGCGGCGCTGGTCGAGGCGACGACGTCGCGGCGCTGATCCTGCCACCAGTTCTGTTCTAGGTTGAAGCGCTTGCCGGTCGCCGGAATGAATTGCCAGAGGCCGGAAGCGTGGGAGCGCGAGTAGGCCATCGGGTTGAACGAACTCTCGACCATCGGCAGCAGGGCGATCTCGGTCGGCATGCCGCGCGCTTCGAGTTCCTCGACGATGTGGTGCAGGTAGGGACGGCTGCGCTCGACCATGCGGCGCAGGGCGTCCGGACGGTTCTGGTACCACTGCTGATAATGCAGCACCAGGTCGTCGTTGAGGTTGGTCATCGCGAAGCCGTTGCGCAGACGGATCCACAGGTCGTCGGGCTGGGCGGTGAGGTCGACCGTTTTGGCGACGGCAGGCGCCGTGCGGACTTCGAGGACGGTCAGGCTGTCTTCGACGCGCGCCGGCGGCGTCAGCATCGAGACCAGAAATGGTTGCGCACTGCCATCGGCGTGAACCGGTGCGCTGGCCAGCGCCGCCAGGGAAGCGAGCGCGCCGGCAATATTCCTGACCAACGACATTACGTTGCGATCGTGCATGGAAAAAAACTCCTGCCGCGGAATGGGGGGTGGTCGAAAGGAACCATTATAACTTCCTTCGTAACCGATGCCCCTGTTCAGCGCGGGGGAAACAAAAAAACCGGCCGAGGCCGGTTTTTTTATGATTGTTGGCGGAGTGGACGGGACTCGAACCCGCGACCCCCGGCGTGACAGGCCGGTATTCTAACCAACTGAACTACCACTCCGCGCTTGAAAGCTTGGCGTCCCCACGGGGATTCGAACCCCGGTTACCGCCGTGAAAGGGCGGTGTCCTAGGCCTCTAGACGATGGGGACCCGGACAAAAACTACAGTTCTTTCACGTTGCTTGGTGGAGGTAAGCGGGATCGAACCGCTGACCTCTTGCATGCCATGCAAGCGCTCTCCCAGCTGAGCTATACCCCCGGTGCCGTGAAAGAGCGCGCATTATAGGGATTGGAAATGCGCTTGTAAACACTCATTCCCGATTTTTTATATTTTTTGTGCGGCGAGCTTTTCCAGCACCCTGGCGCGGCCGATCAGCGCGATCACCGCGTCGACCGATGGCGTCTGCGCCTGGCCGGTCAGGATCACGCGCAGCGGCATCGCCAGGCGGGGCATCTTGAGACCGTGCCTGGCCACCGTCTCCTTGATCAGGGCGGCGATGGCCGGCACTTCCCAGGCGACTTCGGCGATGCCGGCGGCAAAGTCCGCCAGCGCCGGACGCGCTTCATCCGCGAGATGCTGGGCCAGCAGTTCGGGCGCCGGGTGGATGTCGACATAGAAGCCCTCGACGGCATCGGCCAGCACGTTCAGCGTATTGCTGCGGTCGACGTAGAGGGCGACGGCCTTTTCGAGATCGGGGCCGTCGGCGGTGGCGACGCCGCGCGCGGCAAGGCGCGACTGCACCCTGGCCGCCAGTTCGGCCGCCGGCATCTGTTTCATGTAGTGCTGGTTCAGCCACAGCAGTTTCTCGGTATTGAACTGGGCGGCCGAGGCGGTGATATGGTCAAGATCGAACCATTCGACGAACTGCTGGCGCGAGAAGACCTCGTCGTCGCCATGCGACCAGCCGAGGCGGGCCAGGTAGTTGATCACCGCGGCCGGCAGATAGCCGTCGTCGTCGTACTGCATCACGGAAACCGCTCCGTGCCGCTTCGACAGCTTGGCCCCGTCGTCGCCGAGGATCATCGACAGATGGGCATACTGCGGAATGTCGGCGCCCAGCGCCTGGAGGATGTTGATCTGGCGTGGCGTGTTGTTGACGTGGTCGTCGCCGCGGATGACGTGGGTGATGCCCATGTCCCAGTCGTCGACGCAGACGCAGAAATTGTAGGTCGGCGTGCCGTCGGCGCGGGCGATGATCAGGTCGTCGAGTTCGCCGTTGGCGAATTCGATGCGTCCCTTGACCTGGTCGTCCCAGGCGACGACGCCGTCCTTCGGGTTGCGGAAACGGACGACCGGCGGCACGTCGGCCGGCGGCACGGGCAGCGTCTTGCCCGGTTCCGGACGCCAGCGGCCGTCGTAGCGCGGCTTCTCCTTGCGCGCTTCCTGCTCGGCGCGCAAGGCATCGAGTTCCTCGCGTGTCGTGTAGCAATGATAGGCGGTGCCGGCGGCCAGCATCTGCCGGATCACCTCCTTGTAGCGGTCCATGCGCTGCATCTGGTAGAACGGCCCCTCGTCGTGTTCGAGACCCAGCCACTGCATGCCGTCGAGAATCGCCTGGACGGCCTCCGGCGTCGACCGCGCCACGTCGGTATCCTCGATGCGCAGGATGAAAGTGCCGCCGTGGCGGCGCGCGAATGCCCATGAGAACAGCGCGGTGCGGGCGCCGCCGATGTGCAGGTAACCGGTGGGACTGGGGGCGAAACGGGTGCGAACGGGCTTCATGAAAGGCGGAATCCGGATGAAAACGAAGGCGCATATTCTATCCGACCCGCGTTTGACCCGCTTCGGGACTTGTGGTTAAATGCGCGCCTCCTGAGCGGGCGGTTAGCTCAGCGGTAGAGCACTGCCTTCACACGGCAGGGGTCACTGGTTCGATCCCAGTACCGCCCACCAAAGCCAGGACAAGCAATCGAACATTCAGTGTGCCGTAAAGCATAAAGTGGCCACCAGGCCAGTAAATGCTTTATTTCACGATAGGACACATTTTGGTTTATCGGGTTTCCCGATGTAGAGTCGAAAGTTTTGCTTCGATTTCTTCAAAATCAAGATGCAAAAAAACGGAACCAATTTGGTTCCGTTTTGCTTTTGAGCTGCCGAATTTGTTTAGTCGTTCGCCGCGATGGCTTTGGCTACTTGCCGGTAGGTATGGCGAATGGTCTTCAAGTCGCCATCCAGCTGCTGCCAGACCTCCCGAGCACTAATGCCTTCGTATTCGGCATCCAGTCGCTCTCGAATCAGCTCACCTACTTCGGCCTGTAGACGGGCTTCCTTAGCTTCCTTCAGGGCTGCTTGGTGGCGACGATAACGGTCTGCAATGGCTCGAGCTTCGGTATTGGCTCGCAGATAAAGCAGCTTGTGTTCAACACCGGTACGCTGGCACGCTTCTGCCAAGGTAATCGGCACCTCCTCTGCCAGTATCCCGTGCAATTGTTGGCGAATAGCCTCCCAATCTAATTCACGAGACTGAATTCCCTTGCGCGGCGAAGTGGAAAGTTGCATCGCAAACTGCACCGGTTCGGTTGGCAATTTCCAGTTTGCGAGCTCGCCGGCGTAGAGCTTTTCTAGGCTAATCCCACCATGAAGCGCAATGCTGAGCCAGGCCGGTAGCGTCGGCAGTCCGCCTTTCCGGAGCCAATGCCAAACACCGCTTTTGGAGAGGTTGAGCTCCTGAGCAAAGGCCGCCGCATTGCCGTCGGCCATTTTTTCAATGATGGTTTCAAGCAGTTTGGTAACGCCGTCGCTAGCAATTCGCGGTGGTTTGGCCAGCATCTGCCCTACTTGCCGGGCACTCCAGAGCGCTTGTGGCGTGGCAGCTTCTGTTTCGGCATCCCCCAAAAATCCGCCGCACGAAGTGCAATAGCCCACAACCACAGTGGTGGCGCGATTGCGCACATTCGATTTGCCACAATGCGGGCACTCAGAACGCAGCCCGACCTTGTGGCGAAGGCAGGCAGTTACCGGCGCAAAATCCCAGCAGAGGCGCAGATATGGCGATTGCTGATGTGCCCGGTCTTCAGTCAGGCAGCAGGGACACCAGCGGTCAGAGGCCGGGGTCAAACCCGGATTGGAAATCAGATGGCGCCATGGCACCAAGGTGAGATGGTCCAGGTTGGCAATGCCGGTCAGCTCCGCCAGCCATACTGCCCACTGTTCTGTTTCAGTGGACATCCCGCCGAACGAGCGGCGGAACCACTTGAAATCGTCAGGAATCGGCTGTTCGTAATGCTCAAGCGTCCAGGCCGCCAGGTTGCGCGCAGTCATTCCGTGTGAGTGAGCCAGGCGGCAGAAGTAGCTGGTCAGGCTTTCGACTTCAGTCGTGCCTTGCCCCATCGGCATAAGGGCATGGAGAGTCGAGCGGGGATTGTTCATGGTGCTCATCAGGCAGCTTTCGGGGAACGGACGGTATCCATGGACAGAGAATTACGGTGTAGGCCGGGAGCAATCCGCTCCTCACCCTCAAGGACTTCACGTGTAATCTGGGTAACTTGTGCATCGGTCAGCAATGCTGTGCACAAAGCGTCCTCGGACCAACCTTTGCTGGCTACGAGACGGTCTAGGCGCATCAAAACCGCACGCAGGGTGCCGATACAGCCCAGCGTGGTTTGATGAAATGCCTCGGCGTAGCGCACCAAGTCGAGGTTTTGCAGTGCCGACATGCCCTTGGCCAATTGCTTGAGGCAACCGTTGAAGCAGCGGACGTCGGCATCCTGGTCGTGTCGATAACGGCTGAAATGAACCACGTGAGCCCGACGTGCCAATTGACCGCTCAGGCTCATCAGGTCAAACAAGTCGTAGGAACCAAGCAGAACCCATTGCACGCCGTATTCGTTGGAGAGGGACTTCAGCGTATCCAGTTGCTGGGCCAGCCGCGCAGGCGGGCATTGATTGATGATGTGGGCCGCCTCGTCGACGACGATAAATCGGGTTCCACGATTGCGCAGCGAGCGCTCCACGGCCGTGCGCAGGCCGGACAGGCGGTTGGTATTGTTGCCGCGTGGGCGCACAACCTTACCGGTTTCGGGGTCGACGCCATACGCAGTGCGTGGTGCATCCAGTTCGCCCTCCAGTTCATGCAGGATGCGCTGGTAGAACAAACGCCAGGAGAACTCCTTTTCTCCAGACGCCGGTGCTTCGACACGGATGGCCGGCATGAATCCCGGATTGTTTTCCATCTCACCCGCTTGTCGTTTTAGCTCTTCCTCGACCAGGAAGTGACCGAGGGTGCTTTTACCGACGCCGGTTGGACCGCAGACAAGAATCAGGTCGGCACTGGAACCAGCGGTCAGCATCAGTTGGCATTCCTCGATGGTGCAGGCAATCCGAGGATGGCGGATGCGGGCGCCCAGCGTCGGGGTGTTGGCGGTCGAGGTCGGATGGGTGTTTTGAGTAGTCGTGTTCATGATGTGATGCAAAATTAGAAGGTCTCGAATTCCAGGTCGTCCGGTTGCTCAGGGCTGCAAACAGATGACGGGAGCGGTGCATAGCTCCCCCGTGGTTCGATGTTGATGTCGGTAACGGTCGCAGAGGTCTGATGGCGGAGCTGCGGTTGATACGTCGGGGGCGTGATGGCGCCCAGGCCGATGTGCTCGTAGAGTTCGCGGTTCTCCTGTTGGCGCTCGAAGGCCAACTTGGCGGCTCCCGCCGGCGTGAAGATGCGCAGAAATTCCTTGAGCCTCTGGGGTGACGGTTCTTCGTCATCCGCCAGGGGCAAACGGCCGCACAGTTCGTCCGCAATGAGCTCACGCTCCTTTTCTGTCATCTGGCCGTGACCGACCAGGGCCTTGCACTGGGCGGCAAACCAGCGCTTGTTAATCTGGACATAAACGGTCGACGCATCCCAGGGGTCATAGCGCACAGGGAGGTATTTGCCGTGCAGCTTCGGGTCGCGCAGTTCCGGGCACCAATAGTGGAAATGGTTGTGAACCTTGATGCCCCGCTGCCGGTCGACTTTCCGCTCTCCGCGGCGACCTACCGTAGGGCAAGTCAGGATGAGGAAGTCACGGGTCAGCGTAACAATCCGGTGGGAGCGCTGACCGGCATTGAGCAAACTGCGCTCACAGGCCTCACGTGGTGTCATGCCCAAGGCTGAATGGATTTCCGTGTCGTAATACTCGAACGCCCAGTATTCCAGGCCGTAATACAGATACTCGAGACACCATTCGGCGAGTCGGGACGGCAGAAATTTGCCTGTGGTCTGGCGAACCTTCTTGGTAGCCTTGGTGTTCCCGGCCAGGTTGTGCACATACTCAGTGTGCGCATGCCCGAAGATTCGCTCCATCACCGCACCATGGCGGGGACGGCCGGCAGGCCGATAGCGCACATGGATACGCATCAACTCGGCAAAGCGGGCAAAATCCTGGCTGCGGAAATCGGCGCCGTTGTCGACCACGATAAACTGTGGCAACCGGCGATTGCGTCGAACAATGTCGCGCAAAAGCATCATGTTCGAACGATACGATGGCGGGTCAAAGCTCAGGTACATGCCGACGATGCGGCGGGTGTAGGCATCAATCGCCAGCGACAGCCAAGGACGGCCCAGGCATTTGCCGGTTTTGAGCGAAATCAGCTCAATGTCCAGTTCTGTATGGTCCATATGCACGTACTGCAAGAATCTGGAACCGTGCGCCGGCGTGTCGGCATACAGAATATGGACAAACTCCCCGTTTTGATAGGCGACGCGATTGCCATGGCGAGCCTTGTCTGCGGTTTGCTGTGACAGCCCCTTAATGCGGGCAATCAGCGTCGGATACGACGGTGACTCAATTCCTCGTTCTGCACACAAAACCTTGAGCTGAAGATGCGTGTGCTTAGCATTGCGGGCGGCGCTAGTGAGATAGTGTTGCCGGATGACGTCTTGCATTGCCACTTCTTGGGCCTCGTCGAGGCGTGGAATGCGGTTGCCCCGATGGCGCAACCGTGGAACCAGTGCAACCAGTTCGTCGGTCCCTGTCAGTTTGGCTATGGCCAGGGCCTTCAAGTGACGACGCTGTGAGCGGTTCGGATTGGTGACGTTTGCCAAACCATTCATCCGGCTCAACGCAATTTTGAG
This sequence comes from Dechloromonas sp. H13, assembly GCF_009469615.1. Taxonomy (GTDB): domain Bacteria; phylum Pseudomonadota; class Gammaproteobacteria; order Burkholderiales; family Rhodocyclaceae; genus Azonexus. Next base: position 79,467 of record NZ_SSXX01000008.1, read on the forward strand.
TTCCTCCTCCGTGAAATCAGAGAGGCGGATGGGTTCCGACTGCTCAGCGCTGCTGGCTACTAGGTCCAGGTTCAAGGCCAGGCGCTCCAGAGTGTCCATCGCAATTTCGACACTGTTGCCATCATCGGATTGCAAAACGGCTTTACTACCACCCACCATCACGATGGTGAAGGCCTGTTGGTCATAAACCACTCGTGCGCCGACACGGATGTCGACGACGCCGGGAATGGCTTGGGGAACTGGGCGCAAACGCGCGTGCTCGAACTCCCTCACAGCCGCGTCACGGAAAACCCGGCAATGGTGTGGGTCTTCAAGCGGAGCGACATCGATGTCGGAGACCAGGAGTCCGTCGGCAATCAGCTTGAAGACATCGTCCGAACGGCAATTGAGCTTCTCGTACAGTTCGGCCAGATAGAGGACTGCATCCTCGGCCAGTGCGGCATGGATGCTTTGTGCGATATCAACCGGACATGGCGGCGCTGCCGGGTCGAGGTAATCCTCCAGGAGCAGGATGTTCTCGATGCGGCGTTGCGGAATATCGCGCTCGGTTCGGATGCGATAACCGATGCCACGCTCCGCCAGCCACAGCTCAATCAGCGGTGCTACCCACTGGCCATCCGGGTCGAGTTGATAACGCCAAGGATAGCGAGCCGCAAGGCGCTCCATCTTGCTCCATGGTTTGCGTTCCTCGAGCACGACCGAACGCTCGCCAATGATAAGGAAGTCCGGTATGTGGTCGATTTGGTGGATTTCCCCGTCTGCATCGATAACCTCGAACTTCAGCTGGCAAGGCTGTGGGTAGTATTCCAGTACGTCCTGCTCGTATTCAAAGCTGACAGCTGCCGGGAACTCGAAATGCCGGCTTTCGGTTTCGACCGTCCGCTGCATTTTTTGGCTCTGGTATGGCGTGATGACATTACCGCCGCCTTTCGAACTCACCTGGCGTACAGGTGCATATTTGGCCGCATCAAGGACCAAACGCCGTCCGGCAATAGGAAGCCCAAGGCGGTCGAGCAGTTGCTCCCGCTGGGAATTCTCAAGCATTTACTGTTACCTCAAAGTAGTTGGGTCTGAGGTATAGGTAGCCTGAGGTGATGTGTGACAAAATTGACTTTAATTGGTCACCCACGTAACCCAGCAAGTCATGCCGTTGAAAATGAGTATAGGTAAAGGACGCCCGCTGTTGCTTGATGCCAAGGCCGGCGACGTAAAACCCCAGTCCCAAGTAATGGACGAATGGAGTTTCAAGGCTGAGCTGCTGATTAAGCGGGGAATGCAGCAGCGTACATGGGGCTACCGGGAGTTGGCCGAAGCCCTGAATGCGGTGGGCGTCAGAGGGAATGGGCCAACCATCAACCGGCGCATCAATCGCGGCAATTTCAATGCAGGATTTTTGCTGGCCTGCCTGTCGGTTTTGGGAAACGGAGCGGACGTTGTTGAGGCCACCAAGCTGGTTCCAGCTTCTGGCAGTAAGTCCACAGTTTAGCTGGCCAGAATGCCCAGTAAAATACCCGGAGAAGCTTGTGCTGCAATGGCTTCGAAGCGTTTTTATGTGCTTCGGCGCTGATTTTTTACAGCTATCCATCCCCTGGCCTCCATTTTGTGGTCTGTTCACAAAATGGCGCCCTGGAGACCATGCTCTCCATCAACAGGCTTAAAACGTATTCTCAGTCGGCCTATGCCGTGGGTCCACGATATAACAACAATCGCGGAATTGGAAAGTGATAACCCACTGTTTTTCTTGGTGACAATTCGATACTTAAGGCTTCCGCTCCGCTTTTCCTTCGGCATTTCGCGTTCCTTTTGGGATAATGCCTACGGTCTACATATGCAAAAGTTCAGGGTTCTGTGATGGATGTATTTGAATTTCGTACCAAGCTGGTATCCGAATATGCGGCCTTTACCCGCAGCTTCACTCGCATCCAAGCGCCAGACATCCAGGCTTTTGTCGACGAGGCCTACAACTCCGGACGTTATTGGCCTGCTCCCCTTGTTCAGGTCAATCCCAATTTCAAGACAGGCGCCACGGTCGAAACGCTAGTCCAGCAGGGTGGCTTGCATGCTGAGTGCAGCCGCATCTTCCGAGCTGGCAAATCCACTTCCAGCGCAGGCGTCTCGCTAAGCCTATTCAAACACCAGGAAGAAGCCATCAGTTTCGCCCAAGGCGGCGAAAGCTACGTTCTGACCACCGGGACGGGTTCAGGTAAGTCACTGGCTTATTTCATACCGGTAGTTGATGCCATTCTCAAGGCGAAAGCTGCTGACCCCACACCACGGACTCGAGCCATTGTCATCTATCCAATGAACGCCCTGGCCAATAGCCAGCTCGAAGAGCTTGGCAAATTCCTGGCGGACTACGGTGACCATAAGCCAGTGACCTATGGCCGTTACACCGGCCAGGAAGATGAAGAAGAGCGCCAGCGCCTCGCATCCAATCCGCCAGACATCTTGCTGACCAACTTCATGATGCTTGAACTCCTGATGACTCGTCAGGACGATAAGGACAAAGCTGTCATCCGTAATGCCAAGGGATTGCGTTTCTTGGTCTTAGACGAGCTGCATACCTATCGGGGGCGACAAGGGGCGGATGTGGCCTTGCTGGTCCGGCGCGTTCGTGAAGCTTTGGCCGACAAGCTCCAGTGCATAGGCACCTCGGCCACCATGGCAACCGAGGGCAGTGAGCAGGAGAAAAATACCAAGGTCGCTGAAGTGGCCAGCCGCCTGTTCGGCGTACCTCTGACAGCCGCCAACGTCATTACCGAAACCCTTCAGCGCGTCACACCGGAAGACCTGTTGGTGGACCATATTCGGTCACAACTGGGTCAAGCGATTCGTGCGGGACTCCCTTCGGGTGCAACGTTCTTGGAGTTGGCTCGCCATCCTCTGGCCATCTGGGTAGAGCTCACGCTGGGATTGACACGTAATGAAGGCAAGTGGCGCCGAGCTCAGCCTATTACGCTGGAGGCAGCTGCCGACCAGCTGGCAGCAGACAGCGGTGTCAAGGTTGAAGTGGCCAAGCAGGTGCTGGCCGATTTCCTGTTACTCGCCTACCGCACGACCGATAAGCCTGCTGAAGAGGGGGGGCGGAGCCTCTTCGCCTTCAAGCTGCACCAATTTATCTCGGGCGGTAGCAAGGTCTACGGCTCGCTTGAACCGGAAGGAAAACGCTACCTGACGCTGGAAGGGAGCCAGTTTGTTCCGGGCGACCGGTCCCGCCGCCTCTATGCACTGCATTTCTGTCGTGAGTGTGGGCAAGAATATGTTCCCGTCTGGGATGAAAACTCGGCGAGTGGCCGTACCTTCAGCCCGCGCAGTATCGAAGAGCGTAACCACGACGACGAAGACATCAAGAGTGGCTACTACATGCCAGATACCAGCGGTATCTGGGAGGACACCCTCGACCGTTATCCGGAGACATGGCTCGAGCAACGCCAGAACGGCGACCTCAAGCTGAAGTCCAACTATAAAAAGCGCCAGCCGTATCACGTCAGGCTCAATGCCGAAGGGGTGCATACCGCCGATGGCACTCCAGGGTGGTACATCCCGGGTAGCTTCGGCTTCTGCTTGCGTTGTGGCGTGGTGCATCAGACAGCAGGCAAGGAGTCGCTGCGACTGACCGGACTTTCCGGTGAGGGGCGTAGTTCCGCTACGACCATGCTGACTCTCTCGGCGCTACGATATCTCTACGAAGAGGATGAACAGCTCAAGGCGGAAGCCAAAAAGGTTCTCGGGTTTACGGATAACCGGCAGGATGCGGCCCTTCAAGTCGGCCATTTCAATGATTTTCTTCAGGTTCTCCTGCAACGCGCAGCCCTGCTGGCGGCAGTGCAAAAGGCCGGCGGTAGCCTGACCGAGGCAGAAGTGTCCGATGCGGTATTCAAATCCCTTGGATTCGACCGCGACGACCCCGGTGTACGCGCCGAGTACATGCAGGACCCCGACATCAAGGGAAATGCCCGTCGCCAGGTGCAGGACATCATGCGCGCCATTTTGGGCTACCGGGTGTATTTCGACCTGCGCCGCGGGTGGCGTTTCAACAACCCGAACCTTGAGCAACTCGGCCTCGTTCATATCGAATATCAGGACCTCGACGACCTGGTGTCCGACAAGGAGTCCTGGGCCGATGCGCCGCTGATTCTGCTGGCCGCATCGCCTGACGTTCGCAAGCGCCTGCTCATCAAGCTTTTTGATGCCATGCGCCAAGGGCTTTGCCTAGCATCGCGCTACCTCGACCGTACTGAACTGGACCGCCTGAAGACATCCAGCTATGCGAACCTGCGCGAACCCTGGGGATTTACCGAGGATGAAAACCCCATTTCCTCGAACTGGTTCATTACCACCGGCAAGCCCCGTGATGAGGACCGTCGCAACGTCGATTATTTGGTATCTGGCAGTGCTCGTTCCAAGCTCGGCAAGGACATAAAGAAGAGCAGTGTCTGGCGAGAAGCAGATGGTAGCGATAACCCCCACGCCACCAAAATCAAGGACGAGCACTACGAAGAAATCGTCCGAGCACTGCTCAAGGCCGCCAAATCTTATGGCCTGGTCGTGGCCGAGGAAACCGAATTCGGCATGACAGGGTATCAGTTGAACGGCACCAGCCTGCTTTGGACGGTTGGGGACGGGCAAAGCAAACGAGGCGCTGACGACAACGCCTTCTTCCGCAGTCTCTACGGCAATATCGCCGGCTTGCTAGCCAATCCGGTTCATCGTCTCTACGACTTCGAGGCTCGGGAACATACCGCGCAAGTCGAGCAAGACGACCGCCTGGAGCGCGAGGCCCGTTTCCGCTTCACGCCAAAAGACAAGGCCGACTGGCTGACTGCGAAAGGCAAGCCCTTGGAGTGGCTGCCGGTGCTGTTCTGCTCGCCGACGATGGAACTCGGGGTCGACATCTCGTCGCTCAATACGGTCTATCTGCGCAACGTCCCTCCGACGCCGGCCAACTATGCCCAGCGCAGTGGTCGTGCCGGTCGTGCCGGGCAGCCAGCGCTGGTCATTACCTATTGTGCTGCCCAGTCGCCGCATGACCAGTATTTCTTCCGTGACCCAGTACGAATGGTTCATGGCCAAGTGAATCCGCCCACCCTAGACCTGGCGAACCGCGAACTTATCCAGAGCCACCTGCATGCGGTCTGGCTGGCGGAGACGGGGAAGAAACTTGATAACAGCGTGCGTGGCCTGCTCGATATGAACGACCCGGCAGCACCGTTGACCGACGAGTACAAACAGCAGATGGATGCCGATGCCCCCCAGAAGCGGGCACATGTCCGAGGGCTGCGTATCTTGTCAATGCTGTCCGGGGAACTGACTCCACAGAAAGCGCCTTGGTACACAGAGCACTTTGCCGAGCAGGTCTTCCGCCAGGCATTTACTTCCTTCGACAAGGCACTCGACCGCTGGCGCGACCTCTTCGCCGCGACCAAGCGACAGATGGAAATCAACCAGAAGGTGATGAACAACCCTGCGGCCAGCGAACGTGACCGGCGCGATGCCAAGCAGCGCCACGATGAGGCCTTTAGGCAACAGTCGCTACTCCTCCAGGAATCTGGCTCGGCTAATTCGGACTTCTACACCTACCGCTATCTGGCCAGCCAAGGTTTCCTTCCTGGCTACAATTTCCCGCGCCTGCCTCTCATGGCTTACATCCCGGCACGCAAGGGCAAGATTGGCCGCGAGAATTTCCTTTCCCGTCCGCGGTTCCTGGCGCTGTCGGAGTTCGGCCCCTACAGCCTCATCTATCACGAGGGTAGCCAGTATCGGGTCACCCGCGCCATGCTCTCAGTCGGCTCTGATGACCAGGTATCCATTGGCGCCAAGCTTACGACCGATGTGGCGCGCATCTGCCCGGTTTGTGGCTATGGCCATTTCCGCAATCAGCGGGATGCCGACCGCTGTGTCTCCTGTAATGCGCCACTGGCCGATGCCGTGGCCGTGCAGAACCTCTACCGTATCGAGAACGTCTCCACCAAGCGGGCGGAACGCATAACCGCCAATGAGGAAGAACGGGTGCGTCAGGGCTATGAGATGCAGACCACCATCCAATTCGGCGAGCAAGATGGCAAGCTCCAGGTGATGCATGCACTTCTGAAGGATGGCGACACCCCGGTGCTGGAACTGCAATATGGCTCAGCCGCTACAGTTTGGCGCATGAATCTCGGTTGGCGGCGCCGTAAGGAAAAGAGCCTGCTCGGCTTCATGATTAACCCAGTGACCGGCCACTGGATGGGCGGGGCTGAAGAAGCCGGCGAGCCGGACCCGGAAACGCCGCCCGACAAGACACCGCCGCAGCGCATCGTTCCCTACGTGGAGGACCGGCGCAACGTGCTCATTGTGCGTCCGCTCGAAGAGCTGGATATCAAGACTATGGCTACCTTGCAGTACGCACTGAAGCGGGGCATCGAGGCTGTCTATCAGCTCGAAGAGAGCGAATTGATGGCCGAGCCGCTCCCCAAGGCTGACCTGCGTCGTGCCATCCTGTTCTACGAGTCGGCTGAGGGCGGCGCTGGGGTGCTTACCCGCATTGCAACGGAACCGGACGCGCTCGCCCAGGTCGCCGCGGAAGCGCTGGCTATCATGCATTACCAGCGGCCAGCCAATGGGCATTGGGAGCAAGCCAACCTAACTGATGACCTGGGTCCGAATGGCCAGCCCATCTGCGAGGCCGGCTGCTACAAATGTCTGCTCTCGTACTACAACCAGCCAGACCACCTTCACATCGACCGCCAGGATGCGGACAACGAAGGCAAAGCGCTAGATATTCTTTGTCAGCTGACGCGCTCCCGCGGCGAGGTAGGCAGCTTTGGCCGTACTCCGGAACAACAGCAAGGCGAACTCCAACGTATTGCTGGCAGTTCGCTTGAGCAAGCCTGGCTGGATTATGTGCAGGCCAACGGCTATCGTACACCCGATTCAGGACAGCATACGATTGAGCGCTGCCATACCACCGCCGATTTTTACTATGCCGACTGGAAGGCCGTTATTTTTATTGATGGCCCCCACCATGAAGGTCCAAGCCAATCCGACAAGGACAAAACAATAAATGCATGCTTGGAAGCAGCTGGCTACTACGTCATTCGGTTTTCGAAGGATATTGTCAGCTGGAATGGTGTGTTCCAAGAGCACAAAGACTTGTTTGGGGCGGGCAAGTGAAACCAACTGACCAATTTGATTTATTCGCTCAGGAGCTTGAAAACGAACGCAAGGTTGGGCGTGCTGACCGGAGATTGAAATCGTTTGCGGAATGCGCGACAGCCATAGACCGTTTGTTTCAAGATGCGCTTCAGGCAACTGGACCATCAGCGTTCGACGAGTTCATCGAGTTCGCCCGAAGGTTAAGTAATCTTTCCGTTTACAACGCAATGTTGGTCAGGTTGCAACGGCCAGGTGCTGCTGCCGTTGCCACGGAAAAGAAGTGGAATGACAAACGTCGCGAAGTGAAACCTGGCGCGATTCCCATCGTGGTGCTGCGTCCATTTGGCCCGGTATCTTTTCTGTACGAGGTATCAGATACCGATGGGCCTCCACTTCCTGGCGAACATAACAATCCATTCGTCACTTACGGTGAAATGGATGAGATTGAGTGGGCGAAAGCCGTTAAACACCACCAAAAAGAGAGCAAGGTTCGTATTGAAGAGATGAACTTTGGAACGATGCTGGCCGGTAATGCCAGAAATCTTCAGGCAGTTCCGTCTCGTTATCCTAAGTCAGCACAAGCCGAGGCACCTGAATGGCTAATTCAAATCAACAAGAACCATTCCGTGCCAACTCGCTACGCGACTTTGGCTCATGAGCTCGGACACATTTTTTGTGGCCACTGCGGCGCCGACCCTTCAGGTCGCTGGCCCGACCGCTCAAAGTTGCCTTATCCAGTTCGAGAGGCAGAAGCTGAGGCCGTTTCGTATCTGGTCTGTGCTCGCAGGGAGTTAGATGTCGCATCCAGCGAATATCTACGCGGACTCATTAAGGATATCGACCTTCGTCAGGTCAGTTTGTATGCCATTTTCGAAGCGGCTAACCGCATTGAAGGCAAAACTAAGTAAGGATTCAAGTGAACGCTGTCTTTCAACCTGGTAGCCTGGTCTCGGCCCGCGGCCGTGAGTGGATTGTCCTGCCTCAGTCTTGTGACGAAACCTTGCATCTACGACCGCTAGGTGCGGCAGAGGACGATGCAACCCTCATTTATCTTCCGATTGAACCCGGGCCTGTCGGCCCGGCAACCTTCCCGAAGCCGTCTGTTCAGCAGGCTGCCAATTTTGCGGCCGGCCAACTCCTGCGAGATGCCCTGCAACTTAAACTGCGCACTGGCGCAGGCCCCTTCCGCAGCTTTGGCAACATCGCCGTCGAACCGCGCGCTTACCAGCTAGTACCACTACTGATGGCCTTGAAGCAGGAAGTCGTGCGCCTGCTGATTGCGGACGATGTCGGTATCGGGAAAACCATCGAGGCCGCGCTAATCGTCCGGGAATTACTCGACCGCGGCGAAATTAGCCGCTTGGCGGTGTTGTGCCCTCCGCACCTATGCGAGCAGTGGCAGCGCGAGCTGAAACAACGCTTCCACATCAATGCCGTTGTTGTACGCAACACGACCGCCAATCGCTTGGAACGCGGCCTACCCGCCAACCAATCGGTATTCGAAGCCTACCCATTTACCGTCGTTAGTCTCGACTACATCAAGTCCGACCGCCGTCGGGATGAATTCCAGCGTGCCTGCCCGGAGTGTGTAATCGTCGACGAGGCACATACCTGCACCTACAGCGGACAGGGCAAGCAGCAACGCTACACCCTGCTCAAGGGACTGGTCGAAAACCCCGAGCGCCACCTCATAATGCTTACCGCCACTCCACACTCCGGCGATGAAGAAGCTTTCTACAACCTGTTGGGTTTGCTCAACCCCGAGTTCAAAGAACTGAAAGACATTCCTTCAGATAGCCGTCGCCCATTGCGCGAACAGTTGGCAAATCATTTCGTCCAGCGCCGCCGCCCCGACATCGAGGAATGGCAGGACAGTAGCGTCTTCCCAGAGCGCTTCTCCACCGAAGTGACTTACAAACTCACTGGTGAGTGGGGGCGGCTGTTCGATGACGTACTCGAATATGCCCGCACCCTAGTTGTCCGTGCCGAAGGCCAGGGTCTGCTTCAGCAGCGCATGAGCTGGTGGGCGGCGTTAGCCTTGCTGCGCTGTATCTCCTCGTCACCGGCCGCCGCCATCAACGCCCTGAGGACTCGCCTCTCAGGTACGACGCTCGCTGAGGGCGCAGCTGAGATTGAGGCACTGACCCTGGAAGAAGCCGAGGAGCAGGGTCGCGAGCGAGTTCTCGATGGCCAGGAGGACAACCTTTCTACTCAGGACATTGAGCCGGGTGCCCGCACCGAGGATACCGAGTGGCTAAGCGACCTGATTGACCGTGCCGAGGGACTGACCGGCGCTGCCAAGGACCCCAAACTCAAGCGCCTTATCGAACACCTCAAGGAACTCACCGCCGCCGGCTTCCAACCCGTTGTCTTTTGCCGCTACATTGCAACTGCGCATTACGTGGCCGAACAATTGCGCACGGTTTTCCGCGACCATCTGGTCACCCCTGTCACCGGTGAATTTTCCCCTTCCGAGCGCGAAGCAACGGTGGAAGCGATGGGTGAGGCCGAGCAGCGTATCCTGGTCGCTACCGACTGCCTGTCGGAAGGTATTAACCTCCAGAATCTCTTCACCGCTGTCGTTCATTACGACCTATCCTGGAACCCGACTCGCCACGAACAGCGGGAAGGTCGCGTCGACCGTTTTGGTCAGAAGGCCCGGGAAGTGCGCACCACGATGCTCTACGGCCAGGACAACCCGGTTGATGGCGCCGTACTGCAAGTTATCCTGCGCAAGGCCGAGAGTATCCGCAAGGAGCTCGGTGTGCTGGTGCCTATGCCCGATGACGAGGGCAAGCTAACACAGGCGCTGGTCGGTGCCGTACTGCTGCGCAAAGGGAGCACGGCCAGCAAGATGCCCCAAATGGGCTTGGACTTCGGTGAGCCCGCGGCAGCCATCGACACTGCCTGGCAATCGGCTCGAGACAAAGCGTCTAAGAACCGAACACTGTTCGCCCAACGTCGTCTGAAACCCGAGGACGTCCTGCCTGAGTGGCAGAAAACTCTGGCAGTTCTGGGCGGCGAAGAAGATGTGGAACGCTTCGTCAAGCGTGCCGCTCTGCAACTAGGTGCGCCGCTGGAAGCCGCCAGCAAGGCGGGCGCCAACCACTGGAAACTCCATGCTGGCAGTTTGCCTGGCGCCGTTCGGGAGCGCCTCGAAGGCGAAGGCTTGGTAGGCACGCTGCGCGTCGATTTCCATCAGCCGGCCGCGACGGGCGCACAGTTCATCCATCGGACCCATCCCTTGGTTTCCGTGCTTGCCGACTACCTGCTCGAGTCAGCGCTGGAGAGTTCGGCTGCGAATGACGAAACCTTGGATGCTGTGGCACGGGCCGGTGCAATATTTACTGAGGCAGTTCAGGTGAAAACCACCGTGCTGCTGGTGCGGTTGCGTCACCAGTTGACCGTGACCCATCGTGGTGAATCGCGCTTACTTTTGTGTGAAGAAACCCTGACAGTTGGCGTTCCGGCAGATGAAACAATGCCTTTGCTGGAGGACGCTGCTGCCCGTGCTCTGATGGCTGCCGAACCAGCCCGGAACATGCCACCACCACTGCGTGACCAGCATATCCAACGTTCCCTCGACCAGCTGGATAGTCAACAACCTACCCTGGAAACCTTGGCGCGCAAGCGTGCTCAGCTGCTGCTAGATGACCATCGCCGTGTTCGTGAGGCAGCGCAAGGGCGCGGTGAATATCGCGTGACGCCCAGTCTGCCAGTCGACGTCATGGGTGTCTTCGTCCTCATCCCGGCCTAAAACAGGGGTTCAAAAAAATATGGCACGCAGAAACAATCAGGAACTCGCCTTTCCCGCCCTTAGCATCGAAGGTGGCCTGCTCGCTCCTGACTTCCTCAACAAGGTTGCCCATCTCGAAGCCAGCGAGCAGACGGAAGCGGATTACGACATCCCCCGTGGCCTCAAGCTGCGCGACGAAATTGGCCGCTACTGGAAGATTGCCCAAAACCTCTGGCAGGACTTCGCCGCCAAGCGCGCCCGGACCGACCTCAACAGCCATGCGCTGACCGTTAAGGAACTGCTCGAACCGCTGCTGCGTCACGTATTCTGCTTTGGCGACCTTAAGGCGGTTGGCCAGGTCACGCTCGGGGAGCGTGTTTTCCCCATTGGTTTCGCCGCCGGCGAGGGGAAGATTCCCGTCGTTCTGGCTGCACACGACCAGCTTCTCGACAAGCCAGATACCAGCTTCGGTGACGGCGTGCGCCGCCGCTCGCCTTTTTTGCTCGCCCAGGAATACCTGAATGCCAGCGATGACGCCCTCTGGGCTGTCGTCGGTAACGGCCTCAAGCTACGTATTCTGCGCGACAACCCCAGCCTTACTCGTCCCGCCTACATCGAGGCTGACCTCGAAGCTATATTCAGCGAAGGCCTATACCCAGACTTCACTGCCCTCTGGTTGTTGGCTCATGCTTCCCGGTTTGGCAAGGTCGGCACCGAACCGGCGAATTGCCCGCTGGAACGCTGGCGCAACACCGCCCAGGAAGACGGTATCCGCGCCCGCGACCGCCTGCGCATCGGCGTCACTGAAGCCCTGCGCGCCCTTGGCACCGGCTTCCTCGCGCATCCAGCGAACACGGAACTGCGCCGCCGCCTCGAGGCCGGCGAGCTCACCACGCAAGCCTATTTCGAGCAACTGCTGCGCCTCATCTACCGCTTCATCTTCCTCGCCACCATCGAGGACCGCGAATTGGTCTTTGTACCGGAGGCTACTGCTGACGCCAAGGCCCGCTACCTGGCCGGCTACAGCCTCACCCGTCTGCGCCAGTTGTCCGCCCGCCGCCGCAGCTATGACCGCCACGCCGACCTCTGGCAAGCCTTGACCATCACATTTGGTGGCCTTGGCAAAGGACAGCCCGCCTTGGGACTGCCGGCCCTCGGCGGCCTTTTCGCTGCCAGCCAATGCCCAGACCTTGATGCTGCCCAGCTCGACAACAGCTCGCTGCTTTCTTCCCTGTTTAGCCTCTGCTTCTTCCGCGATGGGGCGGCGCTTTCCCGCGTCAATTACCGCGACATGGATTCTGAGGAATTAGGCAGCGTCTATGAAAGCCTGCTGGAGCTCATTCCCGAGATTGTTGCAGCATCAGCAAAATGGAGTTTTCGTTTTGCTGGCGACCAAACAAATGAGCAAGGAAGTGCCCGGAAATTCTCAGGGTCCTTCTACACAAAAGATGTTTTAGTTCAGGAGCTTCTTGACTCCACGCTTGAGCCGCTAATCGAGAAAGCTATCGCGGATAACCCAAGCGAGCCTGTCGACGCTTTGTTGACACTGATGGTTTGCGACCCGGCCTGTGGCTCTGGACATTTCTTGCTTGGGGCCGCTCGGCATATCGCAGACCGGATAGCAAAATTGACGGCTGTTGATGGAAATCTCCTGCCAGGAAACTATCGCAAGGCTCTTAGGGATGTCATTTCGCATTGCGTGTATGGCGTAGATAAGAACTCTCTTGCTGTTGAGCTGGCCAAAACTGCTTTATGGCTTGAGGCTTATTGCCCAGATAGGCCCCTTTCCTTCTTGGACCACCGCATCCGCACGGGGGATGCAGTGATTGGCATACTTGAAACTGGGGGTCTTGAACTTGCAGTGGACGATTCAGCATTCGTTGCCCAATACGGAGACGATGATGTTGTTGTCGAGAAGCTGAAAAAAACCAACAGGGAAGCTCGTACAAGCGTCATCCAAAACATCGAGCGCGACTCAAAAGTTTATTCCTTCGATTTCTCTAATCAAAGTTGTGGTCGCAATTTCGATGCTTTACCCGAAGAAACCATAGAGCAAGTTCAGGACAAAGCAAGAGCATTTGAAGCGTGTAAGGCCGAGCTGCGAACCAGCCCCATTAAGCTTGCGAGTGATATGGTGGTGGCCTCCTACTTTGCAAAGAAATCCTTAGACACCGCTGAATTGGTCCCGACCACCGCGGACATTTGGCGTGTACTGCACGGGCAACCAGCTCGTCCAGGGGTGCTTGCCTTTACCGAACAGATTGTTGCTCGAGTTAATCCTTTTCACTGGAAATTGGGTTTTCCAGAAGTGTTTTCTCGTGGAGGGTTTGACTTGGTACTTGGAAACCCACCATGGGCTTCCATGTCTCCAGACCTGAAGCGATTCTTTGCTCCTATAGCTCCAGAGGTTCGCTTCTTACCAAAAGATGAGCAAGCTGCCTTAATGGAGCGTCTTTTGGAGGATTCTCCAACCAATCAATCATGGCAGGCATATTGCCGAGATTTGTACAGCCAGGCGACATTCATAAAGAAGAGTGGGAGGTACTCGATGTTTGCTCCAGGGAATCTCGGGAAAGGTGATTTCAATATCTACCGTATGCTCGTCGAGACTGCCTTTGAAATTACACGCTCAGGTGGCTATGTAAGCCAGCTTGTGCCCGAGAATTTTTACAATGGAGCAAATGCGGCTGAAATCAGAAAGAGATTTTTTAAGAATGCCTCACTTCTTAGCCTTTACGGTTTCGAGAATCGTCAGCACGTATGGTTCGATGATGTTCATACCAGGGCCAAGTTCTGCCTTTACGTGGCACAAAAGAAAGGTACCACAACTCAATTCAACGCCTTATTTAATATCACCTCAGAAGAAAAGCTGCGAAACGCAAAATTGGCTCAGATGGTGGTGCCAGTTAGCCTCGTTGAAGAGTTTTCGCCGGATGCAATTGCTGTGATGGAATTTGCAGGCGAAAAAGATGCCGCAATTTGCAGAAAGATGTATGAGCGCTTCCCAAAGTTCGGCGAAGAGCTTGAGGGCCAGCCCTATCGGCACTACATGCGTGAAATGGATATGGGGAATGACCGAGATGAGTTCGCGTCGGACCCATCCGGGTTTCCACTGTTTGAAGGCCGAATGATTGATGCTTTCGACTACCGGGCAAAAGGCTACGTTTCTGGGCGCGGCCGAGCAGCGGTTTGGGAACCATATGACTTTGGGTCAGAATCTAAGCGCATCAAACCCCAGTGGCATATTGGGTCATCGAATATTCCAGCCAAATTGATTGGACGGCTGTCTTCGTATCGAATTGGCTTTTGTGATGTTGCTAGCCCGACTAATGAGCGGAGCCTAACCGCGGCACTGGTGCCTCCTTCAACGGTCTGCGGCCACAAGGTGCCTACGATTACTTTTGATAACGGTCGTTGTTCTGATTATTTACTGTGGTTGGCTATTGCCAATTCGCTGGTTATGGACTTCATAGTTCGTAAGAAGGTGGCGCTGACAATGTCATTGACTATTATGGATTCGCTTCCATTCCCAAGAGACCTTCCAGAAGAACTACGCCACAGCCTTTGTCGTCGCGCTCTACTTCTTACCTGTGCAGGTCCCGAAATGAAGGGCTTCTTTGAGCAATACACTAAGGAAGACCCAGGCCATGGCTTTGATTTGACCGCTGCAAATTGCTTTGAGACACGCCCAAAAATAAAGGCTGAACTCGATACTCTGGTTGCCGCGAAGGTGTACGGTTTAACCAAGGATGAAATGCGCTTCATACTCGACCCCAAGGAGATTGAAGGGCAGGATTGTGAAATCGAAACGTTCAGGGTTCTAAAGAACAACGAGATGCGCGAGTTTGGCGAATACAGCACCCGGCGGCTGGTGCTGGAGGCTTGGGATAGGCTGGTGGCGTAATGGGTCAAGCCAAACGTCAGTGGGAGGAAGAGAACGAAAGAGGTTGGTCGGCACCCGATAAGCTCGTTTGTCCGGACTGTGTCGAGGATGATTTTCTCAAAGACCTCATTCGGAAAAACGCGAGTGCTCGCCAGTGCGATTACTGTGGCACGCGCACACGGGGCGCCAGCGCAGCCCCGGTTGCGGTCATCATGCCGGCAATAGCATCAGCACTGGGTTACTACTATGCCGAGCCAACGGAGGCTGGCGTTCCGTACGATGGTGGCTGGGTGGTTAAACCCGTTTACACGGTTGATGCCTTGATGGGCGTACCGTTCTATGCCGACGATAAGCTATTTGAGGATGTCGTGAATTCGTTCTCGAATACGGCGTGGGTGTCGGCAGCTGAAGGGCATTGGATGTCCTCGCACCGTCATGAAGAGTGGTCTTGGGCGTGGGAGGCATTCGCCGAAAAGGTCAAGCATCATAGCCGTTACTTCTTCATGGCCAGTGTCGACCGTTCTGATGACTGGCGTCAGCACCGACCTCTCGATGTCTTAGAGCTCGTTGGTGATATGGCTGTTCAACTCGGCCTCGTGACCTCCTTGCCTGAAAAAACTAATCTATTCAGAGTGCGTGAACGAGTCGGTGACGCAAACTGGGAAATTTCGGATGAACAGTTGGGAGCCCCGCCCAATCACTTGGCAAATGCGGGGCGGATGAACCCGGCGGGTATCTCCTACCTCTATTTTTCGAAGTCGAAAAAAGGGGCACTGGCCGAAGTGCTCCGCGGACCGCCGTGCCGAGCTGTGGCTGCTCGTTTCCAAACGGTTCGACCCCTGGCTGTGCTCGATTTGACCCTGCTTCCGCCGGAACCTTCGGTTTTCGACCACACGCAACGACGGGTTAGGGAAGTCATTCTCTTCCTCAATCGTTTCGTGGCGGATATTTGCCAACCGGTGCAGAAGGATGGTCGGGAACACATCCACTATGTTCCTTCGCAGGTCGTCTCGGAATACTTTGCCCAGGTCTTCAAAACACCGGATGCCGAGCAACTGGACGGCATCATGTACCCCAGCGCGATTTCTCCTGGCAATGTGAATTTAGCGCTGTTTCCTCGGGATAGCCGAGACCCTTTCGGCCACGCCGTGCAGTTTGTGAACGGCACTGAGTTGTCACTGGATACTTGGGCCGAGTTTTCAAATGCAATTTCCTGAATAGCTATGACAGATACTCTCTTCAAAGAAGTCCATTACACGCTCGGTGGTCTAATTCACGACATCGGCCTGGGGCGTATCGGTCTGCCTGACATCCAGCGCCCTTTTGTCTGGCCAAATGCCAAGGTCCGCGACCTATTTGACTCCATGTACAAGGGCTACCCGGTTGGGTACTTCCTGTTTTGGCAGACGGGGGCGGAAGATGTAACGACCAAGGTCATCGGCCAGGATGCAAAGCAAAAAGCACCGTCGTTGCTCATTGTTGACGGACAGCAGCGCTTGACCTCGCTGTACGCGGTCGTTCGGAAGGAAGCGGTTCTGCGTGACAACTTTGAGCATGAATTCATCCGGATTGCCTTCAATCCGCTCAAGGGCGAGTTCGCCGTCCCAGACGCGACCACGGAGAAAAAGCCAGAGTTCATCGCTGACATCTCGGAAGTTTTCAATCGACCGACCCACAAGACCATAAACGAGTACATCAAACGCGTTGGGGAGGCTCGTGCAGCCGACGGCGGTGCATTGACCGACGATGAAGAGGAAAAAATTGCCGAAGCGATTGGTCGCCTAGCCGGGCTGACCAATTACCCCTTTGTCGCACTGGAGCTAACCCAAACTGCCAGTGAGGAGCAGGTCGCTGATGTCTTCGTTCGCATCAATAGTGAAGGGAAGAAGCTCAACCAGTCGGATTTTATTCTGACGCTGATGTCGGTTTTCTGGGACCAAGGGCGAACGGACCTGGAACACTTCAGTATCGGCACTCGCAAACCGTTGCAAGGTGGGGGCGCAAGCCCGTTCAATCCCATTTTCCAACCAGAACCGGACCAATTGCTTCGCGTGAATGTCGGAGTAGCTTTCCGTCGGGGCAGGTTGGAGCACGTTTACTCCATTCTTCGTGGCAAGGACTTGCGCACTGGTGATTTCAGTCCTGCTCGACGGGACGCCCAGTTCGGGGAGCTGAAAGAGGCTCAAGCCAAAGTTTTGAACTTGACCCACTGGGCCGACTTCCTGAATGTAGTGCGGGCAGCGGGGTATCGGCATCTCCGCTATGTCAGTTCTGAAGGAGCCCTGATTTTTGCCTACCAGCTGTTCTTGATAGGCCGGACTGAATTCAAGGTCGAGCCCTATACGCTGAAACAGACAATTGCCAGATGGCTCTACATGTCCCTGCTGACAGGGCGATACACCAGTTCACCGGAGTCGCGCTACGAAACCGACTTGAAGCTGTTACCTGATGGGAACGACCCGGCGGCTTTTGTAAAGGCACTCCAGGATGTAGAGCAGGCCACGTTGACTGATGACTACTGGGCTAAAACGCTACCGATGGAGCTTTCAACCTCGGCTAGCCGTGGCCCCAGCTTGTTTGCTTACTACGCTGCCTTGGTATTGTGTGAGGCAAAGGCCTTGTTTTCCAAAGGCAAGGTGGCCGATTTGCTCGACCCGCCCGCCATCGGCAACAAGAAGCCACTGGAGCGTCATCACCTTTTTCCGAAGCGCTACCTCCACAAGATTGGCACCACCGAGTTGCGCGACACCAACCAGATTGCCAACTACGCGCTGGTTGAGTGGGACGATAACATCGCAATTTCTGACATTCCACCGAAGGAATACTGGCCGAAGTACGCAAACCGGTTCTCGGATGTAGAACTGCAGGAAATGATGCACTGGCATGCGCTGCCAGAAGGCTGGCAAGACATGAGTTATCAGGGTTTCCTGGTGGCAAGGCGTCCGCTGATTGCTCAAGTTATTAGGCAGGGCTACGAAAAACTGACTGGGAGCAGCGGTGCATGAGTATTGCCGCAAAGCTTCCGAGCGAGAGAGCCCTCGAAATCATCACGACTGAGCTGTCAGAGGAATTGTCGATTCATTCTTGCGACCAGGCTGAACGTAGCAAGGCCCACCTGTTTGAAATTGGCGGGCCAGGCGGACGCCAGTTTGCATTGATAGTTGGTGACATGTACGCTGCCAAGGAGCCGAACCCGTCCCAACAGACAAGAATCCTGCTGGAGAAGTGCAAGGTACCCGATATAGCCGGGGTTTCACCTTGTGATGACGATTACAGTGGCTCTCGCATCAAGCAAGCTGATTCACGCATTGCTCCGCCGAATCAGTCTTCCTGTCTTGTTGCCGATGAATCGGCACTTCGGGCTTTGCTCCGCTGGTATGCCCAATATTGGGGGGCATCGGACGATTACGATGCGGCTCCGCTGGGCTCCCTTGAGCGAACTCGACTGGAAAAAGCTGCGCAGGACGCGGGTTTTGACCTTTCTCCAGCCGTGGAGCGAGATTGGCTTGTTTTTCGGTCGACGGCTTTCCCGGGCACAGTAGGGGTTGCCTCTGAGATTGCGGGGTACCGTGTCGCAGTCAGTGATGCTGGCCTGGCTCGCCGGGTTGCAACCGAGTTCACAGCGGTAGCAGCCGATGCCAGTCCACCGTGGGCGGTGTACCTTAATAACATTCAGGATTATCCGACGCTGCATCGTTTGTTCGGTCGTATTGCTGCGGTGAGCCGTGTGCTGGCAGGCGAAGGGTTAAGAGCCTTCGAGGAAAGCCGCCGCCACCCACCGGATACGACGGAAGCGACTCGACTCGTTGTACAGCGGGTGGGGCAGGATATTTTCCGCGCTTCGTTGCTTGCTTACTGGGGGCAGCGATGCGCGGTCAGTGGGCTTGCTGTACCTGGGCTTCTCCGCGCCTCCCATATCAAACCCTGGGCAGACTGCGCCTCCGACGCCGAGCGGCTTGATGTATTCAACGGCTTGCTGTTGGCGCCTCACCTTGATGCGTTGTTCGATGGCGGATGGGTGACCTTCATGGATTCTGGACAAATAAGAATTTCCGATGCCCTGGATGCCGCTAGTCGCACCCGGCTGGTGCTCACAGGGGCCGAAGCCATCATTGGCCTGACTGAACGCCACCAAGCGTATTTGGCATGGCATCGGGAGCATTGCTTCGACCGGAAAAAGTAGTCTGCGTTTTTGTATTTGCTAAGCCAGGCTAGTTTGCGCTTTGAAACTAGCCTGCTCACCTACTGGTGTTACCACCGACGACTCCCGTTAGGTCATCTGCCATCTCAAAAGCTCGACCGTGAGGTGTGTATACGTGAGCTCAAATGCCGCCACCCTCTCGCTGTCTGACACGTCATCCCGCTGTAGCCGCGCCAGGGCTCGCTTCAGCCGTCGGCGAAACTCGCGGAGTTCGCAGACCACACCGCTCCACTTGAAAAGGTCTTCAACTTTCACCGGGTACGGCTTCGCATGCGTGCTGTAGTAGCTCGCCAACCAGGCCGGCAGGCCTGAGTATTCGTGCAGCGCAGTGTGGCTGACCGCACTCCAGTTTTCTGGCCCAAAAAGCCTAGCCATCGAGTCCAGCACGCGAAACGAAATAAGGTCGCTGCCCTTCAACAATCGCTCTGGCGTATCTCGGCCTTGGTAGCCGTCATCGAATAAGACATCCAATAAGCGCGGCATCGGGATGTCCACCCGCTTTACCCGGATACGCAGGTGGGCAGCATTGAGCCGAATGAGGCTGTCTCGGATGGCCCGGTGGGTATTGGCGCAGTAGGACACATTCAGGTCACGGGCCAGTTGCCAAAAAGTCACGCTCACCCAGCGCAATTCTCCTCCTGGGCAGAGGGGCCGCTCGTCACGGTAGTAGTTCAGACAGGCAGCAAAAACACGTCGGTCGTAATCACCCAAGGGGTGCCCCGTCAGTGTCAGGGACGTATCGCCCTGTACGCTTATCTCGACGTTCATCAACGGCTTGTCGGTCACCTCGGAAGCACCGAACAAGGAGGAGCGCAGCAAGGTATTCGGGATACCCACCGTCGCTTCCCGCCAAGTAGGCAGGTAAACATCGTCGCCGCGCCGAACTGCCCGACGCTGCCTGGCCTGCCGCACCTCAGTGACTGAAGCGTTGTCGGGGAGCACCAGGACGGGTTCCTCCGCGGCAGCCATCTGCCGCAGCTGACTGCGTGCAACAGATTCGAGCGTAGCGGCGGCCGCGCAGATAAGGTCTTGGGTCAGGACGTCCGCTGCCGATTCCGCGGCGCATCGCGTAGCCGCAGCTTGGGCCTGAAGTGCGGCAATCTGCTCAGCGCTGCGCCGCTTGACCATGTCGGGCTCCTGATGCGCGTTCAACGTAGGCGGCCAGGAGACCGCGAAGAACGACCGATGCACAGAGGCCTTGCACCGCGCAAAGCGAGGCAAATTCGTTCTTCAGGTCATCCGGAACCCAGACTTTCATCTGGACCGAGCCGGCACGATGCCGGTCGCCAGGTTTTTCGATTTTGGTTTTCATGTGTCTTCTCCACTGGGACCCAATGGGGCCCCACATGAATCGGTATAGCGCGCTGGAGAGGCATGACGAACGACAGACCGTACCCAGAATGGGTTCAACGCTGCCTAAAAACACGTTTTACTTGGCGTCGAAACACACGCTGCTTGTCGTGGCCCCACATTTCGCTTGGCCTCAAAACACGCCATGGCGCCCCTGCCAACAAAATCTCCCCAGCCGGCAAGGCGTTTTCAGGGGTATCCACCCCCGTAATCCTTAATCCTTTAATCACCCACCCCCGCCAGCATCTCTCTGGGTGTGCGCCTCACAACGTCGCAAAGCAGCGTGAACGTCAGGACCCTGAACATGGGTTCAACGTCTTTCCGGTGAGCAACCCGCTTCTGGCAACCAGGTGGCTGGTCAGGTCGCTCGTCAGTGGGCAGCGCTTACTCTAACTGGCAAGGCGCATTGGTATGCCGTCAGACAACAGCCCTGGCAGCCCTCATGCAGCCTGTGGAATGCGATGCCAATTCCCTTGACTGAGACCATCAGCCAAGTAGAACGTAGCCAACGCCGATGACGATAAGTTTCATACCGCCAAGGGGGCATGCAAAGCACAAACCCAGCGCAACGCTTCAGGAGCGATGCCTACATGAATACCGCTGTGTGTCGTTTCACTTGAGCGTAGCAGGCTTAACCCCTGGATTCGCGGTCGCGACACCTCTCCGCTATGGTTAAGCCATACCGGGAGAGAATGTCTGCTGGTTCCAACAGCCGGGTTTTCGGCTGTTATATTGCTTAGGCTCAGACAGGCTGTGAAAACTCAACCCCAGAAAACACCTCGCTCTCCGCGATGTTTTTCATCGCATCTGGCCAGCAAATCCGTTCTTGCTCAAGCCGGATATTGCTATCCCATCTACCTGTACGTAACCCTTCAAAAGCATCGCGCTCAGTTGGCGTCAGTAAGGAAAGTTCTGTTTCAGCAGACGGGGCGCTCTCTTCAACCCATAAGTCTTGGTAGGCCAGCAATGTAGCCGAATCCATCATGACCGACAGAAGATTAGGGAAATAGCTGCGTGCACGATTGAGGATGACAAAACCGTGCGTATCGATGTCGCCCCAGTAGAGCGTTGAACACTTCTGTAACCAGGTTAGGCCCGACAACAGGCTTACCGCGTTGCCAAGGCGCATGAACGCTACCGTGTCTGGAATATCCGGTAGGGCCAACCCGGTTTCCAGATTTTCAACAATGATGGCGCGCTTGGGGGCGATGGCTAGCTCGCTTAACTCCGTTACAGGGGCTTCAATATCTTTCAGCCCACCGAGCATGCTACGCAACTCCGGGCAAAGAATTCGGGCGCGTATTCTGGGCACGGGCCGTTTCAAACCACATATTGAGTAGAAATCGGCCACATCATCGATGGCGCGAATACTTCTCAGCACGTCGGTTACAACGCCGGCCCTCTTTTCAAGCCATTTGGTATCGAGGCCGGCAACAGGCAGTTGTCGGGGTGCCAATCCCGAGGAGGGATTTTTCTCCAACCAGTCGAGCATTGAAAATAAGCGCACGAAATCAGTTTCGACATAATCGGCCAATACACCGAAATGTCGCCCCAGGACAGCGTGGGCTGCGAGCTGTGGCCAGCGGTCTACAAAGCGCTGGTAACGCTCAGCGGCCGTTCTCCAGCGCTTACCTTGACCAATGAGGGATGCAACGTCAGTGGGTGCGGCGATTTCCAAACTGGCCGGCAAATTTTGGTTACCTAAGCGGGACCATTGTCGGGATACCCAAGACAGCTTGGTAGGACCGTGCCAGTCGCTCCAGGCTTCAACCCAATGCCTTACTCCGCCAATATCCTGAGTGGCATCGGTTTCTGTTGGGATGCCGAGATTGACGGTTATCGGCCATTGGCCTTCTCCTAACAACCAAGCTTTGTGCTGGTTGGTGTATCGGCGGGTAAGCCATTCGATGACATCTTTAGGCAGCAGCAGCTTCTTGGCCATTGCCATCCTCCGGTTTCAACTTCAGGCGTTGGCTTTCTTCATCGTATTCAATCGGGATTGCAGCTGAGTATTTCCGGTCCTTGATATGGATGAAGCAGGCACCACCAATAAAGGGCTCGAGGGTCATCACCGATTTCAGAGGGGTGGCGACAATCATCTGGAAGCCGAAGGTCTTGAAAATGTTCATCGCCATGGCGGTGAATTCGGCATCGGCTTTGTCAAAGGCCTCATCCAGCACAACGGTTGAGAAGGTCGGCAATTCACGGCCATGACTGCCCAGCTGATAGCGCAGTGCAGCTGCCAGGCACGTTGCAGCCAATTTCTGGCGCTGGCCTCCTGACTTGCCTGCTCCGCTGCGGTAGACCTCAATCTCGAGGCCGGAGGCATCAAGTTCGCGGGCAACAAATTCCACATGCTGCCGCACATCGAGGACCAGAGCGCGCCAGTTACGGTCGGCCGTTTCTTGGCTCGACAGCTTCTTGACCAATTCATTGAGTACAGAGAAGCGAGACTCTGCCGCTTCCTTGTCCTGGCTAAAGGAGTGGCTTAGCGCATCCTTCAGGCTTTGTTTGAAGTCGAGCACATCCTTCAACATCCGGTCGTGTGTATCAATCACCAAATGGGTGCCGGGCCCGAATGGTGCGCTTTCCAAGCTGTCATTGACTACATCCATACGGTCGCGGATGGCCTTTCGCTCCTGGTCGAGTTGGGTGGACAGGCGAGTCAGGTTTTGGTCGCTCTGCTCTCGCAATAGGCGCAGGAAGCGTTCCTCGAATTCTGGAAGCCCATCTTGTTCAAGGCGCCGCAGTTTGGCGAAGAAGTCATCGGCACTGGCGATGGTGGGGTCGAGGCCGCCAGCCTCGGCTGGCCAGGTAGAAACAAACCGCTGGAAGCGCTCCTCAATAGCTCGGACATGATTGTTAATTTGCTGGCCAAGGCCTTGGAGCTCGTTATTGATACCTCTCACGACTTGCAATGCGGCATTGGCTAGGTTTGTCAGGGTCAATGCTCTGCTGGCTTCACCAAAGCGCTGATTGAGCGCTTCCATTTGTGGCGGGGCGATTGAGAATGCCAGAAGCTCAAATCGCAATGCGCTCATGCTGGCATTCAGTTTTTTTAGCTCTAAATCTTTCGCAAGGATGCTTGCTGCATACTCGGTTTGTTTGCTTTGGGCTGCTTCGTGTAGCTCCGCTTGCTTTTTGATTTTCTCGTCTAACGCAGCCAAGTCGGGATGCGCCTCAAGTTCCGTCTTGAGTTGCCCTTGCAGACTGGTGATGCGGGTCAGCATCGAGGTAACGTCTACCTCGCTCCATTGAAGATTGGCCAGGGTTTGGCAGTGCAATAGCCGCTGCTCTGTGGTTTCACTGCGCGTTTGATGCGCTTCCAGTTCTTTGCGAAGCTTTTCGTGCTCAGTGGCCAACTCCAGGGCACGACGCTCGTATAGCGTTCGTTTTGCCTTGTTATCGAAACCCAGCACCCACTGGGTTTGGTCATCAATGCGGCGCCGGTCGTCTTTCTCGTGGCGAATTGTGTTGTGCTTGACCTGTCCCTCTTTGGTGACGGCGCGTGTTGCATTACGAAACGCCTGTAGGTTCTCGACACACTCGTAATTGAAGTGCGCTTTCAGCTCTTCACGCAGCCACTCCGTGAGTGGTCCTCGGGCAAATTTCAGTTTGCTGACGATTGAGTTCGCTCCAACCGAGCGCATCTCCGTGCCGCGTTCAATCACCCGCAAGTAAGTCAGTCGTTCCCCAATGTTGTGCTCATTGAGATAAGCCGCGACAGCGGCGTAGTGCTTGTCCGGAACCAAGAGGGAGCGGGCAAATCCGCCGAGCACACGTTCAATAGCGCCTTGCCATTCATGCTCCTCTTCCTTCACTTCAATGAGTTCACCGGCATAGGGCAGTTTTTCCTCAGGAATCTCCAAGGTTTTTGCCATGTGCTCCCGGATGCCCAGAAGGCGGGATGGGATATTGGATGGATGCTTCTCCATCGCCGCAATTTCCTGGCGCGTCTCAGTAAAGTTACGTTCGCAAGTTTTGAGTTGGTCTCGCAGTTCAACGGTTTTCTCGACCTGCTCTGCTCGCCTGTCTTTTGCGCCCAAAAGTTCTTGGCGAGCCTCATCGGTTCGTTCCGTGAATTCAGTGGCGGTATTGGGATAGGGCCAACCGATACCCTGGCAAGCTGTTTCTGCTTGGCTGCGTTTACCAATGCGTGCATCGCGTTGCGACTCTGCTTCCTTGATGTCGCGATTCAATTGCTCGATGCGGCCGCCTCCTGAATCAAGGCGCTTCTGTTGCAATCCCTGTAGGGTCTCAAATGCATTGCGTGTTGCACTCTCTTGCTCTTCTGCCTGGGCTTGCAGCCCTTCGATAGCCACTTCCTGCTCATGGATAGCAGTCGTCAAAAGGCGCTTTTTTTCTCGCTCCGCATAGGCGTCGATGGCCAATGAGAGGGCTTCTAGCTCAGTTCTGGAGCGCTGGGTCGCTTCGAGCAGGAAGGATTCCGCTTGGGCAGGCTTGAGGGTTTCAATCTGCCGACGTGCTTCGACAACGGCTTTGTGCGCTTCATTGAGTTCCTGGAACTGTGACACCAGGTTTTCGGCCAACTCGAACGTCTCGGGGGCATCGAGCATGAAATCGCGGAGGAAGGTGTTGAGGTCTCCAAGATTCTTGGCGGATTGCGTCTTGTGCAGCAGGCGGAGCGCACGCTCGTTATCAATATCGAGGAGTTGCCGAAAGCGTTCCTGAT
This sequence comes from Dechloromonas sp. H13, assembly GCF_009469615.1. Classification (GTDB taxonomy): domain Bacteria; phylum Pseudomonadota; class Gammaproteobacteria; order Burkholderiales; family Rhodocyclaceae; genus Azonexus. Next base: position 104,464 of record NZ_SSXX01000008.1, read on the forward strand.
AGCTGCTGAATTCCTCCTTAACCGTGGCATCAGGTAGGTCGAATTTGAAACGGCGTACCTCGAAATTGTGGTCCGCGAAAAACTGTAGCTCCCGAACGTCGAATGGGCGCTGGAGTATCAAATAACGCTTGTGCACATCACCGAGCGAGCTACTCCTACCGCGAATCCAAAAGACTTGGGCGAGAACAACGACACGACCTGTTCCGTCGCGATAGGTCTCGGCAATGGCTGACCAAGTGGTTTCCGGCCGCAGGTATTGTGAGACGTATTCACCCGCATCTCCTGTTTGCTGGGACCACGCCCCCCGGACATAGGTGATGAGGTTTCGGTCCTTGCCGTGGCGCTCATCCTGACGAGCTGCTACGTTGAAGTCCACCCATTTTGGTGGGGTCAAAATGGCCGAATGGGCGTCCAAAGCCGTCGACTTTCCGGAGCCAGACGGCCCGAGAAATGCATAACCGCTGCGGGGAATCGAGAAATCGACGATGCCGTTAAAAGTGCCCCAGTTGAATAACTGAATTTGGTCTAGGCGAAACTGGTTGATGTCAGCAGGGCCCTCAGCAAAGAAGTCGAAGGTGCTCTGAGGCTCTCTATTCATGCTCATCTCCCAAACTTTGCTCATCGTCATCGCCTTCCAGCGGGCTATTTGCGTGGTGAGAAAGTCCGCGCTGCTGGATGTCCTGATAGGTGCGCGTGAGCGCTTGAATTTCCTCGGCGGGGAAAAGTAGTTTCAGCGTCGGTGATACCTCGAACCGGTCATCTGCACCGCGGAGTTTCTGAAGAAAGTTGAGCTTCTTGGCCTTTTCAATGGCGCTTTGGCATTGCTTATCGAAACGCGCATGGTCGACATTGCCAGTACGCTCATAGACACTGAGGTGCTCAATCATCTCCAACCAAGAGACCACAGCACGGTCGCCATCGGTATTCGCTTGTATGAGCCGCTGGCGGAGAAAAAGGATGAGTACCGATTCCATAAAGGTGAGATTCGCCCGCCGCAGCAAGATGGGAATTTCGATGTCGTCGGCCACCACCTGGCGCGTAAATGCCACCTTCTGGTCTGGGTCAATCACCAACTCGAGAAAAAGCTCATGCAGGCGCTCGCGGATGGCTACTTCATCGCGGAGGAGGGTTGCCCAAAGGTTGGCCTGGCGTCGCCCGTCAACTGCAGGGCCGAGCAGAAGCTGAACAATTACCCGACGTGTTTCGAGGGGAAGCATTCCCCTATCGCCGGGGAACACGGCAGCGTCCGCCTCTACGTTGCTCTGCGCTTGGTCAATTGTTTCGTCCGGCCGAAGCGCTTCACTGGAACAACTGTCATTCGTTGAATAGTTCAAGCATGCTCTCCCTGACAAAATAGATGGCCGGTACCTTGGCCTTCCGTTGTTTTTCATCGCTGCCGAGCCACGAGACAAGCTCGGTCTCGCTAGTGACGTCTCCGTGCTTGGCACCTAACGCAACGTAGCCAACGACACTGCCAAAACCTTGTTCAGCGGGAAACTTCTCCAGCAACTGGCCAACAGTGATTTGTGATTGTTCGGAAAGCGCTTCTCTGAGATGTTGGCGCAGGGTACGGAAATCGATTTCAGACTGGCGTACCAGCTCCTCAACGACCTCAAGTCCTAGTTCCGAGGGTTCTGCTTCTGGCATGGCGGTATCGGCAACATTCAGGCTCGGGTCGTGAAGCTCCCACTGGCTCACCGAGCGGAGGCGACTGCTGGTTAGCGACAGTGAATAATCGAGCAGCGAGTTCGGGCGAATGGCGTCACGTGCCAGAAGAGCTGCCTGTTGCGCTTCGCGCAATAGACTGTGCAGACGTCGCTGTTCTTGGAACTCACGGCTCTGCACGAAGGTTTTGAGGCTACGGGCAAATTGCTGGACGACTTCATGCACATTGCCGCCTTCGGCCATCAAGGTTCCCGTCAGGTTTTGCAGGAAGCGTCGTTCCTTCAATTCCAGGCCGCGCGCAAACGTGCGGGAGGTGACAGATTCTAGGGACTCCATCAGCGTCGCAGCTTGCTCACCATCCGTCAGCAGGCGCCAGAAGGCGTTAAAAGTTTTTCCATGCTCACTCTGGGCAATCAGGTCCACGCCGGCGAACAGCGCTTCCAGAACCTCTCCTCGGCTACCGTCGCTCTCCATTAAACTTTGGCGGAGCCCTCGATTCAGCTTGTCGAACTCGTCACGTACGTTGCGGAAATCTGCGGCCAATTCTTCGGCGAGGGCAATGATTTCGCGGACACGTTCGAGCGCACGCTCTTCGGGGAGTGTCTTGACGCCTTCTCGTTCCAATGCCCGAAGTTCGGCATCGATACGTTCTCGCTCGGCGATGAGCGTGGCTCGTCTCGTTTCTGGATTGGCATCTGTCTCGTCGGCCAGACGAGTTAGCTGCTGTATGACCGTCGCTAAACGGCTTTCAGTGGCTGCGGTCCGGGGCTTCAACAAGCCATTTAAAAAGCGTAAGGCGCTTGTCGCTTCCGAGGTCAGTTCGAACTCTTCTTCGCTTGCCCCCGCTGGAAATCGCCGGCTGAGCCAGCCTTCACCAATCCAGTCTGCAACGTAGGCTTGCGGTGTCTGCGGTAGGTCATGACCGTAGGCGCGGAGCGTATCGATTTCTCGCGATAGACGTTCGTGGAAAATCGAGCTGGAAAGAGTTTTCTCCTGTTCTAGCAGCAGGCATTGCATCAATCCCATAACCAGGGGGGCCTTGTCAGCAGCCAGTAATCGCCATAAAGGTCGGCTACGTAGGGCAAGCAGAGCCGCTGAAGCACGCTGTGCTTTCATCGGTGGCACCTGACATCGTGGTTCGTATTGAGCATTGTCCTATCCAAAATAGATGAACGTATAAAAACTATACGTTCAAAATCGCCGTGCGTAAAGTTTTTATACGTGTGCTACAGTGGTCGGCATGAAACAGATGGCCAATCAACGCGCAGAACCGGAGTTGCCTACCCGCTGGGGGCCTGAGAAACGGCTTGAGTTCATCGACTTTCGCTTACGATGGGACGGTCGATTGAACCGGGGCGACATCTCCGATTTCTTCGGAATATCGACACCACAAGCCTCCCTCGACATTGCTCGCTACCTAGAGATGGCGCCCCTGAATGCGGTCTACGACCGTAGCGAGCGAAGCTACGTCGCAACCCGAGATTTCCAACCGATTTTCCCCTCCAGTCAGCCACAGAAATACCTCAATGACTTGCTGATGCAAGCATATGGCATATTGGACCAAGGCGTCAGCTTTTCCGGGTGGCTACCATCGGTTGCCGTTGCACCGACTCCAGCCCGAACCTTGCAGGCTGATACCTTGATTACGTTATTAGGGGCTATACGGCGATGCCAGGCCCTGGAGATGACTTATCAGTCGATGACGAGTCCGATTCCAAAAAAACGCCTCGTTTCCCCTAGAGCACTGGGGTTCGATGGGCACCGCTGGCATGTTCGGGTTTATTGTCACCAAGAGAACGGATTTCGGGACTTTGTTATTGCCCGGATTCTCTCGCTCGGAAATGAGCAGCAGTCACCAAAGGTGCCGCCCATCGACCAGGAGTGGGAGACCTTGGTTACCCTCGTATTAGCGCCAAATCCTGGATTGCCCGATGCACATCAGCGGGTTATTGAACTGGACTATGGAATGGTCAATGGCGAGCTACGCTTTGAATGCAAACGAGCGCTGCTGCTTTACGTTGTTAGGAACTTGGGCTTGGACAGTGCAGAGGGGAAAGCCCCTAGAGTTCAACAAATTGTCCTGCGCAACCTTGCCGAGATTGCCCCACTTTTGCCCGCGCAGAACTAAGTCACTGGTGATTGACGATGGGCAGGATGTCCATAAAGTCCGTGTGCATCTGACGGACCGAGACCATGTTCTGTGGATTGCCCGAGAGAATCGCTAATAACTGAGCGCTGATTGCAACCACAGCATTGCCATTCCGGATGACATCGTAAATCAACTGAGCCGGGTATCCGCTCATCGTTCGGGATAAGGGATGCAAACCACCATGGGTGTAGCTGCTCATGGCCTTCCAGGCGACCTCTTTGAATTCCCGTAACTGAGCGACGATACCTGCCGGCGCATTAGGGTTGGCTTCCAACTGCTTAAGCATCTCTGCCAAGCTCTCTCCCTCATTTGCGCGTTTCGCCGACTCCATGGTTAGGGGTTCGGATAGCTTTGTAACCCAGTTCTCGCTTGCTGCGTGGAGCAACCAGATTCCGCGCACTAGGCTTTCAAACTGCGGGCGGGTCAATGCAATCGCCGAAGAAAACAACCCTTGTTCGAACAGAAGCAGCGCACTGACCGCATGTTCCAGCGACAGCAGCCCGGATTGAAAAGCCGTGATGAACCGTATCTCAGGGTAAGGAGTGAGGGTCTGTACGTGTTGTTGAACCCGCTCATGAAACGCAGCGGTTCGCTCAATGAGCAGGAGGAGTTTTTCTTCTGTCACGACAATGATTCTAAAAAGGCCTATGCGATTATTTTATGCGGATTGGCTTGATGTATCTGGAAGGAATCGAGTGATGGAGAAGACGGACAAGCCGGTTGACCGTGAAACCCTCTACAACGAGGTTTGGACGGACCCCGTAACGGTAGTAGCGCCACGCTATGGCCTCTCGGACGTAGGGCTCGCGAAAATTTGCCGAGCCTTGGCCATCCCCCTACCGAGCCGCGGCTACTGGGCAAAGGTGAAGGCGGGGCGCGTGATGGCGCGCGCACCGCTCCCTAAACTCAAACCCCCAGGGCCGGTGCCAACTGGCTTGGTCAAGCTGCCTCCGGAAAAGGCCGCTGTACGCCAGGCAGCCAGACAATCGGCCGCCAAGATTCGCAAAGAAACGCCGCCTTTGCCGCCTCCGGAAGAATCACAACCATTCGCTACCCACCCGTTGGTTCGTGCCGCTGCCAAGCGTCTGAAACAACGGGATGGTTGGCCACCAGACACGTTGCTTCGCTCAGCCCCTAAAGAAGTGCTGCATCTTGCAGTGACGCGAGATGCACTCGACCGAGCACTCGGAATTACGGATGCCCTGATAAAAGCGCTTATCCAGCGCGGCTTTGATGTGGAGGTCGATGGCGAGCGGGGGGCAACCACCCTGAAATACATCGAAACCGGAACCAGGTTGGAGTTCGCGCTGACCGAATACATACGACGAACGCGTCACGAAATTACTCCGGCAGAAGAGCGTGCCCGAAAACGCTACTGGGAGCGCTCGCGTTGGGATAACTCGGTGAGTTTTCCGCATGTGCCGATGTATGACTACACCCCAACAGGAACTCTCACCATTCAGATAGGCCGATGGCCATCACGAAACTGGAAGGACACCCCAAAAACCCAACTCGAAAAACGCCTCGGAGAGGTTGTTGGTGGCATCGTAGCCCTTGCCCAGGAAACGCACGCCAAAGAGGTTGAAGAGGCGCGACGCAAAGAGGCGCACCGGCGAGCTGTGGAGCGCTATGAGTTTCTAACCAAGCGACGTGCAGATGAAGTTGAACGCTTCAAGGAGGTCGAGGCCAGGGCGACAGATTGGGAGCGAGCCATGCGCTTACGTGCGTTTGCCGATGCGGTTGAGGCTCAGGCCAAGTTAGCAGGCGAACTATCCTCAGAATACGTGGAGTGGCTCGCCTGGACTCGCGCTAAAGCCGATTGGCTGGACCCACTCATTCAGGTCAGCGACCCGATACTAGACGCACCAGAACCCAAACGTCCCGGTTATTGGTAGGGACTGGCTAGCCTATAAAGCATGAAGCCCATGTCGCTGAACATGGGCTTGGTAAATCTTGAACCTTGGCACTCAAGGCCAAGGCGACCGGTTTATCGCCGTTAGGTATTACTCGGTCATCTTGTCGAACTGCGGCGGATTTTCAGTCATGCTGCCTCCAATCGCGTTGTTCCTGAAGGACCTGACCAACTGCCCGTCAGGCTTCGATTCCAGATTACTCCTCCGGATTAAAAAGTCTACTGCCAGGAAAGAAAACGGCCCGCCACTTGGCGAGCCGTTCTGACACCTACCGTTGGCGGACTACGTTAGTCGTTGCTGGAGAATCCAAGTAGTTGCAGCACCGACAGGAACAGGTTCAGCACATTCAGGTACATGCTGACCGCGGCCATTACATAGTTGGTTTCTTCGCCGCGCACCAGACGACTGGTGTCGAAGAGGATGAAGCCAGAGAACAGGAGCGCCGCAACCGCCGATACGCCGGCCTGCATGGCTGGGACGAACATTGCAGCGATGCTGGCCAGGATGACAACAATCAGGCCGGCAAACAGGAAGCCACCCATACGGGAGAAATCCTTACCTGTCTTATGAACATAAGTCGTCAGCGCCAAGGTGACTGCCGTCGTAATGACGGCTGCGGTCAATACCGTGCTGCTGCCACCCGGCAAGTTGATGTAGTGGGATAGTGTCGGACCGAGGCCCAGACCGCTGAGGGCCGTAAAGGTCAGCATGGTCGGCACGGCCGCCGCCGTATTTCGATTCTTGTTCAGGTAGAGCAACGGCACCAGGCCGAGCAGCGTGAACACAATGCCGGCCAGCGGGCCAAAGCCGGCCAGCATGCTAATACCTGCGCCTACGCCGGCGACAGCGGTCGACAGGGCGAGTAGTTGGTAGGTATTGCGAATGACACGGTTGGTGTCGGGCGCCGCATACGTGCCATATTCGGTTTTGCTAAGGTCGATAACACGTGCTTCAGTGCGCATGGTGGTTTATTCCTCCAGTAGTAGGTGACGCCACTGTATGTCGGGACCGGTCACCAGGAAATCAACCCACTGCTGACCAATGGTTCGAAAAAATCGAGTAGATGATGGCTGTTGGTGAGGTTTTGCTGCGTATTAGGTGGTCAATGGCTCTGCCTGGGGGCTTTATGGTCGAAAAGTCATTGAATTTGCTGAGATTTATTTTGGCCACGAATTGCTTTACTTTGTCACGATTGGCCAAGATATGCTTTTCAGTGCGCTGGAGACCATCGTTTTCAGCGAGTTTTGGAGCGTTTTTCTGGAGCCAGAGGTATGCTTCAGGGGCCTTCTTGGCCAGTTATTGCTTTATTTCGGGGCAAGAAATGCTTAAAGGCACATTCAGGCCATCCAGTCGGATGGCCTTTTTGTTTTGCGCGCCGCGCGGCTCAGGAAAACTTCTTCTGGTGGGCCTGGACGGCCTTCATGCGGGCCATGAACAGCCGCAGCTTGACCGCTTCGGACAGATCGTCCGCCGAATCATCGGCTGCCTGCGCCAGCACGTGGGCTTCGACGGCCTTCGTGCGGGCCATGAACAGCCTGAGCCTGACCGTGTCCGAAAGGCCGATGGCGTCCGCCTCGTCGTTGTCCGCGGAATCCGAAATCAGGCGGGGGCGCTTGTAGAAGCTGTGCAGCGCGATGTCGTCGAAACCGGTCTCGTTGTGCTCGTCGTTCAGGTGCTTGCGTTGCGGCTGCTCGGTCGTCGCGGTCGACTTCGGAGACAGCAGCGCCATCTGCTGCCGCTCGGTGCGCGAGAGCATGGTTGCCGGGAACGGCTTTTTCTTCGCCTGCTTGAGCTTCTTCGCCTGCTTCAGCTTGGCATCGGGATTGACCGGTTGAAGCAGCTGGGTTACCGCGGCAGGCATCGGAATCGGCGTTACCGTAACGCCGGCATCTGCGCTGGTGGTCTCGACAAGCGATGTCGCCTCGTCGGGAACAGGTTCCGAGGCATGGACACCGAATGAAGAGAGTGCGGCGACTGCCGCGATTGCCAACCAACGCACGTCGAATTTCCCTTTGAAAGCAATGAACATTTTAGCAGTTTGTCGCGTTGCCGTTGCAGGAACCTGGCATGCCCGGCGATAAAAGGCATTGGGCCGAAACTTGCTAGGAATGTTCCGGCTTGCTGGTGATTTTCTGTTTTTTGCCTACACGCGAGGTGCATCATGAATGCTTCAAATCGGCATTTTTCACAGGCGGGACGGTTGTTTTGCCAGCCGGGCGCGGGAAATCGCGCACTGGCGGATTCCCTGGGGCGCTCGGGAGAACTGCGATGCCGAACGGGATAAACGAGGAAACGCTGTTCTGGATGCGCCTGGCGGCGTTCGCCGGCCTGTCCGAGTACGTGCTGGCCACGGGCGCTTCGCTGGCCGATGCCGAGGAGCTGCTGTTCGGCCAGGCGGCACTTCCGGGCAATCTGCCGTCCCGATATGCCTGCCTGGCGGGCGGTGTAGCAAACGCGACAGTGCGCGGTTAGATTTCGTCAGCCCGGATGCGATCGCGGCGCGTCGGGGCAGGGTGCAGAAGCGCGCGCCCCGGCCGGCGTCCGACGCACCAATTCCGGGTATCCGGCACCATTTTTGTGCTCGCGCCGGATGCGAAACCTGGGTGCCCCGACACCGCTGGTTCGCCGCGGGTTTAAACTGGCACGGCTACAGGAGGGGTCCGCATGACCAAGCGCTCGTTGCCGTTGTCCAGGGTCTATCGCCTGCTCGAACCGGGGCCGGTGGTGCTGCTCACCACGGCGCAGGACGGGCGGGCCAACGTCATGACCATGTCGTGGCACACGATGATGGAATTCGAGCCGCCACTGGTCGGGTGTGTCGTCAGCGGGCGCGACTTCAGTTTCGCGGCGCTGGTGGCGACGCGGGAATGCGTCCTCAACATCCCGACCGTGGATCTGGCCAGGCAGGTCGTGGCCTGCGGCAACCGCAGCGGGCGCGACGTCGACAAGTTCGCTGCCAGCGGATTGACGCCACTGCCGGCGGCGACGGTCGGCGCGCCGCTGATCGGCGAATGCTACGCCAGCCTCGAATGCCGAGTCGCCGACACGCGACTGGTCGATACCTACAATTTCTTCGTGCTCGAGGTGGTCAAGGCGTGGATCGATCCGGCGGTCGCTGCCCCGCGCACCCTGCATCACCGCGGGCGGGGCGCCTTCATGGTGGCCGGCGAGACGATCAGGCTGCGTTCGAAGATGAAGTAGCCGGCGGCGCGCGGACGGCCGTGGCAAGGGCAGTCCGCATCCGCTGCCAGTGCGAGCCGCGCCAGTAGATGCGAGCGCAGCCGGGGCAGCGCCAGAATTCGTCGAAGGCGGCGAGCGTGCGCGGCAGCAGTTCCGCGGCGATTTCGGCCTTGCCCACGGGCCGCGGCACGGCGTTGCATTCGAGGCAGCGACTGGCCTGCGGCGCGCCCAGCTCCAGCGCATAGCGGCGGGCGACCGCGGCGAGTTGCGCCAGGGGCTGCCGGCTGCGGAGGTAACACCCCTCGCGCAGCGTCCGGTGCATCAGCAGGGCGCGGTCGCAGGTCAGCGCGACGCGGCGCTCGCCGACGGCGATGGCGACCAGTTCGGCGTCGTCCCAGGCGTTCTTCCACAGGGTGTCGATGCCGGCGAAGCGCAGGTAGCGGGCGAGCCGCCCGAGATGGGCGTCGGCGATGAAGCGCGGCGTTTCGCCGCCGGGGACAGCCGCGGCGGGCGCCCGGGGAAACACCTCGACCCGGTCGCCTGCGGCGAGCCGGGTGGAAATCGGCCTTTTTTGACCGTTGACCGCAACCGCCCCGATTTCGGTATGCGGGACGCCGAGCGCCTCGATGGCGTGCTTGGCGCTCTGGTGCGGCGCGACGGCGACGACCACGGGGCGGCCGCGCAACGCCGGCGGCAGCAGGTCTGCCACCTCGGAAGCGAAGATGAACTCGGGCACGGAACGGTCCTCGTCGGGCGCTAAGCCGTTGAACGGGCGTCGGTAGCCGGGGCGCTGCGCGCTCCCGCTATTTCGCCGGGCGCGCGGCCTTGGCCGGCTTCGGCTTCTTCCTGCCGGCCCGGGCGGGGCGCGCCGGGTGCAGCAATTCCTGGTGCATCTGCGCCAGTTCGGCCAGTTGCATGGCGATGTGGAAGTTCAGCGTGCCTTCCGGCAGTTCGCCCTTGGCGTCGGGTTCGCCGGCGGGCAGGCCGGTCAGCAGTTCCATCGCCTCGTCGGTGTCATGGACGGCCCAGATGTGGAAGCGCCCCTCGCGCACCGCGGCGACGACCGGCTGCTCCAGCATCAGGTGGCAGACGTTGGCCGCGGGCACGATGACGCCCTGTTTTCCGGTCAGGCCGCGCGCCGCGCAGATCTCGAAAAAGCCTTCGATCTTCTCGTTGATGCCGCCGACCGGCTGCACGATGCCGAACTGGTTGACCGAGCCGGTGACCGCCAGCGACTGGCGGATCGGAATCGACGACAGGGCGGAGAGCAGGGCGGCCAGTTCGGCCAGCGAGGCGCTGTCGCCTTCGACGTCGCCGTACGATTGCTCGAAGACGAGGCTGGCGCGCAGCGACAGCGGCATGGCCCAGCCGAAGCGGGCGGCGAGGAAGGAGGAGAGGATCAGCACGCCCTTGGAATGGATCGGGCCGCCGAGTTCGACCTCGCGCTCGATGTCGATGATCTCGCCCTCGCCCATGCGGACCGTCGCCGTGATGCGCACCGGATGCGCGAAGGTGCTCTCGCCGAGCATGGCGACGGCGAGACCGTTGATCTGCCCGACATGCAGGCCGTCGGTGGCGATCAGCAGCTGGCCGCGCAGGATTTCCTCGCGGTAGCGCTCCTGGATGCGCTCGTTGCGATGGCGGTGCGCCTGCAGCGCGGCGTCGACGTGCGCCCGTTCGATCAGGGCCGCGCGGGCGCTGCCGGCAGCGTGGTCGGCTTCGCGCATCAGGTCGCTCAGCGGCTGCGTCTGGGTGGTCAGCTTCTCGGCGTCGCCGGCCAGGCGGGCGGCGTGCTCGATGACGCGCGCGACAGCCGCGGCCGACAGCGGACGGAGGTTGTCGCGGCGGGCCAGCGTGGCGATCAGGCGGGCGTACTGGGCGGTGGCTTCCGGCGTGCGGCTGATTTCGCTTTCGAGGTCGGCGTTGATCTTGAACAGCGACAGGAAGTCGGGATCGAGTTCGGCGAGCAGGTAGTAGATCATCCGCTCGCCAATCAGGATCACCTTGAGGTCGAGCGGCAAGGGCTCCGGTTCCAGCTGCACCGTGCTGCTGACGCCGACCAGTTCGGCCAGCGATTCGATGCGCACCTGCCGCGCCCGCAGCATGCGCTTGAGGCCGTCCCAGGCGTAGGGTTGGGACAGCAGCTTGTGCGCGTCGAGGACGAGGAAGCCGCCGTTCGCCCGGTGCAGCGCGCCGGCCTTGATCAGCGTGAAGTTGCTGACCAGCGTGCCCATGTGCACGTGGTGCTCGATGCGCCCGAGCAGGTTCTGCAGCGTCGGGTTGTCCTCGTAGATCACCGGGCGCTCGCCGCTGGCGGGGTTCTCGACCAGCAGGTTGACGCAGTAGCGCTGGACCGAAATGGTGCTCGAGTAGAGCGTCGTTTCGGTGTCGTCCTCGGTCTTGGTCGACTCGTGGATCGAGCGGCCGCTGTCGAGGATGTCCTGCATGACCGCGTCGAGGTAGGCGGTGACGTCGGGCAGGTCGGCGTAATGGCACTTGATCTCCTCGATCAGGTGGCCGACCGCGAGGCGCAGGGCGTCGCTACCGATTTCCTTGATCGATTTCTGCACCTCGCGCCGCCAGTGCGGGAATTCGTTGACCAGCTTGTGCAGCCGTTCGTGGCAGTCGCGGATCGTCGCCTGGAGTTCGTCCTTGCGCTCGTCCGACAGCGCGGCGAACTCCTCGGGCGACAGGGTGTCGTTGCCGTCCTTCATCGGCGCGAAGACGAAGCCGTGCGGCGTGCGCAGCAGGGCGACGCCGGATTGCTGCACCTCCTCGCCGAGCTGGCGCAGGGCGGCTTCCTCGCGATGCTTCTCATCTTCCTGCAGCGACTCGATGCGTTCGCGGTATTCGTCGCTTTCGAAGGCGGCGGCGATGGCGGTGGTGATTTCGGCGACGAATTCCTGCATGTCGCGGTACAGCTGCGCGCCGCGGCCGCAGGGCAACCGCAACAGGCGCGCCCGCGTCGGGTCGGCGAAATCGAGGACGTAGCACCAATCCGCCGGCGGCGCGCCGTGCTGGCTTTCCGCTGCCAGCAGCTGCGCGACAATGGCATGGCGCCCGCTGCCGGCTTCGCCGAGGACGAACAGGTTGTAGCCGCCGTGCGGCATGTCGAGGCCGAGATGCAGCGCTTCCACGGCGCGCGGGTGGATCAGCGCCGGGTCGAGTTCAGACAGTTCGGCGGTGGTCGCGAAGGCGAGCGATGCCGGGTCGCAGGCGGTGCAGAGCGACGCGGCGGGCAGTTCGTCGGGTACTGGCATGCGGTCGTGTGCTTTTCGGATATTTGTTGCTAGATTACCCCTTACCGCGACGCGCCGACAGTCCGGCCGGCGCGGATCATCGATGCGCGCAACTGGTCGGCAAGGAGGCTCCCATGCTCGTCGGCGTTCCCCGGGAAATCAAGAATCACGAATATCGCGTCGGCCTCGTGCCGGCCAGCGTTCGCGAACTGGTCGTCCGCGGCCATCGCGTCATCGTCCAGCAAGGCGCCGGCGCGGCGATCGGGCTGGCCGACGAAGACTACGTGGCGGCGGGCGCCGAAATCGTCGCCGGCGCCGGCGAGGTCTTCGCACGCGGCGAACTGATCGTCAAGGTCAAGGAGCCGCAGCCCGACGAATGCCGGCAACTGCGGGCCGGGCAGGTGTTGTTCACCTACCTGCACCTGGCGCCCGATCCGGCGCAGGCCGCGCTGCTGCTCGCCTCCGGCGTGACGGCGATCGCCTACGAGACGGTGACCGCCGCCGCCGGCGGCCTGCCGCTGCTGGCGCCGATGAGCGAGGTGGCCGGCCGCATGGCGATCCAGGCCGGCGCCGCCTGCCTCGAAAAGCCGCGCGGCGGTTCGGGCGTTCTGCTGGCCGGCGTGCCCGGGGTGGCGCCGGGGAAGGTCGTGATTCTCGGCGCCGGCGTCGTCGGCTACAACGCCGCCCGGATGGCGACCGGCCTCGGTGCCGAGGTGACGGTGCTGGCGCGCTCACCGGAAAGCCTGCGCTTCATCGACCAGCAGTTCCGCGGCCGGGTGCGCACGCTGCGGTCGACGGCGGAAACGATCGAGGCCAGCGTCGTCGACGCCGACCTGACGGTCGGCGCGGTGCTGGTGGCCGGGGCGACGACGCCGCGACTGGTGCGGCGGGAAGTGCTGCAGCGGATGCGACCCGGCTCGGTGCTGGTCGACGTCTCGATCGACCAGGGCGGCTGCTTCGAGACCAGCCACCCGACGACCCATGCCGATCCGACCTTCGTCGTCGATGGCATCGTCCATTACTGCGTCGCCAACATGCCGGGGGCGGTGCCGCGCACCTCTACCTTCGCCCTCAACAACGCCACCCTGCCGTTCGTGCTGGCGCTGGCCGAGCAGGGGGCGCGGAAGGCGCTGGCGAGCGATCCGCATTTTCGGGCCGGTTTGAACGTCGACCGCGGCAGGGTCACCTGCCGGGCGGTCGCCGAGGCGCTCGACCTGCCGTGGACCGATCCGGCAAGCGCGCTGCGCGACGGCGGCTGAGCAGGCGCAAAAAAACGGCGGGGCCGCTTGCGAAGCCCCGCCGTGCGCGATGCGGATCGTGGCAGCTTACTGCTTGATCGCTTCGATGGCGATGTCGATGGTCACCTCGTCGCCGACGTTCGGCGCGTACTTGCCCATGTTGAAATCGGTGCGCTTGACGGTCGTCGTCGCGTTGGCGCCGATGGCGTCCTTCTTCAGCATCGGGTGGGGCATGGCCTTGAACGAGGTCACCTTGAGGGTGACCGGTTTGGTGACGCCCTTCAGGGTCAGGTTGCCCTCGACGGCCACCGGCTTGTCGCCCTCGAAAACCACCTTGGTCGACTTGAAGGTGGCGGTCGGGTACTTGGCGGTGTCGAGGAAATCCTCGCCCTGGATGTGCTCGTTGAAGGTCGAGTAGCCGGTATTGACGGATTTGGTGTCGATTTCGACGTCGACCGCACCCGTTTTGGCTGCCTTGTCGAGGACGACCTTGCCGGTCGTCTTGTCGAAGCGCGAGAGCTGGGTCGAGTACCCGAAGTGGTTGTACGAGAAGCGCGGGAAGGTGTGGGTGCCGTCGAGCGTGTAGGTCTCGGGCGACGCGAATGCCGGAGCGGCGGCGGCCGTGGCGAGGACGAGGGCGGCGGCGAGCTTGGTCAGTTTCTGCATGGTGGTTCTCCTTGGGGTTGGGGGGTTACTTGGCGGATGCTGCGGTGATGCGGAACTTGATCTGGATGTCGTTGGCGACGATGTCGAACTTGGCCCAGGCGCCTTCGCCGATCGAGAAATCGCCGCGGCGGATGGTGAAGGAGCCGTCGAAGACGCCGGTGGCGCCTTGTGCCGTGAAGGTGGCGGGGACGACGACGTCCTGGGTCTTGCCCTTGATCGTCAGTTTGCCGGCCACCTCGTAGCGGTTCCCGCCGAGCGCCTTGACGGCGCCGGAAACGAACTGCGCGGTCGGGAAGGCCTTGGTGTTGAACCACGGCTTGCCGGCGACTTCCTCGTCGGCCTCGGGGGCGCCGGTGTCGACGCTGGCGAGGTCGACGTCGAAGGTCGCCTTGGCCTCGGTCGGCCTGGCCGGGTCGAAATTCAGCCTGGCGGCGAACTTCTTGAAGCGGCCGTCCATCTTGACGCCCATCTGCTGGTAAGTGAAGTAGATGGCGCTCTTGTCGGTCTGCACCTGGTTGAATTCGGCGGCACTGGCGGCGAAGGGCAGGCCGGCGGCGAGCGCGAGGGCGAGAATGAAACGTTTCATGGTTTTCTCCTTGGGGATCAGTGCCTGGGCAACATCCGGGTCAGGATGTCGTCCTTGTCGATGAGGTGATGCTTCAGGGCGGCGCCGATGTGGCTGACGATGACAGCGACGAACAGCAGGTTGAGAATCTTGTGAACCTGGGCCAGCAGGTCGCCGAGTTCCTTGTTCTTGTCGAGCAGGTCGGGGATCGGCAGGACGCCGAACCACACCGTCTGGAAGCCCTTGGCCGAGCTCATCAGCCAGCCGCTCAGCGGAATCGCCAGCATCAGCGCATAAAGCATGAAGTGGCCGGCATGGGCGGCGTACTGCATTAGCTTCGGCATGCTGCCCGGCAGCGCGGGCGGCACGTGCGTCACGCGCCAGCCGAGCCGCACCAGCACCAACAGGAAGGCGGTGACGCCGGCCCACTTGTGCCAGGAATAGAACTGCAGTTTTTGCGGCGACAGCGGCAGGTCGTGCATGTAGAAACCGAGCGCCAGCAGCCCGAAGAGCAGGATGGCCATCAGCCAGTGCAGGCTCTTGGCGGTGGGGGTGTAGGTGTTGGTCACGGTCGACCTCCTTATTGGGGCAAAAATGAATAGGCATCCATGGCGATGACGTAGTCGTCGATGCCGGCATGGAAGCGCCGGGCCTGCGCGCTTTCGCCACCGGCGCCGAGGGCGACGTAGAGCGGCAGCAGATGTTCGTCGCTCGGATGGGCCTGGACGGCGCCCGGTGCCTGCCGGCGGTAGTCGAGGAGCGCTTCGATGTCGTGGCTGGCCAGGTGTTCGGCCATCCAGTCCGAGAACTGGCGGACGTAGGCCGGTGTCTGGCCGCCGCTGCGCGCTACCGTCTGGTAGTCGCGCAGGTTGTGCGTGACGTTGCCGGAAGCGATGACCAGGAAGCCCCTGGCCGCCAGTGGTCCCAGCGCCCGGCCCAGTGCCCAGGCCTGCTGCGGGCCGCCGCGGCTCTGGATCGAGAGCGGGATGACCGGCACGTCGGCGTCGGGGAACATCAGGCGCAGCGGTACCCAGGCGCCGTGGTCGAGGCCGCGGCCGGCATCCTTGTCGACCGGCAGGCCGGCGGCGCGGATGGCAGCGACGACTTCCTCGGCGGCCTCGCGGCAGCCGGTGGCCGGGTAGCGCAGGGCGTAGAGTTCGTCCGGGAAGCCCCAGAAGTCGTGGATGGTTTCCGGGCGGTCGGCGAAGCCGACGGTCGGCACGGCGGTGTCCCAGTGGGCGCTGACGATGACGATGGCACGCGGCGTCGGCAGCGCCTGCGCCTGACGGACCAGGGCCGCGCCAGCGGCGCCCGGGCGCAGCGCGAAGGTCGGTGCGCCGTGCGGGACGAAAAGGGCGGTTGGGGTCGGGGTCATGTGATCTGCTCCGGTTGCGATGGACGTACTTTAGTCCCCCTTTTTGCAGCGAAATAGCAGACAATGTGCAAATATTCATTGCCGGAATTGCAACAATGGACCGCCTCGATGCCATGCACCTGTTCATCCGCGTTGCCGAACTCGGCAGCTTTTCCGCCGCGGCGCAGCAGCTCGGCGTCGCCCGGTCGGTGGTGACGCGGCAGATCGCCGCGCTCGAAGCGCACCTCGGCGTCAAGCTGATGGCGCGCAGCACGCGCCGCCTGTCGCTGACCTCGGCCGGCACCGCCTACCTGGAAAAATGCCGGGTCATCCTCAACCTGGTCGAGGCTGCCGAGACCGGCGTCGCCGAGGAGCGCCTGACCCCTCGCGGCAACATCCGCATCAGCCTGCCGCTCAGCTTCGGCCTCAAGCGCCTGGCACCGCTACTGCTCGACTTCTCGCAGCGCTACCCGGAGATCAGCCTGGACATGGATTACACCGACCGCCGGGTGAACCTGATCGAGGAGGGAGTCGACCTGTCGATCCGCATCACCCGGCGTCTGGAGCCGGGCGACGTGGCGCGCCGGATAGGCACCGCCCGCATGCAGGTCGTCGCGGCGCCGGAATACCTCGCCCGCCACGGTCGACCGCAACAGCCGGCCGAACTGGCGCACCACGAATGCCTTGGCTACACCAACGCCGGCGCCACCATGCCCTGGCAGTTCATGATCGACGGCCAGCTGGAAAGCCTGCAGGTGCGCAGCCGGATCAACGCCAACAACGGCGACGTCATGACCGAGGCCGCGGCGCAGGGGCTCGGCATCACCTGCCAGCCGGATTTCATTACCGACACCTTCATCGCCGCCGGCCGCATCGAGGAAATCCTTGCCGATTTCCCGATGCCCGAACTCGGCATCTACGCCATGCTGGCCAGCAACCGGCACGTCCCCTACCGCGTCCGGGCCTTGATGGATTTCCTCGCCGCCGGGCTGGCGCCGGCCTGAGCGCCGCCTTGCGCCGGCCGGGGGCAGGCGCTACAGTCGTTGCCCGACCCCAACTTCCGACCTGGTGACTTTCTTGGCCCGCATCCTGATCGACCTGCCCGAGCGCTTCGTCTTCTCGACGGCGCTCACCATCTACATCAACCACATCAACTACGGCAACCATCTCGACAACTCGGCGCTGCTCTCGCTCGTTTCCGAGGCGCGCGTCCGCTTCTTCAAATCGCTCGGCTACAGCGAGCTCGACGTCGAGGGGCTCGGCATCATCGTCGCCGATGCCGCCGTCCAGTACCGCTCCGAAGCCTTCCACGGCGAAGTGCTGCGCTTCGAGATGACGGCGCACGACTTCAACAAGTACGGCTGCGACCTCGTCTGGCGCGCCAGCGAACAGGATAGCGGGCGCGAGGTGGCGCGCGGCAAGACCGGCATCATCTTCTTCGACTATGGCGCGCGCAAACCCGCGGCGGCGCCCGCGGCCTTCAGCAGCCGTTTCGCATGATTCCCATCCGCTACGTCGAGCCGGTCTTCCGTCCGCCGAGCGAGGCCGAATCGCTGATCCTGCCGGTTACCGACGGCTGCTCGTGGAACAAGTGCACCTTCTGCGAGATGTACACCGCACCGCAAAAGAAATTCCGCGCGCGCGACGAAGCGGAGGTGATGGAAAGCATCCGCCTGACCGGCGAGCGCTACGGCGACCGGGTGCGCCGCGTCTTCCTCGCCGACGGCGATGCCCTGGTTTTGCCGACCCGGCGGCTGTTGACCGTGCTTGAAGCGATCCGCGCCCACATGCCGGCGGTACGGCGCATTTCCAGCTACTGCCTGCCGCGCAACCTGCGCAAGAAATCGCAGGCGGAAATCGACGAACTGGCTGCCGCCGGCCTGAGCATGGTCTATGTCGGCGCCGAATCGGGCGACGACCGGGTGCTGGCTGCGGTCAACAAGGGCGAAACCTTCGAAACCACGCGCGAGGCGCTGGACAAGCTCGGCGCCGCCGGCATCACCCGTTCGGTGATGATCCTCAACGGCCTCGGCGGCAAGGTGTACACCCGCCAGCATGCCGAAAATTCGGCCCGGCTGGCCAACGCCACGCAGCCGGAATACCTGGCGACGCTGGTCGTCAGCTTCCCGCACGGTGAGCAGCGCCTGCGCGCCGGCTTTCCGGAATGGGAGCCGCTCGACCAGCATGAACTGTTCGTCGAGATGGAACATTTCCTGTCGGCCCTGGAACTGAAACGTACGGTGTTCCGCAGCGACCACGCCTCCAACTGGCTGGTCCTCAAGGGCACGCTAGGAGCGGATAAGGAACGCCTGCTGGCGCAAGTACGGCAGGCGATCGCCGCGCCCGCCGCGGCCCACCTGAGGCCGGCCTGGGCGCGCGGCCTGTAGCGCCCGGGTTCCGATTTTTACCCTTTTTTTCCGGTCGACCGCAGCAGGCGGACTCAGGCCGTCTTGCCGACGCGCAGCGCGCTGAAGATGGCCAGACCCTGCAGCAGCGCGACGCCGATCAACACGTCGCCGAAGCGGTGCGCGTCCATCAGGCCGCCGAAAATCAGCGGCGCCGTGGCCAGGCCGAGGTCGAGGCCGGAATAGACGAAGCCGTAGACGCGCCCGTAGGCCGCCTTGCCGAAGCGTGCGGTGGCGGCGCGGCGCACCAGCAGGTCACGCGACGGCCCGGCGGTGCCGGTGCAGAAGCCGATGCCGGCCATCAGCGGGAGAATGCTCCAGGCCGGCGGCCAGCCGCTGGCGAGCAGCACCGCGAGCAGTGCGGCGACACCTAGGGCCAATGCAATTAGCAGATCCTGCGCCTGCTTCTGGGCCAGGAAGCCGCCAAGCACGATGCCGGCGGCGCCGGCCGTCAGGTAGGTCGAGAGGGCCAGCGCGCCGGTGGTCAGCGACAGGCCATAGACCGCCTGCAGGATGGGACTGGCGAAATTCTGGATGGCACCGAACGCGCTGGTGATCAGCAGGAAGAACAGGAAGCACAGCCAGACGGCCTTCGAGCCGAGGAAGGCGAAGGTCGGCCCGGCATCGCCGGCCGCCCTGGCGGCATGCGGTTCCGCATCGGTCAGCGCCTGTCGGCGCCACAGCAGCAGCCCGAGGGCGAGCAGGGCGACGACGCTGGCACCGAGCGCCGCACTGCGCCAGCCGGCGGCCGCCGCGATGCCGGTCAGGAAGATCGGCGCCGCCGCCCAGCCGAGGTTGCCGGACAGCCCGTGCACCGAAAAGGCATGGCCCAGCCGTGGCGGCGACACGCGATGGTTCAGTACCGTGAAATCGGCCGGGTGGAAAACGCTGTTGCCGAGCCCGGCGAGCGCGGCGACGGCGACCAGCGAGGCGTAACCGGTCGCGAAATGCAGCACGACGCCGGCCAGCGCAAAACAGGTGATCCCGGCGGCCAGCACACGGACGGCGCCGAAGCGGTCGACGAGAAAGCCGGCCGCCGCCTGGCCGATGCCGGAAACGATGAAGAAGACGCTCATCGTCGTGCCTATGCCGGTGAAGCTCAGGCCGAATTCAGGCATCAGCCATGGAAACAGCGGCGGCAGCAGCAGGTGGAAAAAGTGCGAGACACCGTGCACGAAGCCGATCAGCGAGATGGTTTCGATATCGCGGGGTACAGGGGAGGGGAGAACTTCGGCGGTCATTGGTCGGCAAGCGGTTTATCCGGCAGCTCAGTTTAAGCGGCCTGCTATTGACGTATATTCGATAATCAGACAAAAATTATCGCAATGCTGACACACTTGCCTTTTGACCCCTTTCCGCGCCGGGCGCCGACGCCGGATGAACCGCTGACCGTCAACCAGCGTCGCCTGCCGCCCGACGTGCGCGTGCCGCTGCACAGCCACGACTGGGCGCAACTCGCCTTTCCGCTGCGCGGCGCGCTGCGCATCGCGGCGGCCGGCATGGCTTGGCTGGCGCCGGCTTTTCGCGCGGTGTGGATTCCGCCGAACATCGAGCATGAGGTCGTCGCACTCGGCGAGGTCGAACTGCGCACCGTCTATGTCGCCGCCGAAGCGGCGCCGCTGCCGCTCCACGCCTGTTCGGTGATCGAGGTGTCGGACCTGATGCGGACGCTGGTCGAGGCGATCAGCCGGGTCGAGGAGGGCGACGAGATGCGCCGCGACCTGATGATCCGCCTGCTGCTCACCGAGATCGGTCGGGCCCCGGCGCTCTCGCTGGGCCTGCCGCTGCCCTCCGACCGCCGCCTGCAGGCGCTGTGTGGCGCGCTGATCGACGATCCCGCCTCCCCGCTGTTGCTGTCCGAATGGGCGGCTCGCGTCGGCGCCAGCGAGCGGACGCTGGCCCGGCTATTCGCTGGCGAACTGAAAATGAGCTTCGGCGCCTGGCGCCAGCAGTTGCGCCTGGCGCGGGCGCTCGACCTGATCGGCCGCGGCCGCCCGTGCGGCGCCGTCGCGGCGGAACTGGGCTACGCCAGCCCGGCGGCCTTCTCGGCCATGTTCAAGCGCGCCTTCGGCATGCCGCCGGGGCGCTTCATGCAGGAACGCGGTTCGCTGCCCGCCGGCGAGCCATTAAGCGACTAACCAGGGAGTGAACGATGGACGCAAGCTTTTGGCACGCGAAATGGGAGAAAAGTGAAATCGGTTTTCATCAGGATGATTTCAATCCATTGCTGCTCGAGCATTTCGGCGCACTGTCGTTGCCAGCCGGGAGCCGTGTTTTCGTACCGCTATGCGGCAAGACGCGCGATATCCTATGGTTGCTGGAATCCGGGTATCGGGTGGTCGGTGTTGAATTGAGCCGGGTCGCCGTCGATCAGCTATTTGCAGACATGGAACTGCAACCGGCCATTTCCCGGACCGGACCGCTGCCCCATTTTGCCGTCGAAGACCTCGACATCTACTGTGGCGACATCTTTGACCTGACCGGCAGCGAGCTCGGCCGGATCGACGCGGTCTACGACCGGGCCGCGCTGGTCGCGCTGCCCGCCACCATGCGCCAGCGCTACGCCGACCATCTCGCCGCCGTCACCGGTCGCGCCCGGCAACTGCTGGTCGCCTACGAATACGACCAGAGCCTGCAGGACGGCCCGCCGTTCGCCGTCGGCGCCGATGAAATCCGCCGTCTTTACAGCCCGCATTACGAACCGACGCTGCTCGCCAGTACCGAGGTTGCCGGCGGCCTGCGCGGCAAGTGCCCGGCCACCGAACATGTCTGGCTACTGCGCCGGGACTGAGGCGGATGACGGGCTGTGGGGTGCTTTTGGCTGTTTATCGGCCGAAGCTGTCGTCTGTGAAGCATTAGGCGATAGGCGGCTAATCGGCTTTAAGCTGAACGTAGCTAAAAAATCCGCGTGTTGTTGGTTTGGCCACCAAGATCCCTCATACAAAAAAGCCAACCCATACAGGTTGGCTTTTTTGCTTTGGCGGACACAAGGTCCGCGTGCCACTGAAATGCCTGAAGCTTCTTTGCCGTGGGCCGCCCATCGACGTAACTCAAGCTGCCTTACGCACGCGCTCGTTGATCCAGTTCCACGCCTCTTGCGGGAGCCAACCGTTGTAGTCCCGAGTAACTCCGATGATCAACATATTGTCATTGCTGTCGAGGTGAGGTTTCAAGCGGGCGTAGATGCCGGTAGCGTCGAGGTTGGTATCGACAAGCCAAGTAGATCCCAAGTAGTGCCACCAGCCGCCGCAGCCTTTGATCGCGCCGTAAAGGCCGTCATAGTCACGTCCGGGTTTGCACAAGTCATAGTTGATTGCATATATCATTTCAATGGTCCTTAAGGTTAGTGGGTACGCGAAATGGCACCCTACTAAAGCAGGCTCTGCGCAAACCCGCCCTCGGACATTTTTATTCTTTTTTTCTTGTCCGGCTGGATACTTGCCTAGAGCCTTACTAAGTGAGGGCTGAACGCTGGAGCGGAGGAGGACTGGGTGACTAGCGATATGCTGAGTCGTGACGAGATGCGAAGGGCGATTGCCGCGCTCTCGGAAGCAGAGTTGCTAAAGTTAGAACGCGTTGCGAACTGGTTGAGTTCGGGGCGCTCTCTTTCAGCAGATGATCTCCTGCAAGAAGCGATTTGTCGGGCCCTTGAGGGGGTTCGCAATTGCCCGATAGACGTTCCGATTTTGGCTTTCTTGGTGAATGTGATGAAGAGTCTTGTTTCCGCTCGTCACAAGGCTTCGATGGTTGACCCCATTGAGCTTGCTGCACCGGTCTCGACGTTGAGTGATGATGGTGACGAAAGAGATGCACTCGCTGATGTCGAAGATCGGGCGTCAAGCCCGGAGCAGCTGTTAGTGGAAGAGGATAGCGCGAGCAAGATGAAGGCTGCATTTCACCGATTGTTTGAAGATGACGCTGTAGCGGAACTCGTGCTCCTTGATATCTTCGCCGGTCTAACAGCTGAGGAAACACGGGCAGATTTGAACTTGGACGAAACGACGTACGCAACAATACGAAGACGAATCCGACGGCGCATCAACCAAAGATACCCGGAAGGATGGAAATCATGACAAGCAAGATGAGGATTCCTGGGCAGGAACTAGACAACCTTACGGATGCCTTGATCGAGGATTTGCTTGCCGCTTCCGATGCCGAATTCTTGGAAGAAGAGAGGGCCAGCGGGCGCGATCTCAAAGCAGCGACTGAGCGAGTGCGAGCTCTTGTTCTCAAGGGTAGCGCATTGGCAGCAAAGTCAAAGTTGCGAGAAGCTAAGACGGCTGTTGCTGCAAGTCGAGCAAAGGGGGGAACCGTCACGCCGCTTCTAGACCCGAGTCGGGCCAGGGAAATTCTCAAGAGACTTGTGGCTAACGATCCGGAATTCAGGACTAAACTGACTCTTGCCGCTCGAAACGAGAATGAACTGTCCGACGAGGACATCCTGGGCATCGTTGAAGACCTTCGTGATTTGGGGACGCTTCCGGATGAGGATGACTGGTTGTGACGGCTACGAACGCAGCAGAAGGGCTACTTCTCGAGCTTGGTGTTTCCGAACCGGAGGATTTAGACCTCGAAGCCATTGCTTGGCACGTGGGCGTTAAGGTCAACTACCGTCGTCTGGATGGTTGCGAAGCCCGCATTATCGGCCGCGGCGATCGTGCGATTGTGACTGTGCATGAAGGACTACATGAGCGTCGCAAGCGCTTCTCCCTTGGGCACGAATTGGGTCACTGGTACCACCATAGAGGCAAGTCGTTTATCTGCCGTCCTGAAGACATTGGTAGTGAGCGACAGAATGTTCCGGTGGCGGAGCGAGAGGCAGACCGTTACGCCGCCGATCTTTTGATGCCATGGTTCCTCTTTCGCCCGTTAGCTAGGCAGGCGAAGACTGCGTCGTTTGACCTCGCAAAACAATTGGCCGACCGTTTTCAGACTAGTCTAACGGCGACATCGATCCGCCTTGTTGATGCAAACGTCTTTCCTATGATCTTGGTTTGCCACGGAAACGAAGGTAGGAGATGGTTTAAGCGCTCGAAGGATGTACCTGAACGATGGTTTCCTCAAAACCAATTGGATGCTGACTCGTACGCGTTCGACATCTTGTTCGGGTCGAGAAGCGAGCACCGACCGGTCAAGATGGGTGCTGAAACATGGTTTGATCGCGGAGAGGCTGGTCGGTACGAGCTTCTTGAGCAGACGATTAAGATTAGTGGAGACGAGGTACTAACGATGCTTTTACTGACTGATGGTGAGATGCTCGAAGAGCGAGAAACCCGTGGCCGGACGTGGCGATAGGCACACTGATTATAAATAAGCAGAACATAGCCCGAACCCAAAATGAATGGAATCATTGACAAAGGAGAACTGTATGGAGCCCAGCGTCAGGTTACTGGCAAACATCTGCCATTTTACTGACGCGACGCCTCCGGCAGGTTTGGCCGAGTTGCGGTGATGTGGCGGATATCGCCACCCCCGTTACGCCTCGTCTTCCTCCAGCTTCAGCGACGCCGAGTTGATGCAGTAGCGCAGGCCGGTCGGTGCCGGGCCGTCGGGGAAGACGTGGCCGAGGTGGGCGCCGCAGTCGTGGCAGGTGACCTCGGTGCGCAGCATGCCGAAGCTCTTGTCGACGTGCTCGTCGATCAGTTTTTCGTCGTTGGGCGTGTGGAAGCTCGGCCAGCCGCAGCCCGAATCGAACTTGGTTTCGGAGCGGAAGAGCGGGGCGCCGCAGCAGATGCAGCGGTAGGTGCCGTCGCTGTGGGTGTCCCAATACTTGCCGGTGAAGGCGGGCTCGGTGCCTTTCTCGCGGGTCACGCGGTATTCGGTGGGGGTCAGCTGGGCGCGCCATTCGGCGTCGGTTTTTTCGATTTTCGGCATGGCTGTTCTCGTCGGGTCCGGTCGGCTAAGACCGGTAGATTCGGCTATGATTCAGGGAAGTTTCACAGGATACCGCGAATGAATCCGAATCCCCTCGACGACAGCGATCTCGACCGCCTCGAACTGCTTCTGGAAACCGATGTGTTCCAGGGCGACGCCATGCGTCTCGATGAAATCCAGGCCATGCTCTGCGCCATCGTCAGCGGACCGCTGCCGGTCGAACCGGCGGTCTGGCTGCCGGAGGCGCTGGGCAAGGGGCTGGCCAGCGCCGACGACCCGCAGGTGGCGGAAACGATCGAACTGCTGATGCGCCTCAACAACGACCTTGCCGCCGCGCTGCTCGACGACGAGACCATCGCCCCCATCCTCTACCCGCTCGACGAGGACGGCGATGAATACGACTACGCCGCCTGGGCCGACACCTACGTTTTCGGTGCCGGTCTCGCCGGCGACTGGTTCGAACTCGCCGGCAAGCACGCCGACGACCTGTCCGAACTGCTCGAGCCGATGTTCCTGCTCAACGGCATGCTCAAGGAGGATGTCGAAAAGAGCGGCGAACGCTGGTTCTCGCCGGCCGAGGAGGCGCGCCTGGTGGCCGACATCCAGGACAACCTGCCGGTCATCGTCCAGACGCTCTACAACTTCTGGCGCAACAAGCGCGCCGGCGGCACCGTCCGCAACGCGGAACCGAAATCGGGTCGCAACGACCCGTGCCCGTGCGGCAGCGGCCGCAAGTTCAAGCAGTGCTGCGGGCGTCCGGACAAGCTGAACTGACCGGGCGGAATACCGGCGCCGGCAGCGTTCCCCTATTTCTGAAGTTGCGACAGGCTTGCCGGTTCGGCGAGCTGTGCGGCGATCGACGCGCCGGGACGCAGCTCGAAATCGCGGACGGTGTCGAGCGCGGTATCGGCCAGCGCCGGGCCGCCGAACAGGGCGCCCAGGCTGCCGGCGACCAGCAGCGAGCGCAGCGTGGTGTGCGGCCTGGCCGGCCGGCGCGGCGGGTTGAGGTCGAAATGGATGCGCGACGTTTCGAGAAAGGCGATGACGCTTCTGTCCCGGGATTGGCGGTGAAATGGCATGATGGCCTCCTGCGCTTTGGTTCAGCCGCCATGGTCGCGCTTTTCCGGCGTCCTGCCAGTCGCCTTTGTGCAACGGAATGTTTCGTTTTGTTTCAGAGGCGTCGTCGATGAAACTTTATCTCGCCGGTCCTGACGTTTTTCGGCCGGATGCTGCCGACTGGGCGGAACGGGCGCGCGCCCTGTGTGCGGCGCAGGGGCACGTCGCGCTGATCCCGCTCGATGGCGTCGAAACGACGGCGGCGGGCATCTATCACGCCAATATCGCGCTGATCCGCGCCGCCGACGCGGTGTTCGCCCGGCTCGATCCCTTTCGCGGCTGCGAGCCGGATTCCGGCACCTGCGTCGAGGTCGGCTTCGCGCTGGCGCTGGGCAAGCCGGTGATAGGCTATGTACAGACTGCGGAAACCACGGTCGAGCGCGTCGCGCGCCTCGCCGGCGGGGTGTCCGAAAATGATGTCAAAAGGACGGTCGACCGCAACGGACTGCTGGTCGAGGATTTCGGCCTGCCGCTCAACCTGATGCTGGCGGTTCCCGCGCGCATCGTGCATGGCGGGCTGGCGGAAGCGCTGGCTGCGCTCGCGGGGCGCTGACTCAGCCCAGCAGTTCGGTGTCGTCGTGCGCGTAGGCGGGCGCGCAGCAGCACAGGATGTGTAGCGGCCCGGCGCCGGTGTTGCGCACGCGATGCGGCGTGCCCGGCGCGATTGCGATGCTGTCGCCGGCGGCGATGGCGAATTCCTCGTCGCCGAGGGTCATGACGCCGCGGCCGCGGGTGACGTGGTAGATCTCCTCGCTGGTCGCGTGGCGGTGCAGCAGGGTGGCGACGCCGGGCGGGACGACGGCTTCGGCCAGGCTCTGGTGGCGCACCGCGTGCTGCTCGGGGTGCAGCAGTTCGCGGATTTCCGAGCCGTCCTTCGTGATGTAGGGGGCGATGTCGCCCAGCGCCGTCCGCCGCCTCACTTGCCGCCCCACGACTGGATCGGCACGGTCGAGATGGCGTTGGCCGGCGCGCCTTCGATGATCTTGCGGCTGATCGCCAGATAGACCAGCACGTTGCGCTTCTGGTCGAGGAAGCGGTGGATCTTGGTTTCCTTGAAGATCAGCGAGGTGTCTTCGCTGAACACCGTTTCGCCGTCCGGGAGTTTCGCCGGCAGCGTGATCGGGCCGACCTGACGGCAGGCCAGCGAGAATTGCGAGGGGTCTTCGGCAAGACCGAAGCTGCCCTTGACGCCGCCGGTGCGCGCCTGGCTGACGTGACAGGTGACGCCGGGAATCTTCGGGTCGTCGTAGGCGTAGATGCAGACGCGGTGGTTGGCGCCGATCAGCTTCCAGGTGGTGGTGGCGCAGCCGATCTCCTCGGCGGCGACCGTCAGGCTGGCGGCCAGCGGCAGGACGGCGAGCAGCGTCTTGAACGGGGATCTCATGTCATTCTCCGGGCGGGACGGCACGCTGCGATGATAAGGGAATCATGCGGCCGACGTATTTGGCGAGGATCTTGTAGGTGTCGCGGTCGAAGCGCGGGCGCCCGGCGGCGAGCAGGGCGTCGAGTTCGTCGTCGTTTTTCGCGGTGCCGAGATAGCGCCAGCTATCGACCAGGTGGGCTTCGTCGCCTTCGCGGATCAGCGCCGGGCCGTTCACCGGCCACGCGGCGAGCTTGAGCCGGGCGAGGGCGCCAACCAGGCGCATGGTGTGCCGGGCATAAGGCTCCCGGCCGACGCAGGCGCCCTTGCAGCGCCGGATCTGGTGGCCGAAGCAGGGCTTGCCGGGGGCGGTCCTTTCGAGGCCGAGCAGGGCGTCGCACAGGTTGTGCTCGGCGGCCAGGGCGCGCAGGACTTCGGCGGCTTCGCGGGCGCTCTTGAACAGGCCGTAGCAGGACGTGCGGGCGCCGAAGTCGAGGTCGTGCGCCGAAGCCAGTTCGGGACGCAGCCAGCCTTCGCCTTCGTCGACCAGGGTCCAGGTACACAGCTCGTCGTTCTTGCGCAGCAGGCGGTTGTGCGTCGGCAGCAGCTGCTTGACCAGCGTTGCCTCCTTGAGCAGGGCGCCGATTTCGCCGGCCGTCTCGATCCAGTCGATGCGCCGCAGCTGCTGTGCCAGCGCCATTTCCTTCGCCGAGCTGTGGTCGGCCGCGAAATGGGAGAGGACGCGCTTGCGGATGTCCTTGGCCTTGCCGACGTAGAGCGGCAGGTCGCCGCTTTCGGTCGGTTCGCCGTAGAACAGGTAGACGCCGGGGCCTTCGGGCAGGTCGTCGATGATGCCGGGGTCGAGATGCGGCGGCAGGCTGGGACGGGCGGCGAGCTTGGCGAGCGCGGCGTCGATTTCATCGCTGCTGCGGTCGACGTGTATTTTTTGCCAGAATTGGTGGATCAGCTGCGCGTCGGCCAGCGCCCGGTGGCGGGCGTCGGCACGCAGGGCGTGGCGCTCGATCAGGCTGTCCAGGTTGTGGCGGTGGAATTGCGGGTAGAGCGTCCGCGACAGCTTGACGGTGCACAGCACCGGGGCGCGGAAATCGACGCCCAGGCGTTTGAATTCGTTCTTCAGGAAGCCGTAGTCGAAACGCGCGTTGTGGGCGATGAACAGGCGGCCTTCCAGGCGGCGCAGGGTTTCCCCGGCGACGGCGGCGAACGATGGCGCGGCGGCCACCATTTCGTTGCTGATGCCGGTCAGCTGCTCGATGAAGGGCGGGATGCGCGTGCCCGGATTGACCAGCTGCTGCCACTCGCGCACCGTGCCGTCGGCATCGACCTCGACGATGCCGATTTCGGTGATGCGGTCGGCTGTAGCGGTGGCGCCGGTGGTTTCGAGGTCGACGAAGGCGAGGGGACGCATGGGGCTGGGGGCGGATCGTGGCGCAGCGATGATAGCCCTTTTCGCTGGCCGCCGCGCCCCGCCTGTCGCAAAACCGACAAGCGGGCGCCGGGCGCGCCCGCTACCGGCCGGCGCGCCGCGCCGTGGCGTGCGCTGGCGGCGTGGCATCGCTCTTGCATCGCCTGCCGGAAAATAACCTTCCCTGTTGCGACCCGACCATGACGACCTCCGCCAGCAGTCCCTTCCGTTGCCTTTCCGCCGCCGACGCGGCGACGCTGCTGCGCAGCGAGGCCGGCATCACCGTTTTCGACGTGCGCGACCTCGCCAGCTATCAGCGCGGTCACGTGAGTGGCGCCGCCCACCTTGACGAGCAGCGCTTTCCGCTCTGGCTTCGTCGCATCGAGAAGGCGGCACCGGTGGTGATCTACTGCTACCACGGCAACGCCAGCAAGACCTTCGCGCAGATGTTCGCCGATTTCCGCTTCACCCGCGTCTTCAGCGTCGACGGCGGCTACGAGCCGCTGGCCGCGGCCCTGGCGGCGGCATGACGGCGACCGAAGTCGCTGGCTGGGTGCGCCGGCATCCGCTGTCGCCGATCCACGTCGATTGCGCGACGGCGGTCATGCTCAAGATCCTCGACGGCAAGTGCAAGATGACCCCGACCGAGAAGCGCGTGATGGAACGGCTCTACGACGCGGTCAAGGCATGCCCCGGCCAGCTGCTCGGCGCCGACACCCACGACCTGATCGGCGCGGCGCGCGGCGAGCGCGACGAGGCGCTGCGCAATTTCATCTACGAAAAGCGCGTGCTGGCCGAAACGACGATCTCGCGCCCGGTGATGAAGGGCTTCAAGGCGCTGATCCGCCAGCAAGGCCTGTTCGCCGGGGAGCACGAGGTGGAGGACGAGGCGGCATGAGCAAGCGCCTCTACATGACGCCGGGCTCGTGTTCGACGGGCATCCACATCCTGCTCGAAGAGTGCGGGCTGGTCTTCGAGGCGCACCTGGTCAACCTGCTGGCCGGCGACCAGCACCGGAAGGACTACCTGGCGATCAACCCCAAGGGCACCATCCCGGCGCTGGTGCTCGACGACGGCAGCGCGCTCACCGAGTTTTCGTCGATCGCCTGGTGGCTGGCGCGCAGCTACCCGAAACGCAGGCTGCTGCCGGAGACGGTGGCCGGCGAGGTGCGCGTCCTGGAGCTGATGAACTATGCCTGCAACACGATTCACGGTGCCGGATTCGCGCGCATCTTCACCACCGAGCGCTTTTCGGCGAGCGCCGCCGAGCAGGAATCGGTCAAGGCGCAGGGGCGGCTGATCATCGACAAGGGCTTCGCCCTGGTCAACCGCGAACTGGACGGCCGCGACTACCTCGCCGACCAGTTCACCATCGCCGACGCCGCGCTGTTCTACGTCGAGTTCTGGGCCGAGCGGACGGGCGTCGCGCTGCCGGAAAACTGCGCCGCCCACTATCGCCGGATGCTGACGCGGCCGGCGGTGCGCCAGGTCCTGGCCGAAGAGGGCTACGCCTCGGCGCTGCGCTGAGCGCCGGCCGCCGCGAAATTCGCCAGCAACCGGCGGTCGACCGCAGCAGGCCTAATGGACCTGCGTCGCGGCGCGCCAGCTGCCGTCGAGATCGTCGCGGGCGACGGCGACGATGTCGGGATCGAGCACGCCCTTGCCGGCGAATTCATCGAGCGTGCGCGAAATTTCCTCGAGCGCCTGCGGGCCGCGGTAGGGGCGGGCCTGGGCCAGCGCCTGAAAGACGTCGGCGACGGCGACGATGCGCGCTTCGACGGCCAGGTTGCCGGCCGAGCGGCGGAAGGGGTAGCCCTGGCCGTTGAGCGCCTCGTGGTGGAAGGCCGCCCATTCGGCGATCGTCTCCAGCCCGGGGACGTGGCGCAGGATCTCGTAGGTCTCGAAGGCGTGCCGCTCCATGACCGAGAATTCGGCGCTCGTCAGGCGCGCCGGCTTGTCGACGATCTCGTCGGGCACGCAGAGCTTGCCGATGTCGTGCATCAGCCCGGCGATTTCCATCCGGGAAAGATCGTCCGGCGCGAAGCCCATGCATTCGCCGAGGTGCCGCGAAAGCTGCGCGACGCCCAGCGAATGGGCGGCGGTGAAATGGCTCTTGGCATCGACGATGCTGGACACCAGCCGGGCAACATGGCGGAACTGGGGAAATTCGATGTCGATGCCCCATTGCGGCAGCGCCAGGTCGGCCAGGTAGGACTGGACGTGACGCGGCACGAGGGCGATCCAGAACGCCTCGCGCGCGGATGCGGCGAGGAAGGCGGCGACCGCCTCTGGCTGCAGCGTGCGGCCGGCGAGGCCGGCGATTTCGCGGCGGATGGCGGCGCTGTGGAACAGCGGATTGTCGAGGCCGTGGCGAAGAAGCAGCGCATCGACGCGGTCGGCCAGCAGGATCAGGTTGCTGGCGAGGGCATCGGCCTCGCCGAGGTCGGCCGGCAGCTCGGCCCACGGCGTGTGGTGGTGGCGGATGGCATCGGCGAGTAGCGACAGGTGGGCGAAGGGCTGCAGCAGCTGGTAGGCGCGTTCGCAATGCACGCCGGTATCGGGATAGTCGGCGCCGGAAACCAGGCGCCGGTGTTCGGCGGTGGACGACACCCCGAGGTCGTGCAGCAGGCAGGCGAAGACCAGGTCGTCCAGCCGGGGCGCCGGCAGGCCCATGACGGCCGCCGTCTCGCGGGCGATCATGGCGACCCGCTTGCCGTGCTGGAAATCGTTCACGCCGACCAGGTCGAGGGCGTCGGAAACGGCAAGCACGGCACTTTTCAGGTTGATCCTGAGGGGCATCGGTCACTCGCTCGGGGAGGGAACGGGAAAAGCATACCACCAGCGCGCGGGCACGGGTTTGCGCAGGGTGGCGGCCGTACCATGCGAGCTTGCCGCAAGGCGCAAGGACCCATCCCCCGCCCGGCCTCCCTCTTGAAGGGGGCGTGCTGCGGAGTCAGTGCCCGCTGGCGGAAACCGCGAGTGTTCTATGGCGCGGGAAGGCAGCGCCGTGCGCTTTCGTGCGCCGCCGCGATCAGCGCGGCAAGCCGCGCCGGGGGCGGGGCGAGTTCCTCGGCGAAGATTTCGGCGACACGCCCGATAGCCGCCTCGGCCGCCCTCGCATCGAGGACCAGGGCGCGCGTGCGGCGCGCCAGCACGTCCTCGATCGTCCGCGCCGCTTCGTGGCGGATGGCGAAGCGGACCATCGCCTCGCTGTGGGGCAGCGCCGGGTGCAGGGGGATGTCGTGGCCGGGCAGGGCGGCCAGTTGCGGGGCGTCGGTGCCATAGACGTCGCCGGTCGGCCGGTCGGGGCAGCCGTGCAGCTTCAGCGTCGTGGTCGGGCAGGGAACGGCGGGCAGGCCGGCGAGGCGGGCGGCGCGGTCGACGACCTGTTCGGCCATCAGCCGGTAGGTCGTCCATTTGCCGCCGGTGACGGTGAGCAGGCCGCTGTCGCTGACCAGCACCGCGTGCTCGCGCGGCAGGGCGGCGGTGTCGCGGGCGTCGGCGTGGTCCGGGTGGAGCAGCGGGCGCAGGCCGGCGAAGGCGCTGCGGATGTCGGCGCGGGTCGGCGGCCGGGTCAGCACGCCGGCGACGGTGCGCAGCAGGAAGTCGATCTCGGCGGCGAGCGGCTGCGGGTCGTCGAGGTCGTGCAGGTCAGGGCGCGGGGTGTCGGTCGTGCCGATCAGCACCTTGCCCTGCCAGGGAATGACGAACAGGACGCGGCCGTCGGCGGTTTGCGGAAGCAGCAGCGCCTGCCAGCCGGGCAGGAAGCCGGCATCGACGACGAGGTGGATGCCCTGGCTGTGGGTCAGCAGCGGCGGCGACTCCGGGTCGTCGAAGCGGCGCACGTCGTCGGCATGGACGCCGGTGGCGTTGATGACGACGCGGGCGGCGACCGCGAATTCCTCGCCGCTTTCCGCATCGCGCAGCGCGGCGCCGGTGACGCGCCCGTCGTTCGCCTTGAGCAGCCGGGTCGCCGGCAGGTAGTTGAGGCAGGTCGCGCCGCGGTCGCTCGCCGTGCGCATCAGCGCGATCGCCAGGCGGGCGTCGTCGAACTGGCCGTCCCAGTAGCGGATGCCGCCGCACAGGCCGTCGCTGCGCAGGCCGGGCAGGGCGGCGATGACGTCCCGGCGGTCCAGGCTGCGCGAGGCGGCCAGGTTGTGCGCGCCGGCCAGCAGGTCGTAGAGTTTGAGGCCGGCGCCGTAGTAGATGCGGTCGACGCGGCGCCAGGCGGGGATGACGAAGGCCAGCGGATGCACTAGGTGGGCCGCGTTCACCAGCAGGTGCGCGCGTTCGTGCAGGGCGTGGCGCACCAGGCCGAGTTCGCCCTGGCGCAGGTAGCGCACGCCGCCGTGGATCAGCTTGGTGCTGCGCGACGAGGTGCCGGCGGCGAAGTCGCGCGCTTCGACGAGCAGTGTGCGATAGCCGCGGGCGGCGGCGTCGACGGCAGTCCCGAGGCCGGTGGCGCCGCCGCCGATGACCAGCACGTCCCACGGGCGCGCCTCGCGCAGGGCGGCGAGACCGTCTTCCCGGCGGGCGGGACCGTCCATCAGCCGCCTTGGGCCCAGTTGAGGGTGCGTTCGACGGCGCGCTGCCAGTCGGCGAAGAGCGCCGCCCGGCGGTCGCCGGACATCGCCGGTTCGAAGCGGCGTTCGGCGCGCCACAGGGCGGCCAGTTCTGCCTCGTCCTGCCAGTAGCCGACCGCCAGGCCGGCCAGATAGGCGGCGCCGAGGGCGGTGGTCTCGGTGACCTGCGGCCGCACCACCGGGACGCCGAGCAGGTCGGCCTGGAACTGCATCAGCAGGTCGTTCCTGGCGGCGCCGCCGTCGACGCGCACTTCGCTCAGGCGCCGCCCGGCGTCCTTCTCCATCGCCAGGAGCACCTCGGCGCTCTGGAAGGCGATGGCCTCGAGCGCGGCGCGCGCGACGTGGGCGCGGGTCGTGCCACGCGTCATGCCGAACAGGGCGCCGCGGGCGAACGGGTCCCAGTAGGGCGCGCCGAGGCCGGTGTGCGCCGGTACCAGATAGACGCCGCCGTTGTCGGGCACGCTGGCGGCGAGCGCCTCGACCTCGCCGGCGCTGGCGATCAGCCCGAGGCCGTCGCGCAGCCATTGCACGGTGGCGCCACCCATGAAGACGCTGCCTTCGAGCAGGTAGCTGGCGCGGCCGCCGAGCTGCCAGCCGACCGTGGCGAGCAACTGGTGGCGCGAGGCCATCGGTTCGTCGCCGGTGTTCATCAACAGGAAGCAGCCGGTGCCGTAGGTGTTCTTGGCCATGCCGCGCGCCAGGCAGGCCTGCCCGAAGGTCGCCGCCTGCTGGTCGCCGATCAGGCTGCACAGCGGAATCGGCGCGCCCAGCCAGGCGGGGTCGAGGGTCGCGCTGTGTTCGCTACTGTCGACGACCGTCGGCAGCAGCGCCGGCGGAATGTCGAGGAGGCCGAGCAGTTCGTCGTCCCAGCAGCGGCGGTGGATGTCGAAAAGCAGGGTGCGCGAGGCGTTCGACGGGTCGGTGACGTGCCGGCGGCCGCCCGAGAGTTTCCACGCCAGCCAGCTGTCGATGGTGCCGCAGGCGAGTTCGCCGCGCTCGGCGCGGGCACGGGCGCCGGGCACGTGGTCGAGCAGCCACTTCAGCTTGGTGCCGGAGAAATAGGCGTCGACGACGAGGCCGGTGCGCGCGCGGAACAGTTCGGCATGGCCGGCCGCCCGCAGTTCGTCGCAGATGCCGGCGGTGCGCCGGTCCTGCCAGACGATGGCGCGGTGCACCGGTTCGCCGCTGGTGCGGTCCCACAGGACGGTCGTTTCGCGCTGGTTGGTGATGCCGGCGGCGGCTACCTGCGTCGCCGCGATGCCGTTGTCGCGCAGCACGGCCTGCGCCACGGCGAGCTGCGCCTGCCAGATTTCCCCGGCGTCGTGCTCGACCCAGCCGGGCCGCGGGTAATGCTGGGTGATTTCGCGCTGCGCGACGCCGTGGATATTGCCGTGCCGGTCGAACAGGATGGCGCGGGCGCTGGTGGTGCCCTGGTCGAGCGCGAGGATGAACTGGTCGGGACAGGCTGGCATGATGCTCTCCGGCAGGCGGTTTCGCGCCAGTATAGCCGGCTAGCCGGCGGTGCCGGCGGGCGAAAATCGGGCCCAATCGGCGGTCGACCGCAGCAATGCGGATTCGGCCCGGAGATTTTCGGTCACTGGCAATGGAACATGAGTTTTGTGAATACATGTTGCAATTCATGCGCATGAATGCCAATATTTTCCTGTCGATTTAACAGTGCCTATCCATGTCGAATAATCCATTGCCAGCATCGAACAGCGCCCGCAAGGCGACCAATGTTTCATTGGACGAAGCCTTGCTGGCCGAGGCGAAATTGCTGCGCATCAATGTCTCCCAAGCTGCCGAGGCAGGCCTGGCGCAAGCCGTCGCCGCGCGGCGGGCGGAACTCTGGCTGGCCGAAAATCGCGAAGCGCTGGAAAGCTCCAACGCCTATGTCGAGCAGAACGGTCTTCCGCTGGTCGCTTACCGGAGCTTCTAATGCCGCGCTTCGCCGTCTATCGGAATCCGGAAGGTGTCGGCTACCTGCTGGATATTCAGGCCGACCTGCTCAGCCACCTGAATACGCGCGTCGTCGTTCCGCTGTTGCCGCTCGCTGTCGCGCCCAAGCCGGCCAGCACGCTCAATCCGGTCTTCGAGATCGAAGGTGCCAGCGTCTGCATGGTGACGCAATTCATGGCGGCTGTGCCGGCACAGATGCTCAAGAGCCCGATGTTCAGCCTGGAGAGTAGGCGCAACGACATTACGGCGGCCATCGACTTGTTGTTTCAGGGGTTTTGAGCGAATGACGGCTTGGGTTGCGGTCGACAGCGAAAAGCTGGCCGATTTCGAACGAAAGAGATTGGCGGCTCGTCTGGAACAATGCCGCTGAACATCCTCCCCTTCCAGGCGCTGGCCTGCCCGCTGGACGGCGCGCCGCTGCACCGTCACGGTGCGGCCTGGCGCTGCGCTGCCGGCCACAGTTTCGATGTCGCCGGTCCCGGCTATGTCCATCTGCTGCCCGTCCAGAACAAGCGTTCGCGCGATCCGGGCGACAGCAGGGAGATGGTCGCGGCGCGCCGGCGCTTCCTCAACGCCGGCCATTACCAGCCGATCGCCGCCGCGGTCGCCCGCGCCGCGCTGGCCGAACTGCCGGCCACTGGCGTCGTCAGCTGTCTCGATGCCGGCAGCGGCGAGGGCTACTACCTTCGCCAGTTGGCCGCGACGCCGGGGAACGGCCGGACGCTGGCGCTGCTCGGGCTCGACATCTCCAAGTGGGCGGTCCAGGCGGCGGCGAAGCAGGATGGCCGGCCGGGCTGGGTCGTCGGCAGCAACGCCAACCTGCCGGTGCTGCCGGGCACGCTCGACCGCGTGCTGTGCCTGTTCGGCTTTCCGGTCTATGGCGAGTTCGCCCGCGTGCTGAAGGCGGACGGCCAGTTGCTGCAGGTCGATGCCGGGCCGGACCACCTGCGGGAACTGCGCGCCATCATCTATCCGCGGCCGAAGCCCGAGCGCACCGGCGAGGCGCCGGCGCCGCCGGGCTTCACCCGCCTGGCCGAAGAAAGCGTCCGCTATTCCCTGCATCTCGACGGCCCGGAGCCGATCGCCGACCTGCTGGCGATGACGCCGCATCTCTATCGCGCCAGTGCCGAAGGGCGCGCCCGGGCGGCGGCGCTGACGGCGCTGTCGCTTACCGTCGATGTGCGCCTGGTGCGGCTGGGGCGGGATCCCGCGCGCTGAGCGCATTCGGCCTGCCCGGCGCCGGCGCCCCCGCGGCCTCGGGTATAATGCCGGCCTCTCCGCCTAACCCGAAATTCCCTCCCCATGGCCGACATTCTTTGCCTCAAGGGCGACGCCGCCTTTTCCGCCTTTCGCCTGCAACGCCTGCTTGCCCGCCTGACCACGGCCGTGGCCGACATCGAGGCGGTGACCGCCGACTATTGGCACGTCGTCGCGCAGAAGCGGGCGCTGTCCGCCGACGAGCGTGCCAAGCTGGCGAAGCTGCTGGAAGAAGTGCCGGCCGGCGCGGACAAGGGCGAGCTGTTCCTGGTCGCGCCGCGCATCGGCACCATTTCGCCGTGGTCGTCGAAGGCCACCGACATTGCCTTCAACTGCGACCTGGAGCCGGCGATCGAGCGCATCGAGCGTGTCGTCGCCTTCCATGTGGTCTTGAAGCAAAACCGGGCGTTGATCGCAGAAGAGCGCAAAACCGTCGCCGGCCTGCTGCACGACCGCATGACCGAATCGGTGCTGCCCGGTTTCGATGCCGCCGGCGAACTGTTCCGCCATTTCGCGCCGAAGCCGCTGGCTACGGTCGACGTGCTGCAAGGGGGCAAAACCGCGCTGGTCGAGGCCAATGCTTCGCTCGGCCTGGCGCTGTCCGACGACGAAATCGACTACCTGCTCGACATCTTCACCAAGGCCGGCCGCAACCCGACCGACGTCGAACTGATGATGTTCGCCCAGGCCAATTCCGAGCACTGCCGGCACAAGATTTTCAACGCCTCGTGGGTCATCGACGGTGAAGCCAAGGACAAGACGCTGTTCGGCATGATCCGGGAAACGCACCAGGCCAACCCGCAAGGCACGGTGATGGCCTACGCCGATAATGCCTCGATCATCGAGGGGGCGACCATCCAGCGCTTCTACCCGGACGCCAACCGCGGCTACAGCTACAAGGAAGAGCTGACCCACATCCTGACCAAGGTCGAGACGCACAACCACCCGACGGCGATTTCGCCCTTCCCGGGTGCGTCGACCGGCAGCGGCGGCGAAATCCGCGACGAAGGCGCCACCGGCAAGGGCTCCAAGCCGAAGGCCGGCCTGTGCGGCTTCTCGGTCTCCAACCTCAACCTGCCGGATGCGGCGCAGCCCTGGGAAAAGGCCTACGGCCGCCCGTCGCGCATCGCATCGGCCCTCGACATCATGCTCGAAGGCCCGATCGGTGCCGCCGCCTTCAACAACGAATTCGGCCGCCCGAACCTGACCGGCTATTTCCGCACCTACGAACAGGACGTCGCCGGCACGGTGCGCGGCTACCACAAGCCGATCATGATCGCCGGCGGCCTCGGTTCCATCCAGGCTGAGCAGTCGTTCAAGGAAGAAACCTTCCCGGTCGGCACGCTGTTCGTGCAACTGGGCGGCCCCGGGATGCTGATCGGCCTCGGCGGCGGTGCCGCCTCGTCGATGACGGCCGGCGTCAATGCCGAAGACCTCGATTTCGCCTCCGTCCAGCGCGGCAACCCGGAAATCCAGCGGCGTGCCCAGGAAGTCATCGACCGCTGCTGGCAGATGGGCAAGGACAATCCGATCCTCTCCGTGCACGACGTCGGTGCCGGCGGCGTCTCCAACGCCCTGCCGGAACTGGCCCACTCGGGCGGCGTTGGCGCCAAGTTCGACCTGCGCAAGGTGCCGACCCTGGAGCCGGGCATGTCGCCGGCCGAGATCTGGTCGAACGAATCGCAGGAGCGCTATGTGCTGGCCATCCCGCCGAACCGCATTGGCGAGTTCCAGGAGATGTGCGAGCGCGAGCGCTGCCCCTTTGCCGTGGTCGGCGAAGCGACCGGTGATGGCCACCTGACGGTGACCGACGACCATTTCGGCGTCAATCCGGTCGACATGGAAATGGAAGCGCTGCTCGGCAAGCCGCCGCGCATGACGCGCGACGTGACCAGCCAGTCGTCCACGTTCGTGCCGTTTGATTCGGTTTCCATCGAACTCAAGGACGCCGCCTACCGCCTGATGCGTCTGCCGACCATCGCCGACAAGACCTTCCTGATCTCAATCGGCGATCGCTCGGTCGGCGGCATGACCGCCCGCGACCAGATGGTCGGCCCGTGGCAGGTGCCGGTGGCCGACGTCGCCGTCACCACGATGGGCTACCAGGGTTATCTCGGCGAAGCCTTCGCCATGGGCGAGCGTACGCCGCTTGCCGTGCTTGACGCGCCGGCTTCGGGCCGCATGGCGATCGGCGAGGCGCTGACCAACCTGGCCGCCGCCGACATCGGCGAGCTCGGCAAGGTCAAGCTGTCGGCCAACTGGATGGCGCCCTGCGGCGTGCCGGGCGAGGATGCCCGCCTTTTCGACACCGTCGAGGCGGTGTCCGACCTGTGCAAAGCGATTGGCGTGTCGATCCCGGTCGGCAAGGATTCGCTGTCGATGCGCACCGCCTGGGAAGAGCAGGGCGAGAAGAAGCAGGTGGTGTCGCCACTGTCGCTGATCGTCACTTCCTTTGCCGCCGTCGACGACGTGCGCAAGACCAAGACCCCGCAACTGGCCGTCGATCAGGGCGAAACCGAACTGCTGCTGCTCGACCTCGGCCACAATCGTCTCGGCGGCTCGGCCCTGGCCCAGGTCTATAACGCGACCGGCAGCGATGCGCCGGACGTCGATGATCCGGCCAAGCTGAAGGGCCTGTTCGACGCCGTCCAGAAGCTGAACCGCGACGGCCTGCTGCTCGCCTATCATGACCGTTCCGACGGCGGCCTGTTCGTCGCTGCCTGCGAAATGGCCTTCGCCAGCCGGCGCGGCGTGTCGCTCGACCTCGACGGCCTGTGCTTCGATGCCGCCGCGCTCGATGTCGATGGCGCCGAGAAGCGTCCGGACCTGATGGCCGGACGCGATTTCGAAAACATCGTCCGCGCCCTGTTCAACGAGGAACTGGGCGCCCTGATCCAGATCCGCCGCGCCGACCGCGAGAAGGTCACGCCGATCCTGCGCGCCAGCGGCGTGCCGTATCACTTCGTCGGCACCATGAACGAGTGGGACGAAATCCGCGTCACCCGCAACGCCAAGCGCGTGCTGCGTGAAAAGCGCGTCGACCTGCAGCGCGCCTGGTCCGAGACCAGCTACCAGATGCAGGCGATGCGCGACAACCCGAGCTGCGCGCAGCAGGAATTCGACCGCATCCTCGACACGACCGACCCCGGCCTGACGCCGAAGGTGACCTTCGATCCACAGGACGATTTCACCAAGGTCTACCAAGATCTCAGCGGCCGGCCACGCGTCGCCATCCTGCGCGAGCAGGGCGTCAACAGCCATTACGAAATGGCTGCCGCCTTCGACCGAGCAGGCTTTGCTGCGGTCGACGTCCATATGAGCGACATTCTCGCCGGCCGCGTCACACTGAAGGATTTCAAGGGCCTCGTCGCCTGTGGCGGCTTCTCCTACGGCGACGTCCTTGGTGCCGGCCAGGGCTGGGCCAAGACCATCCTGATGCACGACGGCTGCCGCGACGAGTTCGCTGCCTTCTTCAACCGCCCGGACACCTTCGCGCTGGGCGTCTGCAACGGCTGCCAGATGATGAGCGCGCTGAAGTCCATCATCCCCGGCGCCGAACACTGGCCGGCCTTCCGCCGCAATAAGGTCGAGCAGTTCGAGGCGCGTTTCGTGATGACTGAAATCCTCGATTCGCCGTCGATCTTCTTCGCCGGCATGGAGGGCTCGCAAGTGCCCATCGTCGTCTCGCATGGCGAAGGCCGCGCTGTGTTCGCCAATGCCGACGACCAGGCAAAGTGCCTGTCGGCCGTCCGCTACGTCGACAACAAGGGCGAGCCGACCGAGGTTTATCCCTATAACCCGAACGGTTCGCCGGGCGGCTTGACGGCGGTGACAACCGCCGACGGCCGCTTCACGATCATGATGCCGCACCCCGAGCGCGTCTTCCGCACCGTGCAGATGTCCTGGCACCCGGAGAGCTGGGGCGAGGATTCGCCGTGGATGCGCATGTTCCGTAACGCGCGGCGCTGGGTGGGTTGATCGGCCTGAAACCGTTTGCATAACCCGGCGGGAACTTCCGGGTCGCATTGTCGTCCTCTGTACAGGTTCGCCGGCGCCGGCGCCGGCGCTGGCGTGGGTTGCGGCGCGCCGGGCGATGACGCATGATGGCAAAAGGCGCCACCGCTGCGGCCTGTAGCGAATATCGGCGGCCCGGGATGAAAGGGGGCAGTCTGGCATGGACGGCATTTTCATCAGCTATCGACGCGACGATTCGGCAGGGTATGCCGGTCGTCTCTACGATCGTCTGGTCGCCGTCTTCGGTCCCGAGCGCGTCTTCATGGATGTCGAGGGGATCGAGCCCGGCCTTGATTTCGTGGAAGCCATCGAAGATGCGGTGAGTTCGTGCCGCGTGCTGATCGCCGTGATCGGCGACGAATGGACCACCGCTGCCGACGCCGCCGGCCGGCGGCGGCTCGACGATCCCAACGACTTCATCCGCCTGGAAACCGGGGCCGCCCTGAAGCGCGGGATTCGCGTGGTGCCGGTGCTGGTCGGCGGTGCGCTCATGCCGCAGACCGCCGACCTGCCCGAGGACCTGAAGTCGCTGACCCGGCGCCAGGCCATCGAGATCACCCACAAGCAGTGGGAAGCTTCGACCGGCGAGTTGATCCATACGCTGGAGAATATTCTCAAGGCGCCGCCGGTCGATGCCGCGGGCAAAACGCCTCCGGCCTCCCGGGCGACCCCCGAGCCGGCTGCCATTCCGACGGCGGCCGGCAGCGGCAGCGATGCGGCGAACGTGGAGAAATCCCGACGCTGGGTGGTGCCGGCTGCCGTTGCGGCGGTTGCCTTGATCGTCGCCGGCCTGTGGGCGACATTCGGCGACCGGGGGACGGCTGGCCGCGGCGAGCCGGCGCCAGCGGCGCCGAGCACCGAGGCCCCCGTGGCCAAGGCGCCATCCGGACCGCCAGGCGCCACTCGGCCGGCGCCGCCCGCGCCGGCTACCGTGGTTCCGCCGACCGCCGCTCCGGCGGCACCAGTCGCACCCGTCTCGCCGGCTGCCACGCCGGTCGCGCCGCGCCGGCCCGAACCGGAACCCGCGCCCCGGCCGGAACCGGCTATCACACCGGCCGTACCGGTAGCACCGGTTACGCCGGCTGTCGCACCGCCGCCGACCATTCGCGAGTTCCGTGCCGACGTGACCGCCTCGCGCATGCGCCTGTGCTACCGGGTGAGCAATGCCGAGAGCCTGACGCTGTCGCCACGTCCGGGCGAGCTGAGCAATACCGCCAGCGACTGCGTCGATGTCGCGGTCGATGCGCCAACGACCTTCACGCTGACCGCCCGCGGCGGCGACGTGACCGCGCGCAAGACGCTGGTGCTGGCGCCGAAAACCGAGCGCACCGTCGCCCCGGCAGAAACGCCGGCCAAGGTGACGGCCCCGGAGGCCGGCGTTTCTGCGATGCTGCCGGTCAGAGGGGAGCGCTGGACCTACCGCTCTTCGGGCAAGTGGCCGACCAGCCCGAAACGGCGTTTCGAAATCGTCGCGCAGTCGGTCGCCGACAATGTCGTCACCGACGAACTGCGGCTGCTCGAACCGGAGAGCGGCAGCGAGGTGCGCCGGGGACGCGGCAACCAGCCCGATTTCATCGCTTGGAACGCGATCGGTCCGGAGTTCAGCCCCTATTTCGGCGCCTTTGTCGACCTCGCGCGGCAGAGTCCGCTCGGCAACCTGCCGACCCCGGACCTGCACCCGCAATGGCGGAACTGGTATTCCAAGGCGGAAGTCGTCGGCCGCGAATCCGTGAGCGTTCCCGCCGGCACCTTCAACGCCTTCAAGATCGAGGTGTGGAGCAGCCGCAATCGGACCGGCTCGCAGACCGAGGCCCAGATGGAGCCGGTGCGGGTCAATTACCTGATCTGGTACGCCCCGGAGATCAAGCGCTACGTGCGGATGCAGCGTGTCATCTCGACGGTGGCCAGCAGCGAAAGCGAAAAGGATGTGTTCGAACTGGTGAACCACCGTTTGCCGTAAGGCGCGTATTGCCTGGTGGCCGGCGATCCGAATGCGAGCGGCAGTCGCCTGCCGGCGATGCTCAGGCAGGCCAGAAGAGGGCGGCCACTGTCGTTGCCGCGAACAACCCGGCGAGGACGTCCAGCGTCCAGTGGGCGCGCAGGACGATCACCAGCGCCATCTGGAGGGCGGCCAAGGTCGCGCCGAGGCAGGTCAGGGCGGGGATGCCGAGACCGGCCAGCTGGATGGCGCCGAACACCGCCAGCGCCGTGTGGCCGGAAAAGAAGAAGTCGTTGCCGACGGCATAAGTGACGAACAGGCTCGGGAAGCCGGGGTGGCGCCAGATGATGCCGGGCGGCGCCGGCAGCGCGACCGCCGCCTGGCAGAGCTGGCGCAGGACGAACAGGCAGAGCAGCCCCCAGAAGGGGGCGAAGCTGGGGCCGAGCACGGCGTAGGCGAGGACGAACAGGGTGACCGCGTCGACCGCCAGCGAACTGCCGATCAGCATGACGTTCGCCGCTCGCGGATGGCCGTGCAGCCAGGCGTTGGCGCCGGCGGTCAGCTGGTGCAGGCTGTCGCTGATCGTCTGCTCGGCCAGGGGGCGCTGGCCGATCAGGCGCTGGGTGACGAACCAGGCGACGAGGCCGGCGGCGATGCCGAGCAGGCGCAGGGCG
The DNA here is from genome assembly GCF_009469615.1 of Dechloromonas sp. H13. Lineage (GTDB taxonomy): Bacteria > Pseudomonadota > Gammaproteobacteria > Burkholderiales > Rhodocyclaceae > Azonexus. The sequence continues at coordinate 147,037 of NZ_SSXX01000008.1, forward strand.
ATGGTGGCGAGCGGCGGCAGCTCGGGCATCGTTCAGGCGTCGCCGGTGACGACGCGCGCGGCCCCCTCGCTGCGTTCCAGTTCGATGCGGCGGGCGGGAATCCCGGCCCAGGTTTCGCCGGCCGGGATGGAGGTGTTGGGCAGCACGAAGGAGCCGGCGAGCACCTTCGCCTTTTCGCCGACTTCGACGCCGCCCATGATGATTGCCCGCAGCCCGATCGTCGCCCCGGCGCGGAGGCGGACCGGGGCGATCACCAGGTAGCCGCCCTGGGCATAGTGGGCCATGATGCTGGCCGTGCCGCCGATCGTCACGCCGTCCTCCATCTCGATCATCGACGGGTCGGCGATGGCCGTCGAATTGATGGTGACGTTGCGCCCGATCTTCATGCCCATCAACCGGTAGTAGAGCTGGGCGAAGGGCGAAGGCGTCACGAATTCGAGAAACGAATAGCGGACGATCAGCGTCAGCGTGCAGTGGACGTACCAGCGCAATGCCGCGAGCGACACGGCGGAGCCGCGATAGGCCCGCAGGCGCCCGCCGAGGAGCAGGTTGAGCGCCGGGGCGACGAGCAGCAGCGTCAGGCCGTAGGCGAAGTAGCTGGCGGCCAGCGCCAGACCGGTCAGCGGATGGCGCCAGCCGGATTCGACCGCGGCGATGGCGGGCGCGAATACATCGGTAAAGAGCCCTACGGCGACGCCGAGGGAAAGCCCGGCGGCGAGAATCGCCAGGGCGATGAATGGCAGGGGACCGAGGAGAGCCAGCAGTCTTTGCATGGGAAAGTCACTGCATCGTTGGAGGGGGCGAGCCGGCATGGCGTTCGCGATCAGGCCGGTGCCGGGGATAGGTCTCCGGAGGGCTCAGTCGTCCCGGTATTCGCGCAGCTTGTCCAGTTGCGTCACCAGCTGGTGCGAAGCCTCGTTCAGTTCGGGCAGCAGCAGGTCGGCGGCGTCGCCGAGGCCGTTGTTGCTGAGGTCGACGATGTCGTTGGCCAGGGCGTGGAAACGCTCGTGGGCGGCGGTCAGTTCCCGGAAGGCTGCTGATTCCGTGCCCTTGCCACCAGCCTCCCGCAGTGCCTGGGCGAGGGTGCAGGCACGGTGTTCGGAGAGCGGCATGTCGGCGTAGTCGCCGCCGGCGAAGGCGTTGAGGAACTGGCGTCGCCACTGGGTATGCGAGCGTATGGCGCCGTCGATGTCGATACGCTTCATGGGCTGGTTCTCCGGAGTTTATTGGTGTTTGTCGTTGCCGCAGGCTCGATTATGCCGCAGTGGCGCCGGGCGGCAAGCGATGCGGGCAGTCAGCGGGCAAACTGCTGGTGGGCGACGAAGGTTTCCAGCTGCGCGGCGTTGAAAAACACCAGCCTGACCTCGTCGATCGCAGCCGTTTCGGCGAGTGCCTCGTTCAGCGTCGTCGACACGACGACTGCCGCCGCCGCGGGCGGGTAGCCGTAGATGCCGGTGGAAATGGCCGGGAAGGCGACGGTCTTCAGTTCGAGACTGGCGGCCAGTGCGATGGCATTGCGGTAGCAGGCGGCAAGCAGGGCGGCTTCCTGGCCGCCGTGGCGCCCGTAGACCGGGCCGACGGTATGGATGACGTGGCGCGCAGGCAGTTCGCCGCCGACGGTGATGACCGCCTGGCCGGTCGGCAGGCCGTCGCGCCACAGACTGGCGCGCAGGGCGCGGCAGGCCGCGAGGATGGCCGGGCCGCCGCGGCGATGGATGGCGCCATCGACTCCGCCGCCGCCGAGCAGGCTGCTGTTGGCAGCATTGACGATGGCGTCGACGGCATGGTCGGTGAGGTCGCCGACATAAAGACGGACGCGGCCGTCGAGAAAATGGTGCAGGGCAGTGCTCATGGGGGGCGGTGAATGGCTATCAACCCATGATAGCCGCCACCTTTGCCTTTTTCGAGCCGCGCCCTGGCGCCTGGCCCGGAATCGCGCCTTTGCCGACGGTTGCGGTCGACCGCTGGAAAAGGCCAAAAAAACAAGGCCGCGCCGGATTCCGGCGCCGGAACCGGCGTTCAGCGGCGCGCGACGCGGGTGCGGCGGCGCCAGCAGGCCGGGGTCTGCAGGGCGGCGACGTCGGGGCCGCTGGCGCCGAAGATGGCGCGGGCGCGTTCGAGGCGGGCCTGCTCGTCGTGGGAGATGCCGGCAATCAGATCGAACCATTGTTGAAGACGTTTCATGATGGCGACTCCTTGGGGTTGTCGGTAGCTGTATGGATGAACAGTGTTCGTGTTCAGGCGCAGAATAGCCTAAAGCTGTATGAATGTACAGTATTCGAAAAATCTTTCTTCCGGAGTAGCCTGCGGCCATTGCCCAGCTGCGAAAGGCTCACCATGACGCGCGTGAAATCCGCCTGGCTGCCGCCAGCCGGTACCGTGGCCACCTACCTCGGCCGGAACCGGAAACTGACGCGCACCGTTCGGGTGATCGCCGAAGCGTCGGCCGGGCGCCTGGTGGTCGAGGCGATCGGCAGGCAGGGCGTGCCGGTCCGCATCACGATCAAGCAGGAAAATCTCAAGCCCTTGCCACCCGGCCTATTCGACCTGCTTGAACCGGCCCGGGCCTGCTGATCCTGCCGATTGCTGGACAAGCCCGCGCGCGGGCGCTAGGCTGACGGGAACGCTTTCTGCCGAAGGGGTGGGGTGCCATGACCGAGATGCTCGTTCCGACCGAGTTGTTGACCGGCATTGCCGAAATGGACGGCCAGCACGACCGTCTGTTCCAGGAGATGCTGCAGGTCAAGAATGCCTTGCTGGCGGTTTCCGACGACGACGCGCACGGCTTGGCGCTGCTTTCGCGACTGGCCGACGACCTGGTTCGGCACTATGCGTGGGAGGAGGCTGCCGCCCGCCGGTACGGCGTTCCGTTTGCCGACCATGCCCGCGAACACGCCCGGATGGCCGCGTTCGTGCAGGCCAAGATCGACGAGATCGAGCGCGGCGTGTGCAACATCCCCGCGCTGATGGTGTTCATGGAGCGGAAATTCGAATCCCATGTCGCGCATTTCGATCTGCAGCTGGGGCTTGCGCTCCAGGCAGCCAGGGCGGCGCGGGACGCAGCATAGTCCGTACCGTCGCCGGCCACGTGCCGGAAAGCTGGCGTAGCCCGGCCAGCCAGGTCTGCCGGAACGATCCGGGGGCCGGCCTGGCGATCCGGATGCTGCCGGCGCCGATGCTTTCAACGATGGCCAGTCCGTTGCCCTGCACGACATGTGTCTGAGCGGGCGCCAGGAAGGTGTCGCCGGGCTCGTCGGCGACGGTGATCCAGATGGTGCCGGCGGTGCACGTGATACGCACCCCGCGCGCGCCGCGCAGACTGAGCGGACTGTTGTCGGCGAGGCGGATTTCTCCCGAACCGAGATCGATCTTCATGGCTCTCTCCAGCGTTTGTTGTGGGAGAAAGCTTATGCCCCGGCATCTTGGTGATACAGTAGCAATGAAATTAAATTGTGACCAATACAGTTGCGTATGATTTGCGCTGTGCTGGTCGTGGTCATTGCGAACTGTATTGGTGACTCATGGCTGCGGAATTGCTGCGTTACGAAAAACTGGCCGGCGACCTCGAAGGAATGATCGCCGGCGGCATGCTGCGCCACGGCGATCGCCTGCCGTCGGTGCGGCGTCTGGCGCAGGAGCGCCGCCTGTCGGTGTCGACCGTGGTGCAGGCGCTGCGCCAGCTGGAGGACCGCGGGCTGGTCGAGGCGCGGCCGCAGTCCGGCTACTTCGTGCGGCGGGCGCCCGCCGCGCGGGCCGAGCCGGCCCAGCGGTCGACGCCGGATGCGGCGGTCCAGGTCGATGTCACGCAGCGTCTGGTGCGTGTGCTGCAGGCCGGCATGAAGCCGGGTGTGGCGCCGCTGGCGGCGGCCTTGCCGGCTCCCGCGCTGCTGCCGGTGGCGGCGCTGCACCGCCTCTACGCCGGCGTCGCCCGGCGCCATCCGAAGCTGCTCGAAGGCGGCAGCCACATCAACATGGACGAGCCGGCGCTGGTCCGCCAGCTGGTGCGCCGTTCGCTCGCCTGGGGCGGGCCGCTGGCCGGCGACGAGATCGTCATCACCAATTCGTGCACGGAGGCGCTCGGTCTCTGCCTGCGCGCCGTCACGCAACCGGGCGACACGGTGGCTGTCGAGTCGCCGGCCTATTACCTGATGCTGCAGCTGCTCGAAACGCTGGGCCTGAGGGCGCTGGAAATTCCCACCGACCCGCGCACCGGCGTCTCCGTCGAGGCGCTCGACCTAGCGACGCGCGACGGCCGGGTCGCCGCCTGCCTGCTGGTGCCGAATGCCAGCAATCCTCTGGGCAGCGTCATGCCGGACGAGAAAAAGCGCCTGCTGGCGGCGTTGACCGCAGCCAGGGGCGTCGCCGTGATCGAGGACGACATCTACGGCGACCTCCATTTCGGCAGCCAGCGGCCGTGGCCGATCAAGGCCTTCGACACGGCCGGCAACGTGCTGCTCTGTTCGTCGTTTTCCAAGAGCCTGTCGCCGTCGCTGCGCATCGGCTTCGTCGCCGCCGGGCGCTACCGGCCGGCGCTCGCCCTGCAGAAAACGATCACCAGCGGCGGCACCAACCCGGTGACCCAGCACGTGCTCGCCGAGTACCTGGAATCGGGCGCCTACGAGCGCCATCTGCGCAGCCTGCGCCGCGCCTACGAACGCCAGGTGGAGGGCATGCGGGAGGCGGCGACGCGCCATTTCCCGGCGGAAACCTGCATCACCCAGCCGCAGGGCGGCTACGTGCTGTGGGTCGAGCTGCCGGAGGACATCGATACGACGGCGCTGCACGGGCGGGCGGTCGCCCAGGGGCTGGCCTTTGTGCCCGGGGAGCTGTTCTCGGCCAGCGGCATGTATCGCAACTGCCTGCGCCTCAACTGCGGCAACCCGCATACGCCCGAAATCGAGGATGCGGTGCGCCGGCTGGGACAATTGATCGGGCAGAGCGAATCCCGCAACGCGCTTTCGCGTCAATGAAGGGGGGCGAAACTACGGTATCATTGACGCTTTTGGCGAACCCGCGTTCGCCGTTTTGAACGTATCTGAAGGGTTGTTCATCTCATGTTTGATGCAGTTCGCAACAACAAAAAGATCGTCCAGATCTTTCTCGCGCTGATTACGCTGCCGTTCGCCTTCTTCGGCGTCGAATCCTACGTGCGCAGCGTCGGCGCCGGCGACGACGTCGCCCGCATCGGCGACGTCAAGATTACCCAGCAGCAGTTCCAGCAGGCGCTGCGCGAACAGCAGGAGCGCCTGCGCAACCAGATGGGCGGGCAGTTCGATCCCAAGCTGCTGGACAGCCCGGAGGCGCGCACGGCGATCCTCGACGATCTCGTCGACCAGCAGCTGCTGCTGCAGGAAGCCAACAAGCGCAAGCTCTTCGCCAGCGACGAGGCGATTCGCCGCACCATCGCCGCGATCGACGCCTTCAACGTCGACGGCAAATTCTCGCCGGAACGCTACGCCGCGGTCCTGCAGGCGCAGGGGATGACGCCGGCCGGTTTCGAGGCCCGCCTGCGCCAGGACCTGACCCTGCAGCAGCTGGCCACCGCCGTTGGGCAATCCGGATTGATGGCGCGCACGGTCAGCGACCGCATCCTGGCGATGCAGACCGAAAAGCGCGACGTCCAGGAATACCGCATCGGCCTCGACGCCTTCCTCGACAAGGTCAAGCTGGCCGACGGCGCGGCGAAGAAGTTCTACGACGAGAACAGCCGCCAGTTCGAGGTGCCGGAGCAGGCCAGGGCCGAATTCGTCGTCCTCTCGATGGAGGCCATCGGTGCCCAGCTGACGGTCGGTGATGCCGAGATCAAGGCCTGGTACGACGGCCACAAGGACCGCTACCAGCAGCCGGAAGAGCGGCGCGCCAGCCATATCCTGGTCGCCTCGGAAAAGTTCGGCAAGGACAAGGCGCGGGCCCGCGCGGAGGAACTGCTCGCGGAAGTCCGCAAGAATCCGGCATCCTTCGCCGACCTCGCGAAAAAGAATTCCGACGACCCGGGTTCGGCCGCCAAGGGCGGCGACCTCGGTTTCTTCGGCCGCGGCATGATGGTCAAGCCGTTCGAGGAAGCGACCTTCGCACTCAAGGATGGCGAGATTTCCGGCGTCGTCGAATCCGATTTCGGCTTTCACATCATCAAGCTGACCGGCATCCACGCCGCCAAGGAAAAGCCGCTGGCCGACGTCAGGGGCGAGATCGAGGCCGAGCTGAAGAAGGCGGCCGCTTCACGCAAGTTCGCCGAAGCGGCGGAAGCCTTCACCAACATGGTCTACGAGCAGTCCGACAGCCTCAAGCCGGCCGCCGAGAAGTTCGGCCTCGGCGTCAAGCAGTCGGAATGGCTGGGGCGCCAGGCGAACCCGGCGAGCGGACCGCTGGCCAACGAAAAGCTGCTGGCGGCGGTCTTCTCCGAGGACTCGGTCAAGAACCGGCGCAATACCGAAGCCGTCGAGATCGCGCCGAACACGCTGGTCGCGGCGCGCATCGTCGACTACAAGCCGGCGACGCTGCAGCCCTTCGAGGGCGTCCGGAACAGCATCGAAACCCTGCTCAAGCGCCAGGAAGCGCAGGCACTGGCGCGCAAGGACGGCGAGGCGCGCCTGGACGCGCTGAAGAAGGGCGAGGACAAACTGGCCTGGGGGCCGGTCAAGCGGGTTTCCCGCCTTGATCACGGTGCCCTGCCGCCGGTCGCCGTGCCCGCTGTGTTCCGCATGGAGGCTGCCAAACTGCCGGCTTTCGCCGGGGTCGAACTGCCGGGCAGCGGCTACGCGCTGTTCCGCCTGAACAAGCTGGAAACCGGCGAGGCGCTCGACGAGGCGCGCAAGCAGGCCATGCTGCGCCAGCTGGCGACGCTGGAGATGCAGGAAGAGGTGCAGAGCTACCTGGCCGCCCTGCGCGCCCGCTACAAGGTGGAAATCAACAAGGCGGCGCTGGAAGCGAAGGACAAGTAAGCCGCGCGCGGGCTGGCGACGGCCGGACGAGCAGCAAAAAAAACGCCGACCGGTTTTCCGGTCGGCGTTTTGATTTTCGGCTTTTTTTGCCGGTCGACCGCAGCAGCCGTCAGGCAGGCAGCGGCTCCGGGTTGCCGAGCGCCGTGGTGTTCATGCCGCCATCGACGTACATGATTTCGCCGGTGATCCCGCTCGCCAGGTCGGAGAGCAGGAAGGCGGCGGCGTTGCCGACTTCCTCGATGGTCACGTTGCGACGCAGCGGGGCGTGGTGGGCGTTGTAGGCCAGCAGCTTGCCGAAGCTGCCGATGCCGGAAGCGGCCAGGGTCTTGATCGGGCCGGCCGAGATGGCGTTGGCGCGGATGCCCTCGGGGCCGAGGGAAAAGGCCAGGTAGCGGGTGGCCGCCTCGAGGCTGGCCTTGGCCAGGCCCATGGTGTTGTAGTTGGGCATGGTGCGCTCGGCGCCCAGGTAGGAGAGGGCGAGCAGCGAGGCCTTGCGCCCCTGCATCATCGGGCGGGCGCCCTTGGCCAAAGCGGCGTAGCTGTACGACGAGATGTCGTGCGCGATGCGGAAGGCCTCGCGCGAGATGCCGTTCAGGAAATCGCCCTCGATCGCCTCGGTCGGCGCATAGGCGATCGAATGGACGAGGCCGTCGAGGCCGTCCCAGCGCTTGCCGAGTTCGCCGAACAGGCTGTCGATCTGCTCGTCGCTGCTGACGTCGAGCGGGATGATGATGTCGCTGCCGAATTCGGCAGCGAACTTCTTGATCCGTTCTTCGAAGCGCTCGTTCTGGTAGGTGAAAGCGAGCTGCGCGCCTTCGCGGTGGCAGGCCTTGGCGATGCCGTAGGCGATGGAGTGCTTGGACAGCAGCCCGGTGATCAGAATCTTCTTGTCGGCGAGAAAGCCCATTTGATGTTCTCCCTAAGGGGTTTAGCCGCCGAATTATAAAGCATCACATGTTCGGATAGGTCGGCCCTTCGCCCCCTTGCGGCGTCACCCAGTTGATGTTCTGCGTCGGGTCCTTGATGTCGCAGGTCTTGCAGTGCACGCAGTTCTGCGCGTTGATCTGCAGGCGCGGGTTGTTGCCCTGCTCGTCGCGCAGGATCTCGTAGACGCCGGCCGGGCAGAAACGCTGTTCCGGCGCGTCGTATTGCGCCAGATTGACCGCGATCGGCACCGCCGCATCCTTCAATTGCAGGTGGCAGGGCTGGTCTTCCTCGTGGTTGGTGCTGGAGAGGAAGACCGACGACAGGCGGTCGAAGGTCAGCACGCCGTCCGGCTTCGGATAGGCGATCGGTGCGCATTCGGCGGCGAGCTTGAGCTTGGCGTGGTCGGGCGTCCGGTTGTGCAGGGTCCACGGCGCCTTGCCGCCGAAGACGATCTGGTCGATGCCGAACATGATCGAGCCCAGCTTGAGGCCCTTGTTCATCCACGGCTTGAAGTTACGTGACTTGTGAAGTTCCTCGTATAACCAGCTGTTCCTGAAGGATTCCGGATAGGCGGTCAGTTCGTCGCGCTGGCGTTCGCCGGCCAGTGCGTCGAAGCAGGCGTCGGCCGCCAGCATGCCGGACTTGATGGCGCAGTGCGAGCCCTTGATGCGCGCCGCGTTGAGGAAGCCGGCGTCGTCGCCGACCAGAACGCCGCCCGGGAAGACGAGCTTGGGCAGCGACTGGATGCCGCCGGCGGTCAGCGCGCGGGCGCCGTAGGCGATACGCTTGCCGCCTTCCAAAAACTTGCGGATTTCCGGGTGCGTCTTGTAGCGCTGGAATTCCTCGTAGGGCGCCAGGTGCGGGTTGCTGTAGCCGAGGCCGACGACGAAGCCGACGGCGACCTGGTTGTTCTCGAGGTGGTAGACGAAGCCGCCGCCGTAGGTGTCGGAGGCCATCGGCCAGCCGCCGCTATGGACGACGAGGCCGAGCTGGTGGTTTTCCGGCCTGATTTCCCACAGTTCCTTGAGGCCGATGCCGTAGGTCTGCGGGTCGGCGCCGTCGTTCAGGTTGAACTGCGTCATCAGTTGCTTGCCGAGATGGCCGCGGCAGCCTTCGGCGAAGAAGGTGTATTTGCCGAGCAACTCCATGCCGAGCTGGAAGTTGGGGCCTTCCGAACCGTCGTGCAGGCGGCCCATGTCGCCGGTGGCGACGCCCCGGACGGCGCCGTTCTCGTCGAACAGCACCTCGGCGCCGGCGAAGCCCGGGTAGATCTCGACGCCCAGCGCCTCGGCCTGCTCGCCCAGCCAGCGGCAGACGTTGCCGAGCGAAATGACGTAGTTGCCCTCGTTGTGGAAGCACTTCGGCAGCATGCTGTTCGGCACCCTGGTCGCGCCGTTCTCGGAAAGGATGAAGAAGCGGTCTTCGGACACCGGCGCGTTGAGCGGGGCGCCGTCGGCTTGCCAGTTCGGGAGCAGTTCGTTCAGGGCACGCGGGTCCATGACGGCGCCGGACAGGATGTGGGCGCCGATCTCGGCGCCTTTCTCGATCAGGCAGACCGAGATGTCCGACCCGTTTTCCGCCGCCCGCTGCTTCAGGCGAATCGCCGACGCCAGGCCGGCGGGGCCGCCGCCGACGACGACGACGTCGAATTCCATTGCTTCGCGTTCCATGATGTCTCCTCTTGATTTATTTGTGACGCTGTTGACAATACGGTACAGTATGGAGACTTATTCAGCAACCCCCCGAAAAGAGTGGCCTCATGGAGCACAGAAGAAAACTTGTTCATGTTACGCAGATCCCCATCCGCTGGGGCGACATGGATGCCTACGGGCACGTCAACAACACCATCTATTTCCGCTTCATGGAGCAGGCGCGCGTCGAATGGATCGAGGCGCTTGAGGTGCCGGTCCGCCCTGGCGGCGCCGGTCCGGTGATCGTCAACGCCAGTTGTACCTTCCTGATGCCGATGAATTATCCGGGCACCGTCGAGGTGCGCACCTACGTCGGCCATGCCGGCCGCTCCAGCGTGCCGACCCATGTCGAGATGCGCATCGTCGGCGACGACCGCATCTACGCCGAGGGCGCGGCCAAGGTGGTGTGGATGGATACCCAGACCGGAAAATCGGTGCCCTTGCCCGAGCATGTGCGGGCGCTGATCGAAGCGGAGTAAACTCGCAGCCCATCGCGTCGCCAATCCGGAACACCATGGGCCAACGAAAAATCTGGGAAAAGCTGCTCTCCGCCGAACGGCCGGGCGCCGGCAAGGCGCCGGGAACACCCGAGCGGACGGCTTTCCAGCAGGACTACGACCGCATCGTCTTCACCTCCGCCTTCCGGCGCATGAAGGACAAGACGCAGGTCTTCCCGCTCTCCAAGAGCGACTACGTGCGCACCCGCCTGACGCACAGCCTGGAAGCCAGCTGCGTCGGCCGCTCGCTGGGCGCCGTGGTCGGCCGCGAGATCATCGCCCGCCACGGCCTGCGCGACGTCGAGTCGGGCGATTTCGGGGCGATCGTCGCCGCCGCCTGCCTGGCCCACGACATCGGCAACCCGCCCTTCGGCCACGCCGGCGAGGATGCCATCCGCGAGTGGTTCCGCACTTCCGGCCTGCTCGACCGTCATCCGTTCACGCCCGCGCAGCGCGCCGACTTCGAACGCTACGAAGGCAACGCCCAGGGTTTCCGCATCGTCACCCGCCTGCAGAGCCCGGCCAACCCGGGTCTGCAGTTGACCAGCGCGGTGCTCGCCACCTTCACCAAGTATCCGCGCCCGTCGCATCTCGACACGCCGCTCGACGGCAAGAGTGGCAGGAAGTTCGGCTTCTTCCAGCAGGATGCGGAAGCATTCCGGGAGGTGGCGCGGTCGACTGGCCTCGTCGAGCGAATTCCGGGTGCCGCCTGGCGCCGCCATCCGCTCGCCTTCCTGGTCGAGGTCGCCGACGATACCTGCTACCTGATCGTCGATCTGGAGGATGCGGCACGCCTCGGCTTCGTGCCGTACCGGGATGCCGAATGCCTGCTTGCCGACCTCGCCGGCAACGCCGTCAGCGGCGGCCGGCTGGAGCGCCTGCACGACCCGAAGGAGCGCCTCGAATACCTGCGCGCCAAGGCCATCGGCCGTCTGCTCGAAAGCGCGGCGGCGGTCTTCCTGGCCAACGAGGCGGCGATCCTCGCCGGCGAATTCGACGACGAACTGCTCGACTGCTCGCCGGTCGCCGTTCCCCTGCAGGCCATCCTCAAACTGGCCAAGGAAACCATCTACACCGCGCGGCCGGCGCTGGAGATCGAGACCGCCGGCTTCGAGGTCCTCGGCGGCCTGCTGGCGCTGTTCGCCAATGCCGTCGAGGCCGGCGCAGGGCAGGCACGGCTGACGACGCGCGAAAGCATGCTGCTCAAGCTGCTGCCGGCGCAATTCCTCGGCCACGGCGGACGGCCCGACGCCGACCCCTACGTGCGCCTGCTGCAGGTGGCCGACTTCGTCGCCGGGATGACCGATTCCTACGCCGTCGACATGTACCGCAAGCTCAAGGGCATCGACATGCCGCGCTAGTTCGCCGGGCGGCGAATTCGAAAGCAAGATGCGGGGTGTGCCGGCGTCGATCCCGGGCTAGATTGCGCGCATGGCTTCGGAAAAAGGGTGCAGGAATGACGCGGAAAATGACGGCAAGGGCCGCCCGACAGGCGGCGACGACGACGGGCGATCCCCGCTGGGCGGCCGTGGTGGCGTGCGACCCGGCGGCGGACGGCAGCTTTTTCTACTCGGTGGGCACGACCGGCGTCTATTGCCGGCCGTCCTGTGCGGCGCGCACCCCGCGTCCGGAGAATGTCGCCTTCCACGCCACGGCCGCCGACGCGGAACAGGCCGGCTTCCGTCCCTGCCGGCGCTGCCGGCCCGACCTGCCGCCGCTCGCCGAGCGGCAGGCTGCCCTGGTCGCCGGTCTCTGCCGGCTGATCGAGCAGTCCGCGCAGATCCCCAGCTTGGGCGAACTGGCCGCCCATGCCGGGTTGAGCGCCTGCCACCTGCACCGCGTCTTCAAGGTAGTGACCGGCCTGACGCCACGGGCCTATGCCGCCGCCTGGCGCGCCCGCCGGGTTCACGCCGGGCTGGCCGGCCCCGCGCCGGTCACCGCGGCGATCTACGACGCCGGCTACAACGCGGGCAGCCGCTTCTACGCCGAGTCGGACCGCATCCTCGGCATGACGCCGACCCGCTATCGCGCCGGCGGTAGCGGCATGGCCATCCGCTTCGCCGTCGGCCAGTGTTCGCTCGGCGCCATCCTGGTCGCCGCCAGCGAACGGGGCGTCTGCGCCATTCTGCTCGGCGACGATCCCGGGATGCTGGTGCGCGACCTCGAGGACCGCTTTCCGCGCGCCGACCTGCTCGGCGGCGACGCCGGCTTCGAGCAGCTGGTCGCCACCGTGGTCGGTTTCGTCGAAGCGCCGGGGCGCGGGCTGGCGCTGCCGCTGGACGTGCGCGGCACCGCGTTCCAGCAGCGCGTCTGGCAGGCCTTGCGCGAGATTCCGGCCGGCGCCACGGCCAGCTATGCCGAAATCGCCCGCCGCATCGGTGCCCCGCAGGCAGTCCGCGCCGTGGCCGGGGCCTGCGCCGCCAATGCGCTGGCGGTGGCGATTCCCTGTCATCGCGTGGTGCGCAGCGACGGCGGGCTGGCCGGCTACCGCTGGGGCATCGAGCGCAAGCGGGTCCTGCTCGAACGCGAGGCGAAGGGTTGAGAGGGCTCTAGGCAACGCCGAACAGCCGCGCCATCAGCGCCGGGTCGGGCACCGTGGCCCGGCGCGTTACGAGATCGAATTCGCAGAGGCTGAGCAGCGGCCCGCCGATCACGGCGGCCTCGTAAGCCATCAGGGTCAGGCGTGCGACCGGCAGGCGCACGGGCGTTTCCGGATGGCAGTCGGCCAGGGCGCGCAGCAGCGTCGGCAGGTGATAGGCGTCGCGATACAGGCCGCAGGTGACATGCGGCGTGTAGGGATGGCCGTCGCCGGTGTCGCCGGGGCGGGCCAGTGCCCGGCGGCTGGCTTGCAGGGCGCCCGCCGGGTCGCCGACGGCGAGATAGACCGCCGAGGCGAAGCTGGCCGGGCCGCCGATTTCCAGCTCGAAGGGTGGCGGTGCGGCGTCCTGCAGGGCGGCGATCTGGGCATGCAGCGCGGCGGCGGGGAAATCGTCGGCACGGCGCCCGACAGCGGCGGGAAAGCCGCACAAATGCAGGGTGATATGGGGCTGCCGCCGGTAGCTGGCGAGCAGGCGGCCGTCCAGACTCTGGCGCACGGCCGCGCTGGCGGCCTGCAACGCCGGCGTGTCGGCGGCGATCGCCCAGACCGCGTAGTGCGTGCGCTCCCGCCGCCATTCGACGAAATCGCGGTGTTCGCTGGCGATGGTGAATTCGGGGGCGGTGTCAGGCATGCGTCGGATGGGCAGGGCGTGGGCGACGATTGTAATGCGCGGCGCCGGCGCAGGATTGCGCGAAGGCTTGCATTTGTCCGTTTAACTGGATATAAATACAGTCATCAGTTCCGCCGGAGAATGCCATGTCCAAACTTACGCCGCGCCAGCAGGAAATCCTCGATTTCATCAGGAATACCGTCGAAGTCCTCGGTGCGCCGCCGACGCGGGCGGAGATCGCCAGCGCCTTCGGCTTCGCCTCGCCCAATGCCGCCGAGGACCACCTCAAGGCGCTCGCAAAGAAGGGCGCGATCAACCTCGAACCCGGCTCGGCGCGCGGCATCCGGCTGGTCGAGCAGCTCGGCCTGCCGCTGATCGGCAGCGTCGCCGCCGGCTCGCCCATCCTCGCCGTCGAGAACGTGCAGGGCCGCTACGCGCTCGACGCCCACCTGTTCAACCCGCGCGCCGATTACCTGCTCAAGGTGCGCGGTCTGTCGATGATCGACGCCGGCATCTTCGACGGCGACCTGCTGGCGGTGCACAAGACCAACCAGGCGCGCGACGGCCAGATCGTCGTCGCCCGGCTCGACGAGGAGGTCACCGTCAAGCGCCTGCAGCGGCGCGATGGCCACATCGAGCTGATTGCCGAGAATCCGGATTTCGAGCCCATCGTCGTCAATCCGGGCGAGGTCGATTTCGCCATCGAAGGCATCGCCGTCGGCCTGATTCGCGGGGCGATCAACGCCTTGTCATGAACGTCGCGCCGTCGCCGGTCGCGCTGGCGGAGGTGCTGGCCAGGGGCGACGTCTGGCGCGGCGACACGCTGGCCAGCCTGCCGGCGGCCGCCATCCCGAGCGGCCATGCCGAACTCGACGCCGAATTGCCGGGCGGCGGCTGGCCGCGCGGAAATCTGGTCGAATTGCTGGTCGACCGCGGCGGACTCGGCGAAATGAGCCTGCTGCTGCCGGCGCTGGCCCGGTTGTCGCAGGCCGGCGGCTGGCTGGCACTGGTGGCGCCGCCCTGGCAGCCGCATGCGCCGGCCTGGGCGGCGGCGGGCGTGGCGCTCGAACGCCTGGTCGTCGTCGATGCCGGGCGCCAGGCCGCCTGGTGCGTCGAACAGTTGCTGGCCAGCGGTGGTTTCGCCGGCGTCCTGGCCTGGCCGGCGGTCGACCTCGACGCGCGCGCCCTGCGCCGCCTGCAGGTCGCCGCCGAGAGCCGGCCGGTTTTTGCCTGTTTGTGGCGGTCGACCGCAGCCGCCCATAGTCCGTCCCCGGCGCCGCTGCGTATCGCATTGGCCGCCGGCGGAGGCGGCCTTTCGGTAGGGATCCTGAAGCGGCGCGGCCGGCCGGCGGCGCGGCCGCTGTTCCTGTCCATTCCCCGCCCAGGGAGAACGAACCTTGTTGTGGCTGGCCCTGCATTTTCCCCTGCTGCCGCTCGAAGCGCTGCCCTGGCGGCGCTCGCCTAGCGCCGTCGTTGCGCGCGGCCGCATCTGGGTCTGCGACCGGGCCGCCGCCGCGGCCGGCGTGGTCGCCGGGCAGAAATTGTCGACGGCGCTCGGCCTGCAGCCCGGCCTGGCCGTCGGCGAGCGCGATCCGGTGCTCGAATGCAAGGCGCTGGAAAGCCTCGCCTGCTGGGCCGGGCGTTTCACGCCGACGGTCAGTCTGGCGCCGCCGGCCGGCCTGCTGCTCGAAATCGGCGGCTGCCTGCGCCTGTTCGGCGGTGCAGCGGCCATCGTCGATGCCGTCAATGCCGGTTGCGCCGAGCAGGCCTATTCGGTCGCCTGGGCGGCGGCGCCGACGCCGCTCGGCGCGCGCTGGCTGGCGCAGGCCGGGACACGGGCGCTGCATCCGACGCCGGCGGCCATGCAAACGGCGCTCGCCGGCCTGGCGTGCAGCGTGCCCGACTGGCCGCCGGAAGCCGTCGCCCGGCTGGCCGCCTGCGGCCTGCAGCGTCTGGGCGATCTGGCGCAGGTGCCGGCTGCCGGGCTGCGGCGGCGCATCGGCAACGGTCCGGTCGACGACCTGCTGCGCGCCCGGGGCGAGCTGGCCGACCCGCAATTGCCTTTCGTTTTCCCCGAACGCTTCGCCTGCGATCTCGAACTGCCGGCCCGCGTCGAGCATGCCGAAGCCCTGGCCTTCGCCGGCCAGCGCCTGTTCGCGGCGCTGGCCGGCTGGCTGCAGGTCCGCCAGCAGCTGGTGCGCGCCTGCAGCCTGCACCTGACGCACGACGACGGCAGCGCCAGCGTGCTGCCGCTGCGCCTGGCCGAGGCCAGCGCCGACGAGGCGCGGCTCCTGCGCCTGCTGCGCGAGCATCTCGGCCGCCTGCAGCTGGCGGCGCCGGTGGCCGCCCTGCGCCTGGTCGCCGACGACACCTGCGCGCGCCCCGGCGCCAGCATTGCCCTCTTCGCGCAGCCGTCAGCCGGGGAGGGGGCGGCGGCCTGCCTCGAACGGTTGCGCGCGCGCCTCGGCGAAGATGCCGTTCGCACCCTGGCCTGGCAGCCCGACCACCGGCCGGAATGTGCCACGCGCATGGCCGAGCCGGCTGCGGATTCGGCCGCTTTTCCGCCGTCGACCGCAAGCGACGCCGGCAGTCGCCCGTTCTGGCTGCTCGATACGCCCCAGCCGCTCGCCGAGCGGGCCGGCGGGCCGCACTGGCACGGCCCGCTGCAACTGCTCACCCGCGGCGAACGTCTGGAAAGCGGCTGGTGGGATGGCGGCGAGGCAGGTGCTGCCGGCGACGTGCGGCGCGACTATTTCGTCGCCCGCAATCCGCAGGGGCAGTGGGCGTGGATCTTCCGCGACGCGCAGGGCTGGTTCCTGCACGGCCTCTTCGCCTGACCCCGGAGCGCCGCCATGTCGCTGCCGGACTATGCCGAGCTGCATTGCCTCTCCAACTTCAGCTTCCTGCGCGGCGCCTCGCATCCCGAGGAGCTGGTCGAACAGGCGGCGGCGCAGGGCTACGCGGCGCTGGCGCTGACCGACGAATGCTCGCTGGCCGGCGTTGTCCGCGCGCACCGGGCGGCGCTTGCGGTCGACGGCGAAAAAGGGGCAGAAACGCCGCCGCGGCTGATCGTCGGCAGCGAAATGACGACGGCCGACGGCCTGAAGCTGGTCTTCCTGGCGCAGAACCGCGACGGCTACGGCAACCTCTCGGCGCTCGTCACGCTTGCCCGGCGGCGGGCGGAGAAGGGCGCTTACACCTTGCAGCGCCACGACCTGAACGCCGTTTCGCCCTCGGGCGCCGTGCCCGACTGCCTGGTGCTCTGGGTGCCGGGGAGCCGGCCCGACGCCGACGACGGTCGTTGGCTGGCCGGGCAGTTTCCCGACCGCTGCTGGATCGCCGTCGAACTGCACGCCGGCCCCGACGATGCGGCCCGGCTCGCCGAACTGCAGGCGCTCGGCGCGGCCTGCGGCTTGCCGCTGGTGGCGGCCGGCGACGTGCACATGCACGTCCGGGCGCGCCGCCCGCTGCAGGACGTGCTGACCGCGCTGCGCCTGAAGACCAGCGTGTTCGAGGCCGGCCATGCCCTGTTCCCGAACGGCGAGCGCCACCTGCGCAGCCGCCTGCGCCTGGCGCGCCTCTACCCGCCCGAACTGCTCGCCGAAACGCTGGCGATCGCCGGACGCTGCCGCTTCTCGCTCGCCGAACTGCGCTACGAATACCCCGAGGAAATCGTGCCGCCCGGCCATACCCCGGCCTCCTGGCTGCGCCACGAAACCGAGATCGGCCTGTGCCGCCGCTACCCGCAGGGCGAGCCGGCCGCGGTGCGCGGCCGCGTCGAGCACGAACTGGCGCTGATCGCCGAACTGCGCTACGAGGCTTATTTCCTCACCGTGTACGACATCGTCCGCTTCGCCCGCAGCCAGAAAATTCTCTGCCAGGGACGCGGCTCGGCGGCCAATTCGGTGGTCTGCTTCGCGCTCGGCATCACCGAGGTCGATCCGGCGCATTCCGAGATGCTCTTCGAGCGCTTCGTCTCGAAGGAACGCGGCGAGCCGCCGGATATCGACGTCGATTTCGAGCACGAGCGGCGTGACGAGGTCATCGCCTACATCTACGGCAAATACGGCCGCGAGCGGGCGGCGCTGGCGGCGGCGCTGATCACTTACCGGACCAAGGGCGCGCTGCGCGACGCCGGCCGCGCGCTCGGCTTCGACCGCGCCCGGATCGACGCGCTGACCGCCTCGCTCGCCTGGTGGGATAAAAGGGAGCAATTACCGGAACGCTTCGCCGAGCTCGGCCTCGACCCGGCCTCGCCGCGCGTCGAGAAATGGCTGTGGGTCGCCGACCAGCTGCGCGGATTTCCACGCCACCTGACGCAGCACGTCGGCGGCTTCGTCATGTCGCGCGGCCCGCTGGCCCGGCTGGTGCCGGTCGAGAACACGGCGATGCCCGAGCGCACGGTCATCCAGTGGGACAAGGACGACCTCGACGCGGTCGGCCTGATGAAGGTCGACATCCTGGCCCTCGGCATGCTGTCGGCGATCCGCCGCATGCTCGACATCGTCGGCGAACGTTGCGGTCGACGTCCGGAAATGCACGAAATTCCCGCCGGCGACGCCGCCACCTACGAAATGCTGTGCCACGCCGACAGCATGGGCGTCTTCCAGGTCGAGTCGCGCGCGCAGATGGCGATGCTGCCGCGCCTCAAGCCGCGCAATTACTACGACCTGGTGATCGAGGTCTCGCTGGTGCGCCCCGGCCCGATCCAGGGCGACATGGTGCATCCCTATCTCAAGCGGCGGCAGGGGAAGGAAAAAATCGAAAAGATTTCGCCGGCCGTGGACCAGGTGCTCGCCCGCACCTGCGGCGTGCCCATCTTCCAGGAGCAGGTCATGCAGCTGGCCATCGTCGCCGCCGGCTTTACCCCCGGCGAGGCCGACCAGCTGCGCCGGGCGATGGCTGCCTGGCGCAAGAAGGGCACCCTGCAGCGCTACCAGGACAAGCTGCGCACCGGCATGCAGGCCAACGGGATACCCGCCGAATTCGCCGAGCGCATCGTGCTGCAGATCCAGGGCTTCGGCGAATACGGCTTCCCGGAATCGCACGCCGCCAGCTTCGCGCTGCTCGTCTATGCCTCGGCCTGGCTCAAGCGCCACCATCCCGCCGCCTTCCTCTGCGGCCTGCTCAACAGCCAGCCGATGGGCTTCTATTCGCCGTCGATGCTCGTCCAGGACGCCCGCCGCCACGGCGTCACCGTATTGCCGCCGGATGTCGCGGCCAGCGATCGGGACAGCCGTGTCGACCCGGATGGCGCCGTCCGCCTCGGCCTGCGCGAAATCCGCGGGCTATCGGCGGAGGCCGCCGAACGCATCGCTGCGGTCGACCGCCAAAAAAGGCCGTTTTCCAGCGTCGCCGATCTCGCCGCGCGCGCCGCGCTGAGCCGGCGCGACCTCGACCTGCTCGCCGCGGCCGACGCGCTGCACAGTCTGGCCGGACACCGCCGCCGGGCGGCCTGGGCGGCCAGCGCCGAAAAGATCGCCGCCCCGGTGCAGGGCGACCTCTTCGCCGGCCAGCCGCCGCGTGAAGCGGCGCCCGAGTTGCCGGCGCCAGGCGAAGGCGAAAACCTCGTCGCCGACTACCGCAGCCTCGGCCTCACCCTGCGCCGCCACCCCCTGACCCTCCTGCGCAGTCACCTCGCTGCCCGCCGCTTCGTGTGCGCCGCCGACCTCGCCGTCGCCGGCGACCGCGCCCTGATCCGCGCCGCTGGCATCGTCGTCGGCCGCCAGCGCCCCGGCACCGCCACCGGCATCGTCTTCGTCACGCTGGAGGACGAAAGCGGCCTGACCAACGTCGTCGTCCAGCCCTGGCTGGTCGAAAAACAGCGCCGCGCACTGCTCGCCTCGACGCTGCTCGGCGTCTATGGGCAATTGCAGGTGGAAGGGGAGGTGGTGCATCTGGTCGCCAAGCGGCTGGTTGACCTTTCTGCCTGGTTGGGGCGGCTGGAGACGAGCAGCCGGGATTTCCACTGAACTTCAGGCACCACGGCCGTTGTTGTGCCAGTTGTCAGTGCGGTTGGGGCATGTGCTTTCAATGACTCAGATCGACCCACAGCAGACGTATCCGTCTTCGAATTCAGCGCCTGATAGCTGACATTCGCCGATCGTGGAAATCACGGTAACTACTGACTGCTTGCTGCAAACTCGACCTTTAAAGTGGTCGTCATGTGT
>NZ_SSXX01000009.1 GCF_009469615.1 Dechloromonas sp. H13
ATCGACCGTGCCCACCATCTGCCGCTATGGCTGCATCACTACAACTGGCACAGACCTCATGCCAGCCTTCAATATCAGCCGCCTATCTCCCGCATCACCTCACTGAACAACCTGGTGGGTTTACACAACTAGATGCCGATCAGAAGCGTCTAGGGAAGCTGTGGCGATTCACTTACGGAAAATAACGCCACGCAATCCCGTCTGCCAACTCTTCTACAGCGCCATGTATCAATGCGGCGGCAATTTCTGGATCGTTGGCCAAGCGCTTTATGGCTTCCTCACCCAAGAGGCTACGGGTAACCGTTACTTCGGATTCTGCCAAATATCGATATTCAGGTTCGAATGTGATGGCATTCAAAGGCAAGTTGAACTCCAATTTGACGCCGCATTGATCTTCCGGCTTCCCCCAAGTTAAAGTCATTTCAAGTTCGCCACCAATAATTACCGATTTTCCCAGACCTTGGTGGACCTCCTCAAATGCATCATGTGACCAAGGGGCCTTTGGTTTTTCCGAGAACTGCAGATGCTTATCGATGATTATCGGCAGTAGACGGGCCTCAAGCCCTTTTGCAGCGAAGTGTTTGCGGAGTTTTTTGTCCAGCAATGCCGGAATTGAGTCCTTCCAGAAAATAGCCTTTAGCCGGCCCGCCACATCGCCGCCATCAGCGCTCCAGATATCTCGACAAGGTTTTAAATATTGTTCCCGGGCGGCCTCTACAGCGGGTGTGGTTGCCATACCAGCGATAATCGCGAGCGGAGCAAAGACTAGGGCTGGTGGGAAGTAGGGAGAGGCAATTGCAACCTCCGCCAATACCTCGGTAATTTCTGTTGCTGTTTTGGTTCCGCCTTCTAGCTTCATTCCTGCAAGGCTCCAGCTCTCCCGCACAGCTGGGTACGGGGACGCCGCTCTAAGTGCTAGAGGTGCTTCATATGTCACCGCAATATCTGAAATTCCAAAGAATTTAGGAATCTCTTTATATGGACCTGCCTTTGGTGTCGAACACCCTGCCGCAATAAAAACTGCTGAAAGGCATGTTACGAGTTTATGCATTAAGGATTAACTTTTTTTGAAAACTCTAGGCTTTGCAAGACACGGTCACATTGTTCCCGAAATTTTCCTGAAATCGAGGCAAATGATCCAGACTGCCGAGATTCGAAGCATGTCGCCCAAACGATGGACCGTGGCAAATTAGGGTCTCGGCATGCACGACCGATTCTTAGATAGTAAAAATATTGCACGTAGCCAACACTTCTGATTGCGGCGCAGTCCGTTCTCAAATTCTCATCAAAATACACCTCTACCCGGTGCCGATGATTGGAAATATGCATTTTGGGTGTAATCAGCCGATCAATTTCTTCCCTAAGCAGTTCCTGTGTCGAAATGTCGCGTGACTCGGCATTATGTCTCCAAATGCGTATAGACCATTCCGACTCGACTTCAGGGTTCCATTCGTGGAAATTGATGAAATCACTTGAGGCTCCTTTACGCCAACTTTCGCCTTTCGGTGACAAAAAACTGTACCCATCTCTGGCTATTCGGGCATCTGGTTCTGTAATTGGCGTGGCAATTGTGCAACCGCTCAGCAACGCTGCATGCATCAATGTTGCGATTAAGAATGTTCGAGTCATCTTCAAATTTTCCCTGGTAGCGTTCAGTTGTAGAACTTGCGACCAGATCTGACATTTCCAATATTGTCAGGTGATGAGCGTCAGGCCAAATGCAGGTTGAAGGCTTTCTCTTTCCACGCCTCGATTCCTGCGATCAGGGCTAGTAGAGCCGTACGCTTGCGATAAATCATACTCTCGTGAGGCCGCTCTTTGTTGCAGTGGTCGGCTGGGCCTCGATGTCTGCCTTTAACTTCTTCCAGAGGTTTCTGGGCCTCAGCTTTCCTGACTTAGCTACTTCCGCTATAGATCGAGAGTTCGCGTTCGATAGCGCGGTGAACTGAGTTTCAGCGCCAAGCGGAACCAATTTCAGTTGACGGCCGCAATACCTATAGCATGATCGACCCGGGCTGTCTGACTGGACTGGCCGAGTCGCTTCCGTGATCCGGCCGTCCGGAACCAGAGTGGAACGGCCGTTCGGCTGACCGCTTACAGGAAATGCTCAACGGCAGCAGTTGGCCGGATAAAGTCTAATGACGAACAGATGTCAGTTCGCCGCCGTTATAAACAGTGCCGTTGTCGGTGGTCAGGCAAGGTGTCGTCTCGCGCTTGCCCAAGGCAAATTTGACCATCAGGCCCCGCGCTTCTTCAGTTCGGTCAGTGGCACCACGTCCGGC
Source organism: Dechloromonas sp. H13 (assembly GCF_009469615.1). Lineage (GTDB taxonomy): Bacteria > Pseudomonadota > Gammaproteobacteria > Burkholderiales > Rhodocyclaceae > Azonexus. Next base: position 2,283 of record NZ_SSXX01000009.1, read on the forward strand.
ATCTCGATGCGCTTACGGCCGGCCTCGACCGCCGTCAGCGGCGCCGTTTCGACCAGCGTCGCCAGGCAGCGCCGGGTCAGCTCCTGGTAGGTGCGGGTGCCGTCGACCTTCCAGGCCATTTCCTCTGCGCTCAGCGGGCGAATCACCTTGGCCGGCACGCCGGCGGCCAGCATGCGCGGCGGCACCTCCTGGCTGGCCTTGACGAAGGCCGAGGCGGCGACGATGCTGGATTCGCCGATCACCGCGTTGTCCATGATCACCGCGTTCATGCCGATCAGCGCGTTGTTCCCGATGCGGCAGCCGTGCAACACGGCGCCGTGCCCGATGTGGCCGTTTTCCCCGACCACCGTGTCGGTGCCGGGAAAGCCGTGCATCACGCAGGTGTCCTGCAGGTTGGCGCCGGCTTCCAGGATCAGCCGGCCAAAGTCGCCACGCAGGCTGGCACAGGGGCCGACGTAGCAGCCGGGGCCGACGATGACGTCGCCGATCAGCACGGCGCTGGGATGGACGTAGGCGGTGGGGTCGACGACCGGGACGATGCCGTCGATGGCATAAACGCGCAAATTTGACATAAGCAAATGTTTTCCTTTGAAGTTCTGATTTATTATAGAACTAGTTTTGAATAACGGAATTCAGGGGGCGGTCATGAGCGATGAACTGGAAGGCAAGCACGGCGTCCAGTCGCTGGAAATCGGCATGGGCATCCTGCGCGCCATGGCCGATGGCCAGCGCTCGATGATGCTCAAAGATATCGCGGCGGCGGCAGGCATGCCGGCCTCCAAGGCGCACCGCTACCTGGTCAGCCTGATCCGCGCCGGCCTGGTCGACCAGGATCCGATGACCTCGCGCTACGATCTCGGCAGCTTCGCGCTCAGTCTCGGCCTCGTCGCGCTCGACCGGCTGGATCGCGTCCGCCTCGGCCTGAGCGCGATTACCGAGATGCGCGACGAAATCAACCAGACCACGGCGCTCGCCGTCTGGGGCGACCGCGGGCCGGTCGTCGTGCGCTGGGAGCGCCCGCGGCGCCCGATCACGGTCAACGTCACTACCGGTACTGCCCTCGAATTGCTCAGCACGGCCGCCGGTCGTGTCTTCGCCGCCTGGATGCCGAAAAAGCTCGTCTCCCCGCTGATTGCGGAGGAGCTGAAGAATGCCAGGCTGCCGCCGGAACTGAAGAGCAGGGCAGCCGTCGAGGCGTTGCTGGCCGAAATTCGCGCCCAGGGCTATGCGGCGACCAATGGCCAGCACAAGGTTGCCGGCGTCGAGGCGGTGGCGGCGCCGGTCTTCAATTTCAAGAACGAGATCACGATGGCGATCCTCGTCGTCGGCGTCCAGGGCATGCTCGACATCAGCCCGGCGGGCGACGTGATCACGAGCCTCAAGCGCCATGCCGAGGCCCTTTCGCTGCGTCTCGGCGCGCATGGGGAACCGAAGCTTCCCGCCTAACGGGCCTTGACGGCCTGGCTGCGCTGCTCGAATTCCTCACGCAGCTCGCGGCGGATCCTGGCGGCTGCGAAACGGCGTCGCTCTTCGTCCGACGACGGGACGAACAGCGGAACCGCGCAGGACTTTCCATCGTCGTCGACAGCGACCATGGTGAAAAAGCAGCTGTTGGCGTGGCGCAGGACCTGGGTCCGGATGTTTTCGGCAATGACCTTGATGCCCACCTCCATCGACGTCCGGCCGGTGTAATTCACGGACGCGAGAAACGTCACCATCTCGCCGACATGGATGGGTTGGCGAAACATCACCTGATCGACCGACAGGGTGACGACATACTTTCCGGCATAGCGGCTGGCGCACGCGTAGGCCACCTGGTCGAGCAGTTTCAGGACGATTCCGCCATGCACGTTGCCCGAGAAATTGGCCATGTCCGGGGTCATCAGCAGGGTCATGGTCATTTGCCGGCTGGGCAGGGCGGTATCGAGGGCGGGCGTCGTCATGGATGGATTTCCCGGGGTTGATGATCGAACGCCGGCGGCATCGGTGACGCCGCCGGCGCATCGGTTCCGCTATTGCAACCAGGCGGGCGTACGCTTTTCGAGGAAGGAGGCGATCCCGTCCCGGGCTTCGTCAGTGGCGCGCTGGCGGGCGATACGGCGGGCGGTTTCCTCGCTGATGATTTCGTCGATTTTTTGACCGTCGACCGCAGCGATCAGCTCCTTGGCCGCCTTCTGGGCGAGCGGGCCGCCGGCCAGCAGCGCGTCGACCAGCTGGCCGACGCAGGCGTCGAGTTCCTCGACCGGCACCACCTCGCCGACCAGGCCGATGGCCAGCGCACGCTCGGCACCAATCCGCTCGGCGCTCTGGAAGTAGCGCAGGGCGTGGCGCGGGCCGATGGCGCGCAGCACGTAGGGGCTGATCGCCGAGGGGATGATGCCGAAGCGGACTTCCGAGGTCGAAAACACCGCGTCGCTCGCCGCCACCGCCATGTCGCAGGCGGCGGTCAGGCCGGTGCCGCCGCCCAGCGCGGCGCCCTGCACGCGGGCGATGGTCGGCTTGCTCATCTGCGACAGCGTGCGCAGCATGCCGGCGAACTTGCGGGCGTCGTCGAGGTTCTGCTCGTGGGTGAATTGCGATGCGCGCTTCATCCAGTTGAGGTCGGCGCCGGCCGAGAAATGCTTGCCGCGGCCGCCGAGGACGACGACGCGCACTGTCGGGTCGGCGTCGAGTTCCTTGCAGGCGGTGGCCAGCTCGGCGATCAGCTGTTCGTCGAAGGCGTTGAAGACGGCCGGGCGGTTCATCCAGATGGTGGCGAGCTTGCCGGCGCGTTCGATTTCCAGGGTTTCGTACATGGCGGGCCTCAGCGGTTCCTGAAGCCCGGCTTGCGCTTCTCGGCGAAGGCGGCCATGCCTTCCTTCTGGTCCTCCAGCGCGAAGGCGGCATGGAACACCCGGCGCTCGAACAGCAGCCCCTCGTTCAGCGACGACTCGAAGGCGCGATTCACCGACTCCTTGATCATCATCACCACCGGCAGCGAGAAGCCGGCGATGGTGCGCGCCGCATCCAGCGTCACGTCGAGCAACTGGTCGGCCGGCACGACGCGGGCCACCAGCCCGGCCTTCTCGGCTTCCGCCGCATCCATCATCCGTGCCGTCAGGCACAGGTCCATCGCCTTGGCCTTGCCCACCGCGCGCGGCAGCCGTTGCGTGCCGCCGGCGCCGGGCAGGGTGCCGAGCTTGATTTCCGGCTGGCCGAACTTCGCCGTGTCGGCGGCGAAGATCATGTCGCACATCATCGCCATCTCGCAGCCGCCGCCCAGCGCGAAGCCGGCCACCGCGGCGATCACCGGCTTGCGTGCCGTCTTGATGCGTTCCCAGTTGCGGGTGATGAAGTCGGTCTTGTAGGCGTGCATGTAATCGAATTCCTTCATGAAGCCGATGTCGGCGCCGGCGGCGAAGGCCTTCTCGCTACCGGTGATGACGATGCAGCCGATGTTCTCGTCGGCCTCGAAGGCGTCGATGGCGGCGGCGATGCCGTCGACCACGGCGTTGTTCAGCGCGTTCAGCGCTTCCGGCCGGTTGAGGCGGATCAGCCCGACCTTGCCGAGGGTTTCGGTGAGTACGACCTGGGTCATGTCTATTGTCTCCGGTTTGGTTCTTGTCGGGCCTGCTCAGCGCTCGTCGAAGCTGACGGTCAGCTGCTTTGTCGTCGCGCGCGCCTGGCAGCTGAGGACGTAGCCCAGCTTCATCTCGTCGCTTTCCAGCGTGAAGTTCTTGTCCATCACCACCTCGCCGCACAGCACCTTGGCGCGGCAGGTGCAGCAGACACCGGCCTTGCACGAGAAGGGCAGGTCGAGGCCGGCGTTGAGCGCGGCATCCAGCACGTGCTCGTCGGCGGCGATCTGCAGCTCGTGTTCCTTGCCGTCGAGGACGACGGTCAGCGCGATGTCCTTGGCGGCGGCCTGCTTGAGCGGTGCCGCGTCGGTGTCGGCCTGGATCTTGGCCGCCTGCGCCGGGCCGGAGGTGAAGCGTTCGGTATAGACGCGGCTTGCCGGAACGCCGGCTTCGATCAATGCCTTTTCGGTCGCCTCGATCATCGCTTCCGGGCCACAGATGAAGACCTCGTCCATGCTGGCCGCCGGCAGCAGGGCGGCGATCACCGCGCGCACCTTGTCACCGTCGATGCGGCCCTGCAGCAGGTCGACTTCCTGCGCCTGGCGCGACAGGACGTGGATCAGCGTAAGGCGGTCGGGGAAGCGGTCCTTGAGGTCCTGCAGGGCCTCGTTGAACATCACGCTGGACATCCGGCGGTTGCCGTAGACCAGGGTGAATTTGGATTCCGGCTGCTCTTCCAGCGTCGTCGCGGCGATCGACAGGATGGGCGTGATTCCCGAGCCGGCGGCGAAGCCGACGCGGTGGATGGCGCGCTTCTTCCTGACCGTGAAGCGGCCTTCCGGCGGCATCACGTCGAGCTTGTCGCCGGCCTTGAGGGTCTGCGCCGCCCAGTTGGAGAAGAGGCCGCCCTCGACCGGGCGGATGCCGATCTCCAGCTCGCCGGCGCGCGCCAGGCGGCTGCGCGGGCTGCTGATTGAATAGGTGCGGCGGACATCCTCGCCGTTGAGCAGGGTGCGCAGGGTGAGGAACTGGCCCGGCTCGAAGCTGAAGGCATCGCGGACGGGGGCGGGAATGTCGAAGGTGACCGCCACCGAGCCGGCCGCTTCGGGGCTGACACGCTTGACGGTGAGTTCGTGAAAACGGAGGGCTGACATCTTGGGGCTCCGGTAAGGGCTAATAGGGCTTGAAATAGTCGAACGGTTCCTGGCAGTCGCGGCACTTGTAGAGTGCCTTGCAGGCCGTCGATCCGAAATGCGAGGTTTCGACCGTGTTGGCCGAACCGCAGTGCGGGCAGGGCACGGCTGGGGTCTGCGCCGGCTTCGCGATGAAGCGGACGACGCTGCTGCCGGCCGGCGTCGCGTGCGGCGGGGCGATACCGTAGGCGCGCAGCTTTTCCTTGCCGGACTCGGTCATCCAGTCGGTGGTCCACGCCGGCGCGAGCTGGGTGACGACGCGGGCCGGAATTCCGCATTTTTCGAGGGTCGACCGCACGTCGTCCTCGATCTGGCTCATCGCCGGGCAGCCGCTGTAGGTCGGGGTGATGACCACCTCCAGGCCGTCCGGGCCCTCCCGCACGTCGCGCAGGATGCCGAGGTCGCGCAGCGAGACGACCGGGATCTCCGGGTCGGCCAGGTCTTCCAGCGCGGCCCAGACGGCGGCGAGGTTCGTCGTCATGGCTTTACCAGCTGCCGTTCGGGTGGGCGCGGGCCAGGCTCTGCATCTCGGCGAGCAGGAAGCCGAGGTGCTCGGAGTGGATGCCGTTCTTGCCTTCCGGGACGTAGCCGCCGACTTGCGGGCGGACCAGCGTCGCTTCGGCCAGCGCGGCGTCGACGATGGCATCCCAGTCGGCCTGCAACGTCGCGAGGTCGACGCCGATGCCGGCCGCGACTGCCGCCGATTCAACCGCGCTATGCGCCCAGAATTCCTGGGTGTAGGGGAAGAGATGGTCGAGCGCGGCCTGGGCGCGGATGTGCGATTCGTCGGTGCCGTCGCCGAGGCGGACCAGCCAGTCGCGCGAATGGCGCAGGTGGTAGCGCACCTCCTTGAGCGACTTGGCGGCGATTGCGGCGAGGTCGGCGTTGGCCGACTTTTCCAGCGCTTCCCAGAGCAGCGCCATCAGCGCGCTGTAAAGGAAGTTGCGGACAATGGTCGTGCCGTAGTCGAGGCTGGCGTGGGCGTAGCCGGAAAGCGGGCCGTGGTGCGGCAGTTCGAGCAGCGTGTAGTTGCGGAACTCGTGCGTGTCGCGGAAGTAAGCCAGGCGGTCCTCGGTCGTGTTGCCGCCCTTGAGCGAGGCGACCAGCTGGTAGAGCAGGCGGGCCTGGCCGATCAGGTCGAGGCTGACGTTGGACAGCGCGATGTCCTCCTCGAGGATCGGCCCGTGGCCGCACCACTCGGCATTGCGCTGGCCGAGGACCAGGGCGTTGTCGGCGAGGTGCAGCAGGTAGTCGGTGGCGGCGTTCATCACATGTGCCCCACTTCTTCCGGGATCTCGTAGAAGGTCGGGTGGCGGTAGATCTTGTCGGCCGCCGGGTCGAACAGTTCGCCCTTCTCGTCCGGGTTGCTGGCGGTGATCGCCTTCGACTCGACGACCCAGATGCTGACGCCTTCCTGGCGGCGGGTGTAGACGTCGCGCGCCATTTCCAGCGCCTGCGCCGCGTCGGCGGCGTGCAGGCTGCCGCAGTGCTTGTGTTCGAGGCCCTGCTTGCTGCGGACGAAAACTTCCCAGAGCGGCCATTCTTTCAGTGCGGTAGTCATGCTGCCTCCTTCATCTTGCGTTGCTGTTGCTTGCGGGCGTGGGCCAGCGCGGCGTCGCGCACCCACTCACCATCGTTATAGGCCTTGACGCGGGTCGCCAGGCGTTCCTTGTTGCAGGGGCCGTTGCCATTGACGGTCTCCCAGAATTCGTTCCAGTCGATCTGGCCGTAGTCGTGGTGCTGGCGCTCCTCGTTCCACTTGAGGTCGGGGTCGGGCAGGGTGACGCCGAGCACCTTGGCCTGCGGCACGGTGGCATCGACGAACTTCTGGCGCAGGTCGTCGTTGCTGATGCGCTTGATGCCCCAGCGCATGCCTTGCGCGCTGTTCGGGCTGTCGGCGTCGGGCGGCCCGAACATGGCCAGGCACTTCCACCACCAGCGGTTGACGGCATCCTGGACCATCGCCTTCTGCTCGGCGGTGCCCTGCATCATCACCAGCAGGGCTTCGTAGCCCTGGCGCTGGTGGAAGGATTCCTCCTTGCACACGCGCACCATGGCGCGGGCGTAGGGGCCGTAGGAGCAGCGGCAGAGCGGGATCTGGTTCATGATCGCGGCGCCGTCGACCAGCCAGCCGATGACGCCGACGTCGGCCCAGGTCAGGGTCGGGTAGTTGAAGATCGAGCTGTACTTGGCGCGGCCGCTGTGCAGGCCTTCCAGCATCTGGTCGCGGCTGGTGCCCAGGGTTTCGGCGGCGGAATAGAGGTAGAGGCCATGGCCGCCCTCGTCCTGCACCTTGGCGATCAGGATCGCCTTGCGCTTGAGGCTGGGGGCGCGCGAAATCCAGTTGCCTTCCGGCAGCATGCCGACGATCTCGCTGTGCGCGTGCTGGCTGATCTGGCGCACCAGCGTCCGGCGGTAGGCTTCCGGCATCCAGTCCTGCGGCTCGATGCGGCCGTCGGCGTCGATGCGGGCGTCGAAGGCAGCCTGCAGCGCCGGGTCTTCGGTGGACGGCGCCAGCGGCACGGTCTTGCCGCCGGGGGCGTCGGGGACATTGAACGACTGTGTGTACATGAGGTTCTCCTGGGGTATGTGTTATGTCTGGGCAACTGCCCGGGACGGCTTTGGCGGTCGTCCCGGACGAGGCTGCTTACTGGACGATGACCCAGTCGCCACCCTTGACTTCCAGCATGCGGAAGGCCGAGAGGTCGAGGCCCATGTGGTCGGTCGGCGACATGTTGAAGGTGCCGCTGGTGGCGACGAAGCCCTTGGTCGCTTCGAGCGCGTCGCGGACCTTGGACTTGTCGGTGGAATTGGCCCGTTTGATGGCGTCGACCGCAAGCATCAGGCCGTCGTAGGCATAGCCGCCGAAGGTCGACACGTCCTGCTTGTAGGCCGCCTTGTAAGCGTTTTCATAGGCCGTGACGACCGGCTTCTGGGGATCGTTGGCCGGCAGCTTGGTCGGGATCAATTGCGCCGGGGAGGGCAGACGGACGCCTTCGGCGGCGGGACCGGCCAGCTTCAGGAATTCGTCGGAAGCGACGCCGTGCGATTGATACAGCGGCAGGGTGATGCCAAGCTGCTTGTAGTTCTTGGTGACGATCGCCGGACCCTGGCCGAGACCGAAGACGAACACTGCCTGGACGCCCGGCGTGCCCTTGATCTTGGTCAGCTGCGGGCTCATGTCGGTGTCCTTGGGCCCGTAGGTTTCGTTGGCGACCAGCGTGATGCCGTACTTGGCGGCGACCGCCTCGGTTTCCTTCTTGCCGGAAGCGCCGAAGCCCGAGGTCTCGGAGAGGAGGGCGACCTTGGTGATGCCGCGCTTCTTCATGTCCTCGAAGACCTTCTCGGCGGCCATGCGGTCGGTGTGCGGGGTCTTGAAGACGTGCTTCTTGACCGGCTCGATGATGACCACGGCGCCGGCCAGCGAGATGAAGGGCGTGCCCGATTTCTCGGCCAGCGGCACCATCGACATGGTCGAGCCGGTGGTGGTGCCGCCGACCAGGATGTCGACCTTGTCGTCGTCGATCAGGCGCTTGGCGAAGCCGTTGGCCTTGTTGGCATCGCTGCCGTCGTCGTAATGCACGAGCTGCAGCGGCCGGCCGATGACGCCGCCCTTCTTGTTGATGTCGTCGACGTACAGCTGCAGCGTCTTCAGCTCGGGGTCGCCGAGAAAGGCGGCGGGGCCGGTGACGGACAGCACGGAACCGATCTTGATCGGCTCGGCGGCGATGGCACCAAAGGCGCCAAGGACCAGGGCGGCACCGGCAACCAGCTTCTTCATGCTTTGTTTCATGGGTTTGTCTCCTCCGTTGGAAATTTTTTCAGACACGCTCGATCACCATCGCGATGCCCTGCCCGACACCGATGCACATGGTGCACAGGGCGTAGCGGCCGCCACGGCGCTTGAGTTCGTAGGCGGCGGTGGTGACCAGCCGGGCGCCGCTCATGCCGAGCGGGTGGCCGAGCGCGATCGCGCCGCCGTTGGGATTCACGTGCGCTGCGTCGTCGGCCAGGCCGAGGTCGCGCAGCACCGCCAGCGCCTGTGCGGCGAAGGCTTCGTTGAGCTCGATGACGTCCATCTGCGCCAGCGTCAGGCCGGTCTGCGCCAGCACCTTCTTCACTGCCGGGGCGGGGCCGAAGCCCATGATGCGCGGCGCGACGCCCGCCGTCGCCATGCCGACGACGCGCGCCAGCGGCTTGAGGCCGTATTTGCCGGCGGCGCCTTCCGAGGCGATCAGCAGCGCGCAGGCGCCGTCATTGACGCCGGAGGCGTTGCCGGCGGTGACCGTCAGCTCGGGGCCGTTGACGCCCTTAAGCCTGGCGAGTTGTTCGAGCGTGGTTTCCGGGCGCGGGTGTTCGTCGCGGTCGACCACCTTGGGGTCGCCTTTTTTCTGCGCAATGACGACCGGCACCAGTTCGTCGGCGAAGCGGCCGGCGGCATCGGCGGCGCCCCAGCGCTGTTGCGAACGGACGGCGAAGGCGTCCTGGTCGGCGCGGCTGATGTTGAAGTCGGCGGCGACGTTGTCCGCCGTCTGCGGCATCGAGTGGGTCTCGTACAGCTTCTTCATCAGCGGGTTGATGAAGCGCCAGCCGATGGTCGTGTCGTAGATCGCCGCGCTGCGCGAGAAGGCGGATTCCGCCTTGCCCATGACGAAGGGGGCGCGCGACATGCTCTCGACGCCGCCGGCGATCATCAGCGAGGTTTCGCCGGACTTGATCGAGCGGGCGGCGAGGCCGACGGCATCCATGCCGGAGCCGCACAGGCGGTTGACGGTGGTGCCCGGCACCTCGATCGGCAGGCCGGCCAAGAGACCGGACATGCGGGCGACGTTGCGGTTATCTTCGCCGGCCTGGTTGGCGCAGCCGTAGATGATGTCGTCGACGGCGGTCCAGTCGACCTGCGGGTTGCGCTCCATCAGCGCCTTGAGCGGGATGGCGCCGAGGTCGTCGGCGCGCACGCCGGACAGCGCGCCGCCGTAGCGGCCGATCGGGGTGCGGATGGCGTCGCAGATATAGGCTTCAGTCATTTTCATTCTTTCCGTAATTAGGCTGGCGTTCCTGAACCCTCCAGCCCCCCTTGTCAGGGGGGAGCTCAACCTCCCTCCCTTGACAAGGGGAGGGCCGGGGAGGGGTTGTGGGTCTTCGCGCTAGTTCTGCGTCGGGCGTTCGTCGAGCACGCGCTTGGCCTTGCCGACCTGGGTACGCGGGATGGCCTCGAATTCCATGACGGTAATCATGGTCGACACGCCGATGATGGTCTTGATGCGGTGCTGCAGTTCCTTGCCGATCTGCTGGATCTCTGCGGGAGGCAGCTTGCCGGAGAGTTCGCGCTGGAGTTCGCAGCGAACTTCCAGGTTGTCCATGTGCCCGTCGCGGGTGACGACGACCTGGTAATTGCCGGCCAGGCGGGCGTCGCGCAGGATCTGTTCCTCGATCTGGGTCGGGAAGACATTGACGCCGCGGATGATCAGCATGTCGTCCGAGCGACCGGTGATCTTGCCGATGCGGCGGAAGGAGCGGGCCGTCGGCGCCAGCAGGCGGGTCAGGTCGCGGGTGCGGTAGCGGATGACCGGAAAGGCTTCCTTGGTCAGCGAGGTGAACACCAGCTCGCCTTCCTCGCCGTCGGGCAGGACTTCGCCGGTTTCCGGGTCGATGATTTCGGGGTAGAAATGGTCTTCCCAGATCACCGGGCCGTCCTTGGTCTCGATGCATTCGCAGGCGACGCCGGGGCCCATCACTTCGGTCAGGCCGTAGATGTCGATGGCGTCGATGCCGAGCTTCTTCTCGATCTCGTGGCGCATGCCTTCGCCCCACGGCTCGGCGCCGAAGATGCCGACATTCAACGAAATTTCGTCCGGCTTGATGCCCAGACGCTCGAATTCCTCGGCGATGACCAGCGAGTAGGAGGGGGTGACCATGATGATTTCCGGCTTGAAGTCCATGATCTGCTGGACCTGCTTTTCGGTTTGGCCGCCGGACATCGGCACGGCGACGCAACCGAGGCGCTCGGCACCGTAATGGGCGCCGAGGCCGCCGGTGAACATGCCGTAGCCGTAGGCGACATGGACCATGTCGCCGGCGCGGCCGCCAGCGGCGCGGATCGAACGGGCGACGACATTGGCCCAGTTGTCGATGTCGTTCTTCGTGTAGCCAACGACGACCGATTTGCCGGTCGTGCCGCTGGAAGCGTGCAGGCGGGCCAGCTTGGTGCGCGGCACGGCAAACAGGCCGAACGGGTAGTTGTCGCGCAGGTCGAGCTTGGTCATGAAGGGGAACTTGCCGAGGTCGGCCAGGCACTTCAGGTCTTCGGGATGGACGCCCTTGGCCTCGCACTTGGCGCGGTAGGGGGCGACGTTGTCGTAGGTGTGGCGCACCGACCATTTGAGACGGTCGAGTTGCAGGGCGGAAATCTCGTCGCGGCTGGCGGTCTCGATCGGGTCGAGCTCGCCGGGCAGGGGCTTCTTGGCGGTCATGGTTTGTCTCCTCTGTTGTTGGTCTGGCTTAGTCGGCCTGTTGCAGTCCGGCGATGACTTCGCCATTGATGCGATAGCTTTTGCCCCGGAACAGGGCGATGGTCTTGCCGCCGGTGGTGCGCACGGTGATGTCGTAGACACCGGTGCGACCCGACGCGGATTGTTCGACGGCTTCGGCTTCCAGCGTCTCGCCTTCCTTGGCCGGGGCCAGGAAGTCGATATGGCAGGCCGAGGCCACCGTGTTCTTGTTGTAGCTGTTGCAGGCGTAGGCGAAGGCGGTGTCGGCCAGGCTGAAGATCATGCCGCCGTGGCAGATGTGGTGGCCGTTGACCATGTCGCCGCGCACCGTCATGGTCAGCAGCGACTTGCCCGGCTGGACGCGGACGATTTTCAGGCCGAGCGCCTGGGCGGCACGATCGCGGGAAAACATCGCTTCGGCGGTGGCTTCGGCCAAGGCTTGCGCTGCGGCCGGGGTGAGCTTGGGTTCAGTCATGGATCTTCCTTGCGGCAAAGACGGCGCGCTGGAGCAGCGGCGAAATGCGGTAACGGTCCTCGCCGTAGCTGGTGCCGAGATTGGCCAGCACGTCGCGGATGGCGGCGATGCCGACCTGGTCGGCCCAGGCCAGCGGCCCCTGCGGGTAATTGACGCCGAGGCGCATCGCCTGGTCGGCGCCGGCTTCCGAGCAGACGCCCTGGTTGACGGCGTCGGCCGCCTCGTTGGCGAGCATGGCGACGGTGCGCATGACGGCGAGGCCGGGCACGTCGATGAAGCGCGAGACGGCGAAGCCGGCGGCCTGCAGCAGGCCGATGGCCGAAGCGACGGCGGCGGGTTCGCACTGCTCGGCGGCGGAGATGGCAAGGCGGGTGGCCTTGTCGTAGTCCAGGGCGAGGTCGATCAGCACGGTGTTGGCGACGCCGGATTCGGCGGCGCGCTGGGTGGCGCTGCGCCCGTCGGTGACATAGAGGATGGCCCGGCCGATGTCGGCGATGCGGCCGTCGACCTCGGGGGCGCGGGTGAACGACAGGCCGCTGTGCTGCAGACGATCGGCCAGGGCGTCAGCTGCGGTCGACTCGCCAAAAACGGTGATTTTGCCGGCCGGCGTCTGGGCGGCTTCGGTCTGCGGCACCGGCTTGGCAGCACCTTCGCGGTAATCGTAGAAGCCACGGCCGGTTTTCTTGCCGTAGAAGCCGGCATCGACCAGCTCCTGCTGGATCAGCGAGGGCAGGAAGCGCTGGTCGTTGTAGAAGGCGCGCCAGACGGAATTCGTCACCGCGAAATTGACGTCGTGGCCGATCATGTCCATCAGCTCGAACGGTCCCATGCGGAAACCGCCGGCCTCGCGCATGACGGCGTCGATGGTGGCGTAATCGGCGGCGCCTTCCTGCGCCAGACGCAGGGCCTCGGCGTAGTAGGGGCGGGCGACGCGATTGACGATGAAACCGGGCGTCGACTTGGCATGCACCGGGGTCTTGCCCCAGGCGGCGGCGGTCGCGTACAGGGTGTCGGCGACGCCTTTGTCGGTGGCGAGGCCGGAGACGATCTCGACCAGCGCCATCAGCGGTGCCGGGTTGAAGAAATGCAGGCCGGCGAGGCGTTCCGGGTGCTTGAGGGCGGCGCCGATGGCGGTCACCGAGATCGACGAGGTGTTGGTGCCGAAGATGCAGTCGGTGCCGACGATGGCTTCGAGGTCGGCGTAGAGCTTCTGCTTGGCTTCCAGGTTCTCGACGATGGCCTCGACGACCAGCGCCGCATCGGCGAGGTCGGCCAGGCTGCTGACCGGGATCAGGCGTTGCCCGGCCGCTTCGGCTGCTGCTGCGGTCAACTTGCCTTTTTCAGCCATTTTCGCGAACTGGGCGCGGATGCCGGCGACGGCTCGATTCGCCGCATCCGGGCGGGCGTCGAGCAGCTTGACCGGGTGGCCGGCGGCGGCCGCCACCTGGGCGATGCCGGCGCCCATGGCGCCGGTACCGACGACGGCGATGACTGCCTGCTGGGGAAGGGGGGTATGGCTCACGCGATCACTCTCCGGTGAATTTCGGGGCGCGCTTTTCCATGAAGGCGGCGACGCCTTCGGCGTAGTCCGGGCTCCAGCCCAGCTCGCGCATGAAGCCGCCCTCGAAGGACAGTTGCTGTTCCAGCGTGTGGCCGGGGGCGGCGTGCATGGCCTGGCGGGTGCGGACCAGCGCCTTGGTCGGGGCGGTGGCGAGTTGCTGCGCCAGCGCGTCGACCTCGGCCGCGAAGTCGGCATCCTCGACGCATTGCCAGATCAGCCCCCAGTCGGCGGCCTTCTCGGCCGGCAGCTTGTCGGCGAGCAGGGCGAGGCCCATGGCGCGGGCCATGCCGACGCGCTGCGGCAGGAACCAGGTGCCGCCGGTATCCGGAATCAGGCCGATCTTGGAGAAGGCCTGCAGGAAGGAGGCGGATTTCGTGGCGATGACCAGGTCGCAGGCCAGCGCCACCGAGGCGCCGGCACCGGCGGCGATGCCGTTGACCGCGGCGATGGTCGGCACGCGCAGGTTCTGCAGGCGCATGACCAGCGGCTTGTAGCTGGCTTCGACGACGTTGCCGATGTCCGGCATCCTGCCGTCGACGGCGGCCATCGCCGGGTCGGCGAGGTCCTGGCCGGCGCTGAAGGCGCGGCCGGCGCCGGTCAGGACCAGGACGCGCACCGCCTTGTCTTCCTGGATGCGGTCGAGGGCGACGCGTAGCTCGGCGTGCATCGCGCCATTGAAGCTGTTCAGCTTGTCGGGACGGTTCAGCGTCAGGCGGGCGATGCCGGCGTCGACGGTGAAGGTGATGTTTTCGAAATTCATGGCGTCAACTCAGATGTGGTAGCGGCGCTGGACGACGACGAAGCGGTTGGCGACGAAGGCGGCGTCGGAATAGGAAGCGTTGGCGGCCGGGTTGCCGCCGGTGCCGTGGTAGTCGGAGTAGGCGGCCGACTGGTTGACGAAGACGCCGCCGGTCAGGTTGATCGACAGCGCGACCTTGGAACGCATCGTGGCGGCGGTCATCGCGTCGATCACTTCCGGCTTGGTCGAGTAGATACCGGCGGTCAGCGCACCGTGGGTGCGGACGATGCGCTCGGACAGGGCGATGGCGGCGGCGGTGTCGGCGACCTTGACGATGAAGCTGATCGGGCCGAAACGCTCTTCCATGTAGGCGGCTTCGTCGGCGGCATCGCAGGCGAGCAGTACCGGCGTGCGCACTTCGGCTTGCGGGAATTCCGGATTTTCCAGTTTGGTCGAAGCCAGGATCACCTTGCCGAGGCGGCCGCTGTCGGCTTCGCCGATGCGCTTCAGGGTGTCGGCCGACTGCACGGCGCCGAGCACGGCGTGGGCGACTTCCGGCTTGGCCAGGAAGCCGGTGACGGCCTTGGCAAGATCGGCGCAGACCTCGTCGTAGCTCTTGTGGCCGTCTTCCGTGTCGATGCCGCCGGCCGGCACGAACAGCGCCTGCGAAGTTGTGCACATCTGGCCGGAATAGAGCGCCAGCGTGAAGGCGAGGTTGCCGAGCATGCGCTTGTAGCTGTCGGTCGAGTCGATGACGATGTTGTTGACGCCGGCCAGTTCGGCATAGACGCGTGCCTGGCGGCAGTTATCGATCAACCACTGGCCGAAGACGTTGCCGCCGGTGAAGTCCACCGACTTGACGGCCGGATGGGTGACCAGGGCCTGCGTCGTCTCGCGCTTGGCGGCGACGCACAGCGTGACCAGGTTGGGGTCGATGCCGTTCTCGGCGAGCACGGCGCGGATAGTGCGCACGGTGATGGCGGCGGGCAGGATGGCGTTGCCGTGCGGCTTGACGATCACCGCGTTGCCGGTGGCCAGCGCCGCGAACAGGCCGGGGTAGGTGTTCCAGGTCGGGAAGGTGCCGCAGCCGACGACGACGGCGACGCCTTGGCCGACGATCTCGAAGTGCTTCTTCATGACCAGCGGCGGATTCTTGCCCTGCGGCTTTTCCCAGGTCGTCTCGGCCGGCACGAACTTCATTTCGCGCCAGGCGTAGGCGACGGCCTCCAGGCCGCGGTCCTGGGCGTGCGGGGCGCCGGCCTGGAAGGCCATCATCCAGCCTTGGCCGGTGGTCATCATCACCGCGTGGGCGATCTCGAAGCTCTGTTTGTTCAGGCGGTCGAGGATTTCCAGGCAGATGCCGGTACGGCCGTCGGCGCCGGCCTTCTGCCAGCCGCTCATGGCCTGCTGGCCGGCGGCGATCAGCGCTTCGTGGTCGCAGACGGGGTATTGCACAGCGAGGTCGATGCCGTAGGGCGACTGCTCGCCGGCCAGCCAGCCGCTCTGGCCCGGCTGCTCCAGCGCGAACTGCTGGCCGAGGTGGGCTGCGAAAGCCTTCTTGCCGTCGTCGGCCGCCGTTTCGCCGTAGGCCTTGGGGCTCGGCATCTCGTTAAAGGCCGACCAGTAACCACGGGTGTGGATGGCGTTGAGGGCGCCATCGAGCGTGGCGCGGTGTTTTTCCAGCAGGGGGTGGGACATCGATATCTCCTTGGCGACGTTCTTCTGTGGGTGCGGGGCAGCGACAATCTGACTCAACGATACTTATATGGTTCAAAAAAGTCAAACAAAAGTATCGTAAAAATTGTGTCGTTTTGATGTTACGAATAACAAAACAGATTGTGAAAAACAAAAAAATAACAATTAAAACAATGCAATAAATGTTAAAAATATGATGATAGTTCTACCAGTTCTGAAATGAAGAATTTGTTACGAACGTGTTTTTTTCAAAAGAGATACAAAAAATGTTGACAAACTGTGTTGTAACGTATCATTATTTGTCCATCGCCACCCGGCAGGCCGGATGGCGTTCCAGAACTGATGATGAAACCCGAATCGAGGAGTGAGACATGGCAAGCAACAAGGAGCGTTTTGCGGACAAGATGGAGTTCCCGCCGGCAATCGAGCAGCCCAACATCTATCCGCTGTCGTGGAACAGCAAGACCAAGAAGCTGCAGGAAGTCTGGGAAGCAGCGCTGCGCGAGAACTGGGACCCGGAGAAGCTGCCCTGGGATACCCTGGACGTGGACAGCTATACGTGGGAAGAGCGCGAGTCGATCGCCTACTGGTGGAGTCTGCTGTCGGTGTTCGATGCATCGGCCCCTCCGGTGTTCGCCGAAGCGCTGATCAAGACCTATGAGGTGCATGAGGAAGACCCCGTCCGCAAGTGCTTCTTCTCGGTGACCCGTGACGAGCAGAACCACGAGATCATGTGCGGCCTCGCCATCACCAAGCTGCTCGGCCACCCCGACCCGATCACCTATGTGCCGAAGACCGATCTCGGCCGCCGCCTGCAGAAGAACGTCAAGTGGCTGTACTTCAACGGCGCCCGCTACTGGAACGGCTACAAGCAGGCGGTGCCCAAGTACGACCTGGCAGTCCTGTTCAGTTCCTTCCTGATGGGCGAGATCGCTGCCGCCACCATCTTCAAGCAGATGTTCGACAATTCCCGCGAAGCGGTGTTCAAGGAAGGCTTCAAGAACATCGGCCGCGACGAGGGCCGCCACATGGCGATCTGCATGGCGGTGATGGAACGCGACTATCCGGGCCTCAAGGAGGAGACCAAGGCCGTCGTCACCAAGCAGATCCGCGCCGGCTACCTGTTCCTGTCGGCCGTGCTGTTCGAGCCGCCGATGGAATTCTGGGACCTGCCGGAAGACTTCATCGCCAACCAGCGTGAAGGCGAGGAAGTGGCGCGCGGTGCCGGCTTCGGTATCCCGAGCTACGAAGCCAAGCTGGAGAACTGGAAAAACGCGATGATCAACCTGAAGGGCGTGCTCGACCGCTACAACATCCCGTTCCCGGCGATTCCGGAAGTCGGCATCACCGGTCAGGAAGTGTCGGAGATCGACATGCAGGACATCATTCCGGTCTTCTAAGCAGGGTCGACCGCAGCAAGCAGCCGGCCGGCGCCTCGTGAGGCGCCGGCCTTGCCGCAACAGAGAATCAATCAATACAACAGAGGAAGAGACATGGCTCGCATCGTGATGCAACCTTCGGGCAAGGCGGTGGATTGCGCCTATGGCGACACCGTCCTGATGGCGCTGGAAAAGGCCGGCTACGCGCTGCCCAACAACTGCCGCGCCGGCGCCTGCGGCGAATGCAAGGTCAAGGTCACCGCCGGTCAGTTCGACCAGGGCATGGTGCTCGACATGGCGCTGTCGCAGGACGAGCGCAAGCAGGGCTACGGCCTGATGTGCATGGCAAAGCCGATTTCCGAGGAACTGGTCATCGAGTGGGGCACTCTCGATGCCAAGCCGAAACTCTTTCCGCCGCGCGAGGATGCGCTGTTCGTCGTCATCGACAAGCGCGTCATCGCCGCACGTGTCGTCGAGCTGCGCCTGCGCCCGGTCGGCCAGCCGATCCGCTACTGGCCCGGCCAGTACGTGACCATCGGCAATCCGCGCGCCGACATCCCGGCCCGCGCCTACTCGATTTCCAACGCGCCGCGCCCGGACGGCGAGCTGGTGCTGCAGGTCGCCCGCGCCGACGGCGGTGTGACCAGCAACTGGATCCACGACCAGCTGGCGGTCGGCGAGAACGTCAAGGTTTCCGGCGCCTACGGCACCTTCATCGGCGACCCCTCGGTCGATACGCCGGTCCTCTGCCTGGCCGCCGGCACCGGCCTGGCACCCGTGCTTTCCCTGGCCGAGGCGGCGCTGCGCCGCGGTTTCAAGAAACCGGTGACGATGCTGTTCTCGGCGCGCACCCGCGACGACGTCTACAGCCAGGGCATGATGGCCTGGTGGCGGACCAAGCACCGCAACTTCGACTACAAGATCACGCTGACCCGCGAGCAGGCCGAAGGCTTTCTCGCCGGCCGCATCGATGTCGTGCTGCCGCAGTTGTTCAAGGATCTGTCGAAGCATACGATCTTCGTCGCCGGCAGCCCGGAATTCGTCGATACCTGCGTCGCCGCCGCAAAAAAACAGGGCGCGCTGGACGAACTGATCCACACCGAAGGCTTCTTCGCCCAGCAGCAGCCGGTGGTCGCCGACGCCGACCATTTGTTGCCGGTTTGAGCGGTCGACCGCAGCCGTGTCAAAGCAGTAGCGAAATAACGATAAAGGAGACGAGATGAACCCCTTGCACCCACAGAGAAGGAGGGCATGATGCTGGCCCAGTTCCTGCAATTCCTCTTTTCCGGGATCACGGTCGGCGCCACCTACGCGCTGGCCGCCCTCGGCTTCACGCTGATCTACAACGCCAGCAACGTCATCAACTTCGCCCAGGGCGAGTTCATCATGCTCGGCGGCATGCTCGCCGTGTTCTTCGCCCAGGCCGGGCTGCCGCTGCCGGTGGCGCTGCTGCTCGCCATCCTGGTGCCGGCGGTGGTCGGCGTGCTGATCGAGAAGTTCGCCATTGAGCCGGTCAAGGGCGCCGAGACGGTGACCCTGATCATCATCACCATCGGCGCCTCGCTGGTCATCCGCGGCCTGGTCGCCGTCACTCTGGGCAAGGGCACGCACAGCCTGCCGGCCTTCTCCGGCGAAACGCCGATCGACATCCTCGGCGCCACGCTGATACCGCAAAGCCTGTGGGTGCTCGGCGTCACCGCCGTGGTCGTCGTCGCGCTCTGGTACTACTTCAACCGCACGTTGCAGGGCAAGGCCATGCTGGCGACCTCCTACAACCGGCTGGCTGCCGAACTGGTCGGCATCAACACCAGCTGGGTGCTGTTCATGAGCTTCGCCATGTCGGCGGCGCTCGGCGCGCTGGGCGGCATCCTGATCACGCCGATCACCCTCACTTCCTACGATGTCGGCATCATGCTCGGCCTCAAGGGCTTTGTCGCCGCCGTCCTCGGCGGGCTGGGCAACGGCCTCGGTGCCGTCGTCGGCGGCCTGCTCGTCGGCATTCTGGAGGCGATGGGCGCCGGCTACATCTCGTCGGCCTACAAGGACGCGATCCCCTTCGTGCTGATCCTCTTCATCCTCTTCTTCATGCCGCGCGGCCTGTTCGGCGGCAAATCGACGGACCGGGTGTGAGCATGAAGAAAAGCGTCTACAACGGCCTCTTCCTGGTCATCGCCATCCTGCTGGTGCTGCCCTTCATCGTGCCCAACAGCTTCTATCTCGACCTCGCCATCCGCATGGCGATCAACGCCGTGATCGTCCTCGGGCTCAACCTGCTGATCGGCTTCGCCGGGCAGATCAGCCTCGGCCACGCCGGCTTCCTCGGCATCGGCGCCTATGCCTCGGCGGTGCTGCCGACCCACTTCGGCTGGCATCCGCTGCTCGCCATGGGGGCGGGAGCGGCGGCGACCGGCATCCTCGCGGCGCTGGTCGCGCGGCCGATCTTCAAGCTCAAGGGCAACTACCTGGCGATGGCGACCCTCGGGCTCGGCATCATCATCAACATCGCCCTGCGCAACGAGGCGCAATGGACCGGCGGGCCGGACGGCATGCCGGTGCCGGCGATGGGTCTCTTCGGCTTCGAACTGAGCAACGACAAGCAGTGGTACTGGGTGGTGGCGATCCTGCTCTCGGTGTCGGTCTGGGCCTCGCTCAACCTGATCGACTCGCCGTTCGGCCGGGCGCTGCGCGCGCTGCACGGTTCCGAAGTTGCCTCGCAGGTGGTCGGCGTCGATGTCGTGCGCTACAAGGTGGCGATCTTCGTCCTCTCGGCCGTCTTCGCCAGCCTGATGGGCAGCGTCACGGCGCATTACGTCGGTTTCGTCAGCCCCAATTTCGCCGACTTCTTCCACTCGATCGAACTGGTCACCATGGTGGTGATCGGCGGCATGGCCTCGGTGTACGGCTCGCTGGTCGGCGCCGTGCTGCTGACCGCCTTGCCGCAGGCGCTGGCCACCTTCGAAGGCTGGGAAACGGTGGTCTTCGGCGCCATTCTGATGTTGTCGATGATCTTCCTGC
Organism: Dechloromonas sp. H13; assembly: GCF_009469615.1. Classification (GTDB taxonomy): domain Bacteria; phylum Pseudomonadota; class Gammaproteobacteria; order Burkholderiales; family Rhodocyclaceae; genus Azonexus. Next base: position 22,388 of record NZ_SSXX01000009.1, read on the forward strand.
CGCGCGGCCTGGTGCCGACGCTGGCCGCCAAGTTCGGCAAGGGGGAGTAACATGAGCCTGCTGCAAGTCAACGACCTCTCGATCCACTTCGGCGGCGTCAAGGCCGTGCAGAACGTCAGCTTCACCATCGACGCCGGCATCGTCTATTCGGTGATCGGCCCCAACGGCGCCGGCAAGACGACGCTGTTCAACCTGATCACCGGGGTCTACAAGCCGACGACGGGCGAAATCCGCCTCGACGGCGAAGGCATCCACGGCAAGTCGCCCAACGAACTGGCGCGGCGCGGCGTCGCCCGCACCTTCCAGAACCTGCAGATCTGCATGAACATGAGCGCCCGCGAGAACGTCATGGTCGGCGCCCACCTGCGGCTGGACCGCAACCTGGTCAAGGCGGCGCTGCGCTTCCCCGGCCTCAAGTCGCGCGACCGCGAACTGAGCGAGGAAGCCGCCGAGCTGATGCGCTTCGTCGGCCTCGGGCAGTACGTCGAGGCACGCGCCGATGCGATGTCCTACGGGGCACTGAAGCGCCTGGAAATCGCCCGCGCCCTGGCCATGAAGCCGCGCCTGATCTTCCTCGACGAACCGGCCGCCGGCCTCAATCCCAAGGAGACCATCGAGGTCGACCACCTGGTGCGCAAGATCGCCGATTCCGGCGTGACGGTGGTGCTCGTCGAGCACGACATGAAGATGGTCATGAACCTCTCCGACCGCATCCTCGTCCTCAACTACGGCAAGAAGCTGGCCGAGGGGACGGGCGAGGAAATCAGAAAAAACCCCGATGTGATCGCCGCTTATCTCGGCGCGCACGCCTAAGAGGTGAACCGCATGGAAGCTCTCCGCATCATCACCGAAGAACACCAGAACCTGTGGCGCATCGCCACCACCCTCGACATGGTCGCCGACGAGATCGACGGCGGCGCCCGGGTCGAGGTGCCGTTCTTCACCTCGGTCTTTGACTACATCGACCAGTTCATGGATCGCGCCCACCACGCCAAGGAGGACGAATTCCTCTTCCGCCTGCTGCGCGAACGCTCGCCGGAAGCGGGCGCCATCCTCGACCGCCTGCAGGCCGAGCACCGCAACGGCCCGGAGAACCTGCGCGATTTAAGGGCAAAACTGGCGTCGACCGCAGCCGGCGGCGAAAACAACGCCGCCTTCACCGCCGCCCTGCGCAACTACACGCAGGGCATGCGCAGCCACGTGCGCAGCGAGGAAAAAGACGCCATGCCGCTCGCCCGCGAGGTGCTGACCGCCGCCGACTGGGCCGAGATCGACCGCGCCTTCCTCGACAACGAGGACCCGCTGTTCGGCGCCAAGGCGCGCGCCGAGTTCCGCGAGCTGTTCCACCGCATCGTCAGCCTGGCGCCGGAATCGGTCGGCCTCGGCGCGCGCAGCGCCGGCGAACTGCAGCCCGGCGTGCTGGCCCCGCGCGGCGACGTACTGCTCTCGGTGAGCGGGCTGGAAAGCTGCTACGGCCGGATCAAGGCGCTCAAGGGCATCGACCTTGAAGTTCGCCAGGGCGAGCTGGTCGCCCTCGTCGGCGCCAACGGGGCCGGCAAGACGACCTTCCTGCGCACCCTCTCCGGCGTGCAGCCAATGAGCGCCGGGCGCATCGTCTTCGACGGCGAGGACATCTCGAAACTGCGTTCCGACCTGCGCATGCGCCGCGGCATCTGCCAGAGCCCGGAAGGCCGCCAGGTCTTCGGCCCGCTCAGTATCGAGGACAACCTGCGCCTCGGAGCCTACACGCAGCCGAAATCCCAGGTCGAGGGCGATCTCGAAAAGATCTACGCGATGTTCCCGATCCTCAAGGAAAAGCGCCTGCTGCCGGCAGGCACGCTGTCCGGCGGCCAGCAGCAGATGCTGGCCATCGGTCGCGCGCTAATGGGCCGACCGAAGATGCTGCTGCTCGACGAACCGTCGATGGGTTTGGCGCCGCTGCTGGTCGAGGAGGTCTTCAACGTGGTCAAGACGCTAAAGGGGCAGGGCATGACCATCTTCCTGGTCGAGCAGAACGCCTTCGCCGCCCTCGCCATCGCCGACCGCGGCTACGTGCTGGAAACCGGCAGCGTCACGCTGACCGGCACCGGGCAGGAACTGATTGCCAACGAGCAGGTACGGGCGGCTTATCTGGGGATGTGATGGGGGAGGGGCAAGTTAGACGGCAGGAAAGGCGGGAGGCGACTCTTTGCAGCCAATCGAGCTATGAAAAAGCTGACACTTAGAAACGTCCAGTTCAGGGGCGCACTGCCGAAAGGCAGAGCGTCCCCTACAACGCCGAGTTAGCGATTATTGGTTAGAACTCCTGAAGTTCTGCAATTGGCTTTTCTCCTTCAATCACCGGAGCATTGGAGGTGAAGAACTTCCACATGACATTTCCCGCGCTCAAGACGCGATCGTAATTGGCGTTATTCACTTCGTACTCGATGAAGAAGTGGTTCATATTCGGGACAACTTCAATGGTTGCTCCCGGAAAGACTCGTTCAGCAGATTGGGTCTCGAGCATCGTGTAGCGGGCGTCATCAACGGATGTGTCATATTTGTCAAAGTCTCCAACTTCAACCGGAACGAAGGCAGGAATGAAGATTTGTACTTTCCATCCGTTGTGCGCTTCCTTCAACGTGTTTGTGTAGTTCACGATGAGCCGATACTTGTGAGCATCAGCGTTACGGGACCGAGCTTTGAAATGGACTTCTAGAAATAGTCCGCGCGGTTCGTCCGGATGACTTTGGCAGTGAGTCCACCATTGGTCTCGATGCAAGCGTAACTCGTCAGGTGAGTATTTCGTTCCCATCGAATGACGTGGGTTGAAATGACCAGCTTCCGCATGACATCTCAGGCAGAGGCAGATAGCGTTTTCGATGGTATTGGGGCCACTGTCTGCCTCTTGCACAATGTGATGAACGTTTACGCTACGTCCACCAAATTCGTGGCAGACGCAACATCTCCGGTGCGATCTCACTAACGCTTCGTCGCGTACTACACGGGGAAATGGCATAGGTAGGGGCTCGATAAATGGGGGGGTGACAGTTATTAAGCGGACCCGCCGGTCCGCCTATGCAAAGTCGACGTGGCACAAGAAAAGCGCCGCAAACCAATTAATTCATATGTGTTTTCTGGCATATCGCTCGTTTGTCTATTTACGAAAGAAAAGACAGGCGAACAAGTATCTATCCGTACGCCATTTGGCCCAAGGGGTATGTCCGCTCTGCGATTTTGAATTGCAAGGAGATCTATTGGCCGATTCTTACCAGATGATGACCAGATTTTCCGAATATTCGTTGTGGGTTAGTCGCTGTCTCAGCATGAAGCGTATCAGAGCAAAACCGGTTTGCGCTTTTCAACGACGATCAGTGAAAAACGATAGGCTGTGCCCCGTCATCGCAGAGGGAGTCGAGTAGGGCGTCGACGTTTTCCTCGTTGCGTTCCGCTTCGGGGATTTCTTCCATGGCGTTCTGGAAATGCCGGGCCGACGGCCCCTGCAGGTAGAGAGTGCGCAGGTGGTACTTGTCGAACAGCTCGAAGCTGTGCTGGGCCGGATAGGCCAGAATCCAGAAATGGTCGCTGCTGTAGATGACGTTCATGGCACACCTCGGGGAACCTGTTTCCCGATGCCAAGTTACGGCAGTGCCAAATTTTCCCTAAGTAACTATTTCACGCTCGCCGGCAGATTTTGTCGGCGCTCGGCGCCTCAGCGCGTGGCGGGCTTTTCCCCGCGTTCGCACCAGGCGGTCCACATGCCGCGCCAGGCGGTTTCGAGGTTGCGCGCGTAGCGCGCGGCGTCGAACAGCGGCGAGGCGGCGACGCGCTCGCGCAGGCCGGCGCGCAGGGCGGCCAGGGCCTGGCGGTCGGCGGCGGCGTCTACGGCGAGCTGGACGTAGGCGTCGCGGTTGGCGGCGATCATCTCGCCGAGGCCGGCGGCGTGCATGAGGCTTTCGCCCTGGTGGGCGATGAAGCGGTCACCGCGCAGCGTGACGACGGGGACGCCCATCCACAGGCTTTCCGCCGTCGTCGTGGCGCCGGCGAAGGGGAAGGGATCGAGCGCGAGGTCGATGCGGGCGTAGGTGTCGAGGTATTCGGCGTAGCTGCCGGCGGCTTCGAGATCGAGGCGTTCGGGGCCGATGCCGAAGGCGGCGAAGCGGGCCAGCAGCGCCGCGCGCAGTTCATCGGTGCCGAGCTGCCGGGCCTTGAGCAGCAGCCGCGCGTCCGGGCTGGCGTGCAGGATGCGCGACCAGGTTTCGATGACCGCGTCGTTGACCTTGGCGAGGTTGTTGAAGCAGCCGTAGGTGACGTAACCGTTGCGTTCGCTCGGCAGGGGCGTGACCGCCGGCGCGCCTTCCGGGGGAGCGAAGCAGAAGCAGCTGTCGGGCAGGCGCCACAGCCGTTCGGTGAAATGTCCGGCCTCGTCGTCCGGGGTGACCCAGGGGTCGCCGATCTTCCAGTCGATTTCACGCACGCCGGTGGTGGCGTAATAGCCGACCCAGCTGGCCTGGACCGGCGCCGGCCGGCGGGCGAAGACGGCGACGCGGGAAAAGTCGGTGTGGCCGGAGAGGTCGAGCAGGATGTCGATCCGGTCGTCGTGGATCTGGCGCGCCAGTTCGGCGTCGCTGCGCTCGTTGACCACCGCCCAGGCGGCGCAGTGCTGGCGCAACTCGGCGCTCAGGTCGTCTTCCTGCGGGAAGTTGCTGTAGGCGAAGAGCTCGAATTCGCTCCTGGCGATTTCGCGCAGCGGGCCGCGCAGCAGGTAGCCGACCGGGTGGCGCCGCAGGTCGCCGGAGACCAGGCCGATCCGCAGCTTGCGCGCCGGGTCCGGGTCGCACCGCCAGGCGTCGAAGGCGGTGACGCCGGCCCGGAGGACGTCGCCGTAGCGCCGGGCGATCGCCGTCATTTCGGCCGGCGGCCGGTCGGGCAGGTAGTTGAGGCAGAACAGCTGGTGGGCAAGGATTTCCGGGTCGTCCGGGTCCTTGGCCAGGGCCTTGCCGAGTTCCTCGGCGGCCTGCGCGACGTTGCCCTTTTCCAGGAACACCTTGGCCAGGCCGCTGTGCAGCGACGCCATCGCCGGGTCGAGCGCCAGGGCGGTGGTGTAGGCGGCTTCGGCTTCGTCCAGGCGGAACTGCTCGGCCAGCGACTGGCCGAGGTTGCCCCAGGCTTCCGGCGAATTGCGGTCGAGGTCGAGCGCCTTGCGGCAGGCGGTTTCGGCGTCGGCGAAGCGCTTGCAGCCGATCAGCGACGAGGCGAGGTTGCTCCAGGCGACCGGCGCCGCGGGGGCGAGTTCGACCGCCCGGCGCCCGGCGGCTTCGCCCGCCACGTAGTGCTTCTGGGCGTTGAGGATGCCGCACAGGTTGGCGTGCGCCGGGGCCAGGTCGGGCTGCAGGCGGAGCGCCGTCCGGAAGGCGGCTTCGGCTTCCTTGTAACGCTTCTGGCGTTCGAGCAGCTTGCCGAGATTCGAGTGCGGAAAGGGGTAGCCCGGCGCCAGCGCGATGGCGCGCTCGAAAGCGCGCTTCGCCTCTGGGAAGGCGGCGAGTTCGAGGAATTCGAGGCCGATGCTGTTCTGCGCGTCGGCCGAGTCGCGCGTCAGCGTGGCGGTCTTCTTCAGCGCGTCCAGCGCATCGGCCCGCCGACCGCGGCCGCGATGGGCGATGGCGAGGTTGTACCAGGCTTCCGGCAGGTTCGGTGCGACCTTCAGCGCCTGCCGGCAGAGACCGACGGCGGTGTCGAACTGGCCGCTGGCGTTGGCGGCGTTGGCGGCGCCGATCCACTGGCCGAGGAGCTGGAAGGGGGCGGTCATCGGGCGCTCCGGCGGGTCATTGGTCGAGGTATTCCACCATCAGCTGCGGGGATTCGACGCCCATGTACTCGTTGATGGCGAGGCGGTAGGCAGCGCGGGCGCGGTTGCCGGGCTGGCTGCTGAAGTTGAACTGGATGGCGTCGATGCGGGTGTTGCCTTTGCGCAGGCGCAGCTTGAGGTGCTTGTCCTTGAGCACGCGCTGCTGCTCGACCTCGAATTCGTCCATGAACAGTGGCGCCGGGAAGCCCTGGCCCCAGACTTCGTTCTGCAGCAGGCGCGCCGTTTCCAGCGAGATGTAGCCGCCTTCCAGCGCGCCGTCGGTTTCCAGCGTGCGGGTCAGGTCGGCGGGGTCGAGCAGTTCGCCGGCGACCTCGGCGAACAGGGCGCGGAACTGTTCGAAGTTCTCGGCGCGCAGCGTCGCGCCGGCCGCCATAGCGTGGCCGCCGAAGCGCACCAACAGGCCGGGGGCGCGCTTGGCGACGAGGTCGAGCGCGTCGCGCAGGTGGAGGCCGGGGATCGAGCGGCCGGAACCCTTGACCAGCCCGCCCTCGCCAGGTGCGAAGGCGAATACCGGGCGGTGCAGCTTGTCCTTGATGCGCGAGGCGAGGATGCCGACGACGCCCTCGTGCCAGCCGGTGTCGAACAGGGCGATGCCGGGCGCGGCGTCGTCGGCGGCCAGCGATTCGAGCAGGAGCAGCGCCTGTTCCTGCATGTCCGACTCGATCTCGCGCCGCTCGCGGTTGAGGGTGTCGAGCTGCTGGGCGATCTGCAGCGCGCGGCTGGCATCGTCGGTGAGCAGGCATTCGACGCCGAGGCGCATGTCGGCCAGGCGGCCGGCGGCGTTCAGGCGCGGGCCGAGGATGAAGCCGAGATCCATCGCCGTCGCCCGCCGCGGGTCGCGCCCGGCGGCCTTGAACAGCGCGGCGAGGCCGGGCTGCAGCTGGCCGGCGCGCATGCGCTTCAGGCCCTGGCTGACGAGGATGCGGTTGTTGCGGTCGAGGCGGACGACGTCGGCGACGGTGCCGAGCGCGACGAGGTCGAGCAGGCTGGCGAAATTGGGCTCCGGCCTGTCGGCGAAGAAGCCGCGCTCGCGCAGTTCGGCGCGCAGGGCGAGCATGACGTAGAACATGACGCCGCAACCGGCGATGCACTTGGACGGAAAGTCGCAACCCGGCTGGTTCGGGTTCACGATGCAGTCTGCTTCGGGCAGCGTGGCGCCGGGCAGGTGGTGGTCGGTGATCAGCGTGGCGATGCCGAGCTGCCGGGCGCGGTCGACGCCCTCGATGCTGGCAATTCCGTTGTCGACGGTGATGATGAGGTCGGGCGACTGCTGCGCGGCGACATCGACGATTTCCGGCGACAAGCCGTAGCCGAGCTTGAAGCGGTCGGGCAGCAGGAAATCGACGTCGGCGCCGAGCATTTTCAGGGCGCGCATGCCGACGGCGGTGGCGGTGGCGCCGTCGCAGTCGTAGTCGCCGATGATCAGCAGGCGGGCTTCGGCCTCGATGGCGTCGGCGAGGATCTGCGCGGCGTCGCCGGCGTGGGTGAGGGTGGCCGGCGGCAGCAGCGACTTCAGCTCGTAGTCGAGCTCGGCCTTGTCGGTGACGCCGCGTGCGGCGTAAAGGCGGGCGAGCAGCGGGTGCAGGCCCTGCTGTTCGAGCTGCCAGGCGGCGCGCGGCGGAATGGTGCGGGCGACGATGCGGGTCATCGGGCGAGTTCCTTGGCCGATTCGGCGATTGCCTTGCCGCCTTTCCAGACCTTCCAGCGGTCGCCGGAGGAAAGTTCGTAGCGCAGGTCGCCATAGACGGTGGGGGCGAGCAGGCTGATGCGGTCGACCTTGCCGCCGAGGGCTTTTTTGAGCGGCGCGAACCAGCGCGCGTCGAGCTGCGCGAAATCCTCGCGCCAGCCCTCGCTGTCTTCGTAGAGGACGCGCGCCAGCAGCTGGTCGAGGACGATCAGCGGCCGTTCGCCGCCGCTGGCGATGACGGCGGCCAGGTCGTCCGGTCGGGCGTGCAGCGGGATGCCGGCGGCGCGGGCGAGGCCGGCGGCGAGCGGGAGGTCGGCGCAGACGGCGGAGAATGCCGGCGCCGTGGCGGCCGGCAGGGTGCCGCCGCCCCACAGCCACAGGCTGTTGATCGCCGGCTGGCCGGCGGCCTGGCGCCGTTCGTTGACCGGGTGGCAGTAGAGGAACATCTGGACTTCGTTCAGCCAGCGCGCCAGCGGCAGGGCGCTGCCCTCGAGTTCGCCGTTGACGCGGCGGCCGGCGACGGCGGAAATCGGCTCCGCCGGGTGGTCGACCGCAACGTTCAGCCGCAGGTACCAGCGCCGGGCGCTGGCGGCGTGAAAGCGGCCGACGTCGGCGAACTCGGCGTTGAGCGCCTGGACGATGCTCTCCGCTTCCTCGGTTTCGAGGTCGAAGGCGCCGGCGTCGGCGAGGATGATGCGTTCCTGGTGGAAGCGCAGGTGCACCGGGTCGGCGCACAGCCAGTGGCCACTGCGCGCGTCGTCGCTGCCTTCGCCGAGCAGGCGCAGCGGCCCGAAGGGCGCGGCGGCAAGCCCGAAGCAGTCGGCGAGCACAACTTCATAGGGGCGGCGCGGCCGGCGTTCCAGATGGGCGCGGGCGAGCAGCCATTCGAGGCCGGGTGCGGCGAGCTTGCCGAGGGTGAATTGGTCGGCCGGTTCGGGCCAGATCAGTTCGGGGACAAGCAGGGTGAGATGCACGGGAATTCTGGCCAGCGTCGGGGGAGGCGAAGAGTGTACCATAGCGGTTTTTCATGCCTTTCCCCGCCGCATGGCATTCCCCTACGAACTCCTGATCGGCCTGCGCTACACGCGGGCCAAGCGCCGCAACCACTTCATTTCCTTCATTTCACTGATCTCGATGCTCGGCATCGGGCTCGGCGTCGCCGCGCTGATCGTCGTCCTGTCGGTGATGAACGGCTTCCAGAAGGAGCTGCGCACGCGCATCCTCGGCGTCGCCTCGCACATCCAGATCACCGGCATCAACGGCGAGCTGAGCGACTGGCCGGCGATCGCCGCGCAGGCCGCGCAGCACCCGGAGGTGCGGGCAGCGGCGCCGTTCGTCCAGTCGCAGGCGATGTTCACCGTCGACAACGGCGTGCGCGGCGCCCTGGTGCGCGGCATCCTGCCCGACCAGGAGGACCGCGTCGCCGATTTCCGCCAGACGATCAGGAGCGGCAGCCTCGACGACCTGCGTCCCGGCGAATTCGGCGTCGTCCTCGGCGCCGACCTGGCGCGCATGCTGCACGTCTTCGTCGGCGACAAGGTGACGCTGATCGCGCCGCAGGGCACGGTGACGCCGGCCGGCGTCGTGCCGCGCCTGAAGTCGTTCAAGGTGGTCGGCATCTTCGAGGTCGGCATGTACGAGTACGACAGCGGGCTGGCGCTGATCCACATGGCCGACGCGCAGAAGCTGTACCAGATGGAGGACCGCGTCAGCGGTGTGCGGCTCAAGGTCGACGACCTCTTCCAGGCGCCGCGCATCGCCCGCGAAATGGCCGGAATGATCAACGCCGACGCCTACCTGAGCGACTGGACCAAGAGCCACGCCAACTTCTTCCGCGCCGTGCAGATCGAGAAGAACATGATGTTCATCATCCTCTCGCTGATCGTCGCCGTCGCTGCCTTCAACCTGGTGTCGACGCTGGTCATGGCGGTTACCGACAAGCAGGCCGACATCGCCATCCTGCGCACACTCGGCGCGCGGCCGCTGTCGATCATGACGGTGTTCGTCATCCAGGGCGCGCTGGTCGGCTTCATCGGCCTCGGCCTCGGCATCGCCGGCGGCGTTGCGCTGGCGCTCAACATCGACGTCGTCGTGCCCTTCATCGAGCGCCTGCTCGGCATCCACTTCCTGTCGAAGGAGGTCTATTACATCTCCGACCTGCCGTCCGACCTGCAGTGGGGCGACGTCTGGGGCGTCACCCTGATCGCCTTCGTGCTGGCGCTGCTCGCCACGCTCTACCCGAGCTGGCGCGCCTCGCGCGTTAATCCGGCGGAGGCGCTGCGCTATGAGTGACGTGATTCTCGCCGCCGCCGGGCTCGGCAAGGTCTTCCGCAACGGCGGGCTGGAAGTGCCGGTGCTGACCGCCATCGACCTCACCGTGCGGGCCGGCGAAACGATCGCCATCGTTGGCGCCTCGGGCTCCGGCAAGAGTACGCTTCTGCACCTGCTCGGCGGGCTGGACGCGCCGACCGCCGGCAATGTGCGCCTGATGGACCGCGATTTTTCGGCCCTCGGCGAGGTCGACCGCGGCGACTGGCGCAACCGGCACCTCGGCTTCGTCTACCAGTTCCACCACCTGCTGCCCGAATTCTCGGCGCTGGAAAACGTCGCCATGCCGCTGCTCATCCGCCGCACGGCGCGCCCGGCGGCCCTGCGCGCGGCCGGCGAAATGCTCGCCGCCGTCGGCCTCGGCCACCGCCTGGAGCATCGCCCCGGCGAACTCTCCGGCGGCGAACGCCAGCGCGCGGCGATCGCCCGCGCGCTGGTCAGTTCGCCATCGTGCCTGCTGGCCGACGAACCGACCGGCAACCTCGACCGCCAGACCGCCGGCACCGTCTTCGACCTGCTGCTCGGCCAGGTCCGCTCGCAGCGCGCCAGCTTGGTCATGGTGACGCACGACCCCGAACTCGCTGGCCGCGCCGACCGGGTCATGCATTTGAATGACGGTGTGCTGGTGGGCGAGTAGGGCGCTGCGAGAAGGCGAGGCGCTGCAAGTGCCTGGCATTGCCGATGCCGCGAAAGCGGCTCGGCTACCCAAATGATTTTTTTTACCCATAATTTTGGGTCGACCGCGACAAATGGCCCGGAAACTGTGGTCTGTCCCTATTACTGCTTACGGTACTACAATCGGACATGTTGGGCTTGATCCACGTTAGGCTCGCAAGTACAGTCCGCGTATCGCGTCGAAGAACATAGGAGACTCAAATGAACGCTTTTTGCCGTTGTGTCTTCATTTTGTTCGCACTTGCGTGCACGAGCGCTTCTGCACAGTCCCGCTATGACTATCTTCACAAGTCCGTTGCCGAGATACTGGAGATTCAGCGTCGGGCACTAAAGCCGTCCTCTGCTGACGTTGCTGCCATCGCGGTTCGTGCGTGCAATACGCTAAACATTCTTCTCGACAAAGACCCATACTTCCGAAAGGACGTCGAGGCCCTAGCGGCGGCCTCACCGAAGAACATTGAGTTTCATCGTCAGCTCGCTACTGATCTCATCTTCTTTATCGACGTCTTCATTCCTCAGGAGCGCGAGTACTTGCTAAGGTCAGGGGTGCCGGCTGGCTCCACAGAGAACATCCTCATAGCAGCGGCGTTATCAAGGGACTCGCTGCGCGAGCCCTTGTCGGCCGCAGTACTTCTGGGGAATATGGAGAAACTGCGAACCGAGACGTGTAGAGGTGCAAAGGTCTTGGCGGAGGCTCAGGAGAAGGAAGAGGCTGGCACTAAGCTGCGACGTCAGATTGCGAAGTGGTCTCTTGGTCTTGGCGGTTTGTCGCTCATTGCTGCGGACGCTGTTTTCGCTGTACCCAGCGGCGGTGTCGCCACCGCATCATTCACCCTTGGCGGTGCCGGGGTTGGAGCCGCTGTCGCTCCCTAGGCTTTACCGCACAACCTAACCCATCATTCAAGCGGACCTGTGTTCGGCAGGCTGCTTATGTAAAAAGTTAGGCATTTAGGGAATCAAAGGGCCCGGGAATCAAAGCGGGAATCAAAGCGGGAATCAAAGGGGCCAGGCTCGAATTAAAGCAACTATAGGGCACAGATCACCGTTCCCTCTGCCCTGTTGCGGTCGCCCCGGAAAAAACAGGCAAAAATGCTGGCACAGTCTTAACGCCGCTTTCACAATGGTGGCATTGCCGTCTTCTTCCGATTTTCGCAGCCTATCGTCTGCTTCAACGCCTGCCAGGGAATGCTCCGATGAAACCGAGTGAAATCGTCACCCAGCTGAACCGCCATGTGATCGGCCAGGAGGAGGCGAAGCAGACGCTTGCCGTGGCCGTCTATTCGCATTTCCGCAAGGTCGAGATGGTTGCGGTCGACCGTCTGGAAATGCTCAAAAGCAACATCCTGCTGATCGGCCCGACCGGTAGTGGCAAGACGCTGCTCTGCGAGACGCTGGCGCGCGTCCTCGACCTGCCTTTCGTCACCGCCGACGCGACGTCGCTGGCGCAGACCGAGTACGTCAACGAGGAACTCGACGCCATCCTGCAGCGCCTGCTCGACCGCGCCGGCGGCGACACCGACAAGGCCGGGCGCGGCATCGTGTTCATCGACGAAGTGGACAAGCTGAAGGCGATCAGCGGCCAGGCGCGCGCGGCGTCGGGCGAGAACGTCCAGCATGCGCTGCTCAAGATCATGGAGGGCGCCTCGGTGCGCCTGGCGAGCGGGAACTACATCGACACGACGCAGATCCTGTTCATCTGCGGCGGCGCTTTCGTCGGGCTCGACAGCATCCTGGCCGAGACGCAGGCCTTCGGCTTCATCGCCACCTCCCAGGGCGACGACCAGAAGGTGCTCGACCGCCTCAACGCCCGCGTCAAGCCGACCGATCTCTTCCGCTTCGGCCTGATCCCGGAGTTCGCCGGCCGCCTGCCGATCATCGCCCGCCTGCGCGAACTGACCAAGGACATGATGGTGCGCATCATGATCGAGCCGCAGCATTCGATCTACCGGCAGTTCCGCGCCATCCTGCAGAACGAGGGCGTCGAGCTGGTCATCGAGCCGGTGGTGTTCGGGCAGATCGCCGATCTGGCGCTCGAGTTCAAGGTCGGCGCGCGCAGCCTGCGCGGCATCTTCGAGGAAATGATCACGCCGGTGCTCTACGTGGTGCCGGATCGGCCGGAAGTGAAGAAGGTGACGATCCGCTCGCTGTTCGAGGAAGCCGTCTTCTCCTGAACGGCCCGCTTCAGCGCCGCGTGCGCTGGCGCCAGGCACGGATCAGGTAGAAGCGCCAGGCCGCCTTGGTCAGGAAATAGCCGGCGACCGCCAGCGTGATGGCGAGCAACACGAGGCCGATGCCGAGCGGCTTGCCGACGCCGAGCATCCAGTGCTGCATGGCCTCGGTCCAGGCGACGAAGCGCGTCATGTCGAAGGCTGGCGGCTCGACGAAGCCGTTGCTGTCGCCGGTCGCCAGGCGGCCGATCTGGTAGGCCAGCACGTACAGCGGGACGATGGTGAAGGGGTTGGTGTAGAGCGTCACCAGCAGTGCCAGCGGCAGGTTGACGCGGAAGACGAGGGCGCAGACGGCGGCGCCGAGCATCTGCAGCGGTCCCGGGATCAGCCCGCAGAACAACCCGGCGGCGACGGCGCCGGCCGCCGAGTGGCGATTGAGGTGCCACAGCCGCGGGTGCAGCAGCGAATTGCGGAACGGCCGCAGCCAGCGGTTATCGTGCACCGCCTCGTGATTCGGCAGGTATTTTTTCAGGTGCTTGCGCATGGTCTCGCCTCTATTATTGCAGGATGCGCCTCAACATTCTCGCCTTCGCTGCCGGCGTCATCGCATTGCAGATGCAGCCGGAACTGCGGCCGGCGTGGCCTTGGGCGCTGGCCGGACTGGCGCTGGTGCTACCGGCGATGCACTGGCACAAGGCCGTGCCGGCGCGCACGTTCGCCGTATTGGGCTGCCTGGTGCTCGGCTTCGCCTGGGCGGCGTGGCGGGCCGACATCCGCCTGGCCGATGCGCTGCCGGCGGCGTGGGAGGGGCGCGATGTCGAGGTGATCGGCGTCGTCGCCGCGCTGCCGCAGGATTTCAGCCAGGGCAGCCGCTTCGAATTTGCCGTTGAAAAGGTGTCGACCGCAACCGCCGTCGTGCCGCGGCGGATCATGCTGTCGTGGTACCAGGGGCAGCGCGACGGCGAGGAGTTCGTGCGCCAGCCGCTGCGCCCCGGTGAGCGCTGGCAATTGACGGTGCGCCTGAAGCGCCCGCACGGCAACGCCAACCCGAACGGCTTCGACTACGAGGCGTGGCTGCTCGAACGCGACATCCGGGCGACCGGCTACGTGCGGCCGGTGCCGCCGCAACGCCTGGCGGACATGGTGTGGCGGCCGGACTATGTGATCGAGCGGCTGCGCCTCGGCGTCCGTGATTCGTTCGCCGCCATGCTGCCGGCCGAAAGCTACCCCTGGGCGGGCATCCTGGTGGCGCTGGCGGTGGGCGACCAGCGGGCGATCCAGGGCGATTTGTGGAACACCTTCAACCGTACCGGGACGACCCACCTGATGTCGATCTCCGGGCTCCACGTGACGATGGTCGCCGCCCTGTTCGCGCTGCTGGTCGGCGCCGTGTGGCGGCGTATCCCGGCGCTCGCCCTGCGCCTGCCGGCGCAGCGGGCGGCGCTGCTGGCCGGCTGTCTGGCGGCGCTCTTTTACGCCTTGCTGGCCGGCTTCGCGGTGCCGGCGCAACGCACGCTCTACATGCTGCTGGTCGCCGCGCTGGCCGCCGGCTCGGGGCGCATCGTTGCGCCCAGCCGCACGCTGTGCCTGGCGCTCGCCGTCGTCCTGCTGATCGACCCTTGGGCGGTGCTGGCTGCCGGCTTCTGGCTGTCATTCGGCGCCGTCGGCGCGCTGCTCTATGTCGGTTCGGCGCTGGTCGGCGCCGGCGAAGGCTGGCGCGCGCGGCTGCGCGCCTGGGGCGTCGTGCAGTGGGCGGCGACGCTGGCCTCGCTGCCGGTCCTGCTGCTCGTCTTCCAGCAGTTCTCGCTGGTCTCGCCGCTGGCCAATGCGGTGGCGATCCCGGTTGTCAGTTTCATCGTCACGCCGCTGGCGCTGCTCGCTGCGGTCATCCCGTGGTGGCCGATCGCCGCGCTGGCGCATGCGGTGCTCGGCTGGCTGATGGTGTTCCTCGACTGGTGCGCGACGTGGCCGGTCTGGCAAGCGCCGGCGCCGCCGCTGTGGGTGGCTGTCGTCGCGACGCTCGGCGTGGCGCTCTGTCTACTGCCGCGCGGCATGCCGGGGCGCTGGGTGAGCGCGGCATTGCTGATGCCGCTGCTGTTCTGGCCGGTCGAGCGGCCGCCCGCGGGCGAGGCCTGGGTGACGGTGCTCGATGTCGGGCAGGGGCTGGCGGCGGTGGTGTGGACCCGCGAGCACACGCTGATCTACGACCCGGGGCCGCTCTACAGCGCCGAATCCGACGCCGGCCAGCGTGTCGTCGTGCCCTATCTGCGCGCGCTCGGCATCGACCGGGTCGACACGCTGGTCGTCACCCACCGCGACAGCGACCATGCCGGCGGGGCGGTGTCGGTGCGCTCGGCGCTGCAGGTCGACAAAGTCTTGTCGTCGACCGGCGAGGCCGGCAGCGAACCATGCCGGGCCGGGCAGCGCTGGGCGTGGGACGGGGTGGCCATGGACGTCCTGCATCCGCTGGCCGACGACTACGACGGGCCGCGCAAGAGCAACAATCTCTCCTGCGTCCTGCGCGTCGAGGCCGGCGGCCGGCGCCTGCTGCTGACCTCAGACATCGAGGCGCGCGACGAGGCGGCGCTGCTCGCCCGTGACCCGGCGCAACTGGCGGCCGACGTGCTGCTGGTGCCGCATCACGGCAGCCGCACGTCGTCGACGCCGGCGTTCATCGCGGCGGTGGGGGCGCAGCATGCCGTGATTCCGGTCGGCTACCGCAACCGCTTCGGGCATCCCAAGGCCGAGGTCGTCGACCGCCACGAGGCAGGTGGCGCCCGGGTCTGGCGGACCGACCGCGATGGCGCGCTGCGCGTGGTGATGGCCGGCGGCGGGCTGACGGTTTCGGCCTGGCGGGACGAGCGTCAACGTTATTGGCAGGCGCACCGGCTGGCGGATTGAATGCCCTGAGCGCGTGTTGCGCAAACGCAAATTTGCAGCAAAATTTGCGTCGACCGTGACACACATAACGCGCGCAGGAGTATCGTGCAATCTGCATGGGATAGTCCATGTGGGTGGCGTCGCACAAAACAACGAGGGGACAATCAATGAAGAAGAGAGCGAGAGGAGGCCGGCAGGCCGGCGTGTTGGGTGGCATTGCCCTGGCATCCATGCTGGCAGCGGGGCCGGTGGCGGCACAGAGCCAGTCGGAGGTTCAGAACGAAGCACCGACGCTGTATGAGGAACCTGCCAAAAGCGGCGTGCCCTTCTGGGACGAAGCCAATATCGGCTACATGTTCCGTACCGCGTCCTTCAATCGTTCGTCGAACGGCGATCCGAGCGCTGGCATAGCGACCTTCAAGCAGGCGGGTGCCGGTGTCGGTGGCTGGTTGTACGGCACGACCGGCGAACTGGCCAATTTCCTCTCCTTCGGCGCGACCTACAATTTCGTCCAGCCGATCTGGTCGCCGGAGCAATATCCGTTCAACTTCATCCTCAAGGACACCAGCCAGTCCGGCTACGGGGTCGTCGGCGAACTCAACGCCCGGTTGCGCTATGAAACCAATACCTTCGTCATCGGGCGTCAGACCATCCGCAACCAGTGGTTCATGGATGGCGTCTACCGCTTCTTCAACAAGCTCGACCAGAGCATGGTCGGCCCGCGCGACATCCGCGGCATGCAGTGGCTGACCTATGAGGCGGCGACCCTCCAGGGCCGGGTGCTGAACGACTCCCTGCGCTACTACGCCGGCTATGTGACGAGTGTCAAGCAGGTCAACGACGACAAGTTCCGCAACCTGTATCAAGGTGGTTGGAATGTCTTCCAGTATCCTTCCGCCAGCCGCGAGGGCGATAGCGACGGCATGGCCTACATCGGCATGAACTGGAAGCCGACCAACGACAACATGATCTCGGCGTCGTACCACAACGTGCAGAACATGCTGAACATGGTCTATCTCGATTACGACCATGTATTCCGCATGGAAGAGGGCAAGTACTTCCGGATCGGCGCCCAGTGGATGTACCAGGAGTCGAACGGCCAGAGCCTGATGCGCGGGGTCAACGGAAGCACCGGGCCGAGTTTTAATACCAACTACGGCGGCATCTATCTCGAAGCGCGGCCGGTAAAGTGGTGGATTCCCTATGCCATGGCCGGTCTGACTTCGGACCACAACCAGATCTACTCGCCATTCTCCATTGGCCCGTCCTACTTGATCCAGCGCGTTGGCGAGAACTCGCGGGCGGGCGAGCGTACCTGGATTCTCGGCACGGTCTTCGATTTCTCGACTTTTGGCGCGCCGGGACTGTCGTTCGATATCACCTACGGCCAGCGTACCAATCGCAACGTGGACGGAAATCCCAACCTGCCGGTTGCCGACTGGGACGAAATGGCCACCGACCTGATCTACATTTTCCCGCAGGACGGCTTCTTCAAGAACCTGCGTGCCCGGGCACGCTACGCCAAGGTCTGGCAGAAGGGCGATAACTGGACTGGGAGTTCCATTCAGTACGCCGATTCCACGACCAACGACGTGCGCTTCGACGTCCAGCTGAACATCCCGTTCAAGTAAGCGGTGACAGTCAGGTAACGAAAAGGCGGCCGAATTGGCCGCCTTTTTTGTGTCGACCGCAACCGGGTCAGGGCGCGGCCAGCCAGGTCAGGAATTCGCCGAAGACGCCGTCGACGAGTTCCTGATCCTGTTCCACCAGGGCTTCGCGTTCCTCGATCGGGATTTCGGTGCCGATATTCTTCAGCAGGCGGATCTGCGTCTGCAGCATGCGCCCGTTTTCCGTTTCGATGCGCTGCAGGGCGACGACGAAGGGATCGAGCGGATCCGCCTTGTCGGGAATGACCGGCAGCAGGCGGATGCGCGCCAGCTGGGCGTGGCCGAGCGAGATGCCGCGGTAGGCCGCCTGCGGATTCAGCATCGGTCCAGGCGGCAGCATGATCTGACCCCAGGCCAGCATCAGCGGCGCGACGATCCGGCTGCCTTCCATGGCCAGCGCCGGGTCCTTGGACCAGTGTGTCGTCCGGCTCAGCAGCGTGACGGCCTCTAGCTCGCGCGAATACTGCGAGAGGATGAACTGCTGGACGACGTTGAGGTTCTGCATCCACTGCACGCCAGAGTGGAACATCAGGTTGCCGTTCTTGGCCGTGCACACCAGCAGGGTGATCTTGGTCTGGATTTCCGGCGTGAAGCCGGCGGCGGCGATGCGGTCGCGCGCCTTGTCGTAGAGTGCGGGATCGATCATGGGGTTTTCTTCCTCGTGGGAGCCTTGCGGCGGGCGGGGGCTTGGGCGGCGGGCGGGACGGTGGCCGCTTGCGCTTGCACGGCGCGCATCCAGTCGCCGGCGCAGGGCAGCCATTGCACTTCGGCGGCCGGGTCGTCGGCGGCGATCCACACGCTCTGGTCGCCCTGCCAGGTTTTCGTGCCGACCTGTTCGAGGAAGATCTCGAGCTGGCGCATGGTGACCGCCGGCATTTCCAGCGTGAAGGCATGATAGGCGCGCTGGACGATCAGCAGGCGCGAGTTCTTCACCTTGCTGCGGATGACCTCGTGGCATTCGCGCGGCGTGAAGAAGTCGAATTCGCCGTTCATGATCAGGGTCGGCACCTTGATCTTGTGCAGGTTCGGCGTCAGCGGCTCGAACTCGACGAAGGACTCCATCAGGTTCTGCATCGCATAGCCGTCGTTGCCGATGTAGCCGGCGCGCTTCATCGCCGGGATGCGTTCGCGGTTGGCGGCGATCCACGCCGAACTCATGTTCATCGGGTAGAGCATGCTCTGCAGGTAGGGCAGGCCTACCTCGGCCAGGCCCTGCAGCATTACGGCGCCGAGCAGGCCGAGTTGCGGGGTCAGCTCGGCGAAGGTGCTCATCGCCGTCAGGCTGTGCAGGCGATGCCCGTAGCGAATTGCGAAATCGAGGCCGACGATGCCGCCGAAGGAGATGCTGGCGAGATGCGTCTTCTCGATGTCCAGCTGCTCCAGCAGGTGGTCGAGCAGGTCGGCATGCATGGCCAGCTTGATGTCGATGACCGGCTTCGACGAACGCCCCTGGCCGAGCATGTCGTAGGCCAGAACGCGGTAGCCGCGCGGCACGAAATAATCGGCGTAGCTCTTCCAGAGGTTGGCATTCTGGGTCAGGCCATTGAGGAAGGTGATGACCGGCCGGCCCGCTTCGCCGGTCAATTCGTAATGCACCTGATGGTGGCCGTACTGGGTCGTTGGCATGGCGCTCCCCGTGAGGAAATGCAGCTGAAAAAAGACATTGACCGGCTATTCAATGCGACTATTATGATAGCTCCGGTAGCGCAGTGACATGACCGGCGAAACAAAAATTCCAACAATGGAGGATCAAGACATGACAAGTAGCCCGCTGGGTTGCCGTGCTGTCGTGAACTGGCTGGCGTCGTTGTTGCTGACGCTTTCGCTGGTCTGCATGGCGCATGCTCAACAAGCCGTCACCGAACGTTCGGCCGTCGCCGCGCTGGACAAGCTGAAGCAGACCTACGAGGTCCGCAACTTCCGCATCGGCGGCAAGTACGACCTGGCCAATCCCAAGGCCTGGGAGAACGGCGGCGAAGGCGGCACGATCCTCGAATCGCTCGGCGCCGGTCCGGCGAAGACCGCCTACATCGCTGTCGGCACGCCCAAGCGCAACGAGAAGGGCGAAATCGTCAATGCCATCGTGATCAGCACCTTCTTCTCCGGCGACGCGACCGCGATGTACAACAGCTGGTATGCCGGCCAGTCCGGCAACGGCTTCGCCGGCGGTGCGCTGGTCGGCCCCGGGCAGATGTTCGACACCAACCGCTTCTATGTCGTCTTCCTCGACGGCCTCGGCCTGTGGGGCGCGTCCAAGCCATCGGACGGGCTGGCCCGCAAGTTCCCAGTCTACAGCTACTACGACATGGTGCACCTGAACTACCGCCTGCTGCGCGATCACCTCAAGATCGGCCAGGTGGTGCTGGCCACCGGCGTCTCGATGGGCGGCACCCAGTCGTATTACTGGGGCCTGATGTATCCCGATTTCGTCAAGGCGGTGATGCCGATCGGCGGCGCCTCGGCGACCGACGGCACCGGCGGGCAGATCGCCGCGTGGACCTTCCAGCTGGCCAAGGCGTCGCTGGAATCCGACCCGGTCTGGATCGAAACCAAGGCGGACTACTACAAGCTGCCCAAGGACAAGCACCCGAACCAGGGCGTCGAGTTCCACTGGTCGCAACTGCTGCTCACCGGCTTCGACCTGAACTTCCGCCAGTCGCTCGGCTGGGACGAGGTTTCCAAGGAAGTGTTCACCTGGAAGGAAGACCCGCGCCTGGGCAAGAACATCGGCACCACCCTCAAGCGGATGGCGGGGCAGTTCGATGCGGTCGACCTGTGGTACCGCGATACCGTCGGCGAACTCCACAACATCGACAAGTTGCTGCCGGGCATGAAGTCGCGCACCCTGGTCGTGCACGTCGATAACGACCTGTGGCTGATGGGCAGCGATGCGCGCAAGGCTTCCGAGGAAATCCCGGGCGGCCTGTATGCCGGCTTCAGCGACCCGATCGCCCACTACGCCGTCTTCAAGGCGCCGAACGTGCTGAAGAACAACCAGACCTTCAGCGCCTTCATGCGTTCGACCGGCATCATGAACCAGGCAGAACAGGGCATCGTCTGCGAGGCGAAGAACTATCGCCGGCCGCGCATCAACATGAACCCGGATCCGAAGAAGTCGTTCTGGAAGGACGAAATGGTTTCGCCGTTCCCGGTCAAGTACGCCAACGCCAAGGATCGCAACGGCGTCGATTGGCAGATCGGCTATATGGACGAGTACTGCGGCAAGCAGAGCAACCCGCCGACCCTGGTCGTCGTCCACGGCAAGGGTGCCTTCGGCGCGCACTACGGCAACCTCATCAAGTACGCCGTCGAGCGCGGCTTCCGCGTCATCGCGCCCGACATGCCGCTGGCCGGCACCTCGGGCCCGGGCAACCTCGACAAGCCGCAGGCACGAACGCTGGACGACATCCGCGACGCCTTCCATTCATTGGTGGTCGGCAAGCTGGGCGTACAGAAAGCCTATTACTACGGCCACTCGCAGGGCGGGCAGACGGTGCTCGGCTATGCCCTGCGCTACCCGAACGCGGTGCAGGGCCTGATTCTCGAAGGTCCGGCCGGCCTCGAGGAGTATCCGAAGAACTTCAAGCTGGGTGACAAGGAACTGCCGATCTGCGACAAGGCGATCGGCCGCGACCTGAACCGCTGGCAAGCCGCCTGGGGTCCGTTCGGCCTGGTCGAGTCCGAACTGAAGCGCACGCAGCAGCAGGTGCGCGACTTCTTCTACTGGCAGAAGCGCGACGCCGCCGGCAATGCCGTGCCCGCGCCGGCCGGCTATTTCATCAACGACACCCAGTACTCGCGGCTGCACACCGACCAGCGGATCGCGATGATCACGGGCAACCGGCGTGAGTTCGAGCAGTGGGCCTTCCTGTTCCACTACGACACCTTCTCGATGTGCTCGGAAAACGCGCGCGAGGACGGGAACTCACTGTACAAGCGTCTGCCACACATCAAGGCGCCGATCTTCCTGGCTTTCGGCGCCCTCGAACCGTTCATCCCGAGTACCGCGCTGAACGGGCTGACCGACAAGTCGAAACAGGTCATCATTCCCTTCGTCGAGCGCATGACCGCCGCGGGCAACCCGCCGGTCGTCAAGATCTACCCGGGGGTCGGGCACTTCATCCATACCGACGTGCCGCTCGAATTCGCCCGCGACACGGTCAGCTTCATGAAGACCCGCCATGTCGATGCGGTGACGCCCGAGGTGATCGACTCGCTGATCAATGGCGCCAAGCCGATGGCCGCCGCCGCGCCTGCCGCCGGGGGCGACAAGCCTGCCGGCCTGGCCAAGTGAGGTGCGCCATGAAAACGAACATGAGGAAAGCTGACGTGAAAAAGCAAATCGTTGCCTTGGCGCTGGCTGCCGTTTTCGCGCTGCCGGGCGCCGCTCTGGCGGCCGAGGCGGGCAAGTTCCCGCTGACGCCGAATTCGTTGGTAATGGCGCAGGACCAGCACAAGCGCTATTACGAAATCTCCAATTTCCGCATCGGCGGCAAGTACAACCTCGATGCCGATCCGGAAACCTGGCGCAATGGCGGCGAGGGCGGCACCACCCTCGAATCGCTGGGCGCCGGGCCGCTCAAGGTCGCCTACATCGCGGTCGGCACGCCGAAGCGCAACGACCGCGGCGAGATCATCAACGCCATCGTGGTCAACACCTTCTATTCGGGCGATTCGACCTTCATGTACAACACCTGGTACGCGGGGCAGCCGGCCAATGCCTTTTCCGGTGGCGCGGTCGTCGGTCCCGGCCTGTCCATCGACACCAACCGCTACTACGTGGTCTTTCTCGACGCGATCGGCCTGTGGGGCGCTTCCAAGCCGTCGGAAGGGCTGGGACGCAAGTTCCCGAGCTACAGCTATTTCGACATGGTGCAGGCCAATTACCGCCTGTTGCGCGACCACCTGAAGGTTGCCCAGGTCGAGTTGGCGACCGGTGTCTCGATGGGGGCCACGCAGAGCTGGGTGTGGGGCGTGATGCATTCGCCGAGCGGCTTCGTCAAGGCGATCATGCCGATCGGCGGGACGACCGCCTCCGACGGCGACGATCCGATCGGCGCGTGGACCTTCCTGCTGGCGCAGGCGGCGATCGAAAGCGACCCGGTGTGGCGCAAGACGAACGGCAACTACTACGACCTGCCGGTCGACCAGCATCCCAAGCGCGGCCTGCAGTTCATGTGGTCACGCCTGCAGCTGACCGGGCTGACTTTCCCGGTACGTTCGGCGACGCCGTGGGACAAGATCGAGCGCGAGGTCTTCTATTGGGAGCCGACGGGCAACCAGAACGCGACCTGGATCGCCCGGACCAAGACCGAGGATCCGGTCGACTACTGGTACCGCAACGATGCCGGCTTCAACTACAACATCAACAAGGATCTGAAGCGGATCAAGGCGCGGACGCTGGTGGTGCATGTCGACAATGACATGTGGCTGATGGTCGAGAATGCCAGAAAGGCGGCCAAGGAGGTCAACGGCGCCGCGTTCGCCAGCTTCCCGGATGCGACGGCGCACTATGGCGTGTTCAAGGCGCCGAACGTGCTCAAGGACACGATCAAGTCCTTCGTCGACAATACCTTCACCACCAGCCTGCCGGGCATTGCCGGAGCGAGCGGCGGTGGCGGTGGGGCCAAGGCGTCGGCCGAGAAGCCGGCGGGACTGGCGAAGTAAGGCGGTCGTAACCGATGCAAGGCCGCCTGCGGGCGGCCTTGCCATTTTGTGCCGGGTATCGGCGATGGATCACGGCTCCCGCGAAGCGAGTCCGGGTCCAAGGCCGATCGGTGAGGGCGAGGCCGATCGCGCAACCTCATGGCTGGAAGAGCATCGCGCACCCTGACCGACACGTCGAATTGCCGCATGTTGCGACCGTTTTCCCGCAGTCGTTTTTGTCATTTTTTGTCGGTCGACCGCAGCAGGAAGGGCCTATACTGGTCGTAGTCAATGCTGGGTTTCCCGAGCGCCCGGGAAGTGGTAGGCAGCGGGGAATCCGCATCTTAAATAGCCATGCCAAGGGGGTGATATGGAACAGGTCAGAATACTGCTTGAATCCCAGCCGCTGTTGACGCTGTTTCTTACGGTGGCGCTCGGCTATCTGGTCGGGGAAATCAACATCAAGGGATTTTCCCTCGGCTCGGGGGCAGTTCTCTTCGTCGGCCTGGCGGTCGGCGGCTTCGCGCCCAAGGCGGCGCCGCCAGCCTTGCTCGGCACCCTCGGCCTGTTGCTCTTCCTCTACGGTGTCGGCATCCAGTACGGCGCCCAGTTCTTCAAGGGCCTGACCAGTCCGGAGGGGATCAAGGCCAACGTTTCCGCCTTTCTCGGCGTCCTCGGCGCCGGCTGCGTCGCGCTGGCGCTGGTGCCGCTGGCCGGCGTCAGGCTCGACGAGGCGCTCGGCATGTTCGCCGGCTCGGGAACCAGCACTGCGACGCTGCAGGCGATCATCGCGGCGCTGAAGAGCGACGGCGCCGCGGTCGGCTACTCGGTGGCCTACCCGTTCGGCGTCGCCGGGCCCATCCTCTGCATCTATGCGCTCAACGCCATCCTCAAGCCGAAGATCGCGCAGCCCCCCAATCAGGTCATCGAGCTGGCCGAGATCGCGCTGCACAGTTCCGAGTTCGTCGGCAAGCGCCTGTCGGTGCTGGCCGCCAAGTTGCCGGCCGGCGTCGCGATCGCCGCGATCCGTCGCGAGCACCACAACCAGTTGCCGTCGGACAACCTCGTGCTGCGCGACGACGACGTCCTGCTCGCCACGAGCACCAGTCCGGATGCCCTCAGGAAGGCCGCTGCCCTGTTCGGCGAACTGCAGCCGGGGCGCATGACCAGCCACCGCGAGGATCTCGACTACCAGCGCGTCTTCGCATCGAGCAAGGCGGTGGTCGGTCTGGCGCTCGGCGACCTCCGTTTCCCCGAGGGCGTGACTGCATCCATCGTCCAGGTTCGCCGCGGCGACGCGGACATGTTGCCCAATCCCGAGTTGATCCTCGAATTCGGCGACCGCGTCGGCCTGCTGGTGAACCGCAAGGATGTCAAGGCGATGCGCAAGTTCTTCGGCGACTCGATCAAGGGCACTGCCGAGTTGAGCTTCATCTCGATCGGCATCGGCGCCGCGCTCGGGCTGGGCCTCGGCCTCATCCCGATCGTCATTCCCGGCGTCGGCAAGCTGACGCTCGGCCTCGCTGCGCTGCTGCTGCTCGCGCTCTGGCTCGGCAAGGCGCGGCGCACCGGTCCGTTCGTGTGGACCATGCCGCTGTCGGCCAACCTCGTGCTGCGCAACTTCGGCCTGACCATCTTCCTGGCCCAGGTCGGCATCGCTTCGGGGCCCAAGTTCTTCGCCACCGTCGGGGCGCAGGGGATCACCTTCCTCGCCTACGGGGCGCTGATCCTGCTGGCGCTGGTGCTGATCACCGGCGCGCTGGCGCTCTGGGTGTTCCGCCTGCCCTTCGATACCACCGCCGGTGTTATCAGTGGCGCCACCGGCAACCCCGCCATCCTCGCCTTCGCCGGGCGCGTCGCGCCGACCGACAAGCCCGACATCGGCTACGCGATGATCTTCCCGTCGATGACGGTGGCAAAGATACTTTTCGTTCAGGTCGCCGCGGCGCTGCTCGGTGGCTGACCTTCGTATGCCCATAACGACAACATCTGGAGAGAAGACATGAAAATTGCCGTTTTCAGCGCCAAGCGCTACGACCGCGAATACCTCGATGCCGTCAACGTCGCCGCGGGGCATACGCTCAAGTACCACGAAGCGCCGCTCGACCTCGATACCGTCCATCTGGCCGCCGGTTACGCGGCAGTCTGCATCTTCGTCAATGACAAGGCCGATGCCGAGGTGCTGGCGCAACTGAAGGCCGGCGGTACGGGGCTGGTCGCCCTGCGCTGCACGGGCTTCAACAACGTCGACCTGAAGGCCGCCGCACAGCTCGGCCTCAAGGTCGTGCGCGTGACCGATTACTCGCCGTACTCGGTCGCCGAACACGCCGTTGCGTTGCTGCTGGCGATCAACCGCAAGATCCATCGCGCCTACAACCGCACCCGCGACTCGAATTTTGCGCTCGATGGTTTGATGGGCTTCGACCTGCATGGCAAGTCGGTCGCGGTGATCGGCACCGGCAAGATCGGCCGGGTGTTCGCGAAGATCATGGTCGGTTTCGGCTGCAACGTGATCGGCTACGACAAGTATCCGTCCGAGGAATTCGTGGCCCTCGGCGGCCATTACGCGGTGCCGGGCGAGATCGGTCGCGACGCCGACATCGTCTCGCTGCATGCGCCGCTGACGCCGGAGACCTACCACATCATCAACGCCGACACGATCGCCCGCGCCAAGCGCGGTGCGCTGCTGATCAACACCAGTCGCGGCGGCCTGGTCGATACCGAGGCGGTGATCGAGGGTCTGAAGAGCGGCCAGATCGGCGGCTTCGCGGCCGACGTCTACGAGCAGGAGGCGGGGATTTTCTTCCGCGACTTGTCCAGTGTCGTCGTCACTGACGACGTGCTGCAGCGGCTGATCTCCTTCCCCAACGTGATCATCACCGGCCATCAGGCCTTCTTTACGCGGGAAGCGATCACGACGATCTGCGAGACGACGCTGAAGAGCGCGACCGAGTTCGCCGCCGGCCAGCCGTTGACCAACGAGATCGCTGCCGGCGGCTGAGGGTCGCCACGCCGAAAAAAGAGGGCAGCCCGCGGGCTGCCCTCTTCATTGGCGGCGTTTCAGCCGCGGAAGTAGTCGCCGAAGACGCGCGCGAACAGCAAGGGCTGTTCGAGGTTCATCGAGTGCCCGACGTAGGGGAAGATTTCGAGCCGGGCGTTCGGCAATTTGTCCACCATGACGTCCATGTGCTCGCGCGGAATCCAGTAGTCCATCTTGCCGAACAGGATGAGGTGTTCGTGCGCCATCTCCGGCATGCGGCGGGCGAGTGTGCCGGCGTCCCATTCCAGCCCCAGATTGTGCGGCGTGCCGAACCAGATGCCGTCGGACAGCACGCGGGTGCGCTCGATGATCTTCTTGAACAGGTCGCGCTGCGCGCTGCTCGTCGCATCGGCGAACTGCGGCATCTGGCCGGCGACCATGGTCTCGGGGCGGAACAGGGTCGGCGCGGCGCTGGCCAGGCCGGCGAAGCAGACGTCGGGATCGGTCTTCATCGCCGTGATCACGCCGACCTGGCTGGAGTTCATCTGCAGGCCGAGCGGGCTGACCGGATCGAGCATCAGCACCTTGCCGAAGCGCTCGGGCGCCATGGTCAGCATGTGCGAAATGATGATGCCGCCGGTCGAGTGGCCATAGAGATGGCATTTCCCGATATCCAGTGCATCCATCAGGGCGAGGTGGTCGCGCGCATGGACTTCCATCGTGTAGTTGGAGTAGTCGGGCGCCGGCTCCGGCTTGTCGGAATCGCCGCAACCGCGCCATTCGGCGGCGATGACGCGGATGTTGTCGGGCAGCAGCGGCATGGCGAGGTCGAGCCAGTTGGCGCAGCCGAGATTGCCATGCACGGCGAGGACGACGTTGTCGCCGCTGCCGTGCTCGATATAGTTCAGGGAAATGTCTCCGACCTGGATGCGCGGCATATTTTTATCCTCCATGATGGGTTCATGCATTATAGATTGCTCCCGCCGGAAGGTGCTACATTGCACGGCGAGGAGGAAGGACATGGATTTCAGACTGCGCAGCGTCCAGTGTGCCGGGCCGTCCGGCCTGCATCGCATGGCTTATACGGAGTGGGGCGACCCGCGTAATCCGCAGGTGCTGGTCTGCGTGCATGCGCTGACCCGCAACTGCCGCGATTTCGATTTTCTGGCCCGGGCGCTGGCGACGCATTACCGCGTCGTCTGCCCGGACATCGCCGGGCGCGGCCTGAGCGACTGGCTCAAGGATCCGGCCGGCTACGTGATTCCAAACTACGTGGCCGACGTCGTCACGCTGATCGCCCGTCTGGACGTCGAGCACGTGGACTGGGTCGGCATCTCGATGGGTGGGCTGATCGGCATGGCGCTGGCCAGCATGGACAATACGCCGGTGCGTCGCCTGGTGCTCAGCGACGTCGGCCCCGAGATCACGTCCGAGTCGATCGCGCGCATCGCCGCCTATGTCGGCACCGACCCGCGCTGGCCCAGCTTCGAGGCGGCGCTTGCCTACATCCGCACGGTCAGCGCGCCGTTCGGTGCCCTCGACGATGCGCAGTGGCACCACCTGACCGAGCACAGCATCATCCGCGACGCCGACGGCAGCTGGCGCTTCCGCTACGATCCGCGCGTTTCCGAACCCTTCAAGGCGGCCTTTTCCGGCGAGCCGATCGACCTCTGGCCGTATTACGAGCGCGTGCGCTGCCCGACCTTGGTCGTGCGCGGCGCCGAATCCGACCTGCTGACGCGCGCAACGTGGGAGCAGATGGGCAGCCGCGGTCCACGCGCAAAACTGGCCGAAATTCCCGGCGTCGGCCATGCGCCGCTGTTCCTGACCGACGACCAGGTCGCCGTCGCCCGCGATTTCCTGCTGACGCCATGAAACATCTCGTCGTCGACGGCCTGCGCCTCGAATATCTCGATTACCCGGCGCATCGCCACGGCCTGCCGACCATCCTGATGCTGCACGAAGGGCTCGGCTGCATCGCCATGTGGCGGCATTTTCCCGAACGCGTGGCGGCGGTGACCGGCTGCCGGGTGATCGTCTGGTCGCGCGCCGGCTACGGCCATTCGCAGCCCTATGGCGAGCCGCGCACGCCACGCTACATGCACCGCGAGGCGCTGGAGGCGCTGCCGGCGCTGCTGGCCGAAATCGGGGTCGCGCGCCCGCTGCTGTTCGGGCACAGCGACGGCGGCAGCATCGCGCTGATCTTCGCCGGCGCCTTTCCCGAGGTGCCGCTGGGCGTGATCGTCATGGCGCCGCATGAATTCGTCGAGGAAGAAACGCTGACCGGCATTTTGGCCGCCCGCGAGGCGTGGACCGCAACCGACCTGCCGCAGAAGCTGGGGCGCTACCACGCCGATGTCGATCGTGTGTTCGCCGACTGGAACGACACCTGGCTGTCGCCCGCCTTCCGCGACTGGAACATCGAGGAATACCTGCCGGCGATCCGCTGCCCGGTGCTGGCGATCCAGGGTGAGGACGATGAGTACGCGACGATGCGCCAGATCGAGGTCATCGCCGAACAGGTGGCGGGCACCACGCTGCTCAAGCTGCCCCAGTGCGGCCACTCGCCGCACCGCGATCAGCCGGCGGCGGTGCTCGGGGCGGTCGATGCCTTCGTCAGGCGGCTCAGCGGGTCCTGACGGTAATAGGTGCGTAGCAGCGCATAGAGGGCGGGGTATTCGCGGTCGACCACGTCGGGCAGTTCGAAGAAGTTTTCCGACAGCACGGCGAAGAATTCGGCCGGGTCGTCGCTGGCGTAGGGGTCGATGATGGTTTCCTCGCCGCTGTCGACGCGGCGGCAGAAATCGTCGTAGGCGGGGAGGAAGACCTCGTTCCAGGCCGCCGCCGTCAGTCCGGAGTGCAGCGCCGGCATGCCGTCGGCCTCGCCGTTGAGCATGTCGAGCTTGTGCGCGAATTCGTGGATGACGACGTTGTAGCCGGCGCCGGCCATCTGCGCGTCGTGCCAGGAAACGATCAGCGGTCCGCCTTCCCATGCCTCGCCGGAGAGCACGTCGTCGTATTCATGGACGACGCCGTCCTCGTCCTCGACGCGGCGTGGTACGACGAATTCGTCGGGATAGACGACGATGCCGACCCAGTCGCGGTAGCCGGCGAGGCCGAGTTCGAGAACCGGCAGGCAGCCCTGGGCGGCGATCGCGACGCAGATCTCGTCGCTCAGTTCGAGGCCGCCGACAGCGCTGAATTCCTTTTCCGCCAGGAACTGCTCGACCAGGGTTTTGAGCCTTTTTTTCTCGTCGACCGCAAGCATGTCGAGGGAGGGCAGGGCGCCCAGGGTGCGCACCCACAAGTCATCGGGAACGGCCGAGCGACGGCGACCGCCGAACCAGTCGCGGAGGGCCATCATTTCCTCATCGTCAGCCAGATCCCGGTGAAGATCAGGCCGATGCCGAGGTAGTGGTACCAGTGCGGGATCTCGGCCAGGAAGATGGCCGAGAGCAGCGTGCCGAACACCGGCATCAGGTGGATGAACAGGCTGGCCTTGTTGGCGCCGACTTCGGCGACGCCGCGGTTGTAGAAGATGTAGCCGAGGAAGCTGGGGAAGATGCCGACATAGGCGAGCGAGGCGAGCGAAGCGATGCTTACGTTGATCTGCCGGCCCTGCATCATCTCCCAGGCGTAGGCGGGGGCCAGGGTGGCGAGGCCGACGGCAGTCATCGCCGCCAGCATCAGCATCGGGTGCACGCCGGCAGGGCGCCAGGCGAGGCCGACGGTATAGATGGCCCAGACCAGCACGGCGCCGAGCATCCAGACGTCGCCGGCGTTGAGGTTGAGGTGGGCGAGCACGGCGGGGTCGCCGCGCGCGATGATGGTCAGCGCGCCGCACAGCGAGACGACGACGCCGAGCCCTTCGAGGCGGCGCAGGTGCTTGCCGAGAAAGGCCCAGGAAATGGCGATGGTGGCGACCGGGATGAAGGAGTTGAGCAGCACCGCGTTGGTCGCCGAGGTGTATTGCAGGGCGATGTAGGCGAAGGTGTTGTAGCCGCCGACGCCGAGCACGCCGAGGATTACGACCGGCTTCCAGCCGCCGCGCAGCAACGGCCACTGGGCCTTGAAATGGGGCAGGGCGAGCGGCAGCACGCAGGCGAAGGCGATCGCCCAGCGCCAGAAGGCGAGCGCCAGCGGCGGCACGTCGGCGCGGATGCCGCGTCCGAGGACCATGTTGCCGGACCAGAAGAGGACGGTCAGGGTCAGCAGCAGGTAGGGATTGGTATGGAAATGGGTCTTTTTCTCGGACATGCCGTGAATTATGCCTCAGCAGGTTGGGCATGCTCAGACGGTATAATTCCACCATGGTTTCCGTCGTTCATTCCGTCGCTGCGCAAAGCGACTTCGACCAGTTTTTCGTGACGCTCGCCGAAGGCCTCGACGCCGACGAGACGGCTGCGCTGAAGGCGGCCGTCGCCTACGCCTGGGAGGTGTACGGCGATGCCATGCTCGGTAGTGGCGAACGTATCTGGTCGCATGCGCTGGGCATGGCGGTGATCATCGCCGGGCTCAAGCTCGACGTCGAATCGCGCATGGCGGCGCTCCTGTTCGCCGTGCCGGCGCACGACGAGAACGGCATCGTGCGCATCGAGGAGCGCTTCGGCAAGCCGGCAGCGCACCTGGTTAATGGCATTTCCCGGCTCAACCGCCTGCGGCCGATCACCAAGGGCTTCGTCGCCGCCAACATCGAGGGCGGCGAAGTCAATCCGGCCGAGATGAAGGCGCAGATCGAAGTGCTGCGCAAGATGCTGCTGGCCATGGTCGAGGATATCCGCGTCGTCCTGCTGCGCCTCGCCAGCCGCACCCAGACCCTGCGCTTCTACGCTGTCCACCAGGACGACCTGCGCGTCCAGGTCGCCCGCGAGACGCTGGAACTCTACTCGCCGCTGGCTAACCGGCTCGGCGTCTGGGAGCTGAAATGGGAGCTGGAGGATCTTTCCTTCCGCTTCCTGCACCCCGAGACCTACAAGAAGATCGCCGGCATGCTCGACGAGAAGCGCCGCGAGCGCGAGCAGTTCATCGCCGACGCCGTGGCCCGGGTACGCGAGGAACTGGCGGCGGCCGGCGTTGCCAACGCCGAGGTTTACGGCCGTCCAAAGCACATCTACAGCATCTGGAACAAGATGCGCAAGAAGGGCGTCGAGTTCTCGGAGGTGTACGACATCCGCGCCCTGCGCATCATCGTCGACGACCTCAAGGACTGCTACACCGCGCTCGGCATCGTGCATAACCTGTGGTCGCCGATTTCCAAGGAATTCGACGATTACATCTCGAATCCCAAGGGCAACTACTACCGCTCGCTGCATACCGCGGTGCGCTGCCCGGACGGGCGCAGCCTGGAAATCCAGATCCGCACCTGGGAGATGCACAAGCACGCCGAACTCGGCGTCGCCGCGCACTGGCGCTACAAGGAAGGCACCAAGCGCAGCGCCGAGGACAACTACGACGAGAAGATCGCCTGGTTGCGCCAGCTGCTGACCTGGAAGGAGGAAGTCGCCGACAGCTCGGACTGGATCAACCATTACAAGCAGGCGGCGCTCGACGAGACGCTCTATGTCATCACCCCGCAGGGCAAGGTGGTCGACCTGCCGCAGGGGGCGACGCCGGTCGATTTCGCCTACCGCGTGCACACCGACCTCGGCCATCGTTGCCGCGGCGCCAAGGTCAACGGCCAACTCGTGCCGCTCAACACGCCGCTGGAGACCGGGCAGCGGGTCGAGATCATCACCGCCAAGGTGGGCGGCCCGTCGCGCGACTGGCTGAACCCGACGCTCAACTACATCCACACCAAGAGCGCGCGGGTCAAGGTGCGGGCCTGGTTTGCCAACCTGGCGCTCGAGGAAACGCTGTCCGAAGGGCGGGCGCTGATCGCCAAGGAACTGCAGCGCGCCGGGCAGACCGGCGCCAACATCGACGAACTCGCCCACAAGCTCGGCTTTTCGCGCGCCGACGACCTCTACATTGCGGCGGCGCGCGGCGACCTCAACCAGCGCCACTTCCAGTCGGTGGCGCGCGGCGGCGACCTGCTCGCCGAAACCCAGTTGCCGGACGCGGTACAGACCCGGCCGAGCAAGCCGGTCGCCGGCAACCAGGGTATCCTGATCGTCGGCGTCGACAAGCTGCTGACCCAGCTGGCGCGCTGTTGCAAGCCGGCGCCGCCGGACGAGATCCAGGGCTTCGTCACGCGCGGCAAGGGGATCTCGATCCACCGCATGGACTGCCCCAATTTCGCCAACCTGGCCGCCCTGCATCCCGAGCGCGTCATCGAGACCGATTGGGGGCTGCAGACCACCGGCGTCTTCGCCGCCGACATCGTGGTCGATGCCCACGACCGCCAGGGCCTGTTGCGCGACATTTCGGAAATTTTCGCCAAGGAAAAGCTTAACGTCATCGGCGTCAATACCCAGTCCAAGCAGGGCAAGGCGCACATGGGCTTCACCGTCGAAATCACCAACCTGCAGCAACTGCAGCGCACGCTGACGCTGATCCACGATGTCGAAGGCGTGGTCGGCGTGCGCCGGGCCTGATCGGCGAATGCTGCGGTCGACGTCCGAAAACAGGGGAAATCGATGAAGGGAAATTTCATGTCCGTGGCGCTGATCGTCATCGGCGCCAT
The DNA here is from genome assembly GCF_009469615.1 of Dechloromonas sp. H13. GTDB lineage: Bacteria > Pseudomonadota > Gammaproteobacteria > Burkholderiales > Rhodocyclaceae > Azonexus. Next base: position 54,889 of record NZ_SSXX01000009.1, read on the forward strand.
CGCGCTGGCGGTCAATCTCGACCTGATCGAATTCGATCTCGTTGCCCTGCTGCGCAAGTGGTGGCCGCTGGCGCTGATCGCCCTTGGTACGGCGCTGTTCTTCACGCCGGACGACGGTCGGCGCAAGGGTTCCGGATCGTCAGCCCATGGCGGTGATTGAGCATGGATTGGCGTTCATTCAATTCTTTTCATCCGCAATTGGTTTTGCCAGGGGTGCTCACCCCTTTGCGAAGGTCCGTTTAAATGCTTGACGTATTTTTCTCGGTCGACGTCGAGGTCTGGTGCGATGGCTGGGACAATCTCGACGAGAAGTTTCCTGAAGCCTTCAGACGCTACGTCTACGGGCCGACTGCGCATGGAGATTACGCGCTTCCGTACACGTTGAGGGTGCTTGAGGATCATGGACTGACTGGGGTCTTCTTCGTCGAACCGCTCTTCTCGACGCGATTCGGTAGCCAACCGTTGCAGGAAATCGTCGGTTTATTGCGTGAGGGAAAGCAGGAAATCCAACTGCATTTGCATCCTGAATGGGTGGATGAATCCATCGAACCCCTGTTGGAAAATATCGAGGGCAAGCGGCAGCACCTTCGTTATTACACGCGCAGCGAACAGGAGATTCTCGTTGCTGCCGGCAAGCGCCTGATAGCGGAGGCGGGCGGTGGCGAATGTGCAGCATTCCGGGCCGGCAGTTTCGGCTTCAATCGGGATACGTTGACCGCGCTGGTAGCAAATGGCATTCGTTTTGACAGTAGCTACAACGCCACGATATTCGGCCTCGACAGTGGTGTGGGTCCGGGCCAGGTGTTGGTGGATGCATTCGAGTGCGACGGCATCTGCGAGTATCCCATGACCGTCTATGACGACGGTACGGCCTTGCGCCATGCCCAGTTGACTGCCTGCTCGCATCGCGAGATGGAGGGCTTGCTTTGGCAGGCGCTGGAAACCGGACGACGGTCGTTCATGATCCTTTCTCACAATTTCGAGTTGCTGAACACGACCAGGGATCGCCCGGACGATGTGGTGGTTTCCCGTTTTCGTCAGCTCTGCGCCTTCCTTGATCGCAACCGTGATTCTTTCAACTTGCGCGGCTTCGAGGGTTTGACCCCTGATCTGGCTACGCTGCAGCCGGCACCCTTGAAATCCCCAGTCTGGAAAACTGCCATGAGAATGATGGAACAAGCCGGTCGCCGGAGGTTCCGATGAACGGGAGCGCCTGCCGGGATTACGCGCTAAAGTATCAACTCAGCGACTGGACCCTGTTCAGTGCGACGTTTCCCTTGCAGATGGCGTCGGTAAAGGTGGCCGAGCGCCTGGTTCCGGTGAGGGAGCCTGTGCCGCCTGCCGATCCTCTGGCGCCAGGGAGCCAGGGCTATCTGGTGCGTGCGCTGCCGGTTGCCGAAGCACTGTCGCCGATCGGGGTGGCGGGCGATTACCTGCGCTACGTCCAGCTCCAGTATCGGCATTGCGTTATCGATTTCCGATCGTCGTTCGAGGACTATCAGAAAAAATTCTCCTCCAAGACCCGGTCGACGATCAATCGCAAAGTCAGGAAATACGCCGAGCATGCGGGTGGCGCGCTGTCCTGGAAAACCTACCGGACGGTCGATGAGCTCCGGGAGTTTCTTCCGCTGGCGCGTGAGGTGGCGAGGAAAACTTACCAGGAAAAGCTCCTCGACGCCGGCATCCCGGAGAGCGAATGGTTTGTCCGCGAAATGGAGTCGCTGGCGTCACAGGATCAGGTCCGGGCATACATCCTGTTCGACCGTGAACGCCCCGTTTCGTATCTCTATTGTCCGATCGACGATGGAACGCTGATCTATGCCTATCTAGGGTACGACCCCGACTACATGAAATTGTCGGTCGGCACCGTACTGCAATGGCTTGCAGTCGAGCAGATGTTCGGCGAGGGCCGTTTCCGCTATTTCGATTTCACAGAGGGTGAATCCGACCACAAGCGCCTTTTTGCCACGCACGAAACGTTATGCGCCAATGTGCTGTTTCTGAAAAATACATTTAAAAACAGGATTCTTGCGCATAGTCATTGGTGGACAGGACGTTTTTCGGGATGGCTTGGCGATACGCTGGAAAGATTCGGTGTCAAGGCCAAAGTTAAAAAAATCCTTCGTTTCAACCGCTAATCATCACTCGGCGACAGATTCGAAGCTGCAATGAATACTCGATGAGATAACCTGAAATGAGTTCTCAAACCCAAAGCTTTTGGGGCCGTCTCGGCGCCACCGTCGGAAAGGCCAAGTTGGCCGCTGAGATTATCGGGCAAGCCCGCAAGCATTATGGTGGCAGCTATATTTCCACCGGCTTGCGCTTTCTCGACATGTATGCGCGACGATTCTCACCATTGGAAATGGTTGAACTGGATCTACTGAACGTTTCCAAAACCCGGGGCGACATTGCTGAAGTGATCAGCAAGGAAAATATGATTCAGCTCCAGCAAAGCTTCAATCCCGTCGAACTGACGAACCAGACCGAGAACAAGCTGGATTTCGAGCGACTTTGTGCAGATGCCGGCTTGCCAAGCGCCAGGACAGTTGCGGTAGTTAGAACCAGTCCCCGGGTCAGCGTCTCCATGAACCGAGAAGAGATTGGAGGCGGGGACGTAATCAATGCCCTCGCAGCAAGATTGCCGCCAGGGGATTATGTGATCAAACCGCGCGACGGTGCCCTCGGTCGGGGCGTCCTCGTTTTTTCCTGTGGTGATACCAGCCCGGAGCATGTGGGCGAAACGTTGAAGACGCATCTGGATCGGCATGGCGATTTCGACTCATGGCTGGTTCAGCCGAAGCTGGTCAATCACAAGGAGGTGACCCGGATCAGTCCTTCGCCGGCGTTGCAGACGGTGCGTCTGGTTACGTATGTCGCCGACGCTGGTGACGTAAGAATATTGCTTGTGGGCTGGCGTCTGGCTGATGCAAAGGCTGAATTCGAGGCGGAATACTCTAACTTCGGCGGGACAGCAAATAACAATGTTTTTTGTTTGATTGATCCGATTGATGGAACGGTGCGGAGATGTTTCATGAAAAGTCGCCACCCCTTTGGCTTTGGATTGCATGAGATCGAGAAGCATCCGACCACTGGCCTGAGTTTGAGGGGCGTGCAACCGCCGATGTGGAATGAGATCATGGACCTCGGCAAGAAGGCGGCATTGGCCTTTCTTCCGTCGCGATGCCTCGGGTGGGACATCGCAGTGACCTCCGTCGGGCCGGTCCTGATCGAAGCCAACCGTTACTGGGATCCGCACAACGAGGATTCTTCAGAGATGCAGCGGGTAGTTCGTTACTTGCGGGCGGAGCGTGCCAGGGTCAGTTCGTAGTTTGTTGGTGGCGACCGACAGGCGTCCGAATTCGGTATTTCATAATGTTGGGAAATGAAATAAAAAATTGCGGTTGTTGGTCATATTAATAGGGAAATTTATAGGGCATTCGTTAGATGATGAATGCATGATCTGGGTTCAGGAGAACGATAAGGAAGTTCCTTCGTTTTTGGCGCTAATTATTTATAACGCAAAAATTGGTGGCGATCATGCGCTCCATTTTTCCGTCGAGGATTTATAAGTGAAGAAAAAGGCATTGGTTTTAGTGGACGATGAAGTCCTGGCTTTAAAGGGAATTTATGCGCTGAAAAACTCCGGTTACAAGGTTAGTGTTTTGACCAAAAAAGAATCCGTTGCTTTGAAGCATTGTCGTTGTGTTAGTTCTTTTTGTTTGCTCCCCGCAGAGATATCGAATCATGCCCTTCTGGAGAAGATTCGTTCATATCGCGCCGATATTATATTCCCAGCGGACATTGATTCCGCCGGGCAGCTATATGAATTGTCCCTGCTCGAACCGAATTTGCCATTTTTTCCATGTAGCTCTGGCGAGTTGCTGGATGCCTTGGATAACAAGAATAGCTTTGTTTCGCTATTGGAAAGCCATGGAATAAAATGTCCAAAATCCGTCTTGTTGTTTCCGCCATTTTCGGAGAGTGATAAGACTCTGGAAGAAATAGGCTTTCCACTTGTTGCAAAAGATCTGTATGGAGAATGCGGACGTGGTGTTAGCTTTATTAACTCCAGGGAGGAATTCGACCGTTATATTGCAGGTGAGGTGTCCCATGGCAGGAACGATCCCGTTCAAATTCAGGAATTTATCGTTGGCGAAATTTTTGGATTGAATATATGTGCGGTGAACGGTGTTATCTGTTCCTGGAGTGTCTATAAAAAACTGGATGAAGATACCATATTGTTTATGGATCGATTCGATATATGCAGCGCCATTTCCAAGCTGATAAGTGATCTGAAATATTCAGGGTTGGCAAATTTTGATTTGATGGTTTCAAAAGATGGTGTTTATTTTATTGAATGCAACCCCAGGGTGTGGTACACGATTCAGGCAGATCGCTTCCTTGGATTGAATCATATTGAGGTTGGGATATCGAACAGGGTTTCTCCCGTTGAAGCGGGAAATACGGCGAAAATTACAGGAACCTACGTTTTTCCAAAAAAATCATTAAAAATGCTGATTAACCCGATGAGCGTCTGGAAACTCAACTATCCGTCATTGCGTGGTGCCCTCGAGGTTGTGTCTGACCCGGTCATGCAGTTGACAAAAATCTTCAGGGAGTCTTTTGGAAAGTATTAAACCTGAAATAAAACAGCCGAAAAAATATATTATGCTGCTAATTCGTTTCCAGTTTTTTCTGCTGAACGCATTGTGATCAATGTGATGCGGAGTTGAATCATGAAATCCTTGGCGATTGATTTTCTGGCATGGCAGATCCGCTTTGGAACGGAAGAGACGTGCAGGGAGGCCTTGCCCGCCAGCAATGGCCGGAAGGATTTCGCTATCCGCGTTGCGGCCACGACCATAGCCAAGAATGTTCGAGCTGCCATTACCAAGCCCCGTTGATGGTGTGCGCGTTGTTTCACTCGACCAGTCTGCTCCTGACCAAGTGGTTTTTGGCTATTTTCCTGATGGCATTGGACATGCGACGTCAGAATATTACTTCCGGTATGGCGAGCGGGCGCTCGAACCGGGTGTTTCGACGCTGAACACATGAAGACGGCTGTTGCGGCGCTTGGCAAAGCATTGATTCGTACTCTTGGCGTTGAGTATTGCTGTTTTCGCGTATTTTCTCTGGATCTGGACTCCCTACCAGAGCCCCCTACGCTTCCCCAGGGCTATCGTTGTGCCGAAGTCACCGGTGACGAGGTTCGTGAGGCGAGGCAACCGACGATACAAAGTGAGGCTTGGTATTCCGGAGAGGACGCGCTGGGCTTTGGCGTGTTTTTTGGGTCTGAGTTGGTGGCGCTTCAGTGGATTTGGTTCGGTGAGGGCTATCGCCGCAGGCGGAACTTCTGGCCGCTTGAGCGAAACGAGGCCAAGTCGGTGGAACTTGTCACGGCCCCCGAACACCGGGGTTTGGGTCTGGCGACTTGCCTCAAGCAGTTCAGCGCGCGGCAACTCGCGGCAAGGGGCTTCGTCCGGGTGTATAGCCGGATCTGGTGGAATAACTGGCCATCAATTCGCGTCAGCGAAAAGGCCGGCTGGAAGGCAGTTGCGCTCGTCGTCGAGTTGAAGACGCCATTGCGTTCGCGCCCCTTCCGATTCCAGTGGCGCCTTGGGTCGACGTCTGCACGCAACCCGGCATAAGCCCGGACGTATCTGAGCCTGCGTCTGGCTCCGTAGCCCTGCCCGAAGAATTTGCCTGTTTCGGATGGTCGACCGCAGCAGGCGGCTAGGCGCCGCTGCCCAGCGTCGCCATCAGTTCCCCCTGCGCATTGTGCGGTTTGGCGCGGGTGCTGCGCCGGCGCTGGTAGGTGCCTTCGCCGTTCATCTCCCAGCTTTGCTGGTTGTCGGCCAGGTAGAACTTGAGGCCTTCGGTGATGACGCGCTTCTTCAGCTTGGGGTCGAGGATGGGAAAGGCCAGTTCGATGCGGCGGAAGAAGTTGCGCTCCATCCAGTCGGCGCTGGAGAGATAGACCTTTTCCTCGCCGCCGGCGTAGAAGTAGAAGACGCGGTGATGTTCGAGGAAGCGGCCGATAATCGAGCGGACACGGATGTTGTCCGAAAGGCCGGGCACCCCGGGACGCAGGGCGCAGACGCCGCGCACGATGAGGTCGATCGAGACGCCGGCCTGCGAGGCCTCGTACAGCGCGTGGATGGTTTCCGGTTCGAGCAGGGAGTTCATCTTGGCGACCACCATCGCCTTGCCGCCGGCACGCGCCGTCGCGGTCTCGGCTTGGATCGCCGCGACGACGTTGGGCTGCAGCGTGAACGGCGCCTGCCACAGGTGGCGCAGTGTGCGCGCCTTGCCGAGGCCGGTCAGCTGCTTGAAGACTTCGCTGACGTCGTGGGTGATTTCCTCGTTGGCCGTCATCAGGCCGAAATCGGAATAGAGGCGGGCGGTGCGCGGGTGGTAGTTGCCGGTGCCGAGGTGGGCGTAACGCTTGAGGCCGCCTTCCTCGCGGCGCACGATGAGCAGCGCCTTGGCGTGCGTCTTGTAGCCGACGACGCCATAGACGACATGGGCGCCGACTTCCTCCAGCTTGGTCGCCCAGCCGATGTTGGCCTCCTCGTCGAAGCGCGCCATCAGTTCGACGACGACGGTGACTTCCTTGCCGTTCTGGGCGGCGCGGATCAGCGACTGCATCAGCACCGAGTCGGTGCCGGTGCGGTAGACGGTCATCTTGATCGCCACCACCTGCGGATCGAGCGCGGCCTGGTTGAGGAATTCGATGACCGGCGCGAAGGACTGGTAGGGATGGTGCAGCAGGATGTCGCTGCGGCGGATGCTGTCGAAGATGTTGGCGCCCTTGCCGACGGCCTTGGGCAGGCCGGGCACGAAGGCGGAAAACTTGAGGTCGGGGCGGTCGACCCAGTCCGGCACCTGCATCAGGCGCACCAGGTTGACCGGGCCTTCGACGCGGTAGAGGTCGTTGCTGCCGAGGCCGAACTGGGCGAGCAGGAACTCGGTCATTGACTCGGAACAGTTCTCGGCCACCTCGAGGCGCACGGCGTCGCCGAAGTGGCGGTGCGGCAGCTCGCCCTGCAGCTTGGTGCGCAGGTTGGTGACTTCCTCCTCGTCGACGAAGAGGTCGGAATTGCGCGTGACGCGGAACTGGTAGCAGCCGAGCACCGTCATGCCGGTGAACAGTTCGTCGACGAATTCGTGCAGGATCGACGACAGGAAGACGAAGCCGTACTCGCAGCCGGCCAGCTCCTCCGGCAGGCGGGTGACGCGCGGCAGCACGCGCGGCGCCTGGACGATGGCGGCGTTCGAACTGCGGCCGAAGGCATCCTTGCCTTCCAGTTCGACAGCGAAGTTGAGGCTCTTGTTGAGCACCTTCGGGAAGGGGTGCGAGGGGTCGAGTCCGATCGGCGTCAGCACCGGCACCATCTCGCGCACGAAATAATCGCGGATCCATTCGCGCTGCGCCTCGGTCCATTTCGAGCGGCGCAGGAAACGGATGCCCTGTTCCGCCATCAGCGGCAGGATGACGTCGTTGAGGTGGCGATACTGCTCGGCGACGATGGCGTGCGCCTCGGCGGAAACCAGGCGGAACGACTCCTGCGGCGTCTTGCCGTCGGTGGTGATGGCCGGCACGTGGGCCTTGATCTGCTCCTTGAGGCCGGCCATGCGGATTTCGAAGAATTCGTCGAGGTTGCTGGAGACGATGCACAGGAAGCGCAGCCGTTCGAGCAGGGGCACGCGCTCGTCCTGAGCCTGGGCCAGGACGCGCCGGTTGAAGGCCAGCATGCTCAGTTCCCGGTTGAGATAGTCCTCGGCAGGAAAGCGCGGTTTGATGTGTTGACGGGTCATCGAAATCTCCTCTTTTCCTTGAAGTATATGCTTCAAGCCCGTCATTTTGTTGCACTTGTGTTTCCGCCGTGTGACAGCGGCCGGCTCAGGCGTGGGCGCTCCGGAGGTCGTCCCGGTGCCCGGCGAGGGCGGCGAGCAGGGTGCCGAACTTGGCCTCGGTCTCGGCCAGTTCCTGGTGCGGATCGGACCCGGCGACGATGCCGGCGCCGGCATGTAGCTCGATGCCGTCGGCGGTCAGCAGCGCGGAACGTAGCGCGACCGCGAATTCCCCGTCGCCATTCGGAGCGAGGCTGCCGAAGCCGCCGCTGTACCAGGCGCTGCGCCGTTCGCCGTGGCGCGCCAGCCAGTCGAGCGCCGCCGGGCCGGGAAAGCCGCCGACGGCCGGGGTCGGATGCAGAGCGCGCACGAGATCGAACAGCGTCACGCCGGAGGCCGCCGTGCCGGCGATCCGACTGTGCAGATGGGCGATCGCGCCGGCCTGGCGGACGCTGACCGGCCCGGCCTGCGGCGGCAGGCTGCAGTGGCCGGCCAGCGCAGCGAGGATGGCGCGGACGACCAGCGACTGCTCGCGCCGGTTCTTGGGCGCGTCGAGATCGAGCGAGCCGCTCCACGCGGTGCCGGCCAGCGCATCGGCGGCGAGCTGGTGCCCGGCGAGGCGGATCAGGCGCTCGGGCGTGGCGCCGAGGAAGATGGCAGTGCCGGTGCCGTGGGCATAGACCAGGCTATCGGGCTGCTGTGCGCCGAGGGCGGCGAGCACACGGCCGGCGGCCGCCAGGCCGTCGCCGGCCAGTTGGCGGTGGCGGGCGAGCACGATCTTGTCGACCTCGCCGCCGGCGATGGCGCGCAGCGCGGCGTTGACGCGGGCGATCCAGGCGCGGTCGGCCAGCGTCGGGTCGGCGGCGGGCGCCAGCCGCAGCGGCGGCCGGGGGGCGGGACGGGCCAGCAGTTGCCGCCAAAGATCGGGGGCGCCGGCGATGCGGCCGGCCGGCGTGCTGAGGATCGCCCGGCTGCGGCCGGCGCGGCTTTCGAGCAGTACGGCGGGAATGGCGAGGAGGATGTTGGGCAGCGGCGCGATGTTGTGCTCATCGAAAGCGAAGCCGCAGAAGGCCAGTGGCGCGCCGTCGTGGCGCCAGTGGCGGGCCAGCCCGGCGAAGGCGTTGTCGAGCGCAGCGAAACGCTGCGGGCCGGCGCTGGCGATCTGGAAGGCATGGCCGATGCCGAGCCGGTAGAGGCCGGCGGCCGGGCGCGCCTGGTACCAGAAGGGTCCGGCGGCCGGCAGGGCGGCCAGCCAGTCGGCAGCTGTCGGACCGAGGTCGATGGTGATGCTGAGCGGCGTCGCGGCCGGCACGTCGGCGGCCAGCGTGCGCAGTCGCGCGGGCAGGGTGGGGTCGGCCAGGTGCCGGCGCAGGGCGGCGATCATGCGCCGGCCTCGCGGGCGAGACGGCGCAGGGCGGCGCGTTCGAGCTTGCCGGCGGCGTTGCGTGGCAGGCCGGGCAGGCGGACGATGCGCCGTGGGCGGGCCGGACCGGGCAGGCGCGCGGCGCTCCAGGCGCGCAGGCGCGCCGGTTCGGCGTCACCGACCACCAGCGCGACGATGAGGTCGCCCCACACCGGGTCGGGCAGGCCGGTGACCGCCACGTCGCGGACGCCGGGGCAGGCGGCGAGACAGGATTCGACTTCCAGCGGATGCACGTTGCGCCCGCCGCTGATCAGCATGTCGTCGGCGCGGCCGGTGACGGTCAACCGCCCGGCAGCGTCGATTTCGCCGAGGTCGCCGGTGGTCAGCCAGCCGTCGGCATCGATCCCGCCGCCATCGAGGTAGCCGGTCATGAGCTGCGGCCCGCGGATGCGGATGCGCCCGTCGGCGGCAAGCGCGATTTCGTTCTTGCCGAGCGGGCGGCCGACCAGACCTTTGTGCCACGGCCCGTCGGCCGGCGTCCACGTGGCGATCTGGGCCGCCGTCTCGCTCATCCCGTAACTCGGGTTGAGCGGCCAGCCCGCGCTGCTCGCCTTGTCATAAAGGCTCGGCGCCAGCGCGGCACCGCCGATCATCACGTGGTGCAGGCTGGCCGGCGGCGCGACGCCGGTTTCCAGCAGGTGGGCCAGCATGGCCGGCACCAGCGAGAGATGGGTGACCGGCTGGCGCGCCAGGTCAGCGGCCACCGCGTCGGCGTTGAAACCGTCGTGCAGCAGCACCGCCGCCCCGGCGCGCGCACAACGCCAGAGAATGGCGAGGCCGCCGATGTGGTGCAGCGGCAGGCAATCCAGCCACAGGTCGCCCGGTCGCAGCGGCAGATGGCGGTTGGCGGCGGCCGCCGCGGCGTCGAGGCTGGCGTCGCTCAACAGCACCCCGCGCGGCTCGCCCTCGCTGCCGCTGGTCGAAATCACCAGCGCGATGCGGGTCGGCAGCTCGCCGGTCCAGTGCACCGAACGGTTGCGGTCGACCGGCCAGAAAGGCCGATTTTCGAGGCTGCACGCATAGGCATGGCGGGCGAGTTCGAGGCTGCTGCCGGAAACGACGAGCGGCGCCGCGCCGCCCGCCAGCGTCGCGCCCAGCGCGCCGGTATCGGCCAGCAGTTCGGCGAAACTCCAGTTCTGCCCGGCGCAGCTCAGGGCGAGCGCCGCCGGCCGGCGCCGGGCGGCGGTGGCGAGGTGACGGGCGAGCGATCCGTTGGGCTTCATAAGCCTTGGATTATAAGGAGCCCGGCGCGGGGCGGCGGCGAGGCAGATCAAGAAAACTGGGGGCGGCGGGGCCTTGCAGGGGAGAACGGGGGGCGTGAATTTGCCGGGAATCGGGTCGAGGGTCCTTGGTAGGCAGGGTTTCCGTTAATCGGCGAAGCTGTGGAAATCATTTACGCAGCTATCTGAAAAGCCGCGCTCCGCGTCAGTCGAAACGATCCTCCCTTACCCGGGCCAAGCCGCTTTCCACCTGGACGGGAAAGATGGTGATGGGTTCGTAGGGCGGAATCGGTCGGCTTGAGCCACCCTGGGCCACCCGGGGGACATCGTGCCGCCGCTCCTCGACGAGACCCTGATCGACCGGCGTTGTCCGGTCACCCTCGATCTGGCGGCGGCAATGTGCCGCCGCTTGGCCGGGATCGGGCTCCATGGCGGGCCTTCCTTCGGTGCCTTTGTCGAGGCGGCATTGCGCCAGGCGGCGAGCGGGGGAAGAAGTGCCTTGGTTACGGTACTCGGTGACACCGGAGAGCGCTATGTTTCAACCGGTATGTGGCATTGATCTGTTACAGCGCCGGGCCTCAGGAATCCCGCAAGCGTCCTTCGTGGTGAAAGTCGGTGTCATGGATTCGCCGGCCACCATGACAGGGAAACCTGATGCCAAAGGGAGATTGTTTCTGCTATCTTTTCCGAAAAACATGGCAGTGTCCGGATTGGCGGCGATCGTCCTGTTCCGGTTGCCACTTTATCCAGAATGTCGTGCAGATCACAACAATCCCGTGGATGATCCGACCAGTCGCTACCTGAAATTGCCTGCGTGGGCGAGATACCTGCTGGCGCTGGCGATTCTGGCCGTCACGCTGGCAATACGCATGGCAATTCAGCCCATTGACGCGGGGCTGGCCTATTCGACCTTCTTTCCAGGCCTGGCGATCACCGTGTTTCTGTGCGGCTTCGGTCCGGGGTTGCTGTTTGTAGCGCTGGCTGCGCCGGCCGGCGCCGTCAGCTTGATTGCACCTCGCTGGGATTTCGCGGAACTCCTGCCGATATTGCCGCGAATCGGATTTTTTGTGGCATCGGCCTTGGCGATTCTCGGGGTCATACATTATTTCCAGCGCCAGGCGGTACTGGAGCGGCGCCGCTTGCAGGATGAAATCATGCGCCGCAAGCAGCTCGAGGCGGCCTCGGCGGAGAGCAACGTCCGGCTGAACGGCATCATTGATTCGGCGATGGATGGCATCATTTCCGTGGATGCCCGACAACGCATTTTCCTTTTCAATCCTGCAGCCGAACAGATTTTCGGTTATCCCGCCAACGAGATGCTGGGGCGCTCGATCGATGACCTGATCCCGGCCAGCCACCGCCAAATCCATGTCGGCCATATGCGACGATTTGCCGAAGCCGGGGAGCCCAACCGGAAAATTGCATCGCAGGGCAACTTGAACGGGCTTCGTCGTGACGGCACCGAATTTCCCATCGAAGCCTCGATTTCCCGGACCGACGTGTCCGGAGAGCCGGTCTTCACGATCATCCTGCGCGACATCAGCGAGCGCCGAAAGACCGAGCAGGCGCTGATCAACAGCCGCAGGCAATTAACGACATTCGTCGAGCAGGCACCGGTCAGCATTGCCATGTTCGATCGCGACCTGAACTACCTTGCGACCAGCCATCGCTGGCTCGCCGACTATGGCCGCGGATTCAGCAGTCTGGTCGGTCGCAACCACTACGAGGTCAATCCGGACCTCTCGGAGGAGTGGAAACGGGTCCATCGCGAAGCGCTGGCCGGCGTCGCCATCAAAAATGACATGGATATGTGGGTCAAGGCCGACGGATCAAAGCATTGGTTGCGCTGGGCAGTACATCCCTGGACTGACGAGAGCGGCGCCGTCGGTGGCATCATCATATTGGCGGAGGACGTTACGCACGCCAGACTGGTTGAACTGGCATTGCGGGCCAGCGAGGACGACCTCGTTCGCGCGCAGGCCGTCGGCAAAATCGGTAGCTGGCGCCTCGATGTGCGGCGCAACGAGCTGACCTGGTCGGCCGAGAATTACCGCATATTCGAGATTTCCGAAGGCACGCCGCTGAGTTACGAGACCTTTCTCTCGCGGGTGCATCCCGATGACCGGGAGTATGTGGACCGCATGTGGAAGGCGGGGCTTGCCGGTGAACTTTACGATATCGAGCATCGCCTGCTGATTGACGGGAAGGTGAAATGGGTAAAGGAGAAGGCGGAACTGGAGTTCGACGAGCGAGGGGATGTGGTGGGTGGCTTCGGCATTACCCAGGACGTTACCGAGCCTCGCCTGGTCAAGGACCATCTCCATCAGGCCAACGAGCGGCTTGCTGCGATAGCGGCCGAGCAGGCGGCGCACCTGAGCGAACTGGCCGGCGAGCTGACGCATGCGGAACAACGGGAGCGTGATCGCCTTTACGAATTGCTTCACGATAGCGTCCAGCCGGGGCTGGTCGCCGCACGGCTCCGCCTGAGTGGACTCGACGGGCGTACTTCGCGCGCTGAAATACTGGAAAGCATCGCCGAGGCCAAGGAACACATATCGCAGGTCATCCAGACTGCGCGCACGCTCAGCGTCGAGTTGAACCCGCCGCTGATCCGCGAGCGCGGACTGGTGCCTGCGCTGGAGTCGCTTTGCCGCTGGGTACGCGCGAATTATGGGCTCGAGGTGGATCTGGTTGCAGCACCGGATGCCGAACCTGTCAGCATGACGATTCGCCTGCTGTGCTTCAAGGCGGTGCGCGAACTGCTCATGAACGTGGTCAAGCATGCCGGCACTCCGTTCGTCGAAGTGGTTCTGGAGCATGCGCCTGACCACATGCTGCGCATTACCGTCCGCGACCGGGGAGGTGGCTTCGATACGACCGCCGAGCAGGAAGGTTCCGGCCTCCTGAACATTGAACGCCGACTCGGCATGGCGGGAGGCCACCTGTCGGTCATCAGTTCGCCCGATGCCGGAACCGTCGTCATACTCCTGGCCCCGCTTGGCAGGCAATTATCGGAGCACGCCAGGGTGTTCCGGCAACAGCTCGCATCCGTGGCAGTCCCGCGCGGCAACATTTCTGAACCCACTGAAGGCGCAATGGCCAGCAAAGATGCAAAGGAGCAACGGCATGATCAGGATATTGATCGTTGACGACCACGCCATCGTTGGCGGTGGACTGAAGCAGTTTCTCGGCAACGTCGGCGGATTCGAAATCGCCGGGCAGGCCCGCACCGGCGCCGAAGGGTTGGCAATGGTCGAGACCGGAAAATGGGATCTGGTACTTCTCGATATCGGATTGCCCGACATGAACGGGATCGAGGTGCTGAAGCAGATCAAGCGGAGCCAGCCCGACTTGCCGGTCCTGGTGTTCAGCATGTATGCCGAGGACGATTACGCGATGACCGCGCTGGAAGCGGGCGCCATCGGCTATCTGCCGAAGGATTGCAGTCCGGAGGAAATCCTGGTCGCGATCCGTCGCGCCAGTTCGGACGAGCGCTACCTGAGCCCGAACCTGGCCGAGAAACTGCTCTGCGGATCGCTGCCAACATCCCGGAAACTGCCGCATGATGCATTGTCCGCCCGGGAGTTCGACGTAATGCAGATGCTCAGCCGGGGAACGCCGCTGGTCGAAATCGCCGAACGACTCCACCTCAGTCCCAAGACTGTCAGCACCTATCGCGCACGGGTCATGGAAAAACTGGGCCTGCAGCACAACACTGACATTACGCGCTACGTTCTGAAACACAAGTTGGGGCAGTAGCCGGTTCACCGCTCTTCGTAGGTCAATCCCTACAGCGATCGCGACCGTCTCCGACATCGGTCACGAAATACGCCGATATTTTCCTCGTGTGGCGGGTGCGAATATTTGATTTTGCAGCGTCCATGGTGGGGAATGTTTCCCAGCATGGATGTCGTGATCCCTGACATTGCGTTCGCGAGGTGTTGTCACATGAATGAGCAATTCGAGCAGTTTTCCCAAAGCATGAGCCTTTTCCGTGACCTCGGCACAGTAACCCTCTCGGGTTCCGAGGAAATGATTTTCTGGCAACTGGACAGTGCGCAGGCATTCATCGCCCTTGGCAGCCAGCAGTTGAGAATGGTGCTGTCCGAAGCCAGCGCCGCACAAGACCCCGAGCATTGGTCGGAAATCGTGCCGGCTGGCATGCGCAATGCGCTCCAGGTCGCGCGCGATTGTGTGCTCGCCGCTTCGGACTGCCAGATGGAAGGCTTGCGCATATTCCAGAGACAGGCCGCCGAAGCACGACAGTTGTTTACCGAATCCCTGGGTGCGCAGTCTCCAAGGGTCAAGCTGGTTCGTTCCGCTGACAAGAAAGGCAACAGGACGGCAAGCGTCCATTCCCAGCGGCAAGCCGCATAGATTTGAGCTGGCCCCATGAGTAGTTTGGGCGGCGCGCGAGCAGCGTATTCCCGGAAGATCTTGTCATCGGCAGCGCGAGAAGATCACCCTGAATTTCGGGAGCGGACGTGTGGCGCGCTGAGATCGCCCCGGAGTTGACGCCAGGGGCGTTCCGCTGGCGCTGGCAGGAAGATCCGGCATGACCGGTCAACGCATCAGCGTTGTCACCGGCGCCAGTCGCGGTCTCGGACGTGCGGCAGCGAGGCATCTGGCTGTCGAAGGGCACATGGTCGTTGCCACGGCGCGCCGTCCGGAGGATCTTGAAAGCTTGCGATCAGAACTCCGGTCGGCAGGTCACCGGATCGCGTGCCACCCGCTCGACGTCAGCGACGACGATTCGGTGGTCACGCTGGCAGCGTGGCTTGGAGAGCGCTTCGGTCGCGTTGATGTGTTGATCAACAATGCCGGCATTTCGCTCGACCGTTACAGCGCGAGTCTGCTCGATCTCCCGCTGGAAATCCTGCGTGCGACCCTGGAAACCAACCTCTACGGGGTGCTGCGGGTGACTCAGGCGCTGATCCCGTTAATGCGTGCGAGCGATGCCGGCCGAGTGGTCAATCTCGCTTCCGGGATGGGCCAGTTATCGGACATGCAGGCAGGTGCGCCAGCGTATCGCATCTCAAAAACCGCCGTGAATGCCGTGACACGGATTCTCGCCGCCGAGCTGGCAGGCAGCGGGATCAAGGTCAATTCGGTCTGTCCGGGCTGGTGCCGGACCGACCTCGGTGGCCCCGATGCCCCGCGTACGCTCGCGGAGGGTATCGACACGGTGATCTGGCTCGCCACGCTGCCCGATGACGGGCCCACTGGCGGCTTCTTCCGTGACCGCAAGCCTATCCCCTGGTGATCGGCGCGCACCGTCCGTTCAAATCCGGTATTGATTGCCTGATTCTCGCCGCAGCAAGCGTTGGCGATGCGGTCGCGAAGTGTGCCGCAGTTGCCGCCATCGACCGCGATGCGTCATTTCATCAGTTCAGGCTGCCGCTGAGCCAGCAGGTATTCGTAATGTTGCACGCGTGCGGAAGAAGACGCGATTTGCCCAAGCCGGCGCATCTCGGCAGCGAAGGCTGCTTGTTGACCTGCGGTGAGCATCCGCTGCCCGGCACGCCAATCGTATTGGACATCACCAGCAGCCACGCCCACGCCGAAGACCGATTTGGCCAGTTCGCCCAGACCGCTGGCCTCGATGCTGTGACCATCGCTCAGTGATGCAACAAATCCGTCGGGCAGGGCACCAACGTTTGCGGTAATTGCCACAGGAACACCTCGCTGCCAAATATTGGTTTATCGAAGATAACGAACATGCACGGTGGCAACGAATTCAGGCTGCCCGAGCCAGAAGTCGCCGGACGATCTCCTCCATGTCGTCCCGGCACCGTCTGAGCATTTCATTGGTAATGGCAGCGTAGCGATAGTTATTGATGAGTTGCGCGACGAGGTGGTTGAAAACAGCCCGTTCGACCCGCGACCAAGACCGGACATAACTCACCGGAAACACATCGCCGGCGCGCTTGACGAAATGCTCATGGGTTTCGTCGGCTTCTTCTGCAGTGTTGTCATCAATCATGCGAAATCTCCTTTGGTCGCTCTGCAACGCTTGTCGGTTGCTGTCTTTACTTGGGTCCGGATGGCTCTATTGCGGTTAGGATGGTTGATCAGCGGGTTATCCGGGTGGTGTCTCCCTTGATCCAGGCAGCGTATTTCAGGGAAATCCGCGCCACCCTGACGGTTCACTTGCCAGGAACGTGTTCCCGCCCGATATTGGCAAGATGGCGGTTGAACGATGCGGCGATGGCTTTCTGCAACTCGGTGCCCTGACGTCGCAGTAGATGCAACGCGGCCAATTGATAGTCCGAAGCCGCCAGCACATTGTCACGGGTCATCGCGATGGCATTGCGTATTCCCGACTGCACCATGTCCGCAGACGGCCCTGGCCCCTGCATGGCATTCAGGCCGGAACAAACCAGCCGCCAATGGTCACTGCCACGGGCAACGCAGGACTGTGCACCATCGAGTTGCAGGGAGAACATCTGCTCCGAACCCGATAGCAGCGCCGTGCTCACCTCGCGGAAAAGATTGACGCTTTGTGAAATGAAATCGAAGTGCTGATTCATATGGCCTCGTCTGTTAAGCCCACGGTGACAACCGCTTTCCGGGCGATGAGCCGAATCTTGGCTGCTTCCCTGTTCGGGCAATAGCGGCGGATCGCTTGATCGGTGTCAGGCAACACTGCGATCTCTGTCAGGGTTCCCCTACTTTCTTGCGGCGTCCCCGGCTGCCACCCAATAGCGCGGCAGCCATGACTTGCGTTCCCGGGCGATTCAACGGGCTCCGGCCATCGCGAAGCCGATCCCGTCGCCTTTCGGCAATTGCATTCTCCCGTCGATGATGGGCGGTGACAGGCCGACATCGCTGGCCAGCCATTCGCCGGTCGCCAGCCCGTGCACGGCGTCGGGTGCCACGGCGGCGGCGAGGTGGGCGAGGGTGGCGATGCCGCAGGCGCTTTCGAGGGCCGCGGTGACGATGACTTCCATGCCGCTGGCACGGGCGCGCAGGGCGAGTTCGGTGCTGGCGAGCAGGCCGCCGTGGCGGGCTGGCTTGAGTACGAGGCGGCGCACCGGCGCGTGGTGGAAGAAGGCAGTGTCGAGGAGATGAATCGATTCGTCGATGGCGAGCGGGAAGGCGGCAGCCATTTGCAGGCTGGCGAGCCGGGCCGCGTCGGGGGCGGCCAGCGGTTCTTCGAGGCCGTCGACCGGGAGGCCGGCGCAGGCGGCGATGAAGCGTTGCGCTTCGGCGAAGGTCCATGCGCGGTTGGCGTCGAGGCGCAGGCGCATTGTGGGCGGCAGGGTGGCGGCGAGGCGTTGCAGGGCGGCGATTTCGTCGTCGACCGGGGCGACGCCGACTTTCAGTTTGGCGACGGTGTAGCCGGCGCTGGCGGCTTGGTCGAGGCTGTCGCGGTCGACCGTGAAAATCGGCCCGAAACTGGCGTTGACCGCAACCGACGCCAGCGGGGCGCGGCCGCTGAGCCAGGCGTTGAGCGACAGGCCGGCGCGTTGCGCGGCGAGGTCGAGGGTGGCGCTCTCCTCGGCGAAGGCGGTGGCGGCGGCTTCGTCGATGCCGAATTCCGGCAGCGGGGCGCAGTCTCCCCAGCCGGTGCGGCCGTCATCGGTGGTCAGGCGGCGCAGGCGGCCGCGGCGTTCGTTCAGCGTGCCGCGGCTGGTCTGCCATGGCCAGCGCAACGGCAGGCAGTAGGGCAGCCAGTCGGCGGCGACGACCTTCACGGGCGCTTGCGGTATTTGCCGAAGTCGGGCGGGCGGCGTTCGAGCCAGGCGTTGCGGCCTTCCTGGCCTTCCTCGCTCATGTAGAAGAGGCCGGTGGCGTTGCCGGCGAGTTCCTGGATGCCGGCGAGGCCGTCAGTGTCGGCGTTGAAACCGGCCTTGATCATGCGCAGCGCCATCGGCGAGAGCTTGAGCATGTCGCGGCACCAGTTCACGGTTTCCTCTTCCAATTTTTCTACCGGCACGACGGCGTTGACCAGCCCCCAGTCCAGGGCGGTCGCGGCGTCGTATTGGCGGCACAGCAGCCAGATTTCCTTGGCGCGCTTGAGGCCGATGGTGCGCGCCATCAGCCCGGCGCCGAGGCCGGCGTCGAAGCTGCCGACGCGCGGCCCGGTCTGGCCGAAGCGGGCGTTGTCGGCGGCAATGGTGAGGTCGCAGACCAGGTGCAGCACATGGCCGCCGCCGATGGCGAAACCGGCGACCATCGCCACCACCGGCTTCGGGCAGCGGCGGATCTGCATCTGCAGGTCGAGCACGTTGAGGTGCGGCGTCCCGCCTTCGTCGATGTAGCCTTCGGCACCACGCACCGTCTGGTCGCCGCCCGAGCAGAAGGCTTCGCTGCCGGCGCCGGTCAGGATGATGGCGCCGATGGCGTTGTCGTGGTGGGCGCGGTGGAAAGCGTCGATCAGCTGCTTCACCGTTTCCGGGCGGAAGGCGTTGCGCCGCTCGGGCCGGTTGATGGTGATCCTGGCGATGCCTTCGGCGGCTTCGTAAAGGATGTCGGAATAGGTGGCCTGGGGCTGCCAGGCGGGGAGATTGCTGGACATGTCGAACGTGGGGTGATGGACAGGCAGCGAGTATAGCTGTCCGCACCGCCCGCTGATTTGATGTCGCGCCGGTCGGGCCGGAAAGCAGGGCGAATCAGGACTGCGAAGGCGCGCCTTTCGTGGCGCGCTCGAACAGATTGCGCAGGATATCCACTGGCACCGGGAAGACCAGCGTCGAGCTCTTGTCGCCGGCGATCTGGGTCAGCGTCTGCAGGTAGCGCAACTGCATCGCCGCCGGTTCGCGCGAGAGCATTTCGGCCGCCTCGCGCAGGGCCTGCGCCGCCTGCTTCTCGCCTTCGGCGTGGATCACCTTGGCGCGCCGTTCGCGTTCGGCTTCGGCCTGGCGGGCGATGGCGCGCACCATGCTCTCGTTGAGGTCGATGTGCTTGATCTCGACGTTGGTCACCTTGATTCCCCAGGAATCGGTCTGGGCATCGAGGATCTGCTGCACGTCGAGGTTGAGGCGCTCGCGTTCGGCGAGCATTTCGTCGAGTTCATGCTTGCCCAGCACCGCCCGCAGCGTGGTTTGCGCGAGCTGGCTGGTGGCGACGAGGAAGTTTTCCACCTGGATGATCGCCTTCTCGGGATCGACGACGCGGAAGAAGACGATGGCATTGACCTTGACCGAGACGTTGTCGCGCGAGATGACGTCCTGCGGCGGGACGTCCATGGTCACCACGCGCAGGTCTACCTTGACGATCTGCTGGATGCCGGGGACTACGATTACCAGGCCCGGCCCCTTCACCTTCCAGAAGCGGCCCAGCATGAAGATCACGCCGCGCTCGTATTCGCGCAGGATCTTGATCGAGCTGAAGGCGAGGAAGGCGAGCGCCAGCAGCAGGGGAAGGAAGCCGAGTTGCAGGTCGATCATGATGTACTCCCGAATGTTGAGGAATCGCCGACCGGCGAAACGTCCAGGGTGAGGCCGTCGAGGTGGTCGACGCGCACCCGGTAGCCGGTGGCGAGCGGCGCCGCCGAGCGGGCGCGCCAGTTCTCGCCATGCACGGTCACCCACCAGTCGCCGCCGTCGGCCGGGCCGCTGACTGTGCCGAGGGCGCCAGTCATTTCCTCGCGCCCGCTGACCACCGGTCGCTTGTGACTGCGCACCGCGAAGTTGCCGATCATCAGCAGGGTTGCCAGGCTGGCGAGCGCCAGCCCGCCGATCAGGGCGAGCGGAATGCCGAAACCGGGCGCCTCGGCATCCATCAGGAACAGCCCGCCAACGACGAAGGCGACGAAGCCGCCGACCCCGAGCACCCCGAAGCTCGGCACGAAGGCCTCGGCCAGCATCAGTCCGGCCCCGATCGCCAGCAGCGCCACGCCGGCCCAGTTCACCGGCAGCAGCTGGAAGGCGTAGAGCGCGATAAGCAGCGAGATGGTGCCGACCACCCCGGGGGCGATGGAGCCGGGCGAGGTGGCCTCGAAAAACAGGCCGTAGATGCCGATCATCATCAGAATCAGCGCGATTTGCGGCGTGGTGATCACGGCAAGGATGCGGTTGCGCCAGTCCGGGTCAAGACGCTCGATGGTGGCCTTGGCGGTCGCCAGGGTCACCGTGCCGCTGCCCAGCACGACCTGGCGACCGTCGAGGCGGGCGAGCAGGTCCGGCAGGTCGACGGCGACGAGGTCGATCACCTTGTTTTCCAGCGCCTCGGCCGCCGACAGGCTGGCCGCCTCGCGCACCGCGCGTTCGGCGAATTCGGCATTGCGACCGCGCAACTGCGCCAGGCTGCGGATGTAGGCGGAGGCATCGGACACCGACTTGGCCGTCATCGCGTCGCTACCGGCGAGCGGCTTGGCAGTCGATTCAGGCGATTCGGCTTCCTTCTTGCCGCTGCCGGCCGCCGGCTTGGCGCCGGGCTGCTCGCCGCCGATGCCGATGGCGACCGGCGTGGCCGCGCCGAGATTGGTCGCCGGCGCCATCGCGGCGACATGGCTGGCATACAGGATGTAGGCACCGGCACTCGCCGCCCGGGCGCCTTCAGGGGAAACGAAGGTGGCGACGGGAACCGGCGCAGCGAGGATGTCCTTGATGATCGCGCGCATCGAGGTGTCGAGGCCGCCCGGCGTATCCATCTCGATGACGACCAGCCCGGCGCCCGATGCGGCGGCGCGCGTCAGGCCGCCGCGGATGTAGTCGACGGTGGCCGGGCCGATCGCGCCCTCCAGCCGCAGGACGAGCACGCTGCCGGCGCCCGGCGCCGCCAGTCCGCCAGCGCCCAAGACCAGCGCCGCCAGCAGGAGCGGCCATCCGGCCAAATGCCTGAACCAGCCAAACCTGCAAGACGGCATGCGCGAATCTCCGTTGAAACCCGACCAAGCGTTTGACAGACGCCGCGCCCTCCTTGTTTCCCGCGAAGACGCGACAGCGTCCGGATCATCGGCGTCGGCGCGGCGCCACCGTCAGGGCCGGAAGAAGGCCTCCAGTTCGCTGAACACCGCGTGGTCGGCGTTGTGGCGGCGGATGGCGATGACGTCCTCCAGCTTTTCCGCCTGCCTGATCATCTGAGGCAGGCGCTGGTCCTCGTTGACCAGCAGCCAGATGCGGCTGCACGCGCCGTCGCCGACCGGCAGGCAGAGGATGCCCTCGACGTTGTAGGTGCGCCGGGAAAAGAGGCCGATGACATGCGACATGACGCCGGGGTGGTTGTTGACGTCGATTTCGAGAACGGCGCGGGAGAGGGCCTGCAGTTCGTTGCGGTTGATGGCATTCATGTTCAGTTTCCGATCATTTCGTGGTTGGCGGCGCCGGGGGGCACCATCGGGAAGACTTTCTGCTCGACGTCGATGCTGGCGTGGATCAGGCAGGGGCCGGGGCGGGCGATGGCGTCCATCAGCGCGGCGCAGGGATTGGCGGCGGTGTCGAGGTCGACCGCGGCGATGCCGAAGCCTTGCGCGACCTTGACGAAATCCGGCGTCGCCTTGAACTGCGAGGCGAACAACCGCTCGCCATAGAACAGCGTCTGCTGCTGATGCACCAGGCCGAGCGAGGCGTTGTCCATGAGCACGATCTTGACGTTGACGTTCTCCTCGGCGGCGGTGACCAGTTCCTGGATGTTCATCAGGATCGAGCCGTCGCCGGTGAAGCAGACGACGGTGCGCTGCGGTTCGGCCAGCGCGGCGCCGATGGCGGCCGGCACGCCGAAACCCATCGTGCCGAGCCCGCCGGAGGTCAGCCACTGGCGTGGGCGGCGCAGCGGGTAGCCCTGGGCGACCCACATCTGGTGCTGGCCGACGTCGGTGGCGATGATGGCCTCGTCGTCGAGGCAGGCGGCGACGGTGCGGATCAGGCCGAAGTGCGACAGCGGCTGGTCGAGGTCGGGCATGTGCTGCGGGAAATCGCGCTTCAGGGCATCGGTACGGTCGACCCAGGCTTTGCGGTCGTTTTCACTGACCAGCGGCAGCAGGCGGACGAGCGCCTCGTGCACGTCGGCGGCGATGCCGACGTGGGCGGTCTTGATCTTGTCGAGTTCGGCGGCGTCGATGTCGATGTGGATGATCCTGGCCTGCGGGCAGAAGGCGGCGACCTTGCCGGTGGCGCGGTCGTCGAAGCGGGCGCCGACGGCGATCAGCAGGTCGCACTCGTCGAGCGCCAGGTTGGTACAGCGGGCGCCGTGCATGCCCAGCATGCCGAGCGACAGGCGATGGTCGACCGGCATCGCGCCGAGCGCCATCAGCGTCATTACCGTGGGCAAATTGGCCTTTTCCGCGAGGTCGACCGCAACCGACGAGGCACCGGCATGCACAACGCCGCCGCCGAGGTAGAGGATGGGGCGTTTGGCCCCGTTGATCATCGCCGCCGCTTCGGAAATCGCCCAGGCATCGGCCGCCGGCGGCAGTTCGCGGGCGCCCGGCGCCGGCCAGTCGGCGACCTCGATGGCCTGCGTCTGCACATCCTTCGGGATGTCGACCAGCACCGGGCCGGGGCGGCCGGAGGCGGCGATGCCGAAGGCGCGCGGAATCACGTCGAGCAGTTCCTCGGCCGAGGTGACGAGGAAATTATGCTTGGTGATCGGGATCGACAGGCCGTAGGTGTCGACTTCCTGGAAGGCGTCGGTGCCGATCATCGCCTTCGGCACCTGGCCGGTGATGGCGACGAGCGGGATCGAATCGAGCTTGGCGTCGGCGATGGCCGTCAGCAGGTTGGTCGCGCCGGGGCCGGAGGAGGCGAGGCAGACCGCCGGCTGGCCGCTGGCGCGCGCCATGCCTTGGGCCATGAAGCCGGCGCCCTGTTCGTGGCGGGCGAGGACGTGGTGGATCAGCGCCGATTGCCCGAGGGCGTCGTAGATCGGCAGGATGGCGCCGCCGGGAATGCCGGCGACGGTACGCACGCCCTGGCGTTCTAGCAGGCGGATGGCGATCTGGGCGCCGGTGAGGGTTTCGGTCATGCAAGGCTCCTTTCGGGTTCTGGCGATTCCGGCGGAGCTGCAAACAAAAACCCCCGCCGTTTGCGCCGGCGGGGGTTTGGGAAATCTGCTGTCTTGCTTGCTTACCCGATCCGCGACGGCGCGTGCGTAATGACGCCTACGATGACGACGCGTACGATGACCTGCGACACTGCGCGGGCAGCGGCGGAGCGGAAGGTACGGTGTGCGTTCATGCGGATGGGGATGCGTGAAAATGAAAACGAGCGCGAACTATCGCCGACCTGGCCGGGAAAATCAAGCCCTTGAATCGTGGGGTTATTTCGCGCCGGCGGCCGGCAGCGGTTCGAGGCGGACGATGCGGCCCCGCGGGCTGTCGGTCAGCAGGTAGAGCAGCCCGTCGGGGCCTTGGCGAACGTCGCGGATGCGGCCGAGCGCGCCGTCGAGCAGGCGCTCCTCGTGGACGACGCGTTCGCCATCCAGCTGCAGGCGGACCAGCATCTGGAACTTGAGCGCGCCGACGAATAGGTTGCCGCGCCACCGCGGAAAGCGCTCGCCGGTGTAGAAGGCCATCCCCGAGGGCGCGATCGACGGCGTCCATTGCAGCAGCGGCTGCGCCATCCCGGGCCTGGCCGTGCCTTCGCCGATCCTGGTGCCGGTGACGTAGTTGCGGCCGTAGGTGATGACCGGCCAGCCGTAATTGACGCCGGCGCGGAGGATATTGACCTCGTCGCCGCCCTGCGGGCCGTGCTCGTGCGCCCACACCTCGCCAGTTTGCGGATGCAGCGCGGCACCCTGGACATTGCGGTTGCCGAGGGTGAATTTCTCCGGCTTCGCCCCCGGCCTGTCGACGAAGGGATTGTCGGCCGGCACCCGGCCGTCGTCGTGCAGGCGAATGACCGAGCCGGCGTGGTCGTCGATGCGTTGGGCGCGCTCCATCTCGCCGCGGTCGCCGAGGGTGATATAGAGGTAGCCCTGACGGTCGAAGACGAGACGTGAGCCGAAATGATGGCCGGGCTTCGATTTGGGCTGCATGCGGAAAATCACCTGCACGTCGCGCAGCGCATGGCCGTCGAGCTTCGCGCGCAGCACTTCAGTGCCGTAGCCGCCGGGGCCCTCGCCGGCGTAGGAAAGGTAGAGCCAGCCGTTCCGCGCGTAGTCGGGATGCAGCGCGACGTCGAGCAGCCCGCCCTGGCCGACCGCGGCGATCGCCGGCAGGCCGCTCACCGGCTGCGGATCGAGCCTGCCGTCGGCACCGACCAGGCGCAAGCGGCCGGGTCGCTCGCTCACCAGCATCCGCCCGTCGGGCAGGAAGGCGAGGCCCCACGGGTGTTCGAGGTTTTCGGTGAGGGTGATGGCGCGGAACTGCTGGACTTCGCTCGAAAAGACTTGGGCCGCGGCCGCCAGCGGGAACAGGGCGGCCGTCAGCAGAAAGAGGACGCCTGCCGCAAGGCGGCAGAGGCTGGCATGCAACGGGTGGCGGTTCGATCGCATGGCGCCAATCTTATGCCTTTCCCGGCCCGCGCCGGAAATCGCCCGGTTTACGGCGTCGACCGCAGCAGGCCGATTTCTCGCGTGGCTTTTGTTTTGATGATGGCGCTGGCGAGGCGGGTGGGGATTTCGCTCAGGGTCGTGGAGAGCAACAAGACGCCACCTTTAGCCCGGGGCCGGGGAAGTTGGCAGCGGCGGCCGGGCATATGGGTGATTTTGCTTAACTCGACGCGAAATCAGGGGCAGCAGGAATTGCGCGTGAATGCTTCCTCTGCGCTCTGGATTCTGATTTCGTGGGGTACCGCACTGGATTCATGGAGCGCCGCATACTGGACCGAAATGGCGTCCTTGCTGACGTGCCGGGATTTGATGCCGGTTTGGTGGTACGTGACCTTATGAACTGCGCCGGTTTGATGATTGGGGGTGACCTTGACTGGGGCGGCAGGAACTTGACTGGCCACGCCCAGGGCGAGGATAGCTGCGGCAATGACTTTGGGTGACATGATTTTCTCCCTTCCATTGGTAGAAAATTTGCCTGGTTGACGATGCCGCTCGAACAACCCGGCTCATGGAGCAGGTTGAGATTGCAGCGAGCGCATCGTTGAAGTGGAGTCTGTTCCGGTTACTCCGCATTTGTCATCATCAGAATGGATGAACTTCCGAACCGGCGACCAACTCCAAACCCTGTCAAATCGCGTAAGCCACCATCAAGAATGAATAGCGTCGGCTCGCCAAAGGATCCATGGAATGTTGCCATGCTCGAAGGAGCACTGGATCTGGTCTGCACGGGGATTGCCTTTTCGCGCAGGAGCGGCGAGCTCATGTATGCGAACGAATGCGCCAGAGAACTCCTGAGCCTGTATTCACTTGTGGTACGTGACTTCGCGGCAGCAGAAGGTGGCATGCAATACCGCTTGCGCGGTGGCTTGGCGCGGGTGATTCAGGAGATCGGGAGCGTGCGCGAAATCTGGAGCAGTCCATGCGGCAAATTGCTGATCCAGGTCCTGCCTCTGCGGGCGGCCAGTGACTGCCCGAGCATTCTCGGTCGTCGCGGCGGCGCCATGCTCATGGTGCAGGAACGTGGTTGGCATCAACTGCCGAGCCCGGAGCAATTGATGGTTCTGTTCGGCCTGACCTCGGCCGAAGCGCGAACCTGCCTGGCGCGCTGTCAGGTCGAATCAGCGCAAAAATGTGCGGAGGCCTTGAATATCAGTGTTGCAACGGTCCGTAGCCAACTGCAGGCCGCGATGCAGAAGACCATGACGTCGAAGCAGACGGAGTTGCTTTCCGTGGTTCTGAGCGTGCCTGTGTGCCGCTCCGGGGCAGAAATCGCAAGCGGATCCGGCAGTTCTGTGTCGTGACGGTACCAGCTTGGCGCATCTGCTTCTGAAATTTGGCAGTTTTACGGCGTCGACCGCAGCAGGCCGATTTCCCGGGCGGTTTCGCTGCCGATGACGGTATCGGCGAGGCTGCTGGGAATGTCGGCGCGCTGCTCGTCGATCGGTGTGCGGCCGCCCATGATTTCCGCCTTGTCCTGCGGCAGGCGGGGATTCCGGTCGGGTTCGGCGTAGCCCGCCGGGTGGATCGGCTGCAGCGTGGCGAGGTCGTACTTGTCGCTGGCGCCGAAGGTATGCAGCAGTTCGTGGGCGATGACTACGGCGTTCTGCCGCCGTTGTGGCCGGCTGGCGAAGGCGTGGATGACGCCGATCCCGCCCTTGCTCAGGCCGATGGAGTGGGGCAGGGCGCTGGCGCGTTCGGGGTCGTGGAAGAGCACGAATATCCGGACCTGCGGTCGCGGCCCGGCGATATCGTCGTGGCGCGACGCCCACCAGCGCAGCTCCAGACTCCAGACGATGGCGTCGAGCGGGCCGGGACGGGCACGCGGCAACGGCGGCCGGACGGCGAGCGGCGGCGCGACGCGCAGCGCGACCGGCTGCAGGAGCGAACGGCCGTAGCGGTCGCTCTGTTCCTGTAGCCAGCGGGCGATGTCGGCGAAATCGTCATCGCTCAGTTCGGCGACGAAGCGGGCCGTCGCCGGGGAGTCGTCGGCGGCGATCGGGTAGATGGCGACGTGGACGGTGTGTTCCCAGGCCGTCAGCCGGCTGTTGGCCCGCCACGCGCCAAGGGCGACGGTGGCGAGGATGAGCAGCAGGATCAGGATGCGGAATTTTCGGAACATGGGCTGCAGCAAAGGGTTATCGTGAGCGGGTCTTGCAAACGGTTCGCTTTTTTTTTTTGGTTGGCCGCGAGCCACAGGATTTTACGGAAAGCGCCTGTCAGCGGGCTAGAATATGCCACTCAAATCCGACTGCCTATAAATCCACTTTGACTTGAGGAAAAAAACGATGAAAAACAAAAGCTTGATTCGCGCGCTGGTGCTCGGCGTGAGCCTGGCAGCACCGCTGGCCGCAACCGTGCACGCGCAAACCGGCAGTTCCGCAGCCCAGTTCGAAGGCCGGGTCGGCACCGTTGAATCCGTTCGCACGCAGGCGGTGCCGACTTCCGGTACCACTGCCGGTACCGTTGGTGGCGCGGTTGTCGGCGGCGTACTCGGCAATCAGGTCGGGCAAGGCCGGGGGCGCACACTGGCTACCGTAGGCGGCGCCGCCGCCGGGGGCGTCGTGGGCAACCGCCTGACCAGCGGCACCACGACGGTGTGGGTCGTCAATGTGCGATTCGATGATGGCACGAACGCCAATATCGAGCAGGATTCACAGCCCCCGGTATGGGCCGGTGAACGCGTTCGTGTCAGGAATGGCAGCCTGGAACGTATTCGCTGATCTGCCTATGGTGATTTTTGCCGTTTTTTGCGGGTCGACCGCAACGGGCGGCAATTTCCAGGCATGAAAAAGCCCCCGGCTGGCGGGGGCTCGGCGATTCCAGGTCAGGGCCTGGAATCAGGCGGCGACCGGGATCTTGCCGATCTTGACCTGCCATTCCTTCGGCCCGGTTTCGTGCACCGAGGTGCCGGCCGAATCGACGGCCACGGTGACCGGCATGTTCTCGACGTCGAACTCGTAGATGGCTTCCATGCCGAGATCGGCGAAGCCGACGACCTTGGCCGACTTGATCGCCTTGGCCACCAGGTAGGCGGCGCCACCGACGGCCATCAGGTAGGCCGACTTGTTGTCCTTGATCGCCTGGATTGCGGTCGGGCCGCGCTCGGATTTGCCGACCATGGAGATCAGGCCGGTCTGCTCCAGCATC
This sequence comes from Dechloromonas sp. H13, assembly GCF_009469615.1. Lineage (GTDB taxonomy): Bacteria > Pseudomonadota > Gammaproteobacteria > Burkholderiales > Rhodocyclaceae > Azonexus. The sequence continues at coordinate 82,969 of NZ_SSXX01000009.1, forward strand.
ATGCGGGTGAATTTGTCCATGCGGGTGGCGGTGGTCGGGCCGGCCGGGCCGACGACTTCGTCGCGCACCGGATCGACCGGGCCGACGTAGTAGATGACACGGTTGGTGAAGTCGACCGGCAGCTTCTCGCCCTTGGCCAGCATGTCGGCGATGCGCTTGTGCGCGGCGTCGCGGCCGGTCAGCATCTTGCCGTTCAGCAGCAGCTTCTGGCCCGGTTTCCAGGAAGCGACCTGTTCCTTGGTCAGGGTGTTGAGGTCGACTTGCGTCGCGGCCTTGAGGTCCGGCGTCCAGGTCACGGCCGGCCAGTCTTCCAGCTTCGGCGGCTCGATCTTGGCCGGGCCGGAACCGTCGAGATGGAAATGGCAGTGGCGGGTCGCGGCACAGTTCGGCACCAGCGCGACCGGCAGGTTGGCGGCGTGGCAGGGGTAATCGAGCACCTTGACGTCGAGCACGGTGGTCAGGCCGCCGAGCCCCTGGGCGCCGACGCCCAGCGCGTTGACCTTCTCGAACAGTTCGAGGCGCAGTTCCTCGGCACGGTTCTGCGGGCCGCGCGCCTTCAGTTCGTGGATGTCCACCGGCGCCATGATCGATTCCTTGGCCAGCAGCATGGCCTTTTCCGGCGTGCCGCCGATGCCGATGCCGATGATGCCGGGCGGACACCAGCCGGCGCCCATTTCCGGGATCTTCTTCAGCACCCAGTCGACCAGGTCGTCGGACGGGTTGAGCATGGCGAACTTGGATTTGGCTTCCGAGCCGCCACCCTTGGCCGCGCAGATGACCTCGACGTGGTCGCCTTCGACGATCTCGAAATGCACGACGGCCGGCGTGTTGTCCTTGGTGTTCTTGCGGCTGCCGGCCGGGTCGGCCAGAACGGAGGCGCGCAGCGGGTTGTCCGGGTTTGCGTAGGCGCGGCGCACGCCCTCGTCGATCATCTTCTGGATGCTCATGGTCGCATCCGGCCAGGTGACCTGCATGCCGACCTTGATGAAAACCATGCCGATGCCGGTGTCCTGGCAGATCGGACGATGGCCTTCGGCGGCCATGCGGGAGTTGGTCAGGATCTGGGCGATGGCGTCCTTGGCGGCGGGGCTTTCCTCGCGCTCGTAGGCTTCGCCCAGCGCCTTGATGTAGTCCAGCGGGTGGTAGTAGCTGATGTACTGGAAGGCATCGGCGACGGACTGGATCAGGTCTTCCTGTTTGATGGCGGTCATGCGCGGCTCCGGGTCAGTGGTGTTTTGCGTGTTGAAGGGCGAGGGTCTGGGTCATGGTCTTGTCGACAATGGCCATGGCCAGGGCGGAGAAAAGGAATACGACATGGATGATCACCTGCCACTGCAGCGTGTGCTGTTCCAGGTTGGCGGCATTGATGAAGCTCTTCAGCAGGTGGATCGACGAAATGCCGATGATCGCGGTCGACAGCTTGATCTTGAGGACGCCGGCATTGACGTGCGAGAGCCATTCCGGCTGGTCCGGGTGGCCTTCGAGATCGAGGCGCGAGACGAAGGTTTCGTAGCCGCCGACGATGACCATGATCAGCAGGTTGGCGATCATCACCACGTCGATCAGGCCGAGGACGGCCAGCATGACGTCGGTCTCACTGATGTGGGCGGCGTCGATCGCGTTGTGCACCAGGTGGCTCAGTTCGACCATGAACAGCCAGCAATACACGGCCTGGGCGATGATCAGGCCGACATAGAGCGGCGCCTGTATCCAGCGGCTGGCGAAGATGACGGTTTCGAGAGTCTTTACGGGAGAATTCATTGTGGGTGGACGGGGTTTTGGGGAGGCGAAAGTTTATCACGGAGCGCCCGGCCGCCGGGATGCCCCGGATTGCTGCGCCGCAGCGTGATTTCGTAAGCGCTTTGTAAGATTATCGACGTCTAATGCCGCCTCAACGCCGGCGAGGGGAGGGGTTGTTTCTCCAGCAGGTGCGGCTATTACTGTCCCGGGTGCAGACCCGAGATCCGATCGGTTGTTTCAACATAATTGCGAAGTACCGCAGAGGAGAAGAATATGTCGAATGAGTCCGTTAAGCTCTATTATCCGTCCGAGGAAATGGTCAAGAACGCGGCCGTGTCCGGGATGGATGGCTATCGGGCACTGTGCGCTGAAGCTGAAGCCGACTACGAAGGCTTCTGGGCCAAGCGCGCTCGCGAGATGATCACCTGGAAGCAGCCTTTCACCCAGGTGCTGGATGAATCCAACGCCCCCTTCTTCAAGTGGTTTGCCGACGGCAAGCTGAATGTTTCCTACAACTGCCTCGACCGCCAGGTCGAAGCCGGCAAGGGCGACAAGGTCGCGCTGATTTTCGAAGCCGACGACGGCCAGGTAACCAAGGTTACCTACAAGGAACTTCTCTCCAAGGTTGCCAAGTTCGCCAACGCCCTGCGCGGCATGGGCGTCAAGAAGGGCGATCGCGTCGTCATCTACATGCCGATGACCGTAGAAGGCATCTGCGCGATGCAGGCTTGCGCCCGTATCGGCGCGATCCACTCCATCGTCTTCGGCGGCTTCTCCGCCCAGTCTCTGCGCGACCGCATCAACGACGCCGGCGCCGTGGCCCTGATCACCTCCGACGGCCAGTACCGCGGCGGCAAGGCTATCCCGCTCAAGCCGATCGCTGACGAAGCCTTCGCCATGGGCGGTTGCGAATCGGTCAAGAACGTCATCGTCTTCAAGCGCACCGGCGCCGAAGTCAACATGGTTGCCGGCCGCGACCAGTGGCTGCACGACGTCGTTGCCAACCAGTCCGACGTGTGCGAACCGGAATGGGTCGAAGCCGAACACCCGCTGTTCCTGCTCTATACCTCCGGTTCGACCGGCAAGCCGAAGGGTGTCCAGCACTCCACCGGCGGCTACCTGCTGCACGCTATCCTGACCATGAAGTACACCTTCGACATCAAGGATAGCGATGTCTTCTGGTGTACCGCCGACATCGGCTGGGTGACCGGCCACACCTACATCACCTACGGCCCGCTCGCCTGCGGCGCCACCGAAATCGTCTTCGAAGGCGTGCCGACCTATCCGGACGCCGGCCGTTTCTGGAAGATGATCCAGGACCACAAGGCCACCATCTTCTACACCGCCCCGACCGCGATCCGTTCGCTGATCAAGGCTGCCGACACCAACGCCGCCGTGCATCCGAAGAGCTACGACCTGTCTTCCCTGCGCATCCTCGGTTCGGTTGGTGAGCCGATCAACCCGGCGGCCTGGGAGTGGTACTACGAGAACGTCGGCGGCGGCCGTTGCCCGATCGTCGATACCTTCTGGCAGACCGAAACCGGCGGCCACATGATCACCCCGATGCCGGGCGCCACCCCGCTGGTGCCGGGTTCCTGCACCCTGCCGTTCCCGGGCATCCAGTTCGCCGTGGTCGACGAGACCGGCGCCGAGCTGCCGTGGGGCCAGGGCGGCATCCTGGTCTGCAAGAAGCCGTGGCCGTCGATGATCCGCACGATCTGGAACGACAACGAGCGCTTCGTCAAGTCCTACTACCCGGCCGACTTCCAGGGCAAGCTGTACCTGGCGGGCGACGGCGCCATCCGTGATGCCGAAACCGGCTACTTCACCATCACCGGCCGTATCGACGACGTGCTGAACGTTTCCGGCCACCGCATGGGCACCATGGAAATCGAATCCGCGCTGGTCGCCAACCCGCTGGTCGCCGAAGCTGCCGTCGTCGGCCGCCCGGACGACCTGACCGGCGAAGCCATCGTCGCCTTCGTGGTGCTGAAGGGCGCGCGCCCGACCGATCCGGAAGCCACCAAGAAGATCGTCAAGGAGCTTTCCGACTGGGTTGGCCACGAAATCGGGCCCATCGCCAAGCCGAAGGATATCCGTTTCGGCGACAACCTGCCGAAGACCCGTTCCGGCAAGATCATGCGCCGCCTGCTGCGCGGCCTGGCCAAGGGCGAGGAACTGACGCAAGACACCTCCACGCTCGAGAACCCGGCGATCCTGGAGCAACTGAAGGGTTAAAGAGGGGGGATTCGGGAACGGCGCAAGCGCTGATTCCCGGCCGGTCAAGGAGGCGGCGAGCTTGCCGCGCCGCCTCCAACCAACAAAGGCAAGGAGGAGACAATGGTCGCCCATAAGGTGACCTTCCGTGTGGTCACATCGGACTGCATGCCAACAACGGCTGGCACGCTTGGCGTGCCGGCCGTTTTCATTTCGGGGGATGGCGCATGAAACGCGCAAATCCGTTGCGGCAGCGGCTGGCGGCGCTTGGCCTGCTGGGTGTCCCGCTGCTGACCTTCCCGCTGCTCAGCCTGCCCGGCGGGGATGTCGGCGGGGTTCCCGCGGCCTACCTCTACCTGTTCGGCGTGTGGGCGCTGATCGTCCTGGTGGCGGCGGTGGTTGCCGAACGGCGGGGGAAATAGGTGCTCACGGCAGGTTTCGTCCTGTTCCTGTCGGCGGCCTACATGGGGCTGCTGTTCGCTGTCGCGCGCTTCGGCGACGCGCGGGCGGACGCCGGCAGGTCGATCATCACGGCCAACGTCTACGCCATGTCGCTGGCGGTCTACTGCACGTCGTGGACCTTCTACGGCAGTGTCGGCCGGGCGACGTCGGGCGGCCTGTCGTTCCTGACCATCTACCTCGGTCCGACGCTGATGCTGCTGTTCGTCGGCGTCATCGTCAAGATGGTCCGCATCAGCAAGGCGCAACGGATCACTTCGATCGCCGATTTCATCGCCTCGCGCTACGGCAAGAGCCAGTTGCTGGCCGGGCTGGTCACCGTCATCGCCGTGGTCGGCGTCGTGCCCTACATCGCCCTGCAGCTGAAGGCGGTGGCGGCGAGCCTGGAAGTTCTTTTCCATACCTCGGGCGGCGGCTTCCTGCCGGGGATGATCGATTCGACCTTCATCATCGCGGCGCTGCTCGCCCTGTTCACCATCCTGTTCGGTACGCGCCATCTCGATGCCACCGAGCGCCACGAGGGCATGGTGGCGGCCATCGCCTTCGAGTCGGTGGTCAAGCTGGCGGCCTTCCTGGCGGTCGGCGTGTTCGTCACCTACGGCATGTTCGGCGGCCTGTCGGATCTTTTCCAGCGGGCGGCGGCGCTGCCCGAGGCGGCACGCCTGCTGCAGCTCGATTCGAGCCGCGCCGGGACGTGGACCGCGCTGATCATCCTTTCCGGCCTGGCCATCATCTTCCTGCCGCGCCAGTTCCAGATCATCGTCGTCGAGAACGTCGACGAGTCGCACCTCAAGCGCGCCGTCTGGCTGTTTCCGCTCTATCTCGTGCTGATCAACATCTTCGTCCTGCCGCTGGCGCTCGGCGGCCTGCTGCATTTCTCGGGGCAGGATTTCAATCCCGACACCTTCGTGCTCACCCTGCCGCTGGCACGCGGTGCCGAGTCGCTGGCGCTGCTTGTCTTCATCGGCGGCCTGTCGGCGGCGACCGGCATGGTCATCGTCGAGACCATCGCCCTGTCGACCATGGTCTGCAACGATCTCGTCATGCCCTGGCTGTTGCGCTCGCAGTGGCTGGGCGTCGGCGAGCGCAAGGATCTCTCCGGCCTCCTGCTCGGCATCCGGCGGGCCGCCATCGTGCTCATCCTGCTGCTCGGCTACATCTATTTCCGGGCAGCCGGCGAAGCCTACGCGCTGGTCGGCATCGGGCTGATCTCCTTCGCCGCCGTCGCCCAGTTCGCCCCAGCCATGTTCGGCGGCATGTACTGGAAGCAGGGGACGCGGGCCGGCGCCGTGGCCGGGCTGCTCGGCGGCTTCGCGGTGTGGCTGTACACCTTGCTGCTGCCGTCGTTCGCCAAGTCGGGCTGGATCGACCGCGGCTTCGTCGACCAGGGGCTGTGGGGCATCGAGGCGCTCAGGGCGCAGGCTCTGTTCGGCCTTTCCGGGCTCGATGAAATCTCGCACAGCCTGTGGTGGAGCCTGTTCGCCAATATCGGGCTGTACGTGCTGGTATCGCTGAATTCGCGGCCGGACGCCGTCGAGGCCGGGCAGGCCGAGCGTTTCGTCGACGTCTTCCGGCATGGTGGGCGCGATACCGAAGCCAGGCTGTGGCGCGGCAGCGCGTCGCTCGACGAACTGGTCAATCTGCTCGAACGCTTCCTCGGGCCGCCGCGGGCGCGCCAGCAGCTGGCGGCCTACGCGGTGGCGCACGGTGTCGCCGACTGGCGGGAATTGCCGGCCGACGCCGAGTTCGTCCGCTTCGCCGAGGGGCAGCTGTCGGGTGCCATCGGCTCGGCGAGCGCCCGGGTGATGGTGGCTTCGGTCGCCCAGGAGGAGGATCTCGGGCTCGAGGAAGTGCTCGACATCCTCGACGAAGCGACCCAGGTGCGCGCCTACAGCCGGGAACTGGAAACCAAGTCGCTGGAACTCGAGGCGGCGACTGCCGAACTGCGCGCAGCCAACGAGCGGCTGCGCGAACTCGACCGCATGAAGGACGACTTCATCTCGACCGTGACCCACGAGCTGCGCACACCGCTGACGTCGATTCGCGCGCTGTCGGAAATGCTGCACGACGACCCGAAAATGGAGCTCGCCGACCGCAAGCGTTTCGTCGGCATCATCGTCAGCGAGGCCGAGCGCCTGACGCGCCTGATCAACCAGATTCTCGACATGGCCAAGCTCGAATCCGGGCGTGCCGAATGGACGACCAGCGAGGTCGACATCGGCGAGGTGGCGCGCGAGACGATGGAATCGCTCGGCCAGTTGTTCCGCGAGCGCGGGGTCACGCTGGAAGGCGACATTCCGCCACAGGGGCCGGTGGTGCTGGCCGACCGCGACCGCCTGACGCAGGTCATGATCAACCTGTTGTCGAACGCGGTGAAGTTCGTTCCCGGCGAAACCGGGCTGGTCCAGGTGCGGGTGACCGCCGATGCCTACGAGGTGCGCGTCGAGGTCGCGGACAACGGCCCCGGCCTCACCGCCGAGGAATGCGTTGTCATTTTCGAGAAATTCCGCCAGGGTGGAAACACCATGACCGACAAGCCGCAGGGCACCGGGCTCGGGCTGCCGATCAGCCGGCAGATTGTCGAATACTTTGGTGGTAATCTGTGGGTTGAAAGCCGGCCGGGCGCCGGCGCAAAATTCATCTTCACCGTGCCGTTGCCGGCAACGGAAAAATAACAAGGGAGACTGGAAAGATGGCGTACAAAATCCTCATCGTGGACGACGAACCCAATATCGTCATTTCGCTCGAATTCCTGATGAAGAAGGAAGGTTTCGAGGTCGCCGTCGCCAATGACGGCGAGGAAGCGCTGGCCAAGGCCGCCAGCTTCGCGCCCGACCTGATGCTGCTCGACGTGATGATGCCCAAGAAATCGGGTTTCGAAGTCTGCGAGGCGTTGCGCGCCGATCCGCAGCGCGCCGGCCTGCAGATCGTCATGCTGACTGCCAAGGGGCGCGACACCGAGGTCGCCAAGGGACTGGCACTGGGCGCCGATGCCTATGTCACCAAACCCTTCTCGACCAAGGATCTGGTCGCGAAGGTCAAGGAAATGCTGGCCCGCTGATCCCGCTCCCCTGTTGCGGTCGACGGCCGCAAAAGCCCGAAATCCAATCCGGATGGTCGCCATGAAGGCAAAACATCGTTTCATCCTCGCCGTGGTGGTGCTGGGTCTGCTGATGACCGGCCCCTTCGTCGTCACTTCCCTGCTGGTCTGGCTCGACATGAAGGATGCCGAGCGCCAGATGCTGACCGAGCTGCTGCTTTCGCGCCTGCCGGTCGGCACGATCATGACGCTGTTCGGCTTCGTCATCGGCGTGCTGGTCCTGCACCGTCTGTTCAAGCACTACGTCGAGGGCCTGCTGCGTATGGCCGAAACCCTGCGCCTGATGCTCGGCGCCAACCGCAATTTCCGCGTGACGCCGGAAGGGCCGCCGGAAGTGCAGCAGTTGGCGCGCGCCGCCAACGATCTGGCGCAGCAGCGCGATGCGCTGATGGACGACGTCGAGACGCAGATCGCCGCCGCCAAGGCCTCGGTCGAGGAAGAGAAGAACCGCCTGGCGGCGTTGATGTCCGAACTGGCGCAGGCCGTCGTCGTCTGCAATCTCGACGGCCGGATCCTGCTCTACAACAACCGCGCCCGCCTGCAGTTCAAGGCGCTGGCCCAGGGGCCGACCTCGGTTTCCGGCGGCGCGCTGATCGGTCTCGGCCGCTCGATCTTCTCGATTCTCGAAAAGAACCAGGTGCAGCACGCCGAGGAAGTCATCCGCCAGCGCCTGGCCGGCGGCAAGGCGGCGATCGCCAATTTCATCACGACGACACGCGGCGGCCAGCTGCTGCGCGTCCAGATGGTGCCGGTCATGGCGGCCGGGGCCGAGGGCGCCGAAGCCGCGATGACCGGCTACGTGCTGACGGTCGAGAACATCACCCGCAGTATCGAGCAGGAAGCGCAGCGCGATCAGGTCCTGCACCTGATGACCGAGGGCAGCCGCTCCGCCATCGGCAACATCCGCGCCGCCGTCACCAACCTGCTCGATTACCCCGACATGGAGCCCGAGCTGCGCGAGCGTTTTCTCCGCGTCATCGAGGACGAGGTCGCCAAGCGCGGCCAGAGCATCGACCAGACGATGGCCAAGTTCTCCGATTCGCTCAAGGCGCGCTGGCCGCTGGAAGACATCCTCGGCATCGACGTCATCGCCGCCGCCCAGCGCCGCATCGAGGACAAGCTCAGGCTGCCGACCAAGACCGAGGAGCTCGACGACGCCCTGTGGGTCAAGGCCGACAGCTTCTCGCTGGTTTTCGCGCTGGTCTTTCTCGCATCCCGCCTGCAGGATCACTACGGGCCGCGCGAATTGCGCTTCCGCCTGACCTCCGAAGGCAAGCTCGCCTATCTTGACCTGATCTGGGCGGGGCCGGCGATGTCGTCGGAAACCTTCTACACCTGGGAAATGGAATCGATGCACGCCGGCGGCGAAACGACGCCGCTGACCCTGCGCGACGTCATCGACCGGCACGGCGGCGAAGTCTGGTACCAGCGCGAAAAGGCGGCGCACCGCGCCTATTTCCGCTTCGTGCTGCCGGTCGCCACGCCGGAGGTCGTGCACGACGACGAGCGCGCGCGCGGCAGCGGGCGCCCCGAGTACTACGATTTCGACCTCTTCAATTTCGCCGACAAGTCGATCGACCTCGACCGCAGGCTGAGCGATCTTACCTATACCGTGTTCGATACCGAGACCACCGGGCTGGAGCCGTCGAACGGCGATGAAATCATCCAGATCGGCGCCGCGCGCATCGTCAACAACCGGTTGCTGCGCCAGGAAATCTTCAACCAGCTGGTCGATCCCGAGTGTCCGCTGAAGCCGGAGTCGATTCCCATCCACGGCATCAGCGAAGACATGGTGCGCGGCCAGCCGAACATCGACATCGTCCTGCCGGCCTTCCACGAGTTCTGCGAGGACACCGTGCTGATCGCCCACAACGCCGCCTTCGACATGCGCTTCCTGCAGCTCAAGGAGGAACGGACCGGGGTCAGGTTCGCGCAGCCGGTGCTCGACACCCTGCTGCTTTCGGCGGTCGTCCATCCCAACCAGGAATCGCACAAGCTGGACGTCATCCTGGAGCGCCTCGGCATCCACATCGAAAGCCGCCACAACGCGCTGGAAGACGCGCTGGCGACCGCCGAAGTCTTCCTCAAGCTGGTGCCGCTGCTCGAGGAAAAGGGCATCGTCACCGTCCGCCAGGCGCTGGAAGCTTCCGAAAAAACCTATTTCGCCCGCGTGAAATACTGACGTGCCCTGGTCCCTCGAAGGCGTCCTGCCCTGCCGCCGGCAGCTGGCACTGGAAAACGATCTCAACGCGCTGAGCGCGCTGGAGGAGGCGCCGCGCCTCGCCGAGCGGCTCGACGAATTCCTCGCCGATCTTGCCGCCCGCGACCTCGGCGGCCGCCTGCTGACGCGCCTGATTTCGGCCTTCAACGACCGCCTGTCGCTGCGCGTCATCGAACTGACGGCGCGTCGCCACCGCCTGCCGGCGGTGAGCTGGTGCTGGCTGGCGCTCGGCTCGGAGGGCCGGCACGAACAGACCTTCGTCAGCGATCAGGACAACGGCCTGATCTTCAGCGCCACCGACGGCCACGAGGCCGACGCGCTGCGCGAGCTGTTCCTGCCCTTTGCACAGGACGTTAACCGGCGTCTCGCCGACTGCGGCTTCAAGCTGTGCAGCGGCGGCATCATGGCCGGCAACCCGGCGTGGTGCCTGTCGCTCGACGAGTGGCGGCAGCAGTTCGTCGAATGGGTGCGCCGCCCGGAGCCGCAGGCGCTGCTCAATGCCAGCATCTTCTTCGACCTCACGCCGCTGTACGGCGACGCCAACCTCGGCGAATCGCTGCGCAGCCTGCTCCTGGCGCTCACCGCCGAAACCCCGGCCTTCCTGCACCTGATGGCGAGCAACGCGCTGCAGGCGGCGGTGCCGCTCAATTTCCTCGGCGAGGTGGCGGGGGAGAGCGGGGCGGCCGGCGAGACGGTCGACCTGAAGAAGTTCGGCAGCCGCATCTTCGTCGACGCGGCGCGCATCTTCGCGCTGGCGGCCGGCGCGCGCGCGGTGAATAGCAGCGCCCGCCTGCACGACGCCGGCCCGGCCAACGGCCTGCTGGCGGACGAGATCGTTGCGGTCGACGCCGCTTTTTCGCACATTTTACGGCTGCGCCTGGCCCACCAGCTCGCCGCCGGTCCCGAGGCCGGCAACGCCGTTCCGCTGGCCGGGCTGCACGACGTCGACCGGGCGATCCTCAAGGAGTCGCTCAAGCAGGCCAGGCGACTGCAGCAGCGTCTCAAGTTAAACTACGGTCTTTGAAAAAAATGAGGTTGTCGTGAGCACCGAACAACAGGCCATCGGCCAGGCAGAAATGGCATTGCGGCAGCAGGGCAGCCGGCGTGTCGCGGGGAGCACCCAGGGTTTCCTGAAGCTGCACGCCCCGTTCAACAAGATGGCGGCGGAAGCGCTGCAGTTCTTCGCCGACAAGGCGAAGCTGACCTTCTATGCGGCCGGCAGCGAGATCATCGGCCCCGACGCCGGCAACGTGCGCTACTTCTACCTGATCGAGAGCGGCAAGGTGCAGGCCCGCCAGGCCGGCGAAGTCACGGTGACCGAATATTCGGTCCTCAGCCTCAACCCGGGCGAGAGCTTCCCGATCGGTGCGGTGACCGCCGGGCGGCCGTCGACCAACGTCTATACCGCCGTCGAGGACACCTTCTGCTACCAGCTGCCGGCCGAGGACTTCCTGACGCTGATGGCGACCAGCCGCGAGTTCAACCTGTTCTGCACGCAATACATCGCCAGCCTGCTCAACCAGTCGCGCCTGCAGTTGCAGCAGCAGTTTGCCCAGCGCGCCAGCGAACAGCAGACGCTCAATTCGCCGCTGGCCGGCATCGGCTCGCGCTCGCCGGTTACCGTGGCGCCGGAAACGCCGCTGCGCACCGCGCTGGAAGGCATGTCGAAGGCGCACGTCGGCTCCCTGGTGATTGCCGGCGAGGATCGCAAGCCGGTCGGCGTGTTCACCCGCTCCGACCTGCTCGACCGCGTCGTGCTCGCCGATCTGCCGCATGACGCGCCGATCAGTGCAGCGATGTCGCCGACCCCCTTCATGCTCGAAGAGCACGCCACCGCCTACGATGCGATGTTGGCGATGGCGACCAACGGCATCCGCCACGTGCTGGTGACCGATGCCGAGGGGCGCCTGACCGGCGTTGTTTCCGAGCGCGACCTGTTCGCCCTGCAGCGCGTCGGCCTGCGCCAGATCCGCCAGACCATCGAATCGGCCGAGAACGTCGAGGCGCTGCAGCAATCGGCGGCCGACGTCCGCCAGCTGTCGTTCAACATGCTGGCCCAGGGCATCGGCGCCGAGCAGCTGACGCAGTTCATCTCGGCGCTCAACGATGCGCTGACCCGCCGCGTCATCCAGCTCAACCTGAACAACCACAATTTCGACGGCATCGAATGGGCGTGGCTGGCCTTCGGCTCGGAAGGGCGCGACGAACAGACCTTCAGCACCGACCAGGACAACGGCATCGTCTTCGCCGCGCCCGAGGCGGCTGCGGTCGACGGCCTGCGGCAGCGCTTTCTCGCCTTCGCCCTCGATGTCAACAAGGATCTCGACCGTTGCGGCTTCCCGCTGTGCAAGGGCAACATCATGGCCAGCAACCCGCAGTGGTGCCTGTCGCTGGACGAATGGAAAGAGCAGTTCTCGCAGTGGATCCGCGTGCCGCAGCCCGAGGCGCTGCTCAACGCGACCATCTTCTTCGACTTCCGCGCCCTGTTCGGCAAGGCCGAGCTGGCCGACGCGATGCGCCGCCACCTACTGGTCCAGACCTCGTCCAACCCGATGTTCCTGCGTGCCATGGCGCACAATGCTCTGGATGTCGAGCCGCCGCTGGGCAAAATCCGCGACTTCCTGACCGACCTCGAACCCGACCAGCCGGGCAAGATCGACCTCAAGAAATACGGCTCGCGCATCTTCGTCGATGTCGCCCGCATCTATGCGCTGGCGACCGGCGTTCATAACACCAACTCGGTGCAGCGCCTGCGCCTGGCGTCGAAACGCCTGTCGATCCGCGACGAAGAAATCAACGCCGTCCTCGAAGGGCTGGACTTCATCCAGCTGCTGCGCCTGCGCCACCAGTACCTCGAAGGCGAGCCGGGCCGCCAGGGCGACAACCTGATCAATCCGGACAACCTGAACGAGCTCGATCGCCGCATCCTCAAGGAATCCTTCCGCCAGGCGCGCAAGATCCAGACCCGCCTCAAACTCGATTACCAGGTGCATTGATGGTTTTCGGACTGAAGAATTTCCTGCTCAAGGGCGGCACCCGCTCACCGGCCAGCCTGCCGGAAGATGTCCGGCTGGCGCTCGAGGCCTGGCGCGCCAGCACGGCGCCGGCCCTCGACGGGCCGCATTTCCATACGCGCTACGTGGTGGTCGATGTCGCCACCTCGGGTTCGCGCGCGGCGGAAGACGAATTGCTCGGCATCTCGGCGGTCGGCGTGCAGGCCGGTTCGATCCTGCCGGCCGACGCCTTCGCGCTCGACCTTGCCGCCGATGTGGCCGCCGATGCTGCGGTCGACCGCCAGCTGATGGCCTTTTTGACCTACGCCGCCAAGGCCCCGCTGGTGACCTACCACAGCCCGTTCGTCAGCGGCTTCCTGCAGCGCGCCTACAAGGAACGCCTCGGCGTCGATTTTCAGCCGCAGTGGATCGACCTGGCCTGGCTACTGCCCTCGCTGTTCCCAGAGAAGTCGATGAAGGTCGTGGCGCTTGACGACTGGCTGGAGATGTTCGGGCTCGGTAGCAGCGGGCGGCGCGACACGATGGCCAACACGCTGGTCCTCGCGCGCCTGTTCCAGATGCTGCTGGTGCGCGCCACCGGCAAGGAAATCGCCACTGCCGGCAAGCTCGTCGAGGAATCGCAGGCCGCGACCTTTCTGCGCCGCCACCACTGACATGCGGCAATGCCGGGCTCGCTGACCAGGCTGCAACGCTACTACCTGCTCTACACCGGCGGGTTCATCCTCTTCGTGGTGGCGCTCGCCATCCTCGAGGATCACGGCATGCCGCCGCGCTGGATCGGCTATTCCTTCCTGATCTTCACCATCTCGATGTACGCGGTGATCGGCATCATGAGCCGCACCTCGGATGTCTCCGAGTTCTACGTCGCCGGGCGCAGGGTGCCGGCCTTCTTCAACGGCATGGCGACCGGCGCCGACTGGATGAGCGCCGCGTCGTTCATCGGCCTGGCCGGCACGCTCTATCTTTCCGGCTACCAGGGACTGGCCTTCGTCCTCGGCTGGACCGGCGGCTTCGTCCTGGTCGCGTTGCTGCTGGCGCCGTACCTGCGGCGCTTCGGCGAATACACGATTCCTGATTTCCTGAGCGCCCGCTACGGCGGCAACGCGATCCGCATGGTCGCCGTCGGCGCGGCGATCCTGGCTTCGTTCGTCTATGTCGTGGCGCAGATCTACGGGGTCGGCGTCATCACCAGCCGCTTTGTCAGCCTGCAGTTCGAGATCGGCGTCTTCGTCGGCCTCGCCGGCATCCTCGTCTGCTCCTTCCTCGGCGGCATGCGCGCGGTGACGTGGACGCAGGTCGCGCAATACGTGATCCTGATCATCGCCTACATCACGCCGGTCGCCATCCTCTCCTGGTCGGTGACCGGAAACCCGGTGCCGCAGGTCGTCTATGGTCAGGTGCTGCAGCAGGTCCAGCAGATGGAGGGCAGGCTGTTCGACAGCCCGGCCGAGGTCGACGCCCGTCGTCTCTATCGCGAGCGGGCCGACGAGTATGCCCAGAAGATCATGCAGCTGCCGAATTCGCTGGTCCTCGAACGCGAGCAGCTGACGGCGAAGATCAACGAGCTCAAGGCCAGCGACGCGCAGATGAAGGACATCGTGGCGCTCGAAAAGCAGCGCCGGGAACTGCCGCACGATCCGGAACAGGCGCGGCTGCGCTGGGAAACGGCGATGTATGCGGCGGCCGAGCGTGCGGCGCCGCCGATTCCGCACGCGGCGGCATTTCCCGGCGACGACGCCGATGCCGCCCGGGCGCAGCGCATCAACTTCCTGGCGCTGGTCTTCTGCCTCACCGTGGGTACCGCGGCGCTGCCGCACGTGCTGATGCGCTACTACACGACGCCGAGCGTTCGCCAGGCGCGGGAATCGGTGTTCTGGTCGCTGTTGTTCATCCTGCTGCTCTACATCACGGCGCCGGCCTACGCGGTGTTCGTCAAGTACGAAGTCTTCACGCACCTGGTCGCCATCCCGATCGACAAGCTGCCGGGCTGGGTCGCCGCGTGGAGCAAGATCGGGCTGGTCAGCATCGAGGACATCAACCGCGACGGCATCCTGCAACTGGCCGAGCTTTCGCTCAACCCGGACGTGATCGTGCTGGCCACGCCGGAGATTGCCGGCATGCCCTACGTCGTCTCCGGGCTGGTCGCCGCCGGCGGCCTGGCGGCAGCGCTGTCCACCGCCGACGGGCTGTTGCTGACGATCACCAGCGCCCTGTCGCACGACGTCTACTACCGGGTCTTCCGTCCCCAGTCCTCGACCCAGTTCCGCCTCGTCATCTCCAAATCGCTGCTGCTCGTGGTGGCGGTGCTGGCCGCCACCGTCGCCGCGCAGAAGCCGGGCACCATCCTGTCGATGGTCGCCTGGGCTTTCTCGATCGCCGGTTCGGCCTTCTTTCCCGCGCTGGTGCTCGGCATCTTCTGGCGCCGGGCGACGCGCGCCGGGGCGCTGGCCGGCATGGTGGTCGGCCTGTCGATCGCGATCTACTACATCTTCCGCGTCGAGTTCGACAGCGTCGCCTGGCTCGGCGTCAGCGGCCTGCGCATGGAGCCCTGGTTCCAGGTGCAATCCACGTCGGCCGGCGTCTTCGGCGTGCTGGCCGGATTCGTCACCATCATCGTCGTCAGCCTGTTCACCAGGGCGCCGGAATCGGCGGCCGATGGCTTCGTCGATGCCATTCGCCGCTCCCGCCGCCGGCAGGATACGTGATGGCGCACGGCCTCTACTGGCGAAAGACGCGGCGCCTGACCTTCGGCCTGCTCGTCATCTGGGTCTTCGTCACCTTCGTGCTGACCTGGTATGCGCCGGAGCTCAATGCCTTCAGCCTGTTCGGATTCCCGCTCGGTTTCTACATGGCGGCCCAGGGATCGCTGGTCGTCTATCTGGTCATCATCTGGTACTACAACCGGCGGATGCGACGACTCGATGAGGAATTCGGCATCGATGACGAGTAGGGCGCGCGCGTGCTGGCGTTCCTGATCGGCGCCCTGCGCGCCGTCGTCGAGATGGTTGGCTTGTGCCTGATCGGGCAGGGTGCGCTCTACCTGCTGGCCGGCGAGCGGCGCCGGCAGAACGTCATTTACCGGTTTTTCGACCTGGTGACCGGTCCACCGCGACGCGTGGCCGCCAGGCTTCTGCCCAGGCACAGTTCGCAAAGTGCCGCCGGCCTGCTCGCGTTTTTCCTCCTTTTCGCCCTCTGGATCGGGCTGGCGTGGCTGAGAAAGTTCCTTTGACGAACGGCGCCCCTCTGCTACAATGCGCGCCTCCCGGAGAGGTGGATGAGTGGTTTAAGTCGCACGCCTGGAAAGCGTGTATAGGTTAATAGCCTATCGGGGGTTCGAATCCCCCCCTCTCCGCCAGGAAAAACACAGCAAAGCGCCTTTTGGGCGCTTTTTTGTTTTTCAGAGATTGCGCAGCTTGCGGTAAAGGGTTCGCGGGCTGATGCCGAGTTTGCCGGCCAGCGTCGGCAGGTCGTTGCGGGAGTTCGTCCTGACCCATTCCAGGTAACGTCTTTCCAGTGTCGCCAGGTCGACGATTTCGTGCATCTGGAACGAAGCGTTCGCCGCGTCCGGCGCTTCGGGTATGTCGTCGGCCATTTCCGCCAGGTGGCGCACATCGATCACGTCGCCGTCGGCGAGCAGGGTGGCGCGTTCGATCAGGTTGCGCAGTTCGCGGATGTTGCCGCTGAAGCGGCGGCCGGCCAGCCAGGCGAGGGCGGCCGGGGTGAAGCTGCGCGTGCGCTTGCGGTCGACGCGTTCGAGCAGCGAAATGGCCAGCAGCGGAATGTCTTCGGTGCGCTCGTGCAGTGCCGGCGTGTGGATCGGGAAGGTGTTGATGCGGAAATAGAGGTCGCGGCGGAAGGTCTCGGCGTGGACCATGGCGCGCAGGTCGCGGTGGGTGGCGGTGATCAGGCGGAAGTCGGCGGGCAGCCAGTCGAGGCCGCCGACCCGGCGGTAGGTGCCGGTTTCCAGCAGGCGTAGCAGCTTGACCTGAAGGGCGAGCGGCAGTTCGCCGATTTCGTCGAGGAACAGCGTGCCGCCGGCTGCCGCTTCGACCAGCCCCTGCTTGCGGTGCGTGGCGCCGGTGAAGGCGCCTTTTTCGTAGCCGAAGAGTTCGCTCTCGAACAGCGTTTCGGTCATTCCGGCGCAGTCGACCGCAACGAACGGCCCTTCGTTGCGGTCGCCGGCCTCGTGGATGGCGTGCGCGACCAGTTCCTTGCCGGTGCCGGTTTCGCCGAGCAGGAGTACGCTGGCGTCGGCGCCGGCGACCCGCATCACCTTTTCCAGCATGCTCACGAAGGCCGGCGAGCGGCCGACCAGTCCTTGTGCGGCGGCCCGGCTGCTGGCCTGGCGGACGACGCGCATGGTCTCGACGAAATAGACGATCTGCCCCTGGTCGTCGCGGATCGGGGTGGTCTCGACATCGACGTGTTCCTCGCCGCGCGGCGTGTGGTGGAGGTGGAGCACGCGCTGTGGCGTGCCGGCTTCGAGGCTCTGCTTGAGCGGGCAGGATTCGCCGGCCTGGTCGCAGGGCACGCTGAAGCGATGCGACACCTCGTAGCAGGTGCGCCCGGCGACCGGCTGCCCGCTGCCGAATTCCCGCGCATAGGCGGCGTTGGCGGCGACGATGCGGTAGTCGGCATCCATCACGATGCGCGGTTCGGGCAGGCCGTCGAGGAAGGAGATCAGTTCGCTGAGAAAATGGGCGGTCATGGAATTTTGTCAAAATTGACAATGTTGTTCGCCAATAATGGCACAGCGTGGCCTCGTGCAAAAGTGCTAGCCCGAACGAAGGTGTCTAAGCTGCTGATTGACAAGCGGAAATCAAAATACACCGGGCAGGCACGCATCTTGTTAATGGCTTTACCGGAAACCGGTGACCCATTCCCTGCAGCGCGTCCTCCTGCCCTTCAGGGAACGGCCCGGTCAACCGTGGAACGGTCCGGCGGCATTTCCCCCTTGTTCGCCCCGCAGGCTCGCTTGTTGCAGCCGGACCTTCGCGGTTGCCGTCGTCCCGGTTTCCGACCCTATCGACCAGTCGCCACGATCATCAATGAGCCAGCCCCAGACCAGCACGTCCCAGGAAACGCCCAGCCAGGTTTCGTTCTACGAGAAGCGCAAGAAAATCTACGCCAAGGGCGTGCGCGGATTCTTCGACAACTGGCGCATCGCGCTGGTGATCTTCACCCAGATCCTCTTCTACGTCACGCCGTGGCTGGTCTGGAACGACCGCCAGGCGGTGCTGCTGCATCTGGTCGAGCGCAAGTTCTACATCTTCGGCCTGGTCTTCTGGCCGCAGGACGTCATCTACCTGGCGGCGCTGCTGATCATCTCGGCCTACGCGCTCTTCCTCGTCACCGCCATCGCCGGCCGCCTGTTCTGCGGCTACGCCTGTCCGCAGACGGTGTATACCCAGATGTTCATGTGGATCGAGAACTGGATCGAGGGCGAGCGCAACGCCCGCATCAAGCTCGACAAGGCGCCGCTCGATGCGCGCAAGATCCGCATCAAGGGCACCAAGCACCTGCTGTGGCTGCTGGTCTCGCTGTGGACCGGCTTCACGCTGGTCGCCTACTTCACGCCGGTCAACGAACTGATCGCGGCGGTCAAGTCCAACGACCTGAGCGGCTGGGAAACCTTCTGGATCTTCTTCTACGGCGGCTTCACCTACCTGATGGCCGGCTTCATGCGCGAGCAGGTGTGCAAGTACATGTGTCCCTACGCCCGTTTCCAGAGCGTGATGTTCGACCCCGACACGCTGATCATCACCTACGATCCGGAACGCGGCGAAACGCGCGGCGCGCGCCGCAAGGGCGTCGATGCCAAGGCCGCCGGCCTGGGCGACTGCGTCGATTGCGGGCTCTGCGTGCAGGTCTGCCCGACCGGCATCGACATCCGCAACGGCCTGCAGTACGAATGCATCGGCTGTGCCGCCTGCGTGGACGTCTGCGACCAGGTCATGGACAAGGTCGGTCTGCCGCGCGGCCTGGTCCGCTATTCGACCGAGAACGCCATGGCCCGCCACCTGACGCGCCAGGAGATCATCGGCCACGTCGTCCGGCCGCGCATCCTCGTCTACACCGCCATCCTGGTGCTCATCGTTGGCGCCGCCGGCTGGTTCCTGGCGCACCGCATCCCGCTCAAGGTCGACATCATCCGCGACCGCTCGACCCTGGCGCGCGAAGCCGACGACGGGCGCATCGAGAACGTCTATACCCTGCAGATCATGAACACCGAGGAGCGGCCGCACCGCTACACGGTTGCGGTCGACGGCCTGCCGGGGGCGGAAATCGCCGGCGAGCGCGAGGTCGATGTCCCCGCCGCGACGCTGCAGGCCTTCAATACCGTCGTCAGGGTGGCGCCGGATGCCGGCAGGCAGGGCGCCAATCCGATCCATTTCGAGATCGTCGCCAGCGAGAACGCCGACATCAAGGTCCGCGAAAAAGCCTCCTTCCTCCTGCCCTGACGCCGGTCCGGGCAGACTCCGCTTGGGCGGGAGCCGGTCTCCCGCCTTTTTTTCGTCCGCCGCGGCGTTTGACTAAAACCCCGTCACGCTGGAAAATCCTTTCCGCTGAATGCGTTGCGCAACGCATCGGCATGATTCGCCAAGCCCTGATCCCGAATCGGGGCTTTTTTGTTTTGCAGCACCTGAGGTAATGAACTTGAACACAAAAGTGCCGACCGTCGGTTTCGTCTCCCTCGGCTGTCCGAAAGCCAGCTCCGATGCCGAGCGCATCCTGACCAGGCTGCGCGCCGAAGGCTACGAGATTTCGCCGAGCTACGACGATTCCGACCTCGTCATCGTCAACACTTGCGGCTTCATCGACGCCGCGGTCGAGGAATCGCTCGACGCCATCGGCGAGGCGCTCAACGAGAACGGCAAGGTCATCGTCACCGGCTGCCTCGGCGCCAAGGGCGACATCGTCCAGACCACGCATCCCGCAGTCCTCGCCGTCACCGGCCCGCATGCCGCCGACGAGGTAATGGGTTACGTCCATGACCACCTGCCCAAGCCGCACGACCCGTACACCGACCTCGTGCCGCCGCAGGGCGTGCGCCTGACGCCGGACCATTTCGCCTACCTGAAGATTTCCGAAGGCTGCAACCACAGCTGCACCTTCTGCATCATCCCGAGCCTGCGCGGGCCGCTGGTGTCGCGGCCGGTCGGCGACGTGCTGGCCGAGGCGGAAAGCCTCGCCCGCGCCGGCGTCAAGGAAATCCTCGTTATCTCGCAGGACACCAGCGCCTACGGCGTCGATCTCAAGTACCGCACCGGCTTCTGGGGCGGCAAGCCGGTCAAGTCGCGCCTGAAGGAATTGTGCGATGCGCTGGCCAGCTTCGGCATCTGGGTCCGTCTGCACTACGTCTATCCCTATCCGTCGGTCGACGACGTCATCCCGCTGATGGCCGAGGGCAAGATCCTGCCGTATCTGGACGTGCCCTTCCAGCACGCCAGCCCGAGGATCCTCAAGGCGATGAAGCGTCCGGCCTCGGCCGAGAACACGCTGGAACGGATCGCCAAATGGCGCGAGATCTGCCCGGAAATCGTCATCCGCTCGACCTTCATCACCGGCTTCCCCGGCGAGACCGAAGAGGATTTCGACCAGCTGATCCAGTTCCTCGAAGACGCCAAGCTCGACCGCGTCGGTGCCTTCGCCTACTCGCCGGTTGATGGGGCCAGGGCCAACGAGCTCCCCGGCCTGCCGCCGGAGGATGTGCGCGAGGATCGCCGCCGCTGGCTGATGCAGGTCCAGGAGGACATCAGCGCCGCCAAGCTGGAAGCGAAGATCGACAGCACGATCCAGGTGCTGGTTGATGCCGTGGACGAGGAGGGCACTATCGCCCGCTCCAAGGCCGATGCCCCGGAAATCGACGGCCTGGTCTACATCGACGGCCATTTCGATGCCGCGCCGGGCGACTTCCTCCAGGTCAGGGTCGTCGATGCCGACCACCACGACCTCTACGCCGAGTTCGTGCGGCAGGACTGAGGGCGCGATGGGCAGTCCGCGTCTCGGCATCGCCCTCGGTTCCGGCTCGGCGCGCGGCTGGGCGCACATCGGCGTGCTGCGCGCGCTGCAGCATGCCGGCATCGAGCCGGACCTGGTCTGCGGCACCTCGATCGGCGCCTTCGTCGGCGCTGCTTTTACCTCGGGCAAGCTCGACGAGCTGGAGGACTGGGTCGCCAGCCTGACGCGGCGCGACGTGCTCGGCTTCTTCGACGTCGGCCTCGGCGGCGGCCTGATCAAGGGCGACCGCCTGCTCAACTTCGTCGCCCAGCGCTTTCTCGCCGGCGATTTCGCCGACCTCGACCGGCCGTTCGCCTGCGTCGCCACCGACCTCGCCAACGGCCGCGAGGTCTGGCTCAAGGAGGGCGGGCTCATCAGCGCCGTGCGTGCCTCGATCGCTTTGCCCGGCCTGTTCGCCCCGCACCAGATCGGCGGGCGCTTCCTGGTCGATGGCGGGCTGGTCAATCCGGTGCCCGTTTCGTTGTGCCGGGCGCTCGATGCCGATGTCGTCGTCGCCGTCGATCTCGGCATGGACACCATCAACCTGCGCCTGCGCAAGCCGGGCGGCGAGGCCGGGGCGCAAGGCTGGCGCCACAAGGTCGGGCGCTGGCTGGTGCGCAACGGCAACGGCGACGGCACGCCGCGACCGGCGCTGACCGACGTCGTGACCAACAGCGTCGCCATCATGCAGGGGCGCATCTCGCGCTCGCGCATGGCCGGCGAGCCGGCCGACGTGCTGGTCGCCCCGCGCCTCGGGCAGATGGGGCTGCTCGACTACCAGCGCGGCGTCGATGCCATCACCGCCGGGCGCAAGGCGACCGAGCACATGTTGCCGTTGCTCCATTCGCTGCTCGAATGAGCCGTCGATGAACGCCGATCCGCTGATCGCCACGCTCTCCGCCATCGTCGGTCCGGCCCACGTGCTGACTGCCGCCGCCGACCTCGCGCCCTTCGTCACCGACTGGCGCGGCCGCTACCGGGGCGCTGCGCGCTGCGTGGTGCGTCCGGCCGGGACCGCCGAAGTGGCGGCGGTCGTCCGGGCCTGCGCGGCGGCCGGTGCGCCCATCGTCCCGCAGGGCGGCAACTCCAGCCTGTGCGGCGCGGCGACACCGGACGCCGGCGGCGGCGCCGTCATCGTCAGCCTCGGGCGCCTGAACCGCATCGTTGCGGTCGACGCACAAAACGACACCATTTCCGTCGAGGCCGGGTGCACGCTGGCGGCGGTGCAGGACGCCGCGCGTGCCGCCGACCGCCTGTTCCCGCTGGCGCTCGCCTCCGAAGGCACGTGCCAGATCGGCGGCAATCTGTCGACCAACGCCGGCGGCGTCCAGGTGCTGCGCTACGGCAACACGCGCGACCTGACGCTCGGCCTCGAAGTCGTCCTGCCCGACGGCGAAGTCTGGAACGGCCTGCGCGGCCTGCGCAAGGACAACACCGGCTACGACCTCAAGCAGCTGTTCATCGGCGCCGAAGGCACGCTCGGCATCATCACCGCGGCGGTGTTGAAGCTCTTCCCGCTGCCGAAAACGCAGACCACCTGCTGGCTCAACGTCGCGACGCCGGCAGCTGCGGTCGACCTCCTGAATCGGGCAAAAACCGCGTTCGACGCGCATCTCACCGCCTTCGAGCTGGTCTCCGAAACCGCGCTCGGGCTGGTGCTCCGGCACATCCCCGGCGCCGCGCGGCCGGGCGCCGCCAGCCCGTGGTACGTGCTGGCCGAGTTCTCCGCGGCCGACCCAACCGCCGTCGAGGGCTGGCTGACGGAGCGGCTGGAACGCGGCGAGGCGGATGACGGCGTCGTCGCCCGCTCGCAGGCCCAGGCCGCGAAGCTGTGGTCGCTGCGCGAGAACATTTCGGAAGCGCAGAAGATCGAGGGCATCAGCATCAAGCACGACATCGCGGTGCCGGTGTCGCGCATTCCCGAGTTCCTGGCGCGCGCCGACGCGGCGCTGGCGGCCGCCTTTTCCGGCATCCGCGTCGTCGCCTTCGGCCATGTCGGCGACGGCAACCTGCATTACAACCTGTCGAAACCCGATGCGCAGGACAACGCCGCCTTCATCGCCGCGCAGCCGGCGGTCAATCGCCTGGTGCATGACGCGGTCGACGCCCTGGGCGGGTCGATTTCCGCCGAGCATGGCATCGGCCAGCTCAAGCGCGAGGAATTGCTGCGTTACAAGAGTCCG
Organism: Dechloromonas sp. H13; assembly: GCF_009469615.1. Taxonomy (GTDB): domain Bacteria; phylum Pseudomonadota; class Gammaproteobacteria; order Burkholderiales; family Rhodocyclaceae; genus Azonexus. Next base: position 105,904 of record NZ_SSXX01000009.1, read on the forward strand.
GTCGAGATCGCCCTGATGCGCACCCTCAAGCAGGCGCTCGACCCGCGCGGGCTGATGAATCCGGGCAAGATCCTCTAGTCGCGGCTGGCCGTCAGTGGTCGATGGAATGCATCCGCTGGACCACGGCGGCAAGCACCGCCGTCGACCAGCCGAACATCAGCATGCCGGTCATCGCCTCGAAGCCGCCGAAGCCCGTCCAGTGGCCGGACAGGCTATGCACGTTGACCGCCAGCGTGGTGTAGTACTCCATCGAGTAGAACATGGCTTCGCGGACGCTGCCAATCATGCCGGCCTGAACGTAGAACGCCGCCCAGACAATGACTTCCGCGAAATGAGTGACCAGCATGATGGCGACGATCCCGACCATCAGCGCCGAGCGCGCCGCCGGGTGCGCCTTCGCCTCAAGCATCGGCAGCCCGAAGCGCTTGAAGCTGCGGCGCACGACATCCATGCCGAAGCCATGCAGAATCACCGTGATGCAGAGGGGAATCAGCGCCACCAGGATCTGCTGGAAATATTCGAATTGCATCGTGGCCTCCGGGTCGGGTGTCGGCGATTCAGCGCTTGCGGGCCAGCTGCCGGGCGAAGGCCGCGTCGTTTTTTGTGATGCGGGGCGCCGGCTGCGGACCCTGGGCGTCGACGAAGGCCACGAATTCGTCGAGCGGCAGCGCCGGCGAGACTTCGCGGTCGCTGCCATCCACCCGCTCGCGCAGCAGGAACAGACCGCTGCCGGTCATCACCATCAGGTAATTTCGCCCCTCGCTGCGCTTGTTGAGCCGGGCGACCGCCGCCGTGGCACGGGTCGAACGCATGATTTCTTCCTCCCGGCGCCTAGCGGTATTGCCGGAACACCGCCCGCGCATCCTGATGGGCGCGCTCCAGCGTGCAGATCGAAGGATCGTCGTCGTGCCCGCTGAAGAAATCGTCGGCCTGGGCGCGCATCACCATGGCGATGGCCGCCTGGTCGGTAGCGTCGTACTTCTCGGTGATCAGCGTGGTCACTTCGTCGAGGTGCTCTTCGTAGGTCATGGAGTCGGTCCGGCAAGGTAGAGGGTCCGTTCGGCGCGGCAGTCGTCGCCACCCATCCGGTAGTCGCGGCAGATGAAGGGGCGGCGCGCGTAGATGGTGCACCGCATGGTATTGCGATCGAGCGCCGCGCACCAGCCGTCGGCGAGCCGCCGCAGCACCCAGCCGCCCCAGCGATCCTCGGCAGTGAAGCGGGCAGGAACGTCGTCGTCGCCGGTCAGCATGACTTCCAGGCGGCAGCAGCAGGCGGCGCAGGTGTCGCAGGAAACCGCCGCATCGTTGCCGGCGGCGGGGTCAGCCGCGTTCGGGTGCGGTTTCAGTGCAGCGTCCGGCCGGCGTCGGAAAACAGCTCGGCGACGTCCTCGGCGCTGAAGCGGTATTCGTGGTTGCAGATGTCGTCGCGGATCAGGATCTCGCCGTGCTCACGCAGGATCGTCTCGGCATCCTCGCGGCCCAGGCTGCGGATCATGTCGCGCACCTTGGTCCAGTCCTCCGGGCAGTGGTAGACCACCGGCGCCGGGTCGTAGACGCGCACGCCGTGGCTCGCCATGTCCTCATGGAAGAGGCGGCCGAGCAGGGCCTCGGCGTCGAGCTCGAGCAGTTCGCCCGGCTTGACGGTGGCGGCGAGCTGGGTGATGCGGTGCCAGCCATCGGCGTCGCGGGCGTCGGCCTCCGGCATCTTCTGCAGGAACAGGCAGGCGGCGGCCCTCGGGCCGGCGCTCACGAACAGGCGCGAGGGCTGTTGTTCGGACTGTTCGAGGTAGTGTTCGAAAATCGCCGCGATGCTGTCACCGACCAGCGGGACGAAGCTCTGGTAGGGGTGGCGGGCGTTCGGCTGGTCGAGGCTGAGCATCAGCTGGCCGCCCTGGTCGGCGCCGAGCAGCGCCGGCACCGGCGCCGGCAGGACGACCGGGTTGCTGCGCGCCATGCCGCGCATCTGCAGCTGCTCGTTGCAGTCCATGACCAGCAGCTGGATCGGGCCGTTGCCACGCAACTGCAGCGTCAGGCGCCCGGGTTGCTTGAGCTGGGCGGCGATCAGCGCGGTGACGGCGGCAGTCTCGCCGAGCAGTTGGGCGACCGTCGGCTGGTAGTTGCGGTCGACCTGCATTTGCTGCCAGGAATCGCCGAGGTGAACGATGGCGCCGCGGATGTCGAGGTGCTCGAAGAGGAAACGGCGGACGCTGCTGCCGCTCATTTGAGTTCGGCGGCGTAGGTTTCGGGGGCGAAGCCGACCAGCAGCTTGCTGCCGGTGTCGAGCACCGGCCGCTTGATCAGCGCCGGATACTGCGCCATCAATTTGAGGGCTTTTGGCGCGTCGACCGCAGAACGCTCCTCATCGCTCAGCTTCTTCCACATCAGGCCGCGCGTGTTGAGCAGCTTCTCCCAGCCGGCGCGTGCCGCCCAGTCGGGCAGGTTGGCCTCGGCGACACCGGCCTTCTTGTAATCGACGAATTCGTAGGCGACGCCGTTGTCGCTGAGCCAGGTCATGGCCTTCTTCATCGTGTCGCAGTTCTTGATGCCGTAGAGTTTGGTCATTTTGGTAGTGATTGGATGGTTCTTGCTGGAAGAGGTTATTGTAGCCGGGGACACGGTTGTGCCCTCAGCGGCTTGACGGCGTGTTCCAGGAATGCGGCTTTTTTTGAGCAAACTGCCGCTCTCCGGAACCACTATGACCGCACAGCACAGGAGCGCATCGCGTTGCCTACAGTTGAATGCCTCCAGTGCCAATATCCTGCCCTGCGAACGCGCATGAGCGGGTGCTATTTTTGGAGAATCGGTTTCAGTAGCAGCCAGATGGACGTGCCCAGGATCATCCACGCGAAGGTGGTCTTCATGGTTCGTTCCGGCAGTCGGTGAGCCAATGCCACGCCAGCTGAGACGGTAAGAAGCCCTCCGATCGCCAAGGGGAGGCCAACGGACCAGTCTACGTGCCGGGCGCTGCCGTAGGTAATCAGGGCGACAAGCGAGCAAGGCGTGACCAGCGCCAGAGAAAGACTTTGAGCGACGGTTTGCCGTTGACCGAAAAGACTCGTGAAGATGGGCGTTGCCACCAGCCCACCGCCAACCCCCAGAAGCCCCATGCAGGCGCCACCCAGAATGCCGACAGCAGGCATCAGTCGAGGGCTCAGGCGGCTGGCCGTTTCCTCCGAAACGGGCTTCTTCCGCCCAGCCAGCATGCGGAGCGCCAGACCGAGGAGAAATATGCTGAACACGGTACGCAATACATTTGGATTCAAGCTCGTGGCCAGGTAGGCCACCAACAAGGTCGTTACCGAGGCAAGCAGTCCGATCTGGATGGCGGTTCGCCAGGGAACGGGATGCCGACGAGTGTATCGCCACCAGCCGACGACCAGGATGGGAACCATCATGGCCAGCGAGGTTCCCTGCGCCAGCGCTTGCTCCATCCCGAGAACAAGCCCGAGAAAGGGGATTGCAATAATCCCGCCGCCAATACCGAACAGGCCGCCAAAAAAGCCCAGTGCGGCGCCCAGCATGAGCATGGTCAGAAGATCGACGATCGCCGGCAGATGCATTGTCAGGCTTTCCGGATGCGACGTTTACTGGGGAGCAAGCGATTCCAGCGCCTTGGCAATCGCCTTTCCCGACTCGCTTGTCGTGGCGCTCCCGCCCATGTCGGGTGTTCGCGGGCCGTTGATGAGCACTTCCTCGATCGCTTTCATCATCGCATCATGGGCTGCCTTGTATCTGGCATCGCCATTCCCGAGGAAGTCGAGCATCATGGCCCCGGACCAGATCATGGCGATGGGATTGGCGATGCCTTGGCCGTAAATGTCCGGTGCCGAGCCATGCACCGGTTCGAAGAGGGAAGGGAAGGTGCGCTCGGGATTGAGATTGGCGGATGGGGCAATGCCGATCGTGCCAGTGCAGGCAGGCCCCAGGTCGGAAAGGATGTCGCCGAAGAGATTGGAGGCCACGACGACATCGAAGCGCTCCGGGCTGAGCACGAAGCGGGCGCTCAGGATGTCGATGTGGTACTTGTCCCAGCGGACGTCGGGGTAGTGCTCGGCCATGGCGGCCAGACGCTCGTCCCAGTAGGGCATGCTGATCGCGATGCCGTTTGACTTGGTCGCCGCCGTCAGGTGCTTTTTCGGCCGCTGTCGGGCCAGATCGAAGGCAAATTTCAGGATGCGATCGGTTCCCTTGCGCGTGAAGATCGACTCCTGAATCACCGTTTCGCGGTCCGTCCCTTCGAAAATCCGGCCGCCGACCGAGGAGTATTCCCCTTCCGTGTTTTCGCGGATGACGAAGAAGTCGATGTCGCCCACCTTGCGGTTGGCCAGCGGGCAGGGAACGCCCGGCATCAGGCGAACCGGGCGCACATTGGCGTACTGGTCGAAATCGCGGCGGAACTTGAGTAGCGAGCCCCAGAGCGAGACGTGGTCCGGCACGGTGGCGGGCCAGCCGACGGCGCCGAAGTAGATGGCGTCAAAGCGCCTTAGCTGCTCGAACCAGTCGTCCGGCATCATCCTGCCGTGTTCGAGGTAGTAATCGCAATTCGCCCACGCGAAGGTCGTGAATTCCAGATCAAGGTCGAATTTGCGCATCGCCACGTCAAGGACGCGCAGACCCTCGGGCATGACTTCCTTGCCGATCCCGTCGCCGGCGATCACCGCGATTTTGTGCTTCATGTCGATCTCCCCTGCAATGCGCGAATGTTGGTTCGGCTAGCTTAGCGGTCACGAAAATATTTACAATCCATTCAAATGTGAATTCCGTGGATACGATTCGTGAATATTCGGCCCCAACTCGACGATCTCCGCCTGTTTTGTGTCGTTGCACGCAACCGCAGTTTTGCCGAAACCGCCCGCGAACTTGGGGTTTCCAAGGCCGTGGTCAGCAAGCGGATTGCGTTGCTTGAGGCGGCGGTCCAGGAAAGGCTGTTCCATCGGACGACGCGCAACGTCTTTCTGACGGCGCAGGGCGAGATCGTCCATCAATGGGCGCAACGCATCCTCGAGGACGTCGACCTGATGGGAGAAGCGATCTCCCGGGAAAAGGCGGCGCCGAGCGGACTCCTGCGGATTTGCAGCAGCACCGGCTTTGGGCGCAGTCGTCTGGCACCTGCCCTCTCCGCGTTGGCGCGGCAATTCCCGCAACTCGAGATCCAAGTCGAACTGTTCGACCGCCTCGTCGATCTCGTCGATGAAGGCTTTCAACTCGACATCCGGATCGGCCATGTGCACGAGGGGAACGTCATCAAGCGCCGGATTGCCCGCAATCGGCGGGTGCTGTGTGCCGCGCCGTCCTATGTCGAACGATTCGGGATGCCGCAATCGCTGGAGGACCTGAAGGCGCATCGCTGCATTCCGATCCGCGAGCGCGACCAGGATTTCGGACGTTGGGAACTGGAGGGGCCGGAAGGCCTCGTCGCCATCAAGGTCAGCGGGCCGCTCTCGGCCAACAACGGGGAAATTGTCCGCCAGTGGGCCATCGACGGTCACGGCATCATTCTGCGCTCGACCTGGGACATCTCCCGTGAGATCGAGGCCGGTGCGCTGCTGCCGGTATTGCCGCAGTACTTCCAGCAGGCGGACGTCTGGGCTGTCTATCCTTCCCGGCTATCGGTATCCGCCAAGGTCAAGGTCTGCGTCGAATTTCTTGAGCAATGGTTCGACCAGACCGGGATGAACGAACGCCTGTAGCGCTACCAGTTCGAGCGGTTCTGGCTCGGACTGTCCGCATGCTGGCTCAGATAGTTGCGCAGGTGTTCGACAAAATAGGCAACCTTGGCGGAAAGGTTCAGTCGTTCCAGGTATACCGCATAGACATCGGCGGGCGGCGTGTCGTAATCCGCCAGAACCTGCACCAGTCGGCCACTCCGCAGATACTTGGCGACATCCCACTCGGCGCGCATCAGGATGCCATGCCCCTCCAAAGCCCAGTTGAGGGCGACTTCCCCGTCATTGGTGCTCAACTTTCCATGCACCTTGACGGTTTCCGTTTGCTTCCCGCGGCTCAGTCGCCAATTGCCATAGGCGGCTTCATTTTGTCGCAGCACGATGCACTGATGTTGCGTGAGCTCATGGGGATGGGCGGGATGGCCGGCCGTGCGCAGGTATGTCGGCGATGCGCACAGGAGCCGCCGGTTGGCGGCGATCTTCTTGGCAATCAGCCGTGAGTCGGGCATGTCGCCAAAGCGGATCGAAACGTCGATCGCTTCATCCGGGAGGCTGACCGGACGGTCGGTAAGGTGGAGTTGTACCTCGACGTCCGGGTAGGTTTTCGTGAACGCCGAGATGGCCGGGCCGATGTAGGAACGACCAAAGCCAAGCGGCGCATTGACCCGCAACAACCCTTTCGGGGCAGCGCGGCTGCTTGATACCAGACGCTCCATTTCGTCGATGTCGCTCAGGATGCGCAACGCATTCGCGAAATAGACCTCGCCTTCGCTGGTGAGGCTGATCCGGCGGGTTGTCCGATTGAGGAGCCGCACGCCGAGACGTTCCTCCAGTTGTGACAGGCGCCGGGAAACCGCCGGCGGGGTCAGGTTCAGTTCCCGCGCGGTGGCTGCGAGGCTCCCCTGTTTGACCAGAAGACAGAAGAAGGCGAGTTCCGAGTCGGTGTTCATTAGTAAGTTTTTTGCAATGATGTTTTAACTTTACATCGATTCATATTTTTTCCAAAGGTTTTAACCTCCGCTCCACGCTACACCCCCATGGAGAACAGCGCTTTTCGGGACGAAGGATCGAAAAAGCGAAAGAGCCGCAGAAGACGGTGGAAATGGCCAAGGCCCGCCGGGCCGGGTCGAGTGGCGGTAGAGACATCGGCGCTACCGGCATCGGTTGGTAATCGTCAAAAGAGAGGAGACGCTCAATGGAACTGGATATTGAAAAACGCACCTTGCGCCGTATCACCTGGCGCATCGTGCCCTTCATCATGCTGTTGTACTTCATTGCCTACATCGACCGGGTCAATATCGGCTTTGCCGCCCTGACGATGAAGGAAGATCTGGGCTTCACCGCGTCGATACTCGGGTTCGGTGCAGGCATCTTTTTCTGGGGTTACTTCCTGTTCGAGGTGCCCTCCAACATCATCCTGCACAAGGTCGGGGCGCGCCTCTGGATTGCCAGGGTGATGGTGACCTGGGGCATCATTTCAGCCGGCATGGCCTTCGTCGAGGGACCGACCAGCTTCTACGTGATGCGCTTCCTGCTCGGGGCGGCCGAGGCTGGCTTCTTCCCCGGCATCATCCTGTATCTCAGCTATTGGTTCCCGGCCCGTCACCGTGCCGGCGTGACCGCCTTCTTCATGGCGGCGGCACCGATTTCCACCGCGCTCGGTTCGCCGATTTCCGCCGCGCTGCTCGAGATGAACGGGGTCATGGGCATGGCCGGCTGGCAGTGGATGTTCATTCTCGAAGCGATTCCGGCCCTGATCCTCGGCGTGGTCGTCTTCTTCTACATGACCGACAAGCCGGAACAGGCCAAGTGGCTCAAGGACGATGAGCGTACCTGGCTGGTCAATGCAATGAACAAGGAAGTCGCCAGCAAGGGAAGCAACGCCAAGCACAGCATCCTGAGCGGCCTGGCCAATCCCCGTGTGCTGGCGCTGGCGATGATCTACTTCGGCACCTCGGCCGGCCTTTACACCCTCGGCATCTGGGCGCCGCAGATCATCAAGCAGTTGGGCGTGTCATCGATGACGGTCGGCTTCCTGAATGCGATCCCGCCGATTGTCTCGGTCATCGCCATGGTCCTGTGGTCACGTCATTCGGACCGTACCGGCGAGCGTACCTGGCACGTTGTCCTGGCTTGTGTTGCCGCGGCGACCGGCCTCGTGGTGGCCGCAGCTGCCAACAGCATCATCGGCCTGATTGCCGCCCTGACCATCGTCAATGTCGGTATCAGCTGCGCCAAGCCGCCCCTGTGGAGCATGCCGACCATGTTCCTGTCGGGTGCGGCGGCTGCCACGGGTATCGCCACCATCAACTCGATCGGCAACCTCGGCGGCTTTGCCGGCCCGGCGATGATCGGCTGGGTCAAGGACCAGACCGGCAGCTTTGCAGGCGGACTTTACTTCGTTGCCGGCCTGCTGGTGATGTCCGCGGTGCTGACCCTGCTTCTGGCCCGTTCCACAAAACCGAATGTGGTGACGGCCGAAGCGGCAGCGCACTGAAGCAACGACCCCATCTCAACAGATTTCATGAAGGAGCAAATAATGGACAAGGAAACTGCAGTCCAGTCCCTGACGGACACCATGGCCAAATTCACGGCCTACATCGGCAAGCGTCTGCCCAAGGACGTGAAGGCCAAGCTGGCCGACCTGCGTACGATGGAAACCAACCCGTTGGCCAAGTCGATCTACGATTCGATGGCCGGCAACCAGGAAGCGGCGGACAAGCTGGATCGTCCGAGTTGCCAGGACACCGGCGTCATCCAGTATTTCGTCGAAGCCGGTGCCAACTTCCCGTTGCTGGGCGAACTGGAAGACATCCTGCGCGAGGCGACGGCCGGCGCCACCCGGATGGGGCCGCTGCGCCACAACGCGGTCGAAACCTTCGACGAGAAGAACACCGGCACCAATACCGGCACCCAGATTCCCTGGCTGGACTGGCGCATCGTGCCGGAACTCGATAGCTGCACCATCGACGTCTACATGGCCGGCGGCGGGTGTACGCTGCCCGGCGCCGCCAAGGTGCTGATGCCGGGTCAGGGCTACGAGGGCGTTGCCGAATTCGTCATGGACGTCATCACCGAACGCGGTGTCAATGCCTGTCCGCCGCTGCTGGTCGGCGTCGGCGTCTCGACCTCGGTCGAGACCGCCGCCCGTCTTTCCAAGCTGGCAATCCTGCGGCCGGTCGATTCCAGGAGCAGCAACCCGCGGGCGGCGCTGATGGAAGACCTGCTGGAGCAGGGTCTCAACGAAATCGGCATCGGCCCGCAGGGCCTGACCGGCAACAACAGCGTGATGGGCGTCAATATCGAATCGTCCGCCCGCCATCCCTCGACCATCGGTGTCGCCGTCAATACCGGCTGCTGGGCGCACCGCCGCGGCAAGATCCGGATCAACGCCGACATGTCCTACGACATCATTTCCCATGAAGGAGTCGTCCTGTGAAAAAGATTCTGACTACGCCCATCAAGGATGAAGATCTTGAAAGCCTCAACGTCGGCGACGTCGTCTATCTGACCGGTCGCCTGGTAACCTGCCGCGATGTGGCGCATCGCCGCCTGATCGAGCAGGGCCGCGAACTGCCGGTCAAGCTCGAAGGCGGCGCGATCTTCCACGCCGGCCCGATCGTCCGCAAGAAGGACGACGGCAACTTCGAGATGGTCTCCATCGGCCCTACGACGAGCATGCGGATGGAGAAATTCGAGCGCGAATTCATCAAGCAGACCGGCGTCAAGCTGATCGTCGGCAAGGGCGGCATGGGCCCGGAAACGGCCGCCGGCTGCCAGGAAAACAAGGCAGTGCACGCCATTTTTCCGGGCGGCTGCGCGGTGCTGGCGGCGACCCAGGTCGAGGAGATCGAAGGCGCCGAATGGCAGGACCTGGGCATGCCGGAAACGCTGTGGATCAACCGGGTCAAGGAATTCGGGCCGCTGATCATCTCGATCGACACCAAGGGCAACAACCTGATCTCGCAGAACAAGGCCGGGTTCCAAGAAAAGAAAAAGCCGGTGCTGGAACGGATCAGCAAACAGCTCAGCTTCATCAGGTAAGCACGCATCCGGAACACCGGACGAGGGCGCCATGGGCGCCCTTGTTTCTTTCCAATAACAAGTAGCAGGAGACAACCATGGATCCCAGGCAATCAAGCGAATCCGCGCTGTATTACCACCGTCACACGAAGCCTGGGAAGATTGCGGTGACGCCGATCAAGCAGCTGACCAACGTCAGGCCAACCTGCTGGTGATGCCGACGCTCGATGCCGCCAACATCTCGCTCAACCTGCTCAAGGTGGCGGCCGGCGACAACCTGACCATCGGCCCCATCCTGCCCGGTGCAGCACGGCCCGTCCATATCCTGACCCCCACCGCCACTGTCCGCCGCATCATCAATATGACCGCCCTCACAGTCGTCGAGACCAATGGTCGGGGACTTTGATCCAATCCTGCACAGCGCTATGAAGTGGCCGGCTCGGGTTTCGGCAAGTGGATCCGCTGGTGAAGACGTTTGTCATGGATCGCCTGACAACTCACCTCTCCATCAGCGGAACTCGAACGCCTCCCGGTGAAACGCATCCCCTGGCAAGCCGTTGCCAGCCAGCGTTCTTGAGAGGGCCTTTCCCCAGGCAGCCGGGCCGCAGAACCAGACGCTGGCGCCGGGTTTGAGGCGGCTCTGGATTTCGGCGGAGGTGAGAGGGCCCTGGGCATCGGTCAGGCGGCGGTGCAGGCGAACGCCGGCTTGCCGGCAGAGGCTTTCGAGGTCTGCCGGGTAGTCGGTGGCGTGCGGGGTGCAGTAGAAGAAGTCGGTTTCGGTGGCGGTCGCATTGCGGGCGATGCGTTCCCCGAGACGGGCGAGGAAGGGGGTGATGCCGATGCCGCCGGCGATCCAGATTTGCGGCGCCGGGCCTTTGCTGCGGTCGACCGTTCCGGAAGGGCAAAAATCAAAATTGCCGTAGGGGCCCTCGATGGCGATGGTCTGGCCGACACGCAGGGATTGCGGGAGCGTGCCGGTGTAGTCGCCCAGCGCCTTGATGGCGAGGGTGAGGGTGCCGGTTTTACGCTGCCAGGCGGAGGCGATGGTGAAGGGGTGGGCGCCTTCGGCCGGTGTGCCGAAATTGGCCAGCAGGAACTGGCCGGCGCGGTGGCCGGGCCAGTCGTCGTGCGGGCGGCAGGTGACTTCGAGGATGCCGTCGCCGTGCCGGGTCAGGGCTTCGATCTGCGCCGGGTAGCGGCGCGGGCGGCCGATGTGTCCGCTCAGCGAGAGCAGGGTGGAAACGATGCCGGCGGCGGCGAGCAGGGCGGTCAGCCAGCCGAGCGGCTGCGCCCAGAAGCTGCCGGGCAGCATCATCAGGCCATGAAAGACGCCGGCCAGGAAGACGGCGCCGAAGGCCTTGTGCACAAGGCGGAACCAGCGATAGGGAATGCGTTTGACGAGGGCGACAACGACCAGCGCGAGCAGGATGTAGCCGGCCCATTCGCCGACGTCCTTGGCCAGTTCGACCCAGAAATCCGGCGGACCCTTGGGGCCGGCGCCGCGCGGACGCGGGGCGATCAGCCCGGCGCGGGCGAGGTTCTTGGGCAGCCACTCGCTCATCCAGTGGGCGAAGACGAGGATGCCGCCGCCGATGCCGAGATACTTGTGCCAGCGGTAGAGTTTGTCCAGCCCGCCGAGGCGTTGTTCGAGCCAGCGCGGGCGGGCGGCGAGGACGATGCCGGCGCTCATCCACCACAGGGCGAGGATGCCGGAGAGGATGACGATGGCACGCCGCCAGTTCCAGAATCCGGGGTCGCTGGCGAGCAGGTCGGGGAGGACGAACAGGCCCCACAGGCCGAGCGGCAGGAGGGCGAGGGTGGTGAGGGTGCGCTTCATGACGGATGTGTGTTGCGGTATTGGGAATACCCGTATTGTGTGCCGCGGCAATGTAAAGCGCTGTTGGCCGGATGTTGCGAAATGTAAGCGCCGGCGCCGTTTCAGGGGGCGGCCCCGATCCTTGCGCACAATTGGCCGAGGCGCTGCACGGCGCCTTCGATTTCCTGGTTGTACGGCCAGCCGCAATTGAGGCGGATGAAGTGCTCGAAACGCCCGGCGTTGGAAAACATCGCGCCGGGCGCAATGAGAATGCCTTCGGCCAGCGCCGCATTGAACAGCTGCGTCGATGAGCGCTTCTCCGGCAGTTCCACCCACAGGGCCAGCCCGCCATCGGGGTGATTGAAGCGGGTGCCCGCCGGAAAATGATCGGCAATGGCCGCCGCCATGCGCGCCCGCTGGTGATCCAGCGCCGCCCGCAGCTTGCGCAAATGGCGGTCGTACGCGGCGGAAGCCATGAAATCGCCGGCGGCACGCTGTGAAAGCTCCTCGTTGTTGCGGCTTTGCACATGTTTCAGCATCTCGACGCGGTTCTGCCAGCGGCCCGCGCTCATCCAGCCCAGGCGCAGGCCGGGCGCCAGAATCTTGTGCAGCGACGCGCAGTGAATCACGTTGCCCGTTTGGTCAAAGGCTTTCAGCGCCTTCAGCGGCGCATCGCCATTGGCCAGCGCGCTGTAGGTATCGTCCTCGATCAGCGGAATGCCGCGCTCCGCGCAAAACGCCACCAGCCGGGCGAGATGGCTCTCCGGCATGATGCTGCCGAGCGGGTTTTGCAGGTGCGGCACCACGACAATGGCCGCAATCGCCGGCTGGGTCTGCACCGCCAATTCCAGCGCTTCGAGCGAAATGCCGGTTTGCGGGCTGGTCGGAATCTCCAGCGCCCGCAGCCCGAGACTTTCCAGAATTTGCAACAGGCCGTAAAACGTCGGCGATTCGATGGCGACGATATCGCCCGGCTGCGTCACGGCGCGCAGCGCCAGATTCAAAGCTTCGATGCAGCCCTGCGTGACGACGATATCCTCGGCGGCGATCAGCATGCCATTACCCAGCGCACGCAGCGCCAGCACCTTGCGAAAGGCCGGGTTGCCGTTGTGCGGCGAAACCTTCACCAGCAGATCCGGATCGTGGCGCAGCGCACGCGCGGCGGCATTCTTCAGCGCCTCGCCGGGGTAGAGTGAAGGCGCGCAACGGGCGCCGGAAAAATTGACATTCACCGCCCCTTGCCGCCCGCGCGCGATGAACTCCGAAACCCGGGCGTTGATGCCCACATACTGGGCGGCGTCGAGCGGCTGATCGACCGCCGGCTCGGCCAGCGGGCGGGGTGCATGGCGGCGCGGCTGGCGCACGAAATTGCCCGAACGCGGCCGCGCCTCCAGCCAGCCCTCGCTCTCCAGCTGCCGGCAAACCTGCAAAGCCGTCGAAAGGCTGATCTCATGGCGCGCCATCAAGCTGCGCATCGACGGAAAGCGCGAGCCCACGGCCAACGTACCCGCTTCGATGGCGGCGCGGTAATGCGTGGCAAGGCGGCGATAAAGCGGCGCGGCGAGTGCGGGCGTATCCATGATGCGATCTTCTCCTGCGGGGCGGTGGGGCGACAGATATAGATCGCCCCAATTCGCACCATAACAGATTGCAAAATCGCCATCTGATGCGTAACAGATAGCCGAATCCTATGCCTGTTTTCAATCCCGCCCGCTCAATAACATGCCCCCATCGCCCCGAAGCCGGGGCAATTCAACGGAGAAAGATCATGAAAGACCGGCAAATGATGCGTCTGGCACTCGGCAAAGGCGATGCGCGCCGCGTGCTGGTGGAAGCGGGTACGACAGTGCTGGTGCTGGAAGGCAGCGCGAACGTGCGCGGGCCGTTGCAGTGGCTGGCGGAAACCCCGGTAGCGCCGGAGCAACGGCTGGGTTTGGAACAGGTGCTGACGCTGGAGGGCGGTGGGTGGATTGACTTGATGGCTGCCGAAGCGGCGGAACTATTGGTGCTGCCGCCGCAGGGGCTTCAGGTTTGGCGGCGGGTGGCGCGGGGGCTGGAGCGGTTGATGGGGAACGAAGGCCGGAAGAAGCCGCTGGTGTTAGGTTGAAAATGGGCTGTTTTTCGAGGTCGACCGTGACAAGTTAGATTTGGCTGAGGTAAATGGCGACGCTTAGTATCCTCACCGGCAGTTGGCGACCCACTGCTACCGGTCGATTCTTCTAGGTTTCAACGGCAGGTAACCGAGCGGTGCGGTCACACAACACGATCACTCACGGACACCCTCGGCCAACTGCTACGTCTCTGCGGCAAGAAACGTACTGACAATAGAGTCCTGCGCTGACCTCGGGCTATCCGTCTTAAACTACGGCCATGCGAATCCAGATTGCCTCTGACCTTCACCTGGAGCACCTTGAATGGCGGTTTCCAGAATACCGAGGCGTCGAACCCACTGACGCCGACGTACTCGTACTCGCGGGCGATATCGCCAACGGTGCCCGCGCGCTTGAGCTATTCAGAGAATGGCCTTGCCCGGTAATCTACGTCCCGGGCAATCACGAGTATTACGGCTCTTCCCTTGCACAGGTCCAGACGGAATTCGCGGAGAAGGCCAAAGCCTTTCCAAACATCACCGTTCTGGCGCCAGGTGTCACCGAGCTTGGAGGCATTCGCTTTATCGGCTGCACGCTTTGGACAGACTACTGCCTTTTCGGAGAGCAGTATCGTGAGTTGGCCATGACGGCCTGTGCCGCGAGCCTCCCCGACCATACGGTGATCAAGGTTGAGGGCGATATTCCGTTCAGCCCGGCCGTTGCTCGCGAGATGCACCTGCGGCAAAAGGACTGGCTACGTTCCAGACTTGACGAACCCTTTGACGGAAAGAGCATCGTCGTTACCCACCATGCACCTGCCCCTGGAAGCCTGCACGCCATGTTTGAGAAAGACCTGGTCAGCGCGGCCTTCATCTCTGATCTGACCGACCTGCTGGGGGCAGCCGCCCTGCATATTCACGGTCATACGCACCACTCGTTCGACTACGATGTTCGCGGTACCCGGGTCATCGCAAATCCGCTGGGCTATTGCAAGGGGGTCAAGGTTGCATCGGCTCCCAGTGAGCTTCAAAGAGAGAATACCGACTTCAACCCGAAACTGACGGTTGAACTTTGACCAGCCTTGATAACAGATTGAATGACTGCGTCGATTTACACCATGAGTTGGGGTGACCTGCACCACGAAATTAGTCCGGTGATCGGCCATTCCCGCCGCTCAGAGCCGTAGCGCAATACGGCAAGTCTAGTTGCCAAACAGACGTTCAGACCCGCCTAAGAAAGACTGGCGATTCACACTGAGCACCCGCCGAGCAGCAGTTCAGGGGCTCGGCAAATAGCGGAAGCCGAGCATCGCTACGATGATGACCGAAACCACCGGCAGCGCCGACGAAAAGAGAACGAAGCACGCGGCGCACGACCAGACGCCGCCGATGGCTTCCGCGCCGACGCCGCCCGAGAAGAACAGTGCGCTCAGGGTCATCCAGCGCCGCAGATAGGTCGGCAGCCAGCGCGCTTGAGCCAAGTTGTGGCGCCACGCAGCGCGGCGCTCGGACAGACTGCCCCGGCCGGCGTCGCGAAACAGCCAGCCGAAGAAAAAATAGCGGTAAAAGACCGGCGACAATTCTCGATCTTGCATGACTGAACTCCCCCAGGGAATTCTCCAGATGACAGCGGCCGAGCCGCAGCGTTCCATTCCCCAAGGTTTACCGTTCCGAATTCTCCTTGCCTTCAATCCTGTGAGGAGCGTCAGGGCCTTTTTGCATCTGCTGTCGGTCTCAGGCCACCGCGGCAATCTGCGCTTTCGCTCATCGCCCGCCCCTCGACGTCGGTCATGCCGAGGGGGCCGAAAACGTTCTTTAGGTGGACCTTCGGGGCTATGTCCCTGGATGCCGACATCCAAATACTTAGCGTTTTCCCAATGGCTGCTTATCTGTAACGTGGCCAACTGGTGCTACCGGCCAAAAGTTGCCGTTCCTTGGTTACGAACCGAGCGGCTGCTTTCTGCTCCTTCACTGACTTCTGTGAGATATTCGCGAGGCCCATCACGAAGCTGGCAACCCAGTCTCCAGCACTCGCCGCAGCCTCCGTACGGCATCTCTTAGCTGCTCAGATGAAAATCCACCAAAGCCGAGCATCAGGCCAGTAAGCTCCTGCTGTCCGGCAGCCATGGGCGACAAGGCTCGCAAGGCGATACCCGCCTGGCTAGCCGCTGACGCGACAGCCACATCGTCCAGGCCTTCAGGAAGCCAGACCACAATATGCATTCCCTGGTCGGCTGGTTGAATGCGCAATTCCGGCAGTTCGACTTGCAGGGCATCCATCAAGACTTGGCGCCGCTCTGCATAGATGGCCCGAATCCGCCGGATATGCGTCTCGAAGTAGCCCTCCCGCATGTAGGCCGCGACGACATGCTGCTCAATCGATGGAGAACCCCGCCCCATCAGGGCGCGAGCACCGACGAACGCTTTGACCAGACATTCGGGGGCCACAATGTATCCAAGGCGCAGCGAGGGAGCCAGCACTTTGCTGAAGGTTCCCAGGTAGACGACACGGTCACAGTCCAAGCCCTGCATTGCAGGAAATGGTTGGCCAGCGTAGCGCAGTTCGCTGTCGTAGTCGTCCTCGACAATCCAAGCACCTTGCTGACGTGCCCACTCAACGAGTGCCAGGCGTCGAGGCATGCTTAGCGGCATCCCGAGCGGGTATTGGTGAGATGGCGTCACAAACACAGCCTTGGCATCGGAACAGGCACCCTTTGCGCTCGCCACGTCCAACCCCTGTGTGTCCACGGGTATCCGATGCACTCGGACACCGCAGTCCTCCAGCACCGAAGTCAGTCCGGGATAGGCAGGGTCCTCAGCCCACACTGTATCGCCAGGCGCTAACAAGACCTTGCTGGCCAGGTAGAGGCCTTGTTGGGTTCCCTCGGTGATAACGACGTTATCCGGGCTGCAACTGACGGCACGTGCCCGCCGCAGATAATCGGCAATGGCTTCCCTTAAGGCAAAGAGACCCTGTGGGTCGGCGTAGCCTGACGGTGCCGCGACTTGGGAAGCGCGAACCCGATTGCTGAGCCGGCGCCAATGGTCATCCATCGCCACATCGCCCTCCGGGACCGCCACCGAGAACGGCACCGATGGCAAAGGTGCCAGTCTTTCTGCCATGGCGGCGTAACGAGTGGCAGACGGTGGCATTAACGGATGCTGGCTAGGTTGCGCGTTATGGAAATGTTGTGGAGTTATGTGTGATTCGTGAAGCCCGGCGGCGACGCGTGTGCTGGAACCCGCCTGAGCTACTAGGCATCCTTCAGCCACAAGTTGCTCATAAGCCTCAGCCACCGTGCCACGCGATAGTCTCAAGGAATCTGCCAGCGCGCGTGTGGATGGCAATCGCTCGCCTGCCTTAAGCTCTCCTGTGGCAATAGCCCTGCGGAGCTCGTCAGCCAGTTGCCGCCCAATTCCGCCTTTCGAGCGGTCAATTGCTCCCAGCGCCGGAATCTCAATTACAAGCTGACGCCTTGCCATGCGTATCCATCCTCAAAATAAGCTACAAACTGGACCAGTGATTAATTTGCTATCCGGCTCTGAATTATAGGCCAGTTATGCGGAAAAATGCACCCACTGACTGACCTATGAAAGGAATCGAAATGCATTGCCCAGCCTTGTTCAAAGAAGAGCGCCTCGATGTTCTTCATGGATTGATGGCCGCCCATCCACTGGCGACCCTTATAACTGCCGGCACAGGAGGGCTCATGGCTAACCTCGTTCCCTTCTCGCTTCATGACGGAGGTGACAACGGAATTTTGCGTGCCCACCTTGCTCGGGGAAACAAGCAGCTCGACGAATTACGCGAAGGTGCCGAGGCCCTGGTCGTCTTCCAGGGGCCGGAATGTTATGTAACCCCCTCGTGGTATCCGTCAAAGGCAGAACACGGTAAAGTTGTACCCACTTGGAATTTTTCGATGGTCCAAGTCCGAGGTAAGCCGCAGGTTATTGATGACGCCAACTGGGTTCTCGCC
This sequence comes from Dechloromonas sp. H13, assembly GCF_009469615.1. Lineage (GTDB taxonomy): Bacteria > Pseudomonadota > Gammaproteobacteria > Burkholderiales > Rhodocyclaceae > Azonexus. The sequence goes on from NZ_SSXX01000009.1 coordinate 123,475, forward strand.
CAGATAGAACAGCTGACGGACAACCTGGAGGGCATTCGTAAAAATCCGTGGAAGGTCTCTGATGCACCCGAGGACTTTATTGCTTCGCAGCTCAAAGCCATCGTCGGCTTCGAAATTCCTATTCGCTCTATTGAAGGGAAGTGGAAGGTTAGTCAGAACCGACAACCGGCTGACCGGAATGGGGTTATCGATGGATTAAAGGCTGAAGGCACTTGCCCTTCGATGTTGACCATCATGGAGCGAGGCTAAGTTATCTCGCTTCGCTCAAGGAGGCGAATAGGAGGGTACTCAATGAACCAACACAACCCGGATTTCATCTTCACATGCCATGATGAATTACCTTGGACACCATCCAAATTCGCCCCAGGCGTTGCAGTCAAAAATTTGGGGAAGGCGAACGGACGAGCTATGCAGTTGGTTCGCTTTCTCCCAGGAGCCTCATTTCCCGCCCATCTGCACACGGATGTAGAGTTCCTCTTCATGCTTGAGGGAGAAGTTCTTCAGAACGGTCAAAGATTGTGCGTTGGATGGTCTATGGTGGCTCCTGCTGGCACAGAAGACTTTGAATTTGTAAGCCCAACGGGCTGCATTTTTTTGTTGGTTTATGGGCTAGGCACCAGCGACCTGTTCACTGGGCTTCCGAGCCAGCAACGACCGCTATGCACCTGATGCTGTCGTTTTTGTTGCTATAGCCGTAAGGCTGAATTGGGTCGATAGCAGTCCAACTTCGTGCTTGGCAAGACCAGGTGATCTCGTTGAGTCCGGCTGTGGATAGTTCTTAAAACTCCCCGCCGTGCCCCGGAATTTGCCTTCTTTTAGAAGTCGACCGCGACAACCAGTCGTTAACGCGGTCCCACAGCCTTAGCGCCGCTGCCCAAGGTCTTTCGCGACCAATACCCCAACTTCCTTATCCACCACCATCCAGAACGGATTGCTGCGCAGACGTGTGAGCGAGCCGAGGGTCAGGGTGACCGCGCCGTTTTCGCCGCGCAGGAGCCAGGAGCCGATGCTGGGGATGCCGTGGCGGCCGCTGCCGGGCTGGAATCCGTAGATGGGGTCGTCGGCGGGGAAGGGGAGCGCGACGTGGCCGAGGGAGACGAGGTTGCTCGGCCATTTGAGTTCCGGCAAGTCGCGGGTTTCGGCGCCGTCGGGGGCGATGTGGCGGATGGCGATGCCGGTGTCGTCGGCGCTGATGTTGCCGACGATGTCGAGCGCGTAGCCGCGTTTCTGGCGGAGCAGGCGGTCGATGAGTTCGCCGGCTTGCGGGCGCTGCACGCTGGCGAGGTAGCGGTGGCGGTTGACGTCGAAGAGCACGAGCCGGTGGCCGTTGCCGTTGAGGCGGCCGTAGAGGGTTTCGGCGGCGCCGGTGGAGCCGACGGTAGAATCGACGACCGATTGCCAGGTGACGACGGGCGGCAGTTCGCCGATGCGGCCGCGCTCATGCGCGCGCAGCAGGCTGGCGCGCAGTGCGCGCGTGGCACGGTTGACCTGGCGCGAGGCGTTGACCGGGAAGGAGTTGAACTTGTAGGGGTCGAATTCCGGGTTCACATCCTGCCAGCGCACTTTTTCGAGCACGGGGATGGGCACGATGCTGAGGAAGTCGATGATCGAGGCGAGCGCGGCGACGCGGGTGATCTCGATGGCGGGCGAGACGAGCAGCACGCGGTCCGGGCGCTTGAGCGCGGGGTCGTCGAGGGCGTCGAGCGCGTATTGCATGGCGAGCGTGCCGCCGGTGGAATAGCCGCCGATGTAGAACGGCTGCCCCGGCGTGAGGCGCGAGACCACGTCGCGGGCGGCGATGCGCATGGCGGCGGTCCAGTCGCGGTGGCTCATTTCGACCATCATCGATGGCAGGGTGCCGTGGCCGGGCAGGCGGACGACGGTGACGTCGAAGCCCTGCGCGTGCAGCGTCTGGGCCATGGCGTGCATCGAGTAGGGCGAATCGGTGAGGCCGTGGATGAGCAGCGCCTGGCCCGCGGGTTTGTCCTGCGCGAGGCGGAACGAACGATTGAACTGGGCGCCGTCGGCCAGCCGGCTGACCGGGCTTTCCGGGTTGAAGCGGCTGAACAGGTAGGTTTCGTCGTTTTCGTTCCAGCTGGCGACCTTTTCGCGGTATTCGGCGAAGAGGCGGTCTTCGAGTTGCAGGTAGCCGGCGAAATCGAGATTGCTGTCGCGCAGTGCCGAGAATTCTTCCTTGAGCCTTTCGGTGTGCCAGGGCTTCAAGGGCGGCAGCATGGCGACGGCGTAGAGGGTGTAGCCGAGGACGATGGCCGCAGCGGTGAGCGCGGTAATCCACGCCAGACGCACGGCCAGGCGCCAGGTGTGGCGTCCGGCTGCGGTGGTCAGGCGAAAGAGGCGCGACATCAGCGTTTCAGCTTGGCGAAGGCACTGGCCATCGCGTTGTTGGCGGGGGCCGGCGCGTTGTGGCGGGTCTGCTGGCGCGAGAGCGGGGCGCCGCGCTGGGCGCCGGCGTCGTGCTTCTTCGGTTCGTCGCTCATGCGCATGGTCAGCGCGATGCGCTGGCGTTGCAGATCGACTTCAAGCACCTTGACCTTGACGACCTGGCCGGCCTTGACGACTTCGTGCGGGTCCTTGACGAAGCGGTCGGAAAGCGCGGAAACGTGCACCAGGCCATCCTGGTGCACGCCGATATCGACGAAGGCGCCGAAGGCGGCGACGTTGGTGACGACGCCTTCGAGGATCATACCGGGGCGCAGGTCTTTCACTTCCTCGACGCCATCGGCGAAGGTCGCTGTCTTGAATTCCGGGCGCGGGTCGCGGCCGGGTTTTTCCAGTTCCTTCAGGATGTCCTGCACGGTCGGCAGGCCGAAGCGCTCGTCGGTGTATCTGGCGGCGCTGATGCTCTTGAGGGCGCGGCTGTCGCCGAGCAGTTCCTTGATCGGCTTCTTGAGGTCGACGATGATCTTCTCGACCACCGGGTAGGCTTCCGGGTGCACCGAGGAAGCATCGAGCGGGTTGTCGCCGTTCGGCACGCGCAGGAAGCCGGCGGCTTGTTCGAAGGTCTTGTCGCCGAGGCGCGGCACCTTCTTGAGGTCGTCGCGGCTGCGGAAGGCGCCGTGGGCGTCGCGGTAGCCGACGATGTTGGCGGCCAGCCCGGCGTTGAGGCCGGAAATGCGGGTCAGCAGCGGCACCGAGGCGGTATTCACGTCGACACCGACGGCGTTCACGCAGTCCTCGACCACGGCGTCGAGCGAGCGGGCGAGCTTGGTCTGCGACACGTCGTGCTGGTACTGGCCGACGCCGATCGATTTCGGCTCGATCTTGACCAATTCGGCCAGCGGGTCCTGCAGGCGGCGGGCAATCGACACGGCGCCGCGAATCGACACGTCGAGATCGGGGAATTCCTTGGCCGCCAGTTCCGAGGCGGAATAGACCGAGGCGCCGGCTTCCGAGACGACAATTTTCGTCAAGCGGGCTTCCGGGTAGCGCTTCATCACGTCCTGCACCAGCTTGTCGGTTTCGCGGCTGGCGGTGCCGTTGCCGATGGCAACTAACGTGACGCCGTGTTTGGCGGCCAGGCGGGCGATGGTGGACATCGAACCATCCCAGTCGCAACGCGGCTCGTGCGGGTAGATGGTGGCGTGGTCGAGCAGCTTGCCGGTGGCGTCGACGACGGCGATCTTGCAGCCGGTGCGGATGCCGGGGTCGATGCCCATCGTGACGTGCTGGCCGGCCGGGGCGGCGAGCAGCAGGTCCTTGAGGTTCTTGCCGAAGATGCGGATCGCCTCTTCCTCGGCGCGTTCGCGCAACTCGTTCATCAGGTCGAGTTCGAGGTGAGTGAAGACCTTGATCTTCCAGGTCCAGCGCACGGTGTCCTGCAGCCACTTGTCGGCCGGGCGGTTCTGGTGCTTGATGCCGAAGCGGGCGGCGATGCGCTGCTCGCAGGGGTTCGGGCCGGGCTTGATGCCTTCTTCATCGAGTTCCGAATCGAGCACCAGCGTCACGCCCAGCACGCCTTCGTTGCGCCCGCGCAGCAGCGCCAGCGCGCGGTGCGAGGGCATGGCGGCGATCGGTTCGGCAAAGTCGAACCAGTCGCGGAACTTGGCGCCTTCGGTTTCCTTGCCCGCGACGACGGTCGACCGCACCTGGCCGTGTTCGTTGAGGTACGCGCGCAACTGGCCGAGCAGTTCGGCGTCCTCGGCGAACTTTTCCATAAGGATCTGGCGGGCGCCATCGAGCACGGCCTTGCCGTCGGCGAAACCGGCGTCGGCGTTGAGGTACTTCACGGCTTCCTCGTCCGGGGTGAGCTCCGGGTTGTCCAGAAGGGCCAGCGCCAGCGGCTCGATGCCGGCCTCGCGGGCGATCTGTGCCTTGGTGCGGCGTTTCTGCTTGTAGGGTAGGTAAAGGTCTTCGAGGCGCTGCTTGGTTTCCGCGTCGTCGATCTCGGCCTTGAGTTCAGGGGTCAGCTTGCCCTGTTCGTCGATGCTGGCGAGGATGGCGGCGCGCCGCTCTTCGAGGTCGCGCAGGTAGGTCAGGCGTTCTTCGAGGTTGCGCAGCTGGGTGTCGTCGAGGCCGTCGGTCGCCTCCTTGCGGTAGCGGGCGATGAAGGGGACGGTGGCGCCCTCGTCGAGGAGGGCGATGGCGGCGACGACCTGGGTCGGGCGGACGCCGAGTTCGACGGCGATGCGGTGTTCGATGGGTGCGAGCATGGGTGCGGCAGTGCAGCAAAAAAGGGGGTGAATGATGCGGAATCCGGCGGGAAAAGACAACCGCCGGTAGTTCAGAGCGGCGTCAGCGTAGTCCGGTAGCGCCTGGCGTTGTCGACGTAGTGGGCGGCCGACTGCCGCAGGCGGGCGACGTCGTCGTCGGAAAGTTCGCGCACCACCTTGCCCGGCGAGCCGACGATCAGCACGCGGTCGGGAAAGACCTTGCCTTCGGGAATCAGCGTGTTGGCGCCGACGATGCAGCCCTTGCCGATCACCGCGCGGTTGAGGATGACCGAGCCGATGCCGATCAGGCTGCCGTCGCCGACGGTGCAGCCGTGCAGCATGACCAGGTGGCCGACGGTGACATCGTTGCCGATGTGCATCGGGATGCCTTCGTCGGTGTGCAGCACCGAGCCGTCCTGGATGTTGGTGTTGTCGCCGATGTGGATCGGGTCGTTGTCGCCGCGCAGGGTGGCGTTGAACCAGATCGAACTGTTGGCGCCGAGGCGGATGTCGCCGATGACCGTGGCGTTGGGGGCGACCCAGGCGTTCTCGCCGAGTTGCGGCTGTTTGTCTCCGAGGCGGAAGAGGGACATGTGGGCTCCTTGCGAAATTTGAAAATCGGCCTTTTTGCGGCGTCGACCGCAACAGCCCCGCAATGTTACGCTCAGCGGCAGCTTGCCGATAAGTCCGGCCTACAACTCAGGGGGCAGCATGAATTTCCGCAAAATCAAATCGTGGCAATGGGCGCTGCTGGTGCTCGCGCTGCTGGTCGCCCTCGACTGGGCCATCCGCCGCCCGGACCCCCGCACGCGCGAACTCAATGCCGTCATCCAGGCGCAGGCCAGCCCGCAGCTGAAGAACTACCCCTATCCCTTCCACGTGCTGCGCGTCGAGGGCAGCACCGCGGTCATGGGCACGCCGCGCAACTTCGAGATGCCGGCCTTCCGCTTCCTCGGCGCCATGTATCCGGACGTGAACGTCAAGGACGCCAACAATCCGGCCTTCATCGCGCTGCAGAATGCCCTCGGCAAGGTGCAGGACGAAGTCCGCGACATCGTCCTCGCCCAGCCCGGCATCAAGGACGTGCGCTGGGAGCTGGACCGCGAGTGGCTGCGGCGGAATCACATCCCGGTGCCGGAAAAGTGACCGGTTGACGGGATAATCGCGATTCCTTCGTCAATACGGACAGATCCCGGCATGGCCCTGACTTTCTGGCACCCGATTCCCCCGCAAACCATCGTTTTGTGGGACGCGAAATACCGCAGGCCCGGCGGTTCGTATCCTTCCCTGTCGGCGGCCAAGGTCAAGAAATGGTGGCCCGAAATACGTCGTGCGCTCAACGCGCCCGGCACGACGGTGACGGGCAAGATCGCCGGGGCGAATTTCAAGCACGTCAACGGGGCGCTTGGCGAGCTGAATGGGCATGCAATGCTCGTCGCCGCCGGGCATTACAGCATCCTCGAGCCCGGGCGCACGACAGCCGGGGGCGTCGATTTCATCACCTACTATCACGGGCCCGTGTCGCCGCTCGACTGGCAGATAGCCGTCGAGAGCGCCTTGAAGCAGCACCGGGTCGAGGGCCGCATCTTTCGCTGGCCGGGCTGCATCGTAACCCGCTGAGATTTTCAGTTCGGCGGCGTCGGCCGCCCGGCCAGCTTCTGCACGATCAGGGCGCCGACCATGTCGCCTTCGACGTTGACCGCCGTGCGGGTGGTGTCGAGGATGCGGTCGATCGGCAGCAGGATGGCGATGGCGGCGGTCGGCAGGCCGACCGATTCGAGCACGAGCACCATGCTCAGCATGCCGACGCTGGGGATGCCCGGCGCGCCGATGGCGCCGAGCATGGCGACGAAGAAGATGATCATCTGGCTGGCGAGGTCGAGCTCGATGCCGGCCAGGCGGGCGACGAACAGCGCCGCCGCTGCCTCGTAGAGCGCCGTACCGTCCATGTTGACGGTGGCGCCGAGCGGCACGACGAAATTGGCGATGTCCTTGCGCACGTGCAGGTGCTGCTCGGTGCAGCGCAGCGTCACCGGCAGCGTGGCGGCGCTCGAACTGGTGACGAAGGCGGTGACCAGCGCCTCGCGCGCGCCCTTGAAGAAGCGCAGCGGCGACACCCGGGTGAATAGCCAGAGGATGGCCGGCAGCACGACGATGCCGTGGAACAGCGTGGTGCCGGTGACGACGACGATGAAATGGCCGAGGCTGAGCAGCAAGTCGGCGCGCTGGCTGGCCACCAGTTGCAGCAGCAGCGCGGCCAGGCCGAACGGCGCCAGGCGCATGATCCAGCCGACGATCAGCAGGCACAGCTCCTGTAGTTCCTCGATCAGCGCGCGGATGTTGCGGTAGCGGTCGCCGCCGACGACCAGGGCGATGCCGAGGAAGAGGGCGACGATGACGATGGCCAGGATCTCCCCGTTGGCCAGCGCCTTGAACGGGTTCTGGAAGAGGCCGCGCAGGAACTGGGCGAAATAGTCGGGCAGCGGCATCTGGCGCGCCTGGAAGTCGCGCGTGGCGTCGGCGAACATGGCCAGGTGCATCCCGTCGCCCGGCCGGAACAGGTGGGCGGCGCCGAAGCCGATGACGATGGCGATGGCCATGGTGGCGAAGAAGAAGACCAGCGTCGTCGTCCATACTCGGTGCATCTGGTCGTGCGCGCGCAGGTTGGCGACGCCGACGACGATCGAGGAAAAGACCAGCGGCACCAGCACCATGCGCAGCAGGTCGAGGAACAGGTTGCCGACCATCCGGGCGCCATACAGCGTGTTGCTCGCCAGCGGCGTGCCGTCGGCGCCGGCCAGCCAGAAGCCGCCAGCGATGCCGAGCAGGCAGCCGATCAGGATTTGCGTGTTGAGCGACAGCTTTCTGGCCATGCGGCTGTTCCGGGAAACCTCGATGAGGCCGATTGTAGCCGGCGAGCGGCCCGTGGGTCAGGGTACGGTCAGATTATCCAGGCAGAATGAGATGGCAACTCCTCCTAGACAAAACCTTTACCCGCCCGCGTGGCGGGTTTCTTTTTGTCCGGAGGCCGTCGCCGTCAATGCAGTGCCTTGGCCAGCCGCGGATGGGTCGCCAGGTAGTAATAGAGCGTCGGCAGCACGAAGAGCGTCAACAGCGTCGCCGAAATCAGGCCGCCGATGACGACCAGCGCCAGCGGCCGCTGTGTTTCGGAGCCGATGCCGTGCGACAGTGCCATCGGCAGCAGGCCGAGCATGGCGAGCAGGGCGGTCATCAGTACCGTGCGCAGGCGCGACATGGCGCCCTGGAAGACGACCTGGTAGGAATCCATGCCTTGCTGCTTCAACTGGTTGAAGTAGCTGACCATCACCACCCCGTTGAGCACCGCCTGGCCGAACAGCGCGATGAAGCCGATGGCCGCCGATACCGAGAGCGGAATGCCCGAGAGCAGCAGGGCGAAGATGCCGCCGATCAGCGCGAAGGGGATGTTGCAGATGATGATCAGCGCGTCCTTGAACGATTCGAAGGCGTCGAAGAGCAGTACGAAGATCAGCAGGATCGACAGCGGTACGACCAGCATCAGGCGCTTCATCGCCCGTTCCTGGTTCTCGAATTCGCCGGACCAGAGGATCGAGTAGCCCTTGGGCAATTCGATGTCCTTGGCGTGGGCCTGCATGTCGGCGACGACGCTGCCCATGTCACGGTCGCGGATGAAGACGCCGATGGCGACGACGCGCTGCCCCGCTTCGCGGGCGATGTTCATGGCGCCGCTGCCGAGCTTGAAGTCGACCAGGTTGGCGAGCGGCACCTGGGCGCCGGACGGGGTCGGGATCAGCACATCGCGCAGGCGGTCGAGGGAGCGTTCCTCGTTCTTCAGGCGCACCACGACGCTGAAATGGCGCTCGCCCTCCCAGAGCTCGGTCGCCGCCTTGCCGGCGAGCGCGGTTTCGATGACCTCCTGGACGTCGGCGACGTTGAGTCCGTAGCGGGCGGCGGCGGCGCGGTCAATTTCCAGCCGGTACTGCGGCAGGTCGCCGTCGCGGTCGATGAAGGCGCGCGCCACGCCGGGCACGCTGCCGATGCGCTCGAGCAGCTGGTGGCCGGTTTCGCGGAGCGTCCGCACGTCATCGCCGAAGATCTTGATGACGATCTGGCCGTCGATCTGCGAGATCGATTCGAGGATCTGGTCGCGCACCGGCTGGCTGAAGGTCGGCTCGATGCCCGGCATGTCGTTGATCCGGTCTTCCATCTCGCGGACCAGCTTTTCCTTGGTCATGCCGGCCCGCCATTGGGAATCCGGCTTGAGATCGACCAGCATCTCAGTCATGTTGATGTTCTTGGGGTCGGTGCCATCCTCGGGGCGCCCGGCCTTGGAAACGACGGCATTGACTTCCGGGAAGCCGGCGACCAGGTTGCGCAGCTTGCGCAGGTCGCTTTGTGCTTCCTCGACCGAGACCGAGGTCGGCAGGGTGATGTTGATCCAGATCGACCCCTCGTTCAGCTCGGGCAGGAATTCGGTGCCCAGCTGAGGAACGAGGGCAGCGGTGATGCCGAGCGCGACGAGGGCGCTGACGAGCACCCGCCGGGCATTGGCGAGCGCCCATTTGAGCGCCGGCTCGTAGCGGTTCATGAACCAGTGCATGAGCTTCGTCTCTTCATGCGGCACATGGTTGCGGAAGGCGATCTTGCTGAGGAAGGGGACCAGCGTGAAGGACAGGATCAGCGAGGTGACCAGGGCGCCGACGACCGAGAAGGCCATCGGCGAGAAGATCTTCCCTTCGTGGCGCTGCATGGTGAAGATGGGCAGGTGGGCAACGATGATGATGATGATCGAGAACACCGTCGGCCGGCCGATTTCCATTACCGCGTCCTGGATGGTGCGGGTATGCGGGCGGTGATCGTTGACCCGTTGCGCTTCGCCGAGGCGCCGGAAGATGTTCTCGATGACGATGACCGCGCCGTCGACGATGATGCCGAAGTCCATCGCGCCCAGCGACAGCAGGTTGGCCGGAATGCCGACCAGCGACAGGCAGATGAAGGTGCCGAGCAGCGCCAGCGGGATGATTGAGGCGACGATGGCCGCCGCGCGCAGGTCGGCGAGGAACAGATAGAGCACCAGCGTGACCAGCAGGGCGCCCTCGAGCAGGTTCATGAAGACCGTGCGCAGGGTCTTGCCGATCAGCCAGGAACGGTCGTAATAGGGGACGATGCGGACGCCCTGCGGGAGGACCGAATTGTTCAGGACGTCGACCTTGGCCTTGAGGGCGTCGAGGACCATCGACGGGTTCTCGTCCTTGCGCAGCAGAACGATGCCCGAGACGACGTCGTCCTGGTCGCCGTTGACGTCGGTGAAGCCGACCATGCCCTGGGCCGGCACCCGCGATTCGACGACCTCGGCGACGTCACGTACGAGAATCGGCGTGCCCTTGTTCTCGGTGACGACGACGCTGCCGATGTCGGCCGACGAACGCAGCAACCCGAGCGAGCGGATCAGGAACTGCTGCCTGCCCTGCGCCACCGAGCCGCCGCCGGCATTGGCGTTGGCCCGCTGCAGCGCGGCGAAGAGCTGGCCGATGGTCAGGTTGTGGTCGCGCAGCCGGCCGAGGTCGGGGCGTACTTCGTACTGGCGGATCGGCCCGCCGATCGACACGACGTCGGCGACCCCGGGCACCTGCTTGAGCTGGCGGGCGATGGTCCAGTCCTGGATGGCGCGTGCCTCGGTGGGTTTCAGGCCGGGCGCCTCGACGCGATAGCGGAAGATTTCGCCGGTGGCGGTCGCCGGCGGCGCCAGTTCCGGCTCGACGCCGGGCGGCAGGTCGAGGCCGCGCAGGCGTTCCTCGACCAGTTGCCGGGCCATGAACAGGGTCGGCTTTTCGTCGAAGGTGACGACGATGAAGGAGAGCCCGAACTGCGTGTGCGAGAACATGCGGATCGAGTTCGGCACGCCGGCCAGCGCGATTTCGAGCGGGATGGTGACCTGTTTCTCGACTTCCTCGGGCGCCCGCCCGGGGTAGAGGGTGATGATGGTGACCTGGGTGTCGGTGACGTCCGGAAAGGCCTCGATCGGCAGCGAGCGGAAGGCCGAGATGCCGACGCCGATGAACAGCACCAGGCCGAGCAGGATGAACAGCGGCTCGTGCAGCGCGAAGTGGACGATGCGCTTGATCATTTGGCAGCCGGCCTGGCTGGCTGAGGCGTGTTCTTGAAATACTTGATCAGGTGCAGGTTGCCTTCGACGACGACCTTCTCGCCTTCCCTGAGGCCGGCGTGGATGTCGAGCCAGCCGTCACGTTCGGCGCCCGCCTGCACCGCGCGGCGGACATAGCGGCCGGTCGCTTCCTCGACGAAGGCATAGCGCTGCTCGCCGACGAGGAAGACGGCGGCGGCCGGGACGTGCAGGGCCGAGGTCGGCGGCAGTTCGATCAGGGCGGTGACGAACATGCCGCCCTTGAGCCGGCGGTCCGGGTTGGGCACCTCGCCACGCACGCGGACGGTACGGGTACTCGGATCGACGAAATCGCCGACGTGCACGATGACGCCGGCGAAGCGCTCGTCGGGGTATTGCTTGACCTGCAGGCTGATCTTTTCGCCGGCCTTGAGCGCCGCCAGGTCGCCTTCGCTGGCGTCGAGCCGGAGCCACAGGCGGGTCGGGTCGGTGACGACGAACAGCGGTTCGACGCCCGCTTCGGGACGGTATTCCAGGCCGGGGTTGAGGTTGCGCTCGACGACGACGCCGGCGAGCGGGGTGCGCAACAGGTAGGAACCGTCGCTGGCGCCGCCGAGGCCGGCCAGGCGCCGGCTGGCGCGCTCGGCTTCGGCCTGGGCGCGGACGGCTTCGGCCTGCGCCTGCTGCCAGTCCTTGTCGGCGACGATGCCGGCGGCGTGCAGTTCGCGCTGCCGTTCGAGCGCCTGCTTCGCCAGCTGCTGGTCGGCCTGGGCCTTGCGCGCGTCGGCTTGGGCCTGCCCGAAATCGGGGGAGGCCAGGACGGCCAGCATCTGCCCGGCCTTGACCGCGCTGCCGATTTCCACCGCGATCTTCTGCACGCGCCCGCCGACCTGCGGCACGATGCGCACGGTGCGGTCCTCGTCCCAGACCAGGCGCCCCGGCAGGCGCAGCGTCGAGCCCTGGTCCTTCTCGACCGTCGCCACCTTGAGGAAGTCGGCCTTGTCCGGTTCGCTGAGGATGGCGCGGTCGCCGTCGACCGTGACGGCGGCCTGTTTTGTCGGCTCCGGGTCGGCGCCGCAGCCGGCGAGGACGAGAATCAGGGCGAGACAGGTGAGTTTTTGCTTCATCGGGTTTTTCCGTAGTCGGCCTGCAGGCGCCAGGCGGCCAGCGCCTTGGCATAGTCGGCGCGCGCGGTGGCGGCTTCGACCTGGACCTGGCGCAGGGTGCGGCGCGCATCGAGCAGGTCCATCAGGTTCATGGCGCCCCGGCTGTAGGCCAGCTCGGCGGCCTGTGCGACGCGCTCGGCATCGGCCAGCAGCCCGGTTTCGAGACGCCGCAGGCGTTCCTCGGCGGAGCGCAGGGCGCTGCCGGCCTGGTCCGCGCTGCCGACGGCCTGGGCCAGCGTCCGGTCGTAGAGCAGGCGCGCGGCGGTGAGGTCGGCTTCGGCGCGGCCGATTTCCCCTTCGTATTCGTGCCAGATGAAGAGGGGAACGCTGACGCCGAAGCCGAAGCTGTCGGTCGGCTCGCTCTGCATGTTGTGCTCGTACTGGACGCCGAGGGTGACGTCGCGTGTCTTCTGCGCCTTCGCCAGGTCGCGTGCCGCTTCGGCGGCGGCGACGCGCAGACGGGCGGCGGCGACGTCGGGACGCTGGTCGAGGTCGCCGCGCTGGCGCTGCTGGCTGGCCAGGGGCGGCCAGGCATCGTCGGCGACCAGCAGCGCGGCCTCGCGTTCGCGGCCAATCAGGTAGGCTAGCGCCACTTGCGCCTGTTCGAGTTCGCTCTGGGCCTGGCGGGCATCGTTGTCGGCGCGCGACTTGTCGATCTGCAGGCGCGACAGCTCGACCTGCGAGATGTCACCGGCCTTGAGCCGGATGCGGCCGGTTTCCAGGCCGCGGTCGTAGGTGGCTGCCGATTCGCCGGCCAGGCGCCGCTTGTCCTGGGCCAGCCGCAGGTCGTAGTAGGTTTGCTGGAGGTTGAGCAACTGCTGGCGGCCGGTGTCGTCGAGGTCGCGCCGGCTGGCGTCGAGCAGCGCGTCGGCGCCCTTGACGCGCAGGTCGCGCTTGCCGCCGCGCTCGACCAGCTGGTCGAGGCGTAGCACGTTGTCCATCTTCTTGTCCTTCCACGGGCCGGAGCCGTAGCCGGTGGACGGACTGATCTGCGTGATGTTCAGCGAGACCTGGGGATTGGGAATCTGCCCCGCGGCGACGAGGTCGGCTTCGGCGCCGGAAACCGCGGTCCGGGCCAGCTGCAGTTCGCGGTTGTGTTCCTGCCACAGCGCCTCTGCTTCGGCCAGCGACAGGCGTTGGGGTGTTTGCGCCAGGACTGCAACGGGAAGCAGCAGGAGAGCGATCAGGAGATGGCGCATGCAGGTCAATCGGTGCGGGGAGTGGTATCGTAAGAGGCTATCCTGACCAACTGCTGACCGTGATGCGGATACTCCTTGTCGAAGATGATGCGTTGCTCGCCGATGGGCTGGCGCGCGCCCTGGGCCAGTCCGGCTACGTGGTCGAGGTGGCCGGCGACGGCCGCACGGCGGATCGCTGGATCGAAAGCGGCACGGTCGACCTGGCCATCCTCGATCTCGGCCTGCCCGGGCTGGACGGCAGCGAGGTGCTGCAGCGCCTGCGGGCGCGCCGGCAGATGGTGCCGGTGCTGATCCTGTCGGCGCGCGAGGCGCTCGAGGAGCGGGTCCGCCTGCTCGACCTCGGCGCCGACGACTACCTGGTGAAACCCGTGGCGCTCGCCGAACTCGAGGCGCGGGTGCGGGCGCTGATTCGGCGCGGCCAGGCGACCCCCGAACCGGTCATCCGCCTCGGCCGCCTGGCGCTCGATACCGTCGGCAAGCGCGCCTGGTTGGACGGCGAGGCGCTCGACCTGACGGCGCGCGAGTGGGCGGCGCTCGAATTCCTCGCCCAGCGCGTCAATCGCATCGTCAACAAGGAGCAGATCATGCAGGCGCTGTACAGCTGGGAGGACGAGATCACGCCCAACGCGGTCGAGAAGTTCATCTCGCGCCTGCGCGGCAAGCTCGAACCGGCCGGCATCGTGATCCGCACCGTGCGCGGCCTCGGCTACTACCTGGAAAAGCCGGGCGAAGCCGGCGATGCGGCAGCCTAGCCTGCGCTTCCTGCTGTTGCGCTGGCTGTTGCCGGCGATGCTGGTGCTGTTGCTGGCCGGCGCGATGACCGCCTACTTTGTGGCGCTGCGCAGCGCCACCAAGGCCTACGACCGGGCGTTGTTCGACACGGCGCTGGCGATCGTCGAGCAGCTGGCGATCGTCGACGGGAAGCCGGTATTGCCGCTCACGGCGCAGGCGAGGGACGTCCTGCTGGTCGACAAGTTCGACCAGATATTTTTCGCCGTGCGCGGTCCGAACGGCGAACTGCTCGACGGCGAAGCCGGCCTGCCGATGCCGCCGCCGCGGCTGCCGAAGACGGACTGGAGCGAGGGGCGCTATTACTTCGATGGCCGGCTTGCCGAGCGGCCGGTACGCGTTGCGGCGCTGCGGGCCGAGCGGGCCGGCAAGACCTTTACCGTCCTCGCCGGCGAGACGCTGGTCAAGCGCAATGCGCTGGTGCGCGAAATCCTGTTTGGCATGCTGTTGCCGGAGCTGTTGCTGATCGTCGTCAGCCTGGCCGTGGTCTGGTTCGGCGTGCGCGCCGGACTGGAGCCGCTGGCCAGCCTGCGCGAGGAGCTGGCCGGTCGCTCGCACACTGATTTGCGGCCGGTGACCACCGACGTGCCCGAGGAAATTCAGCCGGTGGTCAATGAAATCAATGAATTGCTGAGTCGCCTCGGCCATTCGCTGAACACCCAGCGCCACTTCGTGTCGGATGCGGCACACCAGTTGCGTACGCCGATTGCGGCGCTGCAGGCGCAGGTCGAGGCGACCCTGGCCGAATCGGATGCGTCCATGCGGCAGCGCCTGCAGGGGCTGCTGGCGGCGGCGCATCGCCTGTCGCACCTGGTCGAACAGATGCTGATGCTGGCGCGGGCGCAACCGTCGCTCGCCCGCGACCAGCCGCTCGTGGCGCTCGCGGATGTGGCCCACGCCGCGGCCGAGGACTGGCTGCCGGTGGCGATCCGCAACGGCGTCGACCTCGGCTTCGACCTCGCGCCGTGCGCCGTGCTCGGCAACCACCTGCTGCTGCAGGAGGTGTTCGCCAACCTGATCGACAATGCCCTGCGCCATACGCCGCGCGGCGGCAGCGTTAACGTCCGCTGCGGTGCCGGCGACGACGGGGCGTGGCTGGTGGTCGAGGACAGCGGTACCGGGATATCCGAGTCCGACCGTGAAAAGGTCTTCGAACGCTTCTACCAGGCCCCCGGCAGTGCCAGCCGCGGCAGCGGCCTGGGGCTCGCCATCGTGCGCGAGATTGCCCGCCAGCACGGCGGCCAGGCCAGTATCGACCGTTCGCCCGAACTCGGCGGCGCGCGGGTGACGGTGCGCTTCGCGCCGGCATCGCAAGCCGTTGCGGCGACAGAGGAGGTGTGAAATTGAGCGATTTCGAGGCGTTGACCGCAGCTGTCCTGCAATTCCGCGATGCGCGCGACTGGCGGCAGTTCCATTCGCTGCGCAACCTGATCACCTCGCTCAATCTGGAAGCGGCCGAACTGCTGGAACTGACGCAGTGGAAGAGCGATGCGGAGGTCGAGGCGCTGCCGGCCGATCCGCGGGCCGCCGAGGCGCTGCGCGACGAATGCGCCGACATCCTGCTCTACCTGCTGTTGCTGGCCGACGCGGCGGGAATCGACCTGGCGGGCGCGGCGCGCGCCAAGCTGCTCAAGAATGCGGAGAAATACCCGGTGGCCAAGGCCTACGGTTCGCGGGCCAAATACACCGAACTCGACTGAAAATCAGTCGCCCTGGCTTTCCAGCACGAAGCGGGCGCCATCGCCCTGGGCGAGAGTCTCGGTCAGCCTGGGCAGGGTTTCGTGGAGCTTCTTTTCCAGAGTCCACGGCGGGTTGATGACGAACATGCCGCTGCCGTGCATGCCGAAGCCGTCCTTCGTGGGGGCGTGGACCTCCAGCGTGGCATGCAGCCAGTTCGCCGCACCCAGCCCCTTGAGGCGTTCCGGCAGCTTGCGCGACTCGGGTTTGGTCAGCAGCGGGTACCACAGGGCGTAAGTGCCGGTGGCGAAACGCTTGAGCGCCTCCTGCAGGCCCTTGACGACGTTCGCGTAGTCGTCGCGCGTTTCGTAGGAGGGGTCGATGAGCACCAGCGCGCGCCGGGTCGGTGGCGGCAGGATGGCCTTCAGCCCGGCGAAGCCGTCGCCGGCGGTGATCGTGACCTGGCGGCCGGCCCCCCGGAAGCATTCCTGCAACAGCTTGACGTCGGTGCTGTGCAGCTCGTAGAGGCGCAGGCGGTCGCTGTCGCGCAGCAGCTGGCTGGCCAGCCACGGCGAACCCGGGTAATGGCGCAACTGGCCGTCCGGGTTGAGCATTTTGACGAATTCCACGTAGTCGACCGCAGCCGGCGGCAGTCCCTTGCGCTCCCATAGGCGGCCGATGCCGTCGCGGTACTCGCCGAGCTTGCTGGCGTGGGCCGATTCCAGCGCGTAGCGGCCGGCGCCGGCGTGGGTGTCGATGATCCAGAACGGCGCCGGCTTTTCGCCCATGTATTCGGCGATCTGCAGCAGGATGAGGTGTTTCAGCACGTCGGCGTGGTTGCCGGCGTGAAAGGCGTGGCGGTAGCTGAGCATTAAAGCGGGACCAGGGCGAAGAATTCCAGCCCTTCGGAGGCTTCGAGGCGGCGGCCGATCTGCCACAGCTGGGTGGTGCCGGAGGCGGCGAGGCGGAGCTTGTGGCCGCTGGCCAGCTGGCCGGGACGGGCGATGATGCCGGGGCGGTCGCCGTAGGCCGGCAGGCGGTGGAGGTAGATGCCGCGCCGGATTTCGTTGTGGCCGGGCAGGTCGACGACGCTGACCTGCGGCGACAGCGCCTGCAGGCCGAGTTCGAGGCGGCCCTGGGTGTTGGTGGCGATGCGCCGGACCAGGCAGACATGGACCTTGCTCGATTCGCGCGGCTGCAGGGCGACGATGTTGCCGACGCCGACCTTCCAGTTCTCGCCCTGGATGAAGCGGACGAGGAAGCCGTCGGGGCTCTGGTCGATCAGCGACCATTCGCTGGGCGCGAAGCTTTTCGGGCCATGCTGGTTGGCCGCGTCGGCCGAGCGCCGCGAGCGCGCGCTGCCTTCGATGAAGGGAATGACCTGGGCTATGCCGCCGACGAGGTCGGCGTGCGGCTTGAAGCGCTTGCGCGCGAAGCGGCGCATCGAGCGGCCGCCGAGCGCCAGCTGCAGGGTGTGGAGCAGGGCCGGCGGGATGTCGAGGCCGGGTTCGTCGCTGAATTCGGCGCTGCGGTTGGTCGATTTGTCGAGGGCCGCGAGAACGCCGCTGCAGTCGATGATGAGGCCGTCGAAGATGGGTACGCCCTGCGGCAGGCGCTGCAGCGGGGTGCCGGGGTTGCCTTCCTCGGGACGCACCAGGAAGCAGGAGCCGCTGGCCTGGCTGCTGTTCGTTTCCGGGGTCACCTCGGCGATCCTGGCGTGGATGGCCAGTTGCTGGGTGCAGAAGATGGCGGCCGCGAGATCGACGCGCGGCAGCTTGCTCGGTTCCAGGTAGGCGAAGAGCAGGGCGCTCAGGTACTGGTGTTCGATCGGCGCGATGTCCTCGTCCGGCGTCCGGGCATGCTGCTGGCGCGCCATCTGGTACAGCTCGTGGAGCATGGTCCACGACGACGACGAGGGCTTGGCGTAGGTCCGGTAGGCCAGCTGCTGGCGGCGGGCGAGGAGCATCATCGCGCGCAGGACGGCGCGCTGGAACATGCGGCCGAGGGCCTTGTGCTGGGTGCCCTGCGCGATGGCACGGGCGATCCCGTAGTAACCGACGGCCAGCGCCTTCATCAGGTTGTCGGCAGCGAGGGCGGAACTGGTCGCGGCGAGCGGCAGCGGCAATTCGGCGTAATCGATGTGCCGCTCGAGCACGGGCAGTGCCTTTTCGGCCTCCTGGCGGGCGTCCTCGAGCAGCTTGAAGCGCATGTGCAGGTTCTGCTGCTCGACGATGGCGGGAATCACGCTGGTCGTGAGCTCGTTGACCACCTCGTAGGACGACAGCCCGGCGACCGTATCGAGCAGTTCGCGCACCTCGGCTGCCTTCTTCTCGGCCAATGGCTGGGCGAAGGGGATCAGGTCGCGAAACAGTCTCAGGGCGGACTTCATCATTCGGCGCAAGTGTGAGGTGCGCGGATTATCCCGCAAAATCCCCAAAAACGCCGTGGCATGTTTCACGGTTTGCGTATACTTCGGCGATGGATTTTCTCGAACTGCTCGTTCTGGGCCTGATGGCAGCCGGCGTCTGGCTCTGGCTGGACAGCCTCAAGGCGCGCGAAATCGGCATCCGGGCAGCGCAGGCGGCGTGCGCCGAGGAAGGGCTGCAACTGCTCGACGAAACGGTGGTCATCCGTTCGCTGCGGCCGGCGCGCGACGATGACGGGCAACTGAAACTGCGCCGCGTCTACGCCTTCGAATACAGCGACAACGGCGACAACCGCCGGCCCGGCAGCGTGACCATGCTCGGACAGCGCGTCGAACTGCTGCACGTTCGCCCCCAACTCTACGTGGTGCCCAGGGCGCCGGAAACTCATGAAACCCAGTATCGAAACGATTGAATTCCACGGTATCGAGGCCTTGCGCCTCAACGGGCCGCGCGGCGCGTCGGCGGTCATCAGCCGCCTTGGCGGGCAGGTCCTGTCGTGGATCACGCCGGACGGCCGCGAGCGCCTGTTTCTCTCCGAGCGGGCGGTTTTCGACGGCAGCGTCGCCATCCGCGGTGGCATTCCGGTCTGCTTTCCGCAGTTTGCCGGCCTCGGCACCCTGCCGAAGCACGGTTTCGTGCGCACCCGCGAGTGGACAGTCACGGCGCAGCGCTGCGGCGACGACTATGCGCTGGCCACCCTCGCCATCGCCGACGATGCGGACACTCGCGCCCTCTGGCCGCACCCGTTCAAGGCCGAAATCACCCTGATGATCGAGGTCGACCGCATCGATGTCGAATTCGGCGTCGAGAATACCGGCTCCGCCCCGTTCGACTTCACCGGCGCGCTGCATTCCTATCTGCGCGTCGTCCAGGTCGAGGATGCCGCGCTCGAGGGTCTGTACGGCCACGACTACCGCGATGCCGCCAACGGCGACCGGGTGGTGCGCGAAACCGGCACCGAGCTGGTCGTCGACGGCGAGGTGGACCGCGTCTATCGCAACGTCCGGCGGCCGCAGCTGCTCAAGGCCGGCAACCTCAGCCTGGGCATCCAGAGCCAGGGGTTTCCCGACGTCGTGGTGTGGAACCCGTGGGTCGAGCGCTGCGCCGCCCTCGCCGACATGGCGCCCGACGGCTGGCGGCACATGCTGTGCGTCGAGGCGGCCATCGCCAGCCAGCCGGTGACGCTGCCGCCCGGCGAGGAGTGGTACGGACGGCAGACCCTGGTCGCCGTCTGAGGGCAGGCAGGCGCTCCGCTCAGGTGGAGGGCAGCACCGAGAGCCCGGCCACCCGGTTGCGGCCGGTCTGCTTGGCGCGGTAGAGCCACTCGTCGGCGTCGTTGATCAGCTGGTCTAGGCTTTCGTGGGCGCTCCGCTCGGCGATGCCGAAGCTGGCCGAGAGCTTGATCGGCTTGCGCAGCGTGCCCAGGCGCAGGGCGGCGATCTTCGAGCGCAGGCGCTCGGCCAGCAGGCTGGCCTGCTCGGCGTTTGTTTCCGGCAGCAGGATGACGAATTCCTCGCCCCCCCAGCGGGCGACGATGTCGCTGCTGCGGCAGACTTCCGGCAGCAGCGCCGAAACCGCCTGCAGCACCTTGTCGCCCATCGCGTGGCCGTGGGTGTCGTTGATTTTCTTGAAGAAATCGATGTCGACCATCATCGCCGCCAGCGGGCGCTGGCTGCGCCGGGCAGTGCTCCATACCGGCGCGGCGTGTTCGAGGAAAGCCCGCCGGTTGAGCAGCCCGGTCAGCGGGTCGGTGCGGGCGAGATGCTCGGCTCGCGCCTGGGCGCGCTGGTACTGGCGCATCCGGTAGGCGAGGGCGAGGGCGAGCAGGATGCCCTCGGCGACGACACCCCAGCCGGCGGCATGGAAGGCGACCGACGAATAGGCGAGGCCGAACCAGACGGCCAGCGCCGTCGCCATGTTGCCCAGCATCGAGGTCAGTGCGGCGGTCAGGAAGTAGTGGCTGGCGATCTGGCCGCGGCGGGCCGCGACGATGCCGAGCCAGACCATGACGATCGAGAACGCCAGGACGAAGAGAAAGGCGACCAGCACCGCGTCCGCCTGGCGCTGGAGCAGGATCGCCAGCAGGACCACGAGGAGCCCGGTCAGCGATAGCCAGCGCACCAGACGATGCAGTTGCGGCGCGAACTGGCCGAGATTCAGGAAGCCGTCGGCGAAGCGCAGGCCCAGACAGCCGAAGATCACCATCATCAGCGGGATGGCGTATTGCTGCAGGGTCGTGTTCGCGGGCCACAGCCAGATGTAGGCGTGGCCGGTGTAGCACAGGTTGAGCAGGATGAAGCTGCCGAGATAGACGGTGTAGTCGAGGTAGCTGCGTTCGCGCAGACCGATGTAGAGCATGGCGTTGTAGGCGATTAGCGCCAGCAGGAAGCCGTAGAGCAACCCATAGCCATAGTCGTACTGGCGCTGCAGGGCGCCGATCTGGGTGTCGTCGAGCAGGCGGACGGGCACCAGCAGCGGGTCCGGCGTCTCGACGCGGAGCAGGATCTCGTTCTGGCCGGGCGGCAGCGTCAGCTCGAAGACGTAGCCGAGGCCGGGCAGCGGGTGCTGGGCGCCCGCGTCGGCGTCGCCCGCCGTCCGGTGGGCGACGAGCTGTCCGTCATTGACGAGATAGACGTCGATGCGGTCGAGCCAGGAGTTTTCCACCTGCAGGCGGCGCTCGGCGGCACGCAGACCGTTGTTGTCCGCGGCCAGGCGCAGCCAGACAGGGCGCGCCCCGATCCCGAACTTGAGCACTTCCTCGTGACCCCGGACATAGGCCCCGCGTCGAAACTGTTCGACCGCCTCGTCGAGCGTCAGCGGCCGCCCCTTCTCGACGATGACTTCCATCCAGCGGCCGAGCGGTTCGCCGGGCAGGAATTCGAGCGCCGCGGCGTGAACCCAGACGGCCTGCATCGCCAGCAGCCAGAACAGCACGGCGCCGACCAGCCGGGACAGGGCCGGCAGGCGTGCAGCGGGGCGACAGAGCGAGGCGGAAGGCATGGAAACGAGCATGGGCGCAAGGTTAGCCGCGGGCCTCGTGACGCCGGTATGAAATTTTCCACGGTCGGGGCATGACAATACTGAAAGCAGGGGAATTATTTGATCTGGATTGGCGTCCGGGCATCGGCTTTTGGTTAGCCTTCCCATGTCGCCGCCAACCGGATTTCCGCCGCCATGACCATCAACCCCCTAACGACCGCGATGCTGCGCCAGGCCCTGGCCGACGGCTGGCGCCTCGCCAACGCCACGCGCGGCGTCAGCATCGCCTACTCGCTGATTTTCGTCCTGGGCGGTGCGGCGATCATGGGCGGGCTGCTGGCGCAGGGGTGGTCGCCATTCGTGATCGCCGCAGCGGGGGCCTTCATGCTCGTCGGGCCGGCAATCCTGGCCGGATTCTTCGGGATCGCGCGGGCGTTCGAGGCGGGCGCGCCGGTCACCCCGGGTGCGGTGGCTGCCGGCTTCGCCGGCGCGGCGCGGGCCCTGTGGGCGCTGGCGCTGGTCTGCGGCCTGCTGTTCATGATCTTCATCACCGACGCGGCGATTCTCTATGCCTACATGGTCGGTGCCACGCCGGTTTGGCTGGTCGACCTGATACCGGCGGCGGCCGGCGTGATCGGCTTCGTCAAATGGGCGGCGGTTTCCGGGCTGGTCGTCGCGTTGCTGCTCTACTGCATTTCGGCATTTTCGGTGCCGCTGCTGTGCGAGCGGCGGACGGGGCTGGTCGATGCGGTGGTGACCAGCGTGCGCGTCGTGCTCGGCAACTTCGGACCGGCCATTTTGTGGGCTTTTTTGCTGTCGACCGCAACCATCGCCAGCGTCGTGCTGCTGCCGCTGCTGCCGCTGACCCTGCCGTGGCTCGCCTACGCCAGCCGGGCGCTCTATCGGCAGGTTTTGCCGCCGGGCTAGGTCTTTGTTGCATTGCGGCAACGGTATAATCGCTGTCTTTCCGCTCTTCAGCCGCCCGCCGTGACCGCTCTCGACACCGAAATCGCCCGCCGCCGCACCTTCGCCATCATTTCCCACCCAGACGCCGGCAAGACGACGCTCACCGAAAAGCTGTTGTGGTTCGGCGGCGCCATCCAGGTCGCCGGCGAAGTGCGCGCCCGCAAGGCCAGCCGCCACGCGACCTCGGACTGGATGGAGCTGGAAAAGCAGCGCGGCATCTCGGTGACCTCGTCAGTGATGCAGTTTCCCTACCGCGAGTGCATGATCAACCTGCTCGACACGCCGGGCCACGAGGACTTCTCGGAAGATACCTACCGCACGCTGACCGCCGTCGACTCGGCGACCATGGTCATCGACTCGGTCAACGGCGTCGAGGCGCAGACCATCAAGCTGCTGAACGTCTGCCGCATGCGCGACACGCCGATCCTCACTTTCATCAACAAGCTCGACCGCGAGGGCAAGGAACCGATCGACCTGCTCGACGAAATCGAGTCGGTGCTCGGCATCCAGTGCGCGCCGATGACCTGGCCGATTGGCATGGGCAAGCGCTTCCGCGGCGTCTATCACCTCTACGACGACGCCATCGCCTTCTTCGACCCGCAGGCCGAGAAGGGCACGGCCGAGATCATCCAGGGCCTCGACAACCCGCGCCTCGACGAGCTGATCGGCAGCCAGGCCGACGAACTGCGTACCGACATCGAGCTGGTGCGTGGCGCCTCGCACCCGTTCGACGCCGCCGAATACCTGGCTGGCAAACAGACGCCGGTGTTCTTCGGCTCGGCGGTCAACAACTTCGGCGTGCAAAGCCTGCTCGACGCCGTCGTCGACCTGTCGCCGGCGCCGATCGCCCGCCCGGCGGTGACCCGCCAAGTGCAGCCGAACGAGCCGAAATTCTCCGGTTTCGTGTTCAAGATCCAGGCCAACATGGACCCACGGCACCGCGACCGCATCGCCTTTCTGCGCGTCTGCTCGGGCCGTTTCGAGCGCGGCATGAAGGTCCGACAGGGGGCCGGCGGCAAGTTTCTCGCCGTCAACAACGCCATCACCTTCATGGCGCGCGACCGCAGCACGACCGACGAAGCCTACCCGGGCGACATCATTGGCATTCCCAACCACGGCACCATCCGTCTCGGCGAAACTTTCACCGAGGGCGAGGACCTGCGCTTCACCGGCATCCCGTCCTTCGCACCCGAACATTTCCGTCTGGCGCGGATCGCTAATCCGCTTAAAATCAAACAATTGCAGAAAGGTCTTCAGCAATTGGCTGAAGAGGGGGCAACTCAGCTTTTCCGCCCCCTGGCGGGCACCGACCTGATTCTCGGCGCGGTCGGCACGCTGCAGTTCGACGTCGTCGCCAGCCGGCTGGAAAACGAATACGGCGTCCAGGTCATCTTCGAGAACTACAACTGCTCGACGGCGCGCTGGATCCACGGCGACGCCAACGAGCTGCGCCAGCTTTCCGACCGCTATAGCGCCAACGTCGCGCTCGACGGCGCCGACGACCCGGTCTACCTGGCGCCGAACAACGTTTACCTGAACATGGTCAAGGAAAAGTACCCCAACCTGCGCTTCGCCGAAGCGCGCGAGGTAGCGTAGTCGCAATCAGGGATTGCCAGCGCCTTCTGACAGCACTCGGGCGCAGTCGGGAACCTCGGCAATGTAGGCTTGGGCATCGTCCTTGCCAACGCCGAGGCGCGCTTGCGCACGTTCATCGTTGCCCCAGCCTGGTGTCCTGATGTCACCCCATGCCGATAGAAATTTCAGATCCCCGGAGTCGGCACTGCCCCTGATCGGATGCGCACCCTGCCAGCACAGGATGCGCTCGTAGGCCTTGCCACTCGGGTCGGAACGGACACGATCTATTGCCTGGATTGCCTGGCGTGTGTAATGCCGGGCCAGTTCGCGGTAGGCGCCATAGATGTTGGCGCTCGAGTTGAATGTCATCTTCACCGTCGATCCCTGGGGAAACTCCGGTGTGTCGAAGTTGGAAACGTGCCGCACGTAATTGTCATTTCGTAGCAACACAGCCGAGCTTTCGCATGGCAGTTCGTCGTTACTGCCACAACTCGCGATGATCCGGCGTGAAGATTCCCCTGCCGGTGATACATGGCAACCGGGGCCTTCCGCTTCTGGAACTTGGCATTGGGTTTGCTGGTTGAGCCAGTAGGGGTAGTCGAAAGCCGGCTTGACGATCCATAAGCGATTGACCGGGTCGGCGAGGCAACCGGACGGCTTCTCGCTCGGGCTGACGCAAGCGGCAAGGAAGGGGTAGGGCCAACCCCATATCGGGTAGAAAAATGCCGGCTCGCCCATTATGTTTCGGTGTCCTTTCAGGTTTTGCAACTTGTCTGCTAACTGCTCGTCATTCCGCGCGTTCCGCGAGCGGCGGAGGATGTTTTCGTTCAGGCAGCCCTCTGGCCAGCGTGTCAGACCAGGAATGTGCAAGTGCAGGCCACGCCGCAGGTAAAGTTCATTGTGCAGGTAGCAAAGGTCTCCCATGGAGCCTTCGGCATCCTGTGAGTGGTCTGAGACGATGATGTCCCTGACGCCCCCTACAATCGGGCCGTAGGCGCCGAGATTGTCCGAAGAGCCGCCATCGACCAGGCGCACGAATACCGGGTCGCTCCCGGCCGCATGCGCGCTTGCCGACTCTGCAAGATACAGGGGGAATGGGGCAGATTCATGCACCCTCTCCCGCACCTTTCCTACCCTTGGCCGATGATTCTTGTCCAGATTTATCAGATCGATGCCCCAGTTGAGGTTGCTTGCCTGTAACCCTACCCCGGCAAGAAAGCGCGCCGGTTGCCCCAGCGTCTGTTCATTGGCGTCAAAGAAAGCGGCCGATGCATTCACTGCGCTCAATAAGGGCGAGAGGTTCTCGAGGGGTTCGTCGGTGTCCCACAAGGTGCGATGATCGATCGGAATCGGCCCGACAGACTCCGCGCATTGCTCTTGCCCCGACATGTGAAAGATGTGTTCGTCGAGGTTTACATCGTTCTGGCCGAGCCAGCCGAGCAAGTGGCGACTGGGAGCCGCAGTCGCGTTGATCACCCAGAGCGGTGGATCCGTGGGTTGGCCGCGGGTCAACTCCCGGAGCTTGGCGAAATTCAGATTGCTGGCGTCGAGCACCAGCCGGTCATCGACAAATTTCGCGCCGGCAATGGCATGCACGTTTGCGGCCCACTCTGTTGTTCCCTGCAGGGCTCTGGCGTCCTGCGGGCGCAAACCGAAAGCCATGCCGATCCCGTCACGGTAGGCGACGCGCGATGGCGAGAGGTTGACTGGCCAGTCGAAGATGAAGTTGGCGGTCCAGGCGAAGGGCAGCGAGATGCCTGTAGCCAGAACGAGAACCGCGCCGGAGGCCAGGTTGGGTGCCGTATCGTTTTGGCCGTCGTCGCTTACCCCAAAATTGCAGAATTGCCAGGCAAGGACGTCCTGATGGCAGCGGAGAAACTGCTGGTGCAGGGTTTCGGGACGGGTCGTGTTCCAGTAAGCGGTTGCCTTTTCCAGCTTTTCCGTCCCTGCGTCGATTATCGCGTTGGCGTAGGGCGGGCAGAACAGACTTTCCTTGGTCGTTCCCCGCCGCCCGGCTTCGGCTGTCGTGATTTCATCATGATTTGCGAAATGTTCCTGGAGGTTGTTCGGAATGCAGTCGGTGAAGTAATTCCTGAGCGAGTCCGGTTTCCAGGTTTCTCCCGATTCAGACGTGCTGGAGGACGTCTTCTTGTCGCTATTCGCGTCGATAAGCCGTGAATAGAGGAAATATCCCGCATAGCTGCCACCGGATACCGTGGAGATCATGCCGGTCTGAGCGATGGCAAGCTTGCTTCCCCGCTCGGCCGATCCTCTGGCTTTCATTTCCTCGCTGGTCAGCGCCGAGAGTACGCCCATGCCGAAAGATGCCGCCTTGGTGCCCCCGCCGGCCAGGGTAACTGCCAGGCCGAATTGTGTATTTCTTGCATCGTCCACGAGCGGCTGGCACTTTTTGCCATCACTATTGCCACCGTTGGCCGGGCCACCTGCACCAAGGAGGAGCGATGCGAGTGCCAGCCACTGAAAGACGGGCTTCATGGGTCGCCTCATGCAGATGAACTGAAACGAAATCGGCGGAAGAAGTGTGCCAACATTCAGGTTGGCATGCCGATACCTGAAGGCTATGCGTGCACAGTAGCGATGCGCAAGGCCTTGCGCAACAAATCGCCTCCAGGCAGATCCTCAGCGCCTAGCCAGCAGGCGGTCGAGCTGGTTGGCGAACGCCTGGCGGTCAGCCTGGCTGAACGGCGGCGGCCCGCCGGTTTCGACGCCGCTGCCGCGCAGGACGTCCATGAAATTGCGCATGTCCAGTGCCTGGCGGATGTTTTCCTTGCTGTAGAGCTCGCCGCGCGGGTTGAGCGCCAGCGCGCCCTTGTCGATGACGGCGGCGGCCAGCGGGATGTCGGCGGTGATGACGAGGTCGCCGGCCTGCACGTTTTCCGCGATGTGGTTGTCGGCCACATCGAAGCCCTTGGCCACCTGGACCGAGCGAATGCCCGGGTAGGGTGGCGTTTTCAGCCACTGGTTGGCGACCAGCGTCAGTGGCAGGCGGGTGCGTTCGGCGACGCGGTAGAGAATTTCCTTGATGACGCCGGGGCAGGCGTCGGCATCGACCCAGATGTGCATGGGGAATCCGCGGGTGGCTGATTCCCGATGATACCTCCTGGAACGCTCAGGGCAGCGGGATGACGATCGGCGAAACGCCGATGGTCACGGCCGGGCGCGGCGCGTAGTAGGGCCGCTCGTAGACCACCGGGGGCGGCGGGCCGTAGTAAACCGGGGCCGGTGCGTAGTAGGGCGCATAGACGGCGGGGCCTCGGTAATGGCGGTGATGATGATGGTGCCTGTGTTCCCAGCCGCGGCCGTCGTAATAGCGGCGGTCGTAGTCGCGGCCGCGGCCGTCGGCGAAGGCGGCGGAGGCCGAGAGGGTCAGGATGGCGCCGGTCAGGGTGGCGGCGACGATCTTCATCAGGGTTTTCATGCGGTTTCTCCTGCGGTTCGAGGTCCCGGCCACGCTGTGCCGGATTGCATGATCGAAGGATAGCGGGGGCGCGCCGGCCAAGCTGTTAGGAATTGTAAGCAAATGTAGACCGGCGCCCGCTGGCCGGATTTGGGATAATGCCCACCTTTCCCGCCATCACGCCGCGCCACGCCCATGTCCATCCAATGGTTCCCCGGTCACATGACCTCCGCCCGCAAGAAGGCGGCCGAAACGCTGGCCATGGCCGATGTCGTCGTCGAGGTGCTCGACGCCCGCCTGCCGCAGGCGAGCAGCAACCCGATGATCCACGAGCTGCGCGCCTTCCGCCAGCGCCCCTGCCTCAAGCTGCTGAACAAGGCCGACCTGGCCGATCCGCTGGCGACCAAGGCCTGGCTCGACTATTTCGCCCAGCAGCCGGGCGTCAAGGCGGTGGCGATCAGCTGCAAGAAGCCCGGCGACGTCGCGCGCGTGCCGGCGCTTGCCCAGCAACTGGCGCCGCATCGCAACGATGCCGTCAAGCCGCTGCGCCTGATGATCATGGGCATCCCCAATGTCGGCAAATCGACCTTGCTCAACGCGCTGGTCAAGAAGAAGGTGGCCGCCGTCGGCGACCAGCCGGCGGTGACCAAGAGCCAGCAGCGCATCGACATCAGTTCGCGGCTGACCCTCTACGATACCCCCGGCATGCTGTGGCCGAAGATCGCCCACCCGGTCGACGGCCTGATGCTCGCCGCCAGCCATGCGGTCGGCGTCAATGCCTATATCGACATCGAAGTCGCCACCTTCCTTGCGGCCTTCCTGCTCGACCATTACCCGGCCCTGCTTACTGCCCGTTACGGGTTTCCCACGCAAGGCAGCGATGCCGTTGCGGTCATCGAAGCGATTGCCAAAAAGCGCGGTTGCATCATAAAGGGCCGCGGCGGCGAACTCGACCTCGAAAAGGCTGCGGCTATCCTGCTGGTCGATTACCGCAGCGGCGCCCTCGGGCGCATCAGCCTCGAAACCCCGACGCTGCGTGCGGCGCGGGCCAGTACGCTGGAGCAGCCGGTTGCGGTCGACGGTGAAAAAGACTGAAAAACCGGATTTGCCCCTGCGCGGACGATTGATTGGCGTGCCGTAATATCGAAACGTCAGCCATCATTGGCCTGCAATATCCTGAAGACCTGAGTTCATGCAAGAAACCTCCTCCGGAAAAGACAAGGCGACCGCCACCGCAGCCTCGGCGCCGGATGCCCGGATGTTCCAGTGCGCCGATGCCCTGCCGAGCATTCTGGAAAACATGCTCAACGGCGTCGCCTATTGCCGGATGCTGTACGAGGATGGCGTGCCGCAGGACTTCATCTACCTCTACACCAATCCGGCCTTTCACGAACAGACGGGGCTCGGCCCGGTCTGCGGCAAGCGCGTCAGCGAGGTGATCCCCGGCATCCGCGCCGCCGACCCGCAGCTGTTCGAAATCTACGGCCGGGTCGCGGCAGGCGGCCAGCCGGAGAAATTCGAGACCTTCCTCGAATCCCTGCAGGCCTGGTTCGCCGTCCAGGCCTACTCGCCGGGCCCGGACCACTTCGTCGCGGTCTTCGACGTGATTACCCGGCGCAAGCAGCTCGACAGCGAGCTGCACCTGCAGGCGCTGGTGCTCGACCAGATCCAGGAGCAGGTGACGGTCACCGACCTCGCCGGCACCGTGAAGTATGTCAATCGGGCGGAAACCGAGGCGCTCGCTTCGCCCGGGGAGAACCGTATCGGCCGCCATGTCTCGGTCTATGGCGACGGCCCGCAAGCCGATGCGACGCAGGACGAGATCGTCGAGGCGACCCGCCGCTTCGGCGCCTGGCGCGGCAAGGTCGTCAATTACCGGGCGGACGGTTCGCCGATGCTGATCGACCTGCGCACCAGCCTGGTCCGCGACGAATCCGGCAAGCCGGTCGCCATGGTCGGCGTCAGCACCGACATCACCGAACAGCAGGTCGCCGAGGAGACCCTGCGGGCGAGCGAGGAGCGCTACCGCCGGCTACACGAAAGCCTGCTCGATGCCTTCGCCATGGTCGATATGGCGGGCTATATCCTGGAATCCAACCCGGCGTTCCAGGAAATGGTCGGCTATTCCGCCGACGAGTTGCGCCACATGACCTTTTTCGAGATGACCCCCGCGCGGTGGCACGAGATGGAGGCGCGCATCGTCGCCGAGCAGATCATCGCCGAAGGCCATTCCGACGTGTACGCCAAGGAATACATCCGCAAGGACGGCACCGTGTTTCCCGTCGAATTGCGGGCCTTCCTCGTTCGCGACCGGGACGGGCGGCCGGAAGCGATGTGGGCCATCGTGCGCGACGTCACCGAGCGGAAAAAGACCGAAGAACGGATGCAACTGGCACAGCAGATTTTCGACAACGCCAGCGAGGCCATCTTCGTCAGCGATCTTCAGGGCAACCTGCTCGACGTCAACGCCGAGGCGTGCCGGCTCGCCAAATACACGCGCGAGGAGATGCTGCGCCTGCGCAACGTGGATATCGTTGCCCAGGAGGAAACCCCGCGCATCGCGCCGGAACTGGCCCGCTGCGATGCCGGCGACGTCGTCGAGCAGCGCTGGCTGCTGCGCTGTTCCGACGGCTCGACGGTGCCGCTCGACCTGGTCGTCCAGCGCCTGCCGGGCGATCGCTACCTGGCGATCGGCCGCGACCTGACCGAGCGGGAGAAGGTGCTCCGGCAGCTGGCGCAGGCGCGCGACGAAGCGGAAAAGGCCAGCCGCGCCAAGTCGCGCTTCCTCGCCGCCGCCAGCCACGACCTGCGGCAACCGATCCTCGCCATCAACCTGTTCCAGGATGCCCTGGGCAAGACCGAACTGAGCCCGGAGCAACGGCGGATCGCCGAGTATCTTTCGCGGTCGGCGGAAAGCCTTTCGGGGATACTGAGCGAGTTGCTCGAGATTTCCCGATTCGACTCCGGCACCGTCCAGCCTGGCATTGGCCCGGTGCGGGCCGAGGATCTGTTCCGCAGCATCGATACGGAATTTTCCCCGCTGGCCGGGATCAAGGGCCTGCGCTTCAAGTTCTTCTTCCCGCAGAAGGGGCTGGTGCTGCTCAGCGACCAGAAAATGCTCCTGAACCTGCTGCGCAACCTGATCGACAACGCCTTCAAGTACATCGAGGGCGGCGGCGTGCTCGTCGGCATCCGCAGCCGCGGCGACCGTGCCCTGATCCAGGTCTGGGACACCGGCATCGGCATCGCGCCGGAACACATCGAGGCGATCTTCGACGAATACTTCCAGGTCGGGAATCCCCAGCGCGACCGGGCCAAGGGGCTGGGCCTCGGGCTCGCCATCGTCCGGCGCCTGGCCAGGACTCTCGGCTGCCAGGTCGGCTGCCGCTCGCGCCCGGGCAAAGGCTCGGTGTTCGAGTTCCGCCTGCCGCTGGCGGGCGAAACAACTGATTAATCCGCGCCGGGCCGGATGCCCCGGCCGTCGTGCCTGCCGCTAGCTGCGCGCCTTCCAGACGACGGTGGCCTGCAATCCGTGCAGGTCCCGGGCGGTCGCCAGTTCCAGCTCGGCGCCGTGCAGTTCGGCGATGCGGGCGACGATGGCCAGTCCCAGGCCGCTGCCCGGCTGGGTGCCCTGGTCGAGGCGATGGAAGCGGCGCAGCACCGAATTCCGTTCGCCGGCCGGAATGCCGGGGCCGCTGTCGCTCACGCTGAACCGGATTTGCTCCGCCGCGTGTTCGACGGCTACCCGCAGCTGCCCGCCGGGCGGGGTGTAGCGGATGGCGTTGTCGACCAGGTTGCGGACCAGCACCCGCAACCATTCGGCCTGGCCGTTCACCGTGCAGCCGGGCGTCGCATCGAGGGAGAAATCCAGGCTCTTTTCGAGGATCAGCGGGCCGAGATCGGCGCACACCGCCTCGGCAAGCACGCCGAGGTCGACCGGCTGCGGGTCGGGCAGGCCCGATTCGGGGTCGAGGCGGGCCAGCTGCAGCATCTGGTCGACGAGGTGGGCGGCGCGGGTCAGGCCGCTCTGCAGTTGGCCGAGCGAACGTGCGCGTTCGCCGTCGTCGCGGGCGCGCAAGGCGACCTGTAGCTGGGCCTGCAGCGCCGCCAGCGGGGTGCGCAGTTCGTGGGCGGCGTCGGCGGTGAAGCGGCGTTCGCCTTCGAGCGCCGCCTCGACACGCAGGAACAGGCCGTTCAGGGCCTCGAGCATGGTGCGGATTTCTTCCGGCGCGCTGGCCGGCGCAACCGGCTGCAGCTGTTGCGGCGCCCGCCGGGCGATCTGGCCGGCGATGCCGTCGAGCGAGGCGAGGCCGTGCCGGGTCGCCAGCCAGACCCAGAGGCCGATCAGCGGCAGGCCGAAGAGGGCGGGGAAGAGCAGGCGCCAGGCGATGTGGCCGATCAGGTCGTCGCGGATGTGATGGTTCTCGCTGACCTGGACCTGCAGCGTGCCTTCGTCGTTCCACTGGCTGAAATGGCGCCAGTGGCCGTCCTCGCCGCGCGTTTCCGAAAATCCCCTGGTTGCGGTCAACGGCGTTTCCGGGGCGTTTTTCGAGCGCATCAGCAGCTTGCCGTCGGCGCGCCAGATCTGGAAGCGCAGGCGGCGCTGGTATTTGTGGGCGGCGTCACCGAGATCCTCGATGTCGTCGCCCTCGTCGTGCCCGGCCAGCGCCAGCAGGGTCTGCGCCGCCTGGGCGAGCTGGGCGTCGAACAGTTCGTCGACCTCGTGGTGGGCGTCGATGTAGCTCAGCACCATGGTCGCCAGCCAGGCGGCGGCGACGCCGCCGAGCAGCAGGCCGAGCAGGCGGCGGCGCAGGGAGAACCAGGCGGTGGTCACTTGGGTATCGTGTAGCCGACGCCGCGCAGGGTGCGAATCAGATCGCTGCCCAGCTTCTTGCGCAGGTGGTGGATATGCACTTCGAGCGCGTTGCTGTCCGGCTCGTCGCGCCAGCCGTAGAGCGACTGTTCGAGCTGGGTGCGGGTCAGCACGCGGCCGGCGTTTTCGAGCAGCATCTGCAGCAGCGAGAACTCGCGGCTGGAGAGTTCGACCGCCTGGCCGGCCAGCGTGACGCTGTGGGCAGCGGGATCAAGGGCGAGCTCGCCGTGCGCCAGCAGCGGCGCGGCACGGCCGGCGCTGCGCCGGGCCAGGGCGCGGATGCGGGCGGCCAGTTCGTCGAGGTCGATCGGCTTGACGAGGTAGTCGTCGGCGCCGGCGTCGAGGCCGGTCACCTTGTCGCCGGTGGCGTCGCGGGCGGTCAGGATGAGCACCGGCATGGTCTGGCCGCGGCTGCGCGCGCGCGTCAGGACATCCATGCCCGACAGCTGCGGCAGGCCGAGATCGAGGACGACCAGATCGAAGCTCTCGGCGTGCAGCGCGTGGTCGGCGGAATTGCCGTCCCTGACCCAGTCGACCGCGAAACCCGCCTGGCGCAGGCCGACGGTCAGGCCATCGCCGAGTTGGGGATCGTCTTCGACAAGCAGGATGCGCATGGGCGGGATTCTATCAGCTGGCGATCCACCAGCCGGCCAGCGCCACCCAGGCCAGCAGCGCGGCAGCGGCAAGCGGCCGGGCGGAACGGATGGCGGCGTCCGGCGAGCCCGCCTTGCGGCCGTTCACCATGGCGCGCACCAGGTTTTCGCCGTGCACCAGGCTGCCGGTGAAGACGCCGGCGAGATGCACGATGACGACGATCAGCATCGCGGTGGCGAGGCCTTCGTGCAATTCTTCCAGCCAATGGCCGCCGAGATCGGCGTACGTCGCCCAGCCGGCGAGCCCGGTCAGGAGGGCGAGGCCGAGCAGCAGCACGATGGCCCAACCGCCGGCCGGGTTGTGGCCGACCTGATGCGCCGGTTGCAGCCGCAGCAGGCCGAACAGGTAGGCGCGGACTGCCGCCGGCCCGCGCACGAAATCGGCGAAGCGGGCGTAGCGCGAGCCGATGAAGCCCCACGGCAGGCGGAAGGCGGCGACGGCGAGCACCGTCGCGCCGGCGCCAACATGCACCAGGCGGAAGCTCTCGCTGTCGCCGGTCAGCCAGGCCAGCCCGAAGCCGCCGACCATCAGCCAGTGGCCGAGGCGCACCGGCAGGTCCCAGACGAGTATCTTTTGCATGGCTTACCTCTTCAGTTCGCGGAGCGCGATGTCGTGTTCGCTGTAATTGCCGTCGGCCGCCCCGCGATGACAGGCCTCGCAGTTGGCCGGCGATCTGACGCGCGGGTCGCGCCAGAGCCCGGCCGGCACTTCGCGGTGCTTGCGGACGAAGCGGGCGGTCTGGCTGATGCGTGGCGGTTCGCCGGCGGACCCGAGCTTTTCGGCATTGCCGGCGCGGCGTTCGAGAAAGGCCGTGATTTCCTGCCTTTTTTGATCGTCGACCGCAGCATCCGAGCCGAAATGGTCGTCCAGGCCGGCCATGATGCGCCGCCAGTCGCCGGCGGCGAGCAGGGCGGGCGGATAGGCGAGGTGGCAGCTGCCGCACTCGGCCCGGTAGCTGGCCGGCGTGTCGGCCGGTAGCGGCAGGCGGTCGGCGTGGGCGGGAAGGGCGGCGGTGATTGCCAGGAGAATAACGAGGCGCTTCATGTCAGCGCACCTCGTTCATGAAGGCGACGAAATCCGCCTTCTCGCCCGGCGTGCAGGCGCGGCCGACGACTTCCTTGCAGTTGCGGCCGAACCACTTCTCGACCCGGGCCGGGTCGGCGAAGCGTTCGGAATTGGCGGCGACGGCGAGCGGCCGGATGGCCTTGCCGGTGACGACGTGCTGGCCGCCGGCGAGCGGCTTTTCGGTGTGGCAGCTGGTGCATGCCGGCATCCGGTCGTTAACCGCGAAGCGCCGGCTGAAAAAAGCTTCGCCACGCGTGGCCGACGGCGTGAAGCCCGGCTCCCGGGCGGCCGCGTCGGTGGCATAGGCCTGGAGAATCTGCTGCGGGGTTTCGGCGTGGCTGGCAAGGCTGGCGAGCAGCAGGCAGAGGGCCGGGAAGGCTTTCATCGCGCTTGTCCTGAGGTGATCATGTCCGTGCAGTGTAGGGAGCGCGCCTTAACGCCATCTTAGGGAAAGCTTAAGCGGCGCTTAAAGGCCGCCGGGCTGACCCGCCGCGAGCGATGCAGCCGGGAACGGGCGCGAACCATATTCGTTCGGCGTGTTCCAAACATCATAACTTCATGCCCGGAATGAATCCCGATGTCGATGCGCATGGCCATCCTCGCCGTCCTTTCCTTCCTCTGCAGCGGTTTCGCGTTTGCCGCCGAGCCGGAAGTCGTCGTCGCCGTCAGCGAGGCGGGCGAGGCTTTCGTCGTCGAGGCGACGATCCGGGTGCCGGTGGCGCAGCGGGTCGCCTGGGAAGTGCTGGTCGATTTCGATCACATGACCGGCATCCTGAACAACCTGACGGCGAGCCGTGTCGCCGCCCGCCAGGGCAATGTCCTGGTGGTCCGGCAGGAAGGCGTCGCCCGCTTCGGCCTGTTCTCGTATGCCTTCAAGGTCGAGCGGGAAATCCGCCTGGAGCCGATGAAGCGCATCCTGACCCGCAACCTGACGGGGTCGCTGAAGCGGATGGAGAGTGAGGTGCGCCTGGCGGAAGGCAAGGGGCCGGCGACTCAGATCGCCTATCGCGCCGAGTTCGTCTTCGATTCGGTGATCGCCGGGTTGTTCGGTGCCTCCTTCCTGCACCACGAGGTCGAGGAGCAGTTCCGCCTGATGGCCGCCGAGATGGTGCGGCGCGACAGCGAACTCAGCGCGGCGACGCTGCAGCAGACACTGCATTCCGGACCCTAGCCGCCGGCTGTTTTATGCCGGGCGGCGTCGCGAACTTGCCCATCGCCGCGCGGCCAAGGATACTTCGGCCAGCCTGCCGGCCGCCGCCCGGCAGAAAACCATCGTTTCCGAACGGAACCAAGGAGTCTCCATTGCCAGAAGAACTGTCCGCCATCGAAATCGAAACCGCCGCCAACCCACGTTACGCGGTGATCTGGCTGCACGGGCTCGGCGCCGACGGCGCCGATTTCGTGCCGGTCGTGCCGGAACTGGGCCTGCCCGACGCGCCCGGAGTGCGTTTCATCTTTCCCCACGCGCCGTACATCCCCGTCACCTGCAACGGCGGTTACGTCATGCGCGCCTGGTACGACATCATTTCGCTGGAAAGCACCAGCCGCCGCATCGACGAGGCCGGCATCGTTCATTCGCGGGCGGCGATCCGCCGGCTGATCGCCCGCGAGAACCAACGCGGCATCCCCTGCGGGCGGATCTTCCTGGCCGGCTTTTCGCAGGGCGGGGCGGTCGCCTACACGACCGCGCTGACCCACCCGGAGCCGCTGGCCGGCATCGTCGCGCTGTCGACCTACCTGCCGTCGGCCGAACTGGTCGGCCGCGAAGCCAGCGCGGCCAACCGGGCGATCCCGATCTTCGCCGCCCACGGCACCGTGGATGACGTCGTTTCCCCGGCCCTGGGCCGGCAGGCGCGCGATTACCTGGCGCAGCACGGCTATCGCCTCGACTGGCACGAATACCCGATGCCGCACGCCGTCTGCCTCGAGGAAATCCAGGCCATCGGCGCCTGGCTGGGCGCGCGCCTGGCATGAGCGATGTGGTGCTCACCCGCGGCGCGCTGGCCGAAGGCGATCTGCCGCTCTACGAAGGCATTCCGCTGGCGCGGATCACGCTGGTCGACTCCGGGGAGCAGGCCGCCGCCGCCTATGCCGCCCTGCTGGCCAGCGACGCCATCGGCTTCGACACCGAATCCAAACCGACCTTCCGCAAGGGCGAGGTGTCGACCGGTCCGCATCTGGTCCAGCTCGCCACCGACGCCCACGCCTACCTTTTCCCGGTCGCCTGCCTGCCCGGCGCGCAGGCCCTCAAGGCGATCCTCGAATCGCCCGCCGTGCTCAAGGTCGGCTTCGGCCTCGGCAACGACCGCAGCGCACTGAAATCGCGGCTCGGTATAACGCTGGAAAACGTCCTCGACCTCGGCGAAACCCTGCGCGGCCCCGGCCACCGTGGCACCGTCGGCGCCAAGGTGGCGGTCGCGCATTTCTTCGGCCAGAAACTCCAAAAATCGAAAAAGACCGGCACCAGCAACTGGGCCAGCCTGCACCTGACCGAGCGCCAGCTCCTCTACGCCGCCAACGACGCGCATGTGGCGCTGCGGCTTTATCGGGCGTGGTTGCGGAGTGGGGTGGCGTAGGCTTTGGGCTGATGTCGGCCCAGACTGTGTAAAAACAGTGAACGAAATTAGCCAGTCGTGATCTATGCAATAGGCATTGGCGACAAGGCAGTCAAGATGAAGCGTTTTATCCAGGGAGAGAGTCGAACCCAAAGTACCTTGCTTCCCGCTGTGCTGGATGACTACATCGTGGATTGCAACCCGGTCCGGGTCGTCGATGTGTTTGTCGATGAACTGGCGTTGGGTAGCTTGGGTTTTTCGGGGATTGATCCGGCGGCTACAGGGCGGCCGGCTTACCATCCGGCAGTGCTACTGAAGCTGTATATCTACGGCTACCTCAACCGCATTCCGTCTAGTCGGCGACTGGAGCGAGAAGCACAGCGCAACGTCGAATTGATGTGGCTTACGGGGCGCTTGATGCCCGACCACAAGACCATTGCCAGTTTCCGTAAGGACAACGGTCCAGCGATTCGCAAGGTCTGCCGGCAATTCGTGGTCTTGTGCCAGCAACTCAACTTGTTCACGGAAGCGCTGGTCGCCATCGACGGGAGCAAGTTCAAGGCTGTCAATAACCGTGATCGGAATTTCACGAGCGCCAAATTGCAGCGGCGGATGGCTGACATCGAGGCGAGCATTCAGCGTTATCTGACCGAACTTGAGACTGCGGATCGGCAGGAACCTGACATTGCCCAAGCCAAGGCCGGTCGGCTCAATGACAAGATCGCCGCCCTGAAGGCACAGATGCAACAACTCCAGATGATCGAAACCCAGTTGGCGCAATCACCCGACGGACAACTCTCTCTGACCGACCCCGACGCTCGCTCGATGAAGACTCGAGGCACCGGGGTCGTGGGCTACAACGTGCAGACTGCCGTGGATGCCAAACACCATCTGATCGTCGCGCACGAAGTCACCAATGTTGGCATTGATCGAGACCTTCTGGTCGGCATGGCGAAGCGGGCACGAGAAGCTATTGGTGGCGGAAATCTGACTGTGATTGCCGATCGAGGCTACTTCAAAGGTGAGCAAATTCTGGCCTGCCAGGAAGCAGGGATTACAGCCATCGTCCCGAAAACCAGCACCTCGGCGGCCAAGGCCGAGGGTCGCTTCGATAAGGCCGATTTCGTCTACGACCCGGCGGCCGATGAATACCGTTGCCCGGCAAATCAACGTCTTGTCTGGCGATTCGCCCGTGTCGAAGGCGGTCTGATGCTCAATCGGTACTGGAGTTCTGCCTGTCCGCAATGTGCCATCAAGGCGCAATGCACGCCGAGCGACTATCGTCGCGTCAGCCGCTGGGAACATCAGGCGGTGCTCGATGCCATGGAGCGCCGGCTAGATATGGCGCCTGACAGCATGCGCATTCGCCGGCAGACCGTTGAGCATCCCTTCGGGACGCTCAAGGCCTGGATGGGCGCAACCCACTTCCTGACCCGCACCCTGGAAAAGGTGAAAACGGAGATGAGTTTGCAGGTCTTGGCGTACAACTTGAAACGAGTGATCAACCTTCTGGGGGTGACGGGGCTGATAGCAGCGTTGCAGGCGGCCTGACGGCCAGTCAGTAACCTTCAGATGCCCTCTGCCTGTTTCCATCCATACCAATCGCCCACGCCAGGAACCTGTGCCAACCGGAGTTTTTACACAGTCTGGGCCAAGAGCTGGCATTGGCCAATGACCGGTAACGAGAAGCCCATGTTGGCGTCTGTATCCGAGGCCAGGCTACCCGCTGAACGTAACCAACGCCGCAGTAGCTGTGGGCATGGTGCAGCTGAATGA